>NZ_QNRC01000005.1 GCF_003709565.1 Paracoccus sigandri | reverse complement strand
GGACCGGGGTGAAGGCGGGCTGCGCCGCCGGGGCCTCGGCCGCGGGCGCGCGGGCCGCGGCCGGTTCCGGCGCGGGCTCGGGGCGCGAGGGCGCGGCGGCCGGCTTCTTCTCGACCTTCTTCTCGGGGGCCGGGGCCTCGGCGGCGGGGGCCGCGGCCTCGGCCGGCTCGTCGTTGCGGTTCGACAGGCCCAGGCGATGCACCTTGCCGATCACCGCGTTGCGGGTCACGCCGCCCAGTTCCTTGGCGATGGCGCTGGCCGACTGACCCTCGGCCCACATGCGCTTCAGCGTCTCGACACGTTCATCCGTCCAGGACATGGCTGCCTTTCCGGGCGGGTCCGACCTGCCGCCCCATCTTGAAACCTGCGATTGGTCCCGTCAGAAACGGGATGCCGAGAAATAGCCGCAGGGTGGCGGAAATTCAAGGACCGCTGAATGACGCAAGAGGCAAAGCCGATGGAACGCCGGATCATGACCGACAGCCCCGCCATGGGGGTGCGCCGCTTCGGGCGGGTGAACTGGCTGGGCCTGCGCACCCTGGCCACGCGCGAGGTGATGCGCTTCATGGCGGTCTGGCAGCAGACCGTCTTCGCGCCGCTGATGACGGCGGGGCTGTTCGTGCTGGTCTTCGCCCTGGCGCTGGGGCAGGGCAGGGGCGAGGTGATGGGCCTGCCCTACCTGGTCTTCCTGGGGCCGGGCATCCTGATGATGACGGTGATCCAGAACGCCTTCGCCAACACCTCCAGCTCGATCACCTCGGCCAAGGTGCAGGGCAATATCGTCGACACGCTGATGCCGCCCCTGTCGGCGGGGGAACTGCTGGCGGGCTATCTGGCGGGCTCGGTCGTGCGGGCCGGGCTGGTGGCGCTGGTGATCGGCACGGGCATGGTGGTCGTGACCGGGGCGGGAGTGGCGCATCCGGTCTGGGCGGCGGGATTCGTTCTGCTGGCGGCGCTGCTGCTGGGCGGCCTGGGCATCCTGGCCGGGATCCTGGCGCAGAAATTCGACCAGATGGCGGCGATCAGCAATTTCATCATCACGCCCCTGTCGTTTCTGTCGGGCACCTTCTATTCGGTACAGAACCTGCCCGCGCCCTTCGACACGCTGTCGCACTGGAACCCGATCTTCTACCTGATCGACGGCGCCCGCTATGGCGTGACCGGGGTCAGCGACGCGCCGCCCTTGCGCGGGCTGGTGATCTGCGGGCTCTGCGTGGCGGGGGTGCTGTGGCTGGCATGGCGCTGGCTGAAATCCGGCTATCGCATGAAAGCGTGATTGCGCGCCGGGAAATTCCGCGCTATGGGCGAAGGCATGATCGCATGGACCGCCTCTTTCGCCCGCTCCCGACGTTGACGCCCCCGCCTGGGGAAACCGTCGCCGTCCGATCACGCCTGCCCTTGCAAATCTGTCATGCCATTCGGGGAATCCGCCATGATTTCGCATGTTCTGCCGACCTATAACCGTGCCCCCATCGCCTTTGAACGCGGCGAGGGCGCCTGGGCCATCGCCACGGACGGCACCCGATACCTGGACCTGGGGGCGGGGATCGCGGTCAACGTGCTGGGCCACGCCCATCCCGAACTGGTGGCGGCGCTGACCGAACAGGCCGGGAAGATCTGGCATGTCTCGAACCTCTACCAGATCCCCCAGCAGGAGCGGCTGGCCGACCTGCTGGTCGAAAAGACCTTCGCCGACACTGTCTTCTTCACCAATTCCGGCACCGAGGCGGCCGAGCTGGCCATCAAGATGGTCCGCAGATACTGGTCCGACGCCGGCCAGCCCGAGCGGATCGAGATCCTGACCTTCGAGGGCGCCTTCCACGGCCGCTCGACCGGGGCCATCGCCGCCGCCGGGTCCGAGAAGATGACCGGGGGCTTCGGCCCGCTGATGCCGGGCTTCCGGGCGCTGCCCTGGGGCGACATCGCGGCGCTGGAGGCCGCCATCGGCCCCGATACGGCCGCGGTGATGCTGGAGCCCGTGCAGGGCGAGGGCGGCATCCGCCCGCTGTCCGACGACGATCTGCGCCGGATCCGCGCGCTCTGCGACCAGACCGGCGCGCTTCTGGTCCTGGACGAGGTGCAATGCGGCATGGGCCGCACCGGGCGGCTGTTCGCGCATGAATATGCGGGGATCGCGCCCGATATCATGATGGTCGCCAAGGGGATCGGCGGCGGTTTCCCGCTGGGCGCGGTGCTGGCCACCGAAAAGGCGGCGAAACCCATGGTGGCGGGCACGCATGGCTCGACCTATGGGGGCAACCCGCTGGCCTGCGCGGTAGGGGCGAAGGTGATGGAGATCGTCGCCGACGACGCCTTCCTGGCCGAGGTGAACCGCAAGGCCGCGCTGCTGCGCCAGAAGCTGGAGGGGCTGGTCGCCTCGCATCCGCAGGTCTTTGACTCCGTCCGGGGCCAAGGGCTGATGCTGGGCCTGAAATGCAAGGTCGCGCCCGCCGATCTGGTGGCGGCCGGCTATAGGCAGCAGATCCTGACCGTGCCGGCGGCCGACGATACGCTGCGCCTGCTGCCGCCGCTGAACATCTCGGACGAGGATATCGCCGAGGCGGTCAGCCGGCTGGAGAAGGCGGCCGAAAGCCTCGATGCCTGACTATGCCTTCAGGCCGGTCCGGCGCGACGATTTGCCGATGCTGGCGGAATGGCTCCGCCAGCCCCGCGTCGCGGCCTTCTGGCAGGATCCCGACCACCAGCTGGCGCTGGTGACCGAGGACCTGGACAACCCCGCCATGCGGCAGCTGATCGCGCTGCATGGCGATCGGCCGGTGGGCTACGCGCAGCATTACCCCGCCCATCACTGGCCCGCCCCGCATTTCGCGCATCTGCCCTCCGATGCGATCGCCATCGACGTCTTCGCCGCGCCGGCGGGCTTCGGCCATGGCGGCGCCTGGCTCAGGGCGCTTGGCGACCTGCTGCTGGGGCAGGCCACGGTGCTGGTGATCGACCCGGACCCGGAAAACCTGCGCGCCATCCGCGCCTACCGGAAGGCCGGCTTCGCGGGCGCGCATGTCGCCCTCGATGCCGAGGGCCATCCCGTCCGCATCATGACGCGCCTGCGATGACTTTCATCTTGGCAGAAATATCCCGGGGGAGCCGCGCATCCGCGCGGCGGGGGCAGCGCCCCCTTGACCCCGCCTCCGCAAGCGGGCTTGCTGGCCCAAATCGCCGAAAGTCACATAGATGAAGCATTTCCTGGATATCCATAAGACCGACAAGGCCGATCTCAGGTCGATCATCGACCAGGCCCTGGCCATGAAGACCGCCCGCAACGGTCGCCCGAAGGGCACGCCGGACGACGACCTGCCGCTGGCCGGCCGCATGGTCGCGCTGATCTTCGAGAAACCCTCGACCCGCACCCGCGTCAGCTTCGACGTGGGCGTGCGGCAGATGGGCGGGCAGACCATGGTGCTGTCGGGTTCCGAGATGCAGCTGGGCCATGGCGAGACCATCGCCGACACCGCCCGCGTGCTGTCGCGCTATGTCGACCTGATCATGATCCGCACCTTCGAGGAGGCGACGCTGCTGGAAATGGCCGAATATGCCAGCGTGCCGGTCATCAACGGGCTGACCAACCGCACCCATCCCTGCCAGATCATGGCCGACGTGATGACCTTCGAGGAACATCGCGGCCCCATCGCCGGCCGCAAGGTGGTCTGGCTGGGCGACGGCAACAATGTCTGCGCCAGCGTCATCCACGGCGCGGGCCAGTTCGGCTATGACTTCACCTTCTCGGGGCCACCGCCGCTGGACCCGGAAGCCGAGGCGCTGGCATTCGCCCGCGCGCAGGGCGTCGGCATCACCGTCGAGCGCGACCCCGCAAGGGCAGTCGAGGGCGCGGACCTGGTCATGGCCGATACCTGGGTTTCCATGCATGATCCGCAATCGGCGCGCGAACGCCGCCACAACCAGCTGCGCGGCTATCAGGTGAACGAGGCGCTGATGGCGCGGGCCAAGCCCGATTCGCTGTTCATGCATTGCCTGCCCGCCCATCGCGAGGACGAGGTGACCAGCGCCGTCATGGACGGCCCGCATTCGGTGATCTGGGACGAGGCCGAGAACCGCCTGCACGCCCAGAAGGCGGTGATGCGCTGGTGCCTGGGCCTCTGAGCAGGTGATCCAAAGGTCGGGCGGCCCTGCCGCCCGGCGCCATGTGAAAAGGCCGCGCCCGGGGCGCGGCCTTTTCGTGTCTGGGGTAAGGCGACGCTCAGCCGATGGCGGCGGCGCGGACCTCGTCGTCGATGGCGTCCAGATATTGCGCGAAGTTGTCGCTGAACATCTGCACCAGCTTGGCGGCCTGCGCGTCATAGGCGGCGCCGTCGGCCCAGGTCTGGCGCGGATCCAGCAGCCGGTCCTCGACGCCGGGCACCGAGACCGGGACCTCGAAGCCGAAATTCGGGTCCTTGCGGAACTGCACGTTGTTCAGGCTGCCGTCCAGCGCGGCGGCCAGCAGGGCGCGGGTCGCGGCGATCGGCATCCGCTTGCCGGTCCCGAAGGCGCCGCCGGTCCAGCCGGTATTGACCAGCCAGCAGGAGGCGCCGTGACGCGCGATCTTTTCCTGCAGCAGCTTGCCATAGACCTCGGGGCGGCGCGGCATGAAGGGGGCGCCGAAGCAGGTCGAGAAGGTCGGGATCGGCTCGGTCACGCCGACCTCGGTGCCCGGCGTCTTCGAGGTGAAGCCCGACAGGAAGTGATACATGGCCTGCGCCGGCGTCAGCCGCGCGATCGGCGGCAGCACACCGTAGGCGTCGCAGGTCAGCATGATGACGTTCTTCGGATGCCCGCCCAGGCTGGTGTCCGAGGCATTGCTGATCGCCTCCAGCGGATAGGCGCAGCGCATGTTGTCGGTGATCGAGTTGTCCTCGAAATCCAGCTCCAGCGAATCCTCGTCATAGACCATGTTCTCGATCACGGTGCCGAAGCGCGAGGTGGTGGCGTAGATTTCCGGCTCGGCCTTGGGCGACAGGCTGATGGTCTTGGCATAGCAGCCGCCCTCGAAGTTGAAGATGCCGTTCTCGGACCAGCCATGCTCGTCATCGCCGATCAGGGTGCGCGAGGGATCGGCCGAGAGCGTGGTCTTGCCGGTGCCGGACAGGCCGAAGAACACCGCCGAATCGTCGGGATTGCCCGGCGCGTGGTTGGCGCTGCAATGCATCGGCATGATGCCCTTGCCCGGCAGGATGTAGTTCAGCAGCGTGAAGACCGACTTCTTGTTCTCGCCCGCATAGGCGGTGTTGGCGATCAGGATCAGCTTCTTGGCGAAGTTCAGCGCGATCACGGTCTCCGACCGGCAGCCATGGCGTTCCGGGTCGGCCTTGAAGTCGGGGCAGTTGATGATGGTGAATTCAGGAGTGAACTCCACCAGTTCCTCGGCCGCCGGGCGGCGCAGCAGGTGGCGGATGAACAGCCCGTGCCAGGCCAGTTCGGTGATGATGCGCACGTCCAGGCGCTCGGCCGGGTCGGCGCCGCCGAACAGGTCCTGCACGAAATAGTCGCGGCCCTTCATGTGGGCCAGCATGTCCTGGTGCAGCCGGTCGAAGGCCTCGGGGGACATCGGCTTGTTGTTGTCCCACCAGATCGTGTCCTCGACATCCGGGGTGCGGACGACGAACTTGTCCTTGGGCGAACGGCCGGTATGGGCGCCGGTCGAGACGAGGAAGGTGCCGCCAAGGCCCAGCTTGCCCTCGCCACGGGCGACGGCCTCGGTCATCAGCGCAGGCTCCAGCAGGTTGTAATAAACCCGGCCGAGTCCCTCGATTCCCTGATCTTCCAGTCGGCAGTTCGGGTTTACGCGGGTGGTCATATGCTATCGCTCCTGACTTGAAGAGACCTGCGACGGTTTCATGACGCAGTATGCGCGGCCTATAGCACGGGGCGCGCATGAAAAAAGAAGCGAGCGCCAACGGTTAGCGGAAACATAACATGTTATCGCAAACAGGGCCTCTGGCGGGCGCTTCTGCACGCTGAATTAACCACTATCGGCCAGAATCGGAACCAGGAGGTGATTCGCATGACGCAGCTGCACGCGACGACAGTGGCGGTCGAGGGCAGGGGGCTTCTGATCCTCGGGCCCTCGGGGTCGGGCAAGTCCAGCCTGGCGCTGCAGCTGATGGCGGTGGGTGCGGTGCTGGTGGCGGATGACCGGACGGATGTCGCGGTGGAGGGCGGCCGGCTGATCGCCCGCGCGCCGCAGGCACTGCGCGGCCGGATCGAGGCGCGCGGCGTGGGGATCCTGGATGCGCCCGTCTCGGGACCCGTTCCGCTGGCCCTGGCGGTCGACCTGGGCCGCGCCGAGGATCAGCGGTTGCCGCCATTTAGGTCACACTCTGTTGCGGGAATGTCTCTGCCTCTTGTGCTTGGGCCCTATCGCCCGCATCTTTATGCTGCATTGCGGCAGCTGCTATTGACCGGACGGGCCGAATGAACGGCCCCAGCCGAGGAAATGAGGCCGAGATGGCTGAGGACGCGACCAGGATCGACGAGCATGACACCGCGCAGCGCGCGGGGCAGCGGCTGGTGCTGGTCACCGGGCCGTCGGGCGCTGGGCGTTCGACGGCGATCAACGTGCTGGAGGATCTGGGCTTCGAGGCCATCGACAACCTGCCCCTGTCGCTGATCCCGCGCCTGCTGGACGGGCCGTCGCGGCCGGCGCCGCTGGCCCTGGGGCTGGATGTGCGCAATCGCGACTTTTCGGCCTCGAACCTGATCGAGCTGATCGATTCGCTGACCCGGAACCCGGATTTCGCGCCGCAGGTGCTGTATCTGGACTGCGCCGCCGACGTGCTGGTGCGCCGCTACAGCGAAACCCGGCGCCGCCACCCGCTGATGCCCGAGGAGGCGCCCATGGAAGGGGTGCTGGCCGAGATCGACCTGCTGTCGCCGATCCGGGTCAGGGCCGATGTGCTGGTGGATACTTCGGAGCTGTCGCCGCACGAACTGAAGGCGGAGCTGGCGCTGTGGTTCGGCGGCCGCGAGGGGCGTCGGCTCAGCCTGTCGCTGCACAGCTTTTCCTACAAGCGCGGCGTGCCGCGCGGGCTGGACCTGATGTTCGATTGCCGCTTCCTGGCCAATCCGCATTGGGAGCCGGACCTGCGCGCCCTGGACGGCCGCGATGCGGGGGTGCAGGGCTTCGTCGCCGCTGATTCCCGCTATGACGAATTCTTCAGCCGCATCCGCGACCTGATCCTTTTTCTGCTGCCCGCCCATGTCGAAGAGGGCAAATCGCACCTGGCGATCGGCTTCGGGTGTACCGGAGGGCAACACCGTTCCGTCACAATGGTGGAAAAAATGGCGGTTGCGCTTGCAGATGCTGGCTGGCCGGTGTCAATAAGGCATCGGGAACTCGAGCGCCGTGTCATGGCGTCGTCCAATTCCGGTGACATTCTGCCGAGTGATTCGGCCCGAATGCCCGCGCCGGAGGCAGGACGATGACGCGATGCGGCCCTTAGGACTTGGTGGAGCGCGTTGATCGGAATTGTCATCGTTGCGCATGGTGGTTTGGCGCGGGAATATCTGTCGGCGGTCGAGCATGTCGTCGGTCCCCAAAGCGGGATCGCGGCGGTGATGATCGAGGATGACCACGACCGGGCCGCCAAGACGGCGGAGATCCGGGCCGCCGCCGATGCGGTGGACCGGGGCGATGGAGTCGTGGTCGTCACGGACCTGTTCGGCGGCTCGCCCTCGAACCTGTCCCTGCCTGCCTGCGCGATGCAGGACCGGACCATCCTTTACGGCGCCAACCTGCCGATGCTGGTCAAGCTGGCCAAGTCGCGGCACCTGCCGGTGCCCGATGCCGTGGCCTTCGCCAAGGAAGCCGGGCGCAAATACATCAACTCCTACAATGTGCCGCTGGAGGCCGTGTTCGATCCGGGAAGCCATGCCAGATGAGCGCGCCGGTCACCCGCCAGCTTGAAATCGTCAACGTGAAGGGCCTGCATGCGCGGGCCAGCGCGAAATTCGTCGATGTCGTGGAACGGTTCAACGCCCAGGCCGAGGTCGAGAAGGACGGGCTCAGCGTCGCGGGCGATTCGATCATGGGCCTGCTGATGCTGACCGCCCCGCGCGGCAGCACGATCCGGGTCACGACCAGCGGGCCCGAGGCCGCGGCGCTTGCCGATGCGCTGGAGGCGCTGGTCGCGGATTACTTCGGCGAAGGCATGTAGGGCCACGGCGAGGTGGTCGAGCGCAAACCCTATCACCACGGCAATCTGCGGCAGGCGCTGGTCGACGCGACCTCGGCGCTGATCCAGGAGATGGGGCCGCAGGCCTTCACCCTGACCGAGGCCGCGCGCCGCGCCGGCGTCTCGCCCGCCGCCCCCTATCGCCATTTCAAGGGGCGCGAGGACCTGCTGGAAGAGGTCGCGCGCCAGGGCTTCCTGGAATTCGCCGACCGGCTGGAACGCGCCTTCGACGATGGCCGCCCGAAACCGCTGTCGGCCTTCCTGCGCATGGGCCAGGCCTATCTGGATTTCGCCCGCGACCGGCCGGGCTTCTACATGGCGATGTTCGAATCGGGCATCTCGATCGCCGGCAATGCCGAGCTGTCGCGCGCCTCGGAACGCGCGCAGGGCGTGCTGCTGCGCGCCGCCGAAACCCTTGCCGAACGCCTGCCGCCCGGCCAGCGCCCCCCGGCCCGGATGGTCGCGAATCACATCTGGGCGCTGAGCCATGGCGTGGTCGAGCTGTTCTCGCGCGGGCGCCCCGGCCGGCGCAGCTCGGTCGAGCCCTCCGAGATGCTGGAAAGCGCCGCCATCATCTATCTGCGCGGGCTGGGCCTGATCTCCGACTGAAAAAATGCATGCCGCCCCTTGAAGGCCGTCCTCTGCGACCCATCTATGTAAATGTGATTAACATTAACATGGAGGGATCACCCAGATGCACAGCGCCTCGCACTCTCTGCCGGGCCATCGGATCATCGACGCAAGCGCGACCGGGCCGTTCGGCCGTGTCCGCGACTGGCTGGACGAGCGGGGCAAGCCCGCCTGGATCGCCGCGATGGTCCTTGGCTTCGTCCTGTTCTGGCCGGTCGGTCTGGCCATCCTCGCCTACATGATCTGGAGCAAGCGCATGTTCGGATGCAGCAAACGCACGCATGGCCCGCGTTATCATGCGGCGCCCACCGGAAACTCGGCCTTCGACGCCTATCGCAGCGAGACGCTGAAGCGGCTGGAGGACGAGCATCGCGAATTCGTCGATTTCCTTCAGAAGCTGCGGGAGGCCAAGGACAAGGCCGAATTCGACCAGTTCATGCAGCAGCGCGGCGACAAGACCGACGCCTGATGTCGCGCAATGACGGAAGCAAGGGCCGGGACGACCGGCCCTTTGCCTATTCGCCGCGGGGGAAGCGCTGGTTTTCCTCCAGCACGTTCAGGTCCATGTGGTTGCGCATGTAACGTTCGGACGCGCGTTGCAGCGGCTGGTGGTCCCAGGGGTAATAGGCGCCGTTGCGCAGCGCCTCGTAGACGATCCAGCGGCGTGCCTGCGACTGGCGCACCTCGGCGTCATAGGCGTCCAGGTCCCAGCGCGCATGGGCCGCCGCCCGCAGATGGCCCAGGGTCGCGGCATGGGCCGGATCGCCGGCCAGGTTGACGCGCTCGGCCGGGTCGGCCTGAAGGTCGAACAGCATTTCGGGATCGGCGGCGCAGGCGATGTATTTCCAGCGCCCGTCGCGCAGCGCGACCATCGGCGCGACGCTGCCCTCGGCCGCGTATTCCATCGCCACCGGCCCGCGATCCGCCCCGCCCGAGGCCAGCGATTCGCCGTCGGTCCAGGGCGCGATCTCGTCCATCGGCAGGCCGGCCAGGTCGCACAGGGTCGGCAGCACGTCGATGGTGCTGACCGGCCGGTCGACGCGTCCCGGCGCCATGCCGGGGGCCGAGATCATCAGCGGCACCCGCGCCGAGCCCTCGAAGAAGCTCATCTTGAACCACAGCCCGCGCTCGCCCAGCATCTCGCCGTGATCGGACAAAAACAGGATGATCGGGTCCTGCCGCGTCGCCTCCAGCACGTCCAGGATCTCGCCGATCTTGTCGTCGACATAGCTGATATTGGCGAAATAGCCCTGCCGCGCCCGGCGGACATGATCGTCGGTGATCTGGAAGGCGTCCCATTCGGCGGCCTCCATCAGGCGCCGCGAATGCGGGTCCTGATCGTCATGGGCGATTGGCTCGGGCGGCTCCAGCTGGGGGATGCCGTCGTAGAGATCCCAGTAACGGCGTCGCGCCACGAAGGGATCATGCGGATGGGTGAAGCTGACCGTCAGGCACCAGGGCCGCGCATCCCCGCCGCGCGCCAGGTCGTAGAGCTTGCGGCAGGCGTGATAGGCGACCTCGTCGTCATATTCCAGCTGGTTGGTGATCTCGGCCACGCCCGCGCCGGTGACCGAGCCCAGGTTGTGATACCACCAGTCGATCCGCTCGCCCGGCTTGCGGTAATCGGGGGTCCAGCCGAAATCGGCGGGATAGATGTCGGTGGTCAGCCGCTCCTCGAAGCCGTGCAGCTGGTCGGGGCCGACGAAATGCATCTTGCCCGACAGCGTGGTCTGGTAGCCGGCCCGCCGCAGGTGATGGGCATAGGTCGGGATGTCCGAGGCGAATTCGGCGGCATTGTCATAGACCCGCGTGCGGCGCGGCAACTGCCCCGACATGAAGCTGGCCCGTCCCGGCGCGCAAAGCGGGCTGCCGGTATAGGCATTGGCGAAGCGGGTGGAGCGTTCGGCCAGCCGCCGCAGGTTCGGCGTGTGCAGGAAATCGGCGGGGCCGTCGGGGAACAGCACCCCCGACAGCTGATCCGCCATCAGGATCAGGATGTTCGGTTGCAAGGTGCTTATCCGCCCACCGCAGCCTCGACCGCCGCCAGACCCGGGTGGCCGTCCAGCGTCGTCACCCCGTCCAGCCACTCGGCCAGCCGGTCGGGATTGTCGGCCATCCATTCCGTCGCGGCATCCTGCGGGTCCATCCCCTCATCCAGGATCTTGCCCATCAGCACGTTTTCCATCGGCACGTCGAAGACCAGCTGGCTCAGCAGTTTCGCGGCATTGGGGCAGGCCTCGACCCATTCCTGGCGGGCCAGGGTGTGGACCGTCGCGCCGCCGAAATCCGGGCCGAACTGCGCGTCGCCGCCCGACAGATAGGTGATCTCGATCGCCTCGTTCATCGGATGGGGCGCCCAGGCCAGGAACACCGTCGGCACCGAGGCATTGCGCGTGACCTGCGCCAGCATCGCCTGTTCGCCGCTTTCGACCAGTTCCCAGTCGCCCAGCCCGAATTCGTCGGCCTCGATCATCGCGTGGATCGACTGGTTCGCCGGCGCGCCGGGCTCGATCCCGTAGATCTTGCCGTCGAAGGCGTCCCTGTGGGCATCCAGATCGGCGAAATCCGCCACACCCGCATCGGCGCCGGCCTTGTTCACCGCCAGGGTGAACTTCGCGCCTTCCAGGTTCTGCACCAGCTCGACGATCCCGCCGGTGGCATCCAGGTCGTCGCGGAAGCTCTGCTGCGCGGGCATCCAGTTGCCGAGGAACATGTCGGTCTGGCCGTTCTTCAGCGCCTCGTAGCCCACCGGGACCGAGAGCGTCGCGATATCGGGCGTATAGCCGAGCGCCGACAGCAGCACCGCCGCGACGCCGTTGGTCGCGGTGATGTCCGTCCAGCCCGGATCCGAGAAGCGCACCGTGCCGCAATTTGCCGGGTCCTGGGCCAGGGCGGGCAGGGCCAGCGCCGACAGCATCAGCGCGGCGGTCGTGGTCGTGAGGATCTTCATCGCTACCTCCAGCGTTTCTTGATTGTCTGACCAGTCAACTTTGGCCTGTCATATCATGCGCGTCTGAAAACGACCAATCGCGGCACTCAACGCGTCGGAACCGGCACCTCGCCGCGGTAATCGTAGAAGCCGCGGCCGGTCTTGCGGCCCAGCCAGCCGGCCTCGACATATTTCGTCAGAAGCGGGCAGGGGCGGTATTTCGTGTCGGCCAGCCCGTCATGCAGCACGTTCATGATCGCAAGGCAGGTGTCCAGCCCGATGAAATCGGCCAGCTCCAGCGGCCCCATCGGGTGGTTGGCGCCCAGCTTCATCGATTCGTCGATCGACTTCACGCTGCCGACCCCTTCATAGAGCGTATAGACCGCCTCGTTGATCATCGGCATCAGGATGCGGTTGACGATGAAGGCGGGGAAATCCTCGGCGCTGGCGGCGGTCTTGCCCAGCCTTTCGACGACCTCGTGCAGGGTCTTGTAGGTTTCCTCGTCGGTGGCGATGCCGCGGATCAGCTCGACCAGCTGCATGACCGGCACCGGGTTCATGAAGTGGAAGCCCATGAACTTCTCGGGCCGGTCGGTGCGGCTGGCCAGCCGGGTGATCGAGATCGACGAGGTGTTCGAGGTCAGGATCGTGTTCGGCTTCAGATGCGGCAGCAGGTCCTCGAAGATCGCCTGCTTGACGGTCTCGCGCTCGGTCGCGGCCTCGATCACCAGGTCGGTCTGGCCCAGCTCGGCCAGGTTAAGCGTGGTGCGGATCCGGCCAAGCGCGGCCTTCTTGTCCTCGGCGCTGATCTTCCCGCGGCTGACCTGGCGTTCCAGGTTCCGGTCGATCAGCGCCAGGGCCTTGTCCAGCGCCTCCTGGCTGATGTCGTTCAGCAGGATATCATAGCCCGCAAGGGCGAAGACATGGGCGATGCCGTTGCCCATCTGTCCCGCGCCGATCACGCCAACCGTCTGAACCGCCATGCTTGCCCCCATTCTTCGATCGTCGCGACGATAGGGCGGGCCGGGGGATGCTGCAATGCAAAACCGCCCCCGGAGCCGGGGGCGGTTGGCCACCGGGGCTTGGGCCCGGCGGTCGGTGCTTGGGTATTTGGGCAACGAAGAAGCGGTCAGAGCTTTTCGGTGAGTTCGGGGACGGTTGTGAAGAGGTCTCCGACGAGGCCGTAATCGGCGATCTGGAAGATCGGGGCTTCCTCGTCCTTGTTGATCGCGACGATCACTTTCGAGTCCTTCATGCCGGCCAGGTGCTGGATGGCGCCCGAGATGCCGACCGCCACGTAGAGCTCGGGGGCGACGACCTTGCCGGTCTGGCCGACCTGCCAGTCGTTCGGGGCATAGCCGCTGTCGACCGCCGCGCGCGAGGCGCCGACCGCGGCGCCGAGCTTGTCGGCAAGCGCCTCGATGATCGCGAAGTCCTCCTTGGAGCCCACGCCGCGGCCGCCCGAGACCACCCGGCCGGCCGAGGTCAGCTCGGGGCGGTCGCTCTCGGCCACCTCGTCGGCGACCCAGGACGACAGGCCCGGATCCTCGGCCAGCGCGGCCTCGGTGACCGGGGCGCTGCCGCCGTCGGGGGCCGCGTCGAAGCTGGCGGTGCGGATGGTCAGCACCTTCTTCGCGTCGCGCGAGCGCACCACCTGGATGGCGTTGCCGGCATAGACCGGGCGCTCGAAGGTGTCGGCATCGACGATCTTCGAGACGTCCGGGATCACCATCACGTCCAGCAGCGCCGCCACCCGCGGCATCACGTTCTTCGCATCCGTGGTCGAGGGCGCGACGATATGGTCGTAGTCCCCCGCCAGCGACAGGATCAGCGCCGCGGTCGGCTCGGCCAGGCGGTGGCCGTAGCGCGCATCCTCGGCCACCAGGACCTTGGCCACGCCGGCGATCGTCGCGGCCTGGGCGGCGGCGTCCTTCGCATGGGCGCCGGCGCAGAGCAGCACCACCTCGCCCAAGCTCTTGACCGCGCCCACCGCCTTGGCCGTGGCGTCGCGGTTCAGCTCGCCATTGGTGACTTCACCCAACAGAAGAACGGCCATCAGAGCACCCCCGCTTCTTTCAGTTTCCCCACCAGTTCGTCGACCGAGCCGACCTTGATCCCGGCCTTGCGGCCCTCGGGTTCGCGGGTGGTCACGATCTCCAGCCGCGGGGCGGTATCGACGCCGTAATCGGCGGCCGTCTTCTCCTCCAGCGGCTTCTTCTTCGCCTTCATGATGTTCGGAAGGCTGGCATAGCGCGGCTCGTTCAGGCGCAGGTCGGCCGTCACGATCGCCGGCAGCCTGACCTCGATGGTCTGCAACCCCCCGTCGACCTCGCGGGTGACTTTCGCCGCCTCGCCCGCGATCTCGATCTTCGAGGCGAATGCCGCCTGGCCCCAGCCCAGGAGCGCCGCCAGCATCTGGCCGGTCGCGTTCATGTCGTTGTCGATCGCCTGCTTGCCGGCGATGACCAGCTTCGGCTGTTCCTCGTCGATCACCGCCTTGAGGATCTTCGCCACCGCCAGGGGCTCGATGTCCTGGTGCACGTCATCGGCCGCGACCACCAGGATCGCCCGGTCCGCGCCCATCGCCAGCGCCGTGCGCAGCGTCTCGGCCGCCTGCTTGACGCCAATGCTGACCGCCACCACCTCCGAGGCCGCGCCCTTCTCCTTCAGACGGATCGCCTCCTCGACCGCGATCTCGTCGAACGGGTTCATCGACATCTTCACATTCGCAAGATCAACGCCCGAACCATCCGCCCGAACACGGGCCTTAACGTTGTAGTCGATCACGCGCTTGACCGGCACCAGAACCTTCATCGGCTCCTCTCCCTTTGGTTTGCGTTCTTCGTCGGGGGCAAGTGTTAGCGGCAGGTTGCTGGCTTGCACAGGTCAAAATCGGCATTCGACGCTGCGTTTGCGAATGCGGGCGCTAACGGCTGGCCCCGGGGACCCACAGGACGTCTTTCGTCCCGTTTTCATTGGCTTGCCGGGCGGCCACGAAGAGCCAGTCCGACAGCCGGTTCAGATAGCGGATGGCGGCGGGATTCGCATCCCCGCCAGCCGCCAGTTCGGTGGCGCGGCGCTCGGCCCGGCGGGCGACGGTGCGCGCCTGGTGCAGATGCGCCGAAAGCGTCGAGCCGCCGGGCAGGATGAAGCTGCGCAGCGGCTGCAGGTCGGCATTCATGGCGTCGATCTCGGATTCCAGCCGGGCCACCTGCGCGTCGATGATGCGCAGCACCGGATAGCCGGCCTGGTCGTCCGCGGCCATGTTCGGCCGCGACAGGTCGGCGCCCAGGTCGAACAGGTCGTTCTGGATCACCGCCAGCTGCGCGGCCGTCGCCCCCTCGGCATGCAGGCCGCACAGGCCGAGGACCGAGTTCAGCTCGTCCACGGTGCCGTATGCCTCGACCCGCGGGTCGTGCTTGGCCACGCGGCTGCCATCCGACAGCGCCGTGTCGCCCTTGTCGCCGGTGCGGGTATAGATCTTGTTCAGGACGACCATCAGTGCCCCCTTGCCCAGATGAACAGCAGGATCAGCACCACCGCGACGGCCTGCGCGATGATCCGCCAGCGCATCATGCGGTTGCCGTGCTTGCGGTTGAATTCGCCGCCCCGCGCGAAGCCGCCGATCCCGGTCATCAGGATCACCAGAACCACCAGCCCCGCAAGCACGATCAGGATGAAGAGCGGTTTGTCTGGCATGGAAACCACCTTTCCAGGGGGACTTTCGCGATTCGCTGGACCCTAGCTGCGCCGGGCGAACCAGTCCAGTGCGCGCGTGGGCAAGATGCGCCGGGCGATCCCCGAAAGCCGCGTCGGCGTGGTGACGTAATAGCGCGGCGCCGGGTTTCGCACGGTCAGGGCGGTCAGGATCCGGTCGCTGACCGCGCCGGGGGGCAGCTCGAACCGGTCCTTGCCCGAGGGCTCGTAGAGCCGTTTCAGCAGGCTGGCGCGATAGTCATCGGCGCGCGGGCTGGCCTGCCAGTCCACCCAGCGCTCGAAATGCGGGATGGCGTTTTCGCGGATGCGGCTGGTGATCGGGCCGGGCTCGATCAGCACGACCTTGACCGGGGTGCCGTGCATTTCCAGCCGCAGCACGTCGGTCAGCCCCTCCAGCGCGAATTTCGTCGCCACATAGGGGCCGCGCCAGGGGATGCCGACCAGCCCCAGGACCGAGCTGATATTCACGATCCGCCCCCCGTGCCGGCGGAAATGCGGGATCAGCCGCACGGTCAGGTCATGGGTGCCGAACAGGTTGGCCTCGAAGATCGCGCGCAGGGCGCCGCGCGGCATGTCCTCGACCGCGCCGGGCAGGGCGAAGGCGGCATTGTTGACCAGCGCGTCCAGCGGCCCGTCCGCCAGCACCCGTTCCGCAAGCAGCATCACGCTGGTCGGGTCGGACAGTTCCAGCGGCAGGCAGTCGATCCCCTCGTCGCGGCGCGCGGCGATGTCCTCGGGGCGGCGGCAGGTGGCGACGACCTGCCAGCCCGCGTCCCTCAGCCGGCGCGCGGCATCCAGCCCGATGCCCGACGAGCATCCCGTGATCAGCACCCGGCCGGTCATCTCAGTTCGCCGACCCCGACAGGAACTGCCCCGAGACATAGCCGACCTGACCGCCCGGCGCGCGGATATTGACCCATGCGGCGTCGGTCGGCCCCAGCGCCTCGACCGCCGTGCCCGCGGTCAGCGCGGTCAGCACCGCATCGCCCGTCGAGGGCCCCGCCCGCATGTTCACCCGGCTGCCGGTGACATAGAGGATCGGCCCCTCGGCGCCCGCCGGGGGCTGGCCTGCCGCAGGCTGGGGCGCCTGCCCGGCATGTTCGGGCGAGGGTTCCAGCGGCGGGCCGGGAAAGCGCTGGACCTGTTCGGGCGTCTGCGAGCTGGCCTGGACCAGGTCGGCGGGCGGCTCGCCCTCGGCCCCGGTGCCGGCGCCTTCGCCAAGCGCCTCGGCCAGCGTGCCTTCCTCGGCCGGGGGGGCGGGGGGCGCGGCGGTTGCGGGTTCCGGGACCTGCGACGCGATCGGCCGCGCGCCGGGATCGCCGAAGGCCGCAAGCAGCACATAGAAGCCGGCCAGCGTCGCCGCGATCAGCAGGAACAGTCGAATCATCGTCCGATAACACCCCCTCCAGGCCCCACGTCTTTCCGTTTAGCGCAGGTCGGCGCCCAACGCTACGACCGGCGGCTTCGTTCCGCCGCGGCAGGGTGGGGGAAATTCCGTCTGGACCGGCGGCGCGCGTGGGAATATCCAAGGCGGCATGTCCGACGAAATGCCCCTCGACCCCGAACAGAACACGCAGGCCGAACCGCTCAGCCGCGCCATCGGCGAGCGTTACCTGACCTATGCGCTGTCCACGATCATGCACCGCGCGCTGCCCGATGCCCGCGACGGGCTGAAGCCGGTGCATCGCCGCATCCTCTATGCGATGCGCGAATTGCGGCTGGCCCCCAACGGCGCCTTCCGCAAGTCGGCCAAGATCACCGGCGACGTGATGGGCAACTATCACCCCCATGGCGATGCGGCGATCTATGACGCGATGGCGCGGCTGGCGCAGGATTTCGCCATGCGCTATCCGCTGGTGGACGGGCAGGGGAACTTCGGCAATATCGACGGCGACAACCCGGCCGCCGCCCGCTATACCGAGGCGCGCCTGGCGCAGACCTCCGAGGCGCTGATGGACGGGCTGGCCGAGGATTCGGTCGATTTCCGCCCCAATTACGACGGCACGCTGACCGAACCCATCGTGCTGCCCTCGGCCTTCCCGAACCTTCTGGCCAATGGCGCCTCGGGGATCGCGGTGGGGATGGCGACGAACATCCCGCCCCACAACCTGCACGAGGTCATCGACGCCTGCCTGCACCTGATCAAGACGCCCGACGCGCGCGACGACACGCTGGCGGGCATCATCCAGGGGCCCGATTTCCCGACCGGCGGCGTCATCGTCGAAAGCCGCGAAACCATCGCCGAGACCTATCGCACCGGCCGCGGCGCCTTCCGGATCCGCGCGAAATGGGAACAGGAGGATCTGGGCCGCGGGCAATGGCAGGTCGTCGTCACCCAGATCCCCTACCAGGTTCAGAAATCCAAGCTGATCGAGCGCCTGGCCGAGCTGATCCAGACCCGCCGCATCCCGATCCTGGCCGATGTGCGCGACGAATCCGCCGAGGATATCCGCATCGTGCTGGAGCCGAGGACCCGCAGCGTCGACCCCGAGCAGCTGATGGCGGCGCTGTTCAAGGTCAGCGACCTGGAGATCCGCTTCAGCCTGAACATGAACGTGCTGATCGACGGGCGGGTGCCGAAGGTCTGCAGCCTCAAGGAGGTCCTGCGCGCCTTCCTGGACCACCGCCGCGAGGTACTGGTGCGCCGCGCGAATTTCCGGCTGGAGAAGATCGCCGCCCGGCTGGAGGTGCTGGAAGGCTACCTGGTCGCCTATCTGAACCTCGACCGGGTGATCGAGATCATCCGCCACGAGGACGAGCCGAAGGCGGTGATGATGGCCGAATTCGGCCTGTCCGACGTGCAGGTCGAGGCGATCCTGAACATGCGCCTGCGCGCCCTGCGCAAGCTGGAAGAGATCGAGCTGCGCGCCGAGCGCGACGCCCTGCTTGAGGAACGCGAGGGGCTGCAGGCCATGCTGGCCGACGAGGGCGCGCAATGGGCCCGCGTCACCGAGCAGCTGAAGGACGTGCGCAACCAGTTCGGCAAGTCGACGCCCGAGGGCCAGCGCCGCACCCTGATCTCGGAAGCCGCCGAGGTCGCCCCGGTCGACCTCGACTCGATGATCGAGCGCGAGCCGCTGACCGTGATCCTCTCGAAGATGGGCTGGATCCGCGCCATGAAGGGGCACCAGCCGCTGGAGGCCGAGGTCAAGTTCAAGGATGGCGACGGGCCGGGCCTGGCGCTTCATGCCGAGACGACCGACAAGCTGATGGTCTTCGCCTCGAACGGGCGCTTCTATACCCTGCCGGCGAACAACCTGCCCGGCGGCCGCGGCATGGGCGAGCCGCTGCGTCTGATGATCGACCTGCCCAACGAGGCCGAGGTGATCGCCGTCTTCCCCTGGCGCGAGGGCGAGAAATACCTGGTCGCCTCGAAGGCCGGTGACGGCTTCGTCGTGGGCGCGGGCGACATCCTGGCGCAGACGAAATCCGGCAAGCAGGTCCTGAACGGCGAGGCGCTGCTGTGCCGCCCGGTCAGCGGCGACCATGTCGCCGTGGTCGGCGAGAACCGCAAGCTGCTGGTCTTCCCGCTGGCCGAATTGCCGGAAATGGGCCGCGGCAAGGGCGTCCGGCTGCAGAAGTTCAAGGATGGCGGGCTGTCCGACGCGATCTGCCTGACGCTGGCCGAGGGGCTCAGCTGGCCGATGGGCGGCGGCAAGACCCGCACCGAGCCGGACCTGTCCGAATGGCTGGGCAAGCGCGCCAGCGCCGGGCGCATGGCGCCGCGCGGCTTCCCGCGCGACAACCGCTTCGCCTGATCGGCGCCGCGACGGATGGCCGGCGGGCTGCCGCCGGTCGCCGGTCGGAATTGCGGCGTCGTGCCCGGTATCGGCTGTCGGCGGGGCTTCGCCCCGGCCGCCGCAAGCGGCGGCCTCCCCAGGATATTTGTGCCAAGATGAAAGAGCGACGCCCTGCCGCGACGGCCCCGGAAAGGGCGGCCCGGCAGGGCGCTTTCACCTTGGGCGGTCATCGGCGTCCCCGCCTGTACCGCCCGCCCAATCTGCCGGAAAAACCTTTCATCTTGGTTAAAATATCCCCGCCGGAGGCAAGAATGTTCTTTCAGCGCCGGCGCACCCATTTCCAGCCGGTGATCATCGGCCGCACCAGGTCCTCGTTCTTCCAGAGCCGGTAGAACAGGATCACGCCGACATGCAGCAGGACCAGCAGCAGGATGATGTTGCCGCCCAGCCGGTGCCAGCCGACCGCCTTGCGCGCCGTGGCGCTGCCGACCTGGTCGGCCAGCGGGCCGATATTCACATAGTCCAGCGGGTCCGAGATCAGCCCGGTCCCGACCTGGACCAGCAGCACAGCCAGCATCGCGACCACCGACAGCGCGCCAAGCGGAGTGTGGCCCGGCCAGTTGCTGGGCTCGCGCCGGGCGATGCCGCCCAGATAGGACAGGATGGCCGAGGGACCGCGCAGGAAGCTTGTGAAGCGCGCGGGTTCCGGGCCGATGAAGCCCCAGACGAGGCGAAAGGCCAGCAGCGCCAGGATCGCGTAGCCCAGCCAGAAATGCAGCGTCATCACGTTCGGCCCGAACTGGCCGAGAAGCCAGTTCGCGATGACCAGGGCCGCCAGCAGCCAATGGAAGAGGCGCAGGGCCGGGTCCCAGACCCTGATACGTTCGGCCCGGCCCTCCATCATTCCGGCTTGCGATAGTCGTCGTGGCAGTCCTTGCAGGCGCCGCCGATCTGCTGAAGCGCCGCGCCGACATTGCCCTGCCCGCCGCGGACCGCGTCGGTGCTGCCCGCGACCGCGTCGCCAAGCGCCGCGAATTTCGCGCCGAAATCCTCGGGATTGTCCCAGATCGCGGGCAGCGCGCCCGAATTGGCCAGGTCGTCGCTGGAGGTTTCCGGCACGAAGAGCCCCGGCGCGTCATAGCGGACCAGCGCCTCGAGGTTGGCGGCGGCCGCCGCTGCCCGATCCTCGTCGTAATCGATATTGCCGCGGGCCATGCCCGAAAGCACGCCCGTGTTGAGGCCGATCAGCTTCATGTAGCCCTGGCGCGCGGCAAGCACGTCCTCGGCGGATTGGGAATGGGCGATGGCGGGAAGGGTCAGGGCGGCAAGGGTGGCGGCGCAAAGCATGTGACGCATGGCTGGCTCCTGGAAAGGCTCGCGAGCGGCGAAGGTTAGCAATCTGAAAATCCGTGCAAATTCCGCACGTCTGGCAGAGTGGCAGAGGCTTTCCCGTCTCGCAACCTTGCCGGCTCTCCGATCACGCTTTTGCTATGAGGGGTTTGCCATGAGAGGGCCGGGCGGGCCTCCCCATGCGAAAGGGGCGGGACCGCCGCCCCGCCCCCGATCCGCTGCGCCGTCGTGCGACCTCAGCTGTAAAGCCGCGTGGCGCCAAGCTCGTCATGGATGCGGTTGACCTCGGCGCGTTCGATCCCCAGCGCGCGGGCCAGCGCGTCCAGATAGCGCGCCTCGGCCTCGTTGTCGAAATCGATGGCCATCAGCGACATCAGGTAGACCTGCGGCTCCAGCCCCTTCGGCACCTCGCGGGCCAGGGCCTCGGCGTCGATCGGCGCGGCCATCTGCTCGCGGATGAACTGCCGTTCGTCATCGTCCAGATCGCCCAGTTCGCCCAGCAGGCGCTGCTTCTCGGCCTCGTCGATGCGGCCGTCGGACTTGGCCGCCTGGATCATCGCCTTCAGCATCAGCCCCGCCACCGCGTTCTGTTCGGGCGTCGGCGCCACCTCGGGCTCGCCGTCATGCGAGATGGCGTCGTTGAACAGCTCGCCGAAGCTGGCATCGTTCGCGGGCTGCGAATCCTTGCGGGCCAGGCCGCCCGCGGCGGCGCCCCCGGCCGCGCCGCCAAGCAGCCCGCCCAGAAGATCGCCAAGACCGCCCGAGGCGCCCCCCTGCGCGCCGGCCTGCGTGCTTCTGCCGCCTCCGGCCAGCTGGCCCAGCAGGTCGCCCAGCCCGCCCTGGCCGCCGGAACGGCCGCGCGAGGTCTGGGTCATGCGGTCCAGCATCCCGCCCAAGCCCCCCTGCGCGCCGGCCGAGTTCGGCCCGCCATAGGGCGTGGCGCCGCCGCTGCCGCGGCTGCCGCCGAGGACCTGCCCCAGCATTCCGCCCAGGCTGCCGCCGCCCTGCTGGCCCATGTTGTTGCCGAAAAGCTCGTCCAGCAAACCGCCCTGCCGCGCGCCGCGCGAATCGCGGATCTGCCCGCCGCCCTGGCCGCCGCCCTGCTGCTGGCGGTGCTGCATGGCGGCGCCGATGCCCTTCGCCAGAACGACGCCCGCGGCGACGCGGGCCAAAGTCTTCATGAGGCTCATGTTTTCGTCCTTTTGCTGTCGCTGCCGCAAGGGCAGGACTTCCCCCCTGGAAACGTGAGGCCGGCCTGTGCGGTTCCCCTGACCAGACTGGCTCATTCCGCGCTCTGGCGCACTTGATTTTTCCCCGACCGCCTTATACATCGCGGCGCACGCTTAATCGGGGCCCTCGCTCAGCCACGCCCCGCGATCAGGAGGCCCTTATGGCAAAGGCAAAGTTTGAACGGACGAAACCGCACGTCAACATCGGGACGATTGGTCACGTTGACCACGGCAAGACGACGCTGACGGCTGCGATCACGAAGTATTTCGGCGAGTTCAAGGCGTATGACCAGATCGACGGCGCGCCGGAGGAGAAGGCGCGTGGGATCACGATCTCGACGGCGCATGTGGAATACGAGTCCGAGAACCGCCACTACGCGCATGTGGACTGCCCGGGCCACGCGGACTACGTGAAGAACATGATCACCGGCGCGGCGCAGATGGACGGGGCGATCCTGGTGGTGAACGCGGCCGACGGCCCGATGCCGCAGACGCGCGAGCATATCCTGCTGGGCCGCCAGGTGGGCATCCCCTTCATGGTCGTCTACCTGAACAAGGTCGACCAGGTGGATGACGAGGAACTGCTGGAGCTGGTCGAGATGGAGGTGCGCGAGCTGCTGAGCAGCTACGACTATCCGGGCGACGACATTCCGATCATCAAGGGCTCGGCGCTGGCGGCGCTGGAAGGCCGCGACAAGGAGATCGGCGAGGATTCGATCCGGGCGCTGATCGCTGCGGTGGACGAATACATCCCGACGCCCGAGCGCGCCGTTGACCAGCCGTTCCTGATGCCGATCGAGGACGTGTTCTCGATCTCGGGCCGCGGCACGGTGGTGACCGGCCGCGTCGAGCGCGGCGCGGTGAACGTGGGCGACGAGCTTGAGATCGTCGGCATCCGCGACACGAAGAAGACCACCTGCACCGGGGTCGAGATGTTCCGCAAGCTGCTGGATCGTGGTGAAGCCGGCGACAACATCGGCGCGCTGCTGCGCGGCATCGACCGCGACGGCGTGGAGCGCGGCCAGGTGCTGTGCAAGCCGGGCTCGGTCAAGCCGCACACCAAGTTCGAGGCCGAGGCCTACATCCTGACCAAGGAAGAGGGCGGCCGTCACACGCCGTTCTTCGCGAACTACCGCCCGCAATTCTACTTCCGCACGACGGACGTGACCGGGACGGTGAAGCTTCCCGAGGGCACCGAGATGGTGATGCCGGGCGACAACCTGAAGTTCGAGGTCGAGCTGATCGCGCCGATCGCGATGGAAGAGAAGCTGCGCTTCGCCATCCGCGAGGGCGGCCGCACGGTTGGCGCCGGCGTGGTCTCCAAGATCATCGAGTGAGCGGCCGGGGCCAGGCCCCCGACCGCAACCGCAAGACAGAGGGGCCGCCCGAAAGGGCGGCCTTTTTTTGGTGATCATCGGGTGGTCTGCTGCGCGGGACTTTCTTGTCGTTTACCAAGCGTCTAAATTGTCGGCATGGCAAAGGGCGTTCTCAGGTTCTTCTTCGATTACGGCGCGGGTGGATGCCTTTGGGCGGGGGACAGCATGACTCTCGCGAGCCTCGACGGGGGGCCGGTTGATGCGACACTCTATGACCTCGAGGGAAAGATCCGCCGCAAACCGAAGGTTGTTCTTTCCAACGTGGCCCAACAATTGCGCGACCAGCTTGATGCCGCCCATTCCCGGTATCTCAATCCGATCTATCCGCCCGATCCGAGTCTCTGGAAACAAGCCTTGTGTGAGCGTTTCAATTCCAGAGTGGACCATCTTCTTGCGCTGCTGCGTCTGGAACTGGGCGAAGACCATGAGATACTGGATCAGCAACCACGCTATGCAGAAGATCCCAGGCTTCGGGGATATCTCGCAACGAACCCCGGACTTGCAGCCCTGGAAGAGTTGGTCGAGCTAGCGGTCCGCTAGGCATTCTTCCCGACCAACACCCCACCCGCCGGCGAAAGGCGAAACGGCCCTCAGGTGATGCCGTGCTGTTTCAGCAGGGCCTGCTCGTCGCCTGACACCCAGCCGAAGACCTTCGCTTCCCCCTCCAGCAGCTGAACCAGATAGTGGACCTCGAAATCTATCGCCACGTCCGGGCGATCGGTCCGGGCATAGGTCGCGGTCCAGGAAACATGGGCCACGCAATGCAGCTCGTCCATCGCGGACAGGCGGATGTCGCGTATCCGCATCTCCTTCGTCCCGATCGCCCGATAATGGTCATAGCCCTGCGCCATGACCCTTCGGAACTGGTCATCGTTCCTTCCGGTCCTCACCCCGGCGGGCGCTGCCCCGATGAACTCGGAAGCATAGAGCGATGCCAGCTCGTCCAGGTCGATCTTGCCGCCAAGGGCCCGGTTGGAGAAGCGCTCGTATCGCGCGAACAGCTTGCGCACCTGGTTTTCCATCATGTTTCCCGGCTTGAGCGAAGATCCCGGCCATCATGGCAAGGCGGGCCGGCGCTGCCAATGGCGACGGGTTCCAGCCGGGCGGCGGATCTCGGCGGCGGTCCGCATCGATGGCATTTCATGGCGCATGTGCTATGGCGCGGGGATATCGACAGCGAAGGGAAACCCCATGGCGAAATACATCCATTCCATGATCCGCGTGCTGGACGAGGAACGCTCGGTCGCGTTCTACGACCGGGTCTTCGGGCTGAAGGTCGCCGAGCGGCTGGATTTTCCCGATTTCACGCTGATCTACCTGTCGAATGGTGAAAGCGGGACCGAGCTGGAGCTGACCGTCAACAAGGGCCGGACCCAGCCCTATGACCTGGGCGAGGGCTATGGCCATGTGGCCTTCTCGGTCGAGGACCTGGACGCGCTGCACGCCCGGCTGGAGGCCGAGGGCTTCGCGCCCCGCAAGCTGGTCGATTTCGCTCCGGCGGGCGAGGTGATCGCGCGGTTCTTCTTCATCGCCGATCCCGACGGCTACCAGATCGAGGTGCTTCAGCGCGGCGGGCGCTATCGGTAGGCTGCTGACCGGAACTGTCAGCAGCCCCGCGCGATCATGACCCCGAGAAAAGGAGAGCATCATGATCGACCATATCGGAATCGCCGTGGCGGACCTGGCGCGGTCGCGCGCCTTCTATGACGCGGCGCTTGCGCCGCTGGGGATCTCTGTGGTGATGGAGGTGAGCGAGGCCATGACCGGCGGGCAGGGCGCGCATCTGGGCTATGGCCGGGGCGGCAAGCCGGATTTCTGGATCGGCTCGGGCAAGGCCGCCTCGGGCGGGGTGCATGTCGCCTTCGCCGCGACCGACCGGGCCGGGGTCGATGCCTTCCACGCGGCGGCGCTGGCGGCGGGCGGGCAGGACAACGGCGCGCCGGGGCTGCGGCCCGAATACCATCCCGGCTATTACGGCGCCTTCATCCTGGACCCGGACGGCAACAATATCGAGGCCGTCCATCACGGCCAGGCGCAGCAGGAGGGGGAGGCGGCATGAAGACCTATCACGGCAGCTGTTTCTGCGGCGCCGTCGGCTTCGAGGCCGATGGCGACCTGGCCGAGGGCACGATGCGCTGCAATTGCAGCTTCTGCCGCAAGATGCGCTATTGGGAAATGCGCCTGCCCGATCCCGACGGGTTCCGCCTGACCCGCGGCGACGCCTATCTGGCCGAGACGCCGCGCGCGCAGGACGACGGCATCGACATGCATCACTGGTTCTGCGTGCGCTGCGGCACGCGGCTGTGGACGCAGGGCGACATCGCCGAGATGGGCGGCCGCTTCCTGCAGGTCTGCGTCTCGGCGCTGGACGATGCCGGCCAGGACGAGCTGGTCGCGGCCCCGGTCTGGTGGGCGGATGGCGCCCATGACAACTGGTGGAACCCCGCGCCCGAGATCAGGCATCTCTAGACGCGGCGTCTCTGGGCGCGGGGCGTCCGGGTCGGCGAGGGCAGACTACTTGCCGTCCAGCGCCGCCTCGTTGACGCTGCCCTCGGCGATGGCGGTCATGTGGCGGTCGCCGCTCCAGGTGTGGTCCAGGCATTCCTGCAGGGCCGCCGCGTCGTCCGCGAAGTCCAGCCGGCTGGCGAAGCTGCGCAGGCAGCCATAGCCGGCGATCGCGTAATGGACCATGCGCTGGTACTGGGCGATGATCGCCGCGTCCTGGGCGTCCTCGTCGACGAAATCCGCCTCGACCGCGTGCCGGCGGGCTTCCAGGGCCAGCCCCTCCATGCCCTTGCACAGCTCTCCGGTCGGGTCGGTGTCGTGGCGCTCGCACAGCTCGGCCAGGACCTCGATGCCGCGGGCGATGCCCTGGTTGCCGGCGATCAGCGCCTCGGCCAGTTCGCGCGAACGGGCATGGCGACCCATCTCGGTCACCACCGGCATGGCCTGCTTGCAGGCGGAATAGAGATCCTTGAGCTGGTCCAGATAGAGGTCTTTCAGATCCTTGACGGGCATGGGCTCCTCCTCTTGTCGCGATGGTCGTGTCACCATGGGAATGCAACCGGATCGTGCCGGCTTCGTTCCACCACTTGACAAAGATCAGCCAGGCCGGGCGGGCTTGACTTCGCCCGCCGCATGGGCCAGCAAGGCCGGCCCTGCCGATGAAACCCCGGAACTGACAAGGTGAGCCGCCATGTTCGGCTGGTTTGAGCGCCGCATCGATCCCTATCCCTCGGACGCGCCGGGAATGCCGCCCCGGACGCTGGGACGCTTCGTGATCCATTACAGCCGTGGCGCGCTGCCCTGGCTGGTGCTCTTGGCCCTGGGATCGGCGCTGATCGCGCTGATCGAGGTGGCGCTGTTCGGTTATCTGGGCGATCTGGTGGACCGGCTGGCCGACACCCCGCGCGACCAGTTCTGGCAGGTCGAGGGCGGGCGGCTGGCGCTGATGGCGGTGCTGCTGCTGGTGCTGCTGCCGGGGCTGAACCTGCTCAGCAGCCTGGTGCTGCACCAGACGCTGATGGGCAATTTCCCGCAGCGCATCCGCTGGCAGGCGCATCGCTATCTGCTGCGCCAGTCGATCGGCTATTTCCAGGACGAATTCGCCGGCCGGATCGCGCAGCGGCTGATGCAGACCGCGCTGGCGGTGCGCGAGGTGGCGATGAAGGTCATGGATGTCGGCACCTATGTCGTCGTCTATTTCATCGGCGCGCTGGCGCTGGCGGCCAGCCAGGACTGGCGGCTGGCGCTGCCCTTCCTGCTGTGGGCCGTGGGCTACGGGGTGATGCTGTGGCAGATCGTGCCGCGCCTGGGCCGGGTGGCGCAGGCGCAGGCGGATGCGCGCTCGGCCATGACCGGGCAGGTGGTGGACAGCTATACCAACATCGCCACGGTCAAGCTGTTCTCGCATTCCGCGCGCGAGGAAGCCTGGATGCACCGGGGCATGGACCGCTTCCTGAGGACCGTCCATGCGCAGATGCGGCTGTCCAGCATCCAGGACATCACGCTGAACCTGATCAACGTGGCGCTGGTCGCCTCGGTGGCCGGGCTCGGCCTGTGGCTGTGGTCGCGCGGGCTGGTCGCGGTCGGCGCGGTGGCGGTGGCCGTGCCGCTGGCCCTGCGGCTGAACAACATGGCGCATTGGATCATGTGGGAATTCGCCGCCCTGTTCGAGAATGTCGGTACGGTCCGCGACGGCATCGCCGGGCTGGCCCTGCCGCGCCAGGTGCTGGACGCCGAAGGTGCCCGCCCGCTGCGGCCCGGTCCCGGCGCGGTGGTCTTCGACCACGTCACCTTCCGCTATCGCGGCATGGAGGGCGCGCGCCCGCTGCCGGTGCTGGACGACCTGTCGCTGTCCATCGCGGCCGGCGAGCGGGTCGGGCTGGTCGGCCGCTCGGGCGCGGGGAAATCGACGCTGGTGAACCTGCTGCTGCGTTTCCACGACATCGAATCGGGCCGGATCACCATCGACGGGCAGGACGTCTCGCAGGTCACGCAGGACAGCCTACGCGCGGCGATCGGCGTGGTCACGCAGGACAGCTCGCTCCTGCACCGCTCGGTGCGCGACAACATCGCCTATGGCCGTCCCGACGCGGACGAGGGTGACATCGCCCGCGCCCTCCGCACCGCCGAGGCCGAGGGCTTCATTCCCGATCTCGCCGACAGTCATGGCCGCCGCGGCCTCGACGCCCATGTCGGCGAACGCGGCGTCAAGCTGTCGGGCGGCCAGCGCCAGCGGATCGCGATCGCGCGGGTGGCCTTGAAGGACGCGCCGATCCTGATTCTCGACGAGGCGACCAGCGCGCTGGACAGCGAGGTCGAGGCGGCGATCCAGTCCCGCCTGCAGGCGCTGATGGCCGGCAAGACGGTGATCGCCATCGCCCACCGTCTGTCCACCATCGCCGCGATGGACCGGCTGGTGGTGATGGACCAGGGCCGCATCATCGAGCAGGGCAGCCATGCCGAGCTCCTGGCCCAGGGCGGCCTCTATGCCCGGCTCTGGGCGCGCCAGTCCGGCGGCTTCCTGGCCGCCGACGCGGCGGAATGAGCCGGGCCCCCTCGCACTCCTGACAAATACCTTCGGGGGGTGCGGGGGGCGGAGAGCCCCCCGCCGCCGCGCTTTCCGCCTCGCGCCCCGCGATCCCCCCTTGCGCGCCCCCGCGATCCGCCGTAATCAGGCGCCCGGCCGCAGGGGTATAGCTCAGTTGGTAGAGCATCGGTCTCCAAATCCCCGAATTTTCCAAGAAAAATCAGTGACGGCCCGCCTCCGGGTTATCAGGACATAGCGGAAACAAACCGCGAACCTGATAAATCGGAACATGGCGCTTGCGCCGGCCAGGACCCCGCGCGCCGGCTGTCGCCGGATGGCCTGGGCGTCTGGGTGCCGAACGATTATCGGGACCTCCGGGACCGCATCCTGGGCGAGGGCGCGGCATGAGCGTCTATTGCGCTTCCCTTGCATGGCGCCACGGGCCGGAGGACCGGAACGACCTTCTCGTGCTGCTCGCCATCGCGGATTTCGCCGACGACGACGGCTATTGCTGGCCATCGGTGAAGACGCTTGCCGCGAAGGCAAGGATGACCGAGCGCGGGGTGCAAAAGATCATCCGGCGGCTCGAGGTGCAGGGCTATGTTTCGGTGGAAACAGGGACCGGCCGCAAGAACTGCAACGAATACCAGATCGACCTCGATCTGCTGCAAAAGGGTGAACGGGAAACCCCGAACCGCATTCACCCCGAACAAGGTTCACCCCGAACACGGAAACAGAAACCCCGAACGGGGAAGCAGAAAAGGGTGAATGGCGGTTCACCCGAACCATCAAGGAACCATCAGAACCGTTATGATGATGATGATGATGATGGTGGTGATGACGCGCGCGCGAACGGCCTGAAAGATCGGATCGTCGCAGCATTGGCCCTCGACGAGGTCGAAGCGAGGACCCTCTGCGGAAAGGCTGGCATGACAGAGGCATGCAGATGGCTCGATCTTCCTCACATCGGCACGGACGAGATCTGCGAAATGCTCCGCGAGGTCATGGCCCGCAAGCGAGGCGGGCTGCCCAACAGCATGTCCTATTTCACCGGCGACATGCTTCGGCTCAGCGAAGCTCTCGAGGAGGCCAAGAAGCCGCTGGTCCCAATAGTGCGCGCCCGCCCAGCCGATGGGCAAGACGCGGGGCAGGGCATGGTGAGCGAAGCCGAGTTGCGCCGCGCCGGGGTGGCGATCTGATGCCCCGCTCGGCGAAAAAACCACGGGTCCTTTCGCGGGGGTATGTCATGCGGGGGGTGGAGCCCCGCATTTATTCAGGTCTGCGAGGGCGAAGAAAATCGACTTCCGTTTCTTCCGCATCGCTTGTCTCGCAGCGAGGGCGGCGCGCCAGCGCATCGGGTTTCTTGCAGAGGTGAAAAAGCGCCAGAGGAACGGCGGCGAAATGCCGTGCAGCTTGATCGCGCACCGCAACTCCAGGAGTTTGAAAAATGTCTGACCCGCTTGAAAGCCGTGACACCGCTGCGCCGAAGATGGCTGCCCTGATGGTTTACGCCGAGCCTGATCTGGTTGCACAGATCGAAGCCGAACGCGCCAGCATCGCGGGGCGTGCGGGGCTTCCCTCGGTTTCGGTGTCGGCAACCATCGCATCGGTGCTGCGTCGTGCGCTGGCTGACCAGAAAGCCGCCACATGACCGCCGGAGCGAAAACCGAAGACCGCGACATAACCGCAGTCCCGGCCGATGAGATCGCTGATTTACTGGGCGTCGGCGTTCGGCGTGTCAGGCAGATGGCCGAGGAAGGCAGATTGCGTCGCCGGGGTCGGGGGTTGTTCGACGTTACGCACGCCCTCTGCGTTTCTCGCGCCGTGATCGTTCTCAACCAGCGGGTATCCCGCAACTGTTCCGCGGACACGCTGGCCGCTGTCGGCTGGCTTGCAGGCTTCATCTTCAAGAAACCGATACCGATTACGGCAGGTGATCTCGATTGCTGGCGGGATGCCTGTGCGCGCTGGAATCTGACCCCCGACCAAGCCATCGGCTTGCTGTTCGCCGCCGCTGCGCTGCTTGGCGATCGCGCCCCGAAATTCGACCTGGCGCCCGAGGGGCGCTGATTTCGTCAACCGGAAGAAGCTGAACCATGACCATGAAAACCTTTCATCCCGTCGATCCTGCCGAGCTGCGCCGCGCAGCCTATCACCTCGAACGTGCCGCAGGCATCGCCGCCATGTGCGGAGGCGCCGACCTCGTGGCCGATTTCGTGCGGCTCGCCGGGGAATTGCGGGATCGCATCCCGGCAAGCCCCAAGACAGAAAACCCGAAGGCCTGACTATGACGAACAAGATACCGACCGAATCGCCGCGCGCGCACCGCCCTGAATGGCGGTCTCGTTGGCGCTCATATGACCCGCGCCGCCACCGATGACGCGCATGATGCGGGACACCAGCTGCGCGACCTGGTCGCCCATGTTCGCCGCCTCCTGCCGTATGACGAGCGGACGCCGGCCGGCTTCGAGGAGCCGACGGTGCGCATCGCCAGACCCGCAGCCGCCATGCATGGCCTGCGGCTGACCGCTGCCCTGCCGTCGTTGCTCGATGCCGATGGCCGCATTACCGTTGCTCCTGCGTCGAGCCGCTCGGCCGGGGATGTGCTGACGCTGGTGGACGCGGTGGCCTCGCACAGTCGGGTTGTCCAGGCGGGCGCCCATATCCTTGCCGAGCCTCAATCTGTCGCTGCTCAGACCGGCACAGGTGTTCCCGCCATGCAGCAGGTATCCGTCGGGATGCAGATATTCAGTCCTGCGCCCTTTGCCCTGGTTGACGACCCCGACGCGGATGTTTCGCCCGATGAGGCGGCACTTTCCGATCTGTCGGACATCATGGCCGAAGGCCGGATCGAGCGGCCCGAGGATCTTCGAAATCTCGGCTTTCGCGTGACGCTGACCCGGCGCCAGATCCGCGATATGGACGAAGCCACCCTGATGGGCGCGATCGTTCACAGCATCTCGATGGGCGTGGCGCGCGCCGTGGATGCCGAGTTGTTGGCAGCGCTGGCCGCTGTGGTCGACGCGGCTGAAACCGCTGGACAGCGTATCTCCTTCGCAGCTGCCACGGGTTTGCGCTTCGATGAATTGCGGGCCATTGTCGGCACGTCCGGCATTGGCGCTGCCGGAGATCGCGGCAATCTGTTCGTGGATGGCATACCGGCTGCCTTGTCCGGCGATCTGGCCGGAACACTGATCGGGGCATGGGATCGCTTCGCCGTGGCGCTGGGCGGGCAGATCACGCTTCTGGTCAAGCGCACCAGCGGGGCGGGTGATGTGGAAATCACCGCCTGGGCGGCGATGAAGGCCGTGATCCCCGACGCGGGCTATGCATGGGCTGCAGTCTGATGTTGGGTGCGTTGCTGGAACGCCTCGGCCGCGGGCGTGGCGCGCCTGACCGACCGGGCGGGGCCATCGTCCCGGCCGAACTGGTCGCCGCCATCACCCGGTCGCGGATCCGCGTGTCGCCTCGGCCCGATGGTGAGGGCAATCTGATCGTCTCGGTGAGTTCGCCGATTCTTGGGGCATTCCGGTGGCGTGGCATCGAGGATGCGGCCGAACGGATCGCCGCGACCTATCCCGACCTCGGCCGTGCGGCCACCGATCGGGCCGCGCGGTTGCTGGAGGCCGAAGTCGGCGACCGGCTCATCATCGCGATTCTGCGCGAGCCGCCGCGGTCCTGGGTGTGGGATTTCTGAGCATGGCGCGGCGCTGGAAGAACCCGACCACCCGCCGTAGGCTGGCGAAGACGGCAAAGCCGATGGCCTGCCTTCCGCAGCATGGTTTTGAGCCTACTGAACCCACCGGCAAGAACCCGACCGCCCGTCGGGTCAAGCGCATGGCGCGGAAGGGCCACCTTGTCGGCTGGCCGTTCGAAAGGAAAATCTGATGCGCAAGAAATATGAGATCATCATCGATCTGCCGGACGCTGGGCCGCAGACCGGCATCCTTGTCCATGGCGAAGTGGTCCGGCATGGTGATCGCGTCTTCTGCGGGCCGCGCACGGCGCGGACGCTGATCGCGAACGGCCGGGCGATTCCGGCGCCCGAGGTATCGTCCCGAGCTTCGAGGAAATCCGCGCCGCCCGCAGGGCCGCCGCCGAGGTCTTCGACAGGTGATCGAGGTGCAAGGGTGCTTCAATCCGCCCGCCGCCCTGCTGGGCGCGCCACTGGCGGGCAACTTGCGTTTTTATTAGGCCAAGTGGCTGCAACGGCCCCTCGGGCCTGTGTGGCGCCTTCTGGCGGTTCTGCGGGGCAATGCCCTGCAGGCTTTTACCTGCCGCAGCGATCTTGGCATGGTGGTATCAGAGCGCCGCAGGCGCGCAGAGCACGGTTGGCGCCGTGTCAGACCCCTGCCGCCTTGCGCAGGGCGTCGTTCATTCGCGTCTGCCAGCCTGGGCCGTCGGCCTTGAAGCGTGCCACCACCTCCGGATCGAGCCGCAGGGAGATAGCGACCTTCGGGTTCGCCGATCTGGGCCGCCCGCCGACATTCTGGCGCATCTTCTCGGCCAGCGCCGGGAATGCCTCGGTGAAGGGGCGAGCCTGGGCCAACTCCTCGTCGGACCATTCCGGGTTGTCGGGGTCGCTGGCGATCATGCGCTGGATCTGCGCCTCGGTCAGGTGCTTTCTGGGCATAGCAGGCTCCTTTCCTTCTTGCTGGCCGGCCGCATCGAGATCACCGATACCCCTTCCGTTCCCAGCGTGGCGAAAACCACGGCAATCGTACCGTCAGCGAACCGCCCCATCGCCTTGAAGCGGTCCTGCCTGGTGCGGACCACCAGCGCGCCCAGAAAAAAACCCTCATCCAGATCGGCAAAATCGAGACCATGCTTGGCAAGGTTCGTCTGCCGCTTCGGTTCGTCCCAGACGATCATCAACATGGGTTTCCGTATATACGAAATCAAGGGGTGGGGCAAGCGGCGGCGGGCAGTAGCCGGAGGGTCAGCGTTTCAGGCGAAGCACCACAGCTTTGCCGGACATCCGCGGTGATGATGCGCCGTCAGCGCCTCTGGGACTGTGGACTGCCATGTGATGATCCAGCCGCATGGTGACAGTCAGCGCAGGCTTCTGCCCCGGCCTCAACGCCCCGCACTCTATGGTGGTGATCCGCCCGCGTATGACATGCTCCATCCGCTTCACCGTCTCATGGTCCCTTTCCAGTTCGCCGCGAATCGTGAAAGTCACCATTTCCCCCGCCACCACGCCAAACAGCGCCAGCACATCGGCGTCATAGTTGGTCAGTGCAAAGGACGTTGCCAGCCCTTCTTGGCCCGTGTCCAACGCCACAGGCGGATTGTAGCCGTCAATCTGCCCGACATAGCCCCTGCCATCGACAAACAGGTTCACGGTCATTGGCCTTCATGTTTCGGGCGGGACGGTAAATCGTCTGCAGGCAGGATGGATAGCCGCATTCCCTCCTCCTCATCTACAACGCGGAAAGGATAATGTGCTGCCTCAAGCATCTCATTTAGAATATTCACATCTTCGAAACGCCCTCGCTCGCCTTCATGCCGCAGAACGGCTTCGATACGCAGCATAATGTCATCCGCGCTCGGGATAGGGGCAGGGAACTCTTTTTCCAGAGTGTCGACAATGACCTGGTTCATTGAATGACCGCGTGCGTCTGCTGCGCGCCTAATCCGTTCGCGCATCCCGTCGGGCAATCGCACGACATATTTGTCTTGGGTCTGGGGGGTGCGCTCAACCATGCTAGCTATGAGCCATAATTTTTGGCTTGACGCAATGCAGGCTGTGAGCCATCTATCATGTATGGCTATGAGCCATGTTTTGTCAGAGGAACCCCCATGATCAAGACCACCGCCGAAAGCGAAAAGGTGATGCTGCGCCTGCCTGACGGATGGCGGCGCGCGCTGAAGATCGCGGCCGCGATGAACGACCGCAGCCTGAATTCGGAGATCTTGCAGCGTCTGCGCCCGACCATCGATGCTGCCGATGCCCAGCGCCCGCAATCCTGAATTGAAAGCGGCCGGGCAGCGCGCCAACGCTGTCACCGGCCTGAAGATCCCCAAACCAAGAAGATCCAAGATGAAAGGCAATATCATGCAACCCGGTCTGAATTACAAGCCGCCCTCTGCGCTCTCCGCCGGTGCTGGGCCCCTGACCATGTCCAGCCGCGAGATCGCGGACCTGGTTCAGAGCCGCCACGATAAGGTGAAGCAATCCATCGAACGCCTCGTGGCGCGTGGCGTGATTGTCCAATCCCCAATGGGGGATGAACAAGATACTGACGCGATGGGCCGACCGCGCATCACATCTGTCTATCGCCTCGACAAGCGCAGCAGCTTCGTCGTCGTGGCCCAGCTGTCGCCCGAATTCACCGCCCGTCTGGTGGACCGCTGGCAGCAGCTTGAGGACGAAAAGGCCAGCGGCGGTTTCTTGATCCCCCGGACGTTTGGCGACGCCCTGCAGCTGGCCGCGGATCAGGCGCGGCAGATCGACGGTCTGCGGGAAGTTGCGGAGGCCCATGAGCGCCTGACTGGCGCCCGTGGCTCGCTCTGCATCACCGATGCGGCCAAGGCGCTGGGCGTCGGGCCGAAGATGCTCTTTGACTGGTTGTTCCACCATCACTGGATCTTCCGGCGGGATGGCGGCTCGGGCTGGCTTGGCTATGAGGCCAAATGCGCGGCCGGCCTGCTGGAGCATCGTGCCGCGACCTATACGCGCAGTGATGGTTCCGAGACCGTCACGAGGCAGGTGCGGGTGACGGCCAAGGGCCTCTCGCGCCTCGCCAAGCTCATCAACCCGATCGCCGAGGTGACGAAATGACCGCCGTTGTCCGTTTCGCCCCGACCATCGCCAAGGCCCGGCTCCATGAAATCCACGACAGCCTCGTCCTGGCCCTGGACGCCACGGAGAAGCGGGGCGGCGGCGCTTATGCCCAGACCGAGCGCGAGGCCCGCGGCTACATCCGGGCCGCCCTGCGCAACACCGTCCGGCTGATGGAGGTGGGGCAATGAAGGAACTTCTCGAACACATCGCGCAGCAGCAGGCCCGTGCGGTTCATCTCTGCGCCCTGATCGAAGTGCTGGTCGATATCAGCGACCGGATGAGGAATGAGGATCATGACAAGCTGCTACGGGTCGCCCTCCATCTGGGAGCCCAGATCGGCGCCGCCCTCGACGTGGTCAATCTGCCGAAAGGGGGTGACGCATGATCGGGCGCGTCATGGGTTGGGAAAACGCGGAAGTGCACGGTTGGGCGCTGTCGTCTGACAACGTCTTCGAAGAAGATATGGCCAAGGTGAGGAGGCTTCGGAAGCGCCAGGCGGACTACCTGAATAGCCTGCCGACCGACCCGAAGGTCGCAATCAGCGCGGCGCGCAGGCTGCTGCATCCCGGCGGCGCCGAATTCCCCGATGGGTTTGAGGAAGCGATGCGCTTGGCCTGGGCGCTGGTGCCGATGATCGAGAAGCTGGAGACCGAACGCCCTGCCGCAGAGCGCGAGGCCGCGATCTGGATTGCGCAACGGGTGGCGGAAGCGATCGAGGTCGCCTCCGAACGCCTCGAGCAGATCGCGGAGATCCTTGATGGGCCGGATCGGGTCGAGCGCGCAGCGCGCATCACCGAATTGAGCTGTCGTCGGGCGAAGGAGGACGATGAATGAACCGTCTGTTCGAAACGAAGGGGCAGATGGTCACTATGGTCCGCCGCACTGCGCCCAGTTTTGGGTCGAGTGATCTTGGAGTCCAGATCCGCGAAGGCCTTGATGCGGTCAACCTGCCGAGCCGATGACGATTCCGCGCCCGGCTTCGGTCGGGCGCACTACCCACTTTGGATTTTCATGGTGCCGCCGGAGACTGTGCCGCACCGAAGCATCTGCCCGAGGCTGCGTATGTCCACGACCGTTCCCATCTTCGCATCGTCCCGCACCGCGGCCAAGCTGTTCGATCTGCGCGAGCCCGAATTTCTGCAACTGGTCGAGGCGGGCCACCTGCCCGGTGCGATCGATATCGGCGGCGGCATTCGTCGCTGGGAGGTGGATCGTCTCCGCTTGATCGCTTCGGGCACGGCGGCGCTGGGCGGGGAGATGGACTGGTGAAGAAGAAATACCTCTTCTCGCCGAAGCCCGGCTACATCTATGTCAGGGTGAAGGGCAAGCACACCAGGATCACGGCGCCCGAGGGCACGGCCGAGTTCGATCGCCAGTATTGGGAAATCCTGTCAGGCAAGAACCTGGAGGCCGCGACCTCGTGGTCAGCCCTCATCAAGAGCTATCGGGCGTCGGATCGCTGGACCAATCTCAAGGCCCTCACACGCGAGGGCTATGAGCGGGTGCTGCTCTACATCGAGGAGAAGAACGGCGCGAAGGACATGACCCGCGTGCGCCGGAAGGACGTGATCGCGGCGCAGCAGGCGAACCTGCACCGCGTCCGCTTCGCCAATTCCATTGCCGCCGTCATGTCGGTTCTGTGCGAACATGCGATCGATATCGGCTGGATCAGGGAAAACCCGGCCAAGGGTGTCCGCAAGATCGCCACGCCCAAGGAGAAGCAGAAGCCGCACATACCCTGGACGGATGAGGCGGTGGCGAAGATGCGGGCCGAGGCCCGGCCCATGCCGCGCCTGATCTTCGAACTGGGCGTGGGCAGCGTGCAGCGGCCCGGCGACCTCGTGGAGTTCTGCTGGGGCGACTATGACGGCGACAGCCTCACCTTGCGCCAGAACAAGACGGACAAACCCCTGAAGCTGCCCTGCACGCCGCAGCTGAAGGCGGCGCTGGATCAGGCCAGGGCGGCGCTGGGCGTCGTCCCGCATCCGTCGCGCCGGATCCTGACCGGCCGCAAGGGCGATCCGCTGACCTATTCCGGCATGGCGCAGATGATGCGCAAGGAACGCAGGCGTCTCGGCCTTGAAGCATATGACCAGCACGCCATGCGGTATCGCGGGGTGATGGAGCTGGCCTGGGCGGGCTGCGACGACGACGAGATCGCCAGCTACAGCGGCCACGCGTCCAAGGCGATGATCATCAAATACGCCGGCGAGGCCCGGCAAATCATGAGGGCGAAACAGGCATGGAAGAAGCGGCAGTGAACAGAACGGGACCAGAACGGGAAACTGATAACTCGGGTGATAACTCGCCTTTTCCCGGCTTGACGATACCCCGCGCAAACCCTATCAGGGCCGGGCTGCAGGGGTATAGCTCAGTTGGTAGAGCATCGGTCTCCAAAACCGAGGGTCGGGGGTTCGAGTCCCTCTGCCCCTGCCAGGTCCTTCCCGAAAATCAGGTCCTTCCCGAAAGACGGGTCCTTTCCGGCAGAACGGATCGCGCAGGCCGCCCGGAAGGGCGCGGCGCATGTCGGGCCAAGGCTTGAAACGCCGGGCCGGTCGCGCTACATCCGGCGCTGCACTTCCGAAGGAGCCGACATTGGCCAATCCAGTCCAGTTCATCAATCAGGTCCGCGCCGAGCTTGGCAAGATCACCTGGCCCACGCGGCGCGAGGTGGTGACCACGACCATCATGGTGCTGATCCTCGCCGCGCTGGCGGCGGTGTTCTTCTCGCTGGTGGACCTGGCCATCCGCTTCGGCATCACCGAGGGGCTGAAGCTGATCAGCGGCTGAGCCCTGCCCTGGGCCTTCGGGGCTTGCATTTTCGGGCCGGGGGCGGTATGTGCCCCCGACTGTCCGGCAAACGGCGTGCATCGAATCCGCATGCGCGCCGATTTCAATTTTGCCGGACGTGAATGAATTCAATGGGTTGCCGGCCAGGCCGGGTGATTCCCAAAACGACGAGCAGGGGTCGATCGAGACATGGCAAAGCGTTGGTATTCGGTCAGCGTCCTGTCGAACTTCGAAAAGAAGGTCGCCGAGGCGATTCGTCAGGCGGTGGCCGAGAAGGGCCTCGAGGACGAGATCGAGGAGGTTCTGGTCCCCACCGAGGAGGTGATCGAGATCCGCCGCGGCAAGAAGGTGACGTCGGAACGCCGCTTCATGCCGGGCTATGTGCTGGTGCGGATGGAGATGTCGGACCGGACCTATCACCTGGTGAACTCGATCAACCGGGTTACCGGCTTCCTGGGCGCGCATGGCAAGCCGATGCCGATGCGCGACGACGAGGTGAATGCGATCCTCAACCGCGGCGGCGGCGATGGCGAACAGGCCGCGCCGCGCAACCTGATCCGCTTCGACGTGGGCGAGAAGGTGAACGTGACCGACGGCCCGTTCGAGGGCTTCTCGGGCATGGTCGAGGAAGTGGACGAGATCGCGGCGCGGGTGAAGGTCACCGTGTCGATCTTCGGCCGGCCCACGCCGGTCGAGCTGGAATTCACGCAGGTCGCCAAGACCGCGTGATTGGTCGCGGGAGGCGTGACGCCGGACCGCTAAGTCGGCCCCGAGGCCCGATCCGGGACGCGGGGCGTGATGATAAGGAGAAGGCCAGATGGCCAAGAAAGTTGTCGGCAGCCTCAAGCTGCAAATCAAGGCGGGTCAGGCGAACCCGTCGCCCCCCGTTGGCCCCGCCCTGGGTCAGCGCGGCATCAACATCATGGAATTCTGCAAGGCGTTCAACGCCAAGACGCAGGAGATGGAGCAGGGTGCCCCGGTTCCGGTCGTGATCACCTATTACGCCGACAAGTCCTTCACCTTCGAGACGAAGACGCCGCCGGCGTCCTTCCTGCTGAAGAAGGCGGCCGGCCTGAAGCCGGTCGGCAAGCGCAACCGTCCGAAGGGCTCGGAAAAGCCCGGCCGCGCGGTCGCCGGCACCGTGACCGTCAAGCAGGTGCGCGAGATCGCCGAAGCCAAGATGGCGGACCTGTCGGCCAATGACGTCGACCAGGCGATGAAGATCATCCTCGGCTCGGCGAAGTCGATCGGCATCGAGGTGAAAGGCTAAGCCATGGCGAAGATTTCCAAGAAGAAAGCCGCGGCCCGCGCCGCCTTCGAAGGCAAGGACAACCTGACCGTCGAGGACGCGATCAGCCTGGTCAAGGGTGCCGCATCGGCCAAGTTCGACGAGACCGTCGAGATCGCGCTGAACCTGGGCGTCGATCCGCGCCATGCCGACCAGATGGTCCGCGGCGTCGTGACCCTGCCCGCCGGCACCGGCAAGGACGTCCGCGTCGCCGTCTTCGCCCGCGGCCCCAAGGCCGACGAGGCCAAGGAAGCCGGTGCGGACATCGTCGGCGCCGAGGACCTGATGGAGACGATCCAGTCCGGCAAGATCGAGTTCGACCGCTGCATCGCGACGCCGGACATGATGCCGCTGGTCGGCCGCCTGGGCAAGATTCTGGGCCCGCGCAACCTGATGCCGAACCCGAAGGTCGGCACGGTGACCGTGGATGTCGCCAATGCCGTCAAGGCCGCCAAGGGCGGCGAGGTCCAGTTCAAGGCCGAGAAGGCGGGCGTCGTCCATGCCGGCATCGGCAAGGTCTCGTTCGAGGCCGACAAGCTGGCCCAGAACCTGCGCGCCTTCGTGGACGCGGTGAACCGGGCCAAGCCCTCGGGCGCGAAGGGGACCTACATGAAGAAGGTCTCGATCAGCTCGACCATGGGGCCGGGCGTGTCGGTGGATGTCGCCTCGGCGACCGCCAACTGAGAATTTCGCCGGGTCCCGATCCGTTCGGGGCCCTGCGGATGACGGGGCAGCCCCATGCCGCCCCGTCCTGTCCGAGACGGAGGGTGCCGATCCAGGTCCAGTATCTGGCCGGCTTAATGTCCTTCCTGAGATGGGGAAGCATTTTTCCGGGGGTTGACCTCGGGCGATCTTGCCCCTCGCGGACCCGACCCGGCCGCAAGGTTCGGGAAAAGTGAGAGCCGGGGGGAAACCCCCAACTTGGAGTGAAACCGTGGATAGAGCACAAAAAGAACAGGTGGTCGAGGAACTCGGCCAGATCTTTGAAAGCTCTGGCGTCGTGGTGGTTGCCCACTACGAAGGGATGACGGTTGCACAGATGCAGGACCTCCGCTCGCGCATGCGCGAAGCCGGCGGTGCTGTCCGCGTTGCCAAGAACAGGCTCGCCAAGATCGCCCTTGAAGGTAAGCCCTGCGCCAGCATCGCGGATTACCTGACGGGCATGACCGTGCTCACCTATTCGGAAGATCCCACGGCTGCGGCCCGGATCGCCGACAAATACGCCAAGGACAACGAGAAATTCGTGATCCTGGGCGGTGCCATGGGTGACTCGGCGCTTGATCCGGCCGGTGTGAAAGCCGTCGCCTCGATGCCGTCGCGTGAAGAGCTGATCGCTCAGATCGTGTCGTGCCTCGGCGCGCCTGCCTCGAACATCGCCGGTGCGATCGGTGCGCCTGCCAGCAACATCGCGGGCATCCTGACGACTCTGGAAGAGCGTGAGGCTGCTTGATGCAACCCCTTCCCGACGTGTGGTTGAAAACCCGACGTTGGAACACTAACTGAAAGAACGGAAAAATGGCTGATCTGAAAAAACTCGCCGAAGAAATCGTGGGCCTGACCCTGCTGGAAGCCCAGGAACTGAAAACCATCCTGAAAGACGAATACGGCATCGAGCCCGCCGCTGGCGGCGCCGTCATGGTCGCGGGTCCGGCTGCCGCTGCCGAAGCCGCTGAAGAAAAGACCGAATTCGACGTCGTGCTGACCGACGCCGGCGCCAACAAGATCAACGTGATCAAGGAAGTGCGCGGCATCACCGGCCTGGGCCTGAAGGAAGCCAAGGACCTGGTCGAAGCCGGCGGCAAGGTGAAGGAAGGCGCGGCGAAAGCCGAAGCCGAAGAGATCAAGGCCAAGCTGGAAGCAGCCGGCGCCAAGGTCGAACTGAAGTAATCGGCCCGATGGCCGTGTGAAATGGGGCAGGGTCCGGGGTTTCCCGGTCCCTGCCGAACCTGTCTTGAAGGGCGGTCTGGGCGCAGACCCGTGGCAGACCTTCCTTCAGGGCATGTTCGAGGTTCGGGAGCCGCGCGGTGGGACGGGCGGCGTGAATGGAACCTCACCCCTGCATTCGTAGGCCGTGTTCCGGGGGCCCCGACCCGGAAGACGCGCGCGAAGACGAAAGGTGACGAGACCCCATGGCGCAAGCTTATGTCGGCCAGAAACGCATCCGGCGTTACTACGGCAATATCCGCGAAGTTCTGGAGATGCCGAACCTCATCGAGGTCCAGAAATCCTCCTACGACCTGTTCCTGAATTCCGGCGAAGGCACCGGCCATCACGATGGCGAGGGCATTCAGGGCGTGTTCCAGTCGGTCTTCCCGATCAAGGATTTCAACGAGACCGCGGTCCTGGAATTCGTCAAGTACGAGCTGGAGCGCCCGAAATACGACGTGGACGAATGCCAGCAGCGCGACATGACCTATGCCGCGCCGCTGAAGGTCACGCTGCGCCTGATCGTGTTCGATGTCGACGAGAATACCGGTGCGAAATCGGTCAAGGACATCAAGGAGCAGGACGTCTTCATGGGCGACATGCCCCTGATGACCCAGAACGGCACCTTCATCGTGAACGGGACCGAGCGCGTCGTGGTGTCGCAGATGCACCGCAGCCCCGGCGTGTTCTTCGACCATGACCGCGGCAAGACCCACAGCTCGGGCAAGCTCTTGTTCGCCTGCCGCATCATTCCCTATCGCGGCAGCTGGCTGGATTTCGAATTCGACGCCAAGGACCTGGTCTTCGCGCGCATCGACCGCCGCCGGAAACTGCCGGTGACGACGCTGCTCTATGCGCTCGGCATGGACCAGGAAGGCATCATGGACGCCTTCTACGAGACGGTGGACTACAGCCTGCGCAAATCGGGGCGCGAACAGGGCTGGGTCACCCGCTTCTTCCCCGAGCGCGTGCGCGGCACCCGTCCCGCCTATGACCTGGTGAATGCCGAGACCGGCGAGGTCATCACCAAGGCCGGTGACAAGGTCACCCCGCGCCTGGTGAAGCAGCTGCAGGAATCGGGCGAGCAGGTGAACCTGCTGGTGCCCTTCGACCGCATCATCGGCCGCTTCGTCGCCAAGGACATCATCAACGAGCAGACCGGCCTGATCTATGCCGAGGCCGGCGACGAGATCACCGCGGAATACGACCGCGACGGCGAGCTGAACGGCGGGCTGCTGAAGGTCCTGCTGGACAACGGCGTGACCGACGTCCCGGTCCTGGACATCGACCACGTGAATGTCGGCCCCTATATCCGCAACACCATGGCGGCCGACAAGAACATGAATCGCGACGGCGCGCTGATGGACATCTATCGCGTCATGCGTCCGGGCGAGCCGCCCACGGTCGAGGCCGCCAGCACGCTGTTCAACAGCCTGTTCTTCGATGCCGAGCGCTATGACCTCTCGGCCGTCGGCCGGGTCAAGATGAACATGCGGCTGGACCTGGACGCGCCCGACACCCAGCGCACCCTGCGCCACGAGGACATCGTGGCCTGCGTGCGCGGGCTGGTGGAACTGCGCGACGGCAAGGGCGAGATCGACGATATCGACCACCTGGGCAACCGCCGGGTGCGTTCCGTCGGCGAGCTGATGGAGAACCAGTATCGCGTCGGGTTGCTGCGCATGGAGCGCGCGATCCGCGAGCGGATGTCGGGTGTCGAGATCGACACCGTGATGCCGCAGGACCTGATCAACGCCAAGCCGGCCGCGGCCGCGGTGCGCGAATTCTTCGGCTCCTCGCAGCTGTCGCAGTTCATGGACCAGACCAACCCGCTGTCCGAGGTGACGCACAAGCGCCGCCTGTCGGCGCTTGGGCCGGGCGGCCTGACGCGCGAACGCGCGGGCTTCGAGGTGCGCGACGTCCACCCGACCCATTACGGCCGGATGTGCCCGATCGAGACGCCGGAAGGTCAGAACATCGGGTTGATCAACAGCCTGGCGACCTTCGCTCGGGTGAACAAGTACGGCTTCATCGAGACCCCCTATCGCAAGGTGATCGAGGGCAAGGTGACGGATGATGTCGTCTACATGTCCGCGACCGAGGAAATGCGCCATACCGTCGCGCAGGCCAACGCGACGCTGGACGAGGACGGCCGCTTCGTGGACGAGTTGGTCAGCACCCGCCAGTCCGGCGACTTCATGCTGAACCCGGTCGATGCCGTCGATCTGATCGACGTGTCGCCCAAGCAGCTGGTCTCGGTCGCCGCCGCGCTGATCCCCTTCCTTGAAAACGACGACGCCAACCGCGCGCTGATGGGCTCGAACATGCAGCGCCAGGCGGTGCCGCTGCTGCGCGCCGAGGCGCCCTTCGTCGGCACCGGCATGGAGGCCATCGTGGCCCGCGATTCCGGCGCCGCGATCATGGCGCGCCGGGGCGGGGTCATCGACCAGGTCGACGCGCAGCGGATCGTCATCCGCGCGACCGAGGATCTGGGCGCGGGCGATGCGGGCGTGGACATCTATCGTCTGCGCAAGTTCAAGCGCTCGAACCAGTCCTCGACCATCAACCAGCGCCCGTTGGTCAAGGTGGGCGAGAAGGTCGTCAAGGGCCAGGTCGTCGCCGACGGTCCCTCGACCGACCAGGGCGAACTGGCGATCGGCCGCAACGTGGTCGTCGCCTTCATGCCCTGGAACGGCTACAACTACGAGGACTCGATCCTGATCTCGGAACGGATCCACCGCGACGACGTGTTCACCTCGATCCATATCGACGAATACGAAGTGGCGGCCCGCGACACCAAGCTGGGGCCCGAGGAGATCACCCGCGACATCCCGAACGTCGGCGAAGAGGCGCTGCGCAACCTGGATGAAGCCGGCATCGTCTATATCGGCGCCGAAGTCGGGCCGGGCGACATCCTGGTGGGCAAGATCACCCCCAAGGGCGAAAGCCCGATGACGCCGGAAGAAAAGCTGCTGCGCGCCATCTTCGGCGAGAAGGCCAGCGACGTGCGCGACACCTCGCTGCGGCTGCCGCCGGGGGCTTACGGCACCATCGTCGAGGTCCGGGTGTTCAACCGCCACGGCGTGGACAAGGACGAGCGCGCGCTGCAGATCGAGCGCGAGGAAGTCGAGCGCCTGGCGCGCGACCGCGACGACGAACAGGCGATCCTGGACCGCAACATCTATGCGCGCCTGAAATCGCTGATCCTCGGCAAGGTGGCGGTCAAGGGGCCGAAGGGCGTCAAGCCGAACTCGGAGATCACCGAGGAACTGCTGGGCACGCTGTCGCGCGGCCAGTGGTGGCAGCTTGCCGTCGGCGAGGAAGACGTGGCCAAGGAAGTCGAGGCGCTGAACCAGCAATACGACACCCAGAAGAAGCTGCTGGAAGCCCGTTTCGAGGACAAGGTCGAGAAGGTCCGCCAGGGCGACGACCTGCCGCCGGGCGTCATGAAGATGGTCAAGGTCTTCGTCGCCGTGAAGCGCAAGCTGCAGGCCGGCGACAAGATGGCCGGCCGCCACGGCAACAAGGGCGTCGTCTCCAAGGTCGTCCCGGTCGAGGACATGCCGTTCCTGGCGGACGGCACCCCGGTCGATCTGGTGTTCAACCCGCTCGGCGTGCCGTCGCGGATGAACGTCGGCCAGATCCTCGAGACGCATATGGGCTGGGCCTCGCGCGGTCTTGGCATCAAGATCGACGAGGCGCTGGAGGAATATCGCCGCAACGGCGACATGAGCCCGGTCCGCGAGGCGATGAAGATCGGCTATGGCGACGACATGTATGCCGAGACCTTCGAGGGCATGGAGGATGACCGCCTGGTCGAGCACGCCAATACCGTGCGCGGCGGCGTTCCCATCGCCACGCCGGTCTTCGACGGCGCCAAGGAGGCCGACATCAACGACGCGCTGACGCGGGCCGGCTTCGACACCTCGGGCCAGTCGGTGGTCTTCGACGGCCGCACGGGCGAGCAATTCGCCCGCAAGGTCACGGTCGGGATGAAATACGTCCTGAAGCTGCACCACCTTGTCGACGACAAGATGCACGCCCGCTCGACCGGCCCCTACAGCCTGGTCACGCAGCAGCCCCTGGGCGGCAAGGCGCAGTTCGGCGGCCAGCGTCTGGGTGAGATGGAGGTCTGGGCCCTGGAAGCCTATGGCGCCGCCTATACCCTGCAGGAAATGCTGACCGTGAAGTCGGACGACGTGGCGGGCCGCACCAAGGTCTACGAGTCCATCGTCAAGGGCGAGGACAATTTCGAGGCCGGTGTCCCCGAAAGCTTCAACGTGCTGGTCAAGGAGGTCCGGGGTCTGGGCCTCAACATGGAACTCCTGGATGCGGAAGAGGACGAGTGAGGGCCCCGGCCCTCACCCCATTTCCCGCGCCCTTCATCAGGATTGAAAAATGAACCAGGAACTTGCCACCAACCCCCTGAACCCGCTGGCCCCGCCGCGGCAGTTCGACGAAATCAAGATCTCGCTGGCCTCGCCCGAGGAAATCCTCGCCTGGTCCTTCGGCGAGGTGAAGAAGCCCGAGACGATCAACTACCGCACGTTCAAGCCGGAACGTGACGGTCTGTTCTGCGCGCGCATCTTCGGTCCGATCAAGGACTACGAATGCCTGTGCGGCAAATACAAGCGGATGAAGTATCGCGGCCTGGTCTGCGAGAAATGCGGCGTGGAAGTCACGCTGCAGAAGGTCCGCCGCGAGCGGATGGGCCATATCGAGCTGGCCGCCCCGGTCGCGCATATCTGGTTCCTGAAGTCGCTGCCGTCCCGCATCGGTCTGATGCTGGACATGACGCTGCGCGACCTGGAGCGGATCCTTTACTTTGAAAACTACGTGGTCATCGAGCCGGGCCTGACCGATCTCAGCTATGGCCAGCTGCTGAGCGAGGAGGAATTCCTCGACGCGCAGGACCAGTATGGCGCCGATGCCTTCAGCGCCGATATCGGCGCCGAGGCGATCCGCGCGATGCTGGCCAATATCGACCTGGCCGCGACCGCCGAACAGCTGCGCGAGGACCTGAAGGAAGCCACGGGCGAGCTGAAGCCGAAGAAGATCATCAAGCGGCTGAAGATCGTGGAAAGTTTCCTGGAATCGGGCAACCGTCCCGAATGGATGGTGCTGACCGTGATCCCGGTCATCCCGCCGGAACTGCGCCCGCTGGTGCCGCTGGATGGCGGCCGGTTTGCCACGTCCGACCTGAACGACCTCTATCGCCGGGTCATCAACCGCAACAACCGCCTGAAGCGGCTGATCGAGCTGCGCGCGCCCGACATCATCGTGCGCAACGAAAAGCGGATGCTGCAGGAATCGGTCGATGCGCTGTTCGACAACGGCCGCCGCGGCCGCGTGATCACCGGCAACAATCGTCGCCCGCTGAAATCGCTGTCCGACATGCTCAAGGGCAAGCAGGGCCGGTTCCGCCAGAACCTTCTGGGCAAGCGCGTGGACTTCTCGGGCCGTTCGGTCATCGTGACCGGCCCGGAACTGAAGCTGCACCAGTGCGGGCTGCCGAAGAAGATGGCGCTCGAGCTGTTCAAGCCGTTCATCTATTCGCGGCTTGAGGCGAAGGGGCTGTCCTCCACCGTCAAGCAGGCCAAGAAGCTGGTCGAGAAGGAGCGCCCCGAAGTCTGGGATATCCTGGACGAGGTGATCCGCGAGCATCCGGTGCTGCTGAACCGCGCGCCGACGCTGCACCGCCTGGGCATTCAGGCCTTCGAGCCGATCCTGATCGAGGGCAAGGCGATCCAGCTGCACCCGCTGGTCTGCTCGGCCTTCAACGCCGATTTCGACGGCGACCAGATGGCCGTCCACGTTCCCCTCTCGCTGGAAGCCCAACTCGAGGCGCGTGTGCTGATGATGTCCACGAACAACGTGCTGTCGCCCGCCAACGGCGCGCCGATCATCGTGCCGTCGCAGGACATGGTCCTTGGCCTCTACTACACCACGATGGAGCGTAAGGGCATGAAGGGCGAGGGCATGGCCTTCGCCAATGTCGACGAGGTCGAGCACGCCCTTGCCGCCGGCGAGGTGCATCTGCACGCCCGGATCACCGCGCGGATCCGCCAGATCGACGAGAACGGCAACGAGGTCGTCAAGCGCTTCGAGACCACGCCGGGCCGCGTCCGGCTGGGCGCGCTGCTGCCGATGAACGCCAAGGCGCCCTTCGAGCTGGTCAACCGGCTGCTGCGCAAGAAGGACGTGCAGCACGTCATCGACACCGTCTACCGCTACTGCGGCCAGAAGGAATCGGTGATCTTCTGCGACCAGATCATGGGCCTGGGCTTCCGCGAGGCGTTCCGCGCCGGCATCAGCTTCGGCAAGGACGACATGGTGGTGCCCGACAACAAGTGGACCATCGTCGACGAGGTCCAGGAGCAGGTGAAGGAGTTCGAACAGCAATATCTGGACGGTCTCATCACCCAGGGCGAGAAGTACAACAAGGTCGTCGATGCCTGGTCGAAATGCAACGACCGCGTCACCGATGCCATGATGTCCACGATCTCGGCCACCAAGACCTCGGAGGACGGGGCCGAGCAGGAGCCGAACTCGGTCTACATGATGGCGCATTCGGGCGCGCGGGGCTCGGTCAACCAGATGAAGCAGCTGGGGGGGATGCGCGGTCTGATGGCCAAGCCCTCGGGCGAGATCATCGAGACGCCGATCATCTCGAACTTCAAGGAAGGCCTGACCGTTCTTGAATACTTCAACTCGACCCACGGCGCGCGGAAGGGCCTGTCGGACACCGCGCTGAAGACGGCGAACTCGGGCTACCTGACCCGCCGCCTGGTGGACGTGGCGCAGGACTGCATCATCCGCGAGCATGATTGCGGCACCGACCGGGCGATCACGGCATCCGCCGCGGTCAATGACGGCGAGGTCATCAGCCCGCTCGGCGAGCGGGTGCTGGGCCGGACGGCCGCCGAGGACGTGCTGGTTCCGGGCGAGGACGAGATCATCGTCCGCGCCGGAGAGCTGATCGATGAGCGCAAGGCCGACGAGATCGAGCAGTCGGGCGTGCAATCGGTGCGCATCCGCTCGGCGCTGACCTGCGAATCCGAGGACGGGGTCTGCGCGCTGTGCTATGGCCGCGACCTGGCCCGCGGCACGCTGGTCAATATCGGCGAGGCGGTCGGCATCATCGCCGCCCAGTCCATCGGCGAGCCCGGCACGCAGCTGACGATGCGGACCTTCCACATCGGCGGCATCGCGCAGGGCGGCCAGCAGTCGTTCCAGGCGGCCTCGCACGAGGGCACCGTGCAGTTCCGCAACGAAAGCATCCTGGCCAACGCCAATGGCGAGCAGGTCGTGATGTCGCGCAACATGCAGCTGCTGGTCATGGACGACCAGGGGCAGGAACGCGCCAGCCACAAGCTGTTCTACGGCTCGAAGCTGTTCGTGAAGGAAGGCGAGCGCGTGACCCGCGGCGCCAAGCTGTACGAATGGGACCCCTACACGCTTCCGATCATCGCCGAGAAGGGCGGGGTGGCGAAGTTCGTCGACCTGGTCACGGGCCTTTCGGTCCGCGACGAGACCGACGAGGCGACCGGCATGACGCAGAAGATCGTGACCGACTGGCGCTCGGCGCCGAAAGGCAGCGACCTGAAGCCCGAGATCATCATCATGGATGAGAACGGAGAGCCGGTGCGCAACAGCCAGGGGAACCCGGTCAGCTATCCGATGTCGGTGGACGCGATCCTGTCGATCGAGGACGGCCAGGAAATCCGTCCGGGCGACGTGGTGGCCCGTATCCCGCGCGAAGGCGCCCGGACCAAGGACATCACCGGGGGTCTGCCCCGCGTGGCGGAACTGTTCGAGGCCCGTCGTCCCAAGGATCACGCCATCATCGCCGAGATCGACGGCTATGTGCGCTTCGGCAAGGACTACAAGAACAAGCGCCGCATCAGCATCGAACCCTCGGAAGAAGGGCGCGATCCGGTCGAATACATGGTGCCGAAGGGCAAGCACATCCCGGTGCAGGAAGGCGACTTCGTGCAGAAGGGCGACTACATCATGGACGGCAACCCGGCGCCGCACGACATCCTGCGGATCCTGGGCATCGAGGCGCTGGCCGATTACCTGATCGACGAGGTGCAGGACGTTTACCGGCTGCAGGGCGTGAAGATCAACGACAAGCATATCGAGGTGATCGTCCGCCAGATGCTGCAGAAGATCGAGATCATCGACAGCGGTGAGACGACGCTTCTGAAGGGCGAGCATGTCGAGCGCGACGAGTTCGAGGAAGAGAACGCCAAGATCGAGGCGCGCGGCGGCCGTCCCGCCGTGGGCGAGCCGGTGCTGCTGGGCATCACCAAGGCCAGCTTGCAGACCCGCAGCTTCATCTCGGCCGCCTCGTTCCAGGAAACGACCCGCGTGCTGACCGAGGCCGCCGTCCAGGGCAAGCGCGACAAGCTGGTCGGGCTGAAGGAGAACGTCATCGTCGGCCGGCTGATCCCGGCAGGCACGGGGGGCGCGACCAGCCGCGTGCGCCGCATCGCCGCCGAGCGCGACAATGAGGTGATCGAGGCCCGCCGCGCCGAGGCCGAGGCCGCTGCCGCCCTGGCCGCGCCCGAAGCCGCGGCCGAGCCGACCGGCGCCAGCGTCTTCGCCGACCTGCCCGAGGCCGACAGCGAGGAGTGATCCTGGCCGCGACATGATCCGAAAGGCCCGGCCCTTGCGCCGGGCCTTTCCTTTTGCGGTTGACCCGCCGCCTGCCGCCGGGGCATTCAGGCCAAGTGGCGAAGGGGAAAATCATGCGTATTCAGGTTCTTGGTCTCTGCCGCTTCTCGATGCTGGTCGACAGCGACTTCCAGACGACCGGGGCGGACCTGGACCGCAATCGCGCCATTCTCTATGCGCCTAAGCGGATGGCGCAGCGGATGCGCTGGTTCGAGAACCTGTGCCTGCCGCCCCTGCTGTGGCAATCCGATCCCGATTTCACGCTGATCCTGGCCACGGGCGAGGACCTGCCCGAGCCCTGGATCACCCGGCTGCGCGAGATCGCCGAGGCGGTGCCGCAGATCCGGCTGGAACAGGTCGCGCCGGGCCGCCATGCCGAGATCTGCAGGACGCTTCTGGCCAGGCATACCGATCCCGGCGCCGATGTCGTGGCGCAGTTCCGCATGGATGACGACGATGCGGTGGCGGTGGATTACGTCGCCCGCATCCGCCGCGACTATCCCCTGGTCGAGCGGCTGATGAACGGCCGCGATCCGGTCGCGCTGGATTACGGGCGCGGGCTGGTGCTGGAGCAGGATCCGGGCGGCCAGCTGTCCCTGCGCTGCGAGCTGACGCATTTCTGGTGCGCGGCGCTGACGCTGTATTTTCCGGGCGGCAAGCCGCGCTCGGTGATGAACTATCGCCACGACTGGATGTGGCGCTTCGTCAGCACGGTCAGCCGGATCGACCGGGTGATGTGGATCCGGGGCCTGCACGGCAACAACGACAGCCCGCGCCACCCTTACGGCCATCGCCGGATCGAGATGACCGCCGAGCAGCTGGACGACGCCCTGTTCGACCGTTTCGGCCTGGGCCGCGAGGAGCTGTTCGCGGCCTTGTCGCCGCAATAGCCGCCCGGCCGGCAGGCGCGCCGGAAACAGGATCTTGCCCTTGTGATCGGCCCCGCCTATCGCTTGGTCAAGAGGGAGCCAGCGATCATGCGCACGCCGATCATTTCGCCCATCCGCCGGATGCGTCCGGCCTCGATCACGCCGGCGCCGCTGCAGCCGGGCGACAACCTGCGCGGCGCGATGCTGATGTGCCTGTCGATGCTGGGCTTCACCTGCAACGACACGGTGATGAAATTCGTCACGCAGGAGATGCCGCTCTATCAGGCGATCACCCTGCGCGGCGTGGTCGTCATCCTGGGGATAGGGCTGATCGCCTGGCGCGAGGGCGGGCTGAAGCTGCGCATCGCCCCCGGCGCGCGCCTGCCGATGGCGCTGCGGGTGATCGGCGAGATCGGCTCGACCCTGCTGTTCCTGAACGCGCTGATGCATATGGCGATCGGCGACTTGTCGGCGATCATGCAGGCCCTGCCGCTGGTCGTCATGCTGGCCGCCGCGCTGTTCTTCGGCGAGAAGCTGGGCTGGCGGCGGATGAGCGCGGTGATCGTCGGGCTGCTGGGCGTGCTGATCATCCTGCGCCCCGGCAGCGGCACCTTCGGGATCTGGGCGCTGGTCGCGCTGGGGTCGATGCTGCTGGTGGCGCTGCGCGACCTGGCGACGCGCAGGTTCGGGCGCGAGGTGCGCTCCTCGACCATCGCCTTCTATGCCGCGATCGCGGTGGCGCTGACCGGGCTGGTGATGAGCCTGGGCCAGGGCTGGGTCGCCCCCAGCCTGTCGCAGCTTCTGCTGCTGGGGCTGGCCGGCGCCTTCCTGACCGTGGGCTATGTCAGCGCCGTCTCGGCGATGCGCGTGGGCGAGATGTCCTATGTCGCGCCGTTCCGCTATACCTCGCTTCTGGCGGCGATCTTCCTGGGACTGGTGGTCTTCGGCGAATGGCCCGACCTGTGGACCTGGCTGGGCTCGGCGCTGGTGGTCGGCGCGGGGGGCTATACGATCTGGCGCGAGGCGCAGCTGGGGTGGCGGCGCTGATGCGGGTGCAGATGCTGGGCCTGTGCCGGTTTTCCTATGTCGGCCTGCGCGGCTATCAGGTCGAACATGCCAGCTATGACGAACGCCGGGCGCTGCTCTATGACCCGGAGCGGCTGGCGCGGCGCTGGTTCTGGTTTACGCAGGTGGCGCTGCCGGCCTGGCGCGCGCAGAGCGACCCGGATTTCACCCTGGTGGTGATGACCGGCCCCGACCTGCCCGAGCCCTGGCTGTCGCGCCTGCACGACCTGGCGCATGAGATCCCGCAGCTGCGGCTGGAACTGGTCCCGCCGATGGAGCGGCACCTGGCCGCCTGCCGCGCCGCCGTCGCGCCGCATGTCGACCCCGAGGCCGACGTGATCGGCCATTTCCGCCATGACGACGACGATGCGGTGGCCATCGACTATATCGCCTCGGCGCGCCGCGATTTCCGCCGCGTGAAGGCGCTGTGGCGGGCCGAGGGCAAGCTGTCGCTGGACCATTCGCGCGGGCTGATGATGCGGCTGGACGCGGGCGGGCTGGAACTGACCCCGCGCATCTGCCACAATATGGGCGTCGCGCTGACGGTGTTCCTGCGTCCCGATGCCGAAGAGACCGCGCTGCATTACGATCACTCGAAGATCGGGCTGTGGATGCCGGGGGTCTCGGTGCCGGGGCCGCTGATGTTCATCCGCTCGATCCATGCCGACAGCGACTCGGGCGCGCTGGGGCCGGGCCATCCCTGGCAGGCCGATCCGCAGGCGCTGGAGCGGGCGCTGTGGCGGCGGTTCCGGCTGCGCAGGGCGGCGCTGGAGCGGGCGGCGCGGCAGGCGTTCCGGGGGCCGGACGGGGCCGGTCCGGGGGCTGCTTCGGGGGCCGGGCCGATTGGTTGACAGCAGGGGCGATTCCCCCTATACGCCCCACACCCGGCGGGCAACCGCAGCGGGAACCAGAACCTGTGTGGTCATGATCCGGGCCCGGCCCCGATCCTCTGGAATTCACTCGTCCAGCCCGGAATGTCGGGATCGGACGGGTTTGGCATTTCGCGATGGGCGCGGAATGCCGTCGAGAAGTGGCGCAGCCAAGTGGCTGCGAGTATTGACGAAAGCAAGACGGGGAACCGAATGCCGACGATCCAACAGCTGATCCGCAAGCCGCGGCAGCCGAAAGTGCAGCGCTCGAAGTCGCAGCACCTCCAGGGATGCCCGCAGAAGCGTGGTGTCTGTACGCGTGTCTATACCACGACGCCGAAAAAGCCGAACTCGGCCATGCGCAAGGTCGCCAAGGTGCGCCTGACCAATGGTTTCGAGGTCATTTCCTACATTCCGGGCGAAAAGCACAACCTGCAGGAACACAGCGTCGTGCTGATCCGCGGCGGCCGCGTGAAGGACCTTCCGGGTGTCCGCTATCACATCCTGCGCGGTGTGCTGGATACCCAGGGCGTCAAGGATCGTCGCCAGCGTCGTTCGAAATACGGCGCCAAGCGTCCGAAGTAAGGAGATAGGCACATGTCCCGTCGTCACGCCGCTGAGAAGCGCGAAGTCCTGCCCGACGCCAAGTTTGGCGATCGCGTGCTGACCAAATTCATGAACAACCTGATGATCGACGGCAAGAAGTCGGTTGCCGAACGGATCGTCTACAATGCGCTGGACCGCGTCCAGGGCAAGCTGAAGCGCGAGCCGATCGAGGTCTTCCACGAAGCCCTCGACAACGTGAAGCCCTCGGTCGAGGTGCGTTCGCGCCGGGTCGGTGGCGCGACCTACCAGGTCCCGGTCGAAGTGCGTCCGTCGCGCCGCGAGGCGCTGGCGATCCGCTGGCTGATCACCGCCGCGAAGAACCGCAACGAACACACCATGGAAGAGCGCCTGGCGGGCGAACTGGCCGACGCCGTCAACGGTCGCGGCACCGCCGTCAAGAAGCGTGAAGACACGCACAAGATGGCCGACGCCAACAAGGCGTTCAGCCATTACCGCTGGTAACCGGAAGGAAGGCCCCTAATGGCACGCGAATATCCGCTGGAGCGTTACCGGAACTTCGGGATCATGGCCCATATCGATGCGGGCAAGACCACGATGACCGAGCGCATCCTGTTCTACACCGGCAAGAACCACAAGATCGGCGAGACCCATGACGGCGCCTCGACGATGGACTGGATGGAGCAGGAAGCAGAACGCGGCATCACCATCACCTCGGCCGCGACCACGACCTTCTGGCAGCGCCACGAGGACACCGAGTTCACCGAGGACCAGTCGCAGCGCAACCGCTTCAACATCATCGACACGCCGGGCCACGTCGACTTCACCATCGAGGTCGAGCGCTCGTTGGCGGTGCTGGACGGCGCGATCTGCCTGCTGGACGGCAATGCCGGCGTCGAGCCGCAGACCGAGACGGTGTGGCGCCAGGCCGACCGCTACAAGGTCCCGCGGATCGTCTTCGTCAACAAGATGGACAAGATCGGCGCGGACTATTTCAACTGCGTGCGCATGATCAAGGACCGCACCGGCGGCACGCCTTGCCCGATCGCCCTGCCGATCGGCGCCGAGGACAAGCTGGAAGGCATCATCGACCTGATCAAGATGGAAGAATGGGTCTGGAAGGGCGAGGATCTCGGCGCAAGCTGGATTCGCCAGCCGATCCGCGACGACCTGAAGGACCTGGCCGATGAGTGGCGCTCGAACATGATCGAGCTGGCCGTCGAGCAGGACGACGACGCGATGGAAGCCTATCTGGAGGGCAACGAGCCCGACGAGGCGACCCTGCGCAAGCTGATCCGCAAGGGCACGCTGTCGCTGTCCTTCTTCCCGGTCATGGCCGGTTCCGCCTTCAAGAACAAGGGCGTGCAGCCGCTGCTGAATGCCGTTGTCGATTTCCTGCCCACGCCGCTGGACGTTCCCGCCTATCTGGGCTTTGCCCCGGGTGACGAGACCGAGACCCGCAATATCGAGCGTTCGGCCGATGACGCGCAGCCCTTCTCGGCGCTGGCGTTCAAGATCATGAACGACCCCTTCGTCGGCTCGCTGACCTTCACGCGGATCTATTCTGGCCAGCTCAAGAAGGGCGACCAGATGCTGAACGCGACCAAGGGCAAGCGCGAGCGCGTCGGCCGGATGATGGTCATGCACGCCATCAACCGCGAGGAGATCGACGAGGCTTTCGCCGGCGACATCATCGCGCTGGCCGGTCTGAAGGAAACCACCACGGGCGACACGCTCTGCGACCCGGCCAAGCCGGTGGTTCTGGAAACCATGACCTTCCCCGACCCGGTCATCGAGATCGCGGTCGAGCCGAAGTCGAAGGCCGACCAGGAGAAGATGGGCCTTGCCCTGCAGCGCCTGGCCGCCGAGGACCCGTCCTTCCGTGTCGAGACCGACCTGGAATCGGGCCAGACGATCATGAAGGGCATGGGCGAGCTTCACCTCGACATCCTGGTCGACCGCATGAAGCGCGAGTTCAAGGTCGAGGCGAATATCGGCGCCCCGCAGGTGGCTTACCGCGAGACCATCTCGCAGCAGGCCGAGATCGACTACACGCACAAGAAACAGACCGGCGGCACCGGTCAGTTCGCGCGCGTCAAGCTGGTCATCACGCCGACCGAGCCGGGCGAGGGCTACTCGTTCGAATCGAAGATCGTCGGCGGCGCGGTTCCGAAGGAATATATTCCGGGCGTCGAGAAGGGCATCAAGTCGGTCATGGATTCCGGTCCGCTGGCAGGCTTCCCGGTGATCGACTTCAAGGTCGCGCTGATCGACGGCGCCTTCCACGACGTCGACTCGTCGGTCCTGGCCTTCGAGATCGCCTCGCGCGCCGCGATGCGCGAGGGCCTGAAGAAGGCCGGCGCCAAGCTGCTGGAACCGATCATGAAGGTCGAGGTGGTCACGCCGGAGGAATATACCGGCTCGATCATCGGCGACCTGACCAGCCGTCGCGGCATGGTCCGGGGCCAGGATTCGCGCGGCAACGCGAATGTCATCGACGCCTTCGTGCCGCTGGCCAACATGTTCGGCTACATCAACAACCTGCGCTCGATGTCCTCGGGCCGCGCGGTGTTCACGATGCAGTTCGACCATTACGAGGCCGTGCCGCAGAACATCTCGGACGAGATCCAGAAGAAATACGCCTGATTTCGCGCGGCGGGGGCGACCCTCCCGCCCGCTTCACAAGAATTGACGCATCGAGGAGCCAATCATGGCAAAGGCAAAGTTTGAACGGACGAAACCGCACGTCAACATCGGGACGATTGGTCACGTTGACCACGGCAAGACGACGCTGACGGCTGCGATCACGAAGTATTTCGGCGAGTTCAAGGCGTATGACCAGATCGACGGCGCGCCGGAGGAGAAGGCGCGTGGGATCACGATCTCGACGGCGCATGTGGAATACGAGTCCGAGAACCGCCACTACGCGCATGTGGACTGCCCGGGCCACGCGGACTACGTGAAGAACATGATCACCGGCGCGGCGCAGATGGACGGGGCGATCCTGGTGGTGAACGCGGCCGACGGCCCGATGCCGCAGACGCGCGAGCATATCCTGCTGGGCCGCCAGGTGGGCATCCCCTTCATGGTCGTCTACCTGAACAAGGTCGACCAGGTGGATGACGAGGAACTGCTGGAGCTGGTCGAGATGGAGGTGCGCGAGCTGCTGAGCAGCTACGACTATCCGGGCGACGACATTCCGATCATCAAGGGCTCGGCGCTGGCGGCGCTGGAAGGCCGCGACAAGGAGATCGGCGAGGATTCGATCCGGGCGCTGATCGCTGCGGTGGACGAATACATCCCGACGCCCGAGCGCGCCGTTGACCAGCCGTTCCTGATGCCGATCGAGGACGTGTTCTCGATCTCGGGCCGCGGCACGGTGGTGACCGGCCGCGTCGAGCGCGGCGCGGTGAACGTGGGCGACGAGCTTGAGATCGTCGGCATCCGCGACACGAAGAAGACCACCTGCACCGGGGTCGAGATGTTCCGCAAGCTGCTGGATCGTGGTGAAGCCGGCGACAACATCGGCGCGCTGCTGCGCGGCATCGACCGCGACGGCGTGGAGCGCGGCCAGGTGCTGTGCAAGCCGGGCTCGGTCAAGCCGCACACCAAGTTCGAGGCCGAGGCCTACATCCTGACCAAGGAAGAGGGCGGCCGTCACACGCCGTTCTTCGCGAACTACCGCCCGCAATTCTACTTCCGCACGACGGACGTGACCGGGACGGTGAAGCTTCCCGAGGGCACCGAGATGGTGATGCCGGGCGACAACCTGAAGTTCGAGGTCGAGCTGATCGCGCCGATCGCGATGGAAGAGAAGCTGCGCTTCGCCATCCGCGAGGGCGGCCGCACGGTCGGCGCCGGCGTGGTCTCGAAGATCATCGAGTGAGCGGGCCTACAGCCTGAACAAGGAAAACCCGCCCGAAAAGGGCGGGTTTTTTTGATGAGACAGGGGAGGCAAGTCGAGGAAAGCTTGGAGGCTCAATGTTTATTGGATGGGACGTTGAGCTTGAGGGACCGGTTGCTGGATCGCCACCTGACGAAGGGTGGATCTGGGCACCTTGCCCTCTCGCTGAACGTAACCCCGCTTGACGGCCCCTTCGTTTTCCTGCATAGGACCGCATCGCCGCCGATCATCCAGAATCGGTTGCCTTGCGCGTGGCCGCCGCTCATGGCGGCCTTGCTCTTTCTATACGGTCCGACGCTGGCATCGCGTGGTGCGCTGTCAGCCTCTCGACTGAAATCCCCCACCCGAGGGATGAGACATGCAAAGCCAGAATATCCGCATCCGGCTGAAGGCCTTCGATTACCGCGTGCTGGACGCCAGCACCCAGGAAATCGTCAACACGGCCAAGCGCACCGGTGCGACCGTTCGCGGCCCGATTCCGCTGCCGAACAAGATCGAGAAATTCACCGTCCTGCGTGGCCCGCATATCGACAAGAAGTCGCGCGACCAGTGGGAGATCCGCACCCACAAGCGCCTTCTGGACATCGTCGACCCGACGCCGCAGACCGTCGACGCCCTGATGAAGCTCGACCTCGCCGCCGGCGTGGATGTCGAGATCAAGGTGTAAGGAGGCCGGATGATGCTGCGTACTGGTGTTATCGCCAAGAAACTGGGCATGACCCGGCTGTTCCTCGAGGATGGCCGTCAGGTCCCGGTCACCGTCCTGCAACTGGACAACCTGCAAGTCGTCGATCAGCGCACCGTCGAGCGTGACGGCTATACCGCCGTCCAGCTGGGCGCCGGGGAAGCCAAGGCCAAGCGCACGACCGCCGCGATGCGCGGTCATTTCGCCAAGGCCTCGGTCGCGCCCAAGCGCAAGATCGCGGAATTCCGCGTCGCCGAGGAAAACCTGATCAACGTGGGCGAAGAGATCACCGCTGACCACTATTTCGCCGGTCAGTTCGTGGACATCGCCGGCACCTCGATCGGCAAGGGTTTTGCGGGTGCGATGAAGCGTCACAACTTCGGCGGTCTGCGCGCCTCGCACGGCGTGTCGATCAGCCACCGCTCGCATGGTTCGACCGGCCAGTGCCAGGACCCCGGCAAGGTGTTTAAGGGCAAGAAGATGGCCGGCCATCTGGGTGCCGTCCGCGTCACCACGCAGAACCTGCAGGTCGTGCGTACCGATGCCGACCGCGGCCTGATCATGGTCAAGGGCTCGGTTCCCGGCTCGAAAGGCGGCTGGGTCACCATCAAGGACGCCGTCAAGAAGGCGACGCCCGAGAACGTGATCTATCCCGCCGCGCTGAAATCGGCCGCCGATGAAGCCAAGCGCCTGGCCGAGGAAGCCGCAGCCGCCGCCGCCGCCGAGGAAGAAGCCGCCCGCAAGGCTGCCGAGGAAGCCGCCGCCGCCGCCGAGGAGGCCGCGCTGAAGGAAGCCGAAGCCTCGATCGAGGCCGACAAGGCTGCCGACGGCGATGCCGCGCCCGAAGGAGACAAGTGATGAAACTCGATGTGATCAAGCTGGACTCCGGCAAGGCCGGGTCGATCGAGCTGGCCGACGAGATCTTCGGGCTGGAGCCGCGCGGCGACATCCTGCAGCGCGTCGTCCGCTGGCAGCGCGCCAAGGCGCAGGCCGGCACCCATTCGGTGCTGACCAAATCCGAGGTCAGCTACTCGACCAAGAAGATCTATCGCCAGAAGGGCACCGGCGGCGCCCGCCACGGTTCCAAGAAGGCGCCGATCTTCCGCCATGGCGGCGTCTACAAGGGCCCGACCCCGCGCAGCCACGCCTTCGACCTGCCGAAGAAGGTCCGGGCCCTGGGCCTGAAGCACGCGCTGTCGGCCAAGGCCAATGCGGGCGAGCTGGTCGTCGTCGAGGATCTGAACCTTGCCGATGCCAAGACCTCGGTCGTCGCGAAGGCCGTCAAGGAAAACGGCTGGAAGCGTGTGCTGGTGATCGACGGTGCCGAAGTCAACGAGGGCTTCGCCCGCGCCGCGCGCAATGTCGAGGGCGTGGACGTGCTGCCCTCGATCGGCGCCAATGTCTATGACATCCTGAAGCGTGACACGCTGGTGATCACGCGGGCGGGTGTCGAAGCTCTGGAGGCTCGCCTGAAATGAGCGCGAAAGCTGAACATTACGACGTGATCGTCAAGCCGATCATCACCGAGAAAGCCACCATGACGTCGGAAAACAACGGCGTGGTCTTCCAGGTGAGCAAGGACTCGACCAAGCCGCAGATCAAGGAAGCGGTCGAGGCGCTGTTCGGCGTCAAGGTGAAGGCGGTCAACACCACCATCACCAAGGGCAAGCAGAAACGCTTCCGTGGCCAGCTGGGCCGCCGCAGCGACGTGAAGAAGGCCTATGTGACCCTCGAGGAGGGGAACACTATCGACGTGTCCACCGGACTCTGATAACAGGGCGCGAATCTGCGGCCCCGGCGTGTCCGGGGCCGCTGAGCTTTTGGAAGAAACGGACCACCCAGGTCCAAAGCAACGGAAGACAGAAAGATGGCATTGAAGTCGTATAAGCCGACGACGCCTGGCCAGCGCGGGCTGGTTCTGATCGACCGTTCGGAGCTTTGGAAAGGTCGCCCGGTCAAATCCCTCACCGAGGGTCTGACCAAGAAAGGCGGCCGGAACAACACCGGACGGATCACCATGCGCCGCCAGGGCGGCGGGGCAAAGCGCCTGTATCGCATCGTCGATTTCAAGCGCAACAAGTTCGATGTGGCCGCGGTGGTCGAGCGGATCGAATACGATCCCAACCGCACCGCCTTCATCGCGCTGATCAAGTATGAAGACGGCGAGCAGGCCTATATCCTGGCGCCGCAGCGCCTGGCCGTGGGCGACAAGGTGATCGCCGGCGCCAGGGTCGACGTGAAGCCCGGCAACGCGATGCCCTTCAGCGGCATGCCGATCGGCACCATCGTCCACAATGTCGAGCTGAAGCCCGGCAAGGGCGGCCAGATCGCGCGCTCGGCGGGTACCTATGCCCAGTTCGTGGGCCGTGACGGCGGCTATGCCCAGATCCGTCTCAGCTCGGGCGAGCTGCGCCTGGTGCGCCAGGAATGCATGGCGACCATCGGTGCGGTGTCGAATGCCGACCATTCGAACCAGAACCTGGGCAAGGCCGGCCGCAACCGCCACAAGGGCATCCGTCCCAGCGTCCGCGGTGTCGCGATGAACCCGATCGACCACCCGCATGGCGGTGGCGAGGGCCGGACCTCGGGCGGCCGCACGCCGGTCACGCCCTGGGGCAAGGACACCAAGGGCAAGAAGACCCGCAGCAACAAGGCGACCGACAAGTATATCCTGCGGTCGCGCCACGCGAAGAAGAAGGGGCGCTGACCTATGGCACGTTCTATCTGGAAGGGCCCCTTTGTTGACGCCTATGTGCTCAAGAAAGCGGAAAAGGCCCGTGAGTCGGGGAAATCCGACATCATCAAGATCTGGTCGCGTCGTTCGACCATCCTGCCGCAATTCGTCGGCCTGACCTTCGCTGTCTATAACGGGCACAAGCATATCCCCGTTGCCGTCACCGAAGAGATGATCGGCCAGAAGTTCGGTGAATATTCGCCCACGCGCACCTATTACGGTCACGCGGCGGACAAGAAAGCCAAGAGGAAGTAATCGTCATGGGTAAGGAAAACAATCCGCGCCGCGTGGCGGAGAACGAGGCCTTTGCGAAGACCCGGATGCTTCGCACCTCGCCGCAGAAGCTGAACCTTGTGGCGCAGCTGATCCGCGGCAAGAAGGTCGACAAGGCGCTGGCCGACCTGACCTTCTCGCACAAGCGGGTCGCGGGCGACGTGAAGAAATGCCTGCAATCGGCGATCGCGAATGCCGAGAACAACCACGGGCTGGACGTCGACAACCTGATCGTCGCCGAAGCCTGGGTCGGCAAGAACCTGGTGATGAAGCGCGGCCGTCCGCGGGCGCGTGGCCGGTTCGGCAAGATCATGAAGCCGTTTTCGGAAATCACCATCAAGGTGCGCCAAGTCGAGGAGCAAGCGTAATGGGTCAGAAGGTCAATCCGATCGGCATGCGCCTGCAGGTCAACCGCACCTGGGACAGCCGCTGGTATGCCGATGACAAGGACTATGGCAATCTGCTGCTTGAAGACCTGAAGATCCGGGACTTCATCAGGAAAGAGGCCAAGCAGGCCGGCATCAGCCGGGTGATCATCGAGCGTCCGCACAAGAAATGCCGCGTGACCATCCATGCGGCGCGTCCGGGCGTGATCATCGGCAAGAAGGGCGCCGATATCGAGGAGCTGCGCAAGAAACTGGCCAACCTGACCGGTTCCGAGCTGCACCTGAACATCGTCGAGGTCCGCAAGCCCGAGCTGGACGCCCAGCTGGTCGCGGAATCGATCGGCCAGCAGCTGGAGCGCCGCGTCTCGTTCCGCCGCGCGATGAAGCGTGCGGTGCAGAACGCCATGCGCATGGGTGCCCTGGGCATCCGGGTCAACGTGTCGGGCCGCCTGGGCGGCGCCGAGATCGCCCGGACCGAGTGGTATCGCGAAGGCCGTGTGCCGCTGCACACCCTGCGCGCCGATATCGATTATGCGCTGTCCGAAGCCTCGACCCCTTACGGGATCATCGGCGTGAAGGTGTGGATCTTCAAGGGCGAGATCATGGAACATGATCCGCAGGCCCGTGATCGCCGCGCCGCCGAGGCCCAGGACGGACCGGCCCCCCGTGGCCCGCGCCGCGACGCCCGGTAAGGAGACTGAAAGATGCTGCAACCGAAACGGACGAAGTTCCGCAAACAGCACAAGGGCCGGATTCACGGCGAAGCCAAGGGCGGGTTCAACCTGAACTTCGGCTCTTACGCCCTGAAGGCGATCGAGCCCGAGCGCGTCACCGCCCGCCAGATCGAGGCGGCCCGCCGTGCGATCACCCGCCACATGAAGCGTCAGGGCCGGGTCTGGATCCGGATCTTCCCGGACGTGCCGGTTTCCTCGAAGCCGACCGAGGTGCGGATGGGTAAAGGCAAGGGCTCGGTCGATTTCTGGGCCGCCCGCGTCCATCCCGGCCGGATCATGTTCGAGATCGACGGCGTGAACGACACCATCGCCCGCGAGGCGCTGCGCCTGGGCGCGCAGAAGCTGCCGGTGCTGACCCGCATCGTGGCGCGCGAAGACTGGTGATTTCGCGGCGCGCATCGCGCAAGCCGTGACTTTGGCCCCGCCGGGAGACCGGCGGGGCTTCCCCGTTCCCCGCCGGGGCAAAAGGGGGTTGCAAAACGGGGGGGCTGCCTGTATGGGCAGGCCTTCATCACGAAACTCCACCGGGAATCAGGGTGGCCCTGCGTGTCAGGGGCTCTCCGGTGATGTTGGAAAGGAATGGCGCAATGGATGCGCAGGAACTGAAATCGAAGACGCCCGACCAGCTGAAGGATCAGCTTGTCGCGCTGAAGAAGGAGGCCTTCAACCTCCGCTTCCAGCAGGCCACCGGCCAGCTGGAGAACACCGCCCGGATGCGCGCGGTTCGCCGCGACGTGGCGCGCGTGAAGACCATCCTGAACCAGAAAGCGGCGGAAGCCGCGGCGTCGAACTGAGGAGACCGGCCCATGCCTAAACGCATCCTGCAAGGCCGCGTGACCAGCGACAAGAACGACCAGACCGTCACCGTCCTGGTCGAGCGCCGCTTCAAGCACCCGCTGCTGCACAAGACCGTCCGTTCGTCCAAGAAATACCGGGCGCATGACGCGGAAAACCAGTTCAAGATCGGCGATACCGTTCGCATCATCGAATGCGCGCCGATCTCGAAGACGAAACGCTGGACTGTCCTGACGGACGAAGCCGCCTCGGCATAAGTCCATCATCACAGGTCAGAAATGATCGAAACCCTGGGGCCGGACGCCAAGTCAATCGGGCCGGTCCCCAAAGGTCGGGAGAAACCAAATGATCCAGATGCAGACCAATCTGGATGTCGCTGACAACTCCGGCGCCCGCCGGGTTCAGTGCATCAAGGTCCTGGGTGGTTCGCACCGTCGCTATGCGTCGGTGGGCGACATCATCGTCGTGTCCGTCAAGGAAGCCATCCCGCGGGGCCGCGTGAAGAAGGGCGACGTCCGCAAGGCCGTCGTCGTGCGCACCGCGAAGGAAGTGAAGCGCGAGGACGGAACCTCGATCCGCTTCGACCGCAACGCCGCCGTCATCCTGAACAACCAGGGCGAGCCGGTCGGCACCCGTATCTTCGGGCCGGTCGTGCGCGAGCTGCGTGCGAAGAACTTCATGAAGATCATCTCGCTTGCGCCGGAGGTGCTGTGATGGCTGCGAAGCTCAAGAAGGGCGACAAGGTCGTCGTGCTGGCCGGCAAGGACAAGGGCAAGCAGGGCGAAATCACCGCCGTCATGCCCAAGGACAACAAGGCCATCGTTGACGGCATCAATATCGCGATCCGTCACCAGCGCCAGACCCAGTCCTCGCAGGGCGGCCGCATCCCGAAGGCGATGCCGATCGATCTGTCGAACCTCGCGCTGATGGACAAGGACGGCAAAGCGACCCGCGTCGGCTTCCGCGTGGAAGACGGCAAGAAGGTCCGTTTCGCCAAGACCACGGGAGACGTGATCTGATGCTGGACGCAAGCAAATACACGCCGCGCCTGAAGGCGCAGTTCCGCGACACGATCCGGGCTGCCCTGAAGGAAGAGTTCGGCTACAAGAACGACATGCAGATCCCGCGCCTGGACAAGATCGTCCTGAACATGGGCGTCGGCGAGGCCGTCAAGGACACCAAGAAGGTCAAGCAGGCCGCCGAGGAGCTGTCGCTGATCGCCGGCCAGAAGGCCGTCATCACCCATGCCAAGAAGTCGATCGCCGGCTTCCGCGTGCGCGAGGAGATGCCGCTCGGCTGCAAGGTGACCCTGCGCGGCGACCGCATGTACGAGTTCCTGGACCGCCTGATCAACATCGCGCTGCCGCGCGTCCGCGACTTCCGCGGCGTGAAGGCAACCTCGTTCGACGGCCGCGGCAACTATGCCATGGGTCTGAAGGAACACATCGTTTTCCCGGAAATCAACTTCGACAAGGTCGACGAAGTCCTGGGGATGGACATCATCATCTGCACCACCGCGAAGACCGACGCGGAAGCGAAGTCGCTGTTGAAGGCATTCAACATGCCGTTCACCAGCTGATCGCGGAGGGAAGAAGATATGGCAAAGAAATCCATGGTTGAGCGCGAGAAGAAGCGCGAACGTCTGGTCCAGCAATATGCCGCGAAACGCGCCGCGCTGAACGAGATCATCAAGGACCAGTCCCGCCCGATGGAAGAGCGTTTCAAGGCCACGCTGAAGCTGGCCGAACTGCCGCGCAATTCCTCGGCCACGCGTCTGCACAACCGGTGCCAGCTGACCGGCCGTCCGCACGCGTATTACCGCAAACTGAAACTGTCGCGGATCATGCTGCGCGAGCTGGGCTCGCACGGGCAGATCCCCGGCATGGTCAAATCGAGCTGGTAAGGGGGCAACATGTCGATGAACGATCCTCTCGGCGATATGCTGACCCGCATCCGCAACGCGCAGATGCGTGGCAAGTCGACCGTCCGCACCCCCGCCTCCAAGCTGCGTGCCTGGGTGCTGGATGTGCTGAAATCCGAAGGTTACATCCGCGGCTACGAGGAAGTGACCACCGACGCCGGCCACAAGGAGCTGGAAATCGGTCTGAAATACCACGACGGCACGCCGGTCATCCGCGAGCTGTCGCGCGTCTCGAAGCCCGGCCGCCGCGTCTATGCCGGCGCCCGTGAGATCCCGCAGGTCCGCCAGGGCCTGGGCGTTTCGATCGTCTCGACGCCGAAAGGCGTGATGTCGGATGCAGCGGCTCGCAATGCCAATGTCGGCGGCGAAGTCCTCTGCACCGTGTTCTAAGGAGGGCAGCAGATGTCTCGGATTGGTAAGAAGCCGGTCGAACTGCCCAAGGGCGTGACGGCCGAAGTCAAGGGCCAGACCATCGAGGTGAAGGGGCCGAAAGGCACCCGCAGCTTCACCGCGACGGATGACGTGGACATGATCGTCGAAGACGGTTCGGTCAGCGTCAAGCCGCGCGGGTTGTCGAAACGGGCGCGCCAGCAATGGGGCATGACCCGCTCGATGATCGAGAACCTGACCGTCGGCGTGTCGGAAGGCTTCAAGAAGGAACTGGAGATCCAGGGCGTGGGTTACCGCGCGCAGATGCAGGGCAAGACCCTGAAGCTGGCCCTGGGCTACAGCCACGACGTGAATTTCGAGACGCCGGAAGGTGTCACGATCACCGCGCCGAAGCAGACCGAAATCGTCGTGGAAGGCATCGACCAGCAGCTTGTTGGTCAGGTCGCCGCGAACATCCGCGAGTGGCGCCGCCCCGAGCCCTACAAGGGCAAGGGCATCCGCTACAAGGGCGAGTTCGTCTTCCGCAAGGAAGGCAAGAAGAAGTAAGGGGCGCATGAAATGGCACTGAAAAAGCAAGAGCTGTTCCAGAAGCGCCGCCTGCGCGTTCGGAACAAACTGCGGGCGATGTCGAACGGCCGTCCGCGGCTGTCGGTTCACCGCTCGTCCAAGAACCTCTCGGTTCAGGTCATCGACGACCTGAACGGCGTGACCCTGGCCTCGGCCAGCACGCTGGAGAAGGATTTCGGCCTGGTCGGCAAGAACAATGTCGAGGCCGCCGCCAAGATCGGTGCGGCGATCGCCGAGCGGGCGAAGAAGGCCGGTGTGGAAGAAGTCGTCTTCGACCGCGGCGGCTTCCTGTTCCACGGCAAGATCAAGGCCCTGGCCGACGCTGCCCGCGAAGGCGGGTTGAAGTTCTGATGGTTGCGGGTGGCGCGTCCGAAAGGGCTGCGCCACCCCGATGATCCGGGGGCCGTGCGATCCGTCGGCGGCCCACCAGGATTGGAGATAACGGCGCGGATCGCGCGCCAGCATGTGAGGAATGCCTTATGGCAGAACGTGATAATCGTCGGGGTCGCCGCGAAGAGCGCGAGGAAACCCCGGAATTCGCCGATCGTCTGGTGGCGATCAACCGGGTCTCGAAGACCGTGAAGGGCGGCAAGCGCTTCGGCTTCGCGGCCCTGGTGGTCGTCGGCGACCAGCGCGGCCGCGTCGGCTTCGGCAAGGGCAAGGCCAAAGAGGTGCCCGAGGCGATCCGCAAGGCGACCGAGCAGGCCAAGCGCAGCATGGTCCGCGTGCCGCTGCGCGACGGCCGCACGCTGCACCACGACATCGAGGGCCGCCATGGCGCCGGCAAGGTCGTGATGCGCACCGCCGTTCCGGGCACCGGCATCATCGCCGGCGGTCCGATGCGCGCCGTGTTCGAGATGCTGGGCGTCCAGGACGTGGTGGCCAAGTCGCTCGGCTCGCAGAACCCCTACAACATGATCCGCGCCACTCTGGACGGTCTGAAGAAGGGCGCCAGCCCGCGCGCGGTCGCACAGCGCCGCGGCAAGAAGGTCGCCGATATCCTGCCCCAGGCCGACAAGCCGGCTGAAGCCGCCGTCGAAGCGTAAGGAGCAAGGCACATGGCTAAAACCATCGTCGTGAAGCAGATCGGCAGCCCGATCCGCCGTCCGGCCATCCAGCGCGAGACGCTGAAGGGTCTGGGCCTGAACAAGATGAACCGCACGCGCGAGCTGGAAGACACGCCCGCGATCCGCGGCATGGTCAACAAGATCCCGCATCTTGTGACCATCATCGAAGAAAAGAACTGAGAAGAAGGGGCGCCGCGGCGCCCCTTTCTACTGGCGGCGCCGCATGGTCGAACCGCGCTGGCCGCCCGGTCGCCCCGGAAGCGCGGGGCGTGTTCCCGGCAGCCGAAAATTCTGCCGAAAATTGTCTGCAATCGGAAGTTGAACGGATGCGGGCAGGCGGATAACGGATATTCCAGTCAAATGATTGTCGAGGAATACCTGGTGAATATGGTTAAAGCGTTCTGTTCCTGCCTGCTGCTGCTCATGTCGGCGGGCTATCTCCATGCCCAGGAGGACGTGTCGATGAGAAACACGTTCTATCTGGGTGCCGGCAGCGCCAATTCCGACGGCGCGTTCGAGAATGACGATACGCCCTTCTCGCTTGGCTTCACGCATCAGCTGGTCAACAGCAAGATGGTCGTGGGCTTCGACATCGCGGGTGAAGGGACGATGCTCGATTCGACCTGGGGACGCGATGAAAGGCCGAAGCGGGGGACCTCGTTCAACCTGCTGCTGGGCCGGAACATGGTGGACAGCGGGCGTTTCCGCGCGGATGCCGCGCTTCTGCTGGGCGTCCGGGAAGCGGCGAAGGATTGTCCGGATTCCTATATCGGCTGGCGATGCTATGCGGATCGCGATCCCGAGACCGATTACAAGGGGAATTTCGGCGGCGTGCTGACCCTCTCCTTCGACGGGTTCGCCCTGGGACTGCGGGCGACCGGCGAAAGCACCCAGGTCCTTGCCGGTCTCAGGTTCTGATCTCTCGGGCTCCGTGATCTGAAGCGGCGTTCCCCGCCCAAGGAGATGCTCCAGCCGGGCGGGGCGCGGAACGCCGCGACCCCGTCAAGGCAGCCTGCTGCCTAACCGGGGTGGCAGGCGTAAAGCGCGCCGCCGACGGCGACCACGGTCACCGCCGCGCCGGCGAGCAGGGCAGGGGAGGAGGCGACCGCCGCCGCCCCGCCGCCGATCGAGGACAGGATGCTGCTGACCGCGCCGCTCGATCCGCTGAGGATCACCGCCCCCGAGCCGTCGGGCAATGCGCGCAGCCGCTGGACCGAGCGCCGCGCCGCGGCCGAGGTCAGCGCACCGGCGGCCGAGGCGGTCCGGTTCACGCGGTTGCAGACCGATCCCGATGGCTGGCGGCAGCGCCCCCAGGCATCGCGCGGCCCCAGATCGTAGCCCGCGACCGATTCGCTTTCGGCGTCGAAGCGCAGGCAGAAGGGCTGGCGCTGCTGGTCGGTCAGCTCGGGGGTGAGGCTGCGCAGCACGACATAGCTGGGGCAGTCGTGGCGGCCCCATTTCGTGGCCAGCAACTCGCGGCGGGAATAGCTGTCGGCCAGCCGCGCCTCGGCCTTGTCATAGCCCATGACGACGTCCTGGCCGTTGATCCGCGCCAGGCAGAAGGTCGGGTCGGCCGCTTTCGCGGTGGCCGGGCCGGTGGCAAGCACGGCAAGGGCGATGAGGGCAGCGGCCAGGCTGGCGACAAGGGCCGGCGCGGCGGGAAGGGCGGGGGCGAAGGGGATCGGCGACAAGCGGGACATGGCGGCCTATGGGGGATCTGACGGCGACCCCTGCCATAGCAAGCGGCCGCGCCCGCTCAAGACACAAGTGAGTGTGACCGCGTGATCGACCGGAAAGCGTGGCGGGATCGCTTGAAAGCCCGCGGCATTGCGCGTATAGCGCCACGGTGCCCCTTCGGGCATGTGACCACAAAGCAAGAAACGCCGTGGCCGTCCTGTATCGCTTCGGGGGCGCGTCCGGCAAGGAGAAGCGACATGAAACTGCATGAAATCCGCGACAACGACGGCGCGAACCGCAAGAAGAAGCGCGTGGCGCGCGGCCCCGGCTCGGGCAAGGGCAAGACCGCCGGCCGCGGCATCAAGGGCCAGAAATCGCGCTCGGGCGTCGCGCTGAACGGATACGAGGGCGGCCAGATGCCGCTGTACCGGCGCCTGCCGAAGCGCGGCTTCAGCAAGCCCAACCGCCTGGAATTCGCGGTCATCAACCTGGGCCAGCTGCAGGGCTTCGTCGATGCCGGCAAGATCGACGCGAATGCCGAGGTCACCGAGGACGCGCTGGTCGCCTCGGGCCTGGTGCGCCGCAAGCTGGACGGCGTGCGCCTGCTGGCCAAGGGCGAGCTGAGCGCCAAGCTGAACATTGCCGTGACCGGGGCCTCGAAGGCCGCCGTGGAAGCGGTCGAGAAAGCCGGCGGCAAGGTGACGCTGACCGCGGCAGCCGCGGCGGCCGAATAAGCTGTTGAATGGGGCGCGCGCGCCCCATAGATAGCAGACAAGGTTTTCCAGGCGCCGCCGGTCCCCGGAAACGGGTCGGCGGCGCTGTCATGACACGGGACGGAAAAACATGGCGTCAGCCGCAGAACAGATGGCCGCGAACCTCTCCTGGGGGGCTCTGGGCAAGGCCACGGAACTCCGCCAGCGCATCTGGTTCACGATCGGGCTGCTGATCATCTATCGTCTGGGCACCTATATTCCCGTGCCGGGGATCGACGGCGCCGCGCTGCGCAACTTCATGGACCAGGCGCAATCGGGCATCGGCGGCATCCTGTCGATGTTCACCGGCGGCGCGCTGGGGCGGATGGGCGTCTTCGCGCTGGGGATCATGCCCTATATCTCGGCCTCGATCATCGTGCAGCTGCTGGCATCCATGGTGCCCTCGCTGCAGGCGATGAAGAAGGAAGGCGAATCCGGGCGCAAGAAGATCAACCAGTACACGCGCTATGGCACCGTCGCGCTGGCGCTGTTCCAGGCCTATGGCCTCGCGCGCAGCCTGGAGGCCGGGGGGCTGGCGCATGAGCCGGGCCTGTTCTTCCAGGCCTCGGTGGTCATCACCCTGGTCGGCGGCACCATGTTCCTGATGTGGCTGGGCGAGCAGATCACCGCCCGCGGCATCGGCAACGGCATCTCGCTGATCATCTTCGTCGGCATCATCGCCGAGATCCCGGCCGCGCTGGCGGCGTTCTTCGCGCAAGGGCGCTCGGGCGCGATCTCGACCCCGGTGATCTTGGCGGTGATCGTGATGGTGGTCGCCGTGATCGCCTTCGTGGTCTTCATGGAGCGCGCGCTGCGCAAGATCCGCATCCAGTATCCGCGCCGCCAGGTCGGCATGAAGATCTATGACGGCCAGTCCAGCCACCTGCCGATCAAGGTCAACCCGGCGGGCGTCATCCCGGCGATCTTCGCCAGCTCGCTGCTGCTGCTGCCGGTCACGATCTCGACCTTCTCGGGCCATGAAAGCGGGCCGATCATGTCGCTGCTCCTGGCCTATTTCGGGCCCGGCCAGCCGCTCTACCTGCTGTTCTTCGCGGCGATGATCATCTTCTTCACCTATTTCTACACGCAGAACGTCTCGTTCAAATCCGACGACGTGGCCGAGAACCTGAAGAACCAGGGCGGCTTCATTCCAGGCGTGCGTCCGGGCAAGCGGACCGAGGAATATCTGGACTATGTCGTCAACCGCGTGCTGGTGATCGGTTCGGCCTATCTGACCGCCGTTTGCCTTCTGCCCGAAATCCTGCGTCACCAGTGGTCTGTGCCCTTCTATTTCGGCGGCACCTCGGTGCTGATCGTGGTCTCGGTGACGATGGACACGATCAACCAGGTCCAGAGCCATCTGCTGGCGCACCAGTACGAAGGCCTGATAGAGAAATCGCAGCTGCGTGGTAAACGCAAAGCGGGATCGACCAAACCGCGCGCACCGTCGCGCCGCTGAACAAGGCCGAAGGCCAGCCGAGGGGGACAGTTAGCCATGACCATCAATATCATTCTGCTTGGGCCTCCGGGTGCGGGCAAGGGAACGCAGGCCCGCCGGCTGGTCGAGGAGCGGGGCATGGTCCAGCTGTCGACCGGCGACATGCTGCGCGCCGCCCGCAGCTCGGGGACCGAGATGGGCCGCCGCGTGGCCGAGGTCATGGATCGCGGCCAGCTGGTGACGGACGAGATCGTCATCGGCCTGATCCGCGAGAAGCTGGCCGAGGGCGGCAAGGGCTTCATCTTCGACGGCTTCCCGCGCACCCTGGCCCAGGCCGATGCGCTGGGGCAACTGCTGGCCGAGACCGGCAATTCGCTGGACGCGGTGATCGAGATGCAGGTGGATGACGAGGCGCTGGTGCGCCGGATCACCGGCCGCTTCACCTGCGGCAATTGCGGCGAGGTCTATCACGACGACACCCGGCCGACCAAGGTGCCGGGGGTCTGCGATGCCTGCGGCTCGACCGACCTGAAGCGGCGCGCCGACGACAACGAGGACAGCCTGAAGACCCGGCTGCTGGAATATTACAAGAAGACCTCGCCGCTGATCGGCTATTACTACGCCAAGGGCAAGCTGGCCCCGGTGGATGGCCTGGCCGAGATGGACGATGTCGCCGGGCAGATCGCGAAGGCGCTGGGCGGCTGACCCGGAGGGGCTTCGGTTCCGCCGATGACGCGGCCGATGAAGCGATTGTGACCCTGCCCCTTGACCCCGGCGGGGTTCGCCATTAAGTCACGGCATCTCGCAAGAGAATCACCCGGCCCTTCCTGGGTGGATCGCTGACCGGCCCGAAGGCATGGCTTTCGGGCCTTACGTTGTGAAAAAAGGTTCCGGCGCTACGGAACCGCAACCAAAAAAGGATAACGCGTGGCTCGTATTGCTGGCGTCAACATTCCGACGGGGAAACGTGTCCCCATCGCCCTGACCTATATCCACGGGATCGGCTCGATGTTCGCCGAACAGATCTGCGAGGCCGTCGGCATCGACCGCGCCCGTCGCGTCAACGATCTGTCGGATGCCGAGATCCTGCAGATCCGCGAATATATCGACGCGAACCTGACCGTCGAAGGCGATCTGCGCCGTGAAGTCCAGATGAACATCAAGCGCATGATGGACCTGGGTTCCTATCGCGGGTTGCGCCACCGCCGCGGCCTGCCGGTCCGCGGCCAGCGCACCCATACCAATGCCCGCACCCGCAAGGGCCCGGCGAAACCCATCGCCGGCAAGAAGAAGTAAGGGGAACGGACATGGCACGCGACAAGACCCGCATGAAGCGCAAGGAACGCAAGAACATCGCCACCGGCGTTGCTCATGTGAATTCGAGCTTCAACAATACCAAGATCCTGATCTCCGACGTGCAGGGCAACGCGATCGCATGGTCGTCGGCCGGCACCATGGGCTTCAAGGGCTCGCGCAAATCGACCCCCTATGCCGCGCAGATGGCCGCCGAGGATGCCGGCCGCAAGGCGCAGGAACATGGCGTGAAGACGCTGGAAGTCGAAGTGCAGGGCCCCGGTTCGGGGCGCGAATCGGCTCTGCGCGCGCTGGCGGCTGTTGGCTTCAACATCACCGCCATCCGCGACGTGACCCCGATCGCCCATAACGGCTGCCGCCCGCCGAAACGCCGCCGCGTCTGATTTCAGTTCAAGATTATCCGGACCGCGCCTCGCCTGCGCGGTTCGGACATTTCGCTTTCAACCTCGGGCGTTTCCGGCCTTGGTCATGGGTCGGGGACAAGTATGGAGGCAAACCCATGATCCACAAGAACTGGGCCGAACTGATCAAGCCTACCCAGCTGGTCGTCAAGCCGGGCGCGGATGCCACCCGCACCGCCACCCTGGTCGCCGAGCCGCTGGAGCGTGGCTTCGGCCTGACGCTCGGCAATGCGCTGCGCCGGGTGCTGCTGTCCTCGTTGCAGGGCGGCGCCATCACCTCGGTGCAGATCGACAACGTTCTGCATGAGTTCAGCAGCGTCGCCGGGGTCCGCGAGGACGTCACCGACATCGTGCTGAACCTGAAGGGTGTCACCCTGAAGATGGACGTCGAAGGCCCCAAGCGCCTGGCCCTGACCGCGAAGGGTCCGGGCGAGGTGAAGGCCAGCGACATCCAGGAAACCGCGGGCATCACCGTCCTGAACCGCGACCACGTCATCTGCCACCTGGACGACGGCGCCGAGCTGAACATGGAACTGACCGTGCAGACCGGCAAGGGCTATGTCGCCGCCGACAAGAACCGCCCCGAGGACGCGCCCATCGGGCTGATCCCGATCGACGCGATCTTCTCGCCGGTCAAGCGCGTCAGCTACGAGGTCACGCCGACCCGCGAGGGCCAGGTGCTGGACTATGACAAGCTGACGATGAAGATCGAGACGGACGGCTCGCTGACCCCGGAAGACGCCGTGGCCTATGCCGCGCGCATCGTCCAGGACCAGCTGTCGGTCTTCGTCAACTTCGACGAGCCGGAATCGGCCAGCCGCCAGGACAGCGACGAGGGTCTGGAATTCGATCCGCGCCTGCTGAAGAAGGTCGATGAGCTGGAACTGTCGGTCCGTTCGGCGAACTGCCTGAAGAACGACAACATCGTCTATATCGGCGACCTGATCCAGAAGACCGAGGCCGAGATGCTGCGGACCCCGAACTTCGGCCGCAAGTCCTTGAACGAGATCAAGGAAGTGCTGTCGGGCATGGGCCTGCACCTGGGCATGGATGTCGTCGACTGGCCGCCCGAGAACATCGAGGACCTGGCCAAGCGCTTCGACGACCAGTTCTGAGTTTCGGGGGGGGCCACAGGTCCCCTGCCATCCGGGCATCCCGCCCCAAGGAGAGCGGCCCGCACGCATGGGCCGCCGGACAAAGCAAAAGACGTCAAAGGAGAAACATCATGCGTCACGCCCGCGGCTATCGCCGCCTGAACCGTACCCACGAACACCGCAAGGCGCTGTTCGCCAACATGGCCGGCTCGCTGATCGAGCATGAGCAGATCAAGACGACCCTGCCCAAGGCCAAGGAACTGCGCCCGATCGTCGAGAAGCTGATCACGCTGGCCAAGCGCGGCGATCTGCACGCCCGCCGCCAGGCCGCCGCGCAGCTGAAGCAGGACGCCCATGTGGCCAAGCTGTTCGACGTGCTGGGCGAGCGTTTCAAGGACCGCCAGGGCGGCTATGTCCGCGTCCTGAAGGCCGGCTTCCGCTATGGCGACATGGCGCCGATGGCGATCATCGAGCTGGTCGATCGCGACCCCTCGGCCAAGGGTGCGGCCGACCGCGCCCGCCTGGAAGCCGAGGCAGAGGCCGGCGACGAAGCCTGATCCGCGGCCTTCCGCGGCGAATCACCCGCCCCGCAATCCACCGGATTGCGGGGATTTTTATTTAGGATTCGCACAGTTGCAGGAAGTTGCCCTTACGGCATCGGATTTTGTCTGTGGGGGTGGCGGAAAGGCATCAGGCAAGAAAAGACCCTGCCGTCAAAGGTAAGGTATTGAAATCCTTACCTTTAGGCGGATTTGCGCCACTCGTTGCCCCGTGCTTGCAGAGTGCTGTGCGAAAAACCTCGCAGACATTAACTGTATGGCAAGTAATGGGTGCCAATACTATTTTGGACGGCGGTAGCACCGAAAACAATTTGTACAAAAGGTCATGTCCTCACGCGCTGACATAAACGCCGGGTTGCGGAAATTGGGCAAGGTTGCCCAGGCAGGCTACTTCGTTGGCCTGCACATCCGCTTTGCCGCACCGCTGATGCAGTTTCAGACCTATCCCGAGGAGTGGTCCGAATTCTATTCGCAGAATGGCTATGCCCTGCGCGATCCGACGATCGCCTGGGGCTTCTCGACGACGGGTGCCTGTCGCTGGTCGCTCTTGCCGATACCGGATCCGTTCAACATCCTGAAGGAGGCTGCCAATCACGGGCTGACCTTTGGCCTGACCGTGTCGCACGGTCCGATCAATTCTCGCACGATCGCCAGCTTCGCCCGCGGCGATCGCGAGTTCACGGAAGACGAGATCGCCGAGATCTCGACCACGGTTCGACGGCTCCACGAGATCACGGAGCCGCCGGCGAGCCTGACAAAGGCTCAGAAAGAAGCCCTTCGGTGCATCGCGGAGGGCGATCGTCATGCAGCGGCGGCAGCCAAGCTTGGCATTACCGAAAGCGCGTTCAAGGCAAGGCTTATCTCGGTACGGGAGCGATTGATGGCCCGCACCACGGCCGAGGCGTTGCAGCGGGCCAAGGAATACCGTCTGCTGTGAGGGGTCGCCCAGGGGAACCGTGAGGCAGTGAGGGGTCACCTCACACCCCAGGAGTAAATGAAATGCAGACGACGACCCTCTCTTTCTCGAACTTGCACAACCATGGCGAGCTGTTCGCCAACCTGTTCCGGGCCCGCAAGCAAAGCTTCATCGTCCAGAAGAACTGGGACCTGCCCGAATCCGAGGACATGGAGTTCGACCAGTACGACACCCCGCAGAGCCGCTGGATCGCGATCCACGACCTGGGCGAGGTGCTGGCGGGCATCCGGCTGACGCCGACCACCGCGAAATGCGGCATCTACAGCTACATGATCCGCGACGCGCAGCGCGGCATCCTGGGCGGTTCGATCCCGCAGGACCTGCTCTATCAGGAAGCGCCGGTCGAGGACAGCGTCTGGGAATGCTCGCGGGTCTTCGTCAGCCACTCGATCCCGCAGGCCTGGCGCCGCAAGGTGCATTTCAAGATGGTCGAGGCGATGACCGGCTCGGCCCGCGAGCTGGGCGCGACGCGGCTGATCGCGCTGACCGGCGCCACTTGGCCGCGCTGGTACGGCCGCTGCGGGTTGGATGCCGAGGCGATCGGCCGCAAGATGTGGATCGACGACGGGGATTTCCAATGCGTGTCGATCAATCTGGCGGGCAAGATGCACTGAGCCGGGATCCGCGCTTGTCGGGGCTGTTCGGCCTGCCTTCCCGCGCCTAATATGGCCCGGCCATGGCAGATCTGTTCGACATAAGCCCCGACAAGCAACCCGCGCCGCAACCCGCGACAAGGCCGCTGGCCGATCGCATCCGCCCCGCGCGGCTGGCCGATGTCATCGGCCAGGACGCCGTGCTGGGCCCCGACGGCCCCCTGGGGTCGATGCTGGCCGCGGGCAGCCTGTCCTCGCTGATCCTCTGGGGGCCGCCGGGCGTCGGCAAGACGACGATCGCCCGGCTTCTGGCCGACGAGACCGACCTGGCCTTCGTCCAGATCAGCGCCATCTTCACCGGCGTGCCGGACCTGCGCAAGGTCTTCGAGGCGGCGAAGCTGCGCCGCCAGCAGGGCCGGGGCACGCTTCTTTTCGTCGACGAGATCCACCGTTTCAACAAGGCGCAGCAGGACGGTTTCCTGTCGCATATGGAGGACGGCACGATCCTGCTGGTCGGCGCCACGACCGAGAACCCCTCGTTCGAGCTGAACGCGGCGCTGATGTCGCGCGCGCAGGTGATCGTGCTGCAGCGGCTGGGTCTGAAGGACCTGGAGCTTCTGGCGCAGCGGGCCGAGCGCGAGCTGGGCCGCAAGCTGCCGCTGACCGCCGAGGCGCGCGAGGCGCTCTTGGAAATGGCCGATGGCGACGGCCGCGCGGCGCTGAACCTGATCGAGCAGGTCGCGGCCTGGAAGACCGATGCGCCCGTCGATGCGCAGGCCATGGCGCAGCGGCTGATGCGGCGGGCGGCGAAATACGACAAGTCGGGGGATGAGCATTACAACCTGATCTCGGCCCTGCACAAATCGGTGCGCGGCAGCGATCCCGACGCGGCGCTCTACTGGTTTTCCCGGATGCTGGAGGGGGGCGAGGATCCGCGCTATCTGGCCCGGCGCATCACCCGCATGGCCGTCGAGGATATCGGCCTGGCCGACCCGGCGGCGGCGCGCCATTGCCTGGATGCCTGGGCGATCTATGAGCGTCTGGGCAGCCCCGAGGGCGAGCTGGCGCTGGCCCAGGCGGTGATCTATCTGGCGCTGGCGCCGAAATCGAACGCCGGATATGCCGCCTACAAGGGCGCGCGGGCCGAGGCGCGGCGCACCGGCAGCCTGATGCCGCCCGCCCATATCCTGAACGCGCCGACGAAGATGATGAAGGAACAGGGCTACGGCGCCGGCTATGCCTATGACCACGATGCCGAGGACGGCTTTTCCGGCCAGAACTATTTCCCCGAGGGCATGAAGCGGCCGGTCCTCTATACCCCGGTCGAGCGCGGCTTCGAGCGCGAGCTGAAGAAGCGGCTGGACTGGTTCGTGGCGCAGCGTCTGAAGCGCGGCGGCTGACGCGGAACGGTTGACTTTGCGCCCGACCCGCCACAGTTACGCGCCATGATGAATCCATTCCTCCAGGTCGCCATCGGCGGCGCCATCGGCAGCACCGCGCGCTATGCCGTCCATCGCCTGATCCCGCCGGCCGGCGCGGGCTTTCCGGTCGCGACCCTGACCGTCAATGTCCTGGGCAGCTTCGTGATGGGGCTTCTGGCCGCGCTGATGGCGCTGCGCTGGGGCCATGCCCATGCGCCGCTGCTGGCGACCGGCATCCTGGGCGGGTTCACGACATTCTCGGCCTTTTCGCTGGATGTGATGGTGCTGTGGGAACGCGGGCAGGTGCTGGCGGCGGGGCTCTATGTCCTGGGCTCGGTCGGGCTGTCGCTGCTGGCCGTCGTCGCCGGGCTGGCCATCGGACGGGGGATCCTGGGATGAGCGGCGTCAAGACCATTCGCGTCAGCGGCGACGAGGGCGACCAGCGCCTGGACCGCTGGCTGAAGAAGCGCTTTCCGCAGCTGACGCAGGGGGCGGTCGAAAAGATGTGCCGCACCGGGCAGCTGCGCGTCGATGGCGGCCGGGTCAAGGCCGCGACCCGGATCGAGGCGGGGCAGGAGGTGCGCATCCCGCCGCTGCCCGAGGCCCAGCCCGCCGCCCCGGCCGCGCCGCGTCCGCGCATCGCGGAAAGCGACCAGCAGATGATCCAGCGCGCGGTGCTGTGGAAGGACGAACATATCATCGCACTGAACAAGCCGCCGGGCCTGCCCAGCCAGGGCGGCAGCGGGCAGGGCAGCCGCCATGTGGACGGTCTGACTGATGCGCTGATGTTCGGCTTCAAGGACCGGCCGAAGCTGGTCCACCGGCTGGACAAGGACACCTCGGGCCTGCTGCTGCTGGCGCGCACCGACCGGATCGCGCGGGCCCTGTCCGAGGCGTTCCGGGCGCGCACCACCCGCAAGATCTATTGGGCCGCCGTCGCCGGCGTGCCCAATCCGCGCATGGGCACGATCCGCTTCGGCCTGGTCAAGGCGCCGGGCCGCGGGCGCGGCGGCGAGGGCGAGAAGATGATCGCCATCCACCCGCGCGACATCGACAAGACCGAGGGCGCCAAGCGCGCCACCACCGATTACGCGGTGCTGGACGCGCTGGGAACGCGGGCCAGCTGGTGCGCGCTGGTCCCGATCACCGGCCGCACCCACCAGCTGCGCGCCCATATGGCCGAACTGGGCCACCCGATCGTCGGCGATGGGAAGTATGGCGGCTCGGGGCAGGAGAATCTGGGCGACGGCTGGGGCGCGCAGCTGGGCGGAGAGATCAGCCGCAAGCTGCATCTGCACGCCCGCAGCCTGTCCTTCGACCACCCGATCACGAAGAAGCGGATCACCCTGACCGCGCCGCTGCCCGAACATATGCTGCGGACCTGGCAGGCGCTTGGCTGGCATGAGAATGACGTGCCCGACGACCCCTTCGCGGAGGCCGAATGAAGCTGATCGTCTTCGATGTCGACGGCACGCTGGTCGACAGCCAGCACCTGATCTGCGCCGCGATGGGCCAGGGCTTCGCGGCGGCCGGTCTGCCGGCGCCCGCGCGCGAGGCGATCCTGTCCATCGTCGGGCTGTCGCTGCCCCTGGCCGTCGCGCGGCTGGCGCCCGAGGCCGCGCCCGACGCGCATGAGCGCATCACCGACGGCTATCGCGCGGCCTTCATGGCGGCCCGGCAGATGGCCCATGCGCCGCTCTATGACGGGGCGGCGGATTGCCTGGACCGGCTGGCGGGGCGCGACGACTGGCTGCTGGCGATCGCCACCGGCAAGTCGCGCCGGGGTCTTGTGGCGCTGGTCGAGGCGCATGGGCTGCAGGGGCGCTTCGTCAGCATGCAGACGGCGGACGACCATCCCTCGAAGCCGCATCCTTCGATGCTGGAGCGGATCATGGCGGAAACCGGGATCGGGCCGGGCGACGCGGTGATGATCGGCGATACCGCCTTCGACATGGAGATGGCGCGGGCGGCGGGGATGGCGGGTTTCGGCGTCGGCTGGGGCTATCATCCGGTGCCGGCGCTTCATGCGGCGGGCGCGGCGCTGGTCGCGGCGGATTTCGCCGGCCTGACCGCCGCGATCGAGGAGTGGGCGCGATGAGCGAATGGAAGGCGCGGCGGTTCTGGAAGGCGGCCGGGGTGCGCCCGGCCGGGACCGGCTGGGAGGTGGCGCTGGACGACCGCCCGCTGCGCACCCCCGGCAAGCAGCCGCTGGTCCTGCCGACCGGGGCGCTGGCGCAGGCCATTGCCGCCGAATGGGACGCGCAGGACCAGGTGATCGACCCGAATGCCATGCCGCTGACCCGCGCCGCGAACTCGGCCATCGAGAAGGTGCGTGCGAATTTTGACGCGGTGGCCGACATGCTTGCCGAATATGCGGGCACCGACCTGCTGTGCTATCGGGCAGAGCAGCCCGAGGAACTGGTGCGCCGGCAGGCCGAGGGCTGGGACCCGCTGATCGACTGGGCCGCGACCGAGCTGCGCGCGCCGCTGCGGATCACCCATGGGGTGATCCCGGTGGCGCAGGATGCCGGCGCGCTGCGCCGCCTGCGCGCCTGCCTGGACGAGCTGGACGATTTCGGGCTGACGGCGCTGCATGACCTTGTAACCCTGCCCGGATCGCTGATCCTGGGCCTGGCGGTCATCCACGGCCGGATCGGCGCGGAGGAAGCCTTCCGGCTGTCGCGGATCGACGACATCTTCCAGGCGGAACGCTGGGGCGCCGACGAAGAGGCCGCGGAAGCGGCCGAGGGGCGCCGCCTTGCCGTCCTGGCGGCGGCGCGCTTCTGGGATCTGTCGCGCAGGGGTTGAACTGTGGCCGGATCGGGCGTTTTGCTTGACGTGCTGGGGGCGATCGGCACAATGTTGCCTATTGGCTCCGCAGTTCACTCCTGCGGGGCCGAACCGAAACGGGGCGGGACGATCGCTCCGATGCGCTGTTGCCCCTCTCCTGGCGGGCGGCGGCGATCCAACAACGAGGTAGATATGAGAAAAACGGTATTTCTGGGCACCGTCGCCGCCGCCAGCATGGTGGCCGGGATAGGCATGGCCGACACGCTGGCCGATGTGAAGGCGCGCGGCGAACTGAACTGCGGCGTCAATACCGGCCTTGCGGGCTTTGCGGCGCCCGATGCCAATGGCAACTGGACGGGCTTCGACGTGGCCATCTGCAAGGCCGTCGCGGCAGCCGTGCTGGGCGATCCGTCCAAGGTGAAATACGTGCCGACCACCGGCCAGACGCGCTTTACCGCCCTGTCCTCGGGCGAGGTGGACGTGCTGGCGCGCAACTCGACCTGGACCTTCTCGCGCGATACCGACCTGCGGCTCGATTTCGTCGGCGTGAACTATTACGATGGCCAGGGCTTCATGGTCCGCAAGGACCTGGGCGTGACCTCGGCCAAGGAACTGGAAGGCGCGACGATCTGCATCCAGACCGGCACCACGACCGAGCTGAACCTGGCCGACTATTTCCGGGCCAACAACATGAACTATCAGCCCGTCAACATCGACAGCAATGCCGAGGGCGAGCAGCAATACATGGCGGGCGCCTGCGACGCCTACACCACCGACGCCTCGGGCCTGGCGGCGACCCGCGCCGCCTTCGCGGACCCGGAAAACCACATCATCCTGCCCGAGATCATCTCGAAGGAACCGCTTGGCCCGGCCGTGCGCCATGGCGACAGCAACTGGGGCGACATCGTGCGCTGGACGCTCTATGCGCTGATCGCGGCCGAGGAATACGGCATCACCTCGAAGAATATCGAGGAACTGGCGAAATCCTCGCAGAACCCGGAAGTGCAGCGGCTGCTGGGCACGACCGACAACCTGGGCGCGATGATCGGGCTGGACGCGGAATGGGCCAAGCGCGCCATCCTGGCCAGCGGCAACTATGGCGAGATCTTTGCGGCCAATATCGGCGAACAGACCCCGATCGGGCTGGCGCGCGGCCTGAATGCGCAATGGACGCAGGGCGGCCTGATGTACGCGATGCCCTTCCGTTGATCTGACGGATCGACGCTGGCATGATCGCCGGGGGCGGTTTCCGGACCGGCCCCGGTTCAAAGATAAAAATGCCCGGCCTTCCTCCCAGGGGGCGCTGATACGGGCGGCAACAGGGGTATTATAATGGCAGATGTCTCGGCACCGGCGGAACCGCCGTTCCGATTGAGCATGCTGATCTATGACCGCCGCTACCGGTCAATGACATTCCAGGTCATCGTGTTCATACTGGTCATGGCTGCGGCCTGGTGGCTGGTGAACAACACCATCCGCAACCTCGCGGTCCTCGGCAAGGATTTCAATTTCGGCTTTCTTTTCCAGCGCGCGGGCTATGACATCCCGCAAACGCCCATTCCCTACACCTCCGACGACACCCATCTTCGCGCGACCATCGTCGGCCTTCTGAACACCCTCATCGTCTCGATCCTGGGCTGCATCGCCGCCACCGTCCTGGGCGTCGCGGTCGGCGTCGCGCGGCTGTCGAACAACTGGCTGTTCGCGCGGCTGATGACCGTCTTCGTCGAGGCGTTCCGCAACATGCCGCTGCTGCTGTGGATCCTGATCATCTATGCGATCTTCACCGAGATCCTGCCGCCGCCCAATGCCTATCGCGGCGAGGATGCGACGGCCTCGATGATCTTCTTCGACAATGTCGCGCTGACCAACCGCTATACGGCGATCCCGACGCTGGCGATGACCAACGATCCGGGCAGCCTGGACCTGGGCGCGCGGATCACCTTCAACTGGGCGACCATCGCCTTCGTCGTCGTGCTGGTCGGCGGCTGGTTCGTCCGCCGGGCGATCCTGGCCTGGGCGCAGCGGGTCCAGGACGCGACCGGGCTGCGGCCGCGGACATGGGTGATGAACCTTGCGGTGATGACCGTGCCCTCGCTGTTCCTGATCTTCTGGTTCGGCCTGCACCTGGAGGCGCCCGAGCTGCGCGGCTTCAACTTCACCGGCGGCATCAATGTCCAGAACGGGCTGGTGGCGCTGTGGCTGGCGCTGACGCTCTATACCGCGGCCTTCATCGCCGAGATCGTCCGCGCCGGCATCCTTGCGGTCAGCAAGGGCCAGACCGAGGCCGCCTTCGCCCTGGGGCTGCGGCCGCGGCGCACCATGAAGCTGGTGATCCTGCCGCAGGCGCTGCGGGTGATCATCCCGCCGCTGATCTCGCAATACCTGAACCTGACCAAGAACAGCTCGCTGGCGATCGCGGTCGGCTACATGGACCTGCGCGGCACGCTTGGCGGCACGACGCTGAACCAGACCGGCCGGGAACTGGAGGCCATCGTGCTGATGATGGCCATCTACTGGGCGCTCAGCATGATCATCTCGGCCGGGATGAACATCTTCAACGCCCGCGTCAAGCTGAAGGAGCGGTGACATGAGCGAGACACATGCCCAGACCGTCGCCTTCGTCCGCGACACGATGCTGGCGCCCGAGCCGCCCCCGGTGGCGGAATCGGGCGCGGTGAAATGGCTGCGCGAGAACCTGTTCTCGGGGCCGGTCAACACCGTGCTGACCCTGCTGGGGGTGGCGATCATCTGGTTCCTGGTCAGCCATTTCTGGGACTGGTTCGCGCATTCGGTCTGGAACGCCTCCAGCCTGAACGAGTGCCGCCAGATCATCATCGAGACCTGGGGCGAGGGCGCGCGCGGCGCCTGTTTTGCGGTGATCCGCGAACGCTGGAACCAGTACATGTTCGGCTTCTACCCTTCGGCGCTCTACTGGCGGCCGACGATGGCCTTCGGGCTGATGTTCGTCGCGCTGGCGCCGGTGCTGTTCTCGGAATCGCTGAAGATCCGGCGCACGGTGCTGGTCGTCACCGCCGTCGTGACGCTGTGGGCGATGGTCCAGCTGAACGCGCCCGGCGCCTGGCTGGTCTTCGCCGCCATCGTGCTGGTCGGCGGGCTGGCGATTTCCGAGCGCCATGTCAGCTGGCTGCTGATCTTCTCGGTGCTCTATCCGCTGCTGGGCGTCTGGTTCCTTTGGGGCGGCTCGCTCTGGGGGCCGATCATGGTGCTGGTCGGGCCGCTGCTGGGCTGGGCCGCCTGGACGCTGGTCGGCCGGTTCTCGGCCCTGCTGGCCACGGTCGCGGCCATCGTCGTCACCCTGCTGTGGTGGCTGATGTTCGCCTCGCGCGCGGCGGCCGATGCCGAGGGGCTGCTGTCGCTGGCCATTCCCTTCGTGCGCTCCGACCAGTTCGGCGGCTTCCTCCTGGCGATCACCATCGGCGTCGCCGGCATCGCGCTGTCCCTGCCGCTGGGGATCATCCTGGCGCTGGCGCGGCGCTCGGACATGTTCCTGATCAAGTCGATGGCGGTGATCTTCATCGAGTTCATCCGCGGCGTGCCGCTGATCGCGCTGCTGTTCGTGGCCTCCTTGCTGCTGAACTATTTCCTGCCGCCCTCGACGAATTTCGACATCATCCTGCGGGTCATCATCATGGTGACGCTGTTCTCGGCCGCCTACATGGCCGAGGTGATCCGCGGGGGCCTGGCGGCCCTGCCGCGCGGCCAGTACGAGGCTGCCGACGCGCTGGGGCTGGACTACTGGAAGGCGCAGCGGCTGATCGTGCTGCCGCAGGCGCTGAAGATCAGCATCCCTGGGATCGTGTCGACCTTCATCGGCATGTTCAAGGACACGACGCTGGTGACCTTCGTCGGTCTTTACGAACCGCTGAAATCCATGTCCGACGCGGTGCGCGCCAATATCGCCTGGAAGGGCATCTATTGGGAGCCGTTCATCTTCGTCGGCTTCATCTTCTTCATCATCTGCTTCGGCATGTCGCGCTATTCGATGTATCTCGAACGTCGGCTGCGCCGCGACCACCGCTAAGGAGCCCCATTCATGAGCGAAGCCATCACCCGAGAGATCGACCGCAGCCAGATGCGGATCAGCGACGAGGTCGCGATCGAGATCCACAAGATGAACAAGTGGTACGGCACCTTCCACGTGCTGCGCGACATCGACCTGACCGTCCATCGCGGCGAGCGGATCGTCATCGCCGGGCCTTCGGGCTCGGGCAAGTCGACGCTGATCCGCTGCATCAATCGGCTGGAGGAACACCAGTCCGGCCGGATCGTCGTCGACGGGGTCGAATTGACCAGCGACATCAAGAATATCGACAAGGTCCGTTCCGAAGTCGGCATGGTCTTCCAGCATTTCAACCTGTTCCCGCATCTGACCGTGCTGGAGAACTGCACCCTGGCGCCGATCTGGGTGCGCAAGGTCCCGCGCAAGCAGGCCGAGGCGACGGCGATGAAATACCTGGAAAAGGTGAAGATCCCCGAACAGGCCGACAAGTATCCCGGCCAGCTTTCGGGCGGCCAGCAGCAGCGGGTGGCCATCGCCCGCTCGCTGTGCATGCAGCCGCGGATCATGCTGTTCGACGAGCCGACAAGTGCGCTGGACCCCGAGATGATCAAGGAGGTGCTGGACACGATGATCGAGCTGGCCGAGGAGGGGATGACCATGATCTGCGTGACCCACGAGATGGGCTTCGCGCAGGCGGTGGCCAACCGGGTGATCTTCATGGACCAGGGCCAGATCGTCGAGCAGAACAGCCCCCGCGAATTCTTCAACAACCCGAAATCCGAGCGGACCAAGCTGTTCCTCAGCCAGATCCTGGGCCACTGAGCGGCGATCCTCTGCGAAGCGTCGCGGCCGGCATCCCCGCCTCGCGGGCGGGGGCGCCGACCCTAGCCACGGGGTCCTTGCATTGCGGCCGTGGAAGGCCGTGTCGCGAACCGATCGCCGCTTCCCGATGGTCGCTCATGCCCCGGCGCCGGCGTTGTTGATAGCGCGGGACGGCGCATATTCCTGCGCCGCCGGTGCGACCTGCCCGCCTTGCGGGACCGATCCTTCCCCGGCGGCCCGACCGCGCATGATCCGTGCTCGCACTGGTCCGCGACGGCTCTGGTCCGCGACGCAGTGCTGCCATCGCCGGATCCTGTCGTCAGGCGCGGAAAATCTTCGTGCCGCCCTTCACGCCGCCAGCCATGACGGCGATGCAAGACGATGCCCGGCGGGTCGCGTCATTGCCGCGCGATGTCCTCGATCAGCACGGCGGTGATCTCCTCTCCTCCGGCGGCGCGCGCGGCCTCCAGAAGCGTCTCGCGCAGCCCGCGCAGATAGGGTTCCGAGGTGAAGTTGCCGTCGAAGGCGCCGGTATTGGCCTGGATCATCAGCTGGCGCAGCAGGGCGTCGCGCAGCCGGTGTTCGCGCTTGCGCAGGCTTTCCAGCGCCTCCTCGCTGGTCTCGATGGTCAGGGTCAGGATCATCAGCGATTTCATGTCGCCGTCGCGCATCACCGGCACGAAGAACTGGTTGGCAAAGCTCATCCAGGCGGGGTTTTGCGGCGTCGTGGCCGTGTCGTGGCCGGAAGCCGCCGCGGTATCGTGATCCGGCGCGTCATGGCCTTCCGCCGCCTCTGCCGGGGTCGGGTCGGGCTTGGGCCGCAGCATGTCGCCGCCCATCGCGCCCCCGACCAGCGCCAGCAGCGGCAGAAGCAGCATCAGGATTTTTCGTGCCATGTCGGCTCCTCAATAGGGCAGGATGATATCGGCGATCTGCTGGCCCAGGCGCGGCTGCTGGACATCGGTGATCTGCCCGCGCCCGCCATAGGAGATCCGGGCCCCGGCGATGCGGTCATAGGCGATCTCGTTGCTGCGATCGATGTCCGAGGGCCGCACGAAGCCGCTGACGGTCAGCTCGCGCAGCTCGAAATTGACCCGCACCTCCTGCGTGCCCTGGATGTGCAGCGTGCCGTTGGGCAGGGTGTCGATGACGGTCGCCGCGACCCGCAAGGTCAGCTTGTCGCGCCGCGAGATGTTGCCGCTGCCCTTGAAGGTCGAGGACGAGCTGGCCTCGGCAAGCTCGTCGAAACTGGCGCCCTCGGGCAGCTTGTCGGCCAGCCGCTGCGGCAAGCCCATCATCTGCGGGATCGACAGGTCCTCGCGGGCGCTGCGCGACCGGCCCGAGCTGTTGCTGATCTCGGCCCGGTCGTCGATCTGGATCACCACGGTCAGGATGTCCCCGCGGACCGAGGCGCGGCGGTCGCTGATCAGCGAGGAATGCGTCCCCGCCCACAGCGACGCGGCGGATTCGGGGCGGCCGGAAACCACCGGGATCTCCAGCGGCGGGTTGGTCATCGCCATGAATTCCTCGGTCTGGCGCGGCGAGGTCAGCTCGGGCACCTGGCCGATATTGGCGGCGCGGCCGCAGGCGCCAAGCGCCAGCAGCAGGCAGAGGACATGACTTGGTTTCATGGGGTCATCCTTGTCCGGCCGGACGCCGCGAGGGGGCCTCCGGGAGATCGTTCATTCGCAAGCCGTCCATGGCCGGCTGCCGTTCAGTTCAGCACGCTGAGCGTGCCGTCGGGGTTGACGCGGGCATTGACGGTGCTGCGCGATTCCAGGTTCAGCACGCGGATCACCTCGCCCGCCGCGCCCTCGGACATGGCGCGTCCCGAGGTCTCGATGCGCAGGGGGCCGCGCCGGAAGGACAGCCGCACGATCTGGTTGCGCGCAACAAGCCGCGGGGCCTGCAGCAGCGTCGACTGGATCGGGCGGCCCTCGTAGATCGTGATCCGGGTCTGCATCCCGATCGCCTGGGACGGATCCGCGAGGCCGGTCCGCTTGTCCTCGGCCATGCGCAGGTCCTCGGCGGTGATGACGGTTCCGGCGGGCAGGGTCCGCGCCGCGGTCACCACCGCCGCCCAGGCGGGAAGCGGCGCCAGAAGGGCCAGGGTCAGGATCAGCGCGCGCATCAGCGGATCTGCGTCGTCGCGCCAAGCATCTGGTCGGCGGCGGTGATGACCTTGGCGTTCAGCTCGTAGCCGCGCTGCGCCTTGATCAGCTCGGTGATCTCGCGCACCGCGTCGACCGAGCTTTCCTCCAGATAGCCCTGCCGCACGGTGCCAAGCCCGTCCTGGCCCGGAGAGGCGACCTGCGGGGCCCCCGAGGCCGCGGTTTCAAGAAACAGGTTCGAGCCGATCGCCTCCAGCCCCTTCTGGTTGGTGAAGCCGGCCAGCGTGAACTGGCCCAGCATCTCGGGCTCGACCTGGTCGCTGAAATAGGCATAGACCTCGCCGCCGGCATTGATCGCGATCGAGCGCGCGTCGTCGGGGATGGTGATGCCCGGCACGACCGGATAGCCGTCCGAGGTCACGATCTGCCCGTCCGGCGACCGTTTCAGCCCGCCGTCGCGGGTATAGCCCGAGATGCCCGAGGGCAGGGTGACCTCCAGATAGCCGTCCCCGTCGATGGCGATGTCCAGGTCGCCCCCGGTCTGGGTCAGCGAGCCTTGGGCCAGGTTCACGCTGACGGCGGTCGGGCGCACGCCCAGGCCCAGCTGCACCCCGGCGGGGATGACCGTGCCGTCGGCGGCGGTGACGCTGCCGGGACGGACCGCCTGCTGGTAATGCAGGTCGGCGAATTCGGCGCGGCGGGCGTTGTAGCCGGTGGTGGACATGTTCGCGAGGTTGTTCGAGATGACCTCGACACGGGTCTGCTGCGCGCTCATGCCGGTGGCGGCGATCTGCAGGGCTCTCATGGCGGCTCCTTTCAGCGGGTCATGGAGGTGATCGCGTTGCGGATGCGTTCATCCTCGCGATCCAGAAAGGACTGGCCCAGCTCATAGGCGCGCTGGACCTCGATCATGCGGGTGATCTCGAAGACGGGGTCGACGTTGGATTCCTCCAGGAAACCCTGCCGGAGGCTGGCTTCCTCCAGCGGTTCCGGGTCGCCGTCCAGCTGGAACAGCGTGCCGCCGCGATGGTCCAGCCGGGCGCCCTCGGGGGCGGTGAACAGGCCGATGCGGCCGAAGGGGACGCCATTGGCCGACAGCGTGCCGTCGGGGCCGATATTGACGGCGCTGGCGCCGGGGGGGATCAGGATCGGCGCCTGGCCCTCGTCCAGCAGGCGGTAGCCCTCGGCGGTCATCAGCTCTCCCTCGGCCGAGGGGATGAAGGCGCCGGCGCGGGTCAGGCGGTTTCCGTCGGGCGTTTCGACGGCGAAGAACCCCTCGCCCTCGATGGCCAGGTCATAGGTGCCGTTCGTCTGCGTCAGCACGCCCTGGCGCAGGTCGATCAGCCGGCCGCGCGCATGGGCCATCGACAGTGTGGCGCCCCGGCGGTCCAGCGCGCCCAGATGTTCGGCGAAGATGACCCCCTCGCGGCGGAAGCCGGTGGTGTTCACATTCGCGATGTTGTTGGCGACGACGCCCATTTCCTTCATCAGGCCGGACTGGCGGGTCAGGGTGGCATAGATGGCGTTGTCCACGGGTCAGCCTCCGGAAATCAGCGGGATGATCTGGCCAAGGTAGAAATCGGCCAGCGCGGTGGTCATGAAGCTCATGGTGACCCAGAAGACGATCAGCATCAGGCCGACCTTCGGCACGAAGGTCAGCGTCATTTCCTGGACCGAGGTCAGCGCCTGGAACAGGCCGATGACGACGCCGGCGATCAGCGCGACCCCCAGCATCGGCGCCGAGATCCTGACGGCGATCAGCAGGGCCTGGCGCATCATGTCGAACAGCAGGGTCTCGTTCATGGCCGCGCCTCAGACCGGCATCCGCAGGATTTCCTGATAGGCCTCAACGACCTTGTCGCGGATGGCGACCACGGTCTCCAGCGCCAGCTCGGCCTCGGCGATGGTCTGGACCAGCCGGTGCGTCTCGACCTGGCCGGTCATGGCGCCGGTGGCGACCTGGTCGACCCGGTCCATCTGCCCGGCAAAGGCCTCGGCCGCCTGGCCCAGTTTCTGGACGGCATCGGAGGGGGCGCCGGGCGCGATGGCCGGGCGGGCGGCGGCATAGGCGTTGACGGCATTGATCTGGGTGATCATGGAAAATCCTTTCAGCGGCGCAGAAGGTCCATCAGGGCCGAACCCATCTGGCGCGTTTGTTCGAACATGCGAAGATTGGCCTCGTAGCTGCGGCTGGCCTCGCGGGAATCGGCGATCTCGACCACCAGGTCGACATTCGAGCCGAGGTAATAGCCGTCCTGATCCGCCATCGGATGCGACGGGTCGTGGATCCGCGGCAATTCGCGCTGGTCCAGCCGGGTGCGCGAGGCCTGGACCTCGCCCGAGGGGCGGCCGAAGCGGACGGCCTCCTCGAATGTGACCAGCTTGCGGCGATAGCCCGGCGTGTCGGTATTGGCGATGTTCTCGGCGCTGTGGCGCAGCCGTTCGCTCTGCGCGCGCATTCCCGAGGCTGCAAGCCGCAGCGGCGTGACGCGGTCGGTCATCGGCGCCCCCTCAGTTCCGGCGGCCGATGCTGGTGCGCATCATGTTCAGCGCCGAGCGGTAGATGCCGATCGACATCTCATGTTCGCGCCGGGTTTCGGCCAGCTTCACCATCTCCTCCTCCAGCGAGACCGAGTTGCCGTTGGGCGAGACGCCGGTTTCCGTCGCCACCTGCCGGGCGGCGGCGGGCGACCAGCCGGGCGTCGCGATGTGGCGGGCGCGGGTCTGGCGCGGTTCGGGCAGCGTGTCGCGATAGCGGGATGCGAAATCCTGGATGTCGCGGGCCTTGAATCCGGGCGTGTCGGAATTGGCGATGTTGCGGGCGACGACGACCTGCCGTTCGGCCGCATGGGCGGTCATGGCGCGGGCCATGCGCATCATTTCGATCTTTTCGAACACGAGGCTTCTCCTCATTGGCGATAACCGGGTCTTAACCCCAATTGGTTTAGAAACCGTTTCGTGCCGCGGAATTCGCGGCGGCCAGGAGGGCGGCGAAATGGATAAACTTGAATCGGTCGCGCATCGGATCCGGCGATTGCGCCCCGCGATCCGCTATGGGTGCGTGCGGTCGATCCGGGCCGGGCTGATCCGCATCGGCGGGCTGAACAGCCATGCCTCGGTGGGCGACAGGGTGTTGATTTCATTGCAATCCGGCGCGGTCGGGGGCGAGATCGTCGGCCTTGGTCCCGAGGATGCCGAGGTGCTGCCCGAGGGCGATACCGAGGGGCTTTCGGTCGGCGCCGACGCGCAGCTTCTGTTCGCGCCGACCATCGCGCCCTGCGATTCCTGGATCGGGCGAATCATCGACCCGCTGGGGCAGCCGCTGGACGGCCGGCCGCTGCCGCATGGCGTCTTTCCGCGCCCCTTCCGCTGCGAGGCGCTGCCCGCCGTGCGGCGCAAGCGGCTGGGGGCGCGGCTGGCGACCGGGCTTGCGGTCTTCGACACGCTGCTGCCGCTGGTCCGGGGCCAGAGGATCGGGCTGTTCGCGGGCTCGGGCGTCGGGAAATCGACGCTGCTGTCCAACCTGGCGCGCGGCGTCGAGGCCGATGTCGTGGTCATCGCCATGATCGGCGAACGCGGGCGCGAACTGCGCGAATTCGTCGAGAAGACGCTGGGTCCGGAAGGGATGCGGCGGGCGGTGATCGTGACCGCGACCTCGGACCGCTCGCCGCTGATCCGGCGCCGCTGCGCCTGGGCGGCCATGGCCGTGGCCGAGCATTTCCGAGACCAGGGCCGCCATGTGCTGCTCTTGGCCGATTCGATCACCCGCTTCGCCGAGGCGCATCGCGAGATCGCCCTGGCCGCCGGCGAGCCGCCCAGCTATCGCGGCTTTCCGCCCTCGGTCTCGAACCTGATCATGGCGCTGGCGGAACGGTCCGGGCCGGGGCTGGAGGGGGCGGGCGACATCACCGGCATCTTCAGCGTGCTGGTCGCGGGATCCGACATGGAGGAGCCGATCGCCGACATCCTGCGCGGCACGCTGGACGGCCATGTCGTGCTGGAGCGCAGCATCGCCGAGCGCGGGCGTTTCCCGGCGGTGGATGTGGTGCGCTCGGTGTCGCGCTCGCTGCCCGAGGCAGCCAGCGCCGAGGAAAACGCCATGATCGGCCGGGCGCGGGCGGCGCTGGGGGCCTATGCCGAATCGGAGCTGATGATCCGCGCCGGGCTTTATGCGCCGGGCTCGGATCCGCGGCTGGACGAGGCGGTGAAGCTCCATCCCCGGCTGGACGGTTTCGTGACCCGGCCAAGCCCCGGCATCGCCGACAGCTTCGCCGCGCTGGCCGAGGCGCTGCGCCTTCCCCCGCGCTGATGCCGGGCTGGCTTTCCATCGTGATTTGACAGAATAATTCTGGCGTCGATTGATGATTGTTAGCAGGGTTCCCTGACCCATTGCGTCCATATTGACGATTTGCAACTGTCCGCCCGCTGTCGGAAAGAGGATGGGAATGGCGATCACGGAATACTTCATTCGCTACCTTCAGCGCCGCGACAGGCTGACCGATTCGGATCTTTGCCGCCTGCACGCGATGAAGACCGAGCAGGTCCGCTTCGGTCCGGGCGAGGTGATCGTCCCGGCCGAGCGCCTGGCCGCGCGCAGCTGCATGATGCTGCGCGGGCTGTCGGCGCGGTCGCACCGGCTGGTCGGGCGGCCCGATGAACGGGTCATCACCGCGCTGCATGTGCCCGGCGATTTCGTCGATCTGCACGGTTTCGTGCTGGCCGGGCTGGAACATTCGGTCATCGCCGTCGGCTCGGCCGAGGTCGAGTTCGTCGACCACGAGGAACTGACCGAGATCACCGAGAACTTCCCGCATCTGACACGGCTTCTGTGGATGGCGACGCTGATCGATGCGGCGGTGCATCGGCAATGGCTGGTGGCGGCGGCCTCGCTGCGTTCCAGCGCGCATCTGGCGCATCTGCTATGCGAGATCTACACGCGGCTGAATGCCGTCGGCGCGGCCTCGGGCGGCAGTTTCATGCTGCCGCTGCTGCAGCGCGAACTGGCCGATATTCTGGGATATTCGCCGATCCACGTGAACCGGGCCGTGCGCGACCTGCGCGACCGCGGGCTGATTCGCTGGCACGGGGCCGAGGTCACGATCCTGGACTGGACCGGGCTTGCGCGGCTTGCGCGCTTCGATCCGACCTATCTGGACATGGAGCAGCTGAGCCGCTGAGGGCGCTCAGTCGCAAAGCCGCCAGCCGCTGGGGCGCGGGATGACGTCCAGGTGCAGGTGGTCGTCATGCGCCGCGTTCGAGCCCGGCCCCATGACGGTCGTGAACCACAGGCAGGCGGTGGCGCGGGCGGCGCGCTGGAAAGCCTCGTGGGGATCGCCGTCGCCCGCGCGCGGCTGCACCGGCAGCGGATCGCCCTGGTCGAAGCGGAAGGCCATGATGTCGATGGCATTGCCGAAGGCGTGTTCGGACAGCTCCGGCGTCTCGTCCCCGGTGCCCACGCGGGCGCGGCAGTCATAGGTGGTGCCAAGCTGCATGGCCTGCAGCCGGGGCGCGCCGGGCAGGGCCGCCGCCGCGGGCAGCAGGAAGTCGCGGGTCCAGAAGCCGAGCGCGCGCGCGGTGTCGCAGCGCATCACCGCGCCGCCCTCCAGCTCCACGCCGGGGATGACCTGCGTCACCAGGATCGGCCGGGCGATGCCGCAATCGGCGATTTCGGGATCGGTCAGCGGCGGCTGTTCCTCGTAGCGCGTGCCCAGCAGCGACAGCGACAGCCGGCAGGCCGCATATTCCGCGTCGCTTTCGCGCAGTTGGAAATGTCGGGGCGGCATCGGCGGGCCGAAGCTTTCGCGCGTTTCGGTGTCCTCCGTCTCCTCCGGGAGTTCGTCGGGTCGTGCGGCGGGGGTGGGCGGTTCCGGCGCGGCTTCCTCGACCGGGGCATCGCTGGCCGGCGCCTCCGGGCGCTCCGGCGGCCGGTCCTCGCCCGGCGGTTCCTGCGCCGCGGCGATGCCGGCGCAGGCGACCAGGACCAGCGCCAGGCCGCGCGCCATCACGGCAGCTGGCCTTCGGCCGGGGGCAGCGCCTCGATGGGCAGCGCGTCGGTCAGCGCCTCCATCAGCCGGTCGATCTCGGGATTGGGCTCGCCCAGGGGCGCCAGCTGGTCGGCCAGTTCCTCGGTCGTGTCCTCATACATCGGGCTGTCGGGCATGGGACTGTCAGGCATCGGGCTGGCGGGCATCGGGCTGTCGGGGGCCGGGGCGGCGTTGGCCGGGGCCGTCTGGGGCAGCGGCTGCGAGGGCGCGACCGGAACGGCCTCGTCCTGCGCCACCGCCGCGCCGGGCGTGTCGGGCAGCGGCTGGGTAGCCTCGGGCTGCGGCAGGGTCATCTCGGGCGTGGCCACGGGCGGCTGGGTGACGCCGGTCACGTCGGCGATGGTCACGCCGGGTTCCAGGAATTCCACCGTCGTCACGCCGGGCTGGACCATGCGCGCCAGCTCCTCTGCGTCCCAGTTGGTCAGCCGCACGCAGCCGTTGGACTGGTTGCGGAACAGCTGCGAGGGCGTGGGCGTGCCGTGGATGCCGTAGCTGGGCTTCGACAGGTCGATCCAGACCGTGCCCACCGGCCCGTTCGGCCCCGGCGGGATCAGCAGCGGCCGGTCGTTGTCGCCCTGCTTGAAATTGCGCGCCGGGTTGTAGGTATAGTTCGGGTTCATCGCCACCGTGACCACCTTGTGATCGCCCGAGGGCGAGGGCGTCGCGTCCGAGCCCACGGTCGCGGGATAGTCCACGATCATCTGGCCCTTCGCATCATAGGCCGCCACCCGGCGGGTGGCCTTGTCGACGATGATCCGCGTGACCTTGGCCCGCAGCGGCGGCGCGGGCACCGTCACCTGGATCGTCGCGCCCGGCACCAGCTCGACGCCGGGATTGAGGAAATGGATGAACTTCTCGTCCATGTGGAAACGCTCGCCCAGCTTCTCGGCGATGCTGGTATAGGCCATGGCGGACATCTTGGCCTTTTCCGCGTAATCGGCCGGGATCGCATCGACCAGGCCCTGCGCGTCCTCGGGGGTGATCGTGTATTCCATGGTCAGCGGCGCGCCGATATAGGCCTGCAGCAGATTCCAGACATGCGGGTCCATCCGCCCGTCCATCGGCAGGCCGGCGCGGCGCTCGAAGGCCATGATCGCGCTTTCGCTCATGCCGCCGCGGAATCCGTCGATCACGCCCGGCGACACGCCCGAGCGGTCCAGCAGCACCTGCACCTTCGCCGTCAGCGCCGACCGCCCCGAGGGCAGGTCGCCGCCGTCATATTGCGCCGCCTCGATATCGGCGGTGGTGAAGGGCGTGTCGGCCAGGGCGGCGGGGGCTGCGGCAAGGCTCAGCAGAATGGCCAGCGATGAGAGATGGCGGCGAAGCGGCATGAGGGTCTCCGGGGTCCTGATCGCCTGCAGCATCCACGCTGCGGCGGCAATGCGCCAGATAGCCTGTGGGTCACGTTTCGGTCAATTCCACGTTGTAGCCCCTCCGGGCGACCTCTATTCAGGGGGTTGCAACAGGGGAGGGCAGGCATGACCCGCAAGCCGGCGCTTGCGACAGATGGCGGCGGCCCAGGCGGTCCAGGCGCCGGGGGGCGCACCGGATGACGCCGGGGGTGATCGGTTTCGGGGCGCTGGTGGTGGCGGGACTGCTGATGGCGATCCAGCTGCCGGTGGCGGCGGTGCTGGCCGCGGTCGCGGTCCTGGCCGGGCTGCTGATGCAGCTGTCGCTGGCCGGCGGCGCGCTGATGCCCGCGCTTCACGCGACCGGCGCCGGGCTGGTCGCGGACGCCTCGACGCTCATGCTTCTGCCCGAGATCTGGGCGCTGCCGCTGGTCGTGATCCTGGGCAACCTGGCCTTCTATGGCGGCATCGCCACGCGGATCTACGACGCGGCGGCACTGTGGCTGCGCGGGGTGCCCGGCGGGCTGGCTATGGCCGCGATCCTGGGCTGCGGGGGCTTTGCGGCGATGACCGGGTCCTCGGTCGCCTGCGCCTCGACCATGGGCCGGATCTGCGTGCCCGAGATGCTGAATCGCGGCTATGATCCGCGGCTGGCGACGGCCTCGGTCGCGGTGGGCGGCACGCTGGGGGCGCTGATCCCGCCATCGGTGCTGTTCGTGCTGTTCGGCCTGCTGGCGGGTGCGCCGGTGGCGGCGCTGTTCCTGGCCGGGCTGCTGCCGGGGCTTCTGACCCTTGCCGCGGCGCTGCTGGCGGTGATGCTGTGGCTGCGCGGCGATCCGGGCGCGGGGCCGGCCTTCGACGACGCCCCGCCGCGCCGGGTCGAGGCCGCCCGCGCGCTGTGGCCGGCGCTGCTGCTGCTGGCGGTGCTGGTCGGCGCGATCCTTGCCGGGCTGGGCATCGTCGCCGCGCTGGCGATCTGCACGGCGCTGGCGCTGGCGACCGGCATCACCGCCCATCGCCTGACCGGCGCGGTCCTGTGGCTGGCGCTGCGCGAAAGCGCGATGCAGCTGGCCCAGCTGCTGCTGTTCCTGATCGCCGCGCGGCTGTTCTACGGCGTGATGCAGCTTGGCGGGCTGGGCGAGATGCTGGCCGCCTGGGTGACGGGGCAGGGGCTGTCGGTCATCGCGGTGATGATCGCGCTGTCGCTGGCCTGCCTGGTCCTCGGCGCCTTCATCGAGCCGGCGGGCGTCCTGTCGCTGGTCCTGCCGCTGCTGCTGCCGCTGGCCCTGGCGATGGACATGAACCTGATCTGGGTCGGCGTCATCCTGGTCAAGCTGCTGGAGATCGGGCTGATCACGCCGCCCGTCGGGATGAACGTCTTCGTGATCGGCAATGTCACCCCGAATGTCCGCGCCGACCGGGTCTTTGCCGGCGTCGCGCGCTTCATCGGCCCCGACATGCTGGTCCTGCTGGTGCTGATCCTGTTTCCGGCCATATCCCTGCTGCTGCCGGGGCTGATCCGTTGAAGGTGGCGCCGATGGTCCTGCCCTGCGGCCCTTTCCCTGTGGCGACGGCTGGCGGATGAGGCTGGCTGCGGTGCCGATCCGGGCTGCCGACATGGCGCTTGTCGCGCCGGATCAGTCCTCGGAGATCAGGCGGTGTTCGGGCGGATAGAATTGCCGCGCGAAGGAAACGGGGGTCGCATCGCTCCAGTTGATGCGCTCGATGGTCAGGACCGGCGTGCCGTCGGCCACCTGCAGGTTGCGCGCGCAATCGCCGCTGGCGCCCTCGGCCAGGATCGAGAAGCGCCCATGGGTCAGCGCGACGTTGCGGGCCAGCCATTCATGGGCGGGCAATTCCTCGAAATCGGCGCGCGAGAAGGCGGGCAGGGCCAGCGGGTTCAGCCAGATCACCTCGCAGCAATGCGGCTTGCCATTGGCCAGGTATTGCGCCTTGACCTGCGTCGCCTGCCCCCCCGGTCCCAGTTGCAGCGCGCGTTGCGCCAGTTCGCTGGGGGGGCGCAGCTCGACCGACAGCAGCCGATAGGCATAGCTGGCGCCGAGCGCCTCGATTTCCTGGCGCATGACCGGGATTTCCAGCCGGGTGCGCCGCGAATGGGTGGCCGAGACGCGGGTGCCGACCTTGCGGCGGCGTTCGATGATGCCGCTGTCCGCAAGCTCGCGCAGCGCCCGGTTGACGGTCGCGCGCGCGCAGCCAAGCTGATGCGCAAGCTCTTGTTCCGTAGGAATAAGTTCACCGGGAGGCCATTCGCGTGATCTGATGCGTTCCAGCACCTCGGCGCGAACCGACTGCCATGTGTTCATACGTTTTCCAGCACGCTCGCGCGCCGCCGGGCGAAGCGAACGGGCGACTTTACCCGGTAACTTGGTCATGAGTTAACGACGCTGAGACTTTCTACGCTCTCTTTAATAAACGGCTGGCGGAATAAGGAAACCTGTCGAAATAGACAAAACCTGCCATTGACAACGCAGGTGTGTCGCGTATCCGATTTGCGCATCGTGCAGAATGCCGATTTTCAATGCAGCCCACGGCTGCTAGGTCATCCCGGAAGCTGGGAATCGGAGGCGCGGATGCGCGCGACAGGAACGGGGCCGGCCGTGCCGCCGGCGGGACCATCCATGGCGGGCTCGGGCGGCACCGCATGGCTGGTGCTGTGCGCGATCAGCGCCTGCCACATGGTCAACGACGTCATGCAGTCGATGCTGTCGGCGATCTATCCGCTGCTGCAGCGCGAATTCTCGCTGAGCTATGCGCAGATCGGGGTGATGACCCTGGCCTTCCAGGTGACGGCCTCGCTGCTGCAGCCGGTGGTCGGCATGGTGACCGACCGCCATCCGCAGCCGCGCTCGCTGCCCCTGGGGATGGGCTCGACCTTCTGCGGCGTGCTGCTGCTGGCCTATGCCACCAGCTATCCGATGCTGCTGGCGGGGGCGATGCTGGTCGGCATCGGCTCCTCGGTCTTCCACCCCGAAAGCTCGCGCGTGGCGCGGCTGGCCTCGGGCGGGCGATTCGGCACCGCGCAGTCGCTGTTCCAGCTGGGCGGCAATTTCGGCCAGGCGCTGGGGCCCTTGCTGGCCGCCTTCATCGTCGTACCGCTTGGCCGTCCGGCGGTGGCGTGGTTCGCCGTCGCCGCCGCGCTGGGATCGGCGGTGCTGTGGCAGGTCGGCTCCTGGGCCGAGGGGCGGCGCCGCGCGGCCAAGGCGCTGCCGGACCTGGCGCTGCCCCTGCCGCGCGACATCGTGATCCGGGCAATCGTGGTGCTGGCGGTGCTGACCTTCACCAAGAACATCTACGGCGCGGCCATGACCAGCTATTTCACCTTCTTCACCATGGAGAAGTTCGGGCTGGGTCCGCAGGGCGGGCAGATCATGCTGTTCCTGTTCCTGGCCGGAATGGCGGGCGGCGTGCTGCTGGGCGGCGTCGTCGGCGACCGGGTCGGGCCGCTGCGGGTGATCTGGATCTCGATCCTGGGCGTGCTGCCCTTCACGCTGCTGCTGCCGCATGTCGGGTTGATCGCCACGGGCGTGCTGGCGGTGGTGATCGGGCTGATCCTGGCCTCGGCCTTCCCGGCGATCGTGGTCTTCGCGCAGGAACTGGTGCCCGGCCGGACCGGCATGATCGCCGGGCTGTTCTTCGGCTTCGCCTTCGGCATGGGCGGCATCTCGGCCGCGGCGCTGGGGGTGATGGCCGACCAGGTCGGGCTGAGGACCGTCTTCGTCTGGTGTTCCTTCCTGCCGGCCCTGGGCCTCTTGACGATCTTCCTGCCGCGGCCGGGGCGACTGGCGCGCTGATGGCGGGGCCGCCGCGGTTCTTCCACATCAGCCCCGAATGGTGCGGGCAGGAACGCCTGGTCCAGCTGTTTCGCCTGAACGGCCATCCCTCGTCCTGCCACGACGGCGGGCGGCTGGCGCAGGACATCCTGTTCAGCCAGGGCGCGGGGCGCGCGCCGCTGTCGGACTGGCCGCGCGCCCGGCTGCTGACCGGGCTTTACCGTCACGCGCCGCATTGGCAGCCGCCCTTGGAGGCCTGGCGCAGCTTTGCCTTCCTGGACCGGCATTTCCCGCAGGCGCGCTTCGTCCTGACCACGCGCGACCCCGATGCCTGGCTGTTCGACCGCCTGACGCGCGAAGGCGGTGCCGCCGCCCGCGCCCATGCCCATCATCGCGGCGTGGCCGAATCCGGGCTGCCCGACCTGTGGCTGGCCGACTGGCAGGCGCATCTGGCGGCGGTGGCGGCGCATTTCGGCGACGATCCGCGGCTGATCCGCGTCGATATCGACCGGGAAAGCCCGCAGCAGCTGTGCGAGCATCTGTCGCAATTCCTGCCGATGCCGCGCCATCCGCCCGGTCGGGCCTGGCTGCCCGCCCGCGATCCGGCGCAGGATCGCCGCCTGCGCGCGGTGCTGGAAGGCGCGGCGCCCGCGCGGCCTTCCGATGCCGGTGACTGGCTGGAGGATGTCGCCAGGTTCTGCCTGCGCGGGCTGGAACCCGGCGAGGGCGGGCTTCCCGGCGTGTCGCGCTTCTATTGCGCATGGGACGGCGCGGCGCGGTTTTCGGGCCGCGACGGCAGCGCCCAGCCCATCGCCCTGGCGGATGCGCTGGCCGTGGCGCGGCCCGGCGTGCATTTCAAGCTGGGCCGGGCCGAGGGCGTGGTGAACGACATCCTGCGGCTGGGCCGGCGCGACCCGGTACGCATCGACATGGAGGATTCGCGCTGGATGGGCTCGGCCCATGGCGATCCGCTGGGGCTGCCGGTGCTGTGCCACAACCGGCGGGCGGGGGCGCGGAACGTGGTGCTGTGGCCGCTGCCGGGCCAGCACGACATCGGCATGCCGGGCTTCGATCCGCAGGCCGCCCCCGACGCGATCCCCTTCGATCAGAAGCTGGACCGGGTGGTCTGGCGCGGCATGATCTCGGGCAGCCTGATGCGCGATGGGGTGAAGCCCGGCCCGGCCTCCCATGTCTACCTGACCCGGCTGGCGGCGGCGGGCGCCGACCAGGCCCTGCGCGCCGAGATCTGGGCAGAGCTGTCGCAGACCTCGCGGCTGGGTTTCGTGCGGCGCTTCATCGATCATCCCGATTTCGACCTGGGCGTGGTGATGGCCTGGGCCTTCCGCGATTTCGCCAGGGACCCGCTGCTGGCGCCCTATTGCCGGCCGCGCGAGGGGCCGGATTTCTTCCGCCGCTTCCGCTATCAGCTGTGCCTTGGCGGCTATGACCACGGCTCGAACTTCATCACGGCGATCAACAGCCGCTCGGTCCTTCTGGCCGAGGAGGACGGCTGGGAAGTCTTCTATTCCGGCCGCTTCAAACCATGGAAACACTATATACCCGTGGCGCGCTATGGCGCCGACATCCAGGAAAAGCTGGCCTGGGCCCGCGAAAATCCCAGCGAATGCAAGGCGATGTCCCAGGCCGCGCGGGCCGAGGCCGCCCGCTTCGCCGATCCGGTGCTGCGGCGCGAACTGCTGGACCGGATCCTCGACGGGCTGGCGGCGGCGGGCTAGAACAGTCCGACAGGAGGAGCCATTCATGACCACCATCAAGGCCATGCCGATCACCGCCGAAGCCTTTGCCCCCTTCGGAGAATTGCTGACCCCCAGGGCCCAGGCCGACCGCATGATCAACGAGGGCCGCTGCGAACGCCATCATGCCCTTGCCACGGTCGAACGCGGCGGCGGCGAGGCGATCATCTCGATCTTCCGGTCCAAGCCGGTCAGCCTGCCCCATGATTGCGCGCTGCTGGAGCGCCATCCGCTGGGATCGCAGGCCTTCATGCCGCTGCATTCCGACCCCTGGCTGTCGGTCGTGGCCCCCGACGCGGGCGGCCGTCCCGGCGCGCCGCTGGCCTTCCTGGTGCCGGCGGGCATGGGCATCAACCTGCGCGCCGGCGTCTGGCATGGCGTGCTGACGCCGCTGGACCGCGCCGCCGATTTCCTGGTCGTCGACCGCGAGGGCGAGGGCGTGAACCTGGAGGAAGTCCGCATCGACCCGGTGACCATCACCCCATGAGCCTGCCCGATTTCAGCCACGAGACCGCCGTGCTGGCGGGCGGCGCGCGCCGGGTGGCGGGCGTGGACGAGGTCGGGCGCGGCCCCCTGGCCGGGCCGGTGACGGCGGCGGCGGTGGTGCTGGAGCCCGGCCGCATCCCCGAGGGGCTGAACGATTCCAAGAAGCTGACCGCCGCGCGGCGCGAGGTGCTGGCCGAATGGATCATGCTGAATTGCGACTGGTCCGCCGCCCATGTCGGCGTCGAGGAGATCGACCGGCTGAACATCTATCACGCCGCCCATCTGGCGATGTGCCGGGCGGTCGCGGGCCTGCGCCAGCCGCCCTGCCATGTCCTGGTCGACGGCAACCGCGTGCCCCGCGACCTGCCGCTTCCGGCCCAGCCGGTGGTGAAGGGCGATGCGCGCTGCCTGTCGATCGCGGCGGCCTCGATCCTGGCCAAGGTGTTGCGCGATCGCATCATGGTGGATTTGGCGCAACAGCATCCCGGCTATGGCTGGGAAGTGAATGCGGGCTATCCGACGCCGGCCCACAAGCGCGCGCTTCTAGATATCGGGATTACCCCACATCATAGGCGTTCCTTCAGGCCCGTCCACAATATCTTGTGTAAAGGTTAATTCTTAACCTATTGATTCAAAAAAGAATTTGACGGCGAATCGGGTCTGAATCATCATCTGCCCATACCAGATCGGCCAAAGCCGGCACACCAGAGGCAGTAGTGATGACGAAGATCAAAGACGACCGCGCCGCCATGGCGCGAACCCTTCCGCTCAACCAGATTCTGGCGGGCGATTGCATCGAGGTGATGAACGCGCTGCCCGAAGCCAGCGTCGACCTGATCTTTGCCGATCCCCCCTACAACCTGCAACTGAAGGGCGAGCTGCACCGGCCCGACAATTCCAGGGTCGATGCGGTCGACGACGAATGGGACCGCTTTTCCGGCTTCGCCGCCTATGACAGCTTCACCCGCGACTGGCTGGCCGCCGCCCGCCGGCTGCTGAAGCCCAATGGCGCCATCTGGGTCATCGGCAGCTATCACAACATCTTCCGCGTCGGCGCCGAGCTTCAGAACCAGGGCTACTGGATCATGAACGACGTGATCTGGCGCAAGGCCAACCCGATGCCGAATTTCCGCGGCAAGCGGCTGACCAATGCGCATGAGACGCTGATCTGGGCCTCGAAGTCCGAGGCATCGAAATACACCTTCAACTACGAGGCGCTGAAATCGCTGAACGAGGGCGTGCAGATGCGCAGCGACTGGGTGCTGCCGATCTGCAATGGCGGTGAACGCCTGAAGGATGCGCAGGGCGACAAGGCCCATCCGACGCAGAAGCCCGAATCGCTGCTGCACCGGGTCCTGGTCGGCACCACCAATCCCGGCGACGTGGTCTTGGACCCGTTCTTCGGCACCGGCACGACCGGCGCGGTCGCCAAGATGCTGGGCCGCGACTTCATCGGCATCGAGCGCGAGGAAGCCTATCGCGAGGTCGCCGCCCGCCGCCTGTCCCGCGTCCGCCGCTTCGACGCCGACTCCATCGCCACCACCCGCGCCAAACGCGCCGAGCCGCGCATCCCCTTCGGCCAGGTGGTCGAACGCGGCATGCTGCGTCCGGGCGAGGAACTGTTTTCCATCGGCAACCGCCACAAGGCCAAGGTCCGCGCCGACGGCAGCCTGATCGGCAATGACGTGAAGGGCTCGATCCACCAGGTCGGCGCCGCGCTGGAGGGCGCGCCCTCCTGCAACGGCTGGACCTACTGGCATTTCCGGCGCGAGGGCAAGATGATCCCGATCGACATCCTGCGCCAGCAGATCCGCGCCGAGATGGCGGGCGAGGTCTCGCGCCCCAACTGATCCGTTTTTCGCAGTTCGCCACGTTCCGCCGCCAGCCGCGCGGGGGGACCAACTTGCCTCGCCATGTCCGCATGGCGAGGCTTTTTCGGTCGCGTTTCCATGCTAGCCTGCGCCGACAACCCCCGGGGGCGTTCATGACCCGACCCGCCATTCCCGCCGCGCATCTGCGGCTGAAACGCGCCTACGAGCCCGCCGCGCCCGAGGACGGCACCCGCATCCTCGTGGACCGGCTGTGGCCGCGCGGGCGCAGCAGGCAGGATGCCGCGCTGGACGACTGGATCAAGGAGATCGCACCCAGCACCGAGCTGCGCAAATGGTTCGGCCACGATCCCGCCCGCTGGGAAGAGTTCCGCCGCCGTTACCGGGCGGAGTTGCGGGACCATGGCGAACAGCTGGATCACATCCGCGCGCTGGCGCGGCAGGGAACGGTCACGCTGGTCTATGGCGCGCGCGACGGACGGCACAATGACGCGGTGGTCCTGCGCGAGGTGCTTCTGGGGCAGGAGGGCGGCAAGGGCTGATCCGCCGCGCTCAGACCGCATTCCGCGGCATCGGCAATTCGCCGCGGTTATAGGGGCCCCAATCCTCGATATCGGGATAGAACTGCCGCCGCCAGGCCCGGACGCGGGGGTTCATCCGCCGCCGCCACCAGGGCGGCACCATCGCCACGAAGGTCATCGCCGGATAGCCGAGCGGCAGCTGCGGCGCCTCGTCGGTGCCATAGGTCTGCAGCAGCGGGAAGCGGCGCTCGGGCTTGTAATGGTGGTCGGAATGGCGCTGCAGGTTGATCAGCAGCCAGTTCGAGGCGGTATGGCTGGCGTTCCAGCTGTGGCGCGGCAGGATATGTTCATAGCGGCCCTCGCCCAGATGGCGGCGGGTCAACCCGTAATGTTCGACATAGTTGGTCAGCTCCAGCTGCCAGATGGCGATGAAGGCCTGGAAGACGAACAGCAGCAGGCCTTGCCAGCCACCGAAGGCTGCCGCCAGCGCCAGCATCCCCAGCTGCAGCGCCGCGTAGCGCCAGAACGGGTTGCGCCGGTCCCAGGGCGTGCGGCGGGCGCGGGCCAGCATCCGGGTTTCCGCCCGCCAGGCGCTGGCCGGGCTGTCGCGCAGCACCCGCCAGAAGAAGCGGTAGAACCCCTCGTTATAGCGGGCGGAAACCGCGTCGCGGGGCGTCGCCACCCAGGAATGATGGACCAGCAGATGCTCGGTGCGGAAATGCGAATAGAGCGTCGAGGCCAGCAGCAGATCGCCCAGCCAGCGTTCCAGCGGCGTCTTCTGGTGCAGCAGCTCATGGGCATAGACGATGCCGATGGTGCCCGACAAAACGCCGATGCCGAAGAACAGGCCCAGCTTTTCCCAGCCCGACAGGTGGCCCATCTGCTGGACATACCAGATCGAGCCGAAGATCGCGGCGAATTGCAGCGGGAACCAGATGATGGTGACGGCGCGGTGCCAGAACAGCTGCGCGGTGCCGGTCTCGGGGTCCGGGTTTTCCTGGTTCAGCCCCAGGATGCCGTCCATCGCCGTGGTCAGATACCAGGCATAGGCCGGGATCAGCAGCCACCACCAGCCGCCCAGCACCGCCGCCAGCGCCACCAGCGGCAGCATCAGGACCGACATCCAGAAGGGCGCGGCGGCGGGCAGGTTCGAGGGGCGGGCAGAACTCATGACGGTATCCTACTGTTTCACCTGGTCGCGCGCCATGTCCCAGACCTTGCGCATCAAACCGGGCAGGGCGCTACGGTCGAATTGTCGCAGCGGCACCAGCCGCCCGCGCGTGGCGGGACCGGCCAGGTCGCCGGCCATCACCGTCAGGCTGAGGTTGAAATGGGTGAAGACATGGCGGACCTCGCCCAGATGCCGCCAGTCGGCGGGGCAGGGGGGCGGCATCTCGCGCCCGTCCCAGCCGGTCGAGGGGAAGGCCAGCACGCCCCCCAGCAGCCCCTTGGCCGGGCGCTCCTCCAGCAGCAGCGCATCGGCCGAGCGCGCCACCCAGGCGATGCCGGTGCGCTGCGGCTTCGGCGCCTTGGGCGCGCGGCGGGGCAGCTCGGGCGCGATGCCCTGGGCGCGGGCGTCGCACATGTCGCTGAGGGGGCACAGCGCACAGGCCGGGCTGCGGGGCGTGCAGATGGTCGCGCCCAGGTCCATCATCGCCTGCGCGTAATCGCCGGGCCGGGTCCGGGGCGTCAGCCTTGCTGCCAGCGCGGTCAGTTCCGGCTTGGCAGCGGGTAGCGGCGTCTGGACCGCGAACAGCCGCGCCACGACCCGCTCGACATTGCCGTCGACCACGGTTTCCGGCGCGTCATGGGCAATGGCGGCGATGGCGGCGGCGGTATAGGGGCCGATGCCGGGCAGGGTCAGCAGCCCCGCGCGCGTGTCGGGAAAGCCGCCGCCCGAGGCCGCCACCGCGCGGGCGCAGGCCAGCAGGTTGCGGGCGCGGGCGTAATAGCCAAGCCCGGCCCATTCCGCCATGACCTGCGCATCGGGGGCCGCCGCCAGGTCCTCGACGCGCGGCCACAGCGTGGTGAAGCGGATGAAATAGTTTTTCACCGCCGCGACGGTGGTCTGCTGCAGCATCACCTCGGACAGCCAGACGCGATAGGGATCGGCGCGGCCGGTCCCCGGCGGCATCCGCCAGGGCAGCTGGCGGGCATGGCGGTCATACCAGGCCAGAAGCGGGCCGGCGATGACCTTCCCGGTTTGCTTGCCGATCACCTTGTCGTCACGCAATTTTCAGTCCTCGTGGCGCAGCGCGCGCTTTCATCCTTGCGCCGCGCTGGTTAATGCTGTCCGGGTGATAACCCATCGGACGGCAATGGCACAGATGCAGAACCGCAGCGACAGCCCCGGATCGCGCCGCAAGCGCGGCTTCGAGGCGGCGGCGTCGCTGATGTCGCGCCGGGTGCAGAAGGCGGCCGAGGGGCGGGGCTTCGCCGTCTCGCGCCTGCTGACCCATTGGCCCGAGATCGCCGGCGCCCAGCTTGCCGCCATGACCCGCCCGGTCCGCATCAGCCATTCGCGCGGCGGCTTCGGCGCGACGCTGACCCTGCTGACCACCGGCCCGGTCGCGCCCATGGTCGAGATGCAGCTGCCCGAGCTGCGCGAGCGGGTGAACGCCTGCTATGGCTATAACGCGATCCAGCGGATCGTGCTGACCCAGACCGCCGCCTCGGGCTTTGCCGAGGGGCAGGCGCAGTTCGCCCATGCCCCTGCCAGCCGCCCCGCCGCCGCCCCCGATCCCGCGGCGCAGGAAGCGGCCCGGCAGGTGGGCGCCCGGTTCGAGGACCCGGTGCTGGCCGAGGCGATGGCCCGGCTGGCGCTGAATGTCGCCACGCGAAAACCACGAAAGACACCGAAAGGATGACCCCCATGCTGATCCGCTCTGCCGCGACCGCGCTGGCGCTGGCCTTCGCCGCCGTTCCCGCCGCCATGGCGCAGGACGCCACCCCCGAGGCCGCCGCGCCCGAGATCCTGCCCGATATCGCGCTGGGGGCCGAGGACGCGCCGCTGACCGTTGTGGAATATGCCAGCTTCACCTGCGGCCATTGCGCGAATTTCCACGCCCAGAGCCTGCCCAGCCTGATCGAGGAATATGTCGATACCGGCAAGGTCCGCTTCATCCAGCGCGACGTCTATTTCGACCAGGTCGGCCTGTGGGCCGGGATCCTGGCGCGCTGCGGCGGCGACGACAAGTATTACGCCGTCTCGGACATGCTGTTCGACGAGCAGGAGAAATGGCTGGGCGGCGGCTCGGGCGACGAGATCGCGGCCAATCTGCGCAAGATCGGCCTGAAGGCGGGCATGACCGAGGACCAGATGACCGCCTGCTGGGACGACACCGCCAAGGCCGAGCAACTGATCGCGACCTTCCAGCAGAACGCCACCGCCGACCAGATCGAGGCCACGCCGACCTTCATCATCGGCGGCGAGAAGGTCATGAACCAGCCCTGGGACCAGCTGAAGGAGGTCATCGAGACCAAGCTGGCCGAAGCCGAGTAACCTTGCGGAGCGGCCCTGACGGGCCGCGCGCGACATGGCCCCGGCCGCCCTGCGGGACGGCCGGGGCCGGTCGGTTCTCAGTCCTGGCGCGGCGGTACCTCCAGCCCGCGCTGGACGGCGGGCCGGGCCTCGAAGCGTTCGACATAGCGGGCGACATTGGCGAAGCTGTCCAGCCCGACCTCCTTTTCCGCCTCGTAGAAGACGCGCAGCGCGCGGATCCAGGGAACGATGGCCATGTCGGCGATCGAGTAGTCGCCGGCGATCCAGTCCCGCCCTTCCAGTTGCCGGTCGATCACGCCCAGCAGCCGGTTGGCCTCGTTGTAATAGCGGGTGCGCGGCCGGGGATCCTCGATCTCGGCGCCCTTGTAGCGGTGGAAGAAGCCGACCTGGCCGAACATCGGCCCGACCCCGCCCATCTGGAACATCAGCCATTGCAGCACCTCATAGCGCGCGGCGCCCGATTTCGGCAGGAACTTGCCGAACTTGTCGGCCAAGTAGATCAGGATCGCGCCGGATTCGAACAGGCCCATCGGCGTGCCGTCCGGCCCGTCGGGGTCCAGGATCGCCGGAATCTTGTTGTTTTTCGACAGGCTGATGAATTCCGGGGTCATCTGGTCCTCGGGATCCGAGATCGAGATCCGGTGCACGTCGTAATCGACGCCCAGCTCCTCCAGCAAAATAGATACCTTGACGCCGTTCGGAGTCCCCAGTGAATAAAGCTGGATCACCTCGGCCCGCCTTGGTGGCCAGCGTTTCGTGATCGGAAATTCGTCAGTGTTCAGGGCCATCGGAAAAAATGCTCCTTCCCGGCTGTTTGGACCAACTGCATTATCGGCTAATCTTGCGGCGGAATGTCGCGCGTTACAGGGGACAGCTAATCTCATGATTCAGGAATTCAAGCAGTTCATTGCCCGTGGCAATGTGATCGACCTTGCGGTCGGCATCATCATCGGCGCCGCCTTCACCGCCATCGTCAATTCGCTGGTCGAGGACATGATCAACCCGATCCTGGGCCTGATCATCGGCGGCATCGACTTCACCAACCTGTATTTCGTCATGTCGGGCAACGTGCCGGATGGCGCCAGCCTGGAAGCCGCGCGCAATTCCGGCGCGGCGATCTTCGCCTATGGTTCCTTCCTGATGGCGGTGCTGAACTTCCTCATCATCGCCTGGGCGGTGTTCCTGCTGGTCAAGGCGGTCAACCGCGTCCAGACGGCCGCGCTGCGGAAAGAGGAAGTCAAGGAAGAAGAGCCCGCCGGCCCCTCGCAAGAGGAACTGCTGGCTCAGATCCGCGACCTGCTGGCCGCGCGTCCCGGCGCCTGATCCGCATCCGTCATGGCCGGCTCGCCGCCGGCCATGACCGTCAGCCCTCAAAGGCCCAGCAGGGCCTCGGGTGTCACCGATTCCAGCCCCAGCGCCTGGCCCACCGGGGGCGAGGTCAGCAGCCCCTCATGCGTGGACAGGCCGGCGCGCAGATGCGCATCCTCGCCGGTCGCCCGCCGCCAGCCCTTGTCGGCCAGGGTCAGCATGAAGGGCAGCGTCGCATTGCCAAGCGCCTGGGTCGAGGTCCGCGCCACCGCGCCCGGCATGTTCGCCACGCAGTAATGGACCACGCCGTCGACCTCGTAGATCGGGTCCTGGTGGGTGGTCGGGCGCGAGGTCTCGAAACAGCCGCCCTGATCGATGGCCACGTCGACCAGCACCGCGCCGGGCCGCATCGCCGCCAGCTGGTCGCGCCGCACCAGCTTGGGCGCGGCCGCCCCCGGCACCAGCACCGCGCCGATCACCATGTCGGCCAGGGGCAGCAGGTCCGCCACCGCCGCGCCGCTGGCATATTGCGTGGTCAGCTTGCCCATGAACACGTCGTCCAGATAGGACAGCCGCGGCACCGAGCGGTCCAGCACCGTCACATTCGCGCCCATGCCCACCGCGACCCGCGCCGCCGCCGTGCCCACGACCCCGCCGCCGATGATGACGACATTGGCGGGCCGCACGCCCGGCACGCCGCCCAGCAGCACCCCGCGCCCGCCATTGGGCTTCTGCAGCGCCCAGGACCCGACCTGCGGCGCCAGCCGGCCCGCCACCTCGGACATCGGCGCCAGCAGGGGCAGACCGCCCCGCGCGTCGGTCACCGTCTCATAGGCGATGGCGGTCACGCCCGAGGCCAGCAACTCGCGCGTCTGGTCGGGATCGGGCGCCAGGTGCAGATAGGTGAACAGCAGCTGGCCCCGGCGCAGCATCGCCCGTTCCGGCGCCTGCGGCTCCTTCACCTTCACGATCATCTCGGCATCGGCGAAGACCGCCGCCGCATCCGGCGCGATCCGGGCGCCGGCGGCGCGGTAATCCTCGTCCGTGAAGCCCGAACCCTCGCCGGCCCCGGCCTGGACCAGCACGCCGTGGCCGCGCGCGACCGCCTCGGCCGCGGCATCCGGGGTCAGGCCCACGCGGAATTCCTGCGGCTTGATTTCCTTGGGACATCCGATCTGCATTGCATTCCTCCCTGTGGCCCTTCGAAAGGGGCCCTGTGACCTCAGTCTGATACAAGCGCCGCGCAAGATGCTGCGCAACTGCCGGCCTGACGCTGGCCTTGGCCGAAGATCCGGTTATCATCGGGGCCGTCAATCGAAGAAATGCGCAGAATGACCGAAATCGACGCAATAGACCGCCGAATCCTTGCGCTTTTGCAGAAGGACGGCCGAATCACCAATGCCGAGCTTGCGCAGCGCATCCACCTGTCGGCCAGCGCCTGCCATCGGCGCGTGCAGCGGCTGGAGGAGGCGGGCGTCATCTCGGGCTATGTCGCGCTACTGGACCAGCGCAAGGTGCAGCGCCCGACCACCGTCTTCGTCGAGATCACCCTGACCGGGCAGGCCGACGACATCCTCGACGCCTTCGAGCGCGCGGTCCGGGCGATTCCCGACGTGCTGGAATGCCACCTGATGGCGGGCACGGCGGATTACCTGCTGAAGATCGTGGTCGAGGACACCGACGATTTCGCCCGCATCCACCGCCAGCACCTGTCGCGCCTGCCGGGGGTGCGGCAGATGCATTCGTCATTCGCGCTGCGCACGGTGTTCCGCACGACGGCGATTCCGGTATGATGGATCCCTTCGCAGCGCGGCGAACGGAGGCGCAGGATGTATCTACCCCCGCATTTCAAGGAAATCGACGGCGCCGAGATCGCCTCGGTGATCGGCGCCGCGCCGCTGGCCTGCATCGTGGCGCAGACGGCCGAGGGACTGGTCGCCAACCATATCCCGGTCTTCGCCGCCCCCGACGGTGCGCTGGTCGGCCATGTGGCGCTGGCCAATGACATGCACCGCCTGATCGCCGCCGGGCAACAGGTGCTGGCCGTCTTCCGGGGCGAGGACGGCTATGTCTCGCCGAATTTCTATCCCAGCAAGCCCGAACATCACCGGCATGTGCCGACCTGGAACTATCAGGTGGTGCATGTCTACGGCGCCATCACCTTCCAGCATGACGAACGCACCAAGCGCGCCGCCGTCGGCCTGCTGACGCGCGATCACGAGCGCCGCCTGAACGGCCGGGACGGCTGGAGGATGGCCGACGCGCCCGCCGATTACCTGGCGCAGATGCTGGAGAATATCGTCGCCTTCCGCATCTCGGTCCGCAGGGTCCTGGCAAAGTCCAAGCTGAGCCAGAACCGCGAGGCGCGCGACTATCGCGGCGTGATCGAGGGGCTGCAAAGGACCGGCGGCGACGCCCTGGCCGGGCGCATGGCCCGCCGCCTTGCCGACGAGGGCTGACCGGGGAGGGCTGACCGGGGTTGACCGGCAAAGCAAACCCCCGCAGGCCGGGGCCGCGGGGGTCGCTGATTTTCTGATCGCGTCGTCTTGCAGCGCGTCCGGGCGAGAGGACCCTTAGAGGGCGCCTTCGCGCTGTGCCTTCTTACGGGCCAGCTTGCGGGCGCGGCGGACGGCCTCGGCCTTTTCACGGGCTTTCTTGACCGACGGTTTCTCGAAATGCTGCCGAAGCTTCATTTCACGGAAAACACCCTCGCGCTGAAGCTTTTTCTTCAGGGCACGAAGCGCCTGTTCGACGTTGTTGTCGCGAACGTTGACCTGCATGTGGTTGTCACCACCTTCCTAGGTTAGAGTTGCAGATGATTGCAGGAAGCGTTCCCATAGCAGCGAGGGACGTTCTTGTCCAGACAGAGGCCGAAACCATGCAGACAGATCAGGAAACCCTGCTGAACGCCGCGCTGGCCCATGTGCCGTTCGACGGGATGAACGAGGCCGCGCTGATGGCCGGCGCCCGCGACATCGGCATGTCCGCCGCGCTGGCGCGGGTGCATTTCCCGCAAGGCGGCGCCGGGCTGGCGGCCGCCTATCACCGCCGCGCCGATGCCCAGCTGCGCGACTGGCTGGCCGCGACCCCGCCCGCGACCCCGCCCGAGGGTCGCTTGCGCGACCGCGTGGCGGGTGCCGTCTGGCACCGGCTGACGCTGGTCGAGCCGGAACTGGTCCGCGCCGCCGCCGCCACGCTTGCCCTGCCGCAGAATGCCCCGCTCGGCGCGCGGCTGGTCTGGGAAAGCGCCGACATCATCTGGACCGGGCTGGGCGACCGCTCGGGCGATGCAAGCTGGTACAGCAAGCGCGCCACGCTGTCGGCGGTGATCAGCGCGACGGTGCTGTTCTGGCTGGGCGACGATTCGCCCGGCCGCGCCGACAGCCGCGCCTTTCTCGACCGCCGGATCGACGGGGTGATGCGCTTCGAGACCTTCAAGACGCGGCTGCGCAAGCTGCCCGGTGCCGCGGCGCTAGGCGACATGGCCTTCGGCTGGATCCGGGCGCCCCGCAACCGCGACCTGCCCGGCAAGACGACCACCCGATAAGGAGACAGGATGTTCCCCGACGCGATGAACGCCATCGAGATCACCGCCCCCGGTGATGCCGACAAGCTGCAACCCGCCCGCCGCCCGGTGCCGGTCCCCAGCCACGACCAGATCCTGATCCGGGTCGGCTGGGCCGGGGTGAACCGGCCCGACGTGCTGCAGCGCGCCGGCTCCTACGCGCCGCCGCCGGGGGCCTCGGACCTGCCGGGGCTGGAGGCCGCGGGCGAGGTCGTCGGCATCGGCGCGGGCGTCAGCCGCTGGCGGAAGGGCGACCGGGTGACGGCGCTGCTGCCGGGCGGCGGCTATGCCGAATACGCGGTCTGCCATGCCGACCATGCCCTGGCGATCCCCGAGGGGCTGAGCCTGCGCGAGGCCGCCTGCCTGCCGGAAACCGCCTTCACCGTCTGGTCGAACGTGGTCATGCGCGGCAAGCTGCGCGCGGGCGAGCGCTTCCTGGTCCATGGCGGCACCTCGGGCATCGGCATGATGGCGATCCAGACCGCCCGCGCGCTTGGCGCCCGCGTCTTCGCCACCGCGGGCAGCGCCGAGAAATGCGCGGCCATCGCCGAGCTGGGCGCCAGCGCGATCAATTACCGCGACGAGGATTTCGTCGCCCGCCTGCGCGACGAGGGCGGCGCCGACCTGATCCTCGACATGGTGGGCGGCAGCTATATTGCGCGCAACATCAAGGCGCTGGCCAATGACGGGCGGCTGGTGATGATCGCCTTCCTGGACGGCCCGAAGGCCGAGCTGAACTTCGCCCAGATCATGGCCCGGCGCCTGGTCGTGACCGGATCGACGCTGCGCCCGCAATCGGACGGTGCCAAGGCCGACATCGCGGAAGCCCTGCGCGACATGCTCTGGCCGATGATCGAGGGCGGCGCCGTCAAGGTCACCATCGACAGCGAGTTCGACCTGAAGGATGCGGCCGAGGCGCATCGCCGAATGGAAAGCAGCCGGCATATCGGCAAGATCGTCCTGAAAGTGGCGGGCGGCTGAGCCCGCGGCACGGGCGGTTGCCTCCGGCGGGGGTATTGGGACAACGGAGATGCGCAGGGTAGTGCTCTCTGTCTTCTTCGTTGCCCAAATACCCTCGGGGGGCGCCGGCTGGTGCGCCACTGGTTCAAGTACCAGCCGGCGACGGGGCGAAGCGCCCCGGCGGTCGCGGGGCGCAGATCGCCGGGGCGGCGGATCAGCGCGGGCTTTCCATCAGCACCCGGCTGCGGCTGCAATCGCGCCGTATGTCGGGGGCGCAGTCGCGGGGCTCCAGGTCGCGGGTCAGGCAGATCCGCACCTCCTGCAGTTCCTCGCCGCGGCAGGTCACGGTGATGGCGTCGCGGCCCAACCCCGGATTGGCCTCGATGAAGGCTTCCTCGATCACCTCGGGTGGCAGGGTGATGTCGCGGTCCAGCTCGGCGAAGGGGTCGGGGATCCGGATCCGCCCGGCAGCCGCGCGCGTCGCGCCGTAGTAGCCCGCCGCCGACAGGCCCGAGCAGCGGCCGTGCTTCTGCCATTGGTGCCAGGCCAGCCCGCCCGAGCCCATGATGTCCGCCATCTGCTGGCTTTCGCGCCGCGACGGGTCGCGCTCGGCGGTCGTGCAGTTCTGCGGCCAGCCGCGTTCGTATTGCGGCCACAGCCCGTGGACGACGAAATCCAGCCGCCGTCCCGCCGCGCATTGATCGGCGCCGCGCGCCGCGCCGGTCGCGCTGCACCAGGCCGGCGACCAGCTGAGCGCCAGCACGTAATAGTCGAATTCCCCCGCAACGTCGCGGGCCGCCATATCATGGGCCGGGGCGGCGGCGGGCGCGCAGGCCAGCGCCAGGGCAAGGCACAGGATCCGTTTCATGGCGCCAGCCTAGACCGGCCTGTCGGGCCGCGCATCAGCGGAATGCGCGAATCCTCTTTTCCCCGCGCCGCGAAAACGCTATATCCGGCGGCAATTCCCCCCGAAAACGAGGAATGGCCCCCGCCGAAAGCCGTTTTCACGGCCAAAGGAAGCCATGCCGTCATCGGGGCAGACACGCGAAGGAGAACGACATGAGCAAGCCGTTGATGGCCAAGGCGACCGCCGTCTGGCTGGTCGACAATACCACGCTCAGCTTCAAGCAGATCGGCGATTTCTGCGGTCTGCACGAGCTGGAGGTGCAGGGCATCGCCGATGGCGACGTGGCGGTGGGGGTCAAGGGCTATGACCCGGTCGCCTCGCACCAGCTGGACGCCGAGGAGATCAAGAAGGCCGAGGCCAATCCCGCCTACAAGCTGCGCCTGAAGCACAACCCCGCCGCCGAGGGCGAGGAGAAGCGCCGCGGCCCGCGCTATACGCCGCTCTCCAAGCGCCAGGACCGCCCGGCGGCGATCCTGTGGCTGGTGAAGTTCCACCCGGAGCTGGCGGATTCGCAGATCGCCAAGCTGGTCGGCACCACCAAGCCGACCATCGCCTCGATCCGCGAGCGCACCCATTGGAACATCCAGAACATCCAGCCGATCGATCCGGTCGCGCTGGGATTGTGCCGCCAGACCGAGCTGGACGCCGCCGTGCAGAAGGCTGCCAAGAAGGCCGCCGCCGCGGGCGAGGTCATGACCGATGACGAGCGCCGCAAGCTGGTCAGCACCGAGACCTCGCTGGCCATGGGCGAGGAGCCGCGCCTGCCCAGCTCGATCGCCGGGCTGGAGAATTTCTCGCTGACCCGCGACGACGAGGCCGAGAAAGAGACCGAGCGCAACCTGGATGCCGACAGCTTCTTCAACCTGCCCGAGCAGGATGACGAGGACGACGAGGACGACGAAAAATGAGACCCGCCCGGCTTGCCAGCCCGTCCAGCAGGGACGGCGGCGGGCCGGTCTGCATTGCCCATGGCTATCGCTGGCCAGAAGTGCAGCTGGCGGTGGCGGTCCTGCGCGACGCGGGTATCCGGGCCGATCTGCTGGACACCCTGACGCATCACCAGATGCCGCAGATGGGGCTTGCGCTTGGCGGCGTCCGCATCGTCGTGCCGCCTTCGCAGATGCGTGCGGCGCATGATCTTCTTGCCGCCCAGCCCTTGATGATCGCGCGCCCTTTGGGCTGGCGCCTGGGGCTGATCTTCCTGTTCCTGCTGTGGTTCAGCCATGTCCCGCCGATGATGAGCGGGCTGTTCCTGCGCCGCCTTCCCGACACGGCGGCGCAGCAGGGCTGACGCGGCGTTTCGCGCCTGATCGGCCTCAGCCACGGCCGCGAACGACGCGGCCCAGCCAGATCAGGATGCAGGCGCCGATCACCGCGACCACCAGCTGCCCGATCGCGCCGCCGGCCGTCGTGCCGATCAGCAGCCGGAACAGCCAGTTGCCCAGCAGCGCGCCGATGATGCCCAGGATGATGTTCATCACCAGGCTGTGGTCCGAGCCCATCAGCTTTTCCGCGATCCAGCCCGCGATGCCGCCCAGGATGATCGACAGAATCCAGCCAAAACCTTCCATGAGATGTCCTCTTTCGATGCCTCGCGCCGGTCCCGCCCGGCGCGCTTTCAGGGACGCAATGCCGCAGGGCGCGATTTCGTTCCCCGGCATCGCGTCCTGTGGGTTGCGGCGGCGCCGACCTCAGATCGACAGGCAGACATATTTCATTTCCAGGAAGTCCTCGATGCCGTGGCGGCTGCCCTCGCGGCCCAGCCCCGACTGCTTGACGCCGCCGAAGGGCGCCACCTCGGTCGAGATGATGCCGGTATTGACGCCGACGATGCCGTATTCCAGCGCCTCCTGCACGCGGGTGATGCGGCCGATGTCGCGGGCATAGAAATACGAGGCCAGCCCGAAGATCGTGTCGTTGGCCTTGGCGACGGCCTCTTCCTCGGTCTCGAAGCGGAACAGCGGCGCCAGCGGGCCGAAGGTCTCCTCGGTCGCGACCTTCATGGCGTCGGTCACGCCGGTGACGACGGTGGGCTTGAAGAACAGCCCCTCCAGGCGCTCGCCCCCGGTCACCACCTGGCCGCCGCCGTCCAGCACGTCGCGGATATGTTCCTCGACCTTTTCCACGGCGTCCTCGTTGATCAGCGGGCCGGTGGTCACGCCTTCTTCCAGCCCGTCGCCGACGCGCAGCTTGTCCACCGCCTCGGCCAGCTTCTTCGCGAAGGCGTCATAGACCCCGGCCTGGACATAGATGCGGTTCGCGCAGACGCAGGTCTGGCCGTTGTTGCGGAATTTCGAGGCCATCGCCCCTTCCACCGCCGCATCCAGATCGGCGTCGTCGAAGACGATGAAGGGCGCGTTGCCGCCCAGCTCCATCGAGCATTTCAGCACCTGGTCGGCGGCCTGGCGCAGCAGGATCCGCCCGACCTCGGTCGAGCCGGTGAAGGTCAGCTTGCGGACCTTCGGGTTCTCGCAGAATTCCTTGCCGATATCCGAGGACCGCGACGAAGTGATGACCGACAGGATGCCCCTGGGCAGGCCCGCGCGTTCGCCCAGCACCGCCATGGCCAGCGCCGAGAGCGGGGTTTCCGCCGCCGGGCGCGCGACGAAGCCGCAGCCCACGGCCAGGGCGGGGCCGGCCTTGCGGGCGATCATCGCGTTGGGGAAGTTCCAGGGCGTGATCGAGCCCACCACGCCGATGGGCTGGCGCAGCACGGTCAGGCGCTTGTCGGGCATGTGGCCGGGGATCGTCTCGCCATAGACGCGCTTGGCTTCCTCGCCGAACCATTCGATGAAGCTGGCGCCATAGACGATCTCGCCCTTGGCCTCGGCGAAGGGCTTGCCCATCTCGGCGGTCAGGATGCGGGCCAGGTCGTCCTGGTTCTCGATCATCAGGTCGAACCATTTGCGCATCACCTGCGCGCGTTCCTTGGCCGTCCGGGCCGCCCAGTCCTTCATGGTCTCATGGGCGGCCTCGATCGCCCTGGCGGCGTCTTCGCGGCCCAGGTCGGCGACCTTGGCGATCACGTCGCCGCGCGCCGGGTTCACCACGTCGAAGGTCGCGCCATCGGCGGCCTCGACCCATTCCCCGGCCAGGAAGGCGCGCGTCTCCAGCAGCGAGGGATCGCGCAGAAGGGTCTTGAGATCGGTCGAATGCTTGGTCATGGCCTCTCCTCGGGGTTGGCTTCGGGCGCATCTTGCGCGTGGCGTCCGGGCTTGTCAAAGCGGTCGCGGCTCTCGGAAATGTGACGGCGGCAGGGGGGCGGCGGCCCTCGTCCGGGGCGATTTCCGAGGATATTTCCCGGAATCGACACCCGGCAGGAATGAACCGGATCGTCTTTCGGGCGTTCGGTCACATCGCCAGGTTGTCCCTCTTGGCGATCTCTCAGGGGGGCGGTGCGCTTGTCGCACCGCCCTTTTCATGCGTGAAGCGCCTGCCAGCAGGGTTGCAGATCGCCCGGCGCGGGGCGGGCGGCATGGATGGCGCGGGCGGTGGCGCGGGCCAGGACGCAGGCCGCGGCATGGCCCAGCAGGAAGGCCTCGGCCGGGTCCGAGAGCGGGCGCGCCGCGGTCGAGGCGGCGAAGACCAGGTCGCCGTCGAAGGGGGTATGGCTGGGCACCAGCGCACGCGCCAGCCCGTCATGGGCGGCCGTCGCCAGCCGTTGCAGCGCGGGTTTTTCCAGCGCGGCATCGGTGGCGACGATGGCGATGGTGGTCGCCTCGCCCAGCCGCTTCATGGGGGCGGGCTCATCGGCGGCGGGAAAGGCGGCGGGCAGGCCGAGCCCGCCGAATTCGCCCGCCAGCTCCCACGGGGCGGCCCAGAAATGCGGGCCGTCGCCCACCGTCGCCGATCCCAGCGCGTTGACCACCACCAGCGCGCCCAGGGTCGCGCCGCTTTCCAGCACCACCGAGGCCGAGCCCAGCCCGCCCTTCAGCCGCGCGGTCAGCGCGCCGGTCCCGGCGCCTTCGCTGCCAAGCGCGAAATCGGGCCGGGCGGTGTCCAGCGCGGCGCGGCCAAGGGCGGGATAGGGGTTCTGCGCCCAGTCCTTGTCGCCGCCGTTCAGCAGGTCGAAGACGATGGCGCCGGGCACGATCGGCACCCGTGCCGCGCCCACGGCGAAGCCGCGCCCGGCGGCGTGCAGCCCGGCCATCACCCCGTCGCAGGCCGCCAGCCCGAAGGCCGAGCCGCCCGACAGCACCAGCGCATCGACCCCTGCCACCAGCTTGTCGGGGGCCAGCAGGTCGGTTTCCCGCGTGCCGGGCGCGCCGCCCATCACATGCACCGCCGCCGCGAAGGGCGCATCCCCGGTCAGCACGGTGACGCCGGATTTCAGCCGCTGGTCGGCGGCGTTGCCGACCCGCAGCCCGGCCACGTCCGAAATCAGGTTCCGCGCACCCGGTCTCATTCCTGCGCTTCCAGCGCCGCCTGCCGCGTCTGCGACAGGGTGGCGCCGGTGGTCAGCGCCTCGGGGTCCAGCCGCAGCTCGATCACCGCCAGGCTGCCGGCCCGGCTGGCGCGCTGGAAGGCGGCGGGGAAATCGCCGCCCTGCTCGACCACCTCGCCATGCCCGCCATAGGCGCGGGCCAGGGCGGCGAAGTCGGGATTGAACAGCGCCGTGCCCGAGACGCGGGCGGGATAGTGCTTTTCCTGGTGCATGCGGATCGTGCCGTATTGGCCGTTATTGGCCACGATGACGATGACATGGGCGCCGTATTGCGCGGCGGTGGACAGCTCGTTGACGGTCATCTGCAGGCAGCCGTCCCCGGCCAGGCAGACCACCACCCGGTCGGGATGCGCCAGCTTGGCCGAGATCGCCGCCGGCAGCCCGTAGCCCATGCTGCCCGAGGTCGGCGCGATCTGCGTGCGCGCGCATTTGAAGCGGAAATAGCGGTGCAGGAAGGCGGCGTAATTGCCGGCGCCATTGGTCAGGATGGCGTTTTCGGGCAGGTTGGCCGACAGCCAGCAGACGACCTGCTCCATCTTGACGGCGCCGGGGGTCTCGCGCGGGGTCTGCCAGTCCTCGTAATGGGCGCGCAGGGCGGCGGTCCAACCGTCCCAGCGGCGCGGGGCAGGGGTGTCGGCCAGCGCGGCCAGCACCGCGCGGGGGCAGGCGGCGATGCCGGGATCGGCACGCCACAGATGGCCGATCTCGTCGGGGTCGGGATAGACATGGATGATGCGGCGCCCCTGCTGGGCGGGGCTCATCAGCTCGTATCCCGCCGTCAGCGTGTCGCCCAGCCGCGATCCCAGTGACAGGATGCAATCGGCCTGGCGCAGCGCGTCGCCCATGCGGCTGTTCATGCCGACGCCCAGGTCGCCCGCGTAATTGGGCAGCCGGTTGTCCATGTAGTCCTGGCGCCGGAAGGGCACCGCCACCGGCAGGCCCCAGCTTTCGGCGAAGCGCGCCAGCCGGTCGGCATCGGCCTGCGTCCAGATCGCGCCGCCCGGAATGACCAGCGGCCGCTCGGCCCCGGCCAGCGCCTCGCGGATCGCCGCCAGCTGGGCCGCCGAGATCCCGGCCACCGGGCGCGGGGCGGGGGCCAGGTCGGGCACCTCGACCTCGGCCGACAGCATGTCCTCGGGCAGGGCCAGGACCACCGGGCCGGGGCGCCCGGACATGGCCAGGTCGAAGGCGCGGGCCAGGTATTCGGGGATCCGCTCGGTCTGGTCGATCTCGGCCACCCATTTCGCCACCGTGCCGAACATGGCGCGGTAGTCGACCTCCTGGAAGGCCTCGCGGTCGCGGTCGCAGCGGGCGATCTGGCCGACGAAGAGGATCATCGGCGTCGAATCCTGCCGCGCCACATGCACGCCGGCGCTGGCATTGGTGGCGCCGGGGCCGCGCGTCACGAAGGCCACGCCCGGCCGCCCGGTCAGCTTGCCCGCCGCCTCGGCCATCATCGCGGCCCCGCCCTCGTGGCGGCAGACGACGTTCTGGATGCCCGATTCGTGCAGCCCGTCCAGCGCCGCCAGGAAGCTCTCGCCGGGGACCGAGAAGACCCGCGTCACCCCGTTCGCCTTCAGCGCATCCACAAGGATCTGCCCACCGTGACGCATCATAGCCCGTCCTTCCCACTGTTCCGTCTGCGCGCTACCGTGACCGGGCGCGGCGCGATTGCCAAGACCGCAGATCGGGGGCGCGTGGGGACGGCCAAGCCGGGGGCGCTTCGCCCCCCGGACCCCCCGAGGATATTTGCGCCAAGATGAAAGGGCGGGCGGGCGAGCCTTTACAGGCGGCGGCGGCGCGCCTATCTGGGCGGCTATGGCCAAGGAACCCGAAAACAAGAACTACAAGGTGATCGCCGAGAACCGGCGGGCGCGGTTCGATTACTTCATCGAGAGCGACCTGGAGGTCGGGATCGTGCTGACCGGTTCCGAGGTGAAGTCGCTGCGGACCGGGCAGTCGAACATCGCCGAAAGCTATGCCTCGGTCGAGGATGGCGAATTGTGGCTGATCAACAGCTATATCGCCGCCTACAAGCAGGCCGGCGTCTTCGGGCACGAGGAACGCCGCCGGCGCAAGCTGCTGGTCAGCCGGCGCGAACTGGCGCGGCTGTGGCAGGCCACCGGGCGCGAGGGCATGACGCTGGTGCCGCTGGTGATGTATTTCAACCATCGCGGGCTGGTGAAGCTGAAGATCGGCGTCGCCAAGGGCAAGAAGGTCGCCGACAAGCGCGAGACCGCGGCCAAGCGCGACTGGAACCGCCAGAAGCAGCGTTTGCTGAAACAGGGCTGAACCCTTGAACCTGCCATTGCAGCGTCGCGCCGTCAGGGGTAAATCGGGGGCGGTGCGAAGGGGGGTGTCGATGCAGGATGATCCGAAAACGCTGGTCTCGACCGAATGGCTGGCCGCGCATCTGAACGATCCCGACCTGCGCGTCATCGACGCAAGCTGGCACATGCCGGCCGCGGGGCGCGACGCGCGGGCGGAATATGACGCCGCCCACATTCCCGGCGCGCGCTTCTTCGACATCGACGAGATCGCCGACAAGCGCAGCGCCTTGCCGCATATGGCCCCGCCGGTCGAGCTGTTCATCAGCCGGATGCGGGCGATGGGCGTCGGCGACGGCCACCAGGTCGTGGTCTATGACAATTCCGAGGTCCGCAGCGCTGCCCGCCTGTGGTGGACCTTCCGGCTGATGGGCAAGACCGACGTGGCGGTGCTGGACGGCGGCTTGGCCAAGTGGCAGGCCGAGCGCCGCCCGGTCGAGGACATGGCCCCGATCCTGCGCGACCGCCACATCACCGTGCAGCGCCAGGCGGGGCTGGTGCGCGACGTGACCCAGGTGGCCGCCGCCAGCAAGCTGGCCGATCACGAGATCATCGATGCCCGCAGCCCCGAACGCTTCCGCGGCGAGGCGCCCGAGCCGCGCCCCGGCCTGCGCGCGGGCCATATCCCCGGCGCGAAGAACGTCCCCTTCGGCCGCCTCTTCAACCCGGACGGCACGATGAAGGACCCCGACGCCCTGCGCGCCGCCTTCCAGGAGGCCGGGGTGGACCTGGCGAAGCCGGCGATCACCAGCTGCGGCAGCGGCATCACCGCCGCCACCCTGTCGCTGGCGCTGGAGCGGATCGGCCACCGCAACCATTCGCTCTACGACGGAAGCTGGACCGAATGGGGCAGCTTCCCCGACCTGAACATCGCAACCGGAGACGCCTGAAAGATGCTGTCCGACCTCAAACCGCAAGCCCCCGACAAGATCCTGATGCTGATCGAGGAATTCAAGGCCGACAGCCGCCAGGGCAAGATTGACCTCGGCGTGGGCGTCTACAAGAACCCCGAGGGCGTGACGCCGGTGATGCGCGCCGTGAAGGCCGCCGAGCAGAGGATCTGGCAGACGCAGACCACCAAGGCCTATACCAGCCTGGCGGGCGAGGCGGATTTCCGCGATGCCATGGCGCGGATGGTGCTGGGCGAGCTGCCCGCGGACCGGCTGGCCACGCTCTCCAGCGTCGGCGGCACGGGGGCGATCCGGCAGGCGCTGGAACTGGCGCGGCTGGCCAATCCGGGGGTGCATGTCCATGTCTCGGATCCGACCTGGCCCAACCACCTGTCGATCCTGAAATTCATGGGCCTGCCCTTCACCGAATACCGCTATTTCGACCCCGAGACCCGCGGCGTCGATTTCGAGGCGATGAAGGCCGATATCGCGAAGGCGGGCAGGGGCGACCTGGTGCTGCTGCATGGCTGCTGCCACAACCCGACCGGCGCCAATCTGACGCTGGCGCAATGGGAAGAACTCGCGCAGATCCTGGAGAAATCCGGCGCCATCCCCTTCATCGACCTGGCCTATCAGGGCTTCGGCGACGGGCTTGACGAGGACGCCGCCGCCACCCGCCTGATCGCCGCCCGCCTGCCCGAGGTGCTGATCGCCGCCTCCTGCTCGAAGAATTTCGGCATCTATCGCGAACGCACCGGCATCCTGATGGCGCTGGCCGACAATGGCGCAGCGCGCGAGATGGCGCAGGGCTCGATGGCCTTCCTGAACCGGCAGACCTTCTCCTTCCCGCCCGATCACGGCGCCCGCATCGTCAGCACCATCCTGACCGACGCGGATCTCGCCGCCGACTGGAGGGCCGAACTGGAGGATGTCCGCAAGGGGATGCTGGCGCTGCGCGAACAGCTTGCCTCGGAGTTGCGCAACCTGTCGGGCAGCGACCGCTTCGACTTCATCGCCCATCACCGCGGCATGTTCTCGCGCCTCGGCGCGACGCCGGAGCAGGTCCAGAAGCTGAAATCCGATTCGGCCATCTACATGGTCGGCGATTCGCGGCTGAACATCGCCGGGCTCAACCGCGACACCGTCCCGGTCCTGGCCCGCGCCATCGTAGAAGCGGGCATCTGAGCCCTTCTTCGTTGGCAAAATACCCTCGGGGGGAGTCGTCGGAACGACGACGGGGGGCGGACAGCCCCCCCTTTGCCCCATCGGCGCCACCGCATGAAACAGGCCCGGCAGCCGCGCCGGGCCTTTTTTCGTCCCCGTCAGCCCCGGATCAGCGCCGCGCCAGCTTGCGCTCGATATAGTCGCGCAATTCCTCGACCTCGGTGCGGCTCTCGCGAAGGCCCTCCAGCGCCGCCTGCAACTCGCCCTCGGCATCGATCAGCCGGGTCATCAGCGCCGATTCGCGTTCCTCCAGTGCGGCGATGGCCAGGTCGCGGGCCTCCTCGGCCTCGTGCAGCTGCTGGGCCATGCGGTCCAGCTCGCCCATGTCGGCGCGGGTCGGGCGGGTCAGGCGGTGGATCAGCCAGCAGGCGAACCAGCCCAGCAGGAAGGCGGCGAACAGGATGATCGAGGTGACGGTGATGAATTCGGTGCGGTTCATTGCGCCTCGGCTCCGGCTTCGGGGTCTTCCTCTGCGCCATTCCCGGCCGCCCCGTTCTCGGCCGCCTCGTTCTCGGCTGGGCGACGCGCGGGCCGGGGCGTGTTCTCATCGGCGACAAGGACCGGCAAGGTCAGGTTTTCCTCAAGGATGTCCAGGATCGGCAGCGCCCCCGCCAAGCCGCCCGCCATCCCCGCTTCGACCTGCTCGCTCACGCCCAGGGTCGCGGGGGCCACGCCCGCCGATCCCGGCGCGACATGGCCGGCGGTGCCGATCAGCGGCAGGGGCAGCACCGGCCCGAAGGCCACGGGCGCATCCGTGGCGCCGGGCCGGGCCACCACGCCGCTGGCCGCCTGCCAGGCCTCGGCCGGGGCGGTGGCGCCTTCGGGGGCGGCGGTCTGGGCCAGCGCCTCCGTGGTCACGCCCTCGCGCACGGCGGGGGCGGGCAGCGGTTCGCTGCGCACCGCGATCGGCGACATCAGCCGGAACTCGATCCGGCGATTGGCCTCGCGGCCTTCCTCGGTGTCGTTGGTGGCGATGGGCTGGCTTTCGCCATAGCCGCGCGAGGTCATGTGCCTGGTGTCGATCCCGGCATCGGTCATCGCGCTGACCAGCGTCTGCGCGCGGGCCCGCGACAGGTCCGCGTTGAACCCGGCCGAGCCCTGCGAATCCGTATGCCCGCCCGCCTCGATCTGGAAATCGGCGCAATCGATCATGATCGCGGCCAGCTTGTCCAGGGTCTCGGACGGGTCGCCGGCGATGGTCGAGCGGTTCGGCTCGAAGCCGATCTCGGATTCCGACATCACGACATTCAACCGCGAGACGCATTCCTCGCCATCGGGCAGGCCAAGCGTCGCGTCCAGCCGGCGGTCATAGCGGATCGACAGCTCGTATTTCGACCCCGCGCCCAGCCGCTGCGACAGCACCGCCGCCGCCTGGTCCACCGCGCGCGGATCGCCCGAGGTCCCCGACAGCCGCAGGTTGCCCGGCGTCACCGTGACGGCGCCGTTTTCCAGCCCGCTCAGCGCCTCCAGCGCGGCGATCACCTTGACGGTCCAGCCGGCGGGCACCTCGACATCGCTGCGCAGCTCGCTCTCGACCCCGAAGAAGCGCGAGCGGGCGAAGCTGTCCACCGCATCCAGCATCCGCGCATCCGACAGCCCGCCCCGGATCGAGACCTTGCCGTCGGCGGTCCGGGTGGCCATGAATTCCGCCGGCCCCTGGTCGACGGCGGCGGGCTTTTCCAGCTCGGCATGCAGCGAGAAGACATCGGGCAGCGCCTCGTCCAGCTGCCGGGCGACCTGGTCGAAGCGGTCCTGCGCAATGCCGTCGGGGGCGATCAGCGCGATATCGGCATCCGAGATCGTGACCGAGCCGCGCCCCAGCGCCGCCACCGCCTCGATCGCGGGCACCGCCGCATCGGCCCAGACCGGGGTGGGCGCGCCCAGCCCCAGCGTGCAGCCCGGCTTGCCCGGCACCCCCGCCTGGATGGCGGCGGCCAGGATCCGGTCGCGCCCTTCCTCGTCATCGGCCGAACAGGCATCGAAACGCGCGCCGTCATCGTCGATCAGGAAGCGCAGGGTGAAGGGCGCGATCACCGGGCGCGGGGCGGATATGTCGGTGCTCAGCGCCACGCCGGCGGGCGCGGCGCGGCGCAGGTCGCTTTCCATCCGCGCCTTTTCGCGCGCGCTGTCGGCCAGCGCCGTCACATGCACCGCGCCGGGCGAGATCGAGATCTTCGCCCGCTGCGCCAGTTGCGTCGCGCCCAGCCCCAGCCGGATCGCCTCGTCCCACAGCGGCGGCACCGGATGATCCGCGCCCTCCAGCAGGTCGGTGATCTTCGGGGCGGCGGTTTCGCCCCGCAATTCGCGCAGCAGCGCGCCGCGATCCATCGAGGCCGGCACCAGCCCGATCAGCGAGATGCCGTCGTCGTTGCGCAGCAGCTCGATCTTGAAATCGGGCGGCGTCAGGGCGTCGGCGGCCGCGACCGTCATCTCGTCCAGGATGCGGTTGCCGTCGACCGCCGTCCCCGCCTGGGTCATGGCGCGGAAGCGTTCCACCTCGGTCGGCGCGGTCCCCGACAGGCGCACCTGCAGCCCGTCGGTCTGGACCTGCACCCAGTCATAGCCGCTGCCGTTCAGCGCCTGGCGCACCTCGGCCAGCGACTCGCGCTCGATGAAGACCGCGCCGGCCGTCGCGCCCATCCAGCACAGCCCCGCGGCGCCCCCCAGGACGGTGATCGTCGCGATCGCGGTGGACATCCGGCTGCGGGAAGACGCCATTGGGAAACCTTGGGCAGTTGCAAGCCGCTCGGGTCTAGCCCCGCGCTGCCTGCGGCGCAATCACGCCAGCCCCGCAATGGCGAGAAACAGCGCAAGGATCAGCCCCGCGTCGCGGTTCGAGCGGAACAGCCGCAGGCAGACAAGCGATTGATCGGGATCGAAAATCCTGAGCTGCCACAGCAGATGCGCCGCGAAACCGATCAGTCCGGTGAAGCCTATCAACTGATTGCGACCCGTCAGCCCGATGGCCAGCGCCAGCAGCAGCACCGACAGCGCGGCGAAGCCCAGCAGGATGCGGGGGCTGGCCTTGCCGAACAGCCGCGCGGTGGACTTGACGCCGATCAGCGCGTCGTCCTCGGTATCCTGGTGGGCATAGATCGTGTCGTAGAAGATCGTCCAGGCGATGCCGCCCAGCCAGGCGACGACCGGCGCCAGGTCCAGCCGCCCCATATGCGCGGCATAGGCCAGCATCACCCCCCAGTTGAAGGCCAGGCCCAGGAAGACCTGCGGCCACCAGGTGAAGCGCTTGGCGAAGGGATAGATCGCGACCAGCGCCAGCGATGCGACGCCCATCCAGATCGCCGCCGGACCCAGCGTCAGCAGGATCGCCAGGCCCACCAGCCCCTGGGCGATCAGCCAGGCATAGGCGCCCCGCAGCGTGACCTGGCCCGAGGGCAGGGGCCTCGAGCGGGTCCGCGCCACCTTCGCGTCGATGTCGCGGTCGGTGATGTCGTTCCAGGTGCAGCCCGCGCCGCGCATGACCAGCGCCCCCAGACCGCAGGCGATCACGATCCACAGGTCGAACCATCGCGGCCCGTCCGCCATCATCGCCAGCCCGACGCCCCACCAGCAGGGCAGCAGCAGCAGCCAGGTCCCGATCGGCCGGTCGGCGCGGGACAGGCGCAGCCAGGGTCTCCACGCGGCCGGGGCATGGCGGTCCACCCAGTTTCCGGCCGGCGCGTCGATGACGGCATCTGGTCTTTCGTCGCGGCTTTGCATAGCGTCGGCCCCATCATGGCGAAGATCAGGCTGTTCATAGACCACCCCCTTGCGCCGGGACAACCCGTGCCCCTGGACGCGGCGCAGGCGCATTACCTGTCGGGGGTGATGCGGCAGAAGCCGGGCGATGTGGTGTCGGTCTTCAACGGCCGCGACGGCGAATGGTCGGCGCGGATCGAGCAGCTGGCCAAGCGCGGCGGCAGCCTGCTGGCCGGGGCGCGGAGCGCGCCGCAGCAGGACCCGCCCGACCTGTGGCTGCTGTTCGCGCCGATCAAGAAGGCCCGCACCGATTTCATCGTGGAAAAGGCGGCCGAGCTGGGTTGCGCGCGGATCCTGCCGGTGCAGACCGAGTTCACCAATTCCGAGCGGATCCGCCAGGACCGGCTGCAGGCCCATGCCGTCGAGGCGGCCGAGCAATGCGGCGGCACCTTCGTGCCCCAGGTCGCGGATCTGGCGCCCCTGCCGCGCCTGCTGGCCGGCTGGGACCCGGCGCGCCGCATCCTCTGGGCCGACGAATCGCTGGCGGGCCCGGCCGAGACCCTGGCCGGCCTGCCCGCCGGTCCCTGGGCGATCCTGATCGGCCCCGAGGGCGGCTTCTCTCCGGCCGAGCGGGCGAAACTCTCGGACCTGCCCTTCGTGACGCGGCTGAGTCTGGGGCCGCGAATCCTGCGCGCCGATACGGCTGCCGTAGCGGCAATCGCGCTGTGGCAGGCAGCCTTGGGCGACTGGCGCGGGGGCGGGCAGCAGCGCATCGCCTGAAAACGACGCCCGGGACGTCATCCGCGACCTTTCCTGGTCCCGGAAGTCCTTGCGATCCCTGCGAAAACTGCATATCGGCCTTGCCGCTTCCGGGGATACTCTTTCCGGGATGCCCAATCTATATCCTGCCTATCCGAAACCTGCCCACGGATCGGGCAATTTATGAACAGGTGATGAAATGTCGGCGATTGAGACGAACCGCGGCTATGCTGTCGGAGGCGTTCATGGCGTCGTAGCAAAGGTTCTGGCGATGCTGAGCGCGTGGAACGATACCCGCGTGACGCGCCGCGAACTGAGCCGCCTGTCGGACCGCGAACTGGACGATATCGGCCTGTGCCGCGGCGACATCGAGCGGATCGCGCGCCACTACTGAGCGTCAGCGACAGACGAACGAACCCCCGAAGCGGCCGCGGCGGGGGTTTTTTCATGTCTGGAGGTGGGGCTGGCGCCGCGGGCCGCGCGGATCGTGATGCGGGGTGGTTTGAGCCCCTTGCTGACATATGGGACACCGAAAGGTGCCTCATATGTCCTGCTGCTGTTGTCAGGTTGCGGCGCGCTTCCAGCCTGCGGCCAACGCGCCCGCGGCGATCATCAAAGACCCACCGACACGGTTGACCGCTTGCTGCACGCTTGGCTTGCGGATCGATTTGCGGGCCATTGCCGCCATCAGCGCGTAAAAGCCAGCGTTCAGGATCGCCAGAACGAGGAATGTGGTCTCGAAGATGATCATCTGTGGCAACACCGGCTGCGCAGTGTTCAGGAACTGGGGCAGGAAGGCCACGAAGAAGATGATGCTCTTCGGATTGAGCGCCGTCACGATATAGGTGTGCAGGAAAATCCGCAGCGGCCTGTCTTTCGACAGGGTTTCCGTATCCGCGCTGACTTCGCCGACCGAAACCGGCGCGCGCCAGAGCTTCACGCCAAGATAGATCAGATAGGCAGCCCCGATCCATTTCAAGACGGTGAACAACGTGGCCGAGGTCGCAAGCAGCGCCCCGAGGCCAAGCATGGAAGCCGTCATGGCGGTGAAATCGCCAAGAGCGACGCCGCCGACCGTCGCGCCAGCCGCCTTTTTACCGTGCCCGAGTGCGTAGGAGATCACCAGCAAGATCGTGGGACCGGGGATTGCCAGCAAGACGGCAGACGCAGCCGCAAAGGCCAGCCATTGTTCAAAAGACATTGCATTCCTCCTGTTGGAGGTCCGAGCAATCCATAGCCCCGAAGGTGGTGCAAGGGATTTTTTGCAACGTCCGGTATGTCCGCAAACCCGACCCTCCCGCAGGAACGACGACGCAAATCGTGCCGGTCGTCCCGCGCAACCCCGACCAGCGCCGCCGCGATCACCCCGCGCGCGACATCACCAGTGTGGACCATTCGCCCAGGTCGGTGCGCTGGACATCCGTGAAGCCGGTGGCGCGATAGGCCTCTGTGACCTCGTCGGCCTGGGTGGTCAGGATGCCCGACAGGATGATGCGACCGGCCGGGGCCACGCGGGCCGCCATCTCGGGGGCCAGGTCGATCAGCGGCTGCTTCAGGATATTGGCCAGCACCAGGTCGAAGGGCGCGGCCTCGTCCAGCAGGGGGTGGTCGAAGCCCACGGCCTCGACGCAGAGGACGCGGCCGTCCAGCCCGTTGGCGATCACGTTGGCCGAGGCCGTGTCCACCGCCACCGGGTCGATGTCGCCGGCCAGCACCGTCACCGGCCAGACCCGCGCCGCGGCCATAGCCAGCACCGCCGTGCCGCAGCCGATATCGGCGATGCGCCGGGGCTGCCACCCCTCGGCAGCCAGCCGGTCCAGCGCCTCCAGGCAGCCCTTGGTGGTGTTGTGATGGCCGGTGCCGAAGGCCATCGCGGCCTCGATGCACAGCGCCTCGACGCCCTCGGGGACGCTGCCCGCGTCATGGCTGCCATGGACGTAGAAGCGCCCGGCATGGACCGGGGTCAGCTCGCGCCGGACATGGGCGACCCAATCCACCTCGGGCAGTTCCGAGACGGCGAAGGGCTGCGCGCCATGGGCGGCGGCCAGCAGGGCCAGCGCGACCTCGTCGGGGCTGTCGGTGAAATAGGCGCCGACTTCCCAGCGGCCCAGACCGTCCTCGATCTCGAAGACGCCGGTGCCGACCGGCTCGGGGGTCAGGTCCTCGCAAGCCTCGGCAAGGGCTTCGGCGGCCTCGCGGCCTTGGATATGGGTCAGCGCGGTGAAGGTGGGCATCAGGGCAGGTCCGGGTTGGGGATGGAGGCCTCTACCCCGGTCCCCTTCGGGTCGCAATGACCGTCGGGGTTCTTTTCCAGATATTGCTGATGCGCCTCGGGGCCGGGCCAGAAGGGCGCGGGGTCGATGATCTCGGTGGTGACGGCGGCGAAGCCTTCGACCGCCAACCGGTTGCCATAGGAGATCTTCGAGGCCTCGGCGGCGGCGCGCTGGCTGTGGTTGAAGACCATGATCAGGCTGCGATACTGGCTGCCCAGGTCCTGGCCCTGCCGGTCGCCCTGCGTCGGGTCGTGGTTTTCCCAGAACAGCTTCAGCAGCCGCTCATAGCTGATCAGCGAGCTGTCGAAGACGACGCGCACCACCTCGGCATGGCCCGTGTCGCCGGCCTTGACCTGGTCGTAGCCGGGGTTTTCGACATGGCCGCCGGCAAAGCCCACCTCGGTCAGCCAGACGCCGTGCTGGCGCCAGAACAGCCGCTCGGCGCCCCAGTAGCAGCCCATGCCGAACACCGCCTGATCGTAGCCCTGCGGGACATCGGCATCCATCGGGCGGTTGAAGATCGCGTGATTGGTCATCGCATACCTCTTATTGCTGGGTCTTCAACGCATGAAGGGGCCGCGCGGTTCGGTTCAGCCGCGCGGATGGGCGGCGCGATAGACCGCCAGCAGATGCGCGTCGTCGACCCCGGTATAGACCTGCGTCGTGGACAGGCTGGCATGCCCCAGCAGCTCCTGGATCGTGCGCAGGTCGCCGCCGGCGGCCAGCAGATGCGTGGCGAAGCTGTGGCGCAGCGCATGGGGCGTGGCGGTGGGCGGCAGCCCCAGCACCGCGCGGGCCCGGCGCATCGAGGCCTCGATGCTGCCCGGCGCCAGCCTGCCGCCGCGCACGCCGCGAAACAGCGGCTGGTCGGGCGCCAGCCGCCACGGGCATTGCGCCAGGTAATCGGCCACCGCGTCGCGCGCGACCGGCAGCACCGGCACCCGGCGTTCGCGCCCGCCCTTGCCGCGGATCACCAGCGCGTCGCGGAAGGGCCAGTCGCGCCCGTCCAGCCCCAGCGCCTCGGAGATGCGCAGCCCGCAGCCCCACAGCAGCGTCATCACCGCCAGGTCGCGCGCCGCGACCCAGGGCGTGTCGTGATCGACCGCCACCATGTCCAGCGCCTGCCGCGCCTGGTCCGGCGTCAGCGGCCGGGGCAGCGAGCGGGTGTATTTCGGGCTGCGTGCGGCCAGCGCGGCCGAGAGGTCATGGCCCTCGCGGTCCGAGATCCAGCGCAGGAAGCTGCGCACCGCCGATTGCCGCCGCGCCAGGGACCGCGCCGACAGCCCGCGCGCCCTTTCGCTGGCGGCGAAGGCGCGCATCTCGGGCTGGCGCAGCCCGGCCAGCGATTTCGGCGTGGCGGGGGCGCCGTGATGGGCGCCCAGGAAGGACAGGAAGGCCAGCAGGTCGGCCTGATAGGCGGCGATGGTGTGGCGGGAACGGTCGCGCGTCGCGGCCTCGGTCTCCAGCCAGCGGGCAAGCGCGTCCGACATGGCGGGCGCCAGCGCCAGCGGGGGCGGCAGCTTTCCGCCCGCCCCGCTCATCCCAGCCAGCGCATCAGCATCAGCCGCCCCACCTGCCCGAAAAAGCGCAACAGGTCGGTGCCCTGCGCGGGGGTGAAGCGGTTGATGTCGGCGCTGCCCATCAGGAACATGGCGCGCGGCAGGCCGGGACCCAGGTCCATCGGCAGAAGCGCCTCCGAGGCGACGGCGCGGCCGTGGATCGGCTGGGTGATCGGCGAGGCCGGGCGCAGGATGATGTCGTCGCCGCGCGGCGCGCGCCGCCCGGCGCTGGCGATGCGGGCGATGGCGCCGTCGGGGACGACCGCCACGTCCTCGGGCAGGTCGTCGGGGGCCTGGTCGCGTTCCAGCAGCAGGCGCAGCGTCTCGACGCGCAGGATCGGCGCGATCTCGGATTGCAGGATCTCGGCCACGCCCTCGAAATCGGCGGGCTCCAGCAGGGCGATGACGGCGCGGTGGACCACGGCGGTGCCGGACTGGTTGTCATAGGCGGCCGCGATCACGCTTTCATGCGTATGCTCCAGCCGGTCCAGCCGCGCCTCCAGCGCCTCCATCGCGCGGCCGCGAATGTCGATGACATTGTCGCCGATCTCGGCCTCGCGGGCGGCGACAAGGGCCCGCATCAGGTCCCTGTCGCCCAGGATCACGCCGGGATCGGCCAGCAGTTTCTTGCGCGTTACATCATCCAGAACTGCCGTCATCCTCGCCCCTCTCGTGCCCGGCCTCGCGGTGGTGGTCAGCCGATCTTCTGGCCGGTCTGTGCCCAGTCGGCATTGAACTGCGCCAGGCCCTTGTCGGTCAAGACATGGTTCGCCATCGACTTGATGACCGAGGGCGGCGCGGTGATGACGTCGGCGCCGATCTTGGCGGCCTCGATGATGTGGTTCACGCTGCGGATCGAGGCGGCGAGGATCTCGGTCTCGAAGCCGTAATTGTCATAGATCTCGCGGATGTCGGCGATCAGGTCCATGCCGTCAATGTGGATGTCGTCCAGCCGCCCGATGAAGGGGCTGATGAAGGTCGCCCCGGCCTTGGCGGCCAGGATCGCCTGGGCGGGGCTGAAGCACAGCGTCACGTTGACCTTGTGGCCGTCACCCGACAGCGCGCGGCAGGCCTTCAGCCCGTCCCAGGTCAGCGGCACCTTGACGGTGATGTTGTCGGCGATCTGGGCCAGCACCTTGCCCTCGCGGATCATGTCCTCGGCCTTCTCGGCCACGACCTCGGCGCTGACGGGGCCCGCGACCATCTGGCAGATCTCGCGGGTGACTTCGGTGATGTCGCGCCCGGCCTTCAGGATCAGCGAGGGGTTGGTGGTCACGCCGTCCACCATGCCCAGATCGTTCAGTTCCTTGATGGCGGCGGTATCGGCGGTGTCGACGAAGAATTTCATGGCCCGGTTCCCTTGGCTGGCAGAGTCGCGCCGTGTGATAGCGCATAAACCCGTCCGCCGAAAGAGCCGCGTCCGATCCCCGGACTTGCAACTGCCGCCCGCGCGCGGCTTTATCCGCCCGTCATGAGACCCGCCGCGCCCCCCGCCTTCTTCCCGCCCCGCAGCCGCATCGGCGTGCTGGTCTGCGAACCCGTGGGGCTGCTGGACTATCTGGCGCCGGAAGACGGGGTGCGACTGGGCCAGCTGGTCCTGTGCCCGCTGGGGCCGCGCCGGGTCCTGGGGCTGGTCATGGGCGAGGGGCAGGGCGGCTTCGACGCCGCCAAGCTGCGCCCGGTGATCCGCGCGCTGGAGGCCGAGCCCTTCGCGCCCGGCTTCATCGAATTCCTGACCCGCGCCGCCGACTATACCCTGACCCCGCCGCCCCTGGTGCTGCGCATGGCGACGCGCGCCCCCGATCTGGACCAGCCGCCCGCCGCCCGCCGGGTGATCGTCCCGGCAGGCGATCCGCCCGCGCGCATGACCGAGGCCCGCGCCCGCGTCATGGCGGTGATCGCCGATCATGGCGGCGCCAGCTTCGCGGCATCGGAACTGGCCGGGCTGGCCGGGGTGGGCGTGTCGGTGGTCAAGGGGCTGGTCGCGCAGGGCACCCTGGCCGAGATCCAGGCGCCGCGCGACCTGCCCTATCCCCGGCTGGACCCCCTGCGCCCCGGCAAGCCCCTGGCGCCCGACCAGCAGGCCGCCGCCGAGGCCTTGCGCGCGGCGATCCGGGCGGGCGGCTATGGCACGACGCTGCTGCGCGGCGTCACCGGCTCGGGCAAGACCGAGGTCTATCTGGAGGCCGTCGCCGAATGCCTCTCGCGCGGCCGGCAGGCGCTGGTGCTGCTGCCGGAAATCGCGCTCTCGGCGGAATTCCTGGACCGCGTCGAGGCCCGTTTCGGCGCCCGTCCCGGCGAATGGCACAGCGGCATCACAAGGACCGAGCGCCGCCGGCTGTGGCACATGGCGGCGCGGGCCGAGGTCGGGCTGGTCGTCGGCGCGCGCTCGGCCCTGTTCCTGCCGTTTCGCGACCTGGGCCTGATCGTCGTCGATGAGGAACATGACAGCAGCTACAAGCAGGAGGACGTGGTCTTCTACAACGCCCGCGACATGGCGGTGCTGCGGGCATCCATCGGCGGGGCGCAGGTGGTGCTGGCCTCGGCCACGCCATCCTTGGAAAGCTGGGTGAACGCCGCCAGCGGCAAGTATCGCCGGCTGGACCTGCGCGCGCGCTATGGCGAGGCCGAACTGCCCGACATGGCCGCCATCGACCTGCGCGCCGAGGAGATGCAATCGGGCCGCTGGATCTCGCCCAGCCTGGCGCGGGCGGTGGAGGCGCGGCTGGCGCGCGGCGAACAGTCGCTGCTGTTCCTGAACCGCCGCGGTTTCGCCCCCGTCACCGTCTGCCGCGCCTGCGGCGAGCAGATCGGCTGCCACCAATGCGATGCGCGGATGGTCGAGCACCGCTTCCAGAACCGCCTGGTCTGCCATCAATGCGGCGAGACGCGGCCGATCCCCACCGCCTGCCCGTCCTGCGGGGTCGAGGGCAAGCTGGCCCCGATCGGCCCCGGCGTCGAACGCATCGCCGAGGAGGTCGCCGCCCGCTTCCCGCAGGCGAAGGCGACAGTGCTGTCCTCGGACCTGTTCCATTCGGCCCGCGCGCTGAAGGAAACCATCGCCGAGATCGCCTCGGGCGATACCGACATCATCATCGGCACCCAGATCGTCGCCAAGGGCCACAACTTCCCGCGCCTGACGCTGGTCGGCGTGATCGATGCCGATCTGGGCCTGCAGGGCGCCGACCTGCGCGCGGCGGAACGCAGCTTCCAGCTGATGCGGCAGGTGGCGGGCCGGGCCGGGCGGCAGGCGGGGGCCGCGCCGGGGGTGGCGCTGCTGCAGACCCACCAGCCCGAACATGCGGTGATCCGCGCGATCCTGTCGGGCCGGGACGAGGCCTTCTGGGACGCCGAGGCGGCCGCGCGCCAGGCCGCCGGGATGCCGCCCTTCGGCCGGCTGGCGGGGATCATCCTGTCCCATCCCGATCCGCAGCTGGTGGCCGATTTCGCCCGCCATCTGGCCGCCAACGCCGCCCCCCTGCATCAGGCGGGGGCCGAGCTGTGGGGTCCCGCGCCCGCCCCCATCGCCCGGATCCGCGGCCGTTACCGGATGCGGATGCTGATTCGCGCCCCTCGCCAGGCCCCCGTCCAGGCCGCCATCGCCGACTGGCTGGCCCCGCACAGACCGCCGACGAACCTGCGGCTGGCCGTGGATATCGACCCGCAGAGTTTTTTGTGAGAGCCTTCGCCACCATCGCGGCGGCCGGGCAGGACAGGACATTGCAGATGAAGAAGATCGGGATGATCGGCGGGCTCAGCTGGGTCTCTACCGCCGAATATTACAAGCGCATCAACGAGATGACGCAGGCGCAGGCGGGCGGCGTCGCCTCGGCCCGGATCGTGCTGGAAAGCGTCAACCGGCAGGAATATGTCGATGCCGTGATCGAGCGCGGCGACGAAGGGGCCGCCTGCGCGCAGATCGGGCGCTCGGCCCGCGCCCTGCAGGCCGCCGGGGCCGATTTCATCGTCATCACCTGCAATGACGTGCATCGCTTCGTCCCCGAGCTTCAGCCCGGCCTGGACATCGGCTTCCTGCATATCGCCGAGGTCACGGCCCAGGCCATCAAGGCCAGGGGGCTGAGGAAAGTGGCCATTCTCGGCGTGCGCAAGACGATGGAAAGCGATTTCTATCCCGAGATCCTGGCCCGCAGCGGTCTGGAGGCGATCATTCCCGACGAGGAGGAGAAACGCCTCATCCATGACAGCATCTACGAGGAACTGGTCAACAACCGCTTTCGCGACCAGACGCGCAGGGAATATCAGCGGATCATCGCGGATATGGGCCGGCGCGGCGCCGATTGCGTCGCCTTCGCCTGCACGGAAATTCCGCTGCTTCTTGCGCCGCAGGATTCGCCGCTTCCCGCCTTTTCCACGACCGAGCTTCATTGCCGGGCCGCGGTTGCCCGGGCCCTGGCCTAGGCCCCCGGCTCAATTCGCCAGCACGATGCAGCGCCCGCCCAGGCGTTGCAGGCGCAGGCAGAAGGCGGCGGCCTCGTTGCGGCTGTCGAAACCCACCTGCGCGGTATAGACGGCGCGCTGCATCCCCGTCAGCCGCTTGCGGACATAGCCGACGCGCCGGCCCTCCAGGATCGGCCGCAGCGAGCGGTTCAGCCGCGACACCTGCTGGGCGGCGCCCGACTGGCTGGGATGGCTGGCCACGATCACGCCCCAGGGATGGACGCGCGGCTGGACCATGAACTCGCGCAGCTGCCGGTCGCCGCCCAGCTTCTCGCAGGCGGCGCGGAAGGGCAGGTCGGGGTTCAGCGCCAGCCGCAGGTCGTCGGATTTCGGCGGGTTGTCGCGCCAGGTCAGCGCGTCGTGGCCGGTGATCGCCTCGACATAGTCCTGCGTCTCATAGGGCAGGGTGGTCTGGCGGGCGACGAAGCGCGCCGCCCGGTTCTCGCCGCCGTTATAGGCGATGGCGGCCATGCCGATGCTGCCGAACATGTCGGTCAGGTGGCGCAGGTACCACGCCGCCTTGAAGATCGCCTGGGCCGGGTTGAACGGGTCGTGCAGGTCGTAAAGTTCAGCCGTGCCGGGCATGAACTGCGCGATGCCCTGCGCGCCGACCGGGCTGATCGCGCCCGGCTCGAAGCGGCTTTCCTTCCACAGCAGCCGGGCCAGGAAATTCGGGTCCAGCCCGCGCTCGGCGGCATTGCGCTCGATCAGCTTGCAGACATCGGCGACATAGGCGTCCAGGCGGATGCAGTCGCGCCCGTCATCGGTGCAGCGCAGCTGTTCGCTGTCGCGCGGCGGCGGGCGGCCGGCCAGCGCGTCGACGGCGGGCCAGGCGAAGGCCGCGGGCACAAGCCCGGCCCAGAGCGAGAGGATCAGCACGAACAGGCGCATCGCGTGATGATGCCGGGGGGCGCCGTGCGGCGCGATCAGGCCCCGGCGTCCTTCTTCTTGCCGGGTTTCTTCTTCTTGCCGGGCTTCTTGTCGGCCGCCTTCTTCGCCGCCTTGCGGGCAGCCTTCTCGGCCTCCTTGGCGATCTTCTTCGCGGCTTTCCGCGCGGCCTTCTCCGCTTCCTTCGCGGCCTGCCTTTCGGCCTTGCGGGCGGCCTTGCGCGCCTCTTTCGCGGCTTCCTTGGCGGCCTGCTTCTCGGCCTGGCGCTGCGCTGCGTCATCCGCGACGGCGACGGCAGGGGCGGCCGGGACCGGCGCAGGTTTCGCGGCAGCGGGCTTGGCCGCCGTCACCTTGGCACGGGCAGGCTTGGCCGGGGCAGGCTTGGCAGGGGCGGGCTTCGCCTCGGGGGTCGCCTCGATCTGGCGTTCGGCCTCGGCCAGCGCGATGGCGGGCTTGGCCGGAGCCTTCACCACCCGGCGCGATGCGGTGCGCAGATCGGTCTTGCGGCTTTCGGCGGGCTTGCGGCCGGCGGGCTTGCGCGGCGTGGTCGCCGGCGCGCGTTTCGGCGCCTTGGCCCGTGACGCGGCGGCGGCAGGCTCGGCGGGTGTGGCGGCGGGTGCCGCGACCGCGGCGGGCTTCGCGGTCGCGCGCCTGGCCGGGGATTTCGCCGCCGGCTTTGCTGCCGCGGGTCTGGCGCGGGTCGGCTTCAGCCCGCGCTTGCGGCGTTCCGAGTGGGCCCGGTTCAGCGCCGCCTTCACCAGATCGGCGCGCGTCTTCTGGCCATCCTGGCCCAGGGCGCCGGCGGCCGCCAGCGCCTGGTCGAGATCGGCGATCAGCCTGATCAGCGCCGCGTCATCCAGCGCGCCAAGGGCCGGCTGCCGGCTGGCGGTGCTGAGGGCCTGTTCGTCTTCGGACAGTAATTCGCGTTCGCGCTTGGAATAATTGGGCATTGCAGCTCTCATGAGGCGGATCAGCGGTGCGATCTATACGCGGCGCAGATTGCGACACGAAGCGGGATTTTGCAATTGCAAAGGCCCCGGCGAAGGGCCGGGGCCTGCGGAAAAGGCCGATTGCGGGTCTGTCGCGCGGCCCTACCAGGAGGGCACGGCGCTTTCGACCGGCGAGACGAAGGCCGTATCGGTGCTGGCGAAGGGGTCCTGCACCAGCGCCGGCGAGGCCGGGGCGGTCGAGGCCACCGGGGCCACCGGGGCGCCGAGGGGGGCCTGCAGCTGCTCGGTCAGACCCTCGGTCGTCGCCGGGGCGGTGTCGGTCACATTGGTCGGCTGGCCCGAGAAGCCAAGCGCGCTGGCTTCCGAGGCGGGAACGACATAGCCTTCGGGCGTCTCGATCAGCGGGCCCTCCAGGCGCAGGCTTTCGGCCTGGCTGCGCACGACGACGCGGGTGCCCATCGAGGTTTCGTCGAACAGGTCCATGATGTCCTGGTTGAACAGCCGGATGCAGCCCGCCGAGGTGGCCTTGCCGATCGAGGACGGGTCCATCGTGCCGTGGATCCGGTAATAGGTGTCGCGCCCGCCTTCATAAAGATACAGCGCCCGCGATCCCAGCGGGTTGTCCATGCCGCCCTTCAGCCCGCCGGCGAACTGGCCATAAAGCTCGGGCTCGGTGCGGATCATGTTGTCGGTCGGGCGCCAGCTGGGCCAGGACTGCTTGCGCTGGATCGTGGCCGTGCCGTTATAGCCCTTGCCCGCCCGGCCGACGGCGACGCCGAAGCGCATCGCCTCGCCGTTTTCCATCACGTGATAGAGGACGCGCGCATAGGGATCGACGACAATGGTGCCCGGCGCCTCGGGGCCGTTATAGGGCACGCGCTGGCGCTGGTTGCGTTCGTTCAGATAGGCCGCGCGGACCGCCGGAATGGTGATCGGCTCGCCATTGGGGCCGACATCCGAGCGGGCCTGGTAGATGGCCGGCACGTCGCCATTGGCGACGGGAACGCTGTATCTGTCCGTGGATTGCGAACATGCCGCCAGCCCCAGGGCCAGCGCCGAAATCATGAGAGCGAGGCGCATCCTACTACTATCCTTTGTCACATCGGCCGCACCGCCTGGCGGCGCGTCCGCAGCAGCCGTGGTCGCTGCTGGCAGCTTTTGTTCACTATCGTCGCGCCCGGTGGCAGGGCCGGGCACGATTCGCGCAGAGCTTCATCAGCCTGTCACAGCAGGGTCCCGTCAAGCCCCGCGCCCCTTGCGGCGCAAGGTTTTCCGCTGGCCTGTGGCCATGGGGCGGCAGGTTTTCAAATCTGAGTCGGGAATGGAACAAATCTCCGTCAACACGGGTTCCCGATGTGACGCGGCATCGTGCCGCGTCCAATGGCAGGAGGTGGAAACATGAGCATCGTCGTCGCCCTGATCGTCGGGGCAATCGCCGGCTGGCTGGCCGGTCTTCTGGTCAAGGGCCACGGCCAGGGCGTGGTCCTGAACATCGTCGTGGGCATCCTGGGCGCGGTCATCGCGGCCTTCCTGTTTCCGATGACCGGGCTGGTCATCGGCGGCACCGGCTCGGTCATCGGCGCGATCATCTATGCGACCATCGGCGCGGTCATCCTGTTGCTGGTGCTGCGGCTGGTGAACCGCGCCTGAGGCGGCGGCGCCCGTTTCGCCGGGGGCATCCGCCCGTCCCGCGCGGGGGCGCATGGATTGCCCCCGCGCGCGGGCCGCTCTAGGTTCGGGCCAGCCCCAGCAAGACCGGATCCGCCGTGCCCGACGCCGTCCCGCCCCCGCCCCCGCTCAAGCCATCCTCGCTCGCCCCGTTCCGCCATGCCGATTTCCGGCTGCTGTGGAGCGCGACGCTGGTGTCGAATTTCGGCGGGCTGGTGCAGGCGGTGGGCGCGGCCTGGCTGATGACGCAGCTGACCGACAGCGCGACGCTGATCGCGCTGGTGCAGGCCTCGAACACGCTGCCGATCATGCTGCTGGCGCTGGCCTCGGGGGCGCTGGCCGACATCTTCGACCGCAAGACGCTGCTGCTGACGGCGCAGCTATTCATGCTGGTGGTCTCGGTCGCGCTGGCCGTCGTCGCCTGGCAGGGCTGGCTGACGCCCTGGCTGCTTCTGGGCTTCACCTTCCTGATCGGCGCGGGGCAGGCGCTCTATAATCCGCCCTGGCAGGCCAGCATGGGCGATCTGGTGCCGCGCGCCGACCTGCCTGCGGCGGTGACGCTGAATTCCGTTGGCTTCAACCTGATGCGCAGCGTCGGCCCGGCGGCGGGCGGCTTCATCGTGGCGGGTTTCGGCGCCGCCGCGGCCTTCGCGGTCAATGCGCTGACCTATCTGCCGCTCCTGGGCGCGCTGCTGCGCTGGAAGCCCAGGACCACCCCCAGCCCCGCCCCGCGAGAGCCCTTCCTGTCCGCCGTCGGCGCCGGGCTGCGCTATGTCGCGCTGTCGCCCAACCTGATGCGGGTGATCCTGCGCGGCGCGCTGTTCGGCTTCGCCGCCGTCTCGGTGCTGGCGCTGCTGCCGCTGGTCGCCAAGAGCCATCCCGAGGGCGGCTCGCTGCTGTTCGGCGGGCTGCTGGGCTGCTACGGGCTGGGCGCGATCGCCGGAGCGGTGCTGAACCCGCGCATCCGGGCGCGCTTCGACAACGAGAACGTCATCCGCGTGGCCTTCGCCGGTTTCGCGGGGGCGGCGATCGTGCTGGGCCAGGCCGATGCGATCTGGCTGCACGCGCTGGCCATGCTGCCCGCGGGGGCATCCTGGGTGCTGGCGCTGTCGCTGTTCAACGTGACGGTGCAGCTGTCCACGCCGCGCTGGGTCGTGGCGCGGGCGCTGGCGCTGTATCAGACCGCGACCTTCGGCGGCATGGCGGCGGGGTCCTGGGCCTGGGGCGCGGTCGCGGGCGGGCAGGGGCTGGACCAGGCGCTGACCTGGGCGGGCGGGGTGCTGCTGGTGGGCGCGGTCATCGGCTTCTGGTTCAAGGCGCCCGAATTCGGCAGCGTCGACCTGGACCCGGTGAACCGCTTCCGCGAGCCGGCCCTGCGGCTGGACCTGCGCGGCCGGTCGGGGCCGATCATGGTCATGGTCGATTACCGGATCGACCAGAAGGACGTGCCGGAATTCCTGCGCCTGATGCAGCTGCGGCGCAATATCCGCCGCCGCGACGGGGCGCGGAACTGGGCCCTGCTGCGCGACCTGGAGCACCCGGACCTGTGGTCCGAAAGCTATCACATCGCGACCTGGGACGAATATGTGCGCCACAACCTGCGGCGCACGAAATCCGATGCCGAGGTCACTGTCCTGCTGCGCGAGCTGCACCGGGGCGAGGGCGATCCGGTGGTGCACCGCATGATCGAGCGGCACAGCGTCACGCCGCAGGACGACGTGCCTCTGCTGGGCAAGATCGAGGTGCCCTGAGCGCGACATGGGCCGCGCGGCGCGGGCGGCCGCGCGGTCATGGGTATTTGGGCAACGAAGAAGCGGCGGGCGTCTTCGGGGCCGGGTGGCGGGGAGGCCGCGCCTAGCGGGCGGCCAGGGTCGTGGCCAGGTCGCGGTCGGTCCAGTCCTCCAGCGCCGCGTCGGCGGCCTGGGCGCGCGCCGCGATCCAGGCCGGGTCGTCGCCGAAGCGGGCCTGCAGGCGGTCCATCAGCGCGCGGGCCGGGCTGTCCCCGGCGGCGGCGGCCAGCGTGGCCAGCCGCCATGCCAGCCCGTAGCTGCGGGTCTGCCCGCGGCCCTCGGCCCGCGCCAGCGCCGCCTCGCGCAGCGCCACGGCCGAGGCGAAGGCGTCGTCTTCCAGCGCGCTGTCGGCGGCGGGCTGGGCGGCCAGCAGATCGGCGGTGGCCAGCCGCGCCTCGGCCCGGTCCAGCGCGGCCATCGCCCCCGGCGTGCCGGTCGCCGCCGCCTGCAGGGCATGGACATAGGCCGCGGCCGGGTCGCTGTCGGCCAGAAGATCGGCCAGCGCCAGCGCGATCTCGGGGTCATCCTGCAGCGGCGTCAGCAGTTCCAGCGCGCGGCGGGTGTTGCGGGGCACGCCCTCGCCCCGCGCCAGCGCCAGACCCAGCGCGCGCGGGTCCGAGGCATCCTGCGGGTCGGCGATCAGCGCCAGCGGCGGCGTCGGCAGGGCGTTCGAGAAGGCCGGCATGAACAGCGCCGCCGCGTCCTCGGGGCTGGTCCAGGCGGTGGAATCGAAGGCGATCGGCGCCTGGGGGCGGATCTCGGCGGTGATCCGGCCCGGCTGGGCGACGAAATTCTTCAGCGCCTCGGCAAGCCCCTGCTGGAGCTGGTGCAGCGGCGTGCCCGGCGGGGCCGTCACCAGCGCCTCCATCCCCTGGGGGCCGGCGATATCGGGGGGCAGCATCGGGTTCACCCTTTCCCAGACGCCCAGGTTTTCCACCGTCAGATGGGCCGCGCGCAGGCTGCCATGCAGGCCGACCGAGGGCTCGGACGTATCGGAAGGATTGCCGAAGGGCGTGGCGAGGTCATCCTCGTCGGGCGCGAAGGGGTCGGCGCCGAACGGATCGGTTCGCTGGTCGCCCTCGGCCATCCGGGACAGCAGGTCGGGCGAGAAGATCGAGACATGGTCGAAATCCGCGCTGGCCTCGATCCGGGCGATGCCGGGGCTGACGGCCTCGATGTCCATGACGGCGGCACCGCTGCCCATGCTCTGGCGCAGGTCGATGGCCAGGCTGGCAAGCGGGATGTGGTCGGTGCCCGTCACCACGCCGATCATCGCCGCATTCGGGCCGAAGCAGTTGTTGGCCACCGACAGGTCGCCCGCGTCGATGCGCAGATGCGAGTGCTCGCTATACCACAGCGACAGGCCCGACAGTTCCAGCCGCCCCAGCGAGACATGGCAATTCGCGTGATCGCCCAGCCCGTTGACCTGCAGGTCGCGCAGGATGACGCCGCCCCGCACCGGGTCGGCCTCGATGGCGCCATAGCGGATGTCGGCCAGGATCCGGCCGTAGGAGACGGCGGCGCGCAGAAGGCCCGCGGCGATATTGGCGGGCGACAGGAAGCTGCCCGGCGCCGGCGCCGGCGCGGTCTGGGCCGAGGCGGGCAGGGCCAGAAGCGCCGCCAGGGCGGTGCCGGCGGCAAGTCTGCGGGTCAATGGCATCATCTGAAATCTCCGTCGTGAAAAATCGTCTGCAATGAATTCCCGGCGGTTGCGGCGCTCAAAGCTCGTCGCGCCAGCGGTTGACCAGCGGATAGCGCCGGTCCAGCCAGAAGGCCTTGGTCGAGATGCGCGGCCCCGGCGCCGCCTGATAACGCTTCCATTCGCTGATATAGAGCAGTCTTTCGACCTTGCGCACCGTGTCCGCGTCGAAGCCCTGCGCGACCAGGTCCTTCAGCGCCAGGTCCTGTTCCACCAGCCCCTCCAGGATGGCGTCCAGGACCTCGTAGGGGGGCAGCGAATCCTCGTCCTTCTGGTCGGGGCGCAATTCGGCCGAGGGGGGCTTCTGGATGATCCGCGGCGGGATCACCTCGCCCGCGGGGCCCTTCATCCAGGGCCGGTGATTGGCGTTGCGCCAGCGCGCGGTCTCGAAGACGCGGGTCTTGTAGAGATCCTTGATCGGGTTGTAGCCGCCGGCCATGTCGCCATAGATCGTGGCATAGCCCACCGCGACCTCGGACTTGTTGCCGGTGGTCAGCAGCATCTCGTTGAACTTGTTGGAAATCGCCATCAGCATCACGCCGCGCAGGCGGGACTGGATGTTCTCCTCGGTGATGTCGGGCGCCGTGCCCTCCATCAGATGGGCCAGCGCGCTCTCGACCGCCTGGCGCGCGCCGTCGATCTGGACCGTGTCCAGCCGCGCGCCCAGGCGCCCGGCGCAATCGGCGGCGTCCTCCAGGCTGGATTGCGAGGTATATTCCGAGGGCAGCATCACGCAGCGGACCTTTTCGGGGCCGATGGCATCGGCGGCGATGGTCGCCACCAGCGCCGAATCGATCCCGCCCGACATGCCCAGCAGCACCTTCGAAAAGCCCGACTTGCGCAGGTATTCGCGCAGCCCCAGCATCATTGCGTGGTAATCCTGTTCCCAGGCATCGGGCTGCGGCGCCATCGGGCCGGGTTCGGCCAGCCAGCCATCGGCGGTGCGGGTGAAATCGACATGGACGACGGCTTCCTCGAAGGGCGGCAGCTGCACGACCTTCCGCCCGCCAGGGTTCAGCACGAAGCTGGCGCCGTCATAGAGCTGGTCGTCCTGCCCGCCCACCAGGTTCACATAGACCAGCGGCAAGCCGGTCTCGACCACCCGGCCGACCATGTGGCCCATGCGCAGGTCCAGCTTGTCGCGGTGATAGGGGCTGCCATTCGGCACGATCAGGATCTCGGCCCCGGTCTCGGCCAGGGTCTCGGCCACGTCGGGATACCAGCTGTCCTCGCAGATCGGTGATCCGATGCGGGCGCCGCCCACGGGATAGGGGCCGCTGATCGGGCCGGAATCGAACAGCCGCAATTCGTCGAACAGCTGCTTGTAGGGCAGGTGGTGCTTCAGCACCCGTGCCACCAGCTTGCCGTCCCGGAAGATCCAGTAGGCGTTGTAGAGCCGGTCCCCGTCGCGCCAGGGGCCGCCGATGCCGATGGCCGGGCCGTCCGTGCAGGCCGCGCCGACGGCCATGACCGCATCGACCGCCTGCTGGGTGAAGGCGGGTTTAAGCACCAGGTCCTGGGTCTGGTATCCGGTGATGAACATCTCGGGCAGGGCCAGCATGTCGGCGCCCGCGGCCCTGGCGGTCTGCCATGCCTCGCGCGCCCTTGCCGCATTGCCCTGAAGATCGCCGACGGTGGCGTTCAATTGGCCGATGGTCAGGCGGAAACGTTCGGTCATGATCGAGGTCCCTGTTCGTTCGGCCCCAGAAATAGGGGATAGTCCGGGCAAGTGAAAGACGACCTTTGCGCGGGGGCGGCCCATGCGCTAGACCATGGGCAAAACGCGAAGGGCACGGGCATGAAGGCGGCAACACGGGCAGCGACACTGATGGGCGCGCTGGCGCTGGTGGCGATGGCGGGTGCGGTGGATGCGCAGGTCATCACCAAGGAATACGACGACGGCGGCGTCTATGAAGGCACGTTCCGCAACGGCCGCCAGCACGGGCAGGGCACCTATACGCTGCCCAACGGCTATCGCTACGAGGGCGACTGGGTCGAGGGCGAGATCCTGGGCCAGGGCCGCGCGACCTTCCCCAACGGCTCGGTCTACGAGGGCCATTTCGTCAAGGGCAAGCCCGAGGGCAAGGGCAAGATCACCTATGCCGATGGCGGCACCTACGAGGGCGACTGGATCGGCGGCGAGATCACCGGCGAGGGCGAGGCGCATTACGCCAACGGCTCGGTCTATGTCGGCCAGTTCGCGCGCGGGCTGCACCAGGGCCGCGGCGTGCTGACCCAGCCCAACGGCTATCGCTACGAGGGCGAGTGGAATGCCGGGGTGAAGGAGGGCCAGGGCCGGATCACCTATCCCGACGGCGCCACCTATGAAGGCGGGATGCTGGCCGGCCAGCGCGCCGGCAAGGGCAAGCTGACCATGCCGGACGGGATGGTCTATGACGGCATCTGGGCCGCCGGGCAGATGTCGGGCACGGGCGTGCTGGTGCAGGCCTCGGGCGACCGCTACGAGGGCGAGATGCGCGCCGGCAAGCGCGAGGGGCAGGGCATCGCCACCTATGCCAATGGCGATGTCTACGAAGGCCAGTTCGCCGGCGACCGCCGCCACGGGCAGGGCACCTTCACCGGCACCGACGGCTATGTCTATGTCGGCCAGTGGGTCGAGGGCCGGATGGAGGGCCAGGGCCAGATCACCTATCCCGACGGCTCGGTCTATGTCGGGCAGATGAAGGCCGACCGCCCCGATGGCCGCGGCAAGATCACCTATCCCGACGGCTCGACCTATGACGGGCAATGGGCGGCCGGCGTGATCGAGGGCGAGGGCAAGGCCACCTATGCCAATGGCATGGTCTATGAGGGCAGCTTCCGCAATGCCCGCAATGACGGGCAGGGGCGGATGTCCTATCCCGACGGCTATGTCTATTCCGGCGCCTGGGCCGACGGCCAGCGCCATGGCGAGGGCCAGGCGACCTATCCCGACGGCACCGTCTATACCGGCAGCTTCGCGAACGGGCTGCGCGAGGGGCGCGGCAAGCTGACCTCGCCCAACGGCTTCATCTACGAAGGCGGCTGGAAGGCCGGAGAGATCGACGGCGAGGGCACCGCGACCTATCCCAACGGCGATGTCTACGAGGGCCATTTCGAGGCCGGCAAGCGCCAGGGCCAGGGCGTGATGCGCTATGCGACGGGGCAGGTCGCCTCCGGCGAATGGCAGGACAACCGCCTGATCGAGGCCGGCCCCGCCCCGGAAACCGACGACGAGGCCGAAGCCCCCGAGATGCCCGAGGAGGCGCCTGCGGGCGAGTGAGGCCGCTTCCGGTCACGGGCGTGCAGCAGCAGCGGCCGGCTAGGCCTCGGTGATGTCGGCCTCGTCCGCCGCCTGCTGCCCGCTGCCGTCGGTTTCCTCCCACCAGCTCCCCAGCGCATCGATCAGCGGCACCAGCCGTTCCCCCGCCGGCGTCAGGTCGTATTCGACGCGCAGAGGATAGCCCGCGAATTCGGTGCGCCGCACGATGCCGGCGTCTTCCAGCTTGCGCAGCTCCAGCGTCAGCATCTTGTGCGAGATCGTCGGATTGTCCCGGCGCAGCTCGCTGAACCGCTTGGTGCCCTCCTGCAGGTAATAGATCAGCAAGGTCGGCCATCGGCCGCTGAGGACCTGCATCACCTCTTCGATGGGACAGCGTGAGACGAGATTCTTCATCGGCAGCTCGTGGTTACAAAAAGGTGCGTAATTTACTTGCGGCGCGGGATGGCTAGGGTCCGTCCTCGCTGCGCAGCGTGATCGTCAGGAAATCACGGAGACCGAAAACATGGAACCGATCCTTCTTTACGGCTTCCCCTCGGGAAGCTCGATGGGGCTTGTCGCCGCGCTGGAATGGCTGGGCAAGCCCTACCGGCTGTGCCGCGTCGACATGCTGGGCGAGATGCGCGAACCATCCTACAGGCGGATCAACCCCCGCGTCGAGACCCCCGCCTTCATCACCGATCAGGGCAGGGTGCTGACCGAGACCATGGCCATCGCCGCCTGGCTGGAGGCCCGCGACAGCGAACGGCGGATCAGCTTCGATCCGCTGTCGCCGCAAGCCGACCGGATGCACCAGCTGATGGCCTTCATCAACACGGGCTTCACCGCCAGCTTCAGTCCGCTTTGGGCGGCAATGGAGATGGAGGAGCCCGATCCCGCGACGCAGTCTGTCCTGCGCGACTGGGGCAGCGCAGGCGTGATCGAGCGCCATGACCGGCTTGAGGAGATGATCGGCGACACCCGCTTTCTGGTCGCCGACCATCCCGGCCTTGCCGATGGCATCCTGGTCGGCGTCGCTCGCTGGCTGGATTTCCACGGGGTCGCCGACCGGGGCCGCTGGCCGAAACTTGCCGCGTTGCGCAGCCGCATCGAGGCCGATCCCGCCGTCATCTACGCGACTGCGCTGGAGGCGGGCGAGACCCGGCCGGGCAACGGCGCCTGCGCGGGCCATGTCGAGCTTGCGGAGGTGATCGAGCGGTTCGGGTCATGACGGCCCTCGGCTGCGGGGGCACGGCGTCGGTCCCCGCATCCGGCCGCCCCGTCCGCGGTTGGCCGGGGATTATGAGGACCTGTCGGCCTCTCCGAACAGCCCCCGCAGCCCGCGCGTGACCAGGTTGCCGACCTTCGGGCGGGGCTGGGCCATGAAGGGCAGGGGGCGGCAGACCTCCATCGCGGCGATGCCGACGCGGGCGGTCAGGGCGCCGTTGACCACGCCCTCGCCGAAGCGGCGCGACAGTTTCGACAGCAAGCCGCCGCCGGCCACGGTCTCGATCATGTCGTCGCCCGCCGCCACCGCGCCGGTGGCGACCAGATGCGTCATCACCGTGCGCGCCAGCCGCCAGCCGCCGACCGCGCCGGCGCGGCCGCCATAGATCTCGGCCATGCGGCGGATCATGCGCAGATTGGCGGCCAGCGCCGCCGCCACATCCGCCAGCGCCAGTGGGATCAGCGCGGTGGCGGCGGCGACGGTGCGGGCGGCCGCCTCGATCTCGCGCCGGGCCTGCTGGTCCAGCGGCGCCAGCAGCTCGGTCTCGGCCATGGTCATGAGGGTGCGGGCGTCGAAGGCCTCGGCCCGGCGCTCGGCCAGCCGCTGGCGGCCCCATTCGGTCTCGGGGCGGCGGGCATAGAGCGCGACCAGCCGCTCGGCCACCTCGCGCGCCGAGGCCATGTCGTCGCCGGCCAGCGCCTGCCCGGCCTGCCGCTGGATCGCGTCGATCTTCGCGAACCGCGCCCAGGCGCGATATTCGCGCAGCGCCATCCCCAGCGCGGCCAGGGTGAACAGCGCGAACAGCGTGACCGCCGCCCAGCCCAGGACCGGCCAGCGATCCAGCAGCCCGTTGATGAAATCCAGCGCCGCCACACCCAGCAGGAAAGTGAACAGCGCCACGCCGGAATTGATGAAGAAGCGGGTCAGGGCCGAGGGCGGGCGCCCGACCAGCCGCGTCACCATCTCCATCGTGCGGGGGCGTGGCAGCGGCGCGGCGATCTCGTCCACCGGCGGCGCGTCGGCGGGGTTCGGCGCCTGGGTCCCGGATGCGCGCTCCTCGGTCCGGGGGGCCGAGCCGCGGGCGGGGGCGGCGCCGTCCTCCAGCTCGATCAGCACGGGGCTGCGTTTTCCGGGGCCGCGCTTTCTGGGGGTGTCGTCAGTCACAGCCGGTCTCCGATCAGGAATTCGGCGGCGCGGTCCAGCCGGATATGCGGCGGGCCGTCGCCGGGGCGGGCGGTCATCGGGGCGGGGGCGAAGTTCATCACCGCATAGTCGCCGTCCAGCCAGCTTTCCGCGCCGTCGCGCGCCGGGTGCAGCAGCGCGGCCGGATCGGCGGGCAGCTCGCCCGGATAGAGCGCGGCCTGCCGCCCGTCCAGCAGCCGGCCGCGCACGGCGGGCAGTTCCTCGCCGTTCTGGCGGATCATGTCCTCGGTCGTGGCGCGCAGGGCGGCGATCGACATGGCCTCGGTCCGGGCGCCGGAAAAATCGGCGCGGTCGCGCGCCTCGCGCAGCATGGCCGAGGCGATCGCGGTCAGCCGGTTGTGCTGGACATGGTGCAGGTGGTCGGCCTTGGTGGCGGCGAACAGGATGCGCTCTACCCGCCGCGTGCCCAGAAGCTGCGCCAGCCAGCCGGCGCGGCCGGGGCGGAAGGCGGTCAGGATGTCGGCCATGGCGTGGCGCATGTCCTCGACCGCGCGGGGGCCCTGGTGGATCGCGCCCAGCACGTCGACCAGCACCACCTGCCGGTCGATCCGGGCGAAATGGTCGCGGAAGAAGGGCTTCACCACGCGCGACTTGTAGGCATCGAAGCGGCGGCGGAACTCCTTGTAGAGCCGGCCGTCCTGCAGGTTTTCGGGCAGGGGCGCGAAGGTCAGCGCCGGCGAGCCGGCCAGTTCGCCGGGGATCAGGAAACGGCCGGGGGTGCAGTCGGACCAGCCGGCCTCGCGCGCGGCCTGCAGATGGGCGGTATAGGCCTCGGCCAGCGCCTGCGCGGCGGGTTCATGCAGCCGGTCGCCGGGGTCCAGCCGCGCGACGGCCTGCAGATAGTCGCCGGCCAGCGGGCGGCCCTCGATCCGGGCCAGCACCTCGGCCGACCATTCGCCGAAATCGCGGTCCATCAGCCGCAGGTCCAGAAGCCATTCGCCAGGATAGTCGACGATGTCCAGATGCAGCACCTGCGGGCCGCGCAGGCCGGAAAACAGTCCGCGCGGCTCGGTCCGCATCGACAGGCGCAGCTGGCTGACATGGCGGGTGCCGTCGGGCCAATGCGGGCTGGGCCCGGTCAGCGCCGCCAGGTGACGCTCGAAATCGAAGCGCGGCACGGTGTCGTCGGGCTGCGGCTGCAGCCAGGCGGCCTTCAGGCTGCCATCGGCGGCGGCGCGCAGGGCGTGCATCCGGCCCCGGTCCATCAGATTGGCCACAAGCGAGGTGATGAACACCGTCTTGCCCGCCCGCGACAGCCCGGTCACGCCCAGCCGGACCACCGGATCCGCAAGGCCCAGCCCCTGCATCAGATCGCTGCCGATACCCATCCCGTCTCCGTCGCTGTTCGTCCGCGGAAAGGAACGCGGCCAGGGCAAGATAAGTTCGCGCGGCGCCGATGTGTAGGGCAGCCGGCCCGCCCCGGATGTCAGAGCGCGACGACATGCTGGCCGATCACGACCGAGGCGGTGGCCGGATCGACCGGATCGCCGTTCAGATCGACGAAGCTGTTGCCCTCGAACGGATCCGCGCGCAGGTTCACGGCGATTTGCAGCCCGGCCGTATCCGCAAGGCGCAGGATCGGGGATCCGTCCAGCAGCAGCAGGGAATCGGCGCCGTCCCGTTCCAGCGTGATCCCGCCGGCCGTCCGGTCCGGCGAAAGCGCCTGGACCTGGATCTCGGCCCGATCCTCGGCCGGGTCGAAATCGGTGACCAGCGCCGTCTCGCCGGGTTGCAGGAAGCCGCGCAGCAGGTCCGCGCCCTCGCCCCCCGTCACCGTATCGGCATGGTCGAAGCGGATCACGTCATTGCCGTCGCCGCCGATCAGCCTGTCGCTGCCCGCGCCGATCATGTCGCCGAACCCGAAGACATGCGTCGGCAGCAGGCGATTGGTGTTGTAGGCCCCGTCGAGCGTATCGTGGCCCGCCCCGCCGTCCAGCAGCGCCCCGTCGCCGGTGGTCGCAAGGTAATCGTCGCCCTCGCCCCCGAAGAAGCTGACCGCGCCCAGCCCGGTCGCGCTGACATCCGCCGCGCCGCCATGGAGGGTGAAGTCGCGGCCATAGACCTCGACGTTGCGGGCGGCGTCGCCGAGGATCACCGTATCGCCCGCACCGGCATGGATGCCGCCGCTGATCAGCCCCGAGGCGTCGATATGGTCGCGGCCCTCGCCGCCCTCGACCCAGATGTCGGTGCCCGACACGGTGATGTGGTCGTCGCCCGCCCCGCCATCGACGATGGTCAGCCGGTCCGAGGGCGGGGCTTCGGGCCGGTCGGGATCGTAGCGATAGACCGGATCGTCCGGCGCCTCGGGGATCGAGACATGGAAGCCCTCGTCCGGTTCGGACGGCGGGAAGACGCGGTGATCGGGATGGTCGTCGGTCGCGACCGAGATCCGGTCGTCGCCGCCCAGCCCCAGGATGAGGCCGTGGAAATCCGGGTCGCTGATCGTCAGATCGTCGTTCCCCTCGGTCAGGGTCGTCACATCGCCGGCGGGTTCCAGCTCTGGCTCCGGTTCGGCAGGGTCGTCATTGTCGAAGGCGCCGGCGGCGAAAGCGACGAGGACGGGGGCAAGCAACAGCAAATATTCCACGAAAACAATCCTTCCCTGAATGGATCGCAGGATTGCGGTGGAAGGCGGCCATGTCCAGTCCTCGCCGCGTTGCGCCCTGTGGCACAAACGGGCTATCCCGGCCCCATGACCCAGAAGACGACCGAGCCGCTGCCCATCGACGACGCCCTTCCCGCACTGCGCGCCGCTCTGGCCGCTCAGGGCCGGGCGGTGCTGGTCGCGCCGCCGGGGGCGGGCAAGACGACGCGGGTGCCGCTGGCGCTGATGGAGCAGGTCGCGGGCCGCATCCTCATGCTGGAGCCGCGCCGCCTGGCGGCCCGCGCGGCGGCCGAACGCATGGCGGCGAGCCTGGGCGAGCCGGTGGGCCGCGCCGTCGGCTATCGCATCCGCGGCGAGTCGGTGCCGGGCAGCCGCATCGAGGTGGTGACCGAGGGCATCCTGACCCGGATGATCCAGTCCGATCCCGCGCTGGAGGGGATCGGCTGCGTGATCTTCGACGAGTTCCACGAGCGCAGCCTGAACGCCGACCTGGGCCTTGCGCTGGTCTGGGAGGCGCGGGGCGCGCTGCGCGAGGACCTGGCGGTGCTGGTCATGTCGGCCACGCTGGAGGCCGGGCCGGTGGCGGAGCTGCTGGACGGCGCGCCGGTGATCCGCTCGGAGGGGCGGGCCTTTCCGGTCGAGACCCGCTGGCTGGACCGGCCCCTGCCGGTCGGCGCGCGGCTGGTGGCCGAGGCCGCGCGGCTGATCGCCGAGGCCGAGGCCGCGACGCGCGACATGGGTGGCACGGTCCTGGCCTTCCTGCCCGGCGAGGGCGAGATCCGCCGCGTCATGGCGCTGCTGGCGGATACCGGCTGCGAGCTGCTGCCGCTTTACGGCGCGCTGGATCAGGCCGCGCAGCGGGCGGCGCTGTCGGCGCCCGGCGGGCGGCGGCGGATCGTGCTGGCGACGGCGATCGCCGAGACCTCGTTGACCATTCCCGAGGTGCGGGTGGTGGTCGATGCCGGCCGGGCGCGCCGCGCGCGCTTCGATCCGGGCAGCGGCATGTCGCGGCTGGTGACCGAGCGGGTCAGCCGCGCCGAGGCCGACCAGCGCCGGGGCCGGGCCGGGCGGGTGGCGCCGGGGATCTGCTATCGCATGTGGGCGCGGGCCGAGGAGGGCGCGCTGCCCGCCTTCGCCCCGCCCGAGATCGCGGTCGCCGACCTGGCCGGGCTGGCGCTGGAGCTGGCCGCCTGGGGGGCCGGGCCGTCGGACCTGGCCTTCCTGACCCCGCCGCCCGAGGCCGGGCTGGAAAGGGCCCGCGCGCTGCTGGCGGACCTGGAGGCGCTGGACGAGCTTGGCCGGATCACCGATCACGGCCGGGCGCTGGCCCGGCTGCCGCTGCATCCGCGCCTGGGGCACATGCTGCTGCGCGCCGGGCCGGAACTGGCCGGGCTGGCGGCGGATGTGGCGGCGCTGATGTCGGATCGCGATCCGCTGCGCGGCGCGCCGGCGGATATCGCCCTGCGCCTGGCCGCGATCCGCGATCCGAAGGGGTTCGCGGCGCGCCATCCCCATGAGGTCAACCGCGCCGGCATCCAGCGGATCCGGGACGAGGCGGCCCGGTTGCGCCGGCTGGTTGCGTCCCGCGATGGCGGGGGGGCTCTGCCCCCCCGGACCCCCCCGGGATATTTGCGCCAAGATGAAGGGGCGGCCGGGCGCGTGGCGGCTCTGGCCTGGCCGGACCGGATCGGGCTGCGGCGGCGGGGCGAGGAGCCGCGCTTCGTGCTGTCGGGGGGCAGGGGGGCGGTGCTGGCGGCGGGCGATCCGCTGGCCGGGCGGCGGCTGATCGTGGCGCTGGACCTGGACGGGGAGGGGCGCGAGGCGCGGATCCGCATGGCGGCGGCGCTGGAGGAGGCCGATCTGCGGGCGATCCATGGCGGGCGGATCGAGGAACTGGCGATCTGCGAATGGTCGCGGCGCGAGGGCCGGGTCCTGGCGCGGCGGCAGGAGCGGCTGGGGGCGCTGGTGCTGTCGGACCGGATCTGGGCCGAGGTGCCGGAGGAGGCGGTGGCGCGGGCGGCGCTGGAGGGGCTGCGGCAGGACGGGCTGAGCTGGAGCAAGGCCGCCGCGCGGCTGCGGGCGCGGATCGCGCTGGTGGATGCGCTGGGGCCGGTCGATGACGCCAGCCTTCTGGGTGATGGCGGCTGGCTGCTGCCCTGGCTGGGCAAGGCGCGCAGCCTGGCCGATCTGCGGGCGCTGGACCTGGCCGAGCCGCTGCGGGCGCGGATCGGCTGGGAGGGCCAGCAATTGCTGGATCGCGAGGTGCCTGCCCATTTCGTCACGCCGCTGGGGCGCAGGGTGCCGATCGATTACGACCACGAGACGCCCTCGATCGAGCTGCGCCTGCAGGAGCTGTTCGGCGTGACCCGCCATCCGGTGGTGGGCGGGCGGCCCTTGCGGATCAGCCTTCTGTCGCCGGGCGGGCGGCCGGTGCAGGTGACGACCGACCTGCCGGGCTTCTGGGCCACGTCCTATGGCGATGTGCGCAAGGACATGCGCGGGCGCTATCCCCGCCATCCCTGGCCCGAGGACCCGACCGTCGCCGATCCGACCATGCGGGCCAAGCCGCGCGGGACCTGAGGGCAGGTCAGTCGACCGGGCGGATCAGCTTCCTGTCCAGCACCCGCAGCACCGGCGCCAGGTCGTGGCCGCGCTTGAGGACCCGGCCGTCCATGCCGATCACCGCATAGGCGCCCTGAGCCATGCGCAGGCGCGGGCGTTTCTCGATCCGGTAGAGCGGATGTTCGGTGGCGCGGCGGAACACGCTGAAGATGGCCGCGTCGCGCAGGAAGGACATCGCATAGTCGCGCCATTCGCCCGCGGCCACGAAACGGCCATAGACCGAGAGAATCATGCCCAGTTCCGTCCGGTCGAAAACCACTCGGTCGGGGTCGGCATGAAACGGCGGAGCGGCATTCATCATGGCGAAATGGTGACATTGCCCGCGAGGCAAATCAATCGAAAAGGGCGGCGCCCTGCAGGCGCCGCCCCTGCCGCGGGGCGGCCGGGATCAGTAGCAGCTGATCTTCTCGATCCGGCCGCCGGCGCCGTATTCGATGTTCAGCCGGTCGGGGCGGAAATCGGCGGTGACGGCGTCGTTCGGGCCGATCTGGCGGGTGCCGAGCGGGAAGGTCATGCCGTCCAGCACCGTGCGCGGCTGGCCGACCAGGCCCTGATAGCCGGCCGCGCCGCAGCTGTCGGGGGTTTCGGCAGGCTCGGCCTCGGGCGGGAGGGGCTCGCAGGCGGCCAGCACGGCCAGGCCGGCCATGGCCAGCAGCAGAAGTTCGACTTTCATGGCGTCACCCGCAATCGATGTTGTAGATATTGCCCGCCGAATCGAGGCGGAAGACGATCCGGTTGGGGTCGTAGTCCTGCGGCTCGATCCCGCGATACTCGACCACCCGATACGCGCGGGTAAGCCCCAGCGTCGGGATCACGCTGCCCGGCTGCGAGACGTATCGCGAATAGTCCTGGGCCTTGCACAGGTCGGGCTTGCGTTCCTCCAGCCCGGCGATGCCGGCGGCGGCGGTCGGGGGCGGCGCCACCGGGGCGATGGCCGGGGTCTGGATCGGCGCCTGGAGCGGGGCCTGGATCGGAACGGGGGGCGGCGCCATCGCCGCGTCCGGCGGGACAGGCATGCAGCCCGCCAGCAGGGCCGCGGCGGCGGCGAAGGGCAGGATCGTGGTTCTTGTCATTTCCGTCTTGTTCCCTCGTTGGCCCGGCAGCGCCGGACTGCGACGGAGGCATCTATACGCTGCCGCGCGGGACTTGAGAACCCGCGCGTCCTTTCACGAATCCATCATCGCGGACGGGTGGCCACGCCGCCGCTGCTATTGCGCGGCCGCCGGGATGTCGCCCGCCCGGCTGGCGCCATAGGCCCGCAGGAACAGCTCCAGCGCGGCGGCGCAGGCCTCGCGCAGGCTGGCTTCCTTCAGGGTGCTCTGCGGCAGCAGCACCGCGCGTTCGGCCAGCGCCGCGCCGGTCATCCGCCACAGCTGGTCGGCCGCCCGCCGGGTATCGGCGATGTCCAGCTCGCCTCGGGCGACCCAGTGATCCAGATAGGCGGCCAGGATCGCGCTGCGCTTCTGCAGGATCCGGTCGTAATAGTCCCGCGCCAGTTTCGGAAAGCGCCGCGCCTCGGCGATGCCCAGCCGGTAGAGCCCGGTCTGGATCTCGCTGACCGCGTCGCGGGCCATCGTCTCGACCACGACCGGCAGCCCGAGCGAGGGCGGCAGCGCATTGTCGGGCGCGATCGCGATCTGTTTCTCGGCCTCGGCGATCTCGTTGCGCATGACCTCCTCGAACATCAGGCGCTTGTGCGGGAAATAGCTGTAGAGGGTGGCCTTGGACACGCCGGCGGCACGCGAAATGTCGTCCACGCTGGCGCCTTCATAGCCGTCGCGCAGGAAAACCTGACGCGCGCCCCGGCAGACCTGATGAAATTTCCGGCCGCGATAAATTTCGTGCTTCTGAATCACAAGTCACATCCACTATTCTGTAGGTTGCAAACAACTTGGTTATGGCTTCAATAACGCCAGATTACTGTCACTGGTTTCCCGGCCGCAATTCAAATCCGCCTTGCCCCCGCGGAAGGGCAGGGGCCGGAAAAGGCCGTTTCGGACCAAGCTGTACCGAAGGGTTTGCGTTTGCTGGCATATCCGGTCGGAAGGGGCTTGGCGCGGCGCCGCCGCCGACCTAGCGTGGGGAGGCGAGTCGGACAGGAGGAATTCGCATCATGCTGCACCAACAGGCATCGTTCCGGGACTCGGTGGACAGGATGTTCACCCATGCCGCCTCATTGATGGAACTGCCGCCGGGGCTTGAAGAAAAGATCCGCGTCTGCAACTCGACCTATACGGTCCGTTTCGGGGTGCGGCTGCGCGGCGAGATCCATACCTTCACCGGCTATCGCTCGGTCCATTCCGAACATATGGAGCCGGTCAAGGGCGGCATCCGCTATTCGCTGGATGTCAACCAGGACGAGGTCGAGGCGCTGGCGGCGCTGATGACCTACAAATGCGCGCTGGTCGAGGTGCCCTTCGGCGGCTCGAAGGGCGGGCTGAGGATCGACCCGCGCGCCTGGGACGCCGACGAGCTGGAGCGCATCACCCGGCGCTTCACCTACGAGCTGTCGCGCCGCAACCTGATCTCGCCCAGCCAGAACGTGCCGGCGCCCGACATGGGCACGGGCGAGCGCGAGATGGCCTGGATGGCCGATGCCTTCAAGCGGCTGCATCCCGACGACATCAACGCCAAGGCCTGCGTCACCGGCAAGCCGCGCACCCAGGGCGGCATCGACGGCCGGGTCGAGGCCACCGGGCGCGGCGTGCAATATGCGCTGCGCGAGTTCTTCCGCCACGACGACGTGATGAAGCGCGCCGGGCTGGCGGGCACGCTGGCCGGCAAGCGGGTGATCGTGCAGGGCCTGGGCAATGTGGGCTATCACGCCGCGCAGTTCCTGTCGGCCGAGGACAAGGCGCTGGTGACCTGCGTGATCGAGCGGGACGGCGCCATCAGCAATCCGCAGGGCATCAACATCGACGCGCTGCGCGGCCATATCCAGGCCACCGGCGGCGTGCGCGGCTTCGCGGGCGGCGACTATCGCGAGGAGGGGCTGCTGGCGCTGGAGGACGAGTGCGACATCCTGGTCCCCGCCGCCGTCGAGGGCGTGATCCGCGCCGAGAATGCCGACCGGATCAAGTGCAAGCTGATCATCGAGGCCGCCAACGGCCCCGTGACCGCCGATGCCGACGAGATCCTGAAGCGCAAGGGCGTGGTCATCATCCCCGACATGTATGCCAATGCCGGCGGTGTGACCGTGTCCTATTTCGAATGGGTCAAGAACCTGTCGCAGATCAGCCTGGGCCGGCTGGAGCGGCGGCACGAGGAGGCGCGGGCGCGGATGATCGTCGAGGAGCTGGAGCGGCTGTCGGCCGATACCGGGCTGAACTGGACGCTGTCGAAGGGCTTCAAGGAGGCGTTCCTGACCGGCGCGGACGAGCTGGAGCTGGTGCGTTCGGGCCTGGACGACACCATGCGCGAGGCCTTCGGCAAGATGAAGGAGGTCTGGGTCGGCAACAGCCGCGTCGACGACATGCGCACCGCCGCCTATGTGGTGGCGATCCGGCGGATCTCGAACGTCTACGGCTCGCTGGGGCTGTAAGGTCGCCGCCCGGGTCCCGTCCCGGCGGGGGCGGGGCCTGCGGCGCCGGAAGCGGGGTATTTGGGCAACAGAGAAGCGGCCGGGGGAGAAATGGCCGGGCGGTCAGTCGCGCGGCGCGGCGGCGCGGCGCAGGCGGTCGTTGATGGCGGCGCCGAGGCCGTGGTCGGGGATCGGCGCGACGGCGATCGGGCGGCCCAGCCGGTCGGCCTGGCGCAGCAGGTCGAAGAGCCGCGCCGCCGCCTGGGTCAGGTCGCCGGTTTCCGACAGGCTGAGCGGGCCGGGGGCGCCGAAGGCGATGAAGGTTTCACCCGCGCGCGGGGTGGCGGCGTTGAGGCGCAGGCTGGCTTGCGGCGCGTAGTGGCTGGTCAGCTGGCCCGGCGCGGTCGGGCGGTCGGGGTCCTGGCCGGAATCCTGACCGGGGTGGGCCAGCGGGCGCGACAGCGCGGCCTCGACGGCCTCGGCCGGGATGCCGCCGGGGCGCAGCAGCAGCGGGCTGTCGGCGTCCCAGCCGATGATGGTCGATTCGAGGCCCACCGGGCAGGGGCCGGCGTCCAGCACCGCCGCGATCCGGCCGTCCAGCCCGCCGTCGGGATCCAGCACATGGCCGGCGCTGGTCGGGCTGATCCGGCCAGAGGCATTGGCCGAGGGCGCCGCCAGCGGCCCGCCGAAGCGCCGCAGCAGCGCCTGTGCCGCGGGATGGGCGGGCACGCGGATCGCGATGGTCGGCAGGCCGGCCGTGACCAGCGAGGCGATGGGCGCATCCTGCCGCAGCGGCAGCACCATGGTCAGCGCGCCGGGCCAGAAGGCGCGGGCCAGCGTCTCGGCCTGGGGCGTCAGGTGGGCGATGCGGCGCGCGGCCTCGAGGTCCGGCAGATGCACGATCAGCGGGTTGAAGCTGGGCCGTCCCTTGGCGGCATAGATCCGCGCGACGGCCGTCCCGTCGCGGGCATCGCCGGCCAGGCCATAGACAGTCTCGGTTGGAATTGCGACAAGCTGGCCGGCCGACAGCAGTTCGGCGGCACGGGCAAGCCCCGCGGAATCGGCTTTCAGTCGTTCGGTCTGCATTCGTGACGCCGGGTTTCGGTTGAGCAATGGCCGCATCCCCCTAAGGTGGATGCCGGACCCGTTTGATAGTGGCGCGTGCCGGGATTGCCAAGCGCGCGCGGGAGGGAAGCAGATGAGCTACAAGGCGCCGGTCGAGCAGATCGAATTCATTCTTCACCATGTCGTGCCTTTCGCGGATGTCGCTGCGACCGGCCTCTATGAGGAGGCCACGCCCGAGACCACCGCCGCCATCCTGTCCGAGGCGGGCAAGCTGGCCTCGAACGTGCTGGCGCCGCTGAACCCGAATGGCGATCACACGCCGGCGCGGCTGGAAAACGGCAGGCTGCGCTCCTCGCCCGGCTATGCCGAGGGGTTCCGGGCCATTGCCGAGGGTGGCTGGATCGGGCTGGCCGCCAATCCCGAACATGGCGGCATGGGGCTGCCGCAGGCGCTGAACATGGCCGTGTCCGAGATGATGGCCGGGGCCTGCCTGGCGCTGCAGCTGAACCCGCTGCTGACCCAGGGCCAGATCGAGGCGCTGGAACATCACGCCAGCGACGCGCTGAAGGCGCTGTACCTGCCCCGGCTGATCGCGGGCGAATGGTCGGGCACGATGAACCTGACCGAGCCCGGCGCGGGCAGCGATGTCGGCGCGCTGGTCACGAAGGCCGAGCCCAATGGCGACGGCAGCTATGCGATCACCGGCCAGAAGATCTTCATCACCTGGGGCGACAGCGACGTGACCGAGAATGTCTGCCACCTGGTGCTGGCGCGGCTGCCCGACGGCGCGAAGGGCACGCGCGGCATCAGCCTGTTCATGGTCCCGAAGCTGATCCCCGACGCGGCCGGCAGGCCGGGCCTTGCCAACAGCCTGAAGGTGGTCAGCCTGGAGGAGAAGATGGGCATCCATGGCAGCCCGACCTGCGTGATGAGCTTCGAGGGCGCGACCGGCTGGCTGGTCGGCGAGGAGCACAAGGGCATGGCCGCCATGTTCACCATGATGAACTGCGCCCGGCTGGGGGTCGGGATGCAGGGCGTCGGCGTGGCCGAGGCGGCGCTGCAGAAGGCGGTGGGCTATGCGGCCGAGCGCAACCAGATGGGGCCGATCATCCGCCATCCCGACATGCGGCGGATGCTGGCCGTGGCGCGGGCCGAGGTCTTTGCCGCCCGCGCCATCGGGCTGGCCTGCGCCACCGCGATCGACCTGGAGCGCGCCAACGGCGACGCGCATCACGCCGCCCGCGCGGCCTTCCTGACGCCGATCGCCAAGGCCTACGGCACCGATGTCGGCTGCCGGGTCGCCGATATCGGCGTGCAGGTCCATGGCGGCATGGGCTATGTCGAGGAAACCGGCGCCGCCCAGTATCTGCGCGACGTGCGCATCACGCCGATCTATGAGGGCACCAACGGCATCCAGGCGATGGACCTGGTCGGCCGCAAGCTGTCCGATGGCGGCGAGGCGGCGATGCGGCTGCTGGACGAGGTGCTGGACGGCGCCAAGTCCGCCCAGGCCGACCACCCGGAGCTGGCCAATCACGTCTGGCAGGCGGCCGAGACGCTGCGCGAGGCGACCCAGGCGCTGCTGGAGCGCGGCTTGCCGCAGCGTTTCGCCGGCGCCGTGCCCTATCTTGCGGCCTTCGCCCGCGTGCTGGGCGCGCATTTCCACCTGCGCGCCGCCCAGGCCGGAAATGCCGCGCAGCAGGCGCTGGCCCGGATCCACATCACCCGCGTGCTGCCGCATTTCGCCGGCGACCTGGCCGAGGCCATGGCCGCGCTGGACGACCTTGAGGCGCTGCCGGACGCGGCCATGGCCGGGGATTTCGCCGCGTGATCGTGACGCCCTTCCAGGACCCGCCGCCCGAGGGCGGCGCGGTCGAGATCGCCGAGGGCGTGCTGTGGCTGCGGCTGCCTTTGCCGATGGCGCTGGACCATGTGAACGTCTATGCGCTGGAGGATGGCGACGGCTGGACGCTGGTCGATACCGGCTTCGACAGCAGGCGCGGGCGCGAGATCTGGGCGGCGCTGCGCCAGGGGCCGCTGGCGGGCCGGCCGGTGCGGCGGGTGGTCGGCACCCATCACCATCCCGACCATATCGGCCTTGCCGGCTGGTTCATGCAGACCGACGGGGCCGAGCTGATGATGAGCCGCACCGCCTGGCTGATGGCCCGGATGCTGGTGCTGGACGTGCAGGACCGCCCCTCGGCCCAGGCGCTGGCCTTCTGGAAGCGTGCCGGGATGCCCGCCGACATCCTGGCCGGGCGCGCCGCGGAACGGCCCTTCAACTTCGCCGATGTGGTCCATCCGCTGCCGCTTGGCTTCACCCGCCTGGCCGAGGGCGCCGAGGTGCGTTTCGGCCGGCGCCGCTGGCGGGTGGCGATGGGCCACGGCCATGCCCCCTGCCACGCGACCTTCTGGTCGCTGGACGACGACCTGGTGATCGGGGGCGACCAGCTCCTGCCCTCGATCTCGCCCAACCTGGGGGTCTACCCGACCGAGCCCGAGGCCGATCCGGTGGGCGAATGGCTGGACAGCTGCGGCCGGCTTGCGGAACTGGCGCGGCCCGGACAGCTGGTCCTGCCGGGCCACAAGCTGCCCTTCCGCGGCCTGCCCACGCGGCTGTCGCAGATGATCGACAACCATCACCACGCGCTGGACCGGCTGGCCGAGGCCTTGCGCGAAGCGCCGCGCACCGCGGTCGACTGCTTCGACATCCTGTTCAAGCGCCGCATCGGCGCCCCCGAATTCGGCCTGGCGCTGGTCGAGGCGGTGGCCCATGTCAACCACCTGCGTCACCGGGCCGTGATCCGCGCGGTGGGCGAAAGGGATGGCGCGGTGCTGTGGGGGGCGTGACAGCCGGAACGGTTTGGGCTATCGCAGACACGAACGCTGACAGGAGGCATGCATGGCCACGCATCACGAGATCACCGAACACAAGCACGGCTCGATGGACATCACCGAACAGAAAAGAACCTTCGTAGGCTTCATCAGGCTTTCGGTCTGGGTGACGGTGCTGTCGATCCTGGTGCTGATCTTCCTGGCGCTGGCGAATTCCTGATCGAGACCGGCACTTTCCCATGAAAAGACGTTTCTTCCTTGCTGCCGCGGCGCCGGCGCTGCTGTCGGCCTGCGGCGCCAAGCATGTCTGGGACAGCGACGAGGCCGTGCGCGCGGCGCGTTTCGTCTCGTCCGAGCCGCCCTCGATCACGCTGTTCACGGTGATCGGCATCCCGCGCGGCGAAGGCGGGCATTCGGCGCTGATGATCAATGGCAGCCAGCGTGTGATCTTCGATCCGGCCGGCAGCTGGAACCATCCCTACATCCCCGAACGCAACGACGTGCTTTACGGCATCACCGACAATTTCAAGAATTTCTACATCGATTACCACGCGCGAGAGACCTATTGGGTCGCCGAGGACACCGTCTTCGTCAGCCGCGAGGTGGCCGACCTGGCGATCCGCCGGGCCGAGGCCTATGGCCCGGTGAACCAGAGCTTCTGCGCCGTGGCGACCGGCAGGGTCCTCAGCGGCGTGCCGGGCTTCGAAGCCTCGCCCACGGGCTTTTCGCCGAACAAGCTGCGCAGCTGGTTCCTGACCCTGCCGGGCGTGCGGTCGAAGCGCCACATGGATGGCGATCCGGCCAACAACCACAATGTGCTGCTGCGCCAGAAGGACGGCACCATCTTCGGCTATAACAGGTAGAGCAGCCCGAACAGGGTGATCCCGCCGGCCAGGATGGCCAGGATCACGTTGCGGGTCAGCATCCCCACGGCGACGGTCGCGGCTGCGGCCGCCAGCCGGGCCGGGTCGGGCTGGCCATCGGTCGCGGCCGGCCATGTGACCAGCGGCGCGACCAGCGCGGGCAGCACCGCGACCGGCGTATAGCGCAGCATCCGCAGCACCCAGCCGGGAAAGTCGCGATTCCCCAGCGCGCCCAGGAAGGACCAGCGCAGCAGGAAGGTGCCGACCCCCAGCACCAGGATCACCAGCCAGACGGTCAGGTCGGAATGCGGGGTCATCGGCCAGCCTCCTGCTTGCGGCTCTCCTGCTTGCGGCGCGCGGCTTGCGCTTCGGTCCTCTGCTCGACCAGCGCGCCCGCCGCCATGCCCAGGGGCGCGGCGATCAGCAGGCCCGTCCCCGAGGGCAGCCCGGCCAGCAGCAGCGCCCCCAGGATCGCGACGAAACAGGCGGTCAGATGCGCGGGCGTGCGCAGCATCGGCGCGATCATCGCCAGGAAGGTGATCGGCATGGCGAAGTCCAGCGCGATGTCGTCGGGGATCGCGCTGCCCAGCCTGGCGCCCGCCCAGCTGGCGACCATCCACGGGATGCACAGCGCCGTGGCCGTGCCGAAGAAATAGGCCAGCCGCTGCGTCAGGCTCAGCCTCGGGTGGCGCTCGTAATGCTGGATCGACAGCGCATAGCTCTGGTCGATCAGCGTATAGGCGACGCCGGCCTTCTGCAGCCCCGAGGCGCCGCGCAGCCAGGGCACCAGCGATGCCGAATACATCGCCATGCGCAGGTTCACCGCAAGGCAGGACAGGATCACGATGAAGGCGGGCGCATTGTCCGACAGAAGCTGCACGGCGGTGAATTGCGAGGCGCCCGCCAGCACCAGCACCGAAAACCCCATGACCTGCGCCATGTCCATCCCGGCCTCCAGCGCGACCACGCCGAACAGCAGCGCAAAGGGGATGATGACGATCAGAAAGGGCAGCGATTGCACCATCCCGTGCCGGAAGGCCTGCGCGGGTCCGCGCGCCAGGGCGCGGGCATCGGCGGGATCGGGGGAGGCCCGGCCGGGTTCCGGGCGGGACAGGGGGCTGGGCGCCATGACGGGTTCCGTCCTGAAGGGATTGCGGGCACCTTCGTTGCATGATGCGCAAAGCGACGCAAGGCCAGCCGATGCAGATCCTCAGCCCGATCCCCGACGCGATCCTGCCGCAGGCGGGGCGGCTGTGGCGGCGCCATTTCGGCGGGCTGGGGCGGGTGCGCGGCTTTCGCGCCGCCAATGGCGCGGTGGCGCTGCAAGGCGGGCGGGTGCTGGGCGTCATCGGCTTTCGCGACGCGGGCGGCGGTTTCGCGACCTGGCGGGCGGGGCTGGCGGCGATCCTGTTCCGGCCGGCGCCGCCGACCGGCGACCTGGTGATCGACGGCATCGTCGCGCGGCTGCCGCGCCGCGGGATCGGCCGCGCCCTGGTCGCACGGGCCGAGGCCGAGGCGCGGGCGCGCGGCCGTCCCGGCCTGCGCGCCGAGGTGGCGGCCGGCAACCGCGCCGCGCTGGCCTTCTATCGCCGGCTTGGCTTCGTCGAGGAAACGCGCGGCCGATTCGGCTGGCCCTGGACCGGCACTGTGCTGGTGCTGCGCAAGGCCCTCTGAGGGCTGCTCAGCCGAAGATCCCCGCCGCGCGGCCCAGCAGCATGAAGGCGCGGGCCGAGCGGGTCTGCGACAGGAAGCGGATCTGGTCGTCGTCCAGCTGCGAGATGCTGCGGGTCAGCATCACGTCGAAATGGCGCAGGAAGTGATGGGCGCTGTCGCGGAAGATCTCGTCCCCGCGCAGCAGTTCGGTGGCGATTTCCAGCGCCACCGGCTCGTGGATGCCGCCAAGCTGGGCCACCGTCGCGCCGCGCGCGCCCTCGGCGAAGCGCCGCCAGACGGCGACTGGGGCGGGCTCGGGCGGCAGGTCGTCCATATAGAGATCCTGCCCTGCCAGCAGCGTGATCACGTCCTGCGCCGCCCGCAGCACGCGGGCGTTGTCATGGTCCTGCAGGGCGGCGCGAAGGGCGGCGACGGTCTCGGTATCCTCGGGGCCGTCGGGGAAGTTCAGCGCGCGGACCAGGACCGAGGGCGGGACCGAGACCGGCTCGGGATCGTCCAGCGGCATCGAGGCCTGGCGCGCATCGACGGGGCGCGCATCCGCCGCGCGGGGGCGGACATTCGGCTGCGCACCCGCGCGCGGTCGCGGCGGATCGGCGGGCAGGGTGCTGGTCGCGGGGGGCGGCGCGATGCCGCCGCCCATCGCCGGGCGCGGCGCGGTCCCGCCGTCGCGCATCTGCGACAGGCGCAGGCGCAGGTCGTCGGCCTCGGCCCGCAGGGCGGCGATGGCGCCGGCCAGCGCGACCGCCATCCAGATCAGCGCCAGCGGCATCGCCACGCCGACGAAGACCAGCAGCCGCCCGATGCCGCTGGCGCCCTCGCTGCCGCCCGGCACCAGCAGCCAGAACAGCAGCACCAGCACCAGCCAGACCGCGCTGAGCGCCAGCCCCAGCGCCGCCGCGTTTCCGCTGCGCCCCAGTCCTGCGATCCGATCCGCCAGCCCCATCACGTCACTCGTAGCGGATGGCGACGATTTCGTAGCTGCGCTGCCCGCCGGGGGTCTTGACCTCGACGCTGTCGCCCTCGTCCTTGCCGATCAGCGCGCGGGCCAGCGGCGAGCGGATGTTCAGCCGCCCGCGCTCGATATCCGCCTCGGGCTCGCCGACGATCTGGTAGATGCGCTGCTCCTCGGTATCCTCGTCGATCAGCTCGACCGTGGCGCCGAACTTGATCGAGCCCGACAGCTTCGCCGGGTCGATCACCTCGGCCCGCGACAGGATCGCCTCCAGCTCCTTGATGCGGCCCTCGATGAAGCCCTGCTTCTCGCGCGCGGCGTGGTATTCGGCGTTCTCGGACAGGTCGCCATGCTCGCGCGCCTCGGCGATGGCGCGGATGATGGCGGGGCGTTCCTTGCTTTTCAGCATGGTCAATTCCTGCTCCAGCAGCTGAAAGCCGCCGCGGGTCATCAGTATCTTTTCCATCGCAGCCCTGTCCTTCCGGGTCCTCGGCACTTCTGCCGTGCTTGGTACGCTCGCAACGCTAATCGAACGCCCCCACCATTCGGAATGGCAGGGGCGCGAAAGTCCGTTGCAGGCATCGTGAACCGAATTTCGCGGGCTTTGCAAGAGCGGTGCGGCGGGGCTTGGCAGTTTTCGGCCACAGGAAAAGTGATTTCTCCCCGGCGTCACAATTGCCCCCGGCCGCGCGAATCGTTAGTGCTGTCCCAGCCACATGCCCGGAGGAGGACGCGCAGCGATGACCGAGGAGAGCCAGCCCACCCGCGAGTCGATGGAATACGACGTTGTGATCGTCGGCGGTGGACCATCTGGCCTGTCCGCGGCGATCCGTCTGAAGCAGATCGACCCGGATCTGCAGGTGGTGGTGCTGGAGAAGGGCTCCGAGATCGGGGCGCATATCCTGTCGGGCGCGGTGCTGGACCCGGTCGGGCTGGACCGGCTGATCCCGGACTGGCGCGAGCGTGGTGCGCCGCTGAACACCGAAGTCACCGACGACAATTTCTACGTCCTGGGCGCGGCGGGCCAGGTGCGGGTGCCGAACTGGCCGATGCCGCCGCTGATGAACAATCACGGCAACTACATCGTCAGCATGGGCAATGTCTGCCGCTGGCTGGCCGAACAGGCCGAGGAACTGGGCGTCGAGATCTTCCCCGGCATGGCCGCCAGCGCCATCGTCTGGGAGGGCGATCGCGTGCGTGGCGTCGTGGCCGGCGAGATGGGGCTGAACCCCGACGGCACGCCGGGCCCGATGTACGAGCCCGGCATGGAGCTGCACGGCAAATATGTCTTCATCGCCGAGGGTGTGCGCGGCAGCCTTGCCAAGGAGATCATGGCGAAGCTGAACCTGTGCGAGGGCCACGAGCCGCAGAAATTCGGCATCGGCATGAAGGAGATCTGGGAGGTCTCGCCGGAAAAATTCCAGAAGGGCCGGGTCGTGCATACGATGGGCTGGCCGCTTGGCAGGAATGCCGGGGGCGGGTCCTTCATCTATCACTTCGAGGACAACCAGGTGCTGGTCGGCTTCGTGGTGCATCTGAACTACGAAAACCCCTACCTTTATCCCTATATGGAGTTCCAGCGCTTCAAGCATCACCCGATGGTCGCGGAACTTCTGGAGGGCGGCAAGCGCATCTCCTACGGCGCCCGCGCGATCTCCGAGGGCGGCTGGCAGTCGATCCCGGAGCTGAGCTTCGCGGGGGGCGTGCTGCTGGGCTGCTCGGCGGGCATGGTCAACGTGCCGCGGATCAAGGGCAACCACAATGCGATGCTCTCGGGGATCGCGGCGGCCGAGGCTGCGGCCGAGGCCATCGCCGCGGGCCGCGAGGGCGACCGGCTGGAGGCCTATGACGCGGCGGTGCGCGGCGGCGAGATCGCGAAGGACCTGAAGCGGGTCAGGAACGTCAAGCCGATCTGGTCGCGGCTGGGCCTGTGGCCCTCGCTGGCGCTTGGGGGTTTCGACATGTGGGTGGCGAACCTGACCGGCTGGAACCCGCTGGGGACCTGGAAACACGGCAAGACGGATGCGCAGGCGACCGGCAAGGCGGCGGATTTCAAGCCGATCGACTATCCGAAACCGGATGGCAAGCTCAGCTTCGACCGGCTGACCAACGTGGCGTTTTCCTTCACCAATCACGAGGAAAGCCAGCCCTGCCACCTGCGGCTGCGCGACCCGGCGATCCCGATCGCGGTGAACCTGCCGGAATATGCCGAACCCGCGCAGCGCTACTGCCCGGCCGGGGTCTACGAGGTGATCGAGGGTGCCGACGGCCCGCGCTTCCAGATCAACTTCCAGAACTGCGTGCATTGCAAGACCTGCGACATCAAGGACCCCAGCCAGAACATCGACTGGACCACCCCGCAGGGCGCCGACGGGCCGAATTACCCGAATATGTGATCGCGACGCCGGGCGCTGGCGTTGCCGTGCGCCGGGCCTCGGGTTAGGGTCGCGCCAACGCCCTTTTTCTATGCGATGGACGACGTGACCACGACCCGCCCGAAACTCGCCCTGCTTGGCCTGCTGATCGCCGGGCTGGTCCTGCCGGCCTTCGCCCAGGACCTGCCCCAGCGCCCCGAGCCCCGGCCCGCCGACCTGGCGGCCGAGTCCCAGGCGGAGGCACAGGCCGAGACCCAGCCCGGACCGCCGATGTTCGGCCTGGCCGGTCCCTACCTGGCGGCGCGCATGGCGACGGTGCAGAACGACTTCCGCGCCGCCTCGCGCTATTTCGCCCGCGCGGTCGCGCATGATCCGGGCGATCAGTACCTGCAGGACAATGCGCTGATCGCGATGATTTCCGCCGGAGAGATCGCCCGCGCCGTCAAGCTGGCCGGCGAGATGGAAAAGGACGACCGCGAGACCGAGCTGGCGCATCTGGTGAACCGGGCGCAGCTGGTCCACCAGGGCGACTGGTCGGCGCTGCTGGACGAGGAGGGCGCCAATGCCACCGACGAGGGCGACCTGCTGGAGGGGATGATCTATGCCTGGGCGCTGCTGGGCGCCGGGCGGGCCTCGGACGCGCTGGAGGAATTCGAGAAGCTGGCCGGGCTGGCCGGGGTCGGGCCGATGGTGAACTATCACCTGGGGCTGGCCCGCGCGATGGTCGGCGATTACGAGGGCGCCGAGACGCTGCTGTCGCAGGACCAGACCGCGACCCATCTGCTGGGCATCATCGCCCGCGCCCAGGTCCTGGCGCAGCTGGACCGGCGCGCCGATGCGGTGGCGCTGCTGGACGGGGTGCCGGGGATCGAGGCCGAGCCGCAGCTGCTGATGCTGCGCGAGCGGCTGCAGGCCGGCGCGCCGGTGGCCTTCGACGTGGTCAAGGCGCCCGCCGACGGCATCGCGCAGGTCTTCCTGACCTTCGCCTCGGCGCTGTCGGGCAGCCCCGATCCCGAACCCTTGTCGCTGATCCATGCCCGGCTGGCCGCCTGGCTGTCGCCCGATACCGGCGAGGCGCGCCTGATGGTCGCCCAGCTTCTGCAGGAACGCCAGCAATTCGATCTGGCCGAGGCGGAATTCGACGCCCTGCGCCGGCTGGGCGAGGTGCGCCCTGTGGCCGAGCTTGGCCGGATCGACGCGCTGTCCCGCGCCGACCGCCCGAACGAGGCCGAGCGCGCCGCCCTGTCGCTGACCGCCGCCTATCCCGACCTGCCGCAGGCCTGGATCGCGCTTGGCGACCTGCTGCGCCAGCAGGAGAAATTCGCCCAGGCCGTGCCCGCCTATGACAAGGCGCTGTCGCTGCTGAAGGACGCCCCGGCCGAGGCGCGCTGGTTCCCGCTTTACGCGCGCGGCATCGCGCTGGAACGCTCGGGCCATTTCGAGCGGGCCGAGAAGGACCTGCTGGCCGCCATCGAGATCAATCCCGAACAGGCCAGCCTGCTGAACTATCTGGGCTACAGCTGGATCGACCGGAACCAGAACCTGGACCGCGCGCTGGAGATGATCAAGAAGGCGGTCGAACTGTCGCCGGGCGACGGCTACATCCTCGATTCGCTGGCCTGGGCCTATTACCGGCTGGGCCGCTATGACGAGGCGGTCGCGCCGATGGAACAGGCGATCGGCACCATGTCCTCGGACCCGCTGGTCAACGACCATCTGGGCGACATCTACTGGAAGGTCGGCCGCCACCGCGAGGCCGAGATCCAGTGGCGCCGCGCCCTGTCGCTGGAGCCCACGGACAGCGGCGATGTCGATCCCGACCGGATCCGCGCCAAGCTGGATCGCGGGCTGGACACGGTGTTGGCCGAGGAAGAGGCGCGCGAGGGCGGCCGGCCGCAACAGCCCTCCCATGCCGATGCCGGCACCGATCGCGCCCAGGGCGACTGACCCGCAATGACATCCGCCGAGCCCGCCCCGGCCAAGCTGAACCTTGCGCTGCATGTGACGGGGCGGCGCGGCGACGGCTATCACCTGCTTGATTCGCTTGTGGTTTTCGCGGGGGTCGGGGATCAGGTGCGGCTGGCGCCCGGCCCGCTGTCCTTGCGGATCGAGGGGCCTTTCGCCGGCGGGCTGGCGGCGGATGACGACAACCTCTGCCTGCGCGCGGCGCGGCTGGCGGGGGGGCAGGCCGCGATCACGCTGACCAAGAACCTGCCCGTCGCCAGCGGCATCGGCGGCGGTTCGGCCGATGCGGCGGCGGTGCTGCGGGCCTTCGCGCGGCGCGGCCATCCGCTGCCCGCCGATCCGCAGCTTCTGGGCGCGGATGTGCCGGTCTGCCTGGCCTCGGTCCCCGCCCGGATGAGCGGCATCGGCGAGCGGGTCGCACCGCTGCCCGCCATGCCCGCGCTGCCGCTGGTGCTGATCAATCCCGGCGTCGCGATCCCCACCCCGCAGGTCTTTGCCGCGCTGGCCAGCCGCGACAACCCGCCCCTGCCGCCGCTTCCGGCCTTTGCCGATGCCGAGGCGCTGGTCGGCTGGCTGGCGCGGACCCGCAACGATTTGCAGCCGCCCGCGATGGCGCTGGCGCCCATCATCGGGCAGGTGCTGGCGGCGCTGTCGGGGCAGGGGGCGCGGCTGGCGCGGATGTCGGGCTCGGGCGCGACCTGCTTCGGGATCTTCGCGGATGCGCGGGCGGCGGAAACCGCCGCCGCCGCCCTGTCGCGGCAGGGCTGGTGGGCGGTGGCCACGGATCTGGCGCCGGCCCCCGCGCCGCTATAGACTGCCGCGGCAACGCATCGACACGGAGCCATGACATGCTGCGCCTGGGCGTCAATATCGACCACGTCGCCACCATCCGCAACGCGCGCGGCACGCCCTGGCCCGACCCGCTGCGCGCCGCCCGGATCGCGGAAGAAGCCGGCGCCGACGGCATCACCGCCCATCTGCGCGAGGATCGCCGCCATATCTCGGACGCCGATATCGACGCGCTGATGCAGGGGCTGCGCCTGCCGCTGAACCTGGAAATGGCCGCGACGGCGGAAATGCAGGCGATCGCCCTGCGCCACCGCCCCCATGCCGTCTGCCTGGTGCCCGAAAAGCGCGAGGAACGCACCACCGAGGGTGGGCTGGACGTGGCCGGGAACGAAGCCTGGCTGGCCGATTTCATCGCGCCGCTGCGCGAGGCGGGCTGCCGCGTGTCGATGTTCATCGGCCACGAGCCCCGCCAGATCGAGGCCTCGGCCCGGATCGGCGCGGCGGTGGTGGAACTGCATACCGGCGCCTATTGCGACCTGGACACCGAGGGCCGCCTGGCCGAGCGCGACGCGGAACTGGCCGGCCTGGCCGAGGGCGCGCGGCTGGCCGCGGGACTGGGGCTGGAGGTCCATGCCGGCCACGGCCTGACCTTCGACACGGTCGCCCCCATCGCCGCGCTGCCGCAGCTCAAGGAGCTGAACATCGGCCATTTCCTGATCGCCGAGTCGGTCTTCACCGGCCTCGGCGCCGCCATCCGCGAAATGCGCCGCCGCATGGAAAAGGCGCGCGCCTGACATGCCGTATCCCGGCCGTTTCTTCGTTGCACAAATACCCATGATCCCCCCCTCGATCCCGGAGGCACGGTCATGATCCTGGGCATCGGCACCGACCTGGCCAATATCGAGCGCATCGCCGGCACGCTGGACCGCTTCGGCGACCGGTTCCGCAACCGCGTCTTCACGCCGACCGAACTGGCCCGCGCCGCCCGCCGCATGGACGAGGCCGGGACGCTGGCGAAAAGATGGGCCGCGAAAGAGGCCTGCAGCAAGGCGCTTGGCACCGGGCTGGCCATGGGGATCAGCTGGCGCGACATGGCGGTCTCGAACCTGCCGGGCGGGCAGCCGGTGATGGAGCTGACCGGCTGGGCCGCCGACCGCCTGGCCGCGATGACGCCCCCCGGCCACCGGGCGGTGGTCCATGTGACGCTGACCGACGATCACCCCTGGGCACAGGCCTTCGTGGTGATCGAGGCATTGCCCCGCGCTGACGCGCAAGCTTGACTTTGCCCCCCGCGGGGGACCATGAACGCGCGATGCGGCCAGGCGCCGCTTGCCAAGGAATGAAGGACGGAATGATGGCTGACAAGGCGGTCCGCAAGAAGGAAGGCATCTGGGAGACGATCAAGACGATCTTCTGGGCGCTGGTGATCGCGGGCATTTTCCGCACCCTGTTCTTCCAGCCCTTCTGGATCCCCTCGGGCAGCATGAAGGACACGCTGCTGATCGGCGACTTCCTGTTCGTCAACAAGATGGCTTACGGCTATTCGCGCTATTCCTGCCCCTTCGCGATCTGCCCGATCAGCGGCCGGATCTTCGGCTCGGAACCCGAGCGCGGCGATGTCGCCGTCTTCCGCCACCCGACCCGCGACGTGGATTTCATCAAGCGGGTGATCGGCCTGCCGGGCGACACCGTGCAGATGCGCGGCGGCCGGCTGTGGCTGAACGGCGAGGAAGTGCCGCTGACGCCCGCCGGCGACTTCATCGAGGTCAAGGAGCGGCAGGGCCCGCAGGGGCTGGTGCCGCGCTGCGTCAACGACCCGGTGCCCGAGGGCGGCGAATGCGCCAAGCAGCGCTTCACCGAGACCCTGCCGGGCGGGCGCAGCCACAGCGTGCTGAACATCGTCGATGGCTGGGTGGCCGACGACACCGCCACCTTCACCGTGCCTGATGGCCAGTATTTCTTCATGGGCGACAACCGCGACAATTCCGAGGATTCGCGCTTTCCCGCGCAGGTCGGGGGCCTGGGCTTCGTGCCGGCCGAATTCCTGATCGGCCGCGCCGACCGGATCATGTTCTCCTCGGCCGGAAGCTCGCTTCTGTATTTCTGGACCTGGCGCGGGGACCGCTTCTTCAAGGCGGTCCATTGACGCCGGGGGCCGACATCCGCGCCTTCATGGGGCGGCTGGGCCACGATTTCGCGCGGCCCGAGCTGCTGATCCGCGCGCTGACCCACGGCTCGATCTCGACCGCCACCCGGCCCGACAATCAGCGGCTGGAATTCCTGGGCGACCGCGTCCTGGGGCTGGTGATGGCCGAGGCGCTGCTGGAGGCCGACCGCGGCGCCAGCGAGGGCCAGCTGGCGCCGCGCTACAACGCGCTGGTCAGGGGCGAGACCTGCGCCGCCGTCGCGCGCGAGATCGGTCTGGGCGAAGTGCTGAAGCTGGGCCGGTCCGAGATGATGTCGGGCGGCCGGCGCAAGGATGCGCTGCTGGCGGACGCGATGGAGGCGGTGCTGGCCGCCGTCTATCTGGATGCGGGCTTCGACGTCGCGCGCCGGGTGGTGCTGGCCCTGTGGGCCGGGCGGCTGGCCAGCATCGAGGACGATCCGCGCGACGCCAAGACCGCGCTTCAGGAATGGGCGCAGGCCAACGGCATGCCGCCGCCGCGCTATATCCAGACCGAGCGTTCCGGCCCCGACCATGCGCCCACCTTCCGCATGACCGTGCGGCTGGCCGACGGCCGCGAGGCCGAGGCGCAGGGCGCCGGCACGAAACGCAGCATCGAACAGGCCGCCGCGCAGGCGCTGCTGGACCGGCTGGAGGGCCGCCAATGACCGAGACCACCACCCGTGCCGGCTTCGTCGCCCTGATCGGAGAGCCCAATGCCGGCAAGTCCACCCTGCTGAACCGGATGGTCGGGGCCAAGGTCTCGATCGTGACGCACAAGGTCCAGACCACCCGCGCCCGCATCCGCGGCATCGCCATCGAGGGCGCCAGCCAGATCGTCTTCGTCGACACGCCCGGCATCTTCCGCCCGCGCCGCCGGCTGGACCGCTCCATGGTCGCCGCCGCCTGGGGGGGCGCCTCGGACGCCGACCTGGTCCTGCTGCTGATCGAGGCGCATCGCGGGCTGACCGATGGCGCCGCCGCGATCATCGAGCAGCTGAAGGCGCTGGACGGCAAGACGCCGGTGGCGCTGGTCATCAACAAGATCGACCGGGTCAAGGCCGAGGCGCTGCTGGCGCTGTCGGCGCAGCTGAACGCGGCCTATCCCTTCGTCAACACCTTCATGATCAGCGCCGAAAAGGGCCATGGCTGCGACGACCTGCGCGACTGGCTGGCGGGGGCGCTGCCCGAGGGGCCGTGGCTTTACCCCGAGGACCAGATCGCCGACCTGCCCATGCGCATGATCGCCGCCGAGATCACCCGCGAAAAGCTGACCCTGCGGCTGCACGAGGAAATCCCCTATCAGCTGACCGTGGAAACCGAGGCCTGGGAGGAGCGCAAGGACGGCTCGGCCCGCGTCGACCAGATCGTCTATGTCGCGCGGCCCGGCCACAAGGGCATCGTGCTGGGCAAGGGCGGCGAGACGATCAAGGCCGTGGGCCAGCTGGCCCGCGCCGAGCTGGAGGAATTCATGGGCCGCCGCGTCCACCTGTTCCTGCAGGTCAAGGTCCGCGAGAACTGGCTGGACGAGGCCGAGCGGTTCACCGAGATGGGGCTTGATTTCAAGGATGGCGATGGTTGAGCCGCGGCTGGCCGCCGGCATCTGGGTCGGCGCCTATCTGGCGCGGCTGGGGCTGGCGAACATCCCCGCCTATGTGCTTGCCCATGGCGATGACGTGGCGGGCGCGGTCATGGTCAAATGCGCGCTGCTGGACGGGACCGCCCGGCTTTACGCCCGCGAATGGGATTTCGACACCGACACCCGGCCCTGGCGCCTGACCGCCGAGGGTCCCGAGCGCGAGATCGACGAGGCGATCCGCCGCCAGCGCGGCTATGACGGCGACCTGTGGGTGATCGAGATCGAGAGCCGCGACGGCCGCACCCTGCTGGATGACGAGGGGCTGGGCTGAGCGACGCTGCCTCTGGCGTCGGCACGGATTGCAGCATATGCAAATCTCATGAGCATTCCCGTCGATTCCAACAGCGATTCGCCGCGCGGTCTGGTCCTTGTGACCGTGACCTATTTCCTGTGGGGGTTCCTGCCGCTCTACATGAAGGCGCTGGCGCATGTGCCGCCGGTCGAGGTGATCGCGCATCGGGTGATCTGGTCGTTGCCCATCGCCGCCGCCGTGCTGATCTGGCAGCGCCGCGCCGACGAGGTGGTCGCGGCGCTGCGCACGCCCCGCCTTCTGGCGATGGCGGCGGTGACGGCGATCCTGGTCTCGGCCAACTGGCTGATCTATGTCTGGGCCATCGTCAACGACCAGGCGCTGGAGGCGGCGCTGGGTTACTATATCAACCCGCTGTTCAGCGTCTTTCTGGGCGCGGTGATCCTGAAGGAACGGCTCAGCCGCGCGCAGATGGCCGCGATCGCGCTGGCGGCGGCGGCGGTGATCATCCTGACGGTCCAGGCCGGGCGGCTGCCGATCGTGGCGCTGGGGCTGACGCTGAGCTGGGGCTTTTACGCCTATTGCAAGAAAAGCCTGCCGCTGGGGCCGAATCAGGGCTTCACGCTGGAGGTGCTGCTGCTGTGCCCCTTCGCCGTCGGGATCGCCATGTGGCTGCAGCTGACCGGCCGGTCGCATTTCGCCGCCGGATCCCTCAGCGACACGCTGCTGCTGATCGGCTGCGGCGCGGTCACGGCGATTCCGCTGATGCTCTATGCCAATGGCGCCAAGCTGGTGCGGCTGTCCACGGTCGGCATCCTGCAATATATCGCGCCGACGATGATCTTCCTCTGCGCCGTGCTGGTCTTCGGCGAACCCTTCGGAAGCGCGCGGATGATCGCCTTCCCGCTGATCTGGGCGGCGCTGGTGATCTATTCGGTGTCGCTGCTGCGCCAGGCCAGGGTGAAGCGCCGCGAGGCGATGCGGGCGATGGCGGCGGCGACACGGATGCAATAGCGCGGCTTGCCTGCCACGGCGCCGCGTGCCAGCCTGTGCCGGCAGCAGCCAGGAGGGCGCGATGAGCTATCCCCGACAGCGCGTGACGCTGATCACGCTTGGCGTGGCCGATCTGGAGCGGTCGCGCGATTTCTATGCCCGCTGGGGCTGGCAGCCGCATGGCGATTCCGCCCCCGGCGTCTTCTTCTACCAGATGCAGGGCGCGGTGCTGGCGCTGTTCGGCCTCTCGGACCTGGCCGAGGACCAGGGCCGGCCAGGCGCGACCCTTGGCGCCGGCGCGATGACCCTGGCCCAGAACTGCGCCAGCGAGGCCGAGGTCGATGCGGTTTTCGACGCCGCGCTGGAGGCCGGGGCAGAGCTGCTGAAGCGGCCCGAGAAGGTATTCTGGGGCGGCTATTCGGGCTATTTCGCCGATCCCGACGGGCATGTCTGGGAAATCGCGATGAACCCGTTCTGGCCGCTGTCGCCGGATGGGGCGCTGACCCTGCCCGATGCGGCCGGGGCCTGACGCGCGGCGATGGAATGGCAGGCTGACGGCACGGTCATCGCCCGGCGCCCCTTCGGCGAGAACGGCGTCATCATCGAGGTGCTGACCGCCGGGCAGGGGCGCCATGCCGGGCTGGTGCCGGGTGGCGCCTCGCGCAGGCGGGCGGCGATGCTGCAGCCGGGATCGCGGCTGCAGCTGCGCTGGCGGGCGCGCAGGGACGACCAGCTTGGCACCTTCACGGCGGAGCCGCTGCGCGCGCGGGCCGGCCTGCTGGCCGATCCGCTGGCGCTGTCCGGGCTGAACGCGGTCTGCGCGCTTCTGTCCTTCGCGCTGCCCGAACGCGACCCGCATCCGCGCCTGGCGGAGCAGACCGAGGCGCTGCTGGACGCGATGGAATCGGGCGGCGACTGGGCCGCGCGCTATCTTCTGTGGGAGATGCTGCTGCTGGACGAGATGGGCTTCGGCCTGGACCTGTCGCGCTGCGCGGTGACCGGCGCGCGCGAGGGGCTGGCCTATGTCAGCCCGCGTTCGGGCCGCGCGGTCAGCCGGCAGGGCGCGGGCGACTGGGCCGACCGGCTGCTGCCCCTGCCGGCGCTGATGGGCGGGGCAGGGGACAATCGCGGGCGCGGGTTGCAGGAGGGGCTGGCGATCACCGGCCATTTCCTGGAAAGCCGGATCGCGGCCGAACTGGCCGGCCGCCGCCTGCCCGCCGCGCGCGACCGGCTGATGCGGCGGCTGCTGGCGGCGGCGGAACAGGGCTGAGGCGCGCGCCTACTGGGTGCCGCGCGCGGCTTCCAGCGCGCTGACCCCCGAGGTCGCCTGCGAGGCCGGCACGCCGCGTTCGAAGACCAGCCAGGTCGGGCCCTTCACGCGCAAGACGCCGCCGTAATATTCCATCTCGGTCGCCTGGCGCAGGGCGTTGAAGAAACGGTCCTCCAGCGCCTGGTCCTTGCAGGTCGCATAGGTGGTGGTGAAGTTGCTCAGCGCAACGGCGGGCAGTTCGGCGGTGTTCAGCGCGCCATAGCCGTTGCAGGGGCCGCGGCCCGAGATGCTGGTCTCGTTCACCTGCATGGTGATGTTGCGCAGCGGCACCGTGCCGTTGCCGATGCCCACCATCACATAGTCGCCCATGGGAATGCCGCCCACGGCAGTCGGCGGCGGGGAATCCTGGCAGGCGGCAAGCGCGAAGGTGGCCGCAAGTGCGGTTGCAGCGGCGGCGGAACGGCGGTTGAACATCGGGATGCTCCTTGAAATGCGATGGTCAAATTGCGGAGGAACCGCAAATTGTCCAGCACTTTAGCCGAAACATTTTCAGCCCAGAAGCCGCCTTGCGATCACTTGCGCCTGAATTTCGGCCGCACCCTCGAAAATGTTCAGGATGCGTGCATCGCAGAGCACACGGCTGACCTGATATTCCAGCGCGAAGCCGTTGCCGCCATGGATCTGCAGCGCATTGTCGGCGCTGGACCAGGCCACGCGGGCACCCAGCAGCTTGGCCATCCCGGCCTCCAGGTCGCAGCGATGGCCGTGATCCTTTTCCCAGGCGCTGAAATAGGTCAGCTGGCGGGCGATCATGATCTCGACCGCCATCATCGCCAGCTTGTCGGCGACGCGCGGGAAATGGATCAGCGCATGGCCGAACTGCTTGCGGTCCAGCGCATATTGCAACCCCAGCTCCAGCGCGTTCTGGGCCACGCCGATGGCGCGGGCGGCGGTCTGGATGCGGGCCGATTCGAAGGTCTGCATCAGCTGCTTGAAGCCCTGGCCGGTCTCGCCGCCCAGAAGGTTCTCGGCCTTGACCTCGAAGCCGTCGAAGCCCAGCTCGTATTCCTTCATGCCGCGATAGCCCAGGACCTCGATCTCGCCGCCGGTCATGCCGGGGGTCGGGAAGGGGTCCGCGTCCGTGCCCGGCACCTTCTCGGCCAGGAACATCGACAATCCGCGGTAATCGGTGGTGTCGGGATCGGTGCGCGCCAGCAGCGTCATCACATGGGTGCGCGCGGCATGGGTGATCCAGGTCTTGTTGCCGGTGATCTTCCAGACATCGCCATCGCGCACCGCGCGGGTGCGCAGGCTGCCCAGGTCGCTGCCGGTATTGGGCTCGGTGAAGACGGCGGTGGGCAGGATTTCCCCGCTGGCCAGCCTGGGCAGCCAATGCGCCTTCTGTTCTTCGGTGCCGCCGCCCAGGATCAGTTCGGCCGCGATCTCGCTGCGGGTGCCCAGGCTGCCGACGCCGATATAGCCGCGCGACAGTTCCTCGCTGACCACGACCATCGCCGCCTTGGACATGCCGAGGCCCCCCAGCTCCTCGGGGATGGTCAGGCCGAAGACGCCCAGCTCGGCCAGTTCCTGGATGATCTCGATCGGGATCAGCTGGTCCTTCAGGTGCCAGTCATGGGCATGGGGGACGACCTTGTCGTCGGCCCAACGGCGGAACTGGTCGCGGATCATCTCCAGATCCTCATCCAGCCCGGTATTGCCGAAGGTGGCGCTGCCCCTGTTTTCCGCGATCAGCTGGGCCAGCTCGGCGCGGGCCTCGGGGCTGTTGCCCGCCATCAGCGCGCGCGCCGCCTCCGAGGGCTGCCAGTCAACGCTGAGGTCCGACAGCCGGGCGAATTCCGTCTGGCTCATCGGAATGCCGCCGGCGATCTGCGACAGGTATTCCCCGAAGCCGATCTGCAGGATCAGCGCCTCGATCCGCCCCGAGACGCGGCCCGACCACGCCGCCAGCTGCTTCAGCGATTCGACATAGGTCGCCAGCCAGGACAGGGCATGGGCGGCGTGCTGGTGCCGTTCCAGAAGCGTGGCATCGACCTTGCCCGAGGGCGCAAGCCGGTCGCGCAGGGCCGCGGTCGCGCGGCCAAGCAGATCCTCGATCTCGGTCAGGACGGCTTCGGTCTGGTGCTGCATGTCTTTCATCGATTCGTCCCCTTGCGGCATTGCAGCAAGGGATAGGGATTTCGCAACCGCAGCGCAACTATAATGCGCATTTCGGCGATTTTGCGAATTAAAGTGTCGCCGCTGTTGCGGCGCAGCGACGGCGCGACTTCTGGTGTAGCCTCGCAGGTTGCTCTGCATTATGCAGAAGGCGCTGTGGCGATATGAAGAGTGAGCTGGCGAATGAAAATCGAAAACACGGATCTGCCTGGGGTCGTCATCATCACGCCGGCCAGGCATGGCGATTCGCGCGGATTCTTTTCCGAAAGCTGGAATCGCCGGGCCCTGGCCGAGGCGGGGCTGGAGCTGCCGGACTTCGTGCAGGACAATCACTCGATGTCGCATCAGACCGGCACGCTGCGCGGCTTGCATTACCAGTCGCCGCCCCATGCCCAGGGCAAGCTGGTCCGCTGCGGGCGTGGCAGGCTGCTGGACGTGGCCGTCGATGCGCGCCGGGGCAGCCCCCATTACGGCCAATGGGTCGCGGTCGAGCTTTCCCATGAAAACGGCCGGCAACTGTGGATTCCCGCCGGTTTCCTGCACGGCTTCGTCACATGCGAGCCGGATACGGAAATCATCTACAAATGCACGGCGCATTATGATCGCGCCAGCGACGGGGCGGTCCTGTGGGACAGCCTGGACATCGACTGGAACGTGGAGGCGCCGCATCTGTCGGACAAGGACCGCGCGGCGACGCCCTTCGGCGACTGGCAATCGCCCTTCGCTTACGGAGAAAGCGCATGAAGATTCTGGTGACGGGCGGGGCGGGCTTCATCGGTTCGGCCGTCGTGCGGCTTGCGGTGACGCGGGGGCACGAGGTCGTCAACCTGGATGCGCTGACCTATGCCGCCAACCTGGAAAACGTCGCGCCGGTGGCAGGCAGCCCGCTCTACAGCTTCGAGCAGGCCGATATCCGGGACCGCGCGGCGCTGGACCGGATCTTCGCGGCGCATCGGCCCGACGTGGTGATGCATCTGGCGGCCGAAAGCCATGTGGACCGCTCGATCGACGGGCCGGCGGCCTTCATCGAGACCAACGTGATCGGCACCTTCAACATGCTGGAGGCCGCCCGCCAGTGGTGGACCGCGCAGGGCCGGCCCGAGACCTTCCGCTTCCACCATATCTCGACCGACGAGGTCTTCGGTTCCCTGGGCGAGACCGGGCAGTTCACGGAAGAAACGCCCTATGACCCGCGCAGCCCCTATTCGGCCAGCAAGGCGGGGTCGGACCACCTGGCCCGCGCCTGGCACGAGACCTATGGCCTGCCGGTCGTGCTGACCAATTGCTCGAACAATTACGGCCCCTATCACTTCCCCGAGAAGCTGGTCCCGGTGGTGATCCTGAAGGCCCTGGCCGGCCAGCCGATCCCGGTCTATGGCGATGGCGGCAATGTCCGCGACTGGCTCTATGTCGAGGATCACGCCGATGCGCTGCTGCTGGTCGTGGAACAGGGGCAGATCGGCCGCAGCTACAATATCGGCGGCGAGAACGAGGCCAAGAACATAGATCTTGTGCGCACCATCTGCGCCCATATGGACGATCTTCACCCCCAGGGCGCGCCCCACGACCGGCTGATCAGCTTCGTGACCGACCGGCCGGGCCATGACCGGCGCTATGCCATCGACCCGACCCGCATCCGCGAGGAACTGGGCTGGCGGCCCTCGGTCACGGTCGAGGAGGGGCTGCGGCGCACCGTCGAATGGTATCTGGACAATCGCGACTGGTGGCAGCCGCTTCTGTCGCGCGAGGGCGTGGGCAAGCGGCTGGGGCAGGGCTGATGCGCGGGCTGCTGGTCTTCGGACGCACCGGGCAGGTGGCGCGGGAACTGGCCCGGCGGGCGCCCGAGGCGCTGTTTCTGGGCCGCGAGGCGGCGGATCTGACCGATCCCGAAAGCTGTGCGGCGGCGATCCGCGCCCATGCGCCGGCGGCGATCATCAATGCCGCCGCCCATACCGCCGTGGATCGCGCGGAAAGCGAGGCCGAGGCCGCGCGGCTGGTGAATGCCGCCGCCCCCGCGGCCATGGCGCGAGCGGCGGCAGAACTGGGCGTGCCCTTCCTGCATGTCTCGACCGATTACGTCTTCGACGGCTCGGGCGACCGACCCTGGCGCGAGGATGACGCGACCGGCCCCCTGGGCGTCTACGGGGCGACCAAGCTGGCCGGCGAGCGCGGCGTCGCCGAGGCGGGCGGGCAATGGGCCGTCCTGCGCACCTCCTGGGTCTTTTCGGCCCATGGCGCGAATTTCGTCAAGACCATGCTGCGGCTGGGGGCGGAACGCGACGCGCTGTCGATCGTCGCCGATCAGACCGGCGGCCCGACCCCGGCGGGGGCCATCGCCGAGGCGCTGCTGGTCATGGCCCGCGCGATGCAGGCCGGCACGGGCGGCGGCATCTATCACTTCTCGGGGACGCCGGATGCCAGCTGGGCCGATTTCGCCGCCGAGATCTTCGCCCGCAGCGCCATGTCGGTCAGGATTACCCCCATCGCGACGGCGGATTACCCCACCCCGGCGCGGCGCCCGCTGAATTCGCGGCTGGATTGCACCCGGATCGAACGCGATTTCGGCATCCCGCGCCCGGACTGGCGCAGGGGCCTGGACGAGGTATTGGCCGAACTGGAGAGAACCGCATGACTCAGCGCAAGGGCATCATTCTGGCGGGCGGATCGGGGACGCGGCTCTATCCGATCACCATGGGCGTGTCGAAGCAGCTGCTGCCGCTCTATGACAAGCCGATGATCTATTACCCGATCACGGTGCTGATGCTGGCCGGCATCCGCGACATCGCCATCATCACCACGCCCGAGGATCAGGCGCAGTTCCAGCGCCTCTTGGGCGACGGCAGCCAGTGGGGCCTGCGCTTCGAGTGGATCGTGCAGCCCTCGCCCGACGGGCTGGCCCAGGCCTATCTGCTGGCCGAGGATTTTCTGGCCGGCGCGCCTTCGGCGATGGTGCTGGGCGACAACATCTTCTTCGGGCACGGGCTGCCGCTGCTGCTGAAGGCCGCCGACCAGCGGCCCGCCGGCGGCACCGTCTTCGGCTATCGCGTCAGCGACCCGGAACGCTATGGCGTCGTGGATTTTGACGGCCAGGGGCGGGTCCGCTCGATCATCGAGAAGCCGAAAGAGCCGCCCTCGAACTATGCCGTCACCGGGCTCTATTTCCTGGACGGGACGGCGCCGGAACGGGCGCGGCAGGTCAAGCCGTCCGAGCGGGGCGAGCTGGAGATCGTCACGCTTCTGGAAAGCTACCTTGCCGAGGGGATGCTGGATGTCGAGCTGATGGGGCGCGGCTTCGCCTGGCTGGACACGGGTACCCATGCCAGCCTTCTGGATGCCGGGAATTTCGTGCGGACGCTGGAAAACCGCCAGGGCCTGCAGACCGGCTGCCCCGAGGAGATTGCCTTCGACGCCGGCTGGATCAGCGCCGATGACCTGCGGGAACGCGCGGCGCAATATTCCAAGAACGACTATGGCAGCTATCTGGTGAGGCTGGCCTCCGAGCGCGGCTGACGCAGCCGCCCCGCCGCCGCCGCGGCATAGAAGGCCAGCGTGCCGGGCCGCGTATGGCGATAGAGGCCAAGGCGCCGCAGCGCCCGCGCGGCCTGCGGGCCGGGCAGGAACAGCGCCTCGCCGAACTCTGCCAGCAGGGCGCGATTCGCGGCGGTCAGGGTCTCGGCGCCGGACAGTGCCAGGTGGTTCGCCCGCAGCCACCTGCCGAAATCGCCCGCGAACAGCATCCCGAAGCGCCTGGCCATGGCGCGGGCGGTGTCGTTCCGGCCCATCTCGCTTCGCCCGTGCTGGCGATACAGTAGCACCGGCTCGGCATCGCGCAGGATCTGCGCGCCGGAACCGGACAGAAGCTGATAGGCCCACCAGTCATGAGAGACGATCCGCGCCTGCGCGGCGGCAGCGGCGCCCGCCTTCAGGATCCGCGCGGCCTCGGCGTTGAAGACCGAGGCATTGCCGGCCATGCAGGCCTGGATCAGGGCGTTGCGGAAGCCGAAGGGGCGCCCGAAATGCCGCGATTCCGTCACCGGGCGCAACTCCTCGTCGCAGATCACCGTCCGGGCGGCATAATGTGCGGCGCCATCGCAGGCACGCAGCGCCGAGACCGCCCGCGCCAGTTTCCCCGGCAGCCAGACATCGTCCTGGTCGCAGAAGCCGAGGATGCGGTCCCCGGGCGCGGCGTCCAGCAGGTGCAGGAAATTGCGGGTGGCGCCGGCGCGCGGCCCCTCGATCAGCGTCACGCGCCCGGCGTCATGGGCGGCGGCAAAGCGCGCCAGGATCTCGCGGCTGCCGTCCGAGGACCCGTCATCCGAGGCGATCAGCGACCAGTTCGCATGGGTCTGCCCGGCGATGCTGTCCAGCTGCGCCTGAAGAAAGCGGGCCCCCTGATAGGTCGCCATCAGGATCACGACCTCGGGCTGGTCCGCGTTCGCCCCGGCCTCCGACGCCTGCGCCCGAGGCGCGCGGTCCCTGTCGTGGTCGTCCGTCCCGTTCATCCCTGGCCACTCTTGCCCGGTCATCCAGCGCCCCGCGACGGGCGGGTGCCGGACGGCATCGGCTGTCGTCAACGGCGCCCGTCGAAGCGGATGAAGTCCATCACGCTGCCCTGGCCGGGCACGAGCTGCGACCAGCTGTCGATCTGGAAATCCACCACCAGCGTCGCCGCGGTCGGATAGCGGCGGAAATCCGGGTCCAGCGGCGGATGCGCGGGCAGCATGGCCGCAAGCTCGGAAATGCCGGGATTGTGGCCCAGCATCATCACCGTCTGCTGGCTGGCCGTGCGCAGGATGGTCAGCATCTTTTCCGGCGCCGCGTTGTAGAGGCCGGGCTCGACCCGGACCAGCGGGCGCACTTCCAGCGGCGTGATGGTCACCGACTGCCAGGTCTCCTGCGTGCGACGGGCCGAGGAACACAGCACCTCCTCGGGCTCGTAGCCGCGGCTGGCCAGCCAGTCGCCAAGCGCGCGGGCCGCGCGGCGGCCACGGTCGTTCAGCGGCCGGTCGTGATCGGCCAGCGTCGGATCGTCCCAGGCCGATTTGGCATGGCGGGTCAGGATCAGGCGTCGATATCCGAGCGGGGTCATGGAAGGTTCTGCCTCATTTGCCAGGCCGGTTGCCGGGGCAGCCTGCCACAGGGTCCGCCTGCGGGGCAAGCATGTCTGACAGGATCCGGCCGCTGCCGTCTTCGGGCGTCAGAGCCCGGTATCCCCCTGGCGCAATCCGCGCGGCTTCACCCGCGGCTCGGTCGAGCGGATCAGGCTGCCCGCGCCATGTTCGGTGAACAGCTCCAGCAGGCAGGCATTCGGCACCCGGCCGTCGAGGATGACCACGGCGCGCACGCCGTCATCCAGCGCCTTCAGCGCGGTCTCGGTCTTGGGAATCATGCCGCCGGCGATGGTGCCCTCGGCAATCATGGCGCGGACCTGGTCGGGATGCAGCTGGGTCACTACCTCGCCCGAGCCGTCCTTGACCCCCGCCACGTCGGTCAGAAGCAGCAGCCGGTCGGCGCGCAGCGCGCCCGCGATGGCGCCGGCCGCGGTATCGCCGTTGACGTTGAAGGTCTCGTTATCCTCCATGCCGGTGGCCACAGGGGCGATCACCGGGATCATCCCGGCGCTGTAGAGGTCGCGGATGATCTGCACGTTCATCTCGATCGGGCGGCCGACAAAGCCCAGCTCGGGATCGTCCGCCTCGCAGACCATCATGTCGTCGTCCTTGCCGCTGATGCCCACCGCGCGGCCCCCGGCATCGTTGATGGCCTGCACGATGCGCTTGTTGACCAGGCCCGACAGCACCATCTCGACCACCTCGACGGTTTCCTTGGTGGTCACGCGCTTGCCGCGCACGAAGCGGCTCTCGATGCCCAGCTTGCCCAGCAATTCGTTGATCATCGGGCCGCCGCCATGGCAGACGACCGGGTTCATGCCGACCTGTTTCATCAGCACGATGTCGCGGGCGAACTCGGCCATGGCCTGGTCGTCGCCCATCGCATTGCCGCCGAATTTCACCACGACGACCGCACCCGAATAGCGCTGCAGATAGGGCAGGGCTTCCGACAGGGTGCGAGCGGTGGCGATCCAGTCCCGGTTCATCTTCTGCTTTCTCATCCTTCAAGGCCCCCAAGCGACGGGCGGACCCTAGGACGCATCGGCGGATCAGTCCAGCCCGGCGATGATGCTGCGCAGCGTGGCGATTCCCTGGCCCTTGTCCGAGGAGGTGACGACCAGCTGCGGGAAGGCGGCGGGATGCTTCTGCAGCTCGGCCTCGACCTGCTCCAGCACCGGGCGGATGGCATTGGGGCCCAGCTTGTCGGCCTTGGTCAGCACCACCTGGAAGGGCACGGCCGAGCGGTCCAGCAGCGTCATGATCTCGTGATCCACGGGCTTGATGCCGTGGCGCGAATCGATCAGGCAGAAGGCGCGGCGCAGCGTGGGCCGGCCGGCCAGATAGGATTTCAGCAGCGCCTGCCATTTCGCGACCACCGCCACCGGGGCCTTGGCGAAGCCATAGCCCGGCAGGTCGACCAGATAGCCGTGATCGCCCAGGGTGAAATAGTTGATCTCCTGCGTGCGCCCCGGCGTGTTCGAGGCCCGCGCAATGCCCTTGCGGCCGGTCAGCGCGTTGATCAGGCTGGATTTCCCGACATTCGAGCGCCCGGCGAAGCAGACCTCGGGGCGGTCGGCGGGCGGCAGCCCGTCCATGGCGACCACGCCCTTGAGGAAATCGACCGGCCCCGCGAACAGCAGGCGGGCGGCCTCGGCCACGTCGGCCTCGGGTTCGGGGGCGAGGGGGAAGGCGACCTTCATGTCCGCACCGCGTCGCCGACGGCGATCCGTCCGCCCTCGACCACCTCGGCGAAGATGCCGAAATCGGTATGGCCGTAAAGCCGGTCCAGCGTCGCAAGCATGTCGATGTCGCGCCGGCCGGTGTCGGTGCTGGCGCTGGTCGCCTCGCAACGGCCGATATGGGCGGTGACGCGCAGCTCGACCGCGCCGACATGGATGACCTGCCCGATCAGGGCGCGTTCGGCGAAGGGCTCCCAGCCCTCGACCCACAGGTTGCCCCGCCAGCGGTCGATGCCGAGCACCTGGCCGGTGCGGCTTTCCAGTTCGGCAAGGCTGGACAGCGACAGGATCGAGATCCACGGCCATTTCTGGTCGGTCCAGATCGCCGCCCCCCGGACCAGCCGGGTCGGGGCCGGAGCCGTCTCGGGCCAGAGCGGGCGCAGCCAGTCGACCAGCCGCGCGCCCTCGCTGGCCGGATCGACATCGATTCCCGGCCGGTCGGGATGGGACAGCGCGATCCGCCCGTCGCGCCAGCCGCCGCTGACCGCCTGCAGCGGCGCCGAGGCGACGCCGCGCAGGAAGCAGGATTTCGGCAGCCAGCGATCGGGTTCGCCGGCCTCGCCCGCATGACGCTCGCCCGCCTCGGTCAGCACCGCCCATTCGCGGTCGCCGGGCAGGCGGCGGGCCGGGGCAAGCGTCGTCGCGGCCAGCCCCTCGCCGCCGATCGTCTTGATCGGATGGCGGCGGATATGGGCCAGCCCTGCGCTCACTTGCCCTTGCCCTTGCCGGGAGCCGACTTGCGCGACCGCGAGGGCATCGAGGACCTGATGTTGCCGAACAGGTCGGGCCGGTGGCCGTGCATCGACATGATCGTGTATTGCTGGAAGATCGTGATCACGTTGTTGGTGATCCAGTAGAGCACCAGGCCCGAGGCGAAGCCGCCCAGCATGAACATGAAGATCCAGGGCATCCAGGCGAAGATCATCTTCTGCGCCGGATCGGTGGGTGCCGGGTTCAGCTTCTGCTGCATCCACATGCTGACGCCCAGCAGGATGGCCAGGACCGGCAGCGACAGCGAATGCAGCAGCGTGCCCTGGGCCGGCGCCGCGAAAGGTAGCAGCCCGAACAGGTTCAGCAGGCTGGACGGGTCGGGCGCGGCAAGGTCGCGGATCCAGCCGATCCAGGGCGCGTGGCGCAGCTCGATCGTGACGAAGATCACCTTGTAGAGCGCGAAGAAGATCGGGATCTGCAACAGCACCGGCAGGCAGCCCGCGGCGGGGTTCACCTTCTGGCTCTTGTAGAGCTCCATCACCTCTTTCTGGAACTTCATCCGGTCGTCGCCGGTGCGTTCCTTGATCGCCTCCATCTCGGGCTGCAATTCCTTCATCTTCGCCATCGAGATGTAGGACTTGCGCGCCAGCGGGAAGACCAGCAGCTTCAGGATGAAGGTCAGCGCGATGATCGACCAGCCCATGTTGCCGATCATGCCGTGCAGCCAGTGCAGCAGGCGGAAGATCGGCTTGGTCAGGAAATAGAACCAGCCCCAGTCGATCGAATCGACGAAACGCTGGATGCCGGGGCTTTCCTCGTAGCTGCGGATGACCTCCCAGACCTTCGCGCCCGCGAACAGGTAGCCGCTGGCGGTGTATTCGCCGCCCGCCGCGACGGTCTGCATCGGATAGCGCGCCTCGGTCTGGTAGATGTCGGCGCCATCGGCATATTTCACGACGGCGGTGAAGGACTGGCCGGGGGCCGGGGCCAGGGTGGTCATCCAGTACTTATCGGTGAAGCCGATCCAGCCATTGGCGTCCACGTTCAGGATCTGGGCGCGGCCCTCGCGGTCGACCGGATCGAGATCGGCGATCCTCTTGTATTTCAGCTCGACCAGCTGGCCGTCATGCATGCCCACGGCGCCCTCGTGCAGCACGAAGAAGTTCTGCGTGTCGGGCTGGCCGTGGCGGGCGATGATGCCATAGGGGGCGGCGACGAAGGGCGTCTCGGCATTGTTGGCGACGCTTTGCGAGACGGTGAACAGGTAGTTCTCGTCCAGCTCGAAGACGCGGCGGAAGATTTGGCCCGCGCCATTGTCCCAGACCAGCGTCACCGGCTGGCCGGGGGCCAGCGTCTCGCCCGATTCGAGTTCCCAGACCGTTGCCGGGCCGGGGACCAGCGCCGGGTCAACGCCCGCGCCGGGGGTCCAGCCATAGACGGCGTAATAGGGTTTCGCGCCGGTCGCGTCGACCGAGGGATCGGCGGTCGCGGAGGACGGGGCCAGCAGGCGCACGGCCGGCGAATTCGTGTCCAGCGTCTCCTGGTAGCGGGTCAGCATCAGGTCGTCGATCCGCCCGCCGGCCAGCGAGATCGAGCCAGACAGCGCGGCGGATTCGATGCGGACGCGGCCCGCGCGGGGCGTCTCGGCCGCCGTCTCGCCCAGGTCCGCGCCGGGGGCGGCGCCATCGGCCGCCGGGGGCGTGGCGGTGCCGTCGGCGGTTTGCGTCGCCGCTGGCTGGTCGGGCTGCGGCGGAACGGGTTCGGGGGCGAAGACCGTGTACCAGACAAGGATCACCAGGAACGACAGCACCGTCGCCAGGATGAGATTGCGGTTGTTGTCTTGCATTCCGTGATACCACCGTCTTCGCGTCAGTCGCGCCGGTTCAACAGAAGGGGCCATCAAAGGTCAAGCGGATTTGCCCGCGCGGGGACGAAACGCAAGGGGATTTTATGATTTCCGTCGCCGCGGCGCGTGTCGCGAGGGCCTAGCCCGCCTCTTTCCGGGTCAGCGGCGGCAGCCTGGCCGCGCGGCTTTCCTGGTCCTGCAGGAAGGCCAGCGTCTCTTCCAGCGGCATCGGCCGGGCGATCACATAGCCCTGGACCTGGTCGCAGCCGATCTGCGCCAGGAAGGAATGCTCTTCCCTCGTCTCGACCCCCTCGGCCAGGGTGTCGATCCCCAGCCGCTCGGCCAGGGCCAGGATCGCCAGGATCATGCGCTGCTGCGCGGGGTCGCAATCGCAGCCCATCACGAAGCTGCGGTCGATCTTGATGCGGTGGACGCCGAACTGCCGGATCGCGTCCAGGCTGGCATAGCCGGTGCCGAAATCGTCCAGGTCCAGCAGGCAGCCCGCCGCCGACAGCCGCGCAAGGTTCCGCCTTGCGGCCGAGGAGCTGCTGATCGGCCCGACGCTTTCCAGCACCTCCAGCACCAGCCGCGACGGGGACACCTCTTGCCGGTCCAGCTCCCACAGCAGCGATGCCGCGAAGCCGGGATCGGCAAGCGCGCAATTCGAGATGTTCAGCGACACGGTCGGCACGTCATGTCCGGCCTGGTCCCAATGTTTCAGCGCCGCCAGCGCCTGGCGCAGGATCCGCAGGGTCAGCGCGCTGTGGTCGGCCTCGCTCATGCCGGGCATGAAACTGGCGGGGGCCAGCAGGCCGCGGGTCGGGTGCTGCCAGCGGGCAAGTGCCTCGAAGCCGGTGATCCGGCCGGAATTGCAGCAGAGCTGCGGCTGGAAATGGGCGATGATCTGGCCGCTGGTCGCCGCCTCGGCCACGGTGGCGGGCAGGTCGTCGTCGGGATCGGCGGGGCGCGGCTCGAAGAGGCTGATGCGGCCGATCCGCTCGACCGGCAGCGCCATCAGGCGCCGGCGGCCGCTGTCGATCAAGGCGCCGAAGGCCGTCGCCGCCTCGGCCGGGTCGCGGATCAGCACGCCGGTCAGGACCGGCGTCACCTCCTGCCCGGCGATGCCGACGGGCTGCTGGCCCTGTTCCTGCAGGCGCAGCGAGATGCGCATCGCCTCGATTTCCGACCGGCCGGGCAGGGCGACGGCGAAGATGCCCTGGCCCAGGATCTGCACCCGGTCATGCGGGCGGGTCCCGGCGCTGAGCCGCATCATCAGCCCGACGAAAAGCTGCGACATCCCCGCCTTGCCCAGCCGTTCGGTCAGCAGCGCCAGGTTTTCCAGCCGCAGAAGCAGCACGGTATTGTTCCCGCCGCGGGTCCAGGGCGCGGCGATGCGGTCCCAGAGGGTCCGCCAGCGCGAGTGCAATCCGTCAGTCACCGAACTTCCCCGTCATGGAATCACCTGACGAGGATTAGCGCGAAATGCCTTCCGTTCGGTTAATGTTCTTCCGGCCGCAGCCTGGGAATATCGCTCGAATTTGACGGATCGGGGAACAGCTGGGCGAAATCGAACAGCTTCGGGTCCAGAAGATGCGAGGGCCGGACGTTCATCAGCGCGCGGAACATGACCTGGCGGCGGCCGGGCGTGCGGGCCTCCCATTCGTCCAGCAGTTTCTTGACCTGGACGCGCTGCAGCCCCTCCTGGCTGCCGCAGAGATCGCAGGGGATGATCGGATAGTTCATCGCCCGCGCGAAACGGTCGCAATCGGTCTCGGCCACATAGGCCAGCGGCCGCAGGACGGTCAGATCGCCCTCTTCGTTCAACAGCTTGGGGGGCATTGTTGCCAGGCGCCCGCCATGGAACAGGTTCATGAAAAACGTTTCCAGAATGTCGTCGCGGTGATGCCCCAGCACCACGGCCGAACAGCCTTCCTCCCGCGCGATGCGATACAGGTTGCCGCGCCGCAGCCGCGAACACAGCGCGCAATAGGTGCGGCCCTGCGGGACCTTCTCGGTCACGATGGAATAGGTGTCCTGATATTCGATCCGGTGTTCGACCCCGCGGGCGGTCAGGAATTCGGGCAGGACCGTGGCGGGAAAGCCGGGCTGGCCCTGGTCCAGGTTGCAGGCCAGCAGATCGACCGGCAGGAGGCCGCGCCATTTCAATTCATGCAGCACCGCCAGCAGGGTATAGCTGTCCTTGCCGCCCGACAGGCAGACCAGCCAGCGGTCGCCGGGGCGGATCATGCCGTAATCCTCGATCGCGGCGCGGGTCTCGCGCACCAGCCGCTTGCGCAGCTTGCGGAACTCGGTCGAGGAGGGCGCGCCCGCGAAAAGCGGGTGGATCTCGGTCTCGTCTGTATCGTCCAGCATCGCGGCGTCTCCTCTAGCGGCAGCCAGTGCCATGATCGCGGTCCTTGCCCTGCCCGCCATCGCCCTCGGAGCCCGGCACCGGGTCGAAACCCTGCCCGCCCCAGGGATGGCAGCGCCCGATCCGGCGCAGCGCCAGCCAGCCGCCCCTGATCGCGCCGTGCTGCTGCAGCGCCTCCAGCGCATAGGCCGAGCAGGTCGGCTGGAAGCGGCAGCCATGCCCGACCCAGGGCGACAGCAGCAGCCGGTAGCCGCGCACCGGCAGGGCCAGCAGATGCGCCAGCGGGCTCATTTGTGGACCTTGCGCAGGGCGAAGGCCAGGTCCTCGCAAAGCGCGGCGAAATCACGCTCGGCCGTGGCGCCCGGACGCCCGACCAGCACATAGTCCCAGCCCGGTCGCGCCTTGCCCGGCAGGCCCAGCCGCGCGACCTCGCGCAGCCGGCGCTTGGCGCGGTTGCGGGCCACGGCATTGCCCAGCTTCTTCGAGCAGGTGAAGCCCACCCGCGCCGGTCCCTGGTCGCCGCGGTCCCGCGCCTGCAGCAGGAAGCCGGGGGTTCCCTGGCGGCGTGCGCGTGCGGCGGCCAGGAAATCGGCCCGCTTGGTCAGCACCGGCAGGGCGGGGCCGGCGGGCCGGGATGCGGACATGCGAAATGCCGCCGTGCCGGCATCCCCTGGCTGGCGGTCAGCGGTGGGATGGGGCAGGGGCGGCATGTGCAAAGCCTCTGGTCGGCGGGTCGCCCCGCCGGACAGGATCAGGCCGACAGGCGCTTGCGGCCTTTGGCGCGGCGGGCGTTCAGCACGCGGCGGCCGCCCTTGGTGGCCATGCGGGCGCGAAAGCCGTGACGGCGCGCACGAACGAGGTTCGAGGGTTGGAAGGTGCGCTTCATGGTCAGTCTCCGGGGTCGTAGCTTGCGGTTGGCGAAAGGCGCGGGATTCGGACAGGCTGTCCCATCCCGCGCGCAGATGCGCCGGTTGTTCGAAGTCGGCTGGATAGTGCAGTCCGGCCGCGCCGTCAACCGCCCAGCCAAGAGATTCCGCAGCATCCCCCGCGACCCCATTGCCAGGGAACCCCGGCCGGATCACATTCGTTTGATGTGCATTACCCGCTTTTCGAGGCTGAAAAGCGGGGCAAACTGCGTCACAACCGGGGCGACATGCGACTGAACACCATTTCCGGCCGATTTGCAGCGGTGACGATCATCTTCGTCATGCTGGCCGAACTGTTCATCCTGCTGCCCGCCCTGGCCAGCTTCCGCCGCGATTACCTCGAATCGCGGCTGGAGCGGGCGCAGATCGCCAGCTTGGCGCTGCTGGCCACCGACGAATCGCTGGCCAGCGACCTGGAATCCGAGCTGTTGCAGAATGCCGGGGTCTTCAACGTCGTGCTGCGGCGCAACGACATCCGGCAGCTGGTGCTGTCCTCGCCGATTCCCGGCCCGGTCGCGGCGACCTACGACCTGCGCGAGGACGGGATGCCGGGCGCGGTCCGCGATGCGCTGACGACGCTGGCCGATGCCGAGAACCGGGTGATCCGGGTGATCGGCGCGCCGGTCAACCAGGCCGGGCAGCTGATCGAGATCACCATGCAGACCCAGCCGCTGCGCCAGGCGATGATCGAATACGGGCTGCGGCTGCTGGCCCTGTCGGCGGCCTTCGCCATCGTCACCGCGATCCTTCTGAACCTTGCGGCGCAGCGGCTGATCCTGGTGCCGATCCGGCGCGTGATCGGCAGCATGACGGCCTATGCGACCTCGCCCGACGACGTGCGCCACATCATCATCCCCGACGCCCGGCTGGTCGAGCTGCGCGAGGCCGAGGCGGCGCTGGAATCGATGCAGAAGACCGTCACCTCGTCCCTGAAGCAGAAGGAGAGGATGGCGCAGCTGGGCCAGGCGGTCGCCAAGATCAGCCACGACCTGCGCAACATCCTGACCACGGCGCAGATCTTCGCCGACCGGCTGGAGGACAGCGCCGATCCCAAGGTGCGCCGCGCCGCGCCCAAGCTGGTCAACTCGATCACCCGCGCGGTCAACCTGTGCGAGACGACGCTGGCCTTCGGCAAGGCCGAGGAGCCCGCCCCCTCGCTGTCGCGCTTCAACCTGTCGCAGCTGGTGGCCGAGGTGATCGAGGCCGAAACCCTGGCCGGCGAGGCCGCGGGCCAGGTCGAGTTCCTGACCGACATCCCGCCCAGCCTGACGATCCGCGCCGATCGCGACCAGCTCTACCGCGTCCTTGCGAACCTGGCGCGCAATGCCCGCCAGGCGATCGAGGGCACCGCCCGGCCCGGCACGATCGAGATCGGCGCCGGAGAGACCGACGGCGAATGGTGGCTGCGCGTCGGCGACACCGGCCCCGGCCTGCCCGAGAAGGCCCGCGAATACCTGTTCCAGCCCTTCACCGGCAGCGCCCGCAAGGGCGGCACCGGCCTGGGCCTGTCCATCGCCGCCGACCTGATCCGCGCCCATGGCGGCCGGCTGGAGCTTCTGCGCAGCGACGAGGAGGGCAGCGAGTTCATGATCCACATCCCCCGCGACATGGCCATCGTGCCGCTTCGCCAGGGCGCGGCGGCGCGCTGAACTTTTTTCGCCGCTCCCCCTTGCATCCGCCGATCCGGGGCGATAGATCACCGCCCTACGACGGACCCGTAGCTCAGCTGGATAGAGCACCAGACTACGAATCTGGGGGTCGGGCGTTCGAATCGCTCCGGGTCCGCCATATTTTCCAGGCATTGTTGCGCTCTTGCGGTGCTCCCCCTTTCGGGGACCGGTTTGCGACGGTGGTGGCCGGGCTGAAGGCCCGGATCGTAGTCTTCGAGAGCGCGGATGTCATCGCCAGGTATCTCTCAAGAATGCGGGTCGCCGATTGCAGCCTGTGCCCGATGATTGAAGCGATCGGGGCACCGCCCGGCCCGCCTCGTCGACCAGGGGACCACGCCGACCTTCTTGCGGTTCCGGGAACTCGAATTGCGGATGCGCCTGGTCGAGATCGAATGTTGCCATGTTCAGGCACTGCCCCGGCCGGGCTTGCGGGTCATCGTCCGCTTCGAGGATGAGGCGCATATCCTGTCGGCGCGGCATGAAAGCTTTGCCCGTCCTGGTCGCCTGACGCGGGATGAGGCCGGTGCCATCGGCAAGCTGTTGATCGGTCGCAGCTGCCGGCTCTCTGCCGTCCGATTGTGCATGTTGGCACAAGCGCGTGCCGTCATATGTTCCGCTGCTACGAAGCGTGCGGTCGGGAGGCGGGCAGGGACAGGGACGTCAGCGCTACGCCTGATCCAGCCCCCCTCTGCCTTGCTGGCGACGGATTGCCGTGACTCGTGCATGATGTCGCTGACGGTCCTGAGCCCGATCCCACCGGCATCGCCGACCGCGTCGCGACCTTCATGATCCTGGCCGCCATCCTGGGCGGGCTGTCGATGGTCGCCGTGTTCCTGCTGGTGCCGCTGCGACGGCAGGGGCGCATGTCTTCTGACCGCGTGTGCGGATCTTTCGGCGATGCGGCGGATCCGGCTGGCGCAGGGACCGTTCGCGGGGCCTTACAGCGCGCATGTCGTCAATCCCGTGCTTGGCCTGACCGCGTTTGCCGATGGCATCGTCATGGCGGAATGGACGAATGCGGGTTTCGCGCAAGGTCCGGCGTGGCGCCAGGATGCCGGCATGGTCGAAATCGCCGGCCCCCGTCTCAGCGCTGGTTTCGACGACAGCCTGCCGCTGATGCAGGAATTGCTGCGGCGCATGGCGACGGGCGGCGCGCATCCCCCGCTGGAGGACAGCCCGACGCTTCGCCGGCTGCGCGATGGGGTGGTGCAGGACTATGCGCTGATCCTCGACCGCCCCGAGGCCACTGCGCACCGCGATGACAAGAAGGCGATCACCGGCGCGCTGATCCGCCAGCCCCAGATCTTCTGGGCCTATCAGGCCCCGGAGGAGATCCGCGACCAGGTCTGGAACGGGCTGTGGCGCCAGTTGTCGGATCTGGGCTTCCCCGCCCCCAGAGGGCCGGCAGGACAGCCTGTCGCCCAAGGCGGCGCCCTGAAAAGGGCGCGGCGCTGCCGCGCAGGGCGGCCGGCCTGTCACGCCGCTTGCTGGCGCGATCGGGTCCGTTGCGGCGAATGGGCGTTCCGGGGCGGCCTTCCGAAGCCTGCCGCGGAATGTCGTCATTCGGACGCAAGACGATTGCGGCGAAATCCCCTTGCATGGGACCGATGATGGGGAGATGCAGGGTTCCATGCATGAGGACGAGGATGACATCTGGCTGCAACGCCCGGCCTTGGCCGACAGGGCGACGCGGCAAGCCGGCGGATTGTCCTGTCAGGCAATCGAGCTGGACCCCGGCGGGACAAATCCGGCCGAATGCCTGTTCGGCGCGACAGATGCGACCGCCAAGGGGCGGGTCGTCGCGCTTCTGGATCCGGCCAGGATTTTTGGCCTGCCAGAGATCCTGGAGGCATCGGGCCTGCATCATGTCTCGCTGTTTCAGCACGGCACGGACGACAGCACGCCAATCCTGGTCCAGCTTTTGCCGGAGGCGCGCCTGACCCGGCAACTGCTGGACGGGCGGGACCGGCCGACCAGCCTGCTGCATGCCAAGGCGGGCATCTATTTCCGTACCAGCATGGGCATGACCGGCTTGCGTCGGCATCTGCGCCGCCTGATGCGGGTGAGCGATGATCAGGGGCAGGTCTATTTCTTCCGGTTCTGGGAGCCCTGGGCAGCGCAATGCTATTTCGAACAGATCAAGGACATGCCGCAGCGCGCGCTGCACTGGTTCCACACGGTCGAAGGCGAATCGCTGGGCGACGTGCTGGTGCCCGACCCGGAGGCCGGACGCATGATGGTATTCGGCGCCAGTTTCGGGAATGCGGCACGCCCGCATGTTCCCTTTCGTCTTGCTGCCGTCGAATACCAGGCATTGCAGCACGCGCGGTTGCGCGCCGATCTTCGGCAGATCGTGGGACTGATCCGGAAGACGTTTCCCGATGTCGCTGAGAAGCTGGGCCACGCGCGGCTGGAACGGGACGTGACCCGCTCTGTCCGGCGCATGCAGGATTTCGGCATCAGGCAGCGCGACAACCTGCTGCGTCTGGCGGCCTGGGACCTGCACAGCGAAGGCCGGCTCGAGGGACGCGATGCACAGGGGTTGCTTCGTGCGATCCTCGAGAATTCGATGCCGGAAACCCAGAAGATGTTGGCCCTGACCGAGCGGATCGCCGAGCTGGATCAGACGGCTTCGCCGGGGCGGTTGGCATAGACGACGCGGCGGTGATCGGTGCGCGGGCGGTGCCCGGCCCAGTCGCCGACATTGCCGGTCTTGGCCGAGACATGGCCGTAGTCGCGCAGGATCGCCCGGTGCTGCGCCCGGCTGAGACTGCCCGAGCGGATCGCCGCGACATGGGGGCGCAGCCCCTCGGGGATGACATAGTTGGGATCGCTTGTCCGCAGCGGCAACAGCGCGGCGCCCTGGGCGGTCGCGATCTGGTGCATGACGTGAAGCGGAACGCGCGACAGGCCGATCCTGACCCAGGGACGCTCCAGCATCAGATGTTCGGTATAGCTGTGGCGGCGGATGACGCCGAAGCGGGTGGGGATGATGCGCTCCTCGATCGGGCCGAAGACCCGCCGGATGCCGCCCTGCGTCTCGTTCGCGCGGATCCAGCCTTCGTCGACCCAGACCTGTTCGGCGGCGGTATGGGCGCCGGGGGCGGCATCCTCGGCCCTGGCCTGCCGCTGCGCCGCCTCGGCCGCCTCGCGCGAACCGAAGTAGCGGGTGGTTTCGCGGCCCAGGGGCGCCCGGTCGCCGGGGTCGCGATAGCCGCCGCCGATATCGGAATGCGCGCCGGGCATGGCCTGCGAGTCGCCGCCGCCGGGCAGGTTGTGGTTCAGGCTGAAATTCATGCGATATTCGTCCATCGCGGTGATGTGGTGGATTTTCCGGGCCTGGTCCCGGCGCAGGTTGATGTTCTCGATCCCGGTATTGTCGGTCAGCGCATTGCCGATGGCCGCTACCGTGTCGAAGATGCCGACGAAGCGGATCTCATAGTCGATGCCGGGCGGCAGAAGGATGCCCGCCCCGGCGAAGGCGAAGCGCCGCGCCCGCACGCAATTGACGAAATAGCGCGCCCCGGCCGCCCCCCGGCTGAAGCCGAACACGTCGAAGACCACCTTGCCCAGTTGCGCGGGTCCGCCGGCGTCGCGGATCAGGCGGATCGCGTCGTTGAAGGCCACCATGACGCGGCGATCGACCCCGGTTGCGCCGGTGCCGAAGGCATAGCCCGTCATGCTGTCGGCCTGTCCCGCGGTCGAGCCGATCCCCTCGACATAAAGCGACCGGAAGCGCCGCGCGATACCGCCACAGGCGTTGCGTTCGTCCAGTTCCGGGCGATTCTTGTAAAGCGCATAGAGAAGGGCGACGTTCGACAGCGCGTTCTGATAGCTGTCGTCCTGGCGCGCCCGCGACAGCACGTTGAAGCGGTTGTTCAGCGTGCCGTCGAAGAACATGCCGATTTCCAGCGTGGTTTCCGGGCAGTTCTGGCGGATATTGCCCAGTTCTCCGCCCAGTCCGGCAGTGGCGGCGGCGGTCGTGGCGAGGGCGTCGATTTCGGTCAGCGAGGTCATCGGCTCAATCCGGGGCGTGGCATTCGGGGTCGCGGACCGGGGGCAGGTCCTTCATGATATAGGGCAGCTCGGGAAAATAGCCCGGATCGTTGCGCCAGGCGTGATCGGCCGAGGGCACGCGTTCGCCGCAGGTGCGCACGATGTCGCGCAACCCGCTTCGATCGGGCGCCGAGTGGTCCGAGCCGATCAGCAACAACCCGTTCGGTCCGGTGATGACCTGCAACTGATAGGTGTCGGGTTGCCTGAGCTTTTCATAGGGGATCTCGATCGAGGCCCGCCAGGCGCGGTCCGTCGGCAATTCGACCCATTGCATCTCCAGCCGCCACAGCCCGTCGCGCCCTGCATCCGGCGGGGTCGAGATCAGGTTCGCCGAATGGGTGCGCGGCCATTCGCGATCCGACATGCCCGACGCGGTCATGTAGCTGGGCATCTCACTTGCAGGGGTCTCCAGCCCGAAATGGGTGATGACGACGGGGGTCGAGGCGTAGGAGCCGAAGGACAGGCGCAGCGGTTCGCCGCCGCTTCCGCGCCCGCCCATCGCATGGGCGGGCAGGGTCAGCAGCAGCGCGGCGGCAAGGCAGATTTTCAGCAAGACAGCCATTTCCGTTCCCTTCAAGGCTGGCCAGGCGGCCATGGATCGCCGATCAGCCGCAGATCGGGGTGATCGCGGCGCCAGTCGACCAGAGTGACCGAGCTTTCGCCCAGCACCGCCTCGATCCATTCGCGGGCATCGGCCAGGACGAAGTTCTCGGGGCGTAGATCGGCAACCTTCGGCGGTGCGGGGGTCGAGGCATAGATCATCGGCGGCGCAAGCGCCCCCAACCGGGCGCGCACCCGGTCGAACAGCGGCTCACCCTCTTCGTCATAGGCGTCGGTCATCATGGCGGGCATGTCCAGCAGCCCTTCGACGATCTGTTCATCCGCCGAGGGGGCAAGGCCGGGGTCGACCAGATATGGCGCCTCGATCGCAGTCATCATCGTGTTCAGGTCGACCAGCCCGTGGCGCTGCGACCACAGCGTCATTTGCCCGAAGGCGCCGATGGCGATGGCATGGGTGTCGCCTTCGAAATCGGCATCGCCGGCGAAGAGAAAATCGACCAGCCCCGCGGCAAGGTCAGGGTCGATGATATGCATCCGCCCGTCCTGCCAGGTTCCCAGCCCGTATTCCCGCCAGAAATACAGCAGCGCATCCGGGAGGCGGCCCAGCCAGGCCGTCGGGTCGGGACCCGGTGCGGCGTGCGCCAGCGGACCATGGCGCGCATGCAGCGCCTCGATCTGCGCCACGACCTGAGCGGATATTGCGGGAACGGCCATGGGGTCCTCCTGACCGAGCTATGGCGTGGCGCAGCATGGTTTGCAACATCTGGCCGCAAATCGACAAAAGGGCCGAAGTCGGCGCACATATCCGGGGAAGTGCCGTTCCGAACGTTCCGCTTCAACCAGTCGCGCGACACTCGGCCCCGGCCGTCAGGCAAGCCTTGCCCTGTCGTCCAGCCAACGACCGCCTTCGGATCATTCTCATCGTCGCCATGCCGCGCCACCCCCGGCCCTCTGCGTCGGTGAGCAGGTTGTCTCCGGGCGGTGAACCCATCCACCGCTCACTCGAACGCTGCGGTCTGATGTTCGCCCGGCTCCAGGCTCCGGTCGGCGGAGCCGAAGCCGGGCTCATGACAATCATGGCGGGCCTTCAAAGCGCCCGTGTGATCAACCCCTGCGCATCAGGATCATCTTTTCCTGCACCATGTCGCGCATGGTATAGGGGATGCCGCCGGTGCCATAGCCGGATTCCCGGCGCCCGGCGAAGGGCATCCAGTCGGTCCGGAAGGCGGTGGGATCGTTGATCATCACCGCCGCGGCGTCGAGACGATCCGCCGCGCGCATCGCGATGTCGATATCCTGGGCGAAGATGCTGGCCTGGAAGGCCGTGGGCAGGGCATTGGCGCGCGCGATGGCGTCATCCAGTTCGCCATAGCGATAGAGCGCGACGACGGGGCCGAAGACCTCCTGCGTCGATATCTTCGCGTCGGCTGCAGGATCGAGCAGCACTGCCGGGCGGAGCGTCGTTTCCGAGAGCCGCTCGCCTCCGGTCGCAAGAACGGCGCCGCCACCGACCGCCTCCTCGATCCATGACGCCACCCGGTCGGCCTCGCGCGGCAGGATCAGCGGCCCGACCTCGGTGTCCTTCAGCGTAGGATCGGCTGTGCGCAGCGCCTCGACGCGGGCGACCAGCCTCTGCGTGAAGTCGTCGGCGATGTCGTCATGGACGAAGATCCGCTGCGTCGACACGCAAACCTGTCCGGCATGGTAATAGCCGCCCTTGACGATCAGCTCGACGGCCTTGCCCGGATCGGCGCTGCGGTCGACGATGGCAGGCGCCGCGCCGCCATGTTCCAGCGCCGAACGGGTGCCCGGCGCAAGCTTCGCATGCAGCGACCAGCCGACCCGTGCCGAGCCGATGAAGCTGAGGAAGGCGATGCGCCGGTCGGTGGCCAGGCTTTCGGCCAGATCGTTGTCCCCGGTGATGAAGCTCTGGCACCAGGGCTCGGGCAGGCCGGCCTCGCGGGTCAGCGCCACGAAATCGAGGCAGGACAACGGTGTCGTGATCGCCGGCTTGACGATGACCGGGCAGCCGACCGCGATGGCCGGTGCGACCTGGTGGACGATCAGGTTCAGCGGATGGTTGAAGGCCGAGATCGCCGCGACGATGCCGATCGGTTCCTTGGTGGTGAAGGCCCACCGGCTCTCGGCCGCGGCCGAAAGCCCCATCGGAATTTCCCGGCCGGCGAAGTTGCGCAGCTCCTCGGCGGCGTTGTGGACACCGTCGATGGCGCGGTTGGTCTCGATGATGGCGTCGGGCAGCGGCTTGCCGCCCTCGCGCGCGATCTGCATGGCAAGGTGATCGCGCCTGCCCTCCATCAGCGCGGCCAGCCTGCGCAGGACGGCGATCCGCTGGTGAGGCGGAAGCCAGCCGTCGCGATCCCTGAAGACGCGTTCGGCGGCTTGCAGCTTGCGCTCCAGCGCGGCGGCATCGTCGGTTTCGATCTCTGCCATCGGCTGGCGATCGAAGGCTTGCACGACCTTCAGCATGATCGGTCTCCTTGCGTTTCCGCTGTTCGCGCCCCGGCAGGGCGAGGCGTTTTCATGCGCATTCCACGTCCGGCTTGCGATTGCGCAATTCGTCCACCAGCACGCGGGTATTCTCGGAATAATCGATCGGCACCTCGACCAGATGGACACCGCCGCCCGCGAAGGCGGCTTCCAGTGTCGGCACCAGATCCTCGACCGCGGTGACCCGCGATCCCATCGCACCATAGCTTTCGGCATAGCGCACGAAATCGGGATTGCCGAAGCTCATGCCGAAATCGGGGAAGCCGTCCACGGCCTGTTTCCAGCGGATCATGCCATAGGCGCTGTCGTTCAGGATCACGACGACAAGGTTCAGCCCCAGCCGCACCGCCGTCTCCATCTCCTGCGAGTTCATCATGAAACCGCCATCGCCGCAGACCGCCATGACGCGCTTGCCGGGATAGAGCATCGCCGCCATCATCGCCGAGGGCAGGCCAGCCCCCATCGTCGCCAGCGCATTGTCCAGAAGCAGGGTGTTGGCGACATGGGTGCGGTAGTTGCGGGCGAACCAGATCTTGTACATGCCGTTGTCCAGACAGACGATGCCGTCTTCCGGCATCACCTTGCGGACGTCATGGACGATGCGCTGCGGCGTGACCGGGAAGCGGTCTTCCTCGGCACGGTCGTTGATGCGGGCGAAGATCTTCCGGCGCAGCGCAAGCATCCCCTCGTCGCCGGACAGCCCGCCTTCCAGCCGCGCGCCGAGCGCCTCGACAGAGGCGCCGATATCGCCGATCACCTCGATATCCGGGTGGTAGACCTGCTCGACCGTGGCGGATTGATAGCCGACATGGATCACCTTCGGCCCGCCGGCGCTTTTCATCAGGAAGGGCGGCTTCTCGACCGTGTCGTGGCCGATCGCGACGATCAGGTCGGCGCGCTCCACGGCCTCGTGGACATAGTCGCCCTCGGACAGCGCCGCGGTCCCCATGTAGAGGTTCGAGCCGCCGGTAACCGCACCCTTGCCCATCTGCGTGTTGAAGAACGGCAGGCGGGTGCGCGCCACGAAGCGCGACAGCGGCTCGACCAGCGACGGCCGGTTGCCTGCCGCGCCGACCATCACCAGCGGACGCTGCGCGGCGCGGATCGTCTCGGCCGCAAGGTCGAGCGCCGCCGCGCTGGCCACGGGACGCTCGAGCGCGTGGCGCGGGATGAGAACGTCATTCGCGGTTTCCTCGGCCGCGACATCCTCGGGCAGTTCCAGATGGACCGGGCCGGGCCGCTCTTCCGTCGCGACGCGGAAGGCGTCGCGGACGATCGCCGGAATGCTGCCCGCGCTCACGATCTGCCGCGTCATCTTGGTCAGCGGTTTCATCGAGCCGACGATATCGACGATCTGGAAGCGGGCCTGCTTGGCGTTCATCAACGGTTTCTGCCCGGTGACGAGGATCATCGGCATGGCCCCGAGATGGGCATAGGCGGCACCCGTGGCAAAGTTCAGCGCGCCCGGCCCAAGCGTGGCAAGGCAGACGCCGGGCCTGCCGGTCAGCCGCCCATGCGTCGCCGCCATGAAGGCCGCCGCCTGTTCATGCCGCGTCAGGATCAGCTCGATGCCCGAGTTCCGCAGCGATTCCAGCATATCGAGGTTTTCCTCGCCCGGCACCCCGAAGATGCGCTCCACCCCCTCGTTCTCGAGAGCGGCGACAAACAGGTCAGATCCTTTAGGCATGGTTTCACCCTCCCGCGGTGGCGCTTTGCAGATGCAATCCGATGATGCGCAGAAAACTCCCGTCGCGGCAAATCGCCGATGATGGCGGTGCCGCACGCCATCCCAAGCCATTGCGATTGATGAAGATCATGCCGGTCAGGACCTGCCCGTCATCCACCCTCGACTTGCCATCGCTCGGGAAAGAACCGCAGCCGCTAGCCGATGAAGCGGCCCTGACCCCAGGACCCCGCCGAATGGACAGGCTCGGGAAGCCGCAACGGATGGGCGGGCAGGGGCGTCTTCGCGGCGGACGCGAGGGGGGCTTGTATCGCGGCTCCGGGCTCGGGCGGTCCCGAGGCGCGGGCTTCTCCTTGCAGGACCGGCGGAATGTGGTGCAGTTTCGGCGCTGGACGCTTCCGCTGCCGATCCCGGCCGGCGGCAGGCCGGTCCGCCATGCAATCGAACCTGGGACCTGACCGAATGACCGACGCCGCCGACCTGACCGCCCGCCTGATCCGCTGCCCCTCGGTCACGCCCGAGGAAGGCGGCGCGCTGGTCCTGCTGGGCGACATGCTGGCGGCCGCGGGCTTCGAGCTGCATCGCGTGGACCGGAACGGCACGCCCAACCTGTTCGCGCGCTGGGGGGCGAAGGGGGCGCGCTCCTTCGGCTTCAACGGCCATACCGATGTCGTGCCGCCGGGCGACCTGGGCTCGTGGACGCATCCGCCTTTTTCCGGCCATGTCGAGGGCGGGCTGATCTGGGGCCGGGGCGCCACCGACATGAAGTCGGGCGTCGCGGCCTTTGCCGCCGCCGCCATCGATTTCGTCACCGAGACGCCGCCCGACGGCGCGGTGATCCTGGCCATCACCGGCGATGAGGAGGGGCTGGGCCGCGACGGCACGCTGGCGCTGCTGGACTGGATGGAGGCCGAGGGCGAGCGGATGGATGTCTGCATCGTCGGCGAGCCCTCGAATCCCGAGCTGATGGGCGAGATGATGAAGATCGGGCGGCGCGGCTCGATCACCTTCCGCATCGTGGCGAAGGGGGTGCAGGGCCATGCCGCCTATCCGCACCGGGCGAAGAACCCGCTGCATGCGCTGACCCGCTATCTGGCGGCGCTGATCGCCGCGCCGCTGGACGAAGGGACGGCGCATTTCGACCCCAGCGGGCTGCAGATCACCTCGATCGATTGCGGCAACCCGGCCTCGAACGTCATTCCCGAACGGGCGACGGCGGTGGTCAATATCCGCTTCAACGACCTGCATGACGGCGACAGCCTGACCCGCGACCTGACTGCGCGGGCCGAGGCCGTCAGCGCCGAGACCGGGGTCGGGATCACCCTGACCCCCGAACTGTCGGGCGACGCCTTCCTGACCCAACCCGGCCCCTTCGTCGACCTGGTCCGCGACGTGGTGGCCGCCGAGACCGGGATCGTGCCGGTCCTGTCGACCAGCGGCGGCACCTCGGACGCGCGTTTCGTCAAGAACCACTGCCCGGTGGTGGAATTCGGGCTGGTCGGCCATTTCATGCACCAGGTTGACGAGCGCGTGCCGGTCGAGCAGGTCCACCAGCTGAAGCGGATCTATCGGCGCATTCTGGAAAGGTATTTCGCATGAGGATCGAACTGGCCGCCGACATCGAACCCTGCCGCGCCCTGCGCCGGGCCGTCTTCATCGAGGAACAGGGCATCGCCGAGGCGGATGAATGGGACGGCCTGGACGATCAGGCGATCCATATCCTGGCCTGGCAGGAAGGCGCGCCGACCGGCACCGCGCGGATCCTGGTCGACGGCGCCGTCGGCAAGATCGGCCGCGTCTGCGTGCTGCGCCGGGCGCGCGGCACCGGCCTGGGCGCGGCGCTGATCCGGGCTTCGCTGGACGTGCTGCGGGCGCGTCCCGGCGTGACCCATGCGAAGCTGGGGGCGCAGGTCCACGCCATCGGTTTCTACGAAAGGCTGGGCTTTTCGCCGGTGGGCGAGGTCTATGACGATGCCGGCATTCCCCATCGCGACATGCTGCGCGAACTCTAGGCCGCGCTGCCGCGTTCGGTCCCATTCCCCTTTTCACAGGTTGACCCCATGACCCAGATTCCCAGCAAGCAACAGATCATGGATTGGGTCGCCGAACATCCCGACGCCAATTCGAAACGCGACATCGCCAAGGCCTTCGGCATCAAGGGCGCGGCCCGGATCGAGCTGAAGCGGCTGCTGAAGGAGCTGGAGGCCGAGGGTCAGCTGGAACGCCGCCGCCGCCACTATCGCGACGCCGAGGCCCTGCCGCCGGTCACGGTGCTGGAACTGCTGGCCCCCGACGGCTCGGGCGATCTGTTCGCGCGGCCCCTGGAATGGAGCGGCGAGGGGCCGGTGCCGCGCATCCTCTATGCCCCGCGCGAAACCGACCCGGCGCTTGGCCGGGGTGATCGTTTCCTGGGCCGGCTGGTCGAGGTCCATGGCGAGGATCACCAGTATCAGGCCCGGCTGATCCGCCGCATCACCGCCACGCCGAACCGCATCACCGGCATCTTCCGCAAGGAGACCGAGGGCGGCCGGATCCTGCCCATCGACAAGGGCCAGGACCGCGAATGGCGGGTGCGCGCGGATGCGACGCTGGGGGCGCAGAACGGCGAGCTGGTGCAGGCCGAACAGGCCGGGCCGAAGGGGCGGCTGGGCCTGCCGCTGGCGCGGATCGTGGAACGGCTGGGCGACCCTTCCGCGCCGCGCGCGGTCAGCCTGATCGCCATCCACCAGCACGGCATCCCCGACGAATTCCCCGCCGCCGTCATCACCGAAGCCGAGGCGGCGAAGCCCGCCGGCATGAAGGGGCGCGAGGATCTGCGCGACCTGCCGCTGGTCACCATCGACCCCTCGGATGCGCGCGACCGCGACGATGCGGTCGCGGCCTTCATCGAGGAGGACGGCGGCGCCACCATCTGGGTGGCCATCGCCGATGTCGCCCATTACGTCCGCCCCGGCTCGGCGCTGGACCGCGAGGCGTGGAATCGCGGCAACTCGACCTATTTCCCCGACCGGGTGGTGCCGATGCTGCCCGAGGCGCTGTCGGCCGATCTCTGCTCGCTGCACGAGGGCGTGGACCGGGCGGTGATCGCCGTCAGGATGCGGCTGGACGCGCAGGGCAACAAGGTCAGCCACAATTTCCATCGCGGCATGATGAACAGCCGCGCCTCGCTGGCCTACGCGCAGGCGCAGGCGGCGGCGGACGGCAATCCCGACGCGGCGACCGCGCCGCTGATCGACACGGTGATCCGGCCGCTGTGGCACGCCTATGGCCTGCTGGCCGAGGCGCGGCGGCGCCGCCAGCCGCTGGATCTGGACCTGCCGGAACGCCGGATCGAGCTGACCCCGGACGGCCGCGTCAAGTCGGTGAATTTCCGCGAACGGCTGGACGCGCACCGGCTGATCGAGGAATTCATGGTGCTGGCCAATGTCGCCGCCGCCGAGGAACTGGACCAGCGCCGCCGCCCGCTGCTCTATCGCGTCCACGAGGAGCCCAGCCTCGACAAGATCGACGCGCTGCGCGAGGTGGCGCAGGCCTCGGGCTTCACGCTGGCCAAGGGGCAGGTGCTGCAGACCAGCCACCTGAACCGGCTGCTGGCCCAGGCCGAGGGCACCGATTTCGACGAGCTGATCAACATCTCGACCCTGCGTTCGATGACGCAGGCCTATTACCACCCGGAAAATTTCGGCCATTTCGGCCTGGCGCTGCGCAGCTATGCGCATTTCACCTCGCCCATCCGGCGCTATTCCGACCTGATCGTGCACCGGGCGCTGATCTCGGGCCATGGCTGGGGCAAGGACGGCCTGTCGGTCGAGGATTCCGAGCGGCTGACGGAAACCGCGACCCATATCAGCGAGACCGAGCGCCGCAGCATGGCCGCCGAACGCGACACGGTGGACCGCTACCTGGCCGCCTATCTGGCCGATCGCGTCGGCACCGAGATGGCGGGCCGGATCAGCGGCATCCAGCGCTTCGGCGCCTTCGTCAAGCTGGACGAGACCGGCGCCGACGGGCTGCTGCCGATCCGCGACCTGGGGCACGAATATTTCCATTTCGACCCGGATGCGCAGATGCTGATCGGCGCCGATACCGGGCTGGAGATCGGCATCGGCCAGCGCGTCACCGTGCGCCTGTCCGAGGCGATCCCGATGACCGGCGGGCTGACGCTGGAGCTGATCGAGCTTGAGGGCCGCCCCATGCCGCGCGGTCCCGGCAAGGGCAAGCGCGGCCGCGCCCCGCGCCGCATGTCGGTGAAATCGCGCCTGTCCGAGATCAAGCGCGCCGCCAAGCGCCGCCGCAAGCACTGACCGCGCCGGCCGCCGGAGGCGACGGGTGCGTCCGCCGCCGATCCCGCACCGTGATGCTGCGGAAGCGATGACCACGGCGGCCGCGGGACCTGGCGATGGTGGTCGCCGCCCAGGCATGATCCGCTTCGATGCGCTTGGCCGGACCCCCGGTCGAACCCGCAAGGGAAATCGCGCGCGTCGGGGTTCCTTCGCCGCTCTACTGCTCGCGGAAGGCGCGGCTGAAATAATCGGTCAGCGGCTTCATCAGATAGGCGATCGGGCTGCGCTCGCCGGTCTGGATATAGACCTCGACCGGCATGCCGGGGATCAGGGCCAGATCGCCCAGCTTCTGCAACTGCTCGGGCGGGATCGTCACCTCGGCGCGGTAATAGGGCATGTGCGTCGCCTCGTCGACCAGCGCATCCGGCGAGATCCGCATCAGCTGGCCGTCGATCTCGGGCGTGGTGCGCGAGGAAAAGGCCGAGAAGCGCAGCACGACCGGCTGGCCGACCTGGATCTCGTCGATATTGATCGTGGCGACGCGGGCGCCGATGACCAGCGGCCGGTCCTGCGGCACGATATGCAGCAGCGGATCGGCGGGCCGGATGACCGAGCGCGGGGTCGTCACCTGCAGGTTGTAGATCACCCCCGACACGGGCGCCCGGATCTCCAGCCGGCTGATCTGCTCGCTGAGGCTGCGGCGGCGTTCGGCCAGTTCCAGCTCGCGATAGCCCAGGTCGCGCAGCTGCGTCTCGGCGTCTTCGCGCCGTTCGGCATTCAGGCGCAGGCGCTGGACGTCCAGCTCGGTCTGGCGGGTTTCGGCCGAGGCGCGGTTGGCCTGCAATTCGCCGACCTGGCCGTCGAGCCGCGCCGCCTCGCGCTGCAGGGCCAGCACGCGCGAGGCCTGCGCCAAGCCGCGCGACAGCAGCGTTTCCTGGTCCGTCAGCTCCTTGCCGATCAGCTCGCGCTGCAGCGCCAGGGCCGCGATCTGCGCGTCGATGCCGGTGATCTGCGAGCTGACCTGCTCGGACTGCTTCTGCAACTGCTCCAGCGATTGCTCCAGCGTGTCGCGGCGCGTCTCGAACAGGCTGCGCTGGCCCTCGACCAGGGCCGCAAGATCGGGGTCGTTTTCCGAGGTCTTCACCAACTCCTCGGGGAAGGTGATGTCGGGGGAATCGGCGCGTTCGGCCTCCAGCCGGCCGCGGCGTGCGAGGATCTCGAAATACTGGCTTTCGACGATGGCCAGTTCCGTGGACAGCAGCGCCCCGTCCAGGCGGACCAGGGGCTGGCCGGCCTCGACCTGCTGGCCGTCGGTGACCAGGATCGCCTCGACCACCCCGCCGTCGGGATGCTGGACGACCTGCCTTTGCTGCTCGACCTCGACCTGGCCCTGCGCGACCACCGCGCCCGAGATGCGGCTCTGCCAGGCCCACAGGCCGAAGCCGCCCAGCAGGACCAGGATGGAGAACACGCCGAACAGGACCGGGCCACGCACCGGCCAGCGCGCGGCGTCGGGCGTCGGGATCGGCGGCGGGGGCGGCAGCGGATCGGCGGGCGGCACCGCCCCGGTCCGCATCGCCGCGGTGCGCGAGGGCTGGGCCGCCGGCTGCCGGGCCCCGCCCGGCGGCGACCGCCGCGGCTGGCCGGCGGGTTGGCTGGCAGATGGGCCGGCCGGCGGGGGCGCAGGTTGGCCGGCGGGTTGCGGCGCGGCAACCGGCCCGGCGCCATGCGCGGGATCGGCGGGATGGCGATGCCGCAGGGGCAGCGGCTCTTCCTTCGGGGGTTGCTTGGGGCTGTCGCTGTTCATGTCACGCCTCCGGCGCGGCCGCTTTCCTGCGCCTTGATGATCTCGGCCGAGTTCTGGACCATCTGCCGAAGCACCTCGTCGCGCGGTCCGAAGGCGCGGCGCATCCCGTGTTCCATCACCAGAAGGACCTCGCATTCGTTGATCGCGGCGGGGCGGTGGGCCATGATGATGACCGCGCCGCCCTGCGCCTTGACCCGGCGGATCGCCTGGTTCAGCGCCTCGGAACCCTGGTTGTCCAGGTTCGAGTTCGGCTCGTCCAGGACCAGCAGGACCGGGTCGGGATAGAGCGCGCGGGCCAGGCCGATGCGCTGGATCTGGCCGCCCGACAGCCGCCCGCCGGTCTGGCTGATGCGGGTGTCGTAGCCCTGCGGCAGGTCCAGGATCATCTGATGCGCCGCCGCCCCCCGCGCGGCGCGGACCACCCGTTCGGGGTCGGGATTGGGCGACAGCCGGGCGATGTTCTCGGCGATGGTGCCGTCGAACAGCGTCACCTGCTGCGGCAGATAGCCGATCAGGTTGCCCAGCACGTCGGGGTGATACTGGTCCAGCGTCGCGCCGCCCAGCCGGATCGAGCCCGCGCCCACCGGCCAGGCGCCGATCAGCGCCCGCGCCAGCGTGGACTTGCCGGCGCCCGAGGGCCCGATCACCCCCAGCGCCTGGCCCGGCAGCACGTCGAAGCTGAGGCCGCGCAGGATCGCGGTGTTCTGGCCCGGCGGCGCGACGGTCAGCTGGCGCACCTCGACATGGGCCTCGGGGCGGGGCAGGGCGGTGCGCTGAATCTCGGCCGGCTGGCGGCTGAGCAGGCGCGACAGGCGTTCCCAGCCGTCCTGCGCGCCCTGCACCAGCGCCCATCCGCCGACCAGCTGGTCGATCGGCGCCAAGGCCCGGCCCATCATGATCGAGCTGGCGATCATCGCGCCGGGCGTCAGTTCCTGGCGCAGCACCAGCCAGGCGCCGGCGGCCAGCATCGCGCTTTGCAGAAACAGCCGGAAGGACTTGGAAAAGACCGTGAAGCCCGAGGACAGGTCGCCCCCGTGCACGGCATGGGCCTGCGCATCGGCCCGCGCCTTGCGCCAGCGGGCATGGGTGGCGCTGCGCATCCCCAGCGCGCCGATCACCTCGCCCTCGTCGCGATAGAGGTCGGCCATGCGCTGCGCGGCCGCATTGGCCTGCATGGATTGCTGCAGCGGATGGCGCGACAGGCGGCGGTTCAGGATCGTGGCCACCACCAGGATCGCGCCGCCGATCGTGGCGACGACGCCCAGAAGCGGATGGAAGATATAGACGGCGGCCAGGAAGACCGGCGCCCAGGGCAAATCGAAGATCGCCAGCAACACCGGCGAGGCGATGAAGCGCTGCACCGAATCGAGGTCGCGCATCCCGCTGGCGGTCGCCGCGGCCTCGTTGCCGCTGGGGGCGCCCTCGCGCAGCGCCGCCAGGAAGACCCGCCCCTCGATCCGGTCCTGGAAGCGGGCGGCGATTCGCTGGGTGACGCGGTTGCGGGCGAAATCGACGATGCCCATCAGCAAAAACAGGAAGACCACCAGCACGAACAGCGCGGTCAGCGTCTCGACCGAGCGCGAGGCCAGCACGCGGTCATAGACCTGCAGCATGAACAGCGGCCCGGTCAGCATCAGCAGGTTGACCACCGCCGAGAATGCGCCGACCGCCAGGAACAGCGGCAGGCCCGTGGCGCGGGCCGCACGCAATTCGCGTGCTCCATCGCCTGCAAACGGCGCGTTGCTCATTACCAATTCACCTTCCCAAAATCCGCCGAGACGCAGTTGCCGGGCTTGCCGCCCCCTGGCGGCACCATTATTCCCGTTTCAGCCCTGCATGCCAGCCCGTTGCCGCCCTTCAGATACACGCCAGTCGTAATGCGGAAAAGTTAGGAATCTCTTTGCGCCCGACCCGCAGTCAAATCTTGCCGATGGTTTTTCTGACGCTGGCCGCCTGCGCATCGGATCCGGTCATGCGCGATGGTATCATGGTGAACGATCCTTACGAAGGCGCGAATCGGCGGATTCACGCCTTCAACAAGGGGGTGGACGCCAGGCTGGTCGCGCCGGTCGCGCGGCTTGCCTCGGGCGGGGGCGAAAGCCGCGGCAATGCGCAGCAGATGCGGCCCGCCGATCTGGTCGCCAATGTCGGCGCGAACCTGTCGCTGCCCGGCAAGGTGGTAAACCACCTTCTGCAGGGCCGGCCGGGGCCCGCGATTCGCAACGGCTTCCGCTTCGCGGTGAACTCGACCCTGGGGATCGCCGGGCTGTTCGACCCGGCGGGCAGCGATTTCGGCCTGGACGAGGTCGATACCGATTTCGGCCAGACCCTGGCGCGCTGGGGTGCGCCGGAAGGCGCCTATCTGGAGTTGCCGGTGCTGGGCCCCTCGACACAGCGGGACGCGGCGGGCAGGGTGGTCGATATCGTGCTGGACCCGTGGAACCACGTGCTGACCGGCCGGCAGGCGGTCGGGGTGCTGGGGCTGCGGGCCGCGGGAAAGGCCGCCGACCGGGCGCGGTTCGGCGATACGGTAGAGGGCGTGCTGCAGGGTTCGGCCGACAGCTATGCGCAGACGCGGCTGATCTGGCTGATGCATCGCCGCCATGAACTGGGAGAGGAGGGCAATGCCTTTGACCCTTATGACGCCATCGAGGATGACGACGCGGTCATCGACCCCTATGAGGAATAGCCGCCGCGGCCTGCTGGCGCTGCTGGCCGGCGCCGGGGCCTTCGCCGTGCTGCCCGGCGGCCCGGCCCTGGCGCTGGACACGACCGAGGCGCGGGCGCTGATCGAGACCTCGCTGACCGAGGTCCATGCGGTGATCAATTCCGGCCAGCCCCCGGCCGAGATGTATCGCGACTTCGAGGAAGTCTTCGCCCGCTATGCCGATGTCGACGTCATCGCGCGCTCGGCGCTGGGGCCTGTCGCGCGCCAGATCGGCGCCGGGGAATTCGCCGAATACCGGCAGGCCTTCCAGGGCTATATCGGCCGCAAATACGGCAAACGCTTCCGCGAATTCGTCGGCTCGCGGATCGAGGTGGGCGAGGCGCGCCCGCTGAAGAGCTTCTTCGCGGTCTCCTCGACCGCCTATCTGAACGGGCGGGCGCCGATGCAGGTCGAATGGCATGTCTCGGACAGGTCGGGGCGCAGCCTGTTCTTCAACATCATCATCGAGGGCGTCAACATGCTGGCCTCCGAGCGCGCCGAGATCGCGGCGATGCTGACGCGGCGGGGCGGGGATGTGGCGGCGCTGTCCGCCGACCTGCAACAGGCGGGCTGAGCCGCCGGGGGCGGCGCCCCCGCGCCAGCGAAACGAAAGACGCCCCGCCGGATCGGTGGGGCGTCTTCCTTTTCCCGGCCCGGAACGGCGCTCAGGTGCCGCCCAGGATCCCGTTCAGCGCGCGGCTCAGCGCATCGTCGCTGTCGGCGGAATTGCTGTTGCCCGGCGTTTGCGGGGCGCCGCCCCCGCCGCCCTCGCCCGGCGCGGTGATGATCCGGCCGCCGCCCTGGCTGCCACCGGTCGACATCGCCCCGGCCAGCGCCGCCGCCAAGGGATCGTCGGCCGAGCCCGAGGTGACGACCTTCGGCATCCCGTCGCCCGACATGATGATGCCGCTGCCATCGGGCGAGACCGTCGAAAGCGGCAGCGAGGGCAGGCCCTCGTGGATCTCGGTCATGACCGCCTGCCAGATCTCGGCCGGAAGCCCGCCGCCGGTCACGCCCTTCAGCGGCGTGTTGTCGTCATAGCCCATCCAGACGCCGGTCACATATTGCTCGGTGAAGCCGATGAACCAGGCATCGCGATAGCTGGAGGTGGTGCCGGTCTTGCCCGCCGCCGGACGGCCGTCCAGCTTCGCGCGGGTGCCGGTGCCGCTGTCGATGACCTGCGCCATCATGTAGATCAGCTGGCCCGCCGCGCGCTGGCTGATGACCCGCTCGCCGAAGCCGCCGGCCTGGCCCATCAGCGGCTGGTCGTCGCCGGCGATGCGCAGCTCGACCAGGCCATAGGGCGCGACCGAGGTGCCGCCGTTACGGATGCCCGCATAGGCGCCGGTCAGTTCTAGAAGCGTCGCCTCGGACGCCCCCAGACCCAGCGAGGGGCTGGTGGTCAGGTTGCTGACGATGCCGAAATCATGGGCGACGCGGCGCACCTCCTCGCGGCCGACGGTTTCCTGCAGCCGGATGGTCGCGGTGTTCAGCGAATTCTTCAGCGCCGTGGTCAGCGTCACCGGCCCGGAATAGCGGCGGGTATAGTTCTGCGGCGACCAGGGCCGCGCGCCGCGGATATGGATGGTCAGCGGCGCGTCCTGGACGATGTCGGCGGGCGAATAACCCGCCTCCAGCGCGGCCCCGAAGACGAAGGGCTTGAAGCTGGAACCGGTCTGCCGCTTGGCCTGGATGGCGCGGTTGAAGGTGCCGTGGGCGGTGTTGTCGCGCCCGCCGATCATCGCGCGCACGGCGCCGTCCGCCGACATGACCACGACCGCCGCCTGCGCCTTCGAGCCGGGATCGACCTTCTCGTCGAAGACCCGCTGCAGGGCGCGCTCGGCGGCGCGCTGGATGCGCTGGTCGAAGGTGGTTCTCAGCGTGACATCCTCGGTCGTCTCGGTGGTCAGGAAGCCCGGGCCCGTCTCCATGACCCAATCGGCGAAATAGCCCCCCGCCCGCGCCGCGGCGGCCTGCGACAGCCGCGCGGGCTGGGCGCGGGCCTCGGTGATTTCTTCGTTGCTCAAATACCCTTCCTGCCCCATCAGCCCCAGGATCACGTTGGCGCGGTCCTGGCTGCGCTGCAGGTTCGCAGTCGGCGCGTAATAGCTGGGCGCGCGCAACAGGCCCGCCAGCATCGCGGCCTCGGCGGCATTCACCTCCGAGGCGGGCTTGTTGAAATAGCGCTGGCTGGCGGCCTCGAAGCCGCGCGCGCCGGCCCCCAGATAGGAGCGGTTCATGTAGATGTTGAGGATGTCGTCCTTGGAATACTTGGCCTCCAGCGCGAAGGCGAAGGGCACTTCCTTGACCTTGCGCCACAGGCTGGTCTGGCGGCAGTCGGCCTCGAACTCGGCCTCGTTCTTCCAGCGGATCGGGTCGAAGCTGTCGCCCAGGCACAGAAGCTTCGCGACCTGCTGGGTGATGGTCGAGCCGCCATGGCCCTCCAGCGGGCCGCGCCCGGCGGCCATGTTGATGCTGATGGCGCTGGCGATGCCGCGCGGGCTGATGCCCAGATGGCCGTAGAAGCGGCGGTCCTCGGTCGCGATCACCGCCTCTTTCAGGACCGGGGCGATCTTGTCGCTGCTGACCATGCCGAAGGTTTCCCCGCGCCAGGCGAAGACCCGCCCCTCGCGGTCCAGCATCGTGACCGAGCCGCGCGCCCGGCCGTCGAACAATGCCTGCGCCTCGGGCAGGCTCGCGTAGTAATAGGCCGTGGCCGAGCCCAGAATCAGCGCGAAGACCATCGCCAGCCGCCAGATCGAGCCCCAGATCACCCGCCAGATCAGCGACACGGTCCCCGCCACGCCGCGCAGCACGACATTGCCGCGCCGCGCCGGGCGCTTGGGATTGCGCCGGATCGAGGATGTTGATTTGCCGTCATTTCCCGAGGACGGGTTGCGTTTGTCCGCAACGGGGCTTCGTCCCGTGCGCTTCGGGGTGCCGGTGGGTCTTTTCATGCCTGCTTTCCTGCCCGGCCGATTGCTCCGGCCAAATTGCACGACACCATACATCAAGAATCCGCTGCTGGGAATTGGGCTGACCAATCCGTGATTTGCCCGAAAAGAGGGCAAACTGCCTTTTCCCTGCTCTGTCTCTGGACAGTTTGGTTTTCCGAAGCGCAGCGATGCGCCCGTCCCTTGTGCACAAGGCCCCTGACTGCGGATCAAAGCAGCGATGGCGGTCGGCGATGCGACCGCACGACCAGAAGACAGGTGACGACTGATGAAACAGATGATTCCCGGACTGGTCGCGGCGCTGGCGCTTCTTGCGTTGCCCGCTGCCGCGCAGGAGGCCGCAACGCCAGACGCCGCGATCGCGGTCAGCGCGGATGTGGCCTATATCTTCAATACGCTGCTGTTTTTGATCGGGGCCTTCCTCGTGATGTGGATGGCGGCGGGCTTCGCCATGCTGGAGGCCGGACTGGTCCGTTCCAAGAACGTGACCACGCAGCTGTTCAAGAACGTGGCGGTCTTCGGCATCGCGGGGCTGATGTACTGGGTGCTGGGCTACAACCTGATGTATCCGGGCGACTGGACCATCGGCGGCGTGATCGGCGAGATCTTCAGCCCGAAAGGCATCGACCCGGTCGCCGGCGGGGTGGTCGAGGACGGCTATTCCGCGGGATCGGACTTCATCTTCCAGCTGATGTTCTGCGCCACCACCGCCTCGATCGTCTCGGGCACCGTGGCCGAGCGGGTCCGCGTCTGGCCGTTCCTGATCTTCACCGTCGTGCTGACCGGCGTCATCTATCCGATCGAGGCAAGCTGGCAATGGGGCGAGGGCTGGCTGTCGGACATGGGCTTCTCGGACTTCGCCGGCTCGACGCTGGTCCATGCGACCGGGGGCTTCGCCGCGCTGGCCGGGGCTATCGTGCTGGGCGCCCGCCACGGCAAATACGGCCCCGACGGCCGCGTCAAGCCGCTGCCGGGCTCGAACCTCGCGCTGGCGACGCTGGGGACCTTCATCCTGTGGCTGGGCTGGTTCGGCTTCAACGGCGCCTCGCAGCTGGCCATCGGCTCGGTCAATGACGCCGCCGATGTCAGCCGGGTCTTCGTGAACACCAACCTTGCCGCCTCGGGGGGCGTCGTCGTCGCGATCATCTGCAGCCAGCTGCGCTATGGCAAGGTGGACCTGACCATGGTGCTGAACGGCGCGCTGGCCGGCCTGGTCTCGATCACCGCCGAGCCGCTGTTCCCCTCGCCCTTCGGCGCGATCCTGATCGGCGGCGTCGGCGGCGCCATCGCGGTCTTCGCGGTGCCGCTGCTGGACCGCTTCAAGATCGACGATGTGGTCGGCGCCATCCCGGTCCACCTGATCGCGGGCGTCTGGGGCACGCTGATCGTCCCGGCCTCGAACCCCGATACCAGCTATGTGACGCAGCTGGTCGGCATCGTCGCCATCGGGGCCTTCGTCTTCATCGCCAGCTTCATCGTGTGGAGCGTGCTGAAGGCCACCATGGGCATCCGCGTCAGCCAGGAAGCCGAGATCAACGGCCTGGATATCAGCGAGATGAGCATGGAAGCCTATCCCGACTTCGTGCAGGCAAAATAGGCACGACGGGGAACGAGGGTCTCTTCCCGAGAGGAGGGCGGGTCGCGCAGGCGGCCCGCCCTTTTCCGTTGCCGCCCCCGATGCCCCGAACGACAGGGACCCGCCTTTGCAGGCGGGTCCTTGATGGCGCCGGCGGTTTCGGTCAGGCGACGCGGCTGACGACGAAATCGGCCAGGTCGGACAGCATCTCGCGGATCGGATGGTCGGGCAGGACCTGAAGCGCCGCCTTGGCGCGCTCGGCCCAGGCCAGGGCGTCGGCGCGGGCGGCCTCCATCGCGCCATGCCGCGCCAGCAGCGCCAGCGCCTGCTCCAGGTCGCCCTCGCGCTGCTCGCCCTTCTCGATGGTGCGCGACCAGAAGGCGCGCTCGGCCCCGTCGGCCTTGGCCACCGCCTTGATGACCGGCAGGGTCAGCTTGCGCTCGCGGAAATCGTCGCCGACATTCTTGCCGATGGTCTCGGTCGCGCCGCCATAGTCCAGCAGGTCATCCACCATCTGGAAGGCGATCCCCAGCGCGTCGCCATAGTCGAACAGCGCCCGCACCTGGTCGTCCGGGGCGCCGGCGATCACGCCGCCGACCTCGGTCGCGGCGGAAAACAGCGCCGCGGTCTTGCCGCGCACCACCTGCAGATAGACCGCCTCGTCGGTGCGCAGGTCCTGCGCGGCGGTCAGCTGCAGCACCTCGCCCTCGGCGATGGTGGCGCTGGCATTGGCCAGGATTTCCAGCGTGCGCAGGTTGCCCGGCTCGACCATCAGCTGGAAGCTGCGGGCGAACAGGTAATCGCCGACCAGTACGCTGGACTTGTTGTCCCACAGCAGGTTGGCGGTCGGACGGCCCCGGCGCTGCTGGCTTTCGTCGACCACGTCGTCATGCAGCAGCGTGGCGGTATGGATGAACTCGACCGTCGCGGCCAGGTGGATGTGATATTCGCCCGGATAGTCCAGCAGCTTCGCCGCCGCCAGCGTCAGCATCGGCCGCAGCCGCTTGCCGCCGGCCTCGATCAGATGGGCCGTCACCTCGGGGATGCGCGGCGCGTGGCGGCTGGACATGCGCGCGCGGATCAGGGCGTTCACCGCCTCCATTTCGGCTGACAGCGCGGCCGACAGCCGGTCCAGCGGTTTACGGACGTTTTCGTTCACACCCATGATGAAGCCCCGTTACTGCGCGAAAGGGATTGCCATGCCATCGACAATTTCGCAACCGCCACCTAGGCTTTTGTTCATGAAAGAACTCTTCCGCAGCAATGATCCGGTCAGGATATCCCGCGTCGTCGGCCTGCTTTGCGCCGAGGGCATCCCCGCCTTCGAGCTGGACCAGCACATGAGCATCCTGGACGGATCGATCGGCGTGTTGCCGCGCCGGGTCATGGTCGCGGATCGCGACGAATTCATGGCCCGCGCGATCCTGAAGGACCTGGGCCTGGATGAGTGACACGCGCGAGGACGGCTTCCTGGGCGGGCGGCTGCGGATCCGCCAGCCGGCGCGCGGCTATCGCTCGGGCGCCGATGCGGTGATGCTGGCCGCCGCCTGTCCCGCCGCGCCGGGCCAGCGCGTGCTGGAGCTGGGCTGCGGGGCGGGGGTGGCCAGCCTCTGCCTGGGCTGGCGGGTGCCGGGGGCACGGCTGGCGGGGCTGGAGCGCCAGCCGGACTATGCCGCGCTGGCGCGTGAAAATGCCGCAGCCAACGGCATCGGGCTGACGGTCCATGCCGGCGACCTGGCCGCGATGCCCGCCGCCCTGCGCGCCGAGACCTTCGACCACGTCATCGCCAACCCGCCCTATTTCACCGGCGGCACCGCCGCGCCGGATGCGGGCCGGGCCGCCGCGCGGCAAGAGCAGACGCCGCTGGCGCAATGGATCGACGCCGGCTTGCGCCGCCTGCGTCCGGGCGGGATTCTGACGCTGATTCAACGTGTTGACCGGCTGCCCGCGATGCTGTCCGCGCTGGAGGGGCGGGCGGGCGCGGCGGCGATCCTGCCGGTCGCGGCACGGTCGGGCCATCCGGCGGGGCGGGTGCTGCTGAGCGCCTGCAAGGGCGCGCGCGGCCCCATGCGGCTGCTGGCCCCCTTCGTCATGCACGCCGCCCCCCGCCATCTGCACGATGGCGAGGACCTGACGTCTGATGCCTCGGCAGTGCTTCGCGAGGGGGCGCCGCTCACGCCGCTGTTTGCGAAAGATTGGTGACAGAATCGCAGTTCTGTGCTGCTATCGATTCGTTCAACACAACCATTAGAGGAGGACACGATGTCGGTTGCTTCGCATGTTGAGGAGCTGCGCAGAAAACATCGCGTACTGTCTGAAGCTGTCGAGAAAGCCCAGAGCAGTCCCGGTACGAACGACCTCGAAATCGCCGCGATGAAGCGCGAGAAACTTCGTCTGAAGGAGCAGATTTCCCGACTGTCCCATTGATCGGTTGAACGGTGAACCCTGAATGAGAACGGCCCGCGCGGATCGCGCGGGCCGTTCCTTTTCAGACTGTCTTGTCGGGCTGTCGCGTCAGGGGTCAGACGAAGAACTGGCCGCCATTCGCGCTGATGGTCGAGCCGGTGATGAAGCCCGCCTCGTCCGAGGCCAGGAAGACCACGCAGCGCGCGATTTCCTCGGGCTCGCCCAGCCGGCCGACCGGGATCTGCGGGATGATCCGCTCGTTCAGGACCTTTTCGTCGATGGCGCGGACCATCTCGGTGCCGATATAGCCGGGGCAGATCGCGTTGACGGTGATCCCCGCCCGCGCGCCTTCCTGCGCCAGGGCCTTGGTGAAGCCCAGGTCGCCCGCCTTGGCCGCCGAATAGTTCGCCTGGCCGGCCTGGCCCTTCTGGCCGTTGATCGAGCTGATGTTGACGATCCGGCCGAACTTGCGGTCGCGCATCCCGCCCCAGACCGGATGGGTCATGTTGAAGACGCCGGTCAGGTTGGTGTCGATGACCTCTTTCCACTGCTGCGGGGTCATCTTGTGGAACATCGCGTCGCGGGTGATGCCGGCATTGTTCACCAGGACCGCGATCGGGCCCAGCTCTTCCTCGACCTGCCTGATGCCGGCGGCGCAGGCGTCGTAATCGGCGACCGACCACTTGTAGGTCTTGATGCCGGTCTCCTCGGTGAAGGCCTTCGCGGCATCGTCATTGCCGGCATAATTGGCGGCGACGGTATATCCCGCCTCTTGCAGCGCCTTCGAGATGGCGGCGCCGATCCCGCGAGAGCCCCCGGTGACAAGTGCGACTTTGGACATTTTCCCCCTCCGATTCTGGGCCTGTTTGAAATCTTGCTACCGAACGAGGCGACAGCGCGCAAGATAATTGCGCGCTGCCTTCTCGTCTCAGCGCTCCAGGCACATGGCGACGCCCATGCCGCCGCCGATGCACAGGGTTGCCAGGCCCTTCTTCGCGTCGCGCCGCTTCATCTCGAAAAGCAGCGTGTTCAGGATCCGGCAGCCCGAGGCGCCGATCGGATGGCCGATGGCGATGGCGCCGCCGTTCACGTTCACGATCGAGGGATCCCAGCCCATGTCCTTGTTCACCGCGCACGCCTGGGCGGCGAAGGCCTCGTTCGCCTCGATCAGGTCCAGGTCGCCGACGCTCCAGCCGGCCTTTTCCAGCGCCTTGCGGCTGGACGGGATCGGGCCGGTGCCCATGATCGCGGGATCGAGGCCCGCGGTCGCATAGGAGGCGATCCGGGCCAGCGGCGTCAGGCCGCGGCGGCTGGCCTCGTCCTCGGTCATGACCATCACCGCGGCGGCGCCGTCGTTCAGGCCCGAGGCATTCGCCGCCGTGACCGAGCCCTCGCGGGCGAAGGCCGGGCGCAGCTTCTGCATCGCATCCAGCGTGGCGCCGTGGCGGATATATTCGTCCTTGTCCACCACCGTGTCGCCCTTGCGGGTCTTGACGGTATAGGAAACGATCTCGTCGTCGAAGCGGCCCTCCTTCTGCGCCGCCTCGGCCTTGTTCTGCGAGGCGACGGCGAATTCGTCCTGCTGGTCGCGGGTGATCGCCCATTTCTCGGCCACGTTCTCGGCGGTCTGGCCCATGTGGTAGTTGTTGAAGGCGTCCCACAAGCCGTCGCGGATCATGGTGTCGACCATCTGCATGTCGCCCATCTTCTGGCCGGCGCGCAGATAGGCGGCATGGGGCGACAGCGACATGCTTTCCTGGCCGCCCGCCAGCACGATGGCGGCATCGCCCAGCAGCACCTGCTGCGCGGCCAGCGCGACCGAGCGCAGCCCCGAGCCGCAGACCTGGTTGATCAGCCAGGCGGCCGATTCCTGCGGCAGGCCGGCATTGATATGCGCCTGCCGGGCCGGGTTCTGCCCCTGGCCGGCGGTCAGCACCTGACCCAGGATGGTCTCGCTGACCTCGGCGGGATCGACGCCCGCGCGCGCCACGACCTCTTTCAGCACCGCGGCGCCAAGATCATGGGCGGGCACGTTCGCGAACGACCCCAGGAAACTGCCGACCGGGGTGCGGGCGGCGGAAACGATTACGGCTTTGGTCATGGCGGGCTCCCTTGCCTTCGACGCCGGAAAGGCCGGCGAATCGAGTAAAGGATGCGGTTTCATGCCGTGGCGTCAAGGCGCTGTCCGCCGCTGTCACAGGTCGTCATGGTCGCAGCCATTGCCGCAGCTGCAATCTGGGGGCGAGCCGGTCCGCCCCGCTGTCCGGGCTTTTCCCCTGCGCATTTCGCGGGAAAGGCGCCTCAGCGGCGCGCGACCGAGGGCGGGTCCTTCCAGGGCGGCGCGATGGTCGGGGCGCCGAAATAATAGCCCTGCAGGCAGTCGATCCCCATCTCGATCAGGAAGGCCGCGTCCTCGGCGGTTTCGACCGATTCGGCGACGGTGAACATGTCGAAGTGATGCGCGATCGACATCAGCGCCCGCGCCAGCACCTGGTTGTCGGGATGGTCCGAGATGCCGCGGATGAACTGCCCGTCGATCTTGATCATGTCGAAGCAGAAATCGCGCAGGTAGCGGAACGAGGTATAGCCCGCCCCGAAATCGTCCAGCGCCAGGCTGATGCCGTGGCGCTGCACCTCGCGCATGAAGCACTGCACCTGGTCGGGCATCCCCATGGCCGAGCTTTCGGTGATCTCCAGGATCAGCCTTTCGCCGATATGGGGGTCTGCGGCCAGGCCGTCGCGCAGGGTGCGCATCCAGTCGGGATAGCCGATCGAGCGCGCCGACATGTTGACCGCCAGCCGCAGCGTCGGGTCGTCGGCCAGGTCGCGCAGCCCCAGCGACAGCGACAGGCAGTCGATCCGCCGCCCCAGCTCGGTCGTTTCCGCCATGGGCATGAAATCCCTCAGCGGGACGATCCGGCCGGTATCGTCGAGGATCCGGATCAGCCCTTCGTAATAGGCGGCGCGGTTGGTGCGCTGCGCCTGCACGATCGGCTGATAGGCAAGGATGCCGTTGCCCTTTTCCACGGCCGCGCACACGGCCGGCATGGTGATGCGGCTTTGCTGGTTGATGGCATAGTCCAGCGGCGAGCTGGTTTCGGGAGGGATGCCGTCTGTCACATCGGGCCTCTATGCGGTTTTCTTGCACTTTGGCCATCATCGCTTAATTTGCGGTGAACGCGCAGGAATTTCTGGACTCGGGGTTAACGGGCGATGAACGAGACATGCAGCTGGTGCGGGACCGATCCGCTCTACATCGCCTATCACGACCAGGAATGGGGCGTGCCGGAACATGATTCGCGCGCGCTGTGGGAAAAGCTGGTGCTGGACGGGTTCCAGGCCGGGCTGTCCTGGATCACCATCCTGCGCAAGCGCGACAATTTCCGCGAGGAATTCGAGGGCTTCGACCCCGAGCGCGTGGCCGCCTGGGACGAGACGCGGATCGAGCGCGCCCTGCAAAATCCCGGCATCATCCGCCATCGCGGCAAGATCGCCGCCACCGTCAGGGGCGCGCGGCTGTTCCTGGAGATCGAGGGCCAGGAGGGCTTCGCGCCCTGGCTGTGGTCCTTCGTCGGCGGCGCGCCGATCCAGAACGGCTTTGCCAGCATGGCCCAGGTGCCGACCGCCACGCCGGAATCGACCGCCATGTCCAAGGCCTTGAAAAAGCGGGGCTTCAACTTCTGCGGGCCGGTGATCACCTATGCCTTCATGCAGGCGACCGGCATGGTCAACGACCACATGACCGGCTGCCCGCGCCACGCCCAGATCAGGGCGCTGTCAGCTGCCGGATAAGCGTCTTGGCGGGCTCGGACGCCCAGTCCTCGTCGCCCATCAGCCGGGCGATCTCCTGCCCGTCGCGGTCGATCAGCACCGAGACCGGCAGGCCCACCACGCCCATCTCGCGCGCAAGCTGCTGGCGCGGGTCCAGCAGCACGGGCAGGTTCGACACGCCCACCTCGGCATAGAATTCGTCGATCCTGGCGGGCGAGTTGCGGCCCGTGGCGATGGTGACGACCTGGAAATCCTCGCCGCCCAGTTCGGCCTGCAATTCGTCCAGCGCCGGCATTTCCTCGCGGCAGGGCGCGCACCAGGTCGCCCAGAAGTTCAGCAGCACCACCTTGCCGCGGTAATCGGCCAGCGAATGCGTGCCGCCCTCGGGATCGGTGAATTCGGTCTCTCCGACCGGGCCGGGGTCCTGCGCGGCGACCAGCTTGGGCAGGCCGGCCTTCGCGGCGTCCCAGTCCACATCCGCGGCCAAGGCGGCATTTGCACCGAAAACCAGCGCCGTATAAAGCAGGACAGAACGCAGCATGTGACCTCCGAAGGACCAGATATGACCGACCGGCCCCAGACCCAGGACGCCGCCAACAGCATGTGGGGCGGCCGCTTCGCCGCCGGACCTGATGCCATCATGGAGGCGATCAACGCCTCGATCGGCTTCGACAGGCGGCTTTACGCGCAGGATATCCGGGGCAGCCGGGCCCATGCCGCCATGCTGGCGGCACAAGGCATCATCAGCGATAGCGATGCGAAGGCCATCGGGGAAGGGCTTCTCACGGTCTTGTCAGAGATCGAGGCGGGCGATTTCCCCTTCCGCACCGCGCTGGAGGACATCCACATGAATGTCGAGGCGCGGCTGAAGGAGATCATCGGAGAGCCCGCGGGCCGGCTGCATACCGGCCGGTCCCGGAACGACCAGGTGGCGACCGATTTCCGGCTGTGGGTGCGCGACCAGTGCGACGCGGCCATCGAGGGGCTGCAGGCGCTGATCCGCGCCGCTTTGTCGCAGGCCGAGGCCGGGGCGGATTGGGTGATGCCGGGCTTTACCCATCTGCAGACCGCCCAGCCAGTGACATGGGGCCATCACATGATGGCCTATGTCGAGATGTTCGGCCGCGACCTGTCGCGGTTCCGCGACGCCCGCGCGCGGATGAACGAATCGCCCCTCGGCGCGGCGGCGCTGGCCGGGACCGGCTATCCGATCGACCGTTTCGCCACGGCAAAGGCGCTGGATTTCGACCGGCCGATGGCCAACAGCCTCGATGCGGTCAGCGACCGCGATTTCGCGCTGGAATTCCTGTCCGCCGCCTCGATCTGCGCCGTCCACCTGTCGCGGCTGGCCGAGGAGCTGGTGATCTGGTCCTCGGCCCAGTTCCGCTTCGTCTCGATGTCGGACAAGTGGTCCACCGGGTCCAGCATCATGCCGCAGAAGCGCAACCCGGATGCGGCCGAGCTGATCCGCGCCAAGATCGGCCGCATCCTGGGCGCGACGGTGGCGCTGTTCACGGTGATGAAGGGCCTGCCCTTGGCCTATTCCAAGGACATGCAGGAGGACAAGGAACAGGTCTTCGACGCCGCCGACAGCCTGATGCTGGCTCTGGCGGCGATGGCGGGGATGCTGTCGGACCTGACCGCGAATCGCGAAAAGATGGAGGCGGCGGCCTCGGCCGGGTTTTCCACCGCGACCGACCTGGCCGACTGGCTGGTGCGCGAGGCCGGGCTGCCCTTCCGCGACGCCCATCACGTCACCGGCACGCTGGTGGCGCTGGCCGAGGGCAGGGGCGTCGACCTGCCCGACCTGACGCTGGCCGAGATGCAATCGGTCCATGCCGCCATCACCGAGGACGTGTTCGGCGTGCTGGGCGTTCACAATTCGGTCGCCTCGCGGCAAAGCTATGGCGGCACGGCGCCCGATCAGGTGCGCGCGCAGATCAATCGCTGGAAGGAGAAACTGGCATGAAATGGATGGCAATTCTGGCGGTGATCGCGGTGGCGGCCTGTGGCGTCGACGGCCCGCCGCAGCGGCCGGCCGCGCAGCAGCAGCCGAATGTCTCGATCTCGGGCCATGCGACCGTCGGCGTGATCACGGAACTGTAGATGGACCATTTCAACTATCACGGCGGCGAGCTTTGGGCCGAGGACGTGCCTCTGGCGCGCATCGCCGCCGAGGTCGGCACGCCGGTCTATGTCTATTCCGCCGCCACGCTGACGCGGCATTTCGGCCTGTTCCGGCAGGCGCTGGACTGGACCGAGCACCTGGTCTGCTTCGCGGTGAAGGCCAATTCCAACCTGGCGGTGCTGAAGCTGCTGGGCGACTTGGGCGCGGGGATGGACGTGGTCTCGGGCGGGGAATATGCGCGGGCGCGGGCGGCGGGTGTGCCGGGCGAGCGGATCGTGTTCTCTGGCGTCGGCAAGACCCTGGCCGAGATGCGCCAGGCCATCGAGGGCGGCATCCGCCAGGTCAATATCGAGAGCGAGCCCGAGATGCGGGCGCTGTCGGACCTGGCCGCCGGCATGGGCGCCGAGGTGCCGGTGGCGATCCGCGTGAACCCCGACGTGGACGCCAAGACCCATGAGAAGATCGCGACCGGCAAGTCGGAAAACAAGTTCGGCATCCCGATCGCCAAGGCGCGGCAGGTCTATGCCGAGGCCGCCTCGCTGCCGGGGCTGCGCGTCGTCGGCGTCGATGTCCATATCGGCAGCCAGCTGACCGACCTGGAGCCCTATCGCGCCGCCTATGCCAAGGTGGCGGAACTGACCCGCGCGCTGCGGGCCGACGGGCATGTGATCTCGCGCCTCGACCTGGGCGGCGGGCTGGGCATTCCCTATCGCCGCGACAACAACGCCCCGCCCCTGCCCATCGAATACGGCCAGGTGATCCGCGAGACGGTGGGCGACCTGGGCTGCGAGATCGAGATCGAGCCCGGCCGCAACATCGTCGGCAATGCCGGGGTGCTGCTGTCGCGGGTGATCTGGCTGAAGGAGGGCGAGGGCCGCGATTTCCTGATCGTCGATGCGGCGATGAACGACCTGCTGCGCCCGGCCATGTATGGCGCCCATCACGACATCGTCCCGGTGGTCGAGCCCGAGCTCGGCGCGGCCTTGCGGCCCGTCGACGTGGTCGGGCCGGTCTGCGAATCGGGCGATACCTTCCAGAAGGCGGCCGAGCTGCCGCCCCTGGGGGCGGGGGACCTGGTCGCGTTCCGATCCGCGGGGGCATATGGCGCGGTGATGGCCTCGGAATACAATTCCCGGCCGCTGGTGCCCGAGGTGCTGGTGAGGGGCGATCAATTCGCCGTCATCAGGGCAAGGCCGACATTTGAGGAAATGCTGGCGCGCGATAGCATCCCGGAATGGCTTTGACGCAACGCTTGCCGGAACCGTCGCAGCCGGGGGCTGTCCGCCCCCGGACCCCCGAGGGTATTTCGGCAACGAAGAAGGGGCCGGTCGGCCGCGCCCTGCGGCTGACGCTGTGGGGGATGCGCTGGGAGGCGGCGGCGGTCGCGTTCTGGCCGCTGGCGGTCCTGGCGGCGTTCCTGTTCGCGGCTTTCGCGCTGGGGGGCGTCGCGGCGCTGCCGGATGCGGTGTTGCCTTGGATCGCGGGGCTTTCGGTGCTGGCGCTGGTCGCGGCGGCGGTCCGGGGCGGGTTGCGCTATCGGTCCGTGGATCTGCTGGCGGCGCGCGAGCGGGTGGACCGGACGCTGCCGGGGCGGCCCCTGGCGGCGCTGGCCGACCGGGCGGCGATCGGCGGCGAGGGCGCGCTGTGGCAGGCGCATCTGGTGCAGATGCAGGCGCGGGCGGCGGCGGCGCGGGCGGTGGCGCCCGATGCCGGGCTGACCCGGCGCGATCCCTTCGCGCTGCGCCTGGCGGCGCTGGTGGCGCTGGTCATGGCGCTGGTCTTCGGCGGCGCGGGCCAGATGGGGCAGGGGGTCTCGGCCATCGCCGCGACCTTTGCGCGCCCGCCCGAGACGGCGACGGGCAGCCCCGGCGGGCCGGGCTGGGAGGGCTGGGCCGAGCCGCCGGCCTATACGCGCCGGCCGACGATCTATCTGAACGCGCTGCCCGAGGGCGAGGTGCTGGAGCTGCCCAAGGGCAGCATCGTCAGCTTCCGGGTCTATGGCGAGGGATCTCGGGTCGTGCAGGATATCGGCGCGGCGGAGAGTGACGATCCGCGGGCGCCCTCGTTCCGGGCCGAGGAGACGGGGGCGATCGAGGTGGCGGGGCGCCGCTTCGACGTGACCGTGCTGCCCGACGAGCCGCCGGTGATCCGTGCCGGCGCGGCGCCCGTCAGGCGCGCCGACGGGCGTATGGTGCAGGAATTCGAGGCCGGCGACGATCACGGCGTCGCCTCGGGCCGGGCGGTGATCGCGTTGGACCTGGCGGCGGTGGACCGCCGCCATGGGCTGGCCATCGATCCCGAGCCGCGCGAGGCGGTGGAACTGGCGCTGCCCCTGCCGCGGACCGGCGACCGGCGCGAATTGCGCGGCCAGCTGGTCGAGGACCTGGCCCGGCACCCCTGGGCCAACCTGCCGGTGACGGTCAGCCTGCGCGCGGTGGACGGGATCGAGCAGGTCGGCGAATCCGAGCCCTTGCGGACCGTCCTGCCGGGGCGGCGCTTCTTCGATCCCCTGGCCGCCGCGCTGATCGAGATGCGCCGCGACCTGCTGTGGTCGCGCGAGAATGCCGGGCGCAGCGCCGAGATCCTGCGCGCCGTGACCTGGCAGCCCGGCGGCTTCATGGAGGACGATCTCTATCGCGAATTGCGCGGCGCGGTGTCGACGCTGGAATCCGGCCCGCTGTCGGCCGAGGCGCGCGACCGGCTGGCCGAGGCGCTGTGGGAGGCGGCGGTGCTGCTGGAGGATGGCGGGCTGTCCGACGCGCTGGAGCGGATGCGGCAGGCCCAGCAGCGCCTCTCCGAGGCGATCCGCAACGGCGCCAATCCCGACGAGATCCAGCGCCTGATGGACGAGCTGAAGGAGGCGACCGACGCCTATACGCAGATGCTGGCCGAGCAGGGCCGGCAGGACCCGTCCGAGCGGTTCACCCGCAACCAGCAGGGCCAGCAGATCACCGGCGACCAGATCCAGCAGATGATGGATGAGATCCAGCGGCTGATGAACGAGGGCCGCATGGCCGAGGCCCAGCAATTGCTGGAGCAGTTCAACCGGATGATGGAGAATCTGCAGGTCCGGCAGGGCGAGGGCGAAGGCGGCGAGGGCGGCCTGGGCGGGCAGTCGATGAACCGGCTGGCCGAGACGCTGCGCGAGCAGCAGCGCCTGTCGGACGAGGCCTTCCGCGATCTTCAGCGCCGCTTCGGCGACGGGCAGGACGGCCAGGGCGGCAGCGACGACCTGGCGCAGCGCCAGCGCGAGCTGCGCGAGGAACTGGGCCAGCAGCGCGGGCTGCTGCCCGGCCGGGGATCGGAGCGCGGCGACGAGGCCGGCCGGCGCCTGGACGAGGCCGGCCGCGCCATGGAGGATGCCGAAGATGCCCTGCGCCGCGGCGACCTGGGCGGCGCGTTGCAGCGGCAGGCGGATGCGATCCAGTCGATGCGCGAGGGGATGCGGGCGCTTGGCGACCTGCTGGGGCAGGACGGCCAGCGGCGGCAGGCGGAAGGCCAGCAGCCGGGCGAGCAGGACGGTCAGGACCAGCAGGGCCAGCGCGGCGATGCGCCGCGCGGCGGCCGCGACGGGATGCCCTATGACGGGCGGCCGATCCTGGATCCGCTGGGGCGCGAGCAGGCCGGGAACGGCAATGTCATCGGCGGCGGCGATCCCCTGGCCGAAGGCGCCGATCCGGCGCGCCGCGCCCGCGACCTGCTGGACGAGATCCGCCGCCGCAGCGCCGAGCGCGACCGCTCGGCCGACGAGCGCGGCTATCTGGACCGGCTGCTGGAGCGGTTCTGACCCTATTCGGCGCCCAGCAGCGCGGCGCGCAGCCGGAGGCGGGCATCGTCGATATTGGCGCGCGCCTCGGTCAGCCGGGCGCCCATCGGGCCGGCATCGCCAAGCGACGGGGCCAGCAGGTAGAAGGACAGCAGCAGCGCCCCGATCATCGCCGCCAGGCCGAAGCCGGTGCGATAGGCGCGCCGTTCCCGCGACAGCGGCGTGGCCAGCTGCATGGGCGCGGCCTCGGCCGTCTGCGGCTGGGGCGCGGGATCTCGATGGGCGGTGGTGTCGGGTGCGGCGGGGGCAGGCCAGCGCAGCGTGGTGGCGGGCCAGTCGTTCTCCGGGGTCTCGGCGGCGGTCGGCGGCGGGGCCTTGCCGGTTCCTGCCTCGGCGGCGCGGGCGCGGCGCTCGAATTCGAACTCGTCGCGCAGGATCGCCAGCACATTCGCCGGCAGCGGGCGGCTGAGGCGCGGCTCGGCCGGGGCCGGGTCCTGCGGGTCGGCGGGATCGCTGCCGATGGTGCTGCCGGGGGCGGGGGCAGAGGCGGGCAGAGCGGCATGGGGCCGGGCAAGCCACGTGTGACCGCAGGCGGTGCACTGGACCTCGCGCCCGGCCGGCGGCAGCGCGCTTGTGGCCAGCTTGTACTGCGCCCCGCATGTCTCGCATGTCAGCTTGATTTCGTCCATCGCGACCCTCGCATTCGCCGTCACGCTGTTCTATCAAGCCGGGGGCCGGCTTCCAAGCCGCGCCAGAGGTGATTGCATCGACGGGGGTGGCGTTTGATCGAGATGAAGGATGTCGGCTTCGGCTATCACGCGGGCGACAGGCTGCTGTCCGGCATGACGCTGAGCCTGCAGCCGGGCATGTTCCATTTCCTGACGGGGCCCTCGGGCGCGGGCAAGACGACGTTTCTGCGGCTGTGCTATGCGGACCTCTTGCCGACCGAGGGGCAGATGACCGCCTTCGGGCAGGACCTGCGCAGCCTGTCGCGCGACGGGATCGCCGGCCTGCGCCGCCGGGTGGGCGTGGTGCATCAGGACACGCAGTTCCTGGACCACCTGCCGGTCGCCGAGAACGTCGCCCTGCCGCTGTCCATCGCGGGCGAGCAGGTGGACATGCAGGCCCTGCGCGATCTTCTGGGCTGGGTGCAGCTTGCCCCCCATGCCCGCGCCATGCCGCCGCAGCTGTCGGGCGGCGAAAGGCAGCGCGCGGCCCTGGCGCGGGCGGTGATCCTGTCGCCCGACGTCGTGCTGGCCGACGAGCCCACGGGCAACCTGGACTGGGACATGTCGATGCGGCTGATGCAGTTGCTGCTGGAACTGAACAAGTCGGGCAAGACCGTGCTGGTCGCCACCCATGACCTGAACCTGATCCGCGCCACCAAGGCGCAGGTGGCGGCGCGGGTGCTGCGCATCGCGGGCGGCACGCTGCATCTGGCGGGGGCGGATCTGTGATGCGGCTGTTTTCCAGACGTCCCGATTTCAAGGCGCTGAGCCTGAAGACGCTGTGGCAGGGGCTGCTGCGCGGCGATGGCGGCGCCGGCGACCGCATCGTGCCGCCGACCGGCTTCACCGCGCAGCTGACGCTGTTTTCCGCCGCGGCGATGGCCTTTCTGGCGGTCTTCGCCCTGGCTTTGGCGCTGGCGACCGGGCGGCTGGCGGATCGCTGGTCCTCGGAACTGGCGCAGTCGGTGACGGTGCGCGTCAGCTCGGACGCCGCCGACCAGGAGACGCGGACCCAGTCGGTCATCCAGCTTCTGCAGACCACGCCGGGGCTGGGCCAGCCGCGCCTGCTGCCCGATGACGAGGTGGCGGCCCTGCTGGCGCCCTGGTTCGGCCCGGACATGCCGGTCGATGCCCTGCCGGTGCCCGACCTGATCGAACTGCCGATCACCGGCCGCGATTTCGACGCGCCGGGGCTGCGGCTGCGGCTGGAGGCCGAGGCGCCCGGTGCGGTGCTGGACGACCATACCGAATGGCGCCGCCCGCTGGTCGCGGCCGCGCAATGGCTGCGGGCGCTGGGGGTGATCTCGCTCGTGCTGATCGCGGCGGCCTCGGCGGCGATGATCACGCTGGCCGCCAAGGCGGCGCTGGCGGCGAACGGGCAGGTGATCCGCGTGCTGCGGCTGATCGGGGCGCGCGACATCACCATCGCCACCGCCTTCGTGCGCCGCTTCACCCATCGCGCCGCCATCGGCGCGGCGGCGGGCACGGCCCTGGGCATGGGCGCGGTGGCGCTGCTGCCGGGCATGAATGCCGCCGGCGGCTTCCTGACCGGGCTGGGCTTTTCCGGCTGGGGCTGGCTTCTGCCGCTGCTGATCCCGGTCGTGGCGGCCGCCGTGGGCTTCTTCGCCACCCGTTGGGCGGCGCTGAAGATGCTGGAGTCCGTGCGATGAGCGGCGGTGGCGGCGCGGTTCCGGGGCCGCTGACGCCCTGGCAATATGCGCAGAACCTGCTGTTCTACATCCATGCCGCGCTGGCGACGCTGGTGATGGGGTTGATCGGCATCCCGCAGGTCATGGTGGGCGGGCGCGAGGGCGCGAACCGCGTCGCCTCGCGCTGGGTCGGCTACATGCTGTGGGCCGCGCGGCTGCATATGGGCGTCAGCTGCGAGGTGCGCGGCGCGCTGCCCGCCGGAGACTGCATCATCGCCGCCAAGCACCAGTGTTTCCTGGATATTCTTGTGCTGGCCCACGCCCTGCCGCGGCGCAACTTCATCATGAAGCGCGAGGTGATGCGGGTCCCGATCATGGGCTGGTATGCCTACAAGGTCGGCTGCATCCCCATCGACCGAAGCAAGGGCCGCGACGCGATGCGCGCCATCACCACCCGGATCCGCGAGCGGATGGCCGGGGACGGGCTGGGCCAGCTGATCATCTATCCCGAGGGCACCCGCACCCGTCCGGGCGAGCGCCGCGCCTACAAGCACGGCGTCGGCACCATCCGCGAGGCGACCGGCCTGCCGGTGGTGCCGGTGGCGGTCAATACGGGCCTGTTCTGGCCGCGCAAGGGCTGGGGCATCCGGTCCGGCCGCGCCGTGGTCGAGTTCCTGCCGGTCATCGCCGCCGAAGGCACGCGCGAATTCATGGCCCGGCTGGAAGACCGGATCGAGACGCAATCGGACAAGCTGATGGCCGAAGCGGGCTTCCGGCACGAACTGGCCGGATGAGACCGCCTTGGCGCGACCGTTCAGGGCCGCGCGCAAGGACGGGGCGGGCTGCCCTCACCTCAGCTCGTAATAGCGCGGCACATGCGGCGGCAGGGGCGGCAGGCCCAGGTCGCGCCGCATGTGCGGGCTGAGAAGATAGAGGTCTGGCGGCCTCGGCCGCCGTTTCCGTGGCGCCAGAAGCGCGCGGAGCAGCGCCCAGAGGACCGGCAGCTTGCCATGCAGGTCGATCAGGCGCTCGACGCCGGGGCGCGGGCTGAGAAGATGGGCGGGAATCTGTGCGATCATTGCGGACTCCATGATCGGCCGCGCCGAAAAAGGCGGGACGGTGGCTGTGAGGGTTGGTCGGAAGGCGACGGAAGATCGGGCCGCGAAGGTGCGGCCGGGGCTTCGGTCGGGTTGGAACTGCCCTTGCGGGTAAGGCTCAGCCCTGTCGCTTGCCGAAGCGGCGACGGGTCACGCGGAGGGCGTTTGCATTTGCATCATGGCGGTTCATGCGGGCCCTCCTTTGCGTGTTGAGAATCGGGCAGGCCCCCTGGATGCCGCAGCCCGTCACGGGCGGCAAGCATTCAAGCCCGGCCGGCGTCGAAGCCGTCCGGGCTGTTGCATAAATGTCGCGCGCGCCGGTCAGGCGACCAGCGATTTCGAGCCCATCTGCAGGAATTTCGTGCGCCGGTCCCTGATCAGATCGGCGGGCTTGCAGCCCTCCAGATCGGCCAGCATGGCGGCGATTTCCTTGCCCACCGCGGCGATCGCGGCCTGGGGGTCGCGCTGCGCGCCGCCCACCGGCTCGGGGATGATGCAGTCGATCACGCCCAGCTTCTTCAGGTCCTGCGCGGTCAGGCGCAGCGCCTCGGCCGCCTCGCGCATCCGTTCGGCATCCTTCCACAGGATCGAGGCGCAGCCCTCGGGCGAGATCACCGAATAGATCGAATGTTCCAGCATGGCGATGCGGTTCGCGGTGGCGAAGGCCACCGCGCCGCCCGAGCCGCCCTCGCCGATGATGACCGAGACCAGCGGCACGCCGATCTCCAGGCATTTCTGGGTGCAGCGGGCGATGGCCTCGCTCTGCCCGCGCTCCTCGGCGCCCTTGCCGGGATAGGCGCCGGGGGTGTCGACCAGGGTGACGACCGGCAGGCCGAAGCGATGCGCCATGTCCATCAGCCGGATCGCCTTGCGATAGCCCTCGGGGCGGGCCATGCCGAAATTGTGATGGATGCGGGTCTTGGTGTCATGGCCCTTTTCATGGCCGATCACCACGCAGGGGCTGTCGTTGAACCGCGCCAGCCCGCCCATCACCGCATGGTCGTCGCCAAAGGCCCGGTCGCCCGCCAGGGGCGTGTATTCGGTGAACAGCGCCTCGACATAGTCGCGGCAATGCGGCCGGTCGGGATGGCGCGCCACCTGCGTCTTGCGCCAGGGATCCAGCGACTTGTAGAGGTCCTTCAGAAGATCCGAGGCCTTGCGGTCCAGCGCGGCCGCCTCTTTCTCGACATCGACGGCGCCTTCGCCCTTCTGGGCCATGGCGCGAAGTTCCTCGGCCTTGCCCTCGATATCGGCGAGAGGTTTCTCGAAATCCAGATAGACCATGCGCGGCTCCGAAGGTTCGTTTTCGCAGCCTGTATGATCGCCCGCGCGCCGAAATGCAACGCGTTGGAACCCCATTCGCGGTTACGCCCCCTGGCGGCGAGGTGCGTTCGGCGCCGGGTCAGCCGTTGCCGGGGGCTTCGAACCGGATACGGACCGCGAAGGGCTCGGGTTGAACCGAGCGCATCAGCTGAAAGACACGCAGTTCCATCCGCCCCGGCAGATCGCCGATGAAGATCCGGTCGGCGCGCGCATCCCAGCCGGGGCCGGATGTGGCGATATTGCGGCCGCTGGCGACCTCGACGCTGATATTCTGGCCTCGGGGCATGGTCAGTTCATAGCAGACGACCCCATCGGCCGGTGCCACGCCCTTGATGTCGCCGACCGTGAACCCGGCCGGCAAGGGCAGATGCTGGCAGCTTTGGGCGGCCGACGGACCCGCCCAGGCACCGATTGCAATGGCTGACGTGAAAAACAGCAAGATCCTGCGCATGATCCCAACCCCATTACTCGTGACGACAGGGTCAGGTTATGTAGCCCCGCGATTCGTCACAAGACCCGCGATCGCCCCGTCATTGCAGGTCCGCGAACGCCTCCTGCAGGCGGCCGACCGCCTCGATCACCCGCGCGCGGGGGGTGGCGATGTTGAAGCGCAGGAAATTCTCGCCGCCCTTGCCGAAGCTGGCGCCGTGATTGGCGGCGATGCGGGCGGTCCGTTCCACGCGGGCGGTGAATTCGGCCGGCGCCATGCCGGTGCCCGAGAAATCGACCCAGGACAGATAGGTCGCCTGCAGGGGCATCGAGGTCACGCCGGGGATCGCGTTCACGCCCTGGTCGAAGAGGCGGCGGTTGTCGTCCAGGTATTCGACCAGCCGGTCGACCCATTCCGCGCCCTCGGGCGTATAGGCGGCGGCGATCATGTCCAGCCCGAACAGGCTGGGCGAGATGCCGTTGGCCACCAGCACCGACTTGAAGCGGCCGCGCAGCGCCGGATCGGGGATGATCGCATTGCCCAGATGCGCGCCGGCGATGTTGAAGGTCTTGGTGGCGGCGGTCAGCATGATCAGCCGGTCGCGGATGTCGGGGCAGGCCACATCGATCATGCGGTGGCGCGGGCTGCCGGGCAGCACCAGGTCGCAATGGATGTCGTCGGAGACCAGCACCAGGTCGCGCGCCTTGCAGAAATCCGCCACCTCGCGCAGCTCGGCCTCGGACCAGACCCGGCCGCCGGGATTGTGGGGCGAACACAGGATCAGCATCTTCTCGCGCCCGCTCAGCAGGTTTTCCCAATTGGCCCAGTCCATGCGGTACTGGCCGTCCCGCTGCGCCAGTGGCAGCTCGACCAGCTCGCGCCCGGCGGCGCGGATGGTGCGGGCGAAGGCGTGATAGACCGGGCTCATGACGATGATGCCGTCGCCGGGGGCGGAACAGGCCTGCAGCGCCATGGCGACGCCGTTGACCAGCCCGGCGCAGGTCAGGATCCAGCCGGTCTCGATCTGCCAGCCGTGGCGGTGCGCCATCCACCACCGGATCGCGTCCAGATAGGGCTGGTTTGCGCCGGGATAGCCGTAGATGCCATGCGCGGCCGTCGCCTCGACGGCGCGCTGCACCGAGGCGGGCGGGCGGAAATCCATGTCCGCCACCCACATCGCCAGCCCGCCATCTTCGGCCGAGACCCCATAGCCCGCCTGCATGTCGTCCCATTTCGAGCAATTCGTGCCCAGGCGGTCGATGATCTCGTCGAAATCGGGTCTGGTCATGGCGGTCCCTCGTTGCTGCTTCTTCGGCGCGGTCCGGTCCTGCATACGCTGGTTGTTGCTTATGGTGAAGGCTTGCCCTAAATCGCGGACATGAGCTTGCGTCCGATCCTGATCCATCCCGATCCCCGCCTCAAGAAGGTGGCCGAACCCATAGCCCGCATCACGCCCGAGATCGAGGCGCTGGCGGATGACATGCTGGCGACCATGTATGACGCGCCCGGCGTGGGCCTGGCCGCGCCGCAGGTGGGGGTGTCGGCGCGGCTGTTCGTGATGGACGCGACCCGCGACCCCGAGGCCGAGAAGCAGCCGATGGTGCTGCTGAACCCCGAGATCACCTGGACCTCGGAGGCGCTGAACACCTATGACGAGGGCTGCCTGTCCATCCCCGAGCAATATGCCGAGGTGACGCGCCCGGCCCAGGTGCGGATGCGCTGGCTGGGGCTGGACGGCAAGACGCATGAGCAGGAATTCGACGGGCTGTGGGCGACCTGCGCGCAGCACGAGCTGGACCACCTGGACGGCATCCTGTTCATCGACCACCTGTCGGCGATCAAGCGGCAGATGATCACCCGCAAGATGGTCAAGCTGAAGCGGGAACGGGCCCGTGCCTGACAGCGCCGGGGGTCTGGGGCAGGGTGGGGGCCGGGTCGGCCCCGAGCTGCCGCAGTCCCTGTCCGGCGGCGTCGTGCGCTCGGTCCTGGTCCATCCCGACCCGATGCTGCGCGAGCTGTGCCAGCCCTCGGGCTATCTGCCGGGGCCGGACCTGCGGCGGCTGGCGGCGGACCTGCTGGCGACCATGTATGCGGCGGGCGGGCGCGGGCTGGCGGCGCCGCAGATCGGCGTGATGCGCCGCGCCTTCGTCATGGATGCGGGCTGGAAGCAGGGGCGGCCCGCACCGCTGGTGATGCTGGACCCCGAGATCCTGTTTTACTCGGACCAGGTCGAGCTGGCCGAGGAACGCTGCCTGTCCATTCCCGACCGGCCCGTGACCGTCCCGCGCCCGGCCGAGATCGTCCTGGCCTGGTACGATACCGAGGGCCGCCACCAGAACCGCCGGCTGGCGGGCGCCGAGGCCCGCATCGCGCAGCACGAGGCCGACCACCTGGACGGCCGCCTGATCCTGGATTTCCTGCCATGAGCACCCGTCCCTTCCTGGCCTATGCCGACCGCCGCCTGCACCTGCCCGCCGCCCCGGTCGAGGCGGTGACCGAGACGGTGCGGATGATCTGGGACGACATGGTGGACACGATGGAGGCGATGCCCGGCGTCGGCCTGGCCGCGCCGCAGATCGGCATCGCGCTGCGGCTGGCGGTGGTCGATGCCTCGGAAAGGCGCGGCCAGGCGGTGCGGATGGCCAATCCCGAAGTGCTGCATGCCAGCGTCCAGTTCCGCGAGCATGAGGAGGCCAGCCCCAACCTGCCCGGCGTCTCGGCCCGGATCCGGCGGCCGCGCGCGGTGACGGTGCGGTTCCTGAACGAGGCGGGCGAGGTCGAGGAGCGCGATTTCGTCGGGCTGTGGGCGACCAGCGTGCAGCACCAGATCGACCATCTGGAGGGGCGTCTGTATGTCGATCACCTGACGCCGCTGAAGCGCAGGATGCTGGTCGCGAAATCGGCCAAGCTGGCGCGGCGGTGAGAGCGCCGGGGGTTTCACACCCCCGGACCCCCGTGGGATATTTGGACCAAGGCGAAAGGGGCTGCGCATGCGGGTGATTTTCATGGGAACGCCGGAATTCTCGGTGCCGGCGCTGCGGGCCGTCGCGGCGGCGCATGAGGTCGTGGCGGTCTATTCGCAGCCGCCGCGGGCGGCGGGGCGGGGGCAGAGGCCGCGCCCCTCGCCGGTGCAGGCCGCGGCCGAGGAACTGGGCCTGCCGGTGCGGGTGCCGGCGCGGTTGCGCGATGCCGGGGCGCAGGCGGAATTCGCGGGCTTCGGGGCGGATGTGGCGGTGGTCGTGGCCTATGGGCTGATCCTGCCGCAGCCGGTGCTGGAGGCGCCGCGCTTCGGTTGCCTGAACATCCATGCCTCGCTTCTGCCGCGCTGGCGGGGGGCGGCGCCGATCCACCGGGCGGTGATGGCGGGCGACGCCGAGACCGGCGTGGCGATCATGCAGATGGAGGCGGGGCTGGATACCGGCCCGGTCCTGGCCGAGCGGCGCACCCCGATCGGACCCGAGGAGACCACGGCCGACCTGCATGACCGCCTGGCCGGGATGGGGGCCGCGCTGATCGCCGAGGTGCTGGCGGCGCTGCCGATGCCCGCGCGGGTGCAGCCGGCCGAGGGCGTCAGCTATGCGGCGAAGATCGACAAGGCCGAGGCGCGGATCGACTGGACCCGGCCGGCCGCCGAGATCGACCGGCAGATCCGCGGCCTGTCGCCCTTTCCCGGCGCCTGGTGCGAGATCGAGGGCGAGCGGGTGAAGCTGCTGCGCTGCCGCCTGGCGGAAGGCCATGGCGCGCCGGGGCAGGTCCTGCGGGATTTCACCGTGGCCTGCGGCACGGGCGCGGTCGAGATCACCCAGGCGCAGCGGGCCGGCCGGAAGCCGATGCCCGCGACCGAGCTGCTGAAGGGCTGGGTGCTGCCCGCGCGGCTGGGCTAGGGGGCGGGAGCAGGTGCCTAGAGGCAGGCCTGGAACAGGGCGCGGGTGTTTTCCCGCGTCATCGGGACCGGGTTGCCGCCGCAGGACGGGTCCTCCAGCGCCATATCGGTCAATTCGTCCAGGCGGTCGGGTTCGACCCCCAGGGCCGAGAGGTTTTCCGGGATCGCCAGTTCGGCGCGCAGTTCCATGATCCGCGCGCGAAAGCCGTCGAAGCCGCCGTCGATGCCCAGATAGGCGGCGGCCCGCGCGATGCGGTCCTCGATGGCGGGGCGGTTGAAGTCCAGCACCATCGGCATCACCACGGCATTGGTGGTGCCGTGATGGGTGCCATAGACCGCGCCGACCGGATGGGACAGCGCATGGATCGCGCCCAGCCCCTTCTGGAAGGCGACCGCGCCCATCGCCGCCGCGCTCATCATATGGGCGCGGGCCGGCAGGTTGTCGGGATCGCGATAGACCACCGGCAGGTTTTCCAGCACCAGCCGCATTCCCTCCAGCGCGATGCCCTGCGACATCGGGTGGTAATGGGGCGAGCAGTAGGCCTCGAGGCAATGGGCCAGCGCGTCCATGCCGGTGCCGGCGGTGACGAAAGCCGGCATCCCCACGGTCAGCGCCGGGTCGCAGATCGTCACCGCGGGCATCAGCTTGGGATGGAAGATGATCTTCTTCTTGTGGCTGGCGGAATTGGTCAGGACCCCGGCGCGGCCGACCTCGGAGCCGGTGCCGGCGGTGGTCGGCACGGCGATGATCGGCGCGATCCGGTCGGCATCGGCGCGGGTCCACCAGTCGTCCACGTCCTCCAGGTCCCAGACCGACAGATCGACGCGCTGATGGGCCATCAGCGCGATCATCTTGCCCAGGTCCAGCGCCGAGCCGCCGCCGAAGCAGATCACCCCGTCATGGCCGCCCGCCCTGTAGGCGGCGATGCCATCGGCCAGGTTCGTCTCGTCGGGGTTCGGGTCCACGTCGGAAAATATCGCGCGGCCAAGCCCGGCAGCGTCCAGCACCTTGAGCGCGGCGGCCGTGATCGGCAGGCCGGCCAGCGCCCTGTCGGTCACCAGCAGCGGATTTTCCAGCCCCGCCGCGCGCGCCTGTTCGGCCAGTTCCGCGATCCGGCCGGTGCCGAACCTGATGGCGGTCGGATAGGACCAGTTGCGGTCGGGAACGCCGTGAGTATCTGGCGACATGTCACACCTTCTTCAGATGATAGGATTTCGGGCGGGTGACGGCGAGGTATCCCAGCCAGGACAGCGACCCGCCCCGGCCGGTATCCTTGCAGCCCGTCCAGCACAGCGCCGGGTCGAGGTAGTCGGCGCGGTTCATGAACACGGTCCCGGTCTGGATCCGCGCGCCGATTTGGGCGGCGCTGTCGAAGTCCCTGGTCCAGATGCTGGCGGTCAGCCCATAGGGGCTGTCGTTCATCAGCGCGAGAGCCTCGTCGTCCGAGGCGACCTTCATGATGCCGACGACCGGGCCGAAGCTTTCCTCGCGCATCACCCGCATCGAGTGATCGACATCGACCAGGACCTGCGGCGCAAGATAGGCGCCGCCGTCATCAGCGGGAAAATTCGCGGGATCGATCAGCGGGCGCGCGCCCTGCGCCACGGCATCGCTGATCTGGTCGCGCACCGCCTGCGCGAAGCGGAGATGCGCCATCGGGCCAAGCGTCGTTTCCGGGTCGTTCGGATCGCCCAGCTTCAGCGCGTTGACCCAGGCCACCGCCCTTTCGACAAAGGCGTCGAACAGGCTGTCATGGACATAGATCCGCTCGATCCCGCAGCAGCATTGGCCCGAATTGAACATCGCCCCGTCCATCAGCGTGTCCACCGCCGCCTCCAGGTCGGCATCGGCGCGGACATAGCCCGGATCCTTGCCGCCCAGTTCCAGCCCCAGCGGCACGAAGGTGCCCGCCGCCGCGCGCTCGATGGCGCGGCCGCCGGCGACCGAGCCGGTGAAGTTGACGAAATCGAAGGCGCGGGCGGCGATCAGGCCTTCGGTCGTGGCGTGGTCCAGAACGACATTCTGGAACACGTCTTCGGGGATGCCTGCCGCGTGGAAGGCCTCGGCCAGATGCTCGCCCGCCAGCAGGGTCTGGCTGGCATGTTTCAGCACCACGCTGTTGCCCGCGATCAGCGCCGGGACGATGGTGTTGATCGCGGTCAGGTAGGGATAGTTCCAGGGCGCGATGACGAAGACCACGCCAAGCGGCTCGCGCGCGATCAGGCGGCGGAAGGCGTCGCTGTCCTCGATCACCTGCGGCGCCAGCGTCTCGGCGGCGATCTGCGCCATGTAGTCGGTGCGGGCGTTGACGCCGCCCATTTCCCCTGCGCCGAAGCGGATCGGACGGCCCATCTGCCCGGCCAGGTCCCGCGCGATCCGGTCCTGCATCGCGGTCAGCTGCGCCACGCCGGCGCGCACCAGCGCGATGCGGTCCTCCAGCGGGCGGGCGGCCCAGGCCTGCTGCGCCTGGCGCGCGCGGTCCACGGCCGCGCCGGCCGCGTCGGGCGAAAGCGGGATGCGCTCGGCATAGACCGTGCCGTCCGCGGGGGAAATCAACTGGATCGGTGTCATCTTGTCCTCTTGGGCCAGGCCCGGCTGTCACGAGCGCTCGAACAGGCGCTGAAGCTCGAAATCGGTGACCACGCGGTCGGTCTCGGCGATCTCCCATTCGGCGGCGTGGTGATAGTGGTCGATCACGTCGTCGCCGAAGGCCTTGCGCAGGGTCGCCGATCCGTGCAGCAGCGCCGCCGCGTCCCGCAGGTTGCGGGGGATCTCGGGCAGGCCCTCGGCATGATACATGTCGCCCTCCAGCGCCGGTCCCAGCTCCAGCTTGCGCTCGATCCCGTCCAGCCCGGCGGCCAGCAGCGCGGCGCAGGCCAGATAGGGATTGGCGTCCGAGCCGGGAATGCGGCATTCCACCCGCACGGCCTTGGTATCCGCGCCGCAGACGCGGAACCCGGCGGTGCGGTTGTCGATCGACCAGACCGGCCTGGTGGGGGCGAACATGCCGACGGTAAAGCGTTTGTAGCTGTTCACATAGGGCGCCAGGAAGACCGTCATCTCGCGCGCGGCCGCAAGCTGCCCGGCCACGAAATGCCGCATCAGCGCCGACATGCCATGGGGCGCGCCGGGGTCGTGGAAGGCGGGCTTGCCATCCGCCGTCCACAGGCTCTGATGCACATGCGCGGCCGAGCCCGCCTTGCGGTGGTCGTATCTGGCCATGAAGGTGACCGACTTGCCCCGCGCCCAGGCGATTTCCTTGACCGCCTGCTTGATGATCGTGTGGTTGTCGGCCGTGTCCAGCGCGTCGGAATAGCGATAGTTGATCTCGGCCTGGCCGGCATCGGCCTCGCCCTTGGAATTCTCGACCGGGATGCCGGCGCCGTGAAGGCCGTTGCGGACGGCGCGCATCACGTCCTCTTCCTTGGTCGTCTGGAAGATGTGGTAATCCTCGTTATAGGCCGAGATCGGGATCAGGTCGCCGAAGCCCTTGTCGCGGAAACTCTCGTAGCTGTTGGCGAAGAGGTAGAATTCCAGCTCGGTCGCCATCATCGGCTGGAACCCCATCTCGCGGGCGCGGGCCACCTGGCGCTTCAGGATCGCGCGGGGCGAGACGGCGATTTCCCGGTGCGTGTGGTGGTCCATGAGATCGCACATGACCATCGCCGTGCCGGGCAGCCAGGGCAGGCGGCGCAGCGTGGCAAGGTCGGGCTTCATGACGTAATCGCCATAGCCCTGCGCCCAGCCGGCGCTGCGATAGCCGGGCACGGTCGCCATCTCCATGTCCAGCGCCAGCAGGTAGTTGCAGCAATGGGTCTCGCGGTATCCGCCATCCAGGAAGAAGGCGGCATGGAACCGCTTGCCGATCAGGCGGCCCTGCATGTCGGGGGCGACGACCAGCACGGTGTCGATCTCCCCCGCGTCACAGGCGGCTTGCAGCGACTGGAGCGTCAGGTTTGCGGGCATGTGAAGCTTGTCCGTTCAGGGAAAGGGCGCGTCCCGCCGGGCGCGGGTCGCGCCGCCCGGCGGGGCAGGGGGGCGTCAGCCATAGCGATAGGGGCGCCCGGCCTTCGACATCACGTCGTTGTATTGCTTGAAGATTTCCACGACCTTGGCCTTGACCTCGGATTCCGCCGCGATCTCGTCCCAGAATTCGCGGGCCTTTTCCTCGACCGTCGCCCATTCCGCGTCGGGGATCGATGTCAGCTCCAGCTTCGGCCCGTTCACCCGCAGGTCCGCCTCGCCGCCCCAATACCACCACTGGCGATAGTAATGCGACTGCTCGAAACAGACCTGCATCAGCAGCTTCAGGTTGTCGGGCACCTCGGCCCAACGGTCGGCATTGGCGAAGAAATGGCCGATCCAGGCGCCCGAGAGGTTGTTGGTCAGGAAATATTGCGTCACGTCGGCCCAGCCCACCGTGTAGTCCTCGGTGATGCCGCACCAGGCGATGCCGTCCAGCTCTCCGGTCTGCAGGGCGACCTGGATGTCCTCCCAGGGCAGCTGCATCGGCACCACGCCGAACTGCGCAAGGAACCGGCCGGCGGTCGGGAAGGTGAAGACGCGCTTGCCTTCAAGGTCGGCAAGGCTGTTGATCGGGTCCTTGGTGGCGAAATGGCAGGGATCCCAGGCCCCGGCCGAGATGTGCTGGACGCCGACGGCGGCGTATTCCTGTTCCCAGATCTCCTTCAGCCCGTATTGGTTGAACAGCACCGGCACGTCCAGGCTGTAGCGGCTGGCGAAGGGGAAATAGCCGCCGAAGACCGTCACCTCGGTCGGCGACTGCATCGAATCGTCGTCCGATTGCACCGCGTCGATGGTGCCGGACTGCATGGCGCGGAACAGCTCGGACGTGGGGACGAGCTGGTCGGCATAGTAAAGCTCGATCTCCATCTGCCCGGCGGCGATGCGGTTGAAATTGTCGATGGCCGGCTTGCAGACATGTTCGCCCAGTGCCGCGCCGGCATAGGTCTGCATCCGCCACCGGATCGGCGATTGCGCATGGACGGCGGGGGCGGCAAGCGTGGCGGCGCCTGCGGCAATGGCGCCGGTGGACAGGAATTTCCGTCTGGTCGTGGTCATTGCGTTTACCTCTGTTGGCGTGAGTGGCGGGGGCGGTTCGCGCCGCCCCTTGTGGTTGTCATCGTCCGTAAACCTGATTGGGCAGCCAGAGCGCGATCTGCGGGAAGGCCATGATGATGACCAGCGTCAGCAGCATGATCCCCACGATCGGCACGATCGAGCGGTAGATGTCGGTCAGCGACACCTGGTCGGGCGCCATGGCGCGCATCAGGAACAGGTTATAGCCGAAGGGGGGCGTGATATAGGCGATCTGGCAGGTGATGGTATAGAGGATGCCGTACCAGATCAGGTCGAATTCCAGCGCCCTGACCAGCGGGATGTAAAGCGGCGCGACGATCACCAGCATGGCGGTGTCGTCGAGGAACATCCCCAGCAGCAGGAAGGACACCTGCATCAGGATGATGATCTGCCAGGGCGTCAGGCCCAGGTCCTCCAGGAAGAAGCCCTCGATGGCGCGCACCGCGCCCAGCCCGTCGAAGACCGCGCCGAAGGCCAGCGCCGCCAGCAGGATCCACATGAACATGCAGGACACGCCAAGCGTGCTGACACAGCATTTCTCCCAGACCGCGCGCGTCAGGCGGCGCTTCAGCACCGCCACCAGCGTGGCGATGGTGGCGCCGATGACCGAGGCCTCGACAAGGCTGACATAGCCCATCACGAAGGGCCCCATCATCGAGGCGAAGATCACCACCGGCAGGATGCCCGCCCGCAGCAGGCGGATCCTTTCGCCCCAGGTGATGCCCGCCAGTTCCTCGCGCGACAGCGCCGGGCCCAGGCCGGGGTTCAGCCCGCAGCGGATCACGACATAGAGCAGGAACAGCCCGGCCATCAGCAGCCCCGGAAGGATGCCCGCCAGCCACAGCTGCCCGACCGGCTGGCGCGCGATCATCGCGTAAAGCACCAGCACGATCGAGGGCGGCACCAGGATCCCCAGCGAGGATCCCCCCTGGATGATCCCCGTCACCATGCGCTTGTCATAGCCGCGCTTCAGCAGTTCCGGCAGGGCGATGGTCGCGCCGATGGCTAGCCCCGCCACCGACAGCCCGTTCATCGCCGAGACCAGCACCATCAGCAGGATCGTCCCGATGGCCAGCCCGCCGGGGACCGGGCCGAACCAGACGTGGAACATCCGATAGAGGTCGTCCGCCAGCCGGGTCTCCGACATCACGAAGCCCATCCAGACGAACATCGGCAGGGTCAGCATCGGATACCAGTTCATCAGCTTGATGGTGCTGGTGAAGGCGATGTCGTGCCCGCCCCGGTCGCCCCACAGCGCGATCGCCGCCACCACCGCCACGAAGCCGATCCCGGCGAAGACGCGCTGCCCGGTCAGCAGCATCGCCATCATGCCCAGGAACATGGTGATCGCGATCATCTCGTAGGACATCAGATCCGCTCTCCGCGCAGGGTGGCGATGTCGCGGATCAGGAAGGCGATGCTCTGCAGCAGCATCAGGAAGATGCCGACGCAGATCACGATCTTGATCGGCGCCATGTAGGGCCGCCAGACGGTCCGCGAGCGTTCGTTGATCTCGAAGGCATAGATCGTGCTTTCGATCCCGCCCCACAGCATGACGGCCAGGAAGAAGATCAGCGCGAAGACGGTCACGCAATCGAGGGCGGCCTGCTTCTTCGGGGACAGCCGCCCGTAAAGCAGGTCCATCCGCACATTCGCCCCCAGCATCAGCGAATAGGCCCCGCCCAGCACGAAATAGGCGACCATGGTGAACTGCGCCATTTCCTGCGTCCACAGGGCGGGGCGGAAGAAGGCCTTGGCGATGACCGACCACATCAGCACGCCCGCCAGCACGAAGATCAGATACATCGCGATGCGGCCGATCCGTAGGTTCACCGCCTCGACGATGCGCACGAAGGCGATGGCCGCGCGCGGCATCAGACCCGGTGCCTCAGGTCGTTGCGTAAGGCCGTGCGGATATGCCGCGCCGCAGGGCGCCCGGATTCTGGCCGTGCCATGGTGCGAGTCGTCTCCCTGTTTTTTCTTCAGCGTCATCCCCGCCGGGCATGTCTGTCAAGAATTTTTCTGTTCTCGATTGTCTGTTACAAATGTTTCTGTCGCGACTCGCGGCAGGCAGGGGATGGCAGGATGGGCGGCGCATGACGATCGAGGAAAAGATGCGGGCGTCGATGGCCGAGCTGACCCGCGCCGAGCGGCAGGCGGCCACCCATATCCTGTCGCATTTCCCGATGTCGGCTCTGGGCTCGATCACCACGCTGGCGCGGGCGGCCGAGGTCTCCTCGCCCACGGTCGTGCGGCTGGTGCAGAAACTGGGCTTCCGCGGCTATTCCGACTATCAGGCCGCGCTGCGCACCGAGGTCGAGCGCCTGCTGGTCGCGCCCCTGTCGCTGCCCGAGGGCGCGCGCGAGCCGCAATCCCATCCGATCCAGTCCTTCGCCGCGCAGGTGGTCGGCAATATCGAGGCGACCCTGGGCCAGATCCCGGCGCAGGATTTCAACGGCGCCGCCACGCTGCTGGCCGATCCGGCGCGGCGGGTGGCGGTGATGGGCGGGCGGCTGACCCATGCCCATGCCGATTACATGGCGACGCTGTTGCGGGTGATCCGGCCCGAGGTGACCTATCTCTCCGATCACCTGACCGACTGGCAGCAGGCGCTTCTGGACATGCGGGCCGGGGACGTGGTGGTGATCTTCGACATCCGCCGCTATGAATCGAACGCGGTCCACCTGGCCGAGCTGGCCGCCGCCCATCAGGCCGAGGTGGTGCTGATCACCGACCGCTGGCTGTCCCCGGCCGCCGCCCATGCCCGCCACAGCCTGCCCTGCCATATCGAGATGCCCGCCGCCTGGGATTCGACCGCGACGCTGATGGTGGTGGTCGAGGCGTTGCTGGCGCAGGTCCAGGGCCATCTGGCCGACCAGGTCCAGGACCGGCTGAACCGGCTGGAGGACGTCTTCGCCCGCACCCGCGTCTTCCGCGCCCCGAAGGTGGGCGGCCGCCTGTAGGGCTTTCCCGCTGGGGCGGATTCGCCGGCCGTTGCGATACCCCCGGGCGGGTTGGACATGTCATTGAATAGATGGTGCCCCGAGGCGCACTTGAGCCACTGACACGCGGATTTCAGATCCTCTGATCCAATCGACAGAATGGAAAAGTATTTCCATGAGATCCAATGCCTTTTCATGAAAAACATCCCACAAAGTCGCTCAGGAAAGGGCGGCGGGCCGCATCGTGGCGCAGAGATTTGTGTGACCGGCCTGGCCCTGCGCGCATTTCCGTCCGGCACCAGGACGTTCGCCGTGAAGGCCCGCGCGCCGGGAGGAGGCGTCCAGGAGGCTGTGCTCGGCTCGTCTCCGGGCATGAAGCTCACGACGAGGTCCTTGATCCGTCCCCTCTGGCGGGTCCATTTTGATTGTCAGTGCACTGTTGGCCGGGTTTCCAGCGCGGGTGGCGTTGCTGGCCCGGGTTGCAGAGCCGTCCGCGCTGGAAACGCGGGGATGAAGACCTCCGGGGCCGGTGGCTTGTAGTCGAGCGATCCATGCGGGCGCACGGTATTGTAATGCCTGCGCCAACTTTCCACGATGATCCTGGTCTCGGCGAGCGTATGGAAGATCTCGCCATCGAGGAGCTCATCGCGCAGGCGGGCGTTGAAGCTCTCGATATAACCGTTTTCCCAAGGTGATCCGGGCGCGATGTATGCGGCCTTCGCCGACGGCGGCGATCCAGTCCTGCACGGCGCGGGCGATGAAGCGAGCCTGGTTTCGCCACTGGTTCGAGAAACCATGGCGAGCGGGCCATTGTCGGAACGAATGTGTCCCGGCACACCGCGCAGAATGAACAGGTCGGGCAGGACATCGATGACGTCAGTGGAGTTGAGCTTGCGGTCAGCCTGCCGCAGCTTCGTCACGATCTCATCGGGCTTGTGTCGCTTCTGTGCCATGGTGGTCCTCCTTCATGGTCAAAACCATACTTCAAGGGGGACCCGTTCAACGGGGGGGATCAATCGCTGTCGGTCAGCTTCCCGCCCGCCAGGCTGCGCAGAACGACACGGTCATCTCATGATACCATCGAGTTTGTCGGATCATCCCAAGTCACGGAGGGGCTTGAGGACAGGATGTAACACCATGTGCCTCGGCTATGTTCCTGCGCTCCGGCCTGAACGTCCTGCCTGGAACAAGGGGCGCATCATCGGCCAGAAGCGCCCTGTGCTGCCGAAACACGTATGGTCGATTTGCGTTCGCCTGGAGATGGCGGACAACCGACGCGACCTGGCATTGTTCAACATGGCCGTCGACGGCAAGCTTCGGGGCTGTGACCTAGTCTGCCCGAAGATCCGCGACATCTTCGCAGCAGGGAGGGTGAAGGAGCGCGCCTCGGTCCCCCAGGGCAAGGCGGGCAAGCCGGTCGGCTCGAGATCACCGAAACGACTCGCCAGTCGCTTGAACGCTGGATCGCCGCTCCGGAGATGCTTGGGCTGGAGTATCTCTGACCCATCCCTGTAGGTCGGCCGCGCGTCACGATCGAATGCAAAGATTTTAGCACCGCGGGCAGCCTTGATAAAAAGCGGCTCTACGATGTCATGCCAAGGGGCGGACCCCAGATAGCGGGCTGGCCGACAGCAAATATGGCGGTTCGCCGACCAGCCACGCCACGGGCCGACTAGCCGCGCGATCTCTACATCACGATGACGGCGCGGAAGCGCGTGCGGCGGCTCGCGAGGCGTTCGCGGGCCTTCTCCGCCTCGGCAAGCGAATAGGTTTCGATCATCGGCTTGACCCGGCCACGTGCTGCGAGAGCAAGAGCATCATGGAGGTGCCGCCGATCATTGTGCTGGCTGCCGATGATACTGGCCCGCTTCATGATCAATGCGTTGACCGGAAGGGGCAGTGGTGCCGTTCCCAGCCCCATCACCATCATGCGACCTTCGGGACGTATCCCCTCGAAGGCATCGGCCTGCGCGTCGATGGAACCGCTTGTGCCGAGGATGATATCCGCACCTCCAATCGCTTGAAGCTCCTTCCCGTTCCTGACGATTTCATCGGCCCCAAGACCCCGGATCAGCGAGATCTTGTCGGCCGAACCGGTGACGGCGATCACGAACAACCCTGCTGCCTTGGCATATTGCACCGCCAGGTGCCCCAACCCGCCAATTCCCGCGACCGCCACCCGGTCTCCCGGTTTGGGCTTTGCCGAGCAGAGCCCGGAATAGGCGGCGTAGCCGGCGCAGAAAAGCGGCGCGGCTTCCTCGAAGGAGAGACCCTCGGGCAGCAGCATGGTGGCATCGGCGGCGGCGAGCATGAATTCCGCATGGCTGCCGGGCAGGTTGATGCTGGTGCCGCCTTTCTGAGGGCAGTGCAGAGGTTTGCCGCGCTGACACCATTCGCAGCGCCCGCACGCCGTTTGCCACAGTGGGACGCCGACGCGATCACCGATCCGGCGACTGCTGACACCAGGCCCCAGATCGACGACTTCTCCAGCCGCCTCGTGACCGGGCCTGCCCTCGCGGGCATGCAGATCGTTGAAGCAAACCCCACTCGCGCGAATGCGGATCAGCACCTGGCCGGGACCGGGTTCGGGCACGGTTGCTGGTTCAGCCTGCCACGACCCGTTCTTCGATATGCGAACCGCGCGCATCTGCCGGCCTGTCGGACGGGTGCCGCACATATCAAGCCTCACCCGCCCGCAAAAGCTTGATCAGCGCGGCATGCTCCTGTGCGCCGTGGCCGGCCTCGATGGCTCTGCGGAACAATTCTCCGGCAAAAACGGGAAACTCCGCATTGATGCCAGCCTCCCTGGAAAGCTGCATCAACCTGATGATGTCGTTTCCGGCGGTTTCGAGAGTGCTCTCCGGATTGTCATATTCGTTCTTCTCGATCACCTCTCCCATATGACGCGCATCCTCGCCCAGCACCTGCGCCTGTTGGGCGAGGATCTCGCCAAAGGCAGCGACCCCGAACCCTTCCGCCTCGCAGATCAGCGCCCCGTGGCAAAGCCCGATCCACCGGCCCGCCAGATATGACAGCACGGCCGAGAACACCGTCGATGAAAGACCGATCGGCTCACCCATATGCACGAGGTTTCCGGCCAGGGCGCCCAGCAGGTTCCTATGCGCTTCGAATGTCGCGGTGTCGCCCGAGACGAGAATGGTCATCTCCGCCGTGCCGATCTGGCGGGGCCACCCAAGCAGCGCGGCATCCAGATACTGTGCGTCCTTTTCCAGTACCCAGCCCTGCATGTCGCGCGCCTCCTGCGGCGTGCCCGAGCCAAGCTGCACCAGCGTCCGCCCGGCAAGCGCTTCGGCAGTCGCTTGGTCGTCCAGAAGCGCTCGGGCCGTGGCATAGCTGGACACGCATGTGAGGATGATCGGACTGGCCTCGATCGCGGCCAGGACGTCCCGAACGACATGTGCGCCTTCCGTCATGACTTGTTCGGCCTTGGTCGACGTTCGGTTCCAGACGGTTACGTCGTGGCCGGCCCGCAGGAATGCGCGTGCCATCGCGCCGCCCATCTCGCCCAGACCGATCATCGTTACGTCACCCATGATTCTTTCCTTTTCCTGTGTTACCGTTTCGGCATGCTCGGAAGGATAGAAATCAAAATCTGCGCCATATCAATTACTTACAATTTTGTAAGCGCCTGTTCAGGAGATGGGACATCTTGGATGTGAAGCAGCAGGATGCAGGGCCGCCGGCCGAATGCGGTCTTGGCAGGGCGTTGGCCATGATACGTGGGAAGTGGAAGCCGACCATCATCTGGGAGGTTCACGAGAAGCCGCTGCGCTTTCGTGAACTCGCTCGCCGCATTCCCGGAATCACCGAGAAGGTCCTGTTCGAGCAGCTACGGGAGCTCGAAGCCGATGGTATCATCCATCGTCAGGTGTTTGACGAGCTTCCGGCCAGGGTCGAGTATTCCTTGACGGAGGCGGGAGCGGCGCTCAACGAAGCCGTTCATTCCCTTGCCGAATGGGGTGCGGCCCACGGGGCTGTCAGGAGTTGCCGCTCGCTGTCTGCTTGACGTTGCCGCCCGCTGTCTGCTTGACATCGGACCGGATGTTCCGGCTCGGATGCTTGGAAGTCCCCATCGGATGCCGGTTCAGGTGTCAGCGGCGGAGCAAAAGTCGGCCATGGCGGCGGCGTAAAACCAAGCCAGTTGGAGAGGTTGCGCCATGGCGCGCGCGCTTTTCACATAGCTGGCGCGTGCCGTGGCGCATTGACCCTTTGGGGCCAAATCGGCGTGGTTTGATTTCAGGACTTTTGTTGCCGTTTTCGGGCTGTGCTGTTGGCGAGGCGGTAGCTTTCGCCGTTCATCTCAAGGATGTTGACGAGGTGGGTCCCCAGCCGGTCCGCCTGTGGTCAGGCGGTGGCCGGAGCCCGATATACCCCATCGCTGCGCATCAACGCCCAGGCGACACGGGCGATTTTGTTGGCCAGCGCCACGGCAACCAGCATCTTTGGCTTCGTCGCCAGCATTTGCGCCATCCACGATCCCCCCGGGCGCGCCGTGCCGAGCCCGCCAGCGCACGACGGACGTGGCCCCGATGATGAGCAGACGACGTAGGCCATCAACTGGCGCGGGCTGTTGAAACGATGGAAATCTCCGACCTCGGCCACCACCGTCACGGCAACGATGAAAGCGACGCCTCGCATGGCTTGAACTGCCTCCACCACTGGCGCAAGCTTCCACTGCCTTAGCAACTCCGCGATCTGTCCCGTCAGCTTGGCGACACGCGCCTCGGCATCGGCAATCGCGTCGATGTAATCCTGAAGCACGATCTGTTGGGCCGGATGCTGGAATCGCACCGTTGTCAGCCAGCGCCTGTAAGCGGCTGTCAGTTCCCCGGCACGGTGTAGCTTTGCCAGCATAATCGCATCCCGGCGGTCGGTCTTCACCCGATCACCTGCCTTCACCGGGATGAGCGACGGCGCCACAACGATGCAGTCCTGATCCATCTCCAGCAGTTGACGATGCAGGCCATATCCGCAGGGCCCCGCCTCATAACAAAAGTGAAGTTCGCGGCCGCCCTTACTCAGCTTCCCGACCAACTTCCGCACATCGCCGGGGCGGTGGGGAATCGTGCCCAAATGCCGGACCTCGGCCCTTCGTTCTCCCTGTGCAACCGCGACGGAAATCGTCGCCTTGTGGACATCCAACCCGATGAAGATGCTATTCTGCAATTGGTCTCTCCCCCATTCTGAGGCTCGGCACCAGCCAGCCTGGTGCAACCCTCTAACGGAGAATGCCGCGGGCGATGTCGCCACCCGACTACCCCGGCTGCTGGCCGCATGACGACCAGGGGCGGCGTCAGGCACCCAAACCAATTGCATCGACCAACCCGACCCTGACCGCCGCCGCCCAAGCAGAAAGGAAACCGTTCCGCCTCGCCGACTTCGTCAGCAACCTGTCAAGCACATGGAACGGGGCCGCATCGGGGCGGGCTTCGATCTTTTCCGCCGCAGGGCAGGTGCTTCCATCCCCCATGTTACGTGTGCCCGATCCCGCGCAGCATCTGGATCCTTGTGTACTGGCAGTATTGGGTTAGGCCCGATCAGCGGTCCATTCCCAGAGATTTCCGGTCATGTCGCAAAGGCCGTAACCGTTCGCCGGATAGCTGCGGATCAGAGAGGTATAGCGATAGCCATCCTCGCGGCTGTTCTTGTAGGGAAACGGTCCTTGCCAGGTGTTGGCCAACCTGCGGCCACCGGTAGGGATTTCGCGGTCACCCCAGCAAAACGTGGCGCCGTCCAACCCGCCACGCGCGACGAATTCCCATTCTGCTTCGGTCGACAGCGCCTTGCCCATCCATTCCGCAAAGGCGTGGGCGTCCAGATGCGAGACCTGCACCACCGGATGCCCTGATGCGCCGACACCGGCCAGCGGACGCCCATAGGGAAGGCGCCAGCTGGCACCGGGGGTAAAACGCCACCATCTACGGGGATCGTTCAACGGAACGACCCCGGCCGGTGCGTCAAACACCAGACCGCTGGGCTGAAGCAAAGCCGGGTCGATACCGCGATGGCGATCGGAATTCGCGCCGCGCTCGGCGGTGGTGACATAGCCGGTCTCGCTGACGAAGCATGCGAAAACGGCATTGGTCACAGGCGCGCGGTCCATCCAGAAATCGCGGACCTCAACGGACCGGACCGGTGCTTCCTCGGGGTAGAACCGGTCCGAGCCCAGGCGGAAATCGCCGCCCGGCACCCAGACCGTATCGGGATATGGCGGCGCGCCGGGCGGCGGGGAGCGCTCCAGATAGTGGTGCCGTCGGTTCTGAAAGGATGGCGCGGATTGCATGTGCTGCGCTTCCATAGGCCGCGAACGATATATCCGGGCTATTGCACGGCGCGCTCGGCGATGCGGGCCTCGTAGGCGGTCCATGCCGCCAGCAATTCCTCCAGCTTGCCGGGATTCGCCGCGGCCTGATCGTGTTGCTCGGCGCGGTCCGTCGCCATATCGTAAAGCTCCCATTCACTCTCGCCGGAACGCAAGATCTTCCAGTTGTCGAGATAGAGATAGGCAAGATCGCCATTGCGGAAGCCTGCGGGCTTGCCATGGTAGGGGCTTTCCGACGCTGCCCCGGTCAGGACCGGCAGGATCGAAATCCCGTCGAGCGCCAGACTGGACTGACCTGTCCCCCGTCAGCGCCCATGGCACAGATTTGAGGTTGTGATTTAAGGAGGATTTGGGCTTCGTCGTAGTGACGAAGGAACGAAGATGAAGCCCAAATCCTCCAATACAAAATTGCCGGCCAAGT
>NZ_QNRC01000049.1 GCF_003709565.1 Paracoccus sigandri | reverse complement strand
CGAAAGACCATCGAACATCGGCGCTTGCAGCACCGCAAGCTCGCCGCATAACATCAACCCCAAGACGAGGCCCGCTCTCCGCTAATCTAAGCCCCGATCTGAGCCAAATGTTCTGACGACGGACAGTAGCCCCGGTCCGCACCAAGCGTCAGCCGGCGGGTCGATCCCGGGGAATGGGCGTGGATCATGGCCAGAGCCGCCCGGCGCTCGGCATGGCCGTCAGCCTTTGTCAGTTCAGCCTGCACCACCAGCCCGCTGCGGTTCTCCATCAGGGCATGGCCGACGAAGCACAGCATCGCGCCGGTGCCGGGGGACTTCTTGTAGAGCCGCGCATCAGGATCGGTTGTCGAGGCATGGGTCGCGTTGGACCGCTTCTCGCCCCGGAAGTCGACCTCGGCATTGCGGGACTGGCGGGCGTGGCGGGGCATCGGGTCGGTCCTGGAAGGGGTCTGTTCGGGGTGGCCTGCGGCAGGGGTGCCGGGGGGCGGCGGGCCGCCCGGATCCTCGTCGGATGGCGTGTCGGTGGCCGTGGGCTGAAAGCTCTTCATCGAGGCCCAGGCCTTGACCAGCGTGCCGTCGACCGAGAAGTGCTCGTCCGACAAGAGCGGCGCTACCTCGCGATGGGCCAGGATCGCCGCCATCACCTTGCGCGACATCTCGGTGGTCAGAAGCCGGTCACGGTTCTTGGTGAAGACCGTGGGGACCCAAACCGGATCGTCGATGCCAAGGCCAACGAACCAGCGGAACAAGAGGTTGTAGTGCATCTGCTCCATCAGCTGCCGTTCGGAGCGAACGGAGAACAGGATCTGGATCAGGCTCGCCCGGATCAGCCGCTCCGGCGGGATCGAGGGGCGCCCGAAATCCGTGTAGAGCGCCGCGAACTCGGCATCGAGGCTGGCCAGTGCTTCGTTGACCACCTGCCGGATCTGGCGCAGCGGGTGCCGCGCGGGGACACGCTCTTCCAGATCGACGTAGCTGAACAGGGACCCGCTCGTCTTGTCCGCACCGCGCATCATCGCCCCCATCAAAGCTTTCGGAGGGTGAATCATGTTCCGCAAACCGGGCCAAGGGCCGACTTCAGCAGCAGCCTGCTAATCGTGTCATGACAGCACCCCCGAATGCCGCGCTGCGCTGGCTGCTCGGGGTATGCGGCGGCAATATTTCGTTCGGCGGTGGCGCGGCGGGCGGGGGTGGACCGCAGCACCATCTATCGCCGGATGCGCTGGCTGGGGCCGGCTGACGGGCGATCACCTGTCGGCTGCCGCCCGGCTGCGGCGATGCCGCTTGGACAGCAGGCCGGTCATCTCGCCGGTCAGCCGGCCGATAGAACCGGCGCTTTCCCAGGAATAGATCGACACCACCATGGCCGGCTCACCGCCGAAACTGTCGCAGCGCCGCAGCCGCGCGCCCGAAACCGCCGCGACCGGCAGAAGCGTGATGCCCAGCCCGCCCTCGACACCCAGGATGACGCTGGGCAGGCTGCTGCCGGAAAAGGCGACATACCAGCGCCGCCGCTCGCGCTCGATCCGCGTGAACATGGCGTCGCGGTAAAGCCCCCCGGGCGGGAACACCACCAGCGGCACCGGGTCTTGCCAGTCGCGCGGCAGGAGGGCGCTTTCGAACCAGGCCATCGCCTCGGTAAAATGCGCCCGGCAATCGCTGTCGGGGGCGGGCTCCTTGACCACGATGATGTCCAGCTCGGCCGCGCGATAACGGCGCATCAACTCGCGGCTGAGGCCGACGGTCACGTCCAGCCGGATCTGCGGGAACTGCCGGGTGAAGTCGCGAAAGATCCCGCACATCTCGGGGTTGAAGATGTCCTCGGGCAGGCCCAGCCGGATCGAACTGGTGCCGCTGGGATCGCCGAGCGCCGCCGCCGCCTCTTGCTGCAGGGCCAGAATGCGCCGGGCATAACCCAGAAGCCGTTCACCCTGCGGGGTCGGCAGCACCGGGCGCGCAGCACGGTCGATCAGGGCATGGCCCGCGACATCCTCCAGCCGGGCCAGTTGCTGGCTGATAGTGGATTGCGTCATGTGCAGCCGTTCCGCGGCGCGGGTGAAGCTGCCGCTATCGACGATGGTGACAAAGGCGCGCAGCAGGCGCGGATCGAGCATCCTGGACTCCATTCGATTTCACGATGCTTATCATCTGGACATTTAATTTCCAGATGATCCCGGTCGCGCTTATCCAGAACGCAGGACAAACGACATTCGCGAGGAAACGCATTTGCACACCGAGCACCACCACAGCCGCCGCACCTTCCTGTGCGGCACCGGGGGGCTGATGACCGCATCGGCCGTGATGGGCATGGGAGCGGCCAGCGCCGCAGGAGCCGCCGAGGAACTGGCGCTGACCGGCGAGATCGCCGAGACGCATTACTACCTGACCGAGGTCCGGCTTGAAAACGGCTTCGAGCGCGAGGGCGAATACATCATCGCCACCCGCACCGCGCTGCATACGCTGGAAATCCGCGACGGCCGCATCCAGGCGATCCTGGAGGAAGGTGCCGCGCTGACGCCGGACGTCCCGCGCTATTCGGCCGGGGGCAAGCTGGCGCTGCCGGCCTTTCGCGACATGCATATCCACCTGGACAAGACCTTCTATGGCGGGCCGTGGCAGGCGCCGCTGCCCCGGCAGGGCAAGACGATCATGGACATGATCGCGCGAGAGGAAATCCTACTGCCGAAGCTGTTGCCCACCTCGCAGCAGCGGGCCGAGGCGCTGATCGATCTACTGCTATCGCAAGGCACGACCGTGGCGCGCAGCCATTGCAACATCGATCCGGTCAGCGGGCTGAAAAGCCTGGAGCATCTGCAACTTGCGCTGGAAAAGTACCGCGACCGCTTCGAATGCGAAATCGTGGCCTTCCCGCAGCACGGCCTGCTGCATTCCAAGGTGGACGGGCTGATGCGCGAGGCAATGGCCATGGGCGTGCAATTCGTCGGCGGGCTGGACCCTACCAATGTGGACGGCGCGATGGAGCAGTCGCTGGACGCCATGTTCCAGATCGCGCTGGACCACGAAAAGGCGGTGGACATCCACCTGCACGAGACCAGCCCCGCCGGCGTCGCTGCGATTCAGTACATGGTCGAGACGGTCGAGCGCACCCCGCAACTCAAGGGTCGGCTGAACCTGAGCCATGCCTTCGCACTGGGAACGCTGTCCGAGGCCGAACTGGACGCGCTGGCCGAGCGCATGGCGGCTCAGGGCGTCACGGTGATCTCGACCGTGCCCATCGGGGCGCTGACCATGCCCCTGCCGCGCCTGCGCGAAAAGGGCGTGGCGCTGATGACCGGCACCGACAGCGTGATCGACCACTGGTCGCCCTTCGGCACCGGCGACATGCTGGAAAAGGCCAATCTCTGCGCGCAGCTTTACGGTGGGCGCGACGAGTTCGGCCTGACCCGCGCCATGGCCATCGCCACCGGCGACGTGCTGCCGCTGGACGATGTGGGGGAACGCGCCTGGCCGAAACCCGGCGATGCGGCGGAATTCGCGCTGACCGAGGCAAGTTGCTCGGCCGAGGCGGTGGCCCGGCGCTCGGCCCGCAGCGCCACGTTCCACAAGGGCCGGCTGGTCTACGGCGGCGTCGCCCGGGCCTGAGCCGCGACAAGCGGGGCGACCATCGCCGCCTTCCCCCTTTTGCCCGTCTGCGCGACCGGGCGCTAGGTCGTAAAACCCGGCGAAGCGGTCGCGCAGCAGGTCTGACCCCATAAGATAGTGCGGTTTCAGTTTTGATTCATGATCGGGTTCTGGGCCATCGTCTGGGCAAATGATGGCGCCGACCCGCGTTGCGGCGCAGACCAGCCCGGTCAGGTACATTTCGCCATAGCTTCACTCGGCCCCAATAATGGAGAAACACCGACCGATCTCTGCCTAGGGTCAGGATTCATAACCAGTAGATGACGGTTGCCGCGAGCGCGATGGCCGAGAGGAAGACCTTCGGGCATCGGTCATAGCGGGTCGCGACGCGTCTCCAGTCCTTGAGCCTGCCGAACATGATCTCGATCCGGTTGCGGCGCTTATACCGGCGCTTATCGTGTTTGACCGGGGTCTTGCGCTGCTTCCGCCCGGGGATGCAGGCGCGTATCCCTTTATCTTGCAACGCTTCTCGGAACCAATCGGCGTCATAGCCGCGATCCCCGAGCAGCCAGTCGACTTTTGGGAGGCTGCTGAGCAACGCCCGTACGCCGATGTAGTCGCTGACCTGACCGGCGGTGACGAACAGGTCGAGCGAACGCCCTTGGCTGGCGCGCTATCTGCGCGTCGCTCAGCCAGAAAAGATCGCCCATGTCACCGCTCCGTTTTCGGAGCCGTGAATCATGCAGCGCGACGGAAATCAATGCATCATGACCCTAAGCGATTGTCATACATCGATTATAAGCGAGTTATGACAGCAGTGATTGCGGGGGCGCGATTCCAGAAATACTTGCCTTTGCATCAAGGTGGCTGGCAGCCGGCAGGATCCTTGGCTGCATGAGCATTACGGTTGGAAAATTCCACCCCCAAGATCGCAGCGGAAACATCCCGACTACCGGATCCGCCGTATAGCGGGCATCGGCGCTATCCCCTGGATCGACTCCGCTTGATCCAGTCGCCCCCTCCGTAGGTGACGGCATAGACGAGAACCTCCCTCGTGCCATCGTCGACCTTGAAGACCACCACACCCTCGCGCCCCGCCGGGATCGCGCGAAGCCCCGGCGCAATCTCATCCCGCAAGCTGCCCTTGTGCGGGACCTCGGACAGACCACGGATCACAACCTTGATCTCTGCCAGCTTCGCTGCAGCGGCTGATTCGCCCGCGTAATCCGCGATCCATCCGGCAATCCACTCAAGAGCGTTCGCCACCAAGGGATGGAAGCGTATGCGGTAGCTCAACGGCGGCCGCTCTTCGAGCCTCGGCGACGGGCGCGGGCAAAGGCGTCGGCGGCATCATTGAAATCCTCGCGAGAGGTCTGAAGCCGGCCTCGGATCTCATCGGCCAAGATCCCCCGCGCCACTTCGCGTTCCTGCTCGTCCTCGATCATCTGCCCCAAGGCCGCGGCCACCATCGCGGACTGGGGCGCGAAAACACCCGCACTGACCCTCTTCGTTAGAAAGCGGTGGTGGCGCAGCGTGGCCTTGACAGTCATAGCGCAATCTCCGGTATGACCATATCATACCCGATATCGTCGCTGACCGCCTTGCCCGCCGCCTCGTCGATATCGGCAACGAAAACGCGCGCGCCAAGTGATGCCAACAATTGGGCCTCAGCCTTTCCCTGCCCGTTCGCGGCGCCGGTGATCAGCGCGATCTTGCCCTGCATTTTCGTTCTCCTTGCTGTCAGCCGTCATCGGCGCGGCCAAGCGCCACCGGAACATGCGGCGCGGCCATGGGCGCGGATCGGCCTGATGCCGCCGCTTCGGGTTTCGCGGCACGGCGGACCCCACTAGGGTGCCCCTGCAACCGGCAAGGACAAGGGCACAGGGGGCATTCGCCATGAACTGGATCATCATTCTTGCCATCGCGGCGGGCGGCCTCGCGCTTTATGCTGTGGCGGTCTACAACCGGCTGGTCGGGCTGCGCCAGCGTACCCGGGAAGCCTGGAGCGGGATCGATGTCCAGCTGAAGCGGCGCAGCAACCTGATTCCGAATCTGGTCGAGACGGTCCGGGGCTATGTCACCCATGAAAAGGATCTGCTGGACCAGATCACCCGCAGCCGCGCCGCCGCCTCGGGCAGCGACAGCGTGGCCGAACGGGCGGCGGTAGAGGGCCAGTTGGGGGCCGTGCTCGGGCGGCTTTTCGCGGTGGCCGAAGCCTATCCCGACCTCAAGGCCAGCCGGAACTTTCAGGACCTGCATGCCTCGCTGGACGGGATCGAGCGCGATATCCAGCACGTCCGGCGCTATTACAACGGCGCGGTGCGGATGCTGAACATCGCGGTGCAGAGCTTTCCCTCCAACCTGATCGCGGGGCTGTTCGGCTTTCGGCAGGCCGATTATTTCGAACTGGACGACCCCTCCGAACGCGCCGTGCCGCAGGTGGCGTTCTAGGATGCTGACCGGGCTGCTGCGCGTCTGCCTGCTGGTGCTGACGCTTGCGGGCGCGCAGGCGGCCCTGGCGGATGAACGCATCCTGTCCTTCGACAGCGACCTGACAGTCGAGGCGAACGGCGATTTTCTGGTGGTCGAGACGATCCGCGTCCGCGCCGAGGGCGACAAGATCAGCCGGGGCATCTTTCGCGACTTTCCCATGCTGCTGCGCGACGAGGGCGGCAATCGCCGCGTGGGGTTCGATCTGGTCTCGGCCACGCGCGACGGCCAGCCCGAGACCGCCCGCATCGAAGAGACCTCGCGCGCGCTGCGCATCTGGCTGGGCAATCCGAACGCGACCCTTCCGCCGGGCGAGCATGTCTGGCGGCTGACCTATCGTACCGACCGCCAACTGCGCATGTTCGACAGCCATGACGAGGTTTACTGGAACGCCACCGGCACCGAATGGCTGTTCCCCATCGACGCCGCGACCGCGACCATCCGCCTGCCGCAAGGCGCCCGGATCACCGAATTGGCGGCCTATACGGGCAGTTTCGGCGACACGGGCGGCGATGCCCTGTTCGACCAGACGGCCGAGGGCGTGGCGGTGTTTCGCACCACGCGCGCACTGGGCGAACGGCAGGGGCTGACCGTCGCCGTCGGCTTCGAAAAGGGCACGGTCGCGCCGCCCTCCGACCAGACCCGGCGCGACTGGTTCCTGCGTGGCCACGGGCCGGGCCTTTGGGCGCTGGCCGGGTTCGGGGTGGTGCTGGCCTGGTATCTGGGCAACTGGTGGCTGTTCGGCCGCGACCCGCGCCGGGGCGTGGTCATCCCCCGTTGGGATCCGCCCGCCGGAATGTCGGCGGCCCTTGCCAGCGCGACCTTCCGCAACCGCGACCCCGCTGCCGACGCCGCGATGTCGCTGTCCATCGTTGAGTTGGCCTCGCGCGGGGTGCTGGCCTTCGAGATCGGCGGCACGACCTCGCGGCTGGAACTGCCCGAGGGGGACGCGCCCGGGGATCTGCTGCCCGAACAGCATCTGATCGTGCAGGCCGTGCGCGAGGCGGGCGGCAGGTTCGATATCTCGGCCGCGAACGGTCCGGCGGTGCGCGACCTTCAGGGCAAGGTCTGGGCCAGCCTGCGCAAGCAGCGCCGCGCGCTGCGCCTGTTTCGCCCCTATGGGCTGCAGCTGGCGGTGGGGCTCGGGCTCAGCCTGCCCGCGCTGATCCTGCCCGCCACCCGGCTGCCGGAGCCGCTGAACGTGCTGATGATCCTCTTCGCCGTCGCGGCGGGGCTGCTGCTTTTCCTGCTGCGCGGGGCGATGATGGCGCGGGGTGCGGGGAAAACCGCCGGGGTCTGGCTGACGCTGGTGCTGGGCATCCTGATCTGCGGCGCCGGCGCGGGGGCGCTGCTGGTCGCCCATCTACATCAGGGGGGCGAGCCGATCCTGCCCGCCGCCCTGACCGGCATCCTGCTGGCCAATGCGATCTTCGCGCCCATCCTGGGCGGCCCGACGCCCGAGGGTCGCAGACGGCTGGACGAAATCGAGGGGCTGCGCGACTATATCCAGGTGGCCGAACGCGACCGACTGAGCATGCCCGGCACGCCGGACATGTCGGTCGCGCATTTCGAACGCATCTTCCCCTTCGCCATGGCCCTCGGGCTGGAAGAGATCTGGGTCTCCCGTTTTCGCATCTGGCTGGCCTCGACCGAAGCCCCTGCGACCGCCGCCGGGGCGGGGGCCCATGTCCTGACGCCGCAGGAAAGCCTGCTGCGGCTCTATCGCGACCGGACGCCTGCGACGACACGCCAGCCGGGGGTGATGGACCGGCTGTCGACCAGCCTGACCGCCGCCCTGCCGGTGGCAGCGGCCTCGTCCTCGGGGGTGTCGGGCGGAGGCTCATCGGGGCGGTCGGGGGGCGGCTCGTCCGGCGGCGGAGGCGGCGGGGGCGGAGGCGGCGGCTGGTAACGCCTTGATTTTCTCGGCATCGGCGCTACGGGTTTCATCGTGGCGCAGGTTTTGGTAACAACATCCCGCAAGGTGACGATCTGGCAGGCAGGAATGAACGCGACATTCAGGCAAACCGACAGGCTGGGTCGGCTGACGACGGAACTGGGCGGCGACACGCTGGTGCTGCTGCGCTTTGACGGCACGGATTTCGTCAACGACCTGTTCGAATACAACGTGCAGGCGCTGGCCGAACGCAGCGATCTGGACCTCGACGCCCTGATGGGCACCCATGCCTCGGTCGAGATCGGGACGCGCGCCGGAACCCGGGTCTTCGACGGGATCGTGACCTCGGCGCGATGGGCGGGGGTGGGCGAGAACGGGCACCGCTACGACCTGACCCTGCGCCCGTGGTTCTGGCTGGCCGGGCGCCGCCGCAACCAGCGCATCTTTCACAACCGCACCGTCGTCCAGATCGTCGAGGAGGTGCTGGCCGATTATGCCGATCTGGGCGATCCGGCGCTGGATGTCAGCCTTAGCGGCGATTATCCGGTGCTGGAATACACCGTGCAGTATCGCGAAAGCGATCTCGACTTCGTGCGCCGGCAGCTGGAGCGCCACGGCATCACCTTCCATTTCCGCCATGCGGCAGGCAGCCATAGCCTGGTCCTGACCGATGACGTTCTGGCCCATGACAGCATCGGCGAACGGCCCTTCAAGTCCTTCGACGGCCATCACCAATACGATCAGGAACATTTCTGGGGCTGGACGCCGGAACGCAACCTGACGACCGGCGCGATCCGGCTAACGGATTACGACTTCAAGAAGCCGCTGCAGGCGATGAAGGCCGACCAAACCGGCGACGCCGCCCATGCCCATGGCCAGATCGAAAGCTTCGACTGGCCCGGCGATTATGCCGACCAGTCCCGCGGCAAGCAGGTCGCCCGCCTGCGCACCCATCAGGAACGCGGCGGCGACCGGCGCAACCGGGCGATCGGCGACTGTGCCTCACTCGGGTCGGGGATGCGCGTCAAGCTGGGCGGCGATCCGGTACCCGGCTCGGGCGAGACCTATCTGTGTCTTGCCGCCACCCATTCCTTCGTCTCCGAGGCATATGGCTCGGGGCATATGTCGAGCGACGGCTATTCCTTCACCGGCAATTATGTGCTGATGCCCGACACCGCACCTATGGCGCCGCCCCGGCGCAGCCCGGTCCCGGTGGTCTATGGCCCACAGACCGCCGAGGTCGTAGGCGATGGCGAGGTCGATTGCGACGAATACGGCCGCATCCTCGTCCGCTTTCACTGGGATCTGGAACACGGCCATTCGATGCGTTGCCGCGTCAGTCAGAACTGGGCGGGCAGCAATTGGGGCGGCATGGTCATCCCCCGCACCGGGATGGAAGTGGTGGTCGAGTTCCTGGAGGGCGATCCCGACAAGCCGCTGGTGACGGGCTGTGTCTATAACGGGCTGAACGGCACGCCGATGGCCCTGCCCGAGCACAAAACCCGGTCCAGCTTCAAGACGAACTCGGTCGGCGGCCAGGGCTTCAACGAACTGACCTTCGAGGATAAGGGCGGCGAAGAATTCGTCTATCTGCATGCCCAGAAGAACCTTGACGTGAAGGTCCTGAACTCGGCCCAGAGGCGGGTGGAGTTCGACGATACGGTCAGCATCGGCAACAATTCGAACCTCGTCGTGGCGGGGAACCGGACCGAAAGCGTCGAGGGGATGCTGGACCTGACCGTCAAGGGCCGGATGAGCGAGAAGATCGACGGCGACCTGGGAACCAGCATCGGCGGCAGCCATGCCACGCGGGCGGGTGGCGACCTGACGCTGAAGGCCGAGGGCGAGATCGTCATCGACGCGGCGCGCATCACGCTGGTCGCGGGCGGCGCGGCGGTCGTCCTGGAGGGCGGAGCGGTCAATGTGGCGCCGGTGCTGAATGTCGGCTCGGCCTCGCCCGGCGCGGCGGCGCTGCCCGCCATCCCCGCCGTGCTGAAGGCCGCCGCCGGGATGGGTTCGCCCTTCGTCAGCCATTGCCCGCTGGACGGCGGGGACACGTGATGGGCGCCGAGCCCTGGATCGGCTTTTGCCACCTGCGGGCGCAGACGCCCGAACGCGAGCGGTGGATCGGCGACCGGCCCGAGGCGGTGCGGTGGCTGATGCTCGCGGCCTCTTCGCCGCAGGATTATGCGGCGGGGATGCGGCGCGCGCTCGGGCGGATGGGCTATGACCTTCTGTCCGTCAGTTCGACCGCGCCGGCGGACCGGGCCGAGGGGCTGGGGTCGCTGGCCGAGAAGGTGCCGGCCCTGCTGGCGCAGGTCAACGAGGCGCGCCCGGTCGGGCTTGGCGATTTCGCGCCACCCGAGGCCGCCGCCTCATGGCGGGAAACGGATTGGGACGAGGTGCTGGACGCGCCTGGCACGCTGTGGGCGGTGGTCGACGGCGTCGCTTGGCCCGGGATTTCCGGCCGTCTGGCGCAGGGCGATACGGATCACGCCTGCCTCTACGGCACGCTGGATCCGTCGGGCCGCGCGATGGCGCCCTGGCTGGTCCGGGTCCAGCCGGGCAGCGGCTTCGCGGCGAACCTGCGCGCACACCCGCAGGGCGATCACGCCTTCGTCCTGCTGCGGGCCGAGGCGGGGCTGGACGAGATACGCGGGCATCTGCGCCGCTTCACGATGATGCACACGCCCCATGACCCCGACGCGGCGGTCTATTTCCGCTTTTACGATCCGCGGGTGATGATCGATGCGCTTGAAACCCTGACCGACAGCTTTCGCGACAGCTTCACCCGCATTCTGGATGCGATCATCCTGCCGCTGACGCCCGCCTGCCTGCTGCCCGATGCGGCCAAGCTGACCGGCCCTGCCATCGACCCGCTAGACAACCCCGAATCCTGCCGGGGCCGGTTGCTGTGCTGGCGGGGGCGGCCGCGCGCGGGGGATGGGCGGCGCGGGCCCTCTGCCGTCTCGGAACCGGAATACGCGGCGCTGTCGGCGCGGATGCATCAGCGCGCGGTGCATGACCTGGCCCGGCAGCTGGCGCGGGACTATGGCACGCTGACCTCGCGCCGGCGCTGCCTGACCATCGCCGGGGGCGCGGCGAGCGATGCGGCACGGTTCGACATGCGCTCGGCCGCGCAGGTGGCGATGATCGCCCGGACGCAACTGCTGTTCGGGGTCGATTTCGACAACCGTTATCCCGAGATCGGGTATATCCTGAACGACCGCAGCCTGCTGGCCTGGCAGAAAAAGGACCGGCTTGCCGACTGGTTCGCACGGATGAGCCGCGCGCATGGCCTGGAACACAAGGAAATCGCCTGATGAAACCGATCGCGCGCCTGGGGGATAGGCATGACTGCCCGCTGCACGGAACGAATACCATCGTCTCGGTCTCGGGGCAGTCCAGCTGCGACGCGCACCCCATCGCGAAGGTCGGCGACAGGACGGGCTGCGGCGCGGTCATCACCACCGGCAGCCCGGCCTGCATCATCGACGGCAAACCCGCGGCGACCATCGGGTCGCTGACCAGCCACGGCGGCATCATCGTCACGGGCTCCCGCTCGGTTGCGTGACCCGATAGAGACCGCGCGCAGTTTCCCACGAGGTTCTTCTTGTCAGACTATACCCCTACGGCAGCCGATTATACCTTCCTGCTGGAAAACCACCCCGACGTGTTTGCCGACCGGGGCGCGGCCCGCACCGTCCTGAACCAGTTGCAGACCTCGACCGACGGCCATAATGCGCTGCGTCTGCAGGCCCTGGGGGAAAACTATCGCCGCGGGGGCAATCCGCCGATGACCGCCTCGCCCGTGCCGGTCACGCCCGGCGATCCGGCCGCCAGCGCCTTCGATCCGGCCTTCGCCGCCGCCTGCGTCGATTGCCAGCCAAGCCAGCCCTGCTGCCTGACGGCGGGGACCATCAAGGATTTCGAGGATCCCTCGCGCAAGATCGAGTGGCCCGCAACCGGCACGCCGCCCGCGACGCGGCTCTACATCATCGCCAAGGAGGTCCGGGGCCAGTCGCTGAGCGGCAAGGTCCGCGTCGAGGGGACCGGCCGCGACTGCCAGGCGGGCCACCCGCAGAGATCGCGCTTCACCGCCCGCAACCTGGCCTCGCGTGAACAAAGCCTGCCCCGGTCGGCCAACGATGTCGAGGTCGGCTATCCGCAGAACATCAACACCCTGATGGCCCTGCAGAACTATGTTCCCGCGCAGGCGCTGCTGTTTCTGGGGGTCTGCGACCTGCTGACAAGCGCGGCCGCGTTCGCGCAGAGCGCGGGCGGGGCGACGATCACGCCGGCGCAATGCGTGTCCGACGGGCCGATGCGGCAGGGCTTCAACGTCGTGGCCTTTCCCCAGGCAAAGGCCGAAGGCGACGCGACGGTGGCGGTCGGCGTGCATTTCCTGACGACCGGCGTGGGCGGAACCGCGTCGATCGAGGGCAATCTGACGGGCAAATATGGCGCGCTGGACATCTCGGCCGCCGCCCGCAGCGCGGCGACCCCCACGACCGGGCGCAGCCTGCCGACGGCGCAGACGGATTCCAACCGCCTGCCCGGCATGGTCGCCACCCTGTCGTCGATCATCGGCAACTTCTCGGAAACGCTGTCGCAATCCTCGCCCTCGCCGAACCGGGTGGTCGACCGCACCGATTTCGGATCGGGCGTGCGCTTCGACATGGCGCTGAAGCTGGCCGCCACCGGGATCGAGCTGAAGGCCAAGCGATCCACGCCGGATCTGGAAGCAAAGATCGGCAAGCTGGAAACCTCGCTGACGATGACGGCGCGGGGGACGGTCGACTTCATCGACGTGGCCGCGCAGGTCATGCTGTCGCCCGCAGGCGCGCGGCTGGTTCAGGAGACCCGCGCCACCATGGCCAACAGCGCGAATGCCGTGCGCGCCGACCTGCGCGCCGAGGTCGAGGTCTCGGCCGAGGGGGAGTTGAAGCACGTCATCGACAGCGGTGTCACCATCCCAATCCCCGCGAACGGCCCCGCCCCCGAAGAACCCTCGGACATGACGACCGAGTTCGGCGGCAAGCTGATGGTGCGCGGCCAGGCGACCATCCGCATCCATGTCGAGGGCGAGGTCTGGATCGCCTCGGCCGAGGCGGGGGCGGCGGGAACGGCGCATACGGGATGGGTCTGGGAATTGAAGGTCGATGCCCAGAAGAAGCGCAAGAAACGCTATTATTTCGAGGGGCTGATGGCGCGGGCGACGGGTTATGCGCGCATCGGGACACGCTCGCGCGCGCGCCGGGGCCCATCGGCGCGCGAAACGGTCGACATGACGACATCCCGCGGGGTCAGCGCCAGCCAGAGCGGGCCGGGCTATTCGGTGGGCGATCCCAACTGGAACAACCCAAATGCCAGCCGGTCCGAACTGGCCGATCGCGGCGCGGTCTATGTGCTCATCCCCCCTACGGTCGAGCGCGTGACCTCCAGCGCACCGCCCTGGCAGGATTACTAGGATGCTGCGCGCGACGCTTCTCGCCCTCTTTCTCTTGCCGATCTCCGGAGGATCATCCGTGTCACAGGAAAACCCCGATCCCGCAAACTATTACATCGACGCCTCGGCCAGCGGTTCGTTCTGGGCGCTGCGGATCAACGACGTCACGGTCTGGCGCCATTTCGAGGCCGAGGACACCAATTTCTCGCTGCCCGTCAACGTCTTCCTGCAAGAGGGCCGGAACGAGATCGACGTGACCTTCGTGACCATCGCGGGATCACCCATTGAATACAACGCGGCCAGCCCCAATTTCCATTTCCTGGCCGAGCTTGACCGCACCGAGCTGAGCAGCCGCGACAGCACCCGCATCACCCTGCTGAACTTGGCGCTGGATCAGGCGGAAAACCAGGTCTACGCCCCCGAACAGACCTTTTTCGGCCTGCCCGTGAAGACCCGCGACACCCCGCCGATGCGGGTCGGACGCGACCGCGCGGACCAAGCCGAGCTGGCCGATGGCTGGGGCGAGCAATGGACAGGGCGGCGCGTCGCGGCCAGTTTCGACATCCCGGACCCGCTACCGGAACCGCCCTGGGCCTCGGCCCCGGTGATAGAGGACAGTCCCCAGACCCGCGCGGCGCTTCTGGATGCCTATCGGCGCCTGCACGCCGTCCTGCAATCGGGCGACCGGCGGCAGGTGCTGGCCGCCTATGACACGGCCTGGCGGCATGTCGCGCAGTCGATGCATTACGCGTCGCTGGAGGAATATCTGGAAAAGGTCCGCCCCCTCGAGGATCTGGCCCCCCGTGACGACGAGGGGACGGCCCTTCAGCCGGTGGATCTGGTGATGGGGCCGCAGGACTTCCAGATCGAGCGGATGGCGGGCGGCCGCCTGATCCGCATCATCCCCGACCCGATCATCTGGAGCAACGAATCCGATCCCGATTTCGTCTTCAGTAGCAATGTCGCCTTCTTCATGGACCCGCAGGGCGATCTGGTGATCGGCGCGGTGCTTTACTGACCTGGCCGACGGCCTTGAAGACGTCGGTGAAGGTTCGTGCACCGATCCTGCGCAGAGCCGACCTTCGCTGCGTCCTGGACGAACGGCAGCGAAGCTCAGATAGCCCCTCTCTATAGGCGGGCATGCCACGAAGACAGCGGCAGTCTATGAGACGCCTAATGCAAGTACGGAAAGCTCGCGACCTATTACAGAGCCACGCTTCAGCACGATGCATTTAGCTCGCGAGATCCGCTAAAAAGCTTTCAAGGGACTTGGCCGGGTCGGGATCATCACCAACTATAGTGGTTACACCCCACTTGGCTAATACCGCCTCCTCAACTTCGTTTGGCCTCGGGAGAAAAATATAAATCTCCGGCTTATGACTCCTGTAGGGCGATGCCTCCCACGTTTCCCAAAGCTTGTGAAGGAGAATTCTGATGTTTATATCTGAAAGGCTGTACCCAATAAACAGAACAGGCCTAGCCAAAACGTCCGAACGCAACCTTATATCTAGTGGAGAATCAAAGGATAGCCGCTTGAAGTAATCGGTCTCAGTCAGGACGATGGAGTCATCATCATCGAAGTCGCCATGCAGCTTTATGACCTGGGTTTCATCATCCTCAACCTTTATGAAATCTTTCACATTCACAATCCTGCGCGCCTTTTTATCATTAAGGTGCAGGGCTCTCTCAATATTTCTATCGTAATTGGTGGTGTATATAACTGGAAAGTTGAGTTCCGAGATGCACTTATGCACTCCAGAAGCTTCTATAATTGCGTCAGAGAAGTGGCCTGCCCCCATAGGGTGGTCCGGTTTCAGCTTTAATGCATGATCGGCTTTTCTGCCATGGCCTGTGCAGATGACGGTGCCGATCCACGCGGCGGCGCAGGCCAGATGATGGCCTCCGGTGCC
>NZ_QNRC01000048.1 GCF_003709565.1 Paracoccus sigandri | reverse complement strand
TCCACGCTGTAGATCCTCCCATCCTCCCTGCAGCCGCAGAAAGGGACAAAGGTGGACGACTTTTACGCCGCCCGCAGCAGCACCATGCCGCCGCTAACGTGGACTAATTTCGCACCGCCCTTCTCAGGGCGGCAGGTCGCTGCGCAACGTTGCTATCGCGGCGGCCAGCAGATCACATATCATCAGCTTGCCGATCAGCGGAGCCAGTTCGCCACGCTTGGGCAATGGAACCAGCGGCGCAACGGCCATCACCTCGTCGCAATGCAGAGCAAGGGCCTCGGCACCCTGGCCACAGATCGCCACGGTAAAGGCTCCGGCCCGCCGGGATTGTTCAAGGAAACGCTCGGTTCGCAATGTCAGACCGGTTTCGGATACGATCATTGCCACCGATCCATGCTTGCGGGAGGCAATGATTTCTTCGGCAACAACCTCATCGCTGAAGGCGCGCGCAACCAGCCCTATCCGCGACAAGCGATATGCGAACAGCTCCGCGCCCATGCCTGAAACGCCGGAGCCGAAGATGTCGATATGCGGCGCTGCCCTCATGGCCCGTGCGACGCGATGCAGGGTGCCGGGGTCGAGACCGTCCGAGGTCTCGCGCAAGGCGATACAGAGCCGGTCCACATGCGCGACCGGTTCCCGCGGGGCATCGCCCCGCCGATAGACGATATCGGCGGCAAGCGCGACCCGAAGGTCGCGCAGATTGTCAAAGCCCATGTTCCGGCAGAAGCGGATGACACTGGCCTCGCCGGACTTGGCTTCATAGGCCAGGCCGGCGACGGAAAGGCGGATGGCTTCTTCCGGCCGTTCCAGAAAGACACGCGCTACGCGCGCCTGCGCAGAGGGCAAGGTCGAGCTTTTGCCGTGTATCGCGGCCAATGTGGCCTTGCCAAGCGAATGCCGCGTCATGTGTTCCTCCGGTCCATATCGGACGGATTTTCCGTCAATGCCAGAACGGATTGCTCCATGCGCGCTTGCCGTCCAGTCCGAATATAGTAACTCGGAACCACGGGCTGCCGTTCAGTCCCTCCAGCGGCAGTTCGGCCCGGCTGACACCCGCTTCGAAATGATAGCTGTGCTGATACCCCTTTCCGGCGATCAGGATACCTGCGGCCGGCGAACATTCGACCAGCAGTCTGTCATTTTGCAACCGGATGTTCTGGATGGTCGGCCCCTGGGTCGAATAGAATTGCCCGGCCTTCAGCGCGGCGGTGATTGCCGTGGCCGAGCGATCCGCAGCCTTCAGCATTACCCAGCCACCGCCGAAATCGGGTGTGCGGAAATGCGCATCGTCGCAGGCATAGGTCAGCAGCCTGTGGCCTTTGTCGGCCAGCCCATCCAGAAGATAGGCTCCGTCGCCCTTGTCATGCATCAGATGGCAGCCGTGGTTGTAGATCTCGACCGCGTGGGCGGCATCGACCAGCGTTTCGGCGTCATCCATGGACAACTGATACCAGGCGGGATGGGCGATGCCGACGAAAGCTCCGGCCGCATGGGCGCGCCGGGCAAGCGCGGGGCCGTCCTCATCCTCGGCCGTTGGCGCGAAATCCTGTGGCAAGCCGACGGCGACCAGATGCCAGAGTTCGGACATCTCGGTGTGCGGCGCGTGCAACTCGGCCCCCGGGATCGGAGTGAAGCCGCTGGTTTCCAGATGCGAGATATCGGTGATCGGAAAGCCATAGGCTTGCAGGAAGTGGTCGGTGATCGACAGGAAATTGTAACCCGCCGCACGATAGCGGGCCACAACCTCATCCGGGGACAGCATGCCATCGGAAAGGTTCGAATGGGTGTGGATATTGCCTTTGAGAAATGGGCCGGGAAGGTCAAAGAGGGAAAGTTTGGTCATCTGCCTCTCCTGAAAGTGAATGGCCGGAGGATGCCCCCGGCCCGATGATCAAAGCCTGCTGGCTTATTTCGCGATCAGGTCGTTGGTCGCCTTGACCATCTCGGCCAGCCCGTCCTCAACGCTCAACTCGCCGCTCATCACTTCGCCGATGATCTCGCGTTGCGTGCGCCATATCTCGACCGAGTTGGTGCCGGGATAGCCTGCCCAGGGCGCCGCACGGTCGATCTGGTCAAGCGAGATGCGCCAGTTCGGATTCTCGGCATAGAAATCGCCCAGAAGTTCGGAGGCCATCGCCTTCTGGTTGGTGGGCATGTAGCCTGAGCCGCGCACGGCGATATCCTGCCCTTCGGGCGAGGAAACGAACTTGATGTATTCCCATGCCGCCACCTGTTTTTCCGGCTCGGTGGCCAGTATCACGGCGCCATTGCCGCCGGTCGGAATGGTGCCGGAGTCAGTGTTGGTGACCGGGAAGATGGCGGTGCCAAGGGTGAACTTGCCCTCGGATAGCTCAGTGAAGGACCGGGCGGAATTGACCGACTGCACCGTGAAACCGCTCAGTCCCGCGACGAATTGCTGCTTGGCCTGATCGAAATCCATCATCTCCATCCCGCCTTCGGTGACGAAGCGGCGGGCCAGTTCGAGCGCGTTGGTGCCGATGTCATTGTCCCACGCCACGGTCACGCCGTCCTCGTTCATGAAAGGCGCGCCCTGCTGCGAGATCAGCGCTCGCCACAGCCAGTCGTCGGGCCATGCGTGGACATCATAAGTCATGCCCACGGCATTGCTATCCGCCGCGCTGATCTTGCCGGCCAGTTCAATCCAGCCGTCCCAGTCAGCGGGAAGGTTCTCGGCATCACCGCCCGCTTCTTCGATCAGTTCCTTGTTGAAGAAGATGATCGGGGTCGAGGCGTTGAAAGGCATTGCCCAGATCTTGCCGTCTATGGTGGTCAGGTTGATGATCGCGGGGTTGAAGTTCTCATCAATCCAGGTCTGACCGCCCTCGGCCTCGATAAAAGAGGCAAGGTCGATGATCTGATCGCGCGCCGACAGAGTGCGGACAAGTTCCGGCAGCAGGTGGAAGCCGGAATGATAAACATCGGGCGCATTCCCCGTCATCGCGTCGCGGATCATCGACTGATGGCCGGTGTCATAGCTTTCGGGTGAGGCGCGAAATTTCACCGTGATGTCGGGATTGGTGGCCATGAACGCCGACGCCGCGGCCTGATGGAAGGGGCTGTGGCCTGGCCAGGGATGCACCACCTGAATGGTGACCTCGGCAAGTGCCCGGCTGCCCAGGGCAAGGCCAAGGGCGAGAATGGAAAGGAATTTGGGCATCGGAACACTCCGTTATCTTGGAAGGAGGAAAGGAAGAGGGCTCACTTCACACCGGTCATGGTGATGCCGCGGATGAAATGGCGCTGTGCCAGCAGGAAGCCGACCATCAAAGGCGCTGTCAGGATCGCCGCCATGGCCATCAGCGCACCGTAATTGGCGCCGCTTTCGCTGTCGGCGAAGACGGCCAGACCAAGCGGCGGGGTCATCAGCTCGGTCGAGCGGATCACGACCATCGGCCAGTAAAGATCGTTCCAATGCGCCACCACCGAGAAGACCGAGAAAGCCGCGATCGAGGGCAGGCAGCCCGGCACGACGATGGTCCAGAGGATCGCCCATTCGGACATTCCGTCCATGCGCGCCGCCTGAATGATCTCATCGGGATAAGAGCGGAAGGTCTGGCGAAACAGGAAGATTGCGAAGACCGACAGGAAGAAGGGCGCCATGGCCGCGAAATAGGTATCTATGGCGCCGATCGCGCTCAGCCCAAGAAACAGCGGCAGCGCCGGGGCCTGAATCGGCACAGTCAGCGAAAACAGCACGACGGCAAACAGCAGATCGCGGCCCCGGAACTGGAACTTGGCCAGCGCATAGGCGCAGGGAATGGCAGTGAGCAGTTGCACGAACAGGATCCCACCCGAAACGATGACACCGTTCTTGAGAAAGGTCAGCGCGGGAATATCTGTTACCGCTTGGATGTAATATTGCAGGCCGGTGAACTGCTGTGGCAGCCAGCGGAATTCGCGGACGAACAACTCCTGCGGGGATCGGATCGAAGTCACGATCATCACATAGAATGGGAACAGGAACAGGAAGGCCAGAAACAGCAGAACGACATGCGACAAAATCTGGGCGGGACGGCAGCGATAAGGTGTGTTCATCAATAATGCACCTTGTGATCCAGTACCCGCGCCTGAATCCAGGCGAAGATCATCATGATGGTCAGGAAGACGACAGTCATCGCGGCGGCCGATCCCATGCGGAAATAGCTGAACCCTTCGAGATAGGTCGTGTAGAGCAGGATATCCGTCGAACCGCGCGGTCCTCCGCGTGTGATCACGGCCACGGTGTCGAAGACCTTGAAGGCCGTGATGGTCGAGGTGACGACAACAAACAGCATCGTGGGTCCAAGCAGCGGCAGCGTCACGTTCAGAAACCGGTCAAGGCTGCTTTCCATCCCGTCCATTGCCGCTGCGTCATAGATATCTTCTGGAACTCCGGTCAGTCCCGCGGCGAACAGCACCATGTTGAACCCGGCCAGCGACCAGATGTTGATGGCGGCCAGCCCCGCCAGCGCCAGATCGCGGTTGCCGAAGATATCCAGCGAAGGCAGGCCAAGGCTTTGCAAGAGGAGGTTGAAAGGTCCGATGGTTCCGTGCAGAAGATATTTCCAGACCATGGCCATCGCCACGACCGTGGCGGTCACGGGCAGGAAGAAAACCAGCCGGTAAAAACGCTGCCCGTGGCGCAATCCATCGATCAGCACGGCGAGGAACAGCCCCAGCAGAACCGAGGCAGGGGCAACCATCGCGACATAGGCAAAGGTGTTCCACAGGGCCCGCTTGAAGGTCCGATCGTCTAGCAGTTGCCGATAATTCTCAAGCCCCGTCCACTGGATACCCAAGGAGCCGAACTCGTAATTGGTAAAGCTAAGCGCGATCATGACGATGATCGGGCCGATAACTGTCAAGGCCAGTAGCAGAATCGCCGGCGTGGCAAGGCAGTAAGCGATCCAGGGCGACATGATCGCACCCATCCGAACCGGGCGGACCATACCGGAAGATTGGGTCAGATCAGCCGGCATGAGCAGGTTCCCCGTGGCGGGCGCGGAAGATCCGGGCACCGTCGGCATCGAACAGCATCGGTGTCCGGCGCGGGAGCCAAACCGATAGCCGCTGGCCGGCCGCTGGCAGGGTTACATTCGCTGCAGCCGCTCGCACGGTCAGACGAGCGCCACCTGCCAGCCGCAGAAAAACCAGGATTTCATGACCCAGCTGCTCGACCCGCTGCAAGGTCGCGGAAATTTCCAGATGTCCCGCAACCGGGACCAGTGAGACTGTTTCGGGACGAAAGGCGGCAATGACCGGCGTGTGGGGCAGCAGGGTCGCAAAACCTTCATTCGCCGCGATCAGTTCATCCGAACTGATGGTCGCGATTTCAGGACTCCCGACGAAACGGGCCACGCGCAAATCGCGCGGATTGTCGTAAAGCTCGGTTGGCGCGGCGCATTGGACGATCTCGCCGCCCATCATCACCGCCACGCGGTCAGACATGGTCATCGCCTCGACCTGATCATGGGTGACATAGATAAAGGTCGCGCCAAGCCGTTGGTGCAGGGCCGCGATCTCGGCCCGCATCGTGACCCGCAGACGGGCATCAAGGTTGGAAAGCGGCTCATCCATCAGAAAGACGCGCGGGCGGCGCACGATGGCGCGGGCCAGCGCGACGCGTTGCCGCTGACCACCCGAAAGCGCGGCTGGCTTGCGATCCAGCATCGCCTCGATTTCGACCAGTCGGGCGGCTTCGATCACCGTCTGCTCGATCCGGGCGCGTTTGGCAGATTGTCCCGGCCAGATTCGACCGATTACCGGCAGGCGCGCGGGGGCAGGCAGTTGCCGCATCCGCAGAGGTGTCGCGATATTCTGGCCAACCGTCATATGCGGATAGAGCGCGTAGCTTTGGAATACCATGGCAATGTCACGCGCGCTTGGCGGCAGATAATCGACCTCTGCACCGTCTATGCTGATCGTCCCGCTCGATTGTGGCGCCAGCCCTGCAAGGATGCGTAGCAGGGTGGACTTGCCACAGCCCGACGGCCCGACCAGCGAGATGAATTCACCCGGTCGGATCGATAAGGAAACATCGCGCAGGGTCTGCGTTTCCCCGAATGACTTGCTGATGTTCCGCAACTCGACTGCAGCAGTCATGGCGCTTACTCCCGAATCTCTTGGAGCGAGGGATATCGGAGCAACACTTCAGAAAAGTGACAAATTTCGGAGTTTTATCGCCATACCGGAGCGATCCGGGCCCGCTGTTTCGAGAAAGCGAGACTGCCCGGCAGGGCACCGGGCAGCTCAAATCAGTTCCGAATGGTGTGGGATGTCAGCGCGCCAGGCCGAGCCTGTTCAGATAGGCGGCCGACCGCAGGATGTCCGACTTGTCGCGCAGTTCCAGGATCAAGCGCGGGTTTGACGTCAACTCTCCCAAGGCACGAAACACCTGTGGCCAGTGGATCGTGCCCTCTCCGATACACCAATGCCGGTCGGCATGGCCGTCGGCGTCTTGCAGGTGGATATGTTCCAGCCTGTTTCCTGCGCGGCGAACATAATAATCGACCGGAGGCGCGCCGGTCGAACCATGGGCGTAATGCGAATGGCCTGTATCGATCGACACCGCCATGGCGGGAGAATTGAAGCTATCCGCAAGGATACGGCGAATATCGGGGTCCTTGTCCTCGATATTCTCGACGACCATTGTCACGCCGATGTCAGAGGCGCGGCGGACCGGCTCGGCCAGAGTGGCCTGGCAGTTTTGCAGCACGCGATCGTAAGCGGCGCGATCCGCAAAATTGTCCAGATTGTTGAAATCCCAAGTGGTATAGGGCGAATGGATGACCATCTGGGTCGCGCCCAGATATTCGCAAACCTCCAGCCCCTGCAACATGCGCCGCGTCACGACGGCGCGAATGTCGGGATCGGGCGTGGCGATGTTCAGCCCCCAGAATGGACCGTGAATGCCAAGTCGGCCGGTATAGCCTGCCAGCAGGCGGCGGACTTTATCGGCCAGCGGCTTCCAACCACCTTCGAGAACCGTGGCCTCGATGAAGTCCTGTAATTCGAGGTCGCGGTTTTCCGTCAAGATGAAATCCTGCAACCCGGGCAGATCCCGGAAGGACATGGCAGCGCCTAGCAGTGGTAGTTCGGTCATCTCTATTTCCTGATATTATGCTGCGACCGGCAGGGACAGCCGGGACAGCAAGGCGTGAAATGCATCCATCCCGTGGACGATATGATCGGCACCCGCCTCTGCCAGCTTCAGGGCGTGATCCGGGCGCTGTTCGGACGGGCCGACGAAGCCAACTGTCAGACAGCCGGCCTCTATCCCGCAGCGCAGCCCGTGGGGATTGTCATCGACGAAGATAGCCTCATGCGATGCGACGCCCAGTTGGTCGGCGGCGAAAATGGCCAGATCCGGTGCGGGTTTGGCGGCGGCAACATGTTCGGCCGAATAGATATGCGGGCCGAAGCGATGGGCAAGCGGTGTCCGCGCGATCGAGCGATCAAGCCTGCGGATCAGCGAGTTCGAACAGACCGCCATGGGCACATCAAAGCCCCAAAGCACTCGCTCGATACCCGCGATCAACGGAATATGCTGATCGAACATGGCAAACAGGAGGCGATCTGCATGGGCCGTCACCGTCTGGGGGTCCAGCCCGGCGCGTTCGATCACGGCAAGGCTGGCGGCGGATGAGTTGCCACAAAACAGCGCCATCGCCTCGGCCGTGGTCATCGCGACCCCGGCGGCGGTCATGGCCTGCGCGATAGCGGCGCAGCCAAGCGGCTCGCTGTCCAGAAGCACACCATCGCAGTCGAAAAGGATTGCCTTGAACTGCCTCATGCCAGCACGCTTTCCGCCATTACCCGGCGCAGCAGAACGGGATTGTCCGAGACCAGATAGCCCGGCGCGCGTCCGATCCAGTCGCGCATCAGGAGGGGATCGTTGATGGTCCAGACCGAGCAACGCGACCGCAGGCCCATCGCCTCGATCAGATCGAATTCCGCGGCGAAGAGTTCGTGGTGGATGCCGATGACATCGACCAGGTCCCTGACCTCGTTCAGGAACGCCTCAAGCCCACCCTGCCTGTCGGCCCAGTCGCGGTTGACCGAGATCAGGCGGCGGAATCCGGGCGCCTCGTCGCGGATCCGGCGGACGACGTTCATGTCAAAGGCGTGCATCACGCTGCGGCCTTCCAGCCCGTGGCGGCGCAGGATGTCGGCAGCCATGCCAATCATGCGCGGATCGGTGTTGCCATCCTGATCGGCCTTCAACTCGACATAAAGATCGGCGCGACCTGAGGCCAGAACGGCCAGCGCCTCTTCAAAACTGGGCACACCCTCGTCGATCAGAGTGCCGTCAGGGCCTTTCAGTCTTAGCGCCTTGCGGCTTTCGGGTGTCAGCGCACGCACCGGGCCGGTTCCGTTCGTCGTGCGCTCCAGCGTGGCGTCGTGGATCACGACCAGCTCGCCTGCATCCGTCAGATGCAGATCAAATTCGATTCCATCGAAATCATGCTTCACGGTCTCGCGGAATCCCAGCAGGGAGTTTTCGGCCCAGATGTCGCGCGCTCCGCGATGGGCCATGATGAGGGACATGTTCTTTTTCCTTATTTCAGCGAATTGTCGGGTCCAGCCGGTCGCGCAGCCAATCCCCCAGAAGCGAGATGGACAGCGTCGTCAGCACGATGACGAACGAGGGGGCCAGCATGATCCATGGTGCGCGGGCCAGGTATTCGCGGCCAAAGCCCACCATGTTGCCAAGAGACGATTCGGGCGGCTGCACCCCCAGCCCCAGAAAGCTGAGGCCTGATTCCATCAGGATGATTTCCGGGAAGGTCAGCGTCATCGAGACGATCAGGGTAGAGGCCACATTGGGCAGGATGTGGCGCAGATAGACGCGGGAGGGCTTCGCCCCCAGCTGCACCACCGCCGCCGCATAACCTTGCGCCGACGCCGAAATTGCCAGCCCGCGCGCGATGCGGGCGTAACGTTCCCAACCATAAAAGCCCATCAGGCAGACCAGCAGCCACGTGGACGACCCGAAGAAGGCCAGCACGGCCAGAGACATAATCATGAAGGGCAGAGCGGCCTGGAAATCGGCAAGCGCCACCACCAGATGTTCGACCCAGCCCCGGAACTGCGCCGCCAGAAATCCCAAGGTCGTGCCAAACACGGCCGAGATGATCGTCGCGCAGAAAGCGATGACCAGCGACACACGAATGGATTGCAACAGACGCGACAGCACGTCTCGGCCCAGTTCGTCCGTGCCCAGCAGATGACCCGGGGTACCCATCGGCACCAGCCGGTTCTGAAGGTTCATCGCGGTGATGTCATAGGGGCGCAGCCAATCGGCAAAGATCGCAACAAGGATCATGCCCCCCAGCCAGATCATGGCAAACAGGATCAGCGCGGGGACCTTCATCCGGATGCGGCGGATCAGACGCGGGGGGGCGATTGCGGCGGTATCGGACATATCGGGGCTCCTTACTTGCCGGACCGGGCGCTGCGCAGGCGGGGATCCAGCGCGCCATAGGCGAAATCGACCAGCAGGTTCGCCATCACCATGCTGGCCGCGATCACCAGCAGGATGCATTGCACCACCGCCAGATCGCGGTTCGCGACCGAGACGACGATCAGTCGCCCGATACCCGGCCATGAAAAGATGCTCTCGACCACCACCGCGCCCGCGATCAGCGCGCCCACCATGAAGCCGATCAGGGTGACGATGGGCACCGCCGCATTCGGCAGGGCATGTTTCCAGACCACGTCGCGCCAGGGCAGGCCCTTGGCCATGGCGGTGCGGATATAGGGCTGGCCCAGCACTTCGATCATGGCCGAGCGCGAGAAACGCGCAAGGATGCCGATGCCGCCGATGGACATGGTGGCGATCGGCAGGATCGCGTAATGCCAGCCATCCTGACCACCTGCGGGCAGCCAGCCCAGATTGACGGCGAAGATCAGCACCAGCACCAGCCCCAGCACGAAGGACGGGATGGTGAAGCCGAAGATCGACAGCATGATGACGCCCCGATCCGCGACGGATTCACGATGCAGCGCTGCATAGACGCCCGCCGGAATGCCGATGCAGATCTTCAGCATCAGCGCCGGGATGGTCAGCGCCAGCGTGGCGGGGACGCGCTCCATCACCAGTTGGATGGCGGGCGAATGGTCACGCATTGAGACCCCGAAATCGAACATCGCCAGCTGCTTCAGATAGGCCAGATATTGCTGCCACAGCGGGTCTTCCAGCCCCCAGCGGGCACGGAAGGCGTCAACGGCATCCTGCGGGGCATCCGGTCCCAGCAGGATCTGGGCCGGGTCGCCCGACAGGCGCAGGACGATGAAGGCAAAGCTCATGACCAGAAGGATGGTCAGCAATGCCCGGGCGAGTTTAACGAATATGAATCTCAGCATCTGGACCTCAGGCAGCGGGGCGCAGCTTGGGTTGCAGCTTCAGGCAGGCAGCCAGCCGACCATCGTTATATTCCAGTGCGGGCACCTGCGCCGCGCATGCGGGGGCGGCGATGCGGCAACGCGGATGGAAGGCGCAGCCCGAGGGGCGCGCGGCAGGGTTCGGCGGCTCTCCCTGCAGGATGATGCGCCCGCGAAGCCCCGTACCCGCCTTGGGAACCGAGGAGACCAGCGCCTGCGTATAGGGGTGACGCGGGTCCGAAAATATCTGGTCCGAGGGTGCTTCCTCGACGATCCGGCCCAGATACATGACCGCGACCCGGTCGCAAATGTTGCGCACCACCTTCAGATCGTGGCTGATGAAGACCATCGACAGCCCCTCGCCTTCCTGAAGGTCACGCAACAGGTTCACCACCTGCGCCTGAATAGAGACGTCCAGCGCGGAAACCGGCTCGTCGCAAACCAGAAAGCGCGGATTGCTGGCAAGAGCGCGCGCGATCACCACGCGCTGACGCTGACCGCCCGACAGTTCGTGCGGATAACGACCCGCCTGATCGGGACGCAATCCGACCCTTTCTATCAGCCCGGCCACGCGCCGATCCAGTTCGCTGTCGGCCGCCAGCCCGTGAATCTCAAGCGGTTCGGCGATCTGGGCGGCAATGGTCAACCGCCGGTCAAGCGCAGCCAGCGGATCCTGGAAGATCAGCTGCATCTGCGCGCGCAGCTTGCGCCATTCGGGGCTGTGCGGCGCGGGCATAGGCTGTCCCAGATAGCGCAGCTCGCCCTGAAATGGAGTTTCCAATCCCAACAGCATCCGGCCAAGCGTCGACTTGCCAGACCCGGATTCGCCGACAATGCCCAGAACCTCGCCCTGTTTCGCCGTCAGGTCCACACCATCAACCGCGCGAACCGTGCTGGCCTTGCCAAAGAAGGATTTTGCGGTGGTATATTGCTGGACAAGCCCCTTGGCCTGCAGGATGGCGTTCATGCAAACACCTCTTGTTTTGTCTCGGCCCTGACCTGATCGGGGTGGAAGCACGCCAGAAGCCCGCCCTGCGGCTGGGCCCGCAGATCCGGCTGATGTTCCTTGCAGAAACGGCTTGCCGCCGTGCAGCGGGGCGAGAAGGCGCAGCCCTGCGGAAGCTGTCGGGGATCGGGGACAGTGCCGGGGATCGGATGAAGCCGCGCCCGACCCGCGTCCAGTTCGGGAATCGCATCGAACAGCCCGCGCGTATAGGGATGGCGTGGGACGACGAACAGGCGCCCGATGTCGTTTTCTTCGACGATCCTGCCGGCATACATCACCGCGGCACGGTCGCAGACGGTGGACACGGCCCCCAGATCATGGCTGATGAAAACCATCGCCATCCCGGTCTGACGGCGCAGGTTCGACAGCAAGTCCAGAATTTGCGCCTGAATCGTGGCATCCAGCGCCGTGGTCGGTTCATCCGCCACCAACAGGTCAGGTTCGCCCGCCAGCGCCATGGCGATCAGCACCCGCTGACACTGGCCGCCGGAAAATTCGTGCGGGTACAGGTCGATGCGCGTTCTGGCCGAGGGGATGCCGACCATGTCCAACAGTCGGATCGCCTCGGTCCGGGCCGTATCGCCCCGCAACCCGCGATGCAGCCGCAGGCTTTCGCAGATCTGCCTGCCAACCCGGTGGACCGGATTCAGTGACGAGGACGGGTCCTGAAAGATCATGGCGATCCGCGCCCCGCGCACGGCCTCGATGCCGGTCCGGGGGGCGCCGATCAGTTCCTGCCCCTCGATCGTGACCGAACCTTCGATCTTCGCCTTGCCGGGCAACAGCCCAAGCGCAGCCAGCCAGGTGACCGACTTGCCGCAGCCGCTTTCCCCGACAAGCCCGACGGCCTCGCCATGTCCGATATCCAGGTCGATCCCGTGAAGTACCTGCACACCGTCAAAGGCGACCCTCAGGTTGCGGATGGAGACGAATGACATGGCCATTCCTCCTTTCTCAGATGAAAATGGGACGAGCCGCGCAGGCTCGTCCCCTCGCGATCAGGCGTTCCAGTTGCTCGCCCGGAAATCCATGGCGAAAGCCGGGGCGGCCTTCCAGTTCAGTTCGGATTTCATGCCGGTGAAGACGGCATTCTGGTGCAGAACCGTATAGGCCGGATCCTCGCGTTCGGTGATTTCCAGCAGGCGAGCGATGGCGCGCTTGCGCTCGGCCGGATCGACCGAGGTTTCCATGACCACGGACAGCTGGTTGACCTCGTCGTTCCAGTAGTCGCGCTTCTGCTGGGCCTCGCCATTGGGGCCGAACTGCACCACCATTGGCGTGATAGGATCGTTGATATTGTTCGAGGCGGACCAGTCGCGCACGCCCTTCACGCCCTCGGGATCGTGGATCTGGCCCCAGTTCTCCTTCATCTCGATCTCGACGTTCAGACCGACCTGCTTCCACATCTCGACCAGCACCTGCGCCGTGGGGGTCTGGTTGGTGTAATAGTTGTTCAGCAGGCGATATGGGATCGGATCGCCCTTGTAGCCCGCCTGTTTCAACAGGTCGCGGGCCAGTTCGGGATCATATTCCGGTACCGCCCAGCCATCAATGAACATGTCCGAGGTCTTGAAGCTTTCGAACTGCAACCCGGCAGGGATGACGGTGTCCCCGCCCCAGAGCGCATCGACGATCGCCTGACGGTCGATCGAATGGGTGAAGGCGCGGCGAACCAGCGGATCGGCCAGGATCTCGTTTTGCTTGTTGAAGGTTGTGACGCGGTGGTTCCAGATAGTCGAGCTTTGCACCTCCAGCCCCGGCGCGGCGCTGATCGCCGCGATCTGATCGGGCGGCAGGTCGCAGGCAAAGTCATATTCGCCCGACAGCAGCCCGTTCACCCGGCTGGCGACTTCGGGAACCTCGACAAAGCGGATACGTTCCAGCGGCGGACGACCGCCCCAATAGCCTTCAAAGGCCACCATCGTCAACGAAACGTCGGGGCGGAATTCCTCGACCATATAAGGCCCGGTGGTGACGGGTTTCGCCGCCCAGTCGGCATAGGTCGCTGCCTCATCCCAAGCGCGTTTGTTGGCGATCTGCGAACCGAAGGCATAAAGGCGGCCTTCCAGGGTGATGTCCGGCGTCGCATTGTGGAAACGCACCGTATATTTGTCCACCGCCTCGACGCCACGCAGCGCGGGCCACAGACGACGCGCGATGCCGGGAATGCTGGCCGGCAGTTCCTTGGCATTCTGCGGTTGGAAATTCTCGGCATAGAGCGTCGTGCCCCCTGCGGGTTCAGTCCCCGCGAACAGCCGTTCGTCCGAGAAGGAAAACACCACGTCTTCCGCCGTCAGTTCATCGCCATTATGAAAGCGGACGCCCTGCCGCAATTTCAGTTCTATGGTCTTGTCGTCCGGGCGGCTCCATTCGGTTGCCAGTCCGGGAACAGGACCCTGATTTCCCATCCAGTCGCGCAGGATCAACCCTTCCCACAGATTGGGGAAGAACACCCGTTCGCCGACATTGGACTGTTCATTCCAAACATCTAACGTGTTGTTATTGGTAATTTTCTGCACCGCTATGGTGATCGAGCGGTGCCTGCCCTGCGCCATCAGATGGCGCGGCAAGATCAGCGATCCTGCGGCGGCTCCGAGAAATCGAAGCGTATTGCGGCGGGTAATGGGCATCTTGAACTCCTGTTAATCGAGGATCGTCCTGACTTGTTAGGAGTGGGTTGTCGTCGGGCTTTGTGACTGCTGAGTGACGAGCCTATGAAGGAGCCGTGAACTTCCACTCCGCGATGGAGTGACCCGACCCAGTTGCGAACCGTGGACCTGCGCCCTAGGTCATGTTGACAAATGGCGCAGCCATAGCTTGATGCAGGGCACATCGACGAAATCCAAGAAACTGTCTGCGGTTTTATCGTAGCGGGTTGCCAGCCGCCGGCTGTTCTTGAGCTTGCCGAGTGAGCCCGTGAACGCCACCGGTTCGAGAGAACGGGCGAACGCGCTCGACCATGTTGCGCAGGGTGTAGATGGCCATGTCGACGGCCTTGCGAACCTTGTTCTTGCGCATCGGTATCATCGGCAGGGCGTTGCGGTTCTCGATGTCTTCTCGAATTTTATCAAAGCCATAGTCCCTGTCGGCGACCAGAACGGCGGGCTGCGGCAGGTTGTCGGCCATCACCAGGTCATAGCCGGTGTAGTCGGATCCTGCCCCGGCGTGATCTCGGTCCTCATCGGGAGGCCAGCGCCGTTGACGCGGAGATGGATCTTGGTCGAGAAGTGGAAGGTGGTCCAGAAAACGATCCGGCGGATCGTTTTCCCACCGGACGCTCTCGAACGGCCAGGAGCCTCCTTCGGAGTCCCCGTTTTCGGGTCGAAAGTAAGCGGTGCAAACAACCCATGTTTATATAAAACAATAGGTTATCCACACTGTCCGCAATCGGAAATGGCAGGTTGCGGACATGTCTACACACGAAGATCAGACAGAAATCGAAGTCTGGGGGATCCCGGTCCCCGTCGACAAGAGGGGCTGCCGGCGATGGCCCCGTGTCATCAAATCCATGGCGGCGGAGCGGATCGCGGCGGGCGCGCGGGTCAGTGACATCGTCAAGGAAACCGGAGCCAACGACTGCACGGTCAGGAAATGGCTCAGTCGCGCTGGAGATCAGTCGCCCCCCAAGCTTGGCTTCATCGAGGTCAAGCCATCCCAGGTTCCCTCATCTTACCCGATCCCGGAAGCCCAAGCGGCGGCGTCTTCCTGTCGTATCAAGATCGGCGATGCGGTCATTACAATCCCCCATTGCTACCCGGCCGACCATCTGGTCCAGATCCTGCAGGCGGTAAGAGGTTCGCTGTGATCACTCCCGCAGGAAACTTCAGGGTTTTTCTGGCGACAGAGCCGGTAGACTTCCGCAAGGGGATGGATGGTCTCGCCGGATATATAGCGCACCAATTCGATTTGGATCCGTTCAATGGTGCTATCTATGTGTTTCGCTCCAAGCGCGCAGACCGCCTTAAAATGATCGTCTGGGATGGAACGGGGCTGGTCCTGATCGTGAAACGCCTGAGGAAGAAGCGCTTTATCTGGCCAAAATCTCAGCCTGGGCCGATCACGCTGACCAAAGTTCAGCTTGATGCCCTATTTGACGGGATTAACTGGCAGGCGGTTGCCGCACCTCGAATCGAAAAACCGTCAGTTATCTGAAACTGACCAATCGGCATTCTCCAACAGCATCGGTCTTGCCGGTGTTAGGGTATCTAAATCTGAAGGATATAATAATGATCCGAATTCCTTTTGCCGACATACGTGTTCCCCCTCCGGGCAGAACGCAAGCAGAAATCCAAGCGCGTCTGAGGGAGCATTACCGAAAGATTGACGCCGAACGTCATGATCTCGATCGCCCGATGAGCGCCGACGGAACGATCGACGAGGATCGCTGGCTTGACCGACTTCATGCCGTCGATGTCCCCTCGGAGGTGCGGGAGCGGATCCAGCGCCGTGCGGCCTGTCTCGCGAAGCGATATGAGGCAGCATCCGGTCTCTCCCATCTGAAGTCGGATGATCGCAAAAGGTTGGAACCACTTCACGACGGCGTGCATCTGGTCGGCGTTGCCTCGGAGCACCGTGCCGACGAGATCGCGGCGGAAATCCATGCGGAGATGCCCTGGATGTCGCCAGCCACTGACCTCGTCTGGCACGCGATGCGGCGATCAGTGCGCGAGGGATGGCCCGGCCTGCGGGTGCCTCCGATTTTGCTCGACGGACCGCCTGGGATCGGCAAGAGCCACTGGGCGCGCCTACTCGGCGACGCGATTTCGGCGCCGACCACCGTGATCGAGGCGACCGGCGAGAACGCCAGCTTTGGCGTGGTCGGCAGCCAGCGCGGATGGGGCGGTTCCTGCCCGGGCCGACTCATCGAAACCGTCATCCAGAGCCGCATCGCCAATCCGGTGATGGTGGTGGACGAGATCGAAAAAGCCGGCACCCCCACCTCGATGAAGGGCCTGACTTTCGGTCTCGCGGAAGCCCTGCTGCCGCTTCTTGAACCGATTGTCCCCCGTCAGCGCCCATGGCACAGATTTGAGGTTGTGATTTAAGGAGGATTTGGGCTTCGTCGTAGTGACGAAGGAACGAAGATGAAGCCCAAATCCTCCAATACAAAATTGCCGGCCAAGTCC
>NZ_QNRC01000047.1 GCF_003709565.1 Paracoccus sigandri | reverse complement strand
CTCTCTGATACGAGAAAATACCGCACCGCAAACCACGCGATGCAGATCGGCGCGGGGTAGAGCAGCCCGGTAGCTCGTCAGGCTCATAACCTGAAGGTCGCAGGTTCAAATCCTGCCCCCGCAACCAGAAAATACAATAAATACAAAGCAATACGCCCCGCATAATTGCGGGGCTCTTTGCGTTTCCAGTTTACATCAACGCCACATCAACACCCGGCACGAAAAACCGCATCCGTCGGCAACCGCTGACATTCAAGGGTAGCGGGCGGCGTGGAATGACCCCATCAGACCTTCAGCAGGTCGAGGAGGGGATCAAACGCGTAAAGCGCAGCTCGACGACCCGCTGCTGGCTCCATGGTGCGCAGGAGGCCAGCCTCGACAAGCCGCCTCGACAGGGCACGTGCCGAAGATGCCGGAATCCCCGACCGATCCACGAAACGGTCGTTGCGGAACACCGGGCTTGCGAACACGAAATCCAGCGCCTGGTCATGGAACTGCGAATTCAGCACCTCGCGGAACCGCTCCCGCATCTCGGTGTGGAGATGGAAAATCGCATCGGCGGTCTGGATGTTGACCGTGGCCTGCTCGTGCATCGCCTGGAGGAAGAAGACCACCCAGCCGGTCCAGTCGCCTGTCGCCGAGACGGCGCGCATCCGTTCGATATACTCGTCCTTGTTGGCCTCAAAATAACCTGACACGAAGAAGTTTGGCTGGCTCAGGACGCCGAGCTTCCACAGCATCAGCGTGATCAGCATCCGGCCGATCCGACCATTGCCGTCCTCGAAGGGATGCAGGGCCTCGAACTCCACATGCGCGATGGCTGTGCGGATCAGAGGGCGCATCGCGCTTTCGTTTATGAACCGGACCAGATCGGTCATCGCGGGCGCCAGATGCTCTGGTGCGATCGGCACATAATGAATTTTTCCGCGCTTCTCATCCCCGATATAGTTCTGTTCGATCTTGTAGCTGCCGGGCCTTTTCCGGGCTCCACGACCGAAGGAAAGAAGCTGCTGGTGTGCGGTTCTGATCAGATGTTCACCAAGCGGTGCGCCCTCGGCGAGCGCTTGCTGGGCATTCCGGAGGGCGCGGGAATAGAGGTAGGTCTCGATATCGTCATTGCGCGCTTCCCGGTAGGGATCGGCGCTACCCGCGTCCTCTTCTGCCTCCAGGCGGTAGAGTTCCTCGATGGTCGAAATCGTTCCCTCCATTCGGGACGAAGTGACGGCGTCCTGACGCCGCAGGGGTGTGAGGAACAACTCGCCGTTCACCATGCCCGACATCTTGGTATCGTATCGTGCCAGAGAGGTTGCAGCTTCCTCCAGCGGCCCAAGAACAGCCTCGTAATCAAGTGTGGCGGGGGGAAAGGCGCCGGCATGATAGGTCACTGCGTCTGTCAGATCATAGGGGTTGATGGCCATATTTGTGCCGATTCTGTCGCCAAGGAAGATTGATGCCAAGCTAGTCACACCTAAGGGTGTTGGCAACAGAATAAGTGCAAATACCGCCATCAAGCGGGATTGCTGTCAGCGGGCAACTATCAAGCAGGTTTGGCGACGAGACCGGGGGCCAAGCTGGTGCCAAAGGGGTTCCGTCATCATCGGCATTGCAGATCCTCTGACGATTTCTGTTTCTGTCCGGGGATTTGCAACACGAGAAGCCGATCGGGGCAACCTGCACCTCTGTGCTGGCCATCCGTCAGCCGATCAGCCATGGCCAGAATGGTCACCAGCACCATGTCGGAATGTTGCGCCAGCGCGATCAGATGCTCGCCGCTTGGTCCCCGTTCTCCGGAGAGCCAGTATTTTACGGCGCGTTCGCTTGCGCCTGTCCAGCGCATCGCTGTCTTGATGGCTTGGTGGGTCTGGCCCAGTTCTGTGCGGAGGGCAGCAGCGACAGCCTCGCGATACCGGGCTTGAGCCGCTTCGATCTGCACAGCTGTGCCCTTTTTCGGCACAATTGTGCCCATCTTCGCCCGCATTGCCACGGTCCTTTCCGATAATCAGGTGGAAAGGACAGCAAAGCGGCAGTTCGTATCAGCGCCCACACGGACGATGTGGGGCCATTCGTTCACCGCTGCCTGCGTGATTTGATCGGGAGGCGGGCGTGGCTCGGGCAAAGACACCTTCAACCGGAGAACTGGCGGATGTGCCTGAGCAACTGTTTGCTGCGGAATATGTCCGGATGTCGACCGAGCATCAGCAGTATTCAACCCAGAACCAGGTACAGACCATTCGCGAATACGCCGAGCGGCGCGGGATCAAAATTGTCAAAACTTATTCGGATGATGCGAAAAGCGGACTGATCATCGGCGGCAGGATGGCCTTGCAACAGATGATTTCCGACGTTGAATCCGGCGTAGCCGAATTCAACGTGATCCTCGTCTATGACGTCACACGCTGGGGGAGATTTCAGGACACGGACGAGTCGGCCTATTATGAATACCGCTGCCGCAAGGCGGGGATGCAAGTCGCATATTGCGCGGAACAATTCGAAAACGACGGATCACCCAATTCGACCATCATCAAGAGCGTCAAGCGTGCCATGGCTGGAGAATACAGCCGCGAGTTGTCGGTCAAGGTCTTTGCAGGTCAATGCCGCCTGATTGAACTCGGTTATCGTCAGGGAGGACCGGCCGGTTTCGGGTTGCGCCGCGCCCTGCTCAATGAACGTGGCGAGGTGAAGGCCGAGCTGAAGCGCGGTGAGCACAAGAGCCTTCAGACAGATCGCGTCGTCCTTGTTCCCGGACCAGACGAGGAGGTTCAGACTGTGCGCTGGATCTACACCCGGTTCCTGACGCAGGGCCGGTCGGAAAGCGAAATCGCGGCCGAGTTGAACGAGCGCGGTATTCAGACCGACCTCGGCCGGACATGGATACGTGCGACGGTGCACCAGATCCTGACCAATGAGAAATACATCGGCAACAACGTCTACAACCGCCGCTCCTTCAAGCTGAAGCGCAAACGTGTCGTCAACGGCCCGGAGATGTGGATTCGTTCGAATGGCGCTTTCGAGGCCATCGTCGAACCCAAGAAGTTCCAGAAGGTGCAGGCGATCATCGCAGTGCGCAACCGCCGCTTTTCCGACGACGAGATGCTGGATCGGCTCACCCGGCTCTTCCAGCGCCATGGCTACATTTCGGGGCTGGTGATCGACGAGGCCGACGGCATGCCCTCCAGCGGCGCCTATGCCCATCGCTTCGGCAGCCTGCTCAGGGCCTATTCCCTTGTCGGGTTCACCCCGGATCGCGACTATCGCTACATCGAAGCCAACCGCCTGTTGCGGCAATTTCACGGCATCGAGGTTGAGCGCGTGATCCACGAGATCACCCGGCTTGGTGGTGCTGTGGTCAGAAATCCTGCGACGGACCTGCTGACGATCAACGGCGAATTCAAAGCATCCGTTGTCGTCGCCCGCTGTCGCGAAACGTCCTGAGGCGGCTTGCGCTGGAAGATTCGTTTTGATGCCGGCCTCGCGCCAGACATCATCATCGCCATCCGGATGGGCCGCACAAATACCGACGCGCTCGATTACTATCTGCTGCCCCAGTTCGAGATGCGGAGCAAACCTCTGGGGCTTGCAGAGGAGAATGGCCTGATGCTGGACGCCTTCCGCTTCGAGACGCTGGATTTCTTTTTCGACATGGCCCGCCGCGTGCCGGTTTCTGAGGTGGCGCCATGGTGAACGAAACCGAAACCAACGGTGAAGTGCAGATCATCCCCATTGCCGCCATCACCGTGGAAAATCCGCGCGAGCGATCTGAAAAGACCTTTCGCGCGCTGGTGGACAGTATCGGCAAGGTGGGGCTGAAGAAGCCGATCACCGTCGCTCGGGATGACACCGCGACAGGGGGTGCCTGGCGCCTGGTCTGCGGTCAGGGGCGGATGGAGGCCTATGTGGCTCTCGGCGAAACTCACATCCCGGCCATCGTCGTGGACGCGAACGAGGTCGAACGGCTACTGCGCAGCGTGATCGAGAACATTGCCCGCCGCCAGCAACGACCGCTGGAACTCATGCAGGACATCGTGGTTCTTCGCGACCGGGGATATTCGGATATCCAGATTGCCGAAAAGACAGGATTGTCACAGTCCTATGTCCACGAAATCGGCGAGTTGATTGCCAATGGTGAGGAACGACTGCTGATCGCGGTCGAGACCGGCCAGATGCCCCTCAGCGTCGCGCTCTATATCACCCGGGCGGAAGAGAAGGATGTGCAGAACGCGCTCGAGGCGGCCTATACCTCCGGTGAGTTGCGGGGCAAGAAGCTGCTGGAAGCGCGGCGGCTGGTGGAACTACGCCACCGGCATGGCAAGAAAAAAGGCGGCACACGCACCAAGCGATCCGGGGTGCGGATGACATCGGCGGCGCTGGTCCGGGCCTATCGTATCGAGGCAGAGCGCCAGCAGGACATGATCCGCAGGGCGCAGTCGACGCGCGGCAGCCTGCTGTTTCTTGACGCGGCGTTTCAGTCCCTGCTCAACGATGAGAATTTTCTGACCCTGCTTCGCGCCGAGGGACTCGATTCCCTGCCGCGCATGGTGGTCGAGGGGCTGAAGGAACCACGGACATGACACATATGGACAAAATGCCCCCGCCCAAGGGGCCGGGATTCGAGCGAGTCCTGCAACAGATTCCGGTTGCTGCCATCCTGCCGGTCAAGCAACTGCCGATTACGGTTCCCAAGAGCCAGAAATATGCGCAGATCGCCGCATCGATCCGCGAGGCCGGCTTGATCGAACCGCTCGTGGTTGCGCGCGCTCCTGGTCAGGACGGCACGTTCATCCTGCTCGACGGCCACGTCCGGCTGCACGTCCTGAAGGAAATGGCCGCGGATGTCGTCACCTGCCTGGTCGCTACCGACGACGAGTCCTTTACCTACAACAAACGCATCAGCCGTCTCGCCACCATTCAGGAGCACAAGATGATCCTGCGTGCCATCGAGCGCGGCGTGCCGGAGGCCCGTATCGCTGCTGCCCTGAATGTGGATGTGGCGCTGATCCGGCGAAAGCGGACCCTTTTGAACGGTATCTGCCCCGAGGTGACGGAACTCCTGAAGGCCAAACACTGTCCGGTCAACAGTTTCCGGTCCCTGCGCAAGATGAAGCCCTTGCGCCAGATTCAGGCGGCCGAACTGATGATTGCCGCGAACAATTACACGGTGGCCTATACCGAAGCCATCTTGGCCGCGACCGATGCCGCCGACCTTGTCGATCCGGCCTCGAAGAAGGAGCCTGTCGGCGTCACCCGTGAGCAAGCCGAGCGGATGAAGGCGGAAATGGCGAGCCTACAAAAGAATATCAAGCTGATCGAGGGAACGCTTGGCCCCGATCACCTGCGTCTTGTCGTGGCGGGTCGCTATGTCGAACGGCTCTTCACGAACGATCGTCTCGTTCGCTATCTAGAAAAGCACCACGGAGAAATCCTCGGTGAGCTTCGTCAGATCGTGGCGGGCCTGAACCAACCGGGACCGTCTTCGGAGGGCCTGGGCGAAGCAGAGGAATAGCGGGCTTGGACGCTCGCTGACAATGGGGACCCGGACCCGACAAGCGCGGGGACCGCAGGAGACGCCGGACTGTGGGCCGGATCGAGTGCGGCGGTGGGGATGGCGGCGAACCCGCTCGGAGCCCACCATGGTCGGCCCATATATTGCCGACCGCGCAGGTGTGCCGTGAGACTGGACACTTGCGATGTTTGACGGGTGCGCTGCCGATCGGCTTGGATTTGGGATGCCAGTCGAGGGGCAGCGCGCCCGAAGGCAACCTTCACCTGCACGCCGCTGCTTGGCGTCGCATGACGTGGTAATCGGCCAGCATGGTCTCGAGCGCCGATCCGGCCGGCAGTGCCGGGACCTCTGCCGCTGCCCGCCGCTGGAACTCGGCCGGATATTCGACCACGGGCGGGCAGGCGGCGTGGTCAGAAACCGCCCTTGCGCAGCCGCTCGACAAAATCGTCACGGTTCCGAGGGCGATCAGCCCCGGCTTCCAGCATCCTTTGACGCGCATGATTGGTCCTTTCGAGTTTTTCCAACCGCTCGGCCGCGCGCCCTGCTTGCTCGCCGCGGCGGCGCGCGCCGACAACGAAGAGCAGGATAGCGGCGGCGAGCGTGAGCCAGGGCAGCACCCGCCGCCAGAGCGAAGCGAGAACGGCAATCACCGCCGCCCCCGCTTCCAGTCGTCCAGTCGGGCGTAGATCGTCACCGCGACCCCGCCGAGCGCGAGGGCGATGAACAACCAGCGCAGGCTGTCGAGATACGGCATCAAGGGCAGGATCACGCCCTGTGCCTCGGCCAGTGCCTGCTGGGCGACCTCGACGCCCGCCGCGCCGATGGTGCCGATGCCGGCTGCGCCGCTGGCCTTGATGGTGCGGCTGTCGGCCAGGTGCTCGCGCGCCGGGGCTTGATCGGTCGCAAATCGCGACGGTCGAGCGGGGAAGGGCTCGCCCCACGTCCGGGCGGCGCCGGTGTCGATATGGACGAAGTTGGAGCGGGGATAGGTGCCAATGCCCTTGAACCCGGCCTTGCGGGCGGCAGCGATGAAAGCGACCGGATCATGGTTTGCCATCGAGATATCGAAGGCGGTGCCGTCGAGGTGTTTCGATGCCTTCGCCCCGCCGACGCGCTGGTTGTGTTCGGGGCTGCGATAGGCCGAATTCACGATCAGGGGTTTGCCCAAGGTCACGCGCAGCTCCTGCAGCCGATCAAGGGCATCCGCGTTCACGCGCAGTTTGCCGGTACCGCGGCAGGCGATCTCGGCCGGCGAGAAGTTCGGCCAGCGCCATGCATTCGCCGGAACATTTTGCCATTGCTGATAGAAACTCATGATGTCTCTCCAAAAGAAAAAACCCGCGCGATGGCGGGGTGGGGCTGATCGGGTCGGGTGGCGGTCAGTCCCGCGGACTGCTGCTGCGTTCCAGCAGGCGTTTGATGTCGGCGCGCATCTCGCGCAGCATCTCGTTCTGTTCGCGGCGGGTCTCGGAGATGGCCTTGCGGTCGGCATCAAGCTGCTTTTCCAGCCGTTCGACTTCGCGCAGCGCCGTCTTGCTGGCCCCTTCGAGGCGGATCAGCCAGACGCCGAGACCGGTCGCCGCCATGATCGCGCCCCACCATTCGCGGATCGTGTCCATCATGCGGGTGCCCCGCAGGTCACGTAATGGATGGCGATGCGCACCGATCCGCCGGTGAAAGCGCCGCCATTCGCAGTTAGACGCACGGGTGTGTCGGCATAGAAGGCGGTCGGGCCGATAACGCCGATATTGCTGCTGCCGACGGCGACGCCAAGCGAGCCGCCGAACTTCGAGACCTCGCCGGCGATGCCGCAATCATAGGAACTGGCGCCCAGCACGGCGGTGACGGTGCGGGCCGAGACGCCGAGCACGATGGCGCGGTTGGGGATCTGGATGCTGCTGTCGACCGAGGCCCCGGAAAGCCCGGTCAGGGTTTCCTCCCGCACCGCCATGCCGGTGCTGGCGCCGTTTGCTTCCCGCGCCACGGCGACGGTAGCGGCTTGCGCGATGAAGCCCATGGCATCGACCACCGGGAGCCAGGTGCTGCCGGTCCAGACCACAAGCTGCGCCTCAGCCTCGATCCAGGCCAGCCAGCCGGGCGCAGGCAGGATCCGCATCCATGTGCCGTCGATCCAATAGGCCACGCTGCCGTCCCAGCCGGCCCATGCGCCTGTTGCGCCACTGGCCAGAATGTAACGGTCGCCTTCGGCTGGGCTGGCGGGCGGTGCGGCCCGGTCGCGATCCAGAACCGCAAGCTGCACGATCCCGTCCAGCAGCCGTAGCGCCTCGTTATGGGTCACATGTTTTTGCGCCTGTGCGGCCATGATGAAGGGCAGCGCGAGGTGCGCTGTTGTGTCAGGCATGGAGGTCTCCTGCTTAGAACCAGAGAGTGGTGACGGGGGCCGCGCCCACGCCGAACGCCTGCCCGATCTGGGCAATGCTGATGGTGAGCGATGCGCCGGGGCCGAGCAGCGCGCCCCAATCGGCAACCTGCTGCGCGGCGGTGTAAACGGCGGCGTTGGTCGCAGTGGTCAAGGATCTCTTGACACCTGCCCCATCAAGAATATCGACCTGCCACGCTTCGTTTGCCTCACTCATGGGCACCTCGACCGCGTTCCAGTTATCGGCGGCCAAGGATCGGTCGCGCCGCAGCCAGCGGATCGTCAGATCGCCGGGGCTGCGTGATCTGCGCCATGGCTGTTCGACATGGACCGCCGAGAACGGCCGCAGCCCGACGCCGCGCGGGGTGAAGGGCAGGGCGGTATAGCTGTCGTCGCTGACGGGCTTTGCCGCCGGGCCGATGTGCCAGTTCCACGGCAGGCCCAGATCGGCCTCATTGACCGGCAACGGGGCCAGCGCCGCGTCCAGCACCACCACCCGCGCGCCGGTCGGCACCATGGGGGCCATGTCGGCCTCTGTGCCCCGCTGGCCGCGCAGCAGCCGCGACAGGCGATAGCGGCCGGGCGCCAGCAGTTCGGCCGCGCCGAATTGCAGGATCTCCCAGGCCCCGCCCGGCTGCTCGATGGCAAGGGCGTTCTCGCCGCCAAACAGGCGCAGGTCGGTCACGCTTTCCAGCGTCCCGGTCAGCAGTTCCAGATAGACCGAGTTGCCATGATCGAAACGCGAGGTCGGGCCGGCATGGAGGTCTGCTGTCAGCGCGCCGATGCGCGCCCGGCTGCTGAACGTGGTCAGCAACTCGAAGCCCGAATCCTCGGGGCTGCGATATACCGCCATCTGGCCGGGCCACGGTCGCGCATGGGCGGCGATCAGTGGGTGGTGCGGCGCGTGATTCTCGCGCAGTTGCGGCAGGTCCATGATCAGGGCCAGCGGCGCGCCGAACACCACCGGCCGGGCCAGATGCGCGGCGCGGGGGCTGCCCGGCGGCAGATCATAGGCGGCGCGGTCCTGGCGGATGGTCTCGATGCCGCGCGCCTCGGCATCCGATGCGGTCAGGATGCGCATTTCGGCCAGCCGGCCATCATGATCGAGCAGGATCACATCGGCTGGGTCCAGCGCCAGCATCGAGGGCGGCAGTCGGAAGGATCCGGTCTCGCGGCCGACCCATGCCTCCATCAGCGCCCGGCGGCAGCGCCGGTCGGCTTCCTCGGGCGGCACCGCCATGGGGAAGCTGTCGGATGACACCCGGCTGCTTTGAGGCGTGATGCGCCGGGCTTCGACCGTGATCCCGTCATAATCCTCGTCGGCCCGCGCCACCTGCCATTTGAGCGCCTGCGGCAGTTCGGTTTCCTGCCCCCGCGTCAGGTCCATCACATCGCCCGAGCCGGCGGACACCATGGCATCGGGGGCGATCAACGCCACCGGCGCGCTACCCCGCATCACAAAGCGGATCCGGCCCTCGCTCTCGACCGCATCAAAGCCGAAATGCCGGGCCAGCATGGTGATCGAGGTCCGGGGTGCTTCCAGCGCCGAGATTACATAGCCATCCACCGCGCCGGTCAGGCCGGAGGTGTCTATCCACGCATCCGGCAGGCCAGCGCGCCGGCAGAGGTGCCGCACCAGCGCCGCCAGTGACACCGCGCCCAGCCGGCCGGTCAGCCAATGCCCCAACCGCCAGTTCTCGCCATCGGCCCAGAGATCGGAGAGTTCGGGAAAGAACGGATAGGGCCGCGCATCCCAGGTCCAGGCGGCGCATTCCGACACGTTCACCATGCGCCCGGCATATTCGGTCGAGACCGGATTGTTCGCCGGATCGCGCCAGAACAGATAGGTCGCCTCAAGATAGGCCCGCTGGATCGCATCGTCGCGCCAGCCGCGCGAGAAGTGCGGGAAGAACGATTCCGAAGATTTCGGGTCATAGAACACGTTGGGCTGATTGGTGCCGCGATCGACCGCCGGGCAGCCGAGTTCGGTGAACCAGATCGGCTTTGACTGCGGCACCCATGCGGTCGGCGATGCGGCCTCGCTGCCGCCGGGGCGGTTGTGGTGCGGGTTTGACCACCAAGCGCGGATATCCTTGAAGCGCCAGACCCAATCCTTCGGGACGATCGGGCTGGTCATTGCGGTGCTCGGGACCGCACCAGACCAGAGCGACAAGTCGGTGATCAAGCTGCCTGGCCATGGAGACGGCGACACCAGGCCACCAGCAAAGTTCAGCCCGTTATGGACGCCATAGCCTGCGCCGCCATTATTCGACCAGTTGCCGGCGAGCGCGCTGCTGAAAGCGGTGCGGGCAACGACCGCGCCATCAACGGCCAGCCAGATCTCGGCCGCAGCGTAATCGAGGACAGCGACGATATCTGCTGCCTGACCGCGAAGGCCAGCCACAGAATAATCAACATGCTGTATTTCGCCATCCTGGACGCGCAGAATCAGCCAGCGCAGCACCCCGGCTCTGACGCCCAGCCAACATCCCTGCGCCCACCCAATCTCGAAGATCAGCCCGTCGGTGATCACCGAAGGGAACTGCACCCGGCAAGAGAGCGTGATCGACGCGCTGCGAATGCCCACGCCCACCGCGCCGGTCCAGTTTGGAGCAACGGTCAGATCCGGAGACCCGGCCGGCAGGGCCGTTACGGCCTCATATGACGGAACAGCCGTGATCGAGTCCGTGATCGGTGTCCGCGTCTGGCTGATCCGGTCGGCCTCGCTGGCATAGAGCCAGTCAAACCCCTCGCCGCCGGCAATGTTGCTCTGCAGATAGGCGCGGTCGTAGATCGAGGGCCAGACCTGTGCGTCCGCATGATCCCAGCCGTCGCGCCAGTCGCTGAGCGGCATGTAATTGTCGATGCCGATGAAATCGACATTGGCATCCGCCCAGAGCGGGTCGAGGTGAAAGAGCACGTGGCCGCTGCCGTCCTGCGGATGGTGCCCGAAATATTCCGACCAGTCGGCGGCATAGCTGATCTTCGTGCCCGGCCCGAGGATCGTGCGCACGGCAGCGGCCAGCGATTGGAACGCGGCAACCGCCGGATAGGTCGCGGCCCCGGACCTGATTTGCGTCAGCCCGCGCATTTCGGAGCCGATCAGGAAGGCGTCCACGCCTCCGGCTGCGGAGCAGAGGTGTGCGTAATGCAGGATCATGCGCCGGAAACCCCAATCGCCAGCCGGGCCGGTCCATTTCACGGCGTCGTCGCTGACCGTAAAATCTGAGGGCTGCGCATTGCCGAAGAAGGCGGCAACCTGCGCGGCAGCAGCGGCGGTCTTGTCCACGCTGCCCGCAAACCCGGCGGCCGGCGAGCAGGTAAGCCGCCCCCGCCAGGGTAGCACCGGCTGGCCGATATTCGCGGCGTTGTCGCTGTAGGGATCCGGCAGGGCGTTGCCGGCCGGAATGTCCATCATCAGGAAGGGATAGAAGGTGACCCGAAGCCCGTGCGCCTTCATGTCGCGGATCGCCTCGACAACCGAAAAATCTGCCGGGGTTCCGCCATAGACGGGCTTGCCGTCCTGATGGCTGACCACTTGCGCCGCGCCGCGTCCGATCCCGTTCACGCGCCATTCCGGCGTGGTGGCTTTCTCGGCCATTTCGACCTTCGGACGGATCGTGCATTGCCCGGCGCGCAGATCATCGCCGAACCACGACACGACCAGCGAGGCGCTCTCGACCGACGGCACCATGGATTCCAGCCGATCCAGCGAAACCGCCATATCGGCGCTGCCGGCCATCGCGTTCACGTTCTCTGCCGCGCTGTCGCCTCCGCCCCCGCCCTTGCGCACGGTGCTGGTGGCATAGGCGAACTCGCCGGAGGCCGGAATGATCGTCACCGCGGGCACGAGACCCTCGGCGGTGTCATCATCGGCCAGCGGCCGGAACACCTCGAAGGAAAGCTGCGGCAGGCGGTTGCCGAAGCGCGAAAGCGGCAATTCCTCGAACACGACATAGGCGGTGCCCCGATAGGCCGGCGCATGGCCCGCGCCCATCTTTGCCTCGACGAAGGGATCCTGCATCTGGGCTTCGTCGCCCGAATACCAGCGCCATGTCAGGTCGCTGAGATCGACCACCTCGCCATCGGCCCAGATGCGACCGATGCCGGTGATCGGTCCCTCGCACAATCCCACGGCAAAGCTGGCGAAATAGGTGTATTCGGTGGTGGTGACCTTCGGCCCGCCGCCCTTGCCGCCACCTTGGCGGGTGGTGCTGGATTCCTCGCGGAAATCGGTCGCCCAGATGATATTGCCGCCCAGCCGCATTCGGCCATAGAGGCGCGGGATCACGACGCCCTCGGTCGCCGAGACCATGCGCAGGCTGTCCATGCGCTGCCCCTCGATTTTCTGACCGGGGGCCAGTGCCGAGACGATCCAACTATCCACCATGGATCCGACAGCGGAGCCGATCATGCCGCCGATGGCCGCACCGCTGAGGCCGAGGATCGCGCCGCCAAATCCGCCGCCGATGGACGCGCCGACCGCGCCGAGAACAATGGTTGCCATGGATCAGGACTTCTTCTTGCGCGGGGCAGGTGCCGGGCGCGGAAACAGGAAGGCGAAGGCGATGCGCCTGCGCCATGCGGCAGTCAGCGGTTCCTCGATCACGCCGAGCCGCTCATAGCTGTGGATGAAGCTGCTCTCGCCTGTCAGGACCCCGACATGTTTGACGATCGCCCCGGCGCGCATGCGGAACAGGACCACCGCGCCGGGACCGGCCGCCGCCGGGTCGATGCGGATCATCACCCGCGCCGCGCTGTCGGCCAGCACCTCGCGGGATCCGGTCTCGCCCCAATCGCGGCTGTAAGGCGGCACCGGCAGGGTCTCGGACCCGACCACCTCGCGCCAGATGCCGCGGGCGAGGCCGAGGCAGTCGCAGCCCACGCCCCGGACGCTGGCCTGATCGTGATACGGCGTTCCCAGCCAGCCGCGCGCCGCGGCAATGACCTGCTTCGGATCGGCACCCCTCACAGCACTGCCCCTTCGTGCCCGCCATCGGCCGAGGCGTAACGCAGCACCGTGTCCTGGCCCGGAATATGCGGGAAGCCTCGGAAATTGACGATATTGGAGAACTTCGTGGCGCAGGTTTCCGCGCGTTTGTCGCAGCCCGCGCGGATCGTGAAGGTATCCCCGCCGGCCAAGGGGCGCACCGGCGCTTCCAGAAGCGTGATCGTGACGACGCCAGATGCGATCTCGTGCAGCATGATCTCGGCCGCGCGGCCCGCGTTCGGGCCGGCGGTCCATTCCAGATGCCCGAAGGCGAACCAGCCATTGGCGAAGCCCCCCAGCCCGGAGGCGGTGAAGGCCCGGTCACGGATGGGATCCTCCACTACGCCTGCGCCGCTATAGGCCGGGTCGTTGAGATTGACGCCGCAACGGGCATCGCCCAGCGCCGCGTCACAGGTGCCCTGATAGACCCGGCCCAGCGTCTGGCCCAGAACATGCGCCATGGAGCGAACCTCGGCCACGAATGACGCCCGCCCACGCCGCAACTCACCGATGGCACCGCGACGGATCAGCACCCGCTGGCCGGGATCCTGCCAGTTCACCCGCCAGACCTCGACCAGCGCATTGTCCCAGCGCCCGTCGATGATATCGGTCTCCGTGATCCGATCCGAGGTCAGTGCGCCTTCGGCATCCTGCGAATCCACCGACAGATCGGAACCGGCGCGGATCTCGGATGCGGTCAGACCGCTTTCCGGCTCGAAATCGGTGCCGCCAAAGGCCAGCGCCCGGTCGTGATCGGTAAAGCCGAGGGTCATTCCATCGGCGCGGGTGATCCGCCAGCACCAGGCCAGCGTGGTCGTGCCATCGTCCAGGTGCGCCTGCAGGTCAGGGGATAGAGTTTTCATCGGCGGATTTCCACGAGCGGGATTGAGGTGATCGAGCCGAGCCGCTCGATATCGAGGGTCACGTCCAGCGCATCGCTGTCGAATCTCACCGGCACGTCAAATTCAAAACCGGCGGTGATGGCGATGCCTGCGCCGGGGGCGGTGTCGAATGTGATGATGCCGGTCGCAGCGTCGATCACCCAGCCCGCAGCCTGCTCGACCCCGCCCAGCGCCACCCGCACCGATCCAGCGACGGGCTTGGTGATCACCCGCGCCCATGATTGCGCCCCGGAGGTGTAGCGTTTCGCGATCTGGAACGTCGTCTCGGTCCCGTCGCCGGTGCCGATCACCTGATCTGTCGCGGTCGGCGTGCCGGATGGGGCGCATGATTTGTAATCCGACCAATCCTTGAACCGGAACCCGTGCAGCCGCCCGTTGCGCGCCTCGAAGAACGCAACCACGGCCGCCAGATCATCGGCGCGGCGGATGCCATAAGACACGTCATAGCGCCGCCGGCTGTTCGCCCAGCTTGCATTCCGTTCCTCATCGCCCGAGGCCAGTTCGACAATCTGGGTGCGCCGTTCGGGCCCGCCCCGCGCGCCGCGGCTGATATTGTCGGGAAAACGGATAACGTGAAACGCCATTACATACCTCTCCGGCCCATCGCGACCGCGCGGGCAATATCGGCCCCGATCTGTGCGCGGGACTGGCGGAACGACTCTGCATCGCGGGCGGCGATATTGACGGTAACGCCCTGGCCGTATCCGGCGGCTTCGCGGCGAGACAGCACCCGCTCGCCTTTTTGCAGGATCGCCGGCACCTCATCCGAACGCAGCCCGGCCCAGCCGCCGTTGTGCATGCGGGGCGCATTGGCGAAGGCCATGGCCGGAACCAGCCGGCTCGGCCCGCTGCTGCCGACCATCCCGCCGGAATGCAGGATGCTGGCCGACAGGCCGCCGAGGCCCGGCATGAACCCGGACAGGACGCCGGCCAGCGGGCCAAGCAGGAAGCGCCGCGCGCCCAGCTTCGCCAGATCGGCCAGCATGGAGGTGACCAGATCGCGGAAGTTCATTTTGCCGGTTTTGACAAATTCCCCGATCGCATTTTCGGCCCCCTGAAATGCGTTGACCAAGGCGCTGCCGATATCGCCGCCGATGTTCCGGGCCTTGTCGGCATAATCGGAGAGCGAGGCGGCGACTGCATCCCAGCCGAGTTTTGCCTCATCAGCCCCGGCCTTCGTGTCTGCCCCGGCCTTTTTGCCAGCCGCGCCCGCGCGCCCGGCGGCCCCGCCCGCCTTGTCCAGCGCGCCGGCAACGCGATCCGCAGCGCCGGCTGCATCGTCCAAGGCGTCGGCCCCATCCTCGCCCGTGGTTGTGACTGCATCCTGAAGCGCCTGCCAGCTTTCCAGCGGCGCAACCGTGGCAGCGGCCAGTTCGCCAGCCGCTTCGAGATATCCGGCCGCAGCGGCGCTTGCCTGATCGGCCGAGCCCCCGAACAGATCGAGGGCTTCGACATAGGTGCGGCCGAACGCTTCGCTGAATGCATCGGCGGCAGAGGCTCCGGCAGCAGAGGCCCCGCCCTCAAACGGGTTATTGATCCGCCCGAGGTTGAACGGATCCAGAAGCCCGATCTGCGCGCCGCCCTCGCCGACCGCCCAATCCGGCAGCATCGCGAGCGCGCTGTTGATGCCGCCGATGAAATTGTTGATGCGGGTCACGACGCCGTTCAGCATCGCCTCGACGCCCGCGATCAGCCCGTTCGCAGCCTGAAACGCGAAATCCCCAATAGCATCGGGCAATGCGCCCCAGATTGCCTTGATGGCCTCAAACCCGCCCAGCCAGACCGCGACATAACGGTCAACGGCGGTGACCGCGCCTTTCACGATGGCGTCGAGGACCGTGAACACCAATGCGCGATAGCCTTCCCATGCTGCGCCCAGCAGCGCGAAAGCCGCCTGAAACGCGGTGCCGATACGCTGGCCGACCTCGCGAGCGAGACCGCCAAGCAGGCGAAACGCCGTGCCGATCCCGCCGGCCGCCTTCACCAGAGACGAGAACTGATAGATCAACTCGCCCGCCGCCACGATCAGCGCGCCAATGCCGGTGCGGATCAGCGCACCGCGCAGCGCGGTCAGGGCGGTGGCGAGGCTGAAGGTTGCCACCCGCGCGGCGACAAAGGCCGTGACCCATCGCCCCGCCATGAAGCCGGCGAACGCCACCCCGATCGATGCGAGCCGTTCGAGGTTGTCTGCAACGAGGATCAGCACCTCGGCGACGGTCGAGGACGCGCCCAAAAGCTGGTCCCAGGAACCGACCAGTTGCAGAGCGGCGTTTCCGATCAGGGTGAAGGCATCGCCGATGGTGGCCGGCATCGAGTCGGCTTCCTCGCGCAGCAGTTCCAGATTGCCGACCAGCGCGGTGCGGATCACATCGCCGGTGATTGCGCCTTGTGGTCCCAATTGACGCAGACCGGAAACCGTGGTGCCGAGTTCGGCCGCCAGCAGTTCGGCCAGCCGGCCGCCGCTCTCGATAATCCGGTTCAGTTCCTCCCCGCGCAGGGTGCCGGTCGCCATGGCCTTCGACAGCGCATATTGCACGGATGCAGCCCGTTCCGCCCGCGCGCCGGATACGACCATGGCGTTGTTCAGCGCCTCGGTAAAATCGAGGCTCTCGGTGGTGGACAGGCCCAATTCGCGCAGCGCGGTGCTGTTCGCGATCCACGATTCTGTTGTCTGGTCGAGGCTGGAATAGGTGCGCCGCGCCATGTCGGCCAGCCGCTCCATGACGGCCGCGCCCTTTTCCTGCGATCCGGTCGCCAGATCAACGCGCGAGCGCAGATCGGTCCAGGTATCGGCATATTGCACCACCTGCCGGATGCTGAACGCACCGGCTGCGATCCCGGCCAGCCGGCGCAGCATGACACCAGTGGTATCGATCTCTTTGGACAGTTTCTGAAAACTGCGCGCGCCGGCATCGCCGATGCCTTCCAGCTCGGCACGGACCTGCCGGCCGTTCTCGGCGACGAGCCGAACGGACACTTTCTTCTCAGCCATGAACGAAGGTTCCTTGATTTCGGAGGCGCTGTTTCTTACGTTTTAGCTATCGAACGAATAAAGGTAGGATCATGCCACAGACCGCGACCTTGTCCTCGAAGTTCCAGATCTCGATTCCCAAGGCGATCCGCACGGCGCAGCACTGGGAGGCCGGGTTGACCTTTGCGTTCATCCCGAAGGGAACCGGGGTTCTTCTGGTGCCGGTCCCGCAGCGCGCGGCCCTTGCCGGGATTGCCAAAGGCGCATCCGCGGAAGGTTATCGCGACCGCTCGGATCGCGTCTGATGCGGCTGGTCGATACCTCGGCCTGGATCGAGTGGCTGATCGACTCCCCGACCGGGCGTGCGGTGGCCCCGCATCTGCCGGATCAGGCTGAATGGCTGGTGCCGACCATGGTGCAGCTGGAACTGGCGAAATGGCTGACCCGTGAGGTGGGCGAGGACAAGGCCGATCAGGTGATCGCCTTTACCCAGCTTTGCGTGGTTCTGCCGCTGGACACCGAGACTGCGCTTGCTGCGGCCGAAGCCTGCCGCAATCACAGGCTGGCGACGGCGGATGCCATCGTCTATGCGACCGCGCGGGGAAACGGAGCCACATTGATCACCTGTGACGCGCATTTCGACGGGCTGCCCGGGGTGACGGTCATCGAAAAGGTCAAAGCATAGGCTGCGCCTGTTCCGTTCCGATCTGCTCGTTGGTTTTTCGGATCATCACCGCCTCGATCACGGGCAGAAGTTCAGCGACGGCGATGGTTGGAATGCCAAGGGCGCGGCCCATTTCCAGCGCCGCGCCCATGTCCCAGCCCAGCACAGCGCCGGGGATTGCTCGGGTCTGCCCGCCGATCCGGCCGACCAGATCCCAGACCTGCCAGCCTTCATGTGTCTGGGGCTGGTTCAGCCGCGCCGGGCAATCATCGCAGCGCGCCGGGCAGGCCTCGCAATACCGATCGCCCCCGCCGAAATGCCATTCGGCGAGAGCGGTCAGCCGTTTTTTTCCGATTCCAAAACCAGATGCGGCCCCAGAACCTGATCCTGAAACGCCTCGAAGACCGGCCAGATGTTCAGAAGCGCGTGGATGCCTTCAGGGGTGATCGGGATAGGATTGCCGTCCTCGTCGCCGACACCTTCCCATTCGGTGACGACCCGGCCAGCCACGGCTTGCGCCATCGCGACCGCCAGTTCCTCTTTGGCAGCCTCGGGGCCGATATCCTCCATGCTCACATCGGCCCGGGCGGCGGCCATGACGGCCGTCGTCACGGGCGCTGCCTTGAGACGCAGGCCGGGCAGCAGGTCGACCCAGCGCGGCTCGGTCGAAAGATTCAGGCGGATCATGGTCAGTATTCCTCGATATCGTTGACAAGGGTGATGGTGCACATGCGGGCCGGGCTGGACGCGCGCGCCGCCTGCCAGTCGAAGCTGGCCTGAATGCCCTGCGGGCCGCTGATCTCGACACGGGGGCGGGGCAGATAGACGGCATGGGCGGTGACGGTCAGGCTTTCACCCGATGGCAGCGCATAGGCGAATTCCAACTCGCAGGGCCCGCCGGCGATGGCCTGATTCATCAGCACCATATCGGCAAAGCGAACCTCTATCTGGCCGGTCAGGGCGGCGATGGTCGGGTCGGCCCCGTCAATCATGCCGTCGTTTCGGATGGTCTCGATCCGGTCGAGATTGTTGGCATAGGTGATCTGGGCCGAGATCACATTGCCCAGCGCCACGCCGTTGCGGGTGATGGCGCCGTTGAAATGCTCGAAGCGGGTGAGTGCGATATCTGCGGGCGTTCCGGCTTGCGAGCTGCTGGCGACGGTCTCGCCCTGCGCGACCAGTTGCGCACTGGCGGTCAGCAGCCCCGACCGCTGCATGGTCCAGCTGAGCTGGTTGACCATAACGCCGGAATACATCGCATAGCGCGGCACCTCGGGCATGCCGGTCTCGATCGCCATAGAGGGCAGGGTCCAGTTACCGGATTGGAATGTGTGGGTATAGGGGCCGGGCGAGGTGCCGGTGGTGGTCGGCGAGCCGAACGCCGCCTTGAGCCAGAAGCCGAACGCCTCGGCATCAATAGGGATGGTCAGATCGCCATCCGCTGTGATCGCGTCCTTGACCGGCGCGAGCGGATCGCGGCCATAGCCCAGCAGCTCCGACGACAGCAGCGGCTGCTCGGCGCTGAGCGTGGAGGCCGCGAAGGGCATGCGGGTGTAACCGCCGGCGGGCGAGGTGCCGTAGACTGAGAAGGGCGGTGCGAAATTAGTCCACGTTAGCGGCGGCATGGTGCTGCTGCGGGCGGCGTAAAAGTCGTCCACCTTTGTCCCTTTCTGCGGCTGCAGGGAGGATGGGAGGATCTACAGCGTGGA
>NZ_QNRC01000046.1 GCF_003709565.1 Paracoccus sigandri | reverse complement strand
GACGCTCTCGAACGGCCAGGAGCCTCTTTCGGAGTCCCCGTTTTCGGGTCGAAACGTCCACTGGACGTTTCTTTGCCTCAAACTGCGCCTGCCGCATGGTGATGGGCCCGGATGACTGTGCTGTCGACCATCCGAAGCTTGTCCGGCGCAACCCCAGCGTGGTTCGAGCCGCGTCCAGGATATCCTCCCACAGTCCCGCAAGGGTCCAGCGACGGAACTGGCGGTAGACCGACGACCACCTGCCGAACTCCTGGGGGCAGGTCCCGCCATGGCGCACCCGTTCGCGTTCGGCGCGGCCTCGGACCGGTGGCGGCTCACGCTTCACTCCAGAAAATTCCATCCATAACAAGGGGATGATTGGACGGCTTGCGCCCGTTCGGGTTTCGGACTGCCCGCATGAAGCCCTCGAAGAAGGCCCACTCATCGTCAGATATCAGGTTGCGTGCCAAGCTCATCCCCACGTGGAGATGAGCTTGAATCACAGGACGACCCGAAGCGGAACAGGGGAAGCCCTTTTGTCAATAGGGCGTAGGGGCCCCAACAGCAGAACGCGTCCACCAAGGTGGACGCGTTTCCCTCGGCCATTTCGGAACAGTTCCTCAGCTTTGCTCGGTCAGATGAACAAGTCCATCAAACCCGGACCGGTTCAACCTCAGACGCATAAAGATCCTTTACCTTCTGCGGCAAGAGAGCCAAGGGCGCCACATATCCGTCGGGATCGATTGCGAATCCAAGCCTAGCTGCCTCTTCAAGGATCTCCTCGGACCACTGGATCCGCTTCTTGTGGTCGCCTGCGGTCATGAGAATGAATTCTGCGGCCTGGCTGCCGGTATTGCGGATGGAACGCCAGGAGTCAGCGGGGAAGGAATAGAGATCCTGCTCGTTGACAGTCTGGATCACTTCGCTTTCGCCCTGGTTCTGGCTGATTTCGACCGCACCGGAAAAGACGATGATCACCTGCTTTTCGCGCAGAAGATATTTCCCGATCGAACCGCCTGCAGGAATGCGACCCCATTCGATCGACATGCCGTGGGGATTCGTGATCTGCGGGACATGCTCGCGATCCTGAGTCATGCCATGGCCCAGAACGGGTGCAAGCTCTCCCCCGTGGCCAGGAATGCAGCTGTCCAGCAAAGCGGCGCCCGAGAAGGCCCTGGAATCACGACGCACGACCCTTTGGGACATCTCCTCCACGGTATACTTGCGCAGGCTGTCGATCTGCTCCCGCGTCATTGGCTCGATCAATTCCGATTCCGCCGGTTTCGGCTGGCCCTGTTGGGTATCGACCAGCAGATTGTCACGGGTGAGGTAAAGGCCATGTTGCGCCGCCACTTCCAGAATATGGGGATGCCACAGGATCCCGCCTGTATCGTCACCGCCAAGCGCGGTGAAGATCCAGCCGTCATCGTCGCCAATATTCGAGAAACCACGGAAGATCCAGGTCGGAATGCTGACCACGTCGCCGGCGGTGCAGACCACCTCTCCGTCTTTGCCGTCCGCGCCCCAGCGGAATACCCATTTGCCTTTGTAGATCATGAAGACTTCGGCAGTATAATGGATATGCAGGTTGTTGGTGATTCCCGCCGGCATGGCCGCCACGCCCAGGCTGAAGCCATGCGGCTCTGACAGGCTGACCTTCTGGTCCTTCGACTGCGTCACGCCGGGACCGATGAGGGAATAGTTTTCCTTGAGGTGCGAGCCGGGCATCTTGCAGTCGATGAAGGCCACGCGCTCGGCCACCATGTCTTGGCGGCGAACCAGCCGGTTCCGGCTTTCTTCCTTGGACACCTCTACGGCGGACACGGGATATTCCATCGTTTGATCGCTCCTTCTTGATACGACAATTCGCGCAGGGATGAGATGCCCCACAGCAGGACAGATATTGCTGGCGATGGTTCTTCGCTTGTCCCCGTAGAAGACAGTGTCCGGGACACGCCTTACTCTCGCCTGGGCAAACCCTGTTATGCATTCGAATGCATAATAACTTGCATTCGAATGCGTGCAAGACTTTTCTGAGGCGGATTCCCGTTGTATCTTCGGCCGGGCTCGGGCCTGGCCACTTCCAGCTGTTGAACACCCTTCTCGGCCCAGGCGGCGGCGGATATGTTCCAGGCGATCCGAGGACGGAGACGGAAAGATGAATGAACCTTCGACAATCCGGCCGAGAAGGATCACGTCCTATGACGTGGCGCGTGCCGCCGGGGTCTCGCAATCCACGGTTTCCCGGTGCTTCAAGGACGATACCAAGATCTCGCCGAAGACCCGGGATCACATCCTCCGCATCGCCCGGGAGATGGGCTATACGCGCAATGCGCTCGCGCGCTCACTCATCACCCAACGCTCGAACATGGTCGGCGTGATCGCGACGGCCTTCACCATCCGCAACAACCCGGAACTGATCTATGCCGTGGGCGATGCCTTGCAGAACTCGGGGAACAGCCTGTTTCTCATGGTGATCAAGGATGACGATTCGATCGGCGCATCGCTGCAGAAGGCCGTCGAGTATCCGCTGGACGGGCTGATCTGCTGCGCACAGATGCCGCCGGACTGGATCGAGCAGTTCGCGACGCGCGGTGTCCCGCTGGTATTCTTCAACAGGGTGGTGGAGACGACCGTCGCGGATTGCATCGCACTCGACCACGCCACTGCCGGGCAGCGGATCGCCGATGTGCTTTTCGAGGCCGGGCACCGCTCTTTCGTCTGCATCAGAGGACCCGACCGCGCGCCGGTCAGCCAATTGCGGGTCGAGGCCTTCCAGAACCGCTTGCACAGCCTCGGGATCGGAACCATTCCGACACTGAGCACGGATTTTTCCTATGCCGAGGGACGGCGCAGCTTCCTGGACCTCATGGCCAGGATGGACCGCCCCGACGCGGCATTCTGCGCGAACGACCAGTTGGGCCTCGGTGTGCTTGACGCCTGCCGCTTCGATCTGGGCTGGCAGGTCCCCGACGACATCTCGGTCATCGGGTTCGACGACATCGCCGAAGCCGGCAGGCCCAGCTATGCCTTGACCACGGTCCGGCAACCCATCGTGGACATGGCGGAAACCGCCGTCTCGATGTTGCTGGAACGCATGGAGGAACCCGATCTGGAAGCGCGTCGCATCATGGTGCAGGGCGAGCTTATCCGCAGAAGCTCGGCGCGGCTGGCCGGAACCTGATCGCCGGGCCGCAACGGGTTTCCAACCCGCGCCGAACCCTTGCCAGCAAGCCGCGTCAACTGCGATCCTGCCCCCGGCCGAGCAGAAAGGCGCGGATCGCCTCGGCGCACGCCCGCGGCGCTTCCAGCGGCAAGAAATGTCCGGCGCCATCCACGAGAACAAGCTCGTGCCTGCCGATGGCGGCAGCCCGCATGGCTCGATCCGGTGGAGCGGCGGGGTCTTCGCGACCGGTGATGAACAGAGCCCGAGATCGTGCGGATGCCAGCATTGGTTCGGCGCCCGGCCGCCGTAGTGCCAGCTCTGTCTGCGCCGGCAGGTCCTGAACCGTCTGCTCTGCCATGGCGACGATCCGGTTTCCCACCGCGGGATTTTCACGCGCATCCGGTCCGACGAGGGCGGGCCAGGCGGCGGCCATGACCGCGCCCGGCCCTTCGACAGAGATCCGGGCCAGTTGCTCCAGACGTGCGGCGCTTTTTTCCGGCGTATCCGCGAAGGGATTCGCGGCGATCAGCACCGCCGCCAGCGCCCGCATCCGGTCGAGATGGTGAGCCGCGAGGATCGCGCCGAGCGAGAAGCCCAGCACGATGTCCTCATCTTCCACGGATGCCAGCTCAGCGGCGTAATCCTCGACCGCCGGCCGATCGAGCCGCACCGAACGGCATTGCTGCGGAGAGACGGCCAAAGCCCCCAGAAGCGGTTCGAAAACCTCGGCCGTGCAAAGGGTCCCCGGCAACAGCCACCAGCGCCCGGACATCAGTAGCCCGTCCCCGCCGGGGCAACCGGGGTCACGGTCCCGCGTAACGTTTCGGCCACGGCGGTGCGCAGGGCTCGGGTCAGCAGCCCGAAATCATTGCCGGGCGTGACCAACGCGAATCCCTGGGCGACCCGACGCGCCGCATCGGCGCCATCCGCGCAGAAGATGCCCGCCGGAATGCCGGCGGCCTGGGCGCGCGCCAGAACATGCGCGATGGCTGCCTCGGACTTCTGCCGGTCCGCGCCGACGGCACCATCGAAGGCAAAGGCCATGTCGTTGGGGCCGACATAGATCATGTCCACCCCCTCGACCGCCAGGATCGCGTTGATGTTGCGAACTGCCTCGACCGTTTCGATCATCGGGATCACGAGGTTTTCGGCATTGGCATGGGCGACGTAATCGGCGCCGCCATAGAGCAATCCACGCGCCGGACCGAACGAGCGCGACCCGGCCGGCGGATAGCGACAGGCGTGAACCAGTTCCTCGGCCTGCTTGACGCTGGAGATCATCGGGCAGATGACCCCATATGCGCCTGCGTCCAGCACACGCATCAGCAAGGCCGCGTCCAGCGAGGGAACCCGCACCAGGGGCGTTGCCGGCGTTGCGGAAACCGCCTGCAACATGTGCAGCGCATCGGTCAGACCGATCATGCCGTGCTGCAGGTCGATGGTGGCCGAATGGACCCCGGCATGGCCCAGCCCCTCGGCGGAGTAGGACGAGGGGATCGACAGCCAGGCATTCACGATGGTCTGCCCCTGCGCGATCATCTCGCGCAGGATGTTTCGACGGATATCGGGTTGGTCAGTCATCTGGCTTCGTCCTGTCTTTGGAGTGCGAACCGCGTGCGGAAGGATGTCGGGTGCCTGGCCTCAGTCATGTGCGCCGGTTTGCAGCAGGATCTGCTTCCAGATCGCGGTTTCGTCGATGAGGGTGAATTCGTTGCGGATCGCCGGACCGCCATCGTCGCCATAGGGTCCGAATTCGACATGGCTGATTCCCATGACATAGACCTGCGCCCCGGTCGGCGTGCCGAAGCGGCCCCAACCGGAATGCTTGCCCCATAGCGTCCAGCGAATGGCCGACCTGGGCGGCAGCAGCGGATCGTCACGACCGATGACATGCTCGATGCGGAACTCGGCATGGGGAAAGGCCGCACGCAGGCCCATCCAGAACTGATCCGCCTCGGCGCGCCCATAGACGGTTTCGCCGCCCGGATAGTGCAGGTTGCAGGCGCGGTCGTAGTTCGAGGCGATCACCTCCATGTCGGCGGCCATGATCCGGTTCAGGATCTCGGCATGACGCTGCCCCCATTCATTGTCGTTGCCGCGGCCCGTATAGGAGCCGGCCACATCGTTTTCAGGGGTGAAGGGGCGCACGCAATGGTCCGGTCCTCCTTCCCGCGCGATCAGGTCACGGGTCCAGTCCACGACATCGAAACCCATTTGCCGCACGATCGCCGACTGATCGCGCACCAGCCATTCGTCATGAATCGCATCATCGCGAATCGCGCAATCGGCGATGATCCGATAGGCGAGGCGCTTGCCTGTCGGTGCCCCATACATGCCGGGACGGGTATGCCGCGCCCAGGAAATCAGCCGGTGCGAGGACAGGAATGCGTCCGAGCCTTCGGTCGCACCTGCCGGATCCTCGCACCAGATCACATCCTCGCCGGGCAGTTCGCGGTCGGGGAATTCGGCCAGGGTGGCCATGGTCGCAGCGATGACGTTGGTGTTGTCCATCACCACCGAGGCGGGGGATCGCACGATCAGTCCGGGCGCATAGTGATGGCGCAGGCTGCCGATGTGACGATCCTCCCAGATCTTTTGGGTTACCCCATTGATGAAATGCGGGACATCCCGCCATTTCGCGTCGAAACCTTTCATGACCGCTCCTTTTCTCCTGTTGATCTGGATCCTGTATCCGTCCGGGCGTCAGCCTTGCCTTTTCGGCGCGGCGGCCGCCGTGACAGGTATTGCGTCTGTCAGCTTGTCCGCGCTCGGCGGGACGCATCCTTCGTTCTGCTGACCGGCTGTCCTGCAGCGCCCACAACACGCCAGACGCGGGCACGGCGTCGGCGGCTGCTGCGATTCGCCGCCGCTTCGGCCTGAATTCCTTCCTGAAATGCTCGGGGAAACGGCTCGTTCATCATGGCGCATGAGTTCTTCCTCTGCCTTGCACATTAACGGTTGCCAGATCCGATTTTCTGTGTCTAGTGTATTTATGCATTCGAATGCATAAAAGGGAGGAACTGGGCCGGATGGCAGAAATCGTCTTGCGCAACGTCACCAAGCGGTGGGGCTCGTTCACAGGAGTCGCATGCACCAATCTGACAATTGCGGATCGTGAATTCCTGGTGCTGCTAGGGCCGTCCGGCTGCGGCAAGACAACCACGATGCGCATGATCGCCGGATTGGAGGACGCCACCGAAGGCGACATTCTGATCGACGGACGCCGGATCAACGACCTTGACCCGAAGGATCGCGACATCGCCATGGTCTTCCAGAGCTATGCGCTCTACCCCAACATGAATGTCTACGAGAACATCCGGTTCCCGCTGAAAGTGCGGCGCGTCCCGGCGGAGGAACATCACGACCAGGTCATTCGCGCCGCCGAAATGGTCGAACTGACGGATTTCCTCGACCGCCGTCCAGGCGAATTGTCCGGGGGGCAGCGACAGCGCGTGGCGCTGGCCCGCGCAATTGTCCGGCGTCCGAATGTGTTCCTGATGGACGAGCCCTTGTCCAACCTGGACGCCAAGCTGCGTGTTTCCACCCGTGCGCAGATCAAGAACCTGAGCCACGAACTGAAGGTGACGACGATCTATGTCACCCATGACCAGATCGAGGCCATGACCCTGGCCGATCGCGTCGTCATCATGAAACACGGCGTCATCCAGCAGGTCGGCACGCCGGTCGAGATCTATGACCGTCCGGCCAACACCTTCGTGGCAAGCTTCATCGGCAATCCCGCCATGAACCTGATGGAGGGCACGCTGCAGGATGGCGTGTTCACCGGTCGCAATGCGCGCATCGCCGGCATTGCCGGTCCGGATGGACCGGTCGTGCTGGGGTTCCGCGCCGAGGATGCCACGGTCGTTCCCGCCGGGGGCGACATCGTGGCACCCGCTTATACCATGGAATTGCTGGGTGATGCGACCATGGTCGCGGTGCGCGCGGGCGGTGCGCTGGTCACGGTGAAGGCACCGAAGGACTATCGCGTCGAAATCGGCGCGCCGGTCGAAATCTCGGTCCCTGCCGCGATTTGCCAGCTTTTCGATGCTGACGATGGCAGCCGGATCGAGCCCGCCTGACCCGACTGCTCAACAATCAAGGCCGAGAAACACCACCGGCCGCAAACAACAGGAGAGATCACGTTGAAACGCAAAAGCCTCCTTGTCGCCGCCGTGCTTGCGGCATTGGTTTCCGGACCAGCGACGGCAGCCTGCAGCTTTCGCAACGAGGTGCCGGTAAGGATCCTCAGCGCCGCCTTCGAGGCATGGAAATCGGTGACCGATGCGATGGCCGAATGCGGCAATGTCACCGCTTCGCTGGATCAGGAATTCCGCACGAAGCTGTCCGCCGCCTTTGCCGCCAAGCCGGCGCTGTACCAGATGGCCGGGGTTTCCAACACCACGATCCCGCCGCTGCTGAATCAGAACACGATCCGGCCATTGAATGACCTGGTCGAAAAACACGGGCAGCACCTGAAACCGAACCAGCTGATCAAGGTCGGCGATGACATCGTCGCCGTGGCCATGATGGTGAACACCCAGGAGCTTGCCTACCGCAAGGACATCTTCGACGAGCTGGGCCTCGAGGTTCCGGGGACCTATGACGAGCTGTTCGAGGTTGCGGAGAAGATACGAGAGTCCGACAAGGTCGCCTACCCCCTGGGCGGCACGACGATGTCGGGCTGGAACCTGGCGCTGGAATGGATCAATTTCTACGCCAGCCTTGCCGGCGACAGTTTCGTGAACCCGGACGGCACGCCGAATTTCAACAACGAGAACGGCATCAGGGCGCTGGAACTGCTCAAGCGCACGACCGAATACATGGATCCCGAATATCTCATGTCGGATTCCACCTTCGTCCAGCAGCAGATGCAGCATGGCAAGATCGCCATGGCGAATCTCTGGGCCAGCCGTGTCGGCGCGATGGATAACGAAGCCGAATCGACAGTGGTCGGAAAGGTCCATACGGCCCCGTCGCCGATTGCCGCCGAAGGCGCCCGACCGGTGGCCATGCTGTATTGGGACGGGATCGTGATCCCCAGGAACATCTCGGACGAAGCGGCCGAAGCGGCTTTCCGCGTCGCCATGGAGGGGCTCAGCACCGAGATGGTGCAGGCCCATAACGACGACGCGGTCTGGCTGATCGACGGTTATCAGCCGGGTCGCCTGGCCGAGGGGGCAGTGGCCACCGCCACCGCAGATCCGGGTCCCGTTCCCTATCCGATGACGATCGAGATGGGGTTGGTCCATTCTGCCATCGGCAATCAGATCAGCGGATTCTTCACCGGCACAAAATCGGCCGAGGCGGCATTGATGGCCGCGGAAGAGGAATATCGGACCGCGGCAGGCGAGGCCGGTCTCTTGCACTGATCCTGCGTCGGCCGCGACAACAGATCGTCGCGGCTCGCAACGCTCCATCGTAGGATAGGAAGAAAAAGCGATGCGCTTCAAAACTTTCGCTTGTTTCGTCGGGCCATCGCTCTTGCTGATGGTGCTGTTCATCGCCGTGCCGCTGGTCAGTGTGTTCATCCAGAGCTTCCATGTCACGCAACCGGTGATCGAGCGGATCGAGACAGAACGCTGCACGGCGGGCTTCCTGGAACAGCAGTGCTCCACGGAAATCAAGAACGTCCCGGTGCTGGATGAGCGTGGCTCGATCGTGACCACGACCCGTTTCGTCGGCCTGGAGAATTACCGGGCCGTGGTCAGGCCCGACAGCGTGCAGGCCGCGATTTCGTCCTGGAACTGGCCGGCGCTGATGGCGATCGATTTCTGGAAGGCGTTGCGCTTCACGCTCAGCTTCACGCTCATCACCCTGCCTCTGGTCATTGGACTGGGCCTGACGATCGCGCTGGCGGTCAATAATACGACGCGTTCGATCCGCGGTCCCGTCATCTTCGTCTCGTTGCTGCCCTATATCATAACGCCTGTCATCGGTGCGCTGTCCATTCGCTGGCTGTTCGTGGGCGATGGCATCCTGACGCAAGCCATGGAAGCCTGGAGCGGCCGGCAGATCTCGATGTTCGCACAGGGATGGACCATCGAACTGCTGATGCTTTTCTATCGCGTCTGGCATGTGGCGCCCTTCGCCTTCGTGATCTTCTATGCCGGGCTGCAGACCATGAACCGGGATGCGATCGAGGCCGCCATGATGGATGGCGCCTCGCGCTTCGAGCGGTTGCGCTATGTCATCATCCCACATCTGATGCCGCTGATCTTCTTCGTCTCGCTGATCCACCTCATGGATGCCTACAGGGTCTTCGAGGAGGTCGTCGGCTTCCGCAGCCAGGCGCATGTCATCTCGCTGCAATGGCTGACCTATGATCTGCTGCAACCGGACGATGCGGGCAATCGCGCGGTCAGCCGCGCCTCGGCTTCGGCCATGCTGACCATGATCGGCATCGTCATCCTTCTTGTTCCATTGCTGCGCAAGTCCTGGCGCGACCACAAGGGAGTTCGCTGATGTCCACCTCCAAGGCGCTGCGCCAGCCCGTCACGCTGCGGATGCTCTCTGCCAGCTTCCTGACCTTCTGGTGCCTGCTTGCCGCCTTTCCGATCGTCTGGATCGCGGTGATGAGCGTCAAGGCACCCCTCGACGCCTTCGCTTCCAATCCGTTCGACGTCATCCTGGGGCCGATCACGAAGGCACAGGGCCGAGGGCTTACCGTCCTCGATATCGCCGTGTTGCTGATCGGACTCTGGCTGGCCGTCCGGGTCGCGATGCGGGTCCTGCCCGGGCTGGCGGCGCGTTACAGCCCGCCGGGATTTCTGGCGCTTGGCTGGGTTGTCGTCATCCTTGGCTATGGGATCGCGCTTTTCCTGCTGGGTTTTGTTGTCTTGCCGCCGGTGCTGGGCGCCATCAACGCGGCCCTCGGGCTCGATCCGCTGATCGGCCTGACGACGCAGCATTATCATTCGGTCTGGGTGAAAAACGCGTTCTGGAAGAACTTCGTCAACTCGGCCGTCGTCACGACCGGCGTTGTGACCATCTCGCTGACGGTCGGGACTCTCGCCGGGTATGGGCTGGCGCGGTCGGGGTCGAACCTGGCCTTCTGGCTGCTGATCGCGGCGCTGATATTCCGGGCGCTTCCGCATTCGGTGCTGGTCGCAGGCTATCTGCCGATCTTCATCAATTCGGCCGAGATCCTGCGCCCGATCCTCGGAGAAAATGCCCCAACGCTCTATGGCCAGCCCTTGGCGGTGATTGCGGTTCTGGTGTCGATCAATCAGCCGTTCACGATCTGGATGCTGCGCTCTTTCTTCCAGAGCATCCCGGCCGAACTGGACGAGGCTGCCCGCGTGGACGGCTGCACCCATTTCCAGGCGTTCCGGCGGGTGATCATGCCGGTGATGTGGCCGGGTGTGATCACGACCGGGCTGTTCAGCTTTCTTCTGGCCTATAACGACTTTCTGGTGACCTCGCTGTTGCTGGATCAATCGGACATGACGATGGTTCCCGCCATCGCGGGCTATTTCAACCGCGAGACGACGATGACCGATCAGGTGGAGGCCATCGCCGCCGCGGTCTCGATCACGGCACCGCTGTTCCTGCTGGTGATGATCTTCCAGAGACAGATCGTCAGCGGCTTGACGGCAGGAGCGGTCAAGGGATGACCGGCCCGGTTCTTGGCGTCATCGCGGACGATTTTACCGGCGCGACGGATATCGCTTCGATGCTGGTTCGTGGTGGGATGCGCGTGGTGCAGACCATCGGGCCCGGAGCCGTGCCCTTAATTGCCGCCGAGGCCGATGCGGTTGTCATCGCCCTCAAGACCCGCTCGATCCCGGCGCCCGAGGCGGTGGCCCAGTCTCTGGCTGCGCTGGACGCCCTGCGCGCGGAAAAGATCCCGCAGGTGCAGTTCAAATACTGTTCCACCTTCGATTCGACCCCGGAAGGGAATATCGCGCCGGTCAGCGAAGCCCTCGCCGCGGCGCTCGGCTGTTCCTTGATCCCGCATGTCCCGGCTTTGCCGGTCAATGGCCGCACGGTCTATAAGGGGCATCTGTTCGTGGGGCCGGCGCTGCTGCATGAATCCGGCATGCAGGCGCATCCGCTCAACCCCATGACGGATGCCAATCTGGTGCGATGGCTGGGGCGACAGACCCGACAGCGGATCGATCTGGCCGATCATCAGCTTCTGTCCCAAGGACCGGAAGCCCTGCTGACGGCATTGGAACGAATGCGGCAGGCGGGAGCCCTTCACGTCATCGGCGACGCCATCGACGACGACGCCCTGTCCATCTGGGCTTCGGCGCTGAGCGACTACCCGTTCTTTGCCGGAGGCTCAGGATTGGCAACGCCGCTGGCCAGCAGATTGGCCGAAACGGGACGATTTGCCGCCCAGAATACTCCGCCCGGTTTCGCGTCGGAAACGAACGGCAATACCCTGATCCTCGCCGGGAGTTGCTCGGCCGCGACCCTAGCGCAAATCGAGGCTTTTCGCGACAAGGGCGGGCAAATCCGGCAGATCGAGCCCATCGCGCTGAGCGAAGACCCGAAAGCAGTGCAGGACCTGATCGACTGGGCCTCGGATGCGCTGAAATCGGGACCGGTTTTGATCCATGGCTCGGCGAGACAAGAGGACGTCGCGGCGGCGCAACGCGCTCTGGGCGTCGGGCGTGCCGGGCAGATCGTGGAAGCCGCCTTGTCGGACATCGCCCGTTCCCTCGTCAAACTGCCGCAGACCGGACGTCTGGTCGTGGCGGGCGGGGAGACCTCGGGGGCGGTCGTCTCGGCCCTTGGCGTGGCGGCCTTGCGGATCGGAACGGAAATCGACCCCGGCGTTCCCTGGACTCTTGCCCTTGGACCCTCCGGCGACCGGATCACTCCGCTGGCCCTGAAATCGGGAAATTTTGGCGGGCCGGACTTCTTCCTTCGCACCGCATGGGGGAACGCATGATGGGAACCGAATCCCGCATACGAGAGGAAATCGTCGCAGTCGCGACCTCGCTCTTTGAACGCGGCTATACCCATGGATCCACCGGCAATATCTCGGTTCCGCTTGAAGACGGGCTGCTGGTTACCCCGACCGGGGCATCCCTGGGGACGCTGGATCCGGCGCGGCTTTCGAAGCTCGACTTCGCGGGCCGGCTGATCTCCGGCGACAAGCCCACCAAGGAGAGTCTTCTGCATCAGGCGGTCTACAGGACCCGGCGCAGGGCGGGTGCGGTGATCCACCTGCACGGCACGCATTCCGTGGCCCTGTCCTGCCTGCCGGTCGAGGATCCCGACGATGCCCTGCCCAAGCTGACCGCCTATGGCCACATGCAATGCGGCCGGGTGGCGATGCTGCCCTATTTCCGGCCGGGGGATGCCGAACTGGCCGCCGCTGTCGAACGCAAGGCCAAGGCGCATTGGAGCATCCTGCTGGCCCATCATGGCCCCGTGGTGGCCGGCACCAGCCTCATGACCGCCATGCATGCGGTCGAAGAGTTGGAACAGACCGCAAGACTGGCATTGATGCTTCACGGGCGGAATCCAAATATGCTGACAGCGGGGCAGATCGACGACCTCGACCGGCATTTCCCGCAGGGGTGACATGTCTGGCGAATTCGATGATGAGACGACGGCAAGGCCGTGATTGGCGCTGATGGAGGCCAGTTTGATCGTCAGCGGCGCGTTGGTCGCGGTTTCAGCGCGACTGGCGTTGTTGGCCCGGATCGCAGAGCCGCCCGCACCGGAATAAAACTTCTGGCGTCGGTGGCTCGTAGCCGAGCGATCCATGCGAGTGTAAGGTGTTTGTCCACCGTCGGCATCCTTGAGGCGGCGAAAATCCTCGGTGAATATGTAGATATGGACCTCGGCCGCGATGCCGAGCCTTTCGCCCTCCTCGCAGGCGCGCAGGTAAAATTCCACTAGGTCGTCATCGGTCACGACATGGCCTTGCGCGTGATAGGTCGCTGGAACAAGGTCAGACGGGAGGTGATCGGTTTTCGGAGTCGGGTAGAGCCTCGAACATGATCCACCAGTCAAAGCTGCGCTCCGCCAGTGCGCGGACGATGGGCATCGGTACGCCTCGAATTGCCGTTGCCAGGATCTCGGGTCGGATCTTGCCAGGGGACATGATGCAGCCCATGGGATACGGAAAGCCGGCATCGCCGAAATAGAAATCCATCAGCAAGACAGTTTTCTGGAATATGGTTTCGTTGCGGCGAACCGACAGTGTCATCATCGCGGAATTGTTGTGTGTCATGTAGTGACGCCCCACCACGTCCGAAGAGTTGGCGATGCCGCGGGGCATCGCCTCGTTGGCCGATCGCAGCAACCGCGCGGCCGAGTTGATGGTGGAGGCGGTAAGAACATAGATCCTCGCGCGCAGGATTTGCAGACCCTCAGGCCCCTCCACCTCAATGCCGGAAATGGTCTTTCCATCGGGGGCCAGAAGGATGCGTCGAGCCGTGGTGTGGGTCGGATGCCGGTCACGCCCGGAAAGGGAAAGTGAACTGACCTGCCACGGGATTTTTCCTCCAGATGCGATTAGAGTCCGATCCAAGTTGAGGACGGACAATGAAGCGAACGAAATTTGCGGACGAGCAGATCATCAGCATCCTTGCCGAGCATGAGGACGGTGCGAAGTGCGCCGATCTGTGCCGCAAGCACGGTATGTCGGAAGGCACCTTTTACAACTGGAAGGCCAAGTTCGGCGGCATGACCGTGTCGGAGGCGAAGCGGCTGAAGGCGCTCGAGGACGACAGGAAGCTGAAGAAACTGCTGGCCGAACAGATGCTCGACCTGGCGGCAATGAAGGGCCTGGTTTCAAAAAAGTGGCAGGGCCCGCCGTGAAGCGCGAAGCCGTCGCATATCTGCTGGCCGACCATGGCCTGTCGGAGCGACGGGCCTGCCCTATCGTCGGTGCGGATCGGAAGATGATCCGCTATTGGTCACAACGCCCGCCCGACACGGAATTGCGTGGGCGGCTGCGAGAACTCGCCAATGAGCGCCGTCGGTTCGGCTATCGGTGGCTGTTCTACGAGCGCACTTCCATCATCGTGACGACAAACCTCGACTTCGGCGAATGGCCGTCGGTCTTCGGTGACGCCAAGATGACCACCGCTCTCCTCGAGAGCCTCACCCATCACTGCGACATTGTCGAGACCGGCAACGAGAGCTGGCGCTTCAAGACCCGAGAATGACCGGCTCCCATGCTGGCCCGATACGGCTGCGCTGTATGGGGGCTACACCGCATCGGGTCAGCTACCCCTGCGCAACCAGGGGGCATCTTTGGACGCCTATAAGGAGGCAAGATTCCGTGCCGATTGACAGACGGTCGCCCTGCTGGCGCTCAGCCAGGGCGAGATCGCCGCCAGCCTGGGCCTGCATGACAGCACCGTGGGGCGGGTGGCGCGCGATCTTCTGGTCGCGCGGCGACGGTCGCGAATCGCGACGAGATGGGCATCCCGGCCCGTAGCCTTCGCCTGCACGCGGGCAGACAAGCGGTGCGCAGCAGCGCGGAAGGTGCGCGCCGCACCGACTGCCTGCCAGACCGGGCGACCAGCTTCATCATCCCGTCACGATGCCCGCGGTGTCAATCCTCGCTCGGGGGACGTCCCTGCGCGACATCTGCCGGCATGCCATGCCGGCAGATGTCGTTTTGCCAATCAGAGATTTCCGGCCGCCATCTCGGTCGCGATGTGATCCGCCTGCCGGATCGCCAGGGCCACGATGGTCAGCGTCGGGTTCTCGGCCGCGCCGGTGGTGAACTGGCTGCCGTCGCTGACGAACAGGTTCGCAATGTCGTGGCTTTGCCCCCATTTGTTGACCACACCGTCCTCGGGGCGTTCCGACATGCGGTTGGTCCCCAGGTTGTGGGTCGAGGGATAGGGCGGCGTCGGCAGGGTGCGGGTCGCGCCCACCGCCTTGTAGATCGCCTGCCCGCGCGCATAGGCATGGTTGCGCATGGCGATGTCGTTGGGGTGATCGCTGAAATGGACATTGGCCACCTTCAGCCCGAACCCGTCCTCGACATCCGACAGGGTGACGCGGTTCTCGGCCTGCGGCATGTCCTCGCCCACGATCCACATGCCGGCCATGTTCTCATAGGCGTCCAGCGCGGTGGTGAATTCGCGCCCCCAGGCGCCGGGATCGAGGAAGGCCGCCATGAAGGGCAGGCCGAGCGCCAGCGTCTCCAGCTCGTAGCCGCCGACGAAACCGCGCGAGGGATCGTGGCGGGCCTCGTCGCGGATGATCCCGGCCATGGTGGTGCCGCGATACATCCTGACCGGCTGCTCGAATATGCCGTAGACCGAGCCGGTCGTGTGCCGCATGTAGTTGCGCCCGACCTGGCCCGAGCTGTTGGCCAGCCCGTCGGGGAACATCGAGGAATGCGAATTCAGCAGCAGGCGCGGCGATTCGAAGCTGTTGCCCGCGACGCAGACGACCCGCGCCTTCTGCAGATGCAGGTTGCCGTCCTGGTCGAAATATTCGACGCCGGTGACCTTGCCGCTGTCGTCATGCAGGATGCGGGCGGCATGGGCATGGGCGCGCACCTCCAGGTTGCCGGTGGCCTCGCCGCGCGGAATGTCGGTATAGGCCGAGGACCACTTGGCGCCCCATTTGCAGCCCTGGAAGCAGAAGCCGGTCTGCTGGCAGGCCAGCCGGTCGTCGTAATCGGCGCTGTTGATCGCCATGTTCCCGGTATGGACGTCCTGATAGCCAAGCGCCTTCGCGCCCTTCTCGAAGATCTTGTAGTTGTTGTTGCCCGGCAGGCGCGCCCGCTCGCCGGTGCCGGTCACGCCCAGCTTGGCCTCGGCCCTGTCATACCAGGGCGCCATCTCGGCCGCGTCGATGGGCCAGTCCAGCAGGCTTGCGCCCTCGACGGCGCCATAGGTGGTCCGCGCCTTCCATTCATGGTCCTGGAACCGCAGCGAGGCCCCGGCCCAGTGGATGCTGGTGCCGCCGACCGCCTTCACGATCCAGGCCGGCAGGCCGGAGAAATCCTTCGCCACCCGCCAGTCGCCGCTGGTCGTGCGCGGATCGGTCCAGGCCAGCTGGCCGAAACTGTCCCATTCGTCGTTGATGTAATCCTCGGGCATGTAGCGCCCGCCGGCCTCCAGCGCGACGACCTTGACGCCCTTCTGCGCCAGTTCGTTGGCCAGAACCCCGCCGCTTGCGCCGGTGCCGATGATGACGACGACATTGTCGTCGCCCAGTTCGAATTTGGCTGCCTGTGTCATGGTCGCTCTCCCCTTCCCTACAGCCAGTCGATGTCGTCGAAGCCGCGGTCGATGTAACCGCCTTCCGAGAATGACTCGCCCTCATAGCCGAAGATCGGCCAGACCTCCTTCTGGTTGTAGAGTCCGGTCACCAGCCCGCCCCGGACCGCCTGGAAGAAAGCCGTGTCCTCGATCCGGCGCAGGATCTCGACCCGCTCGGCCTCCCAGCCGGCGGCAAGATAGCTGTCGAAGCCCGCCGCGCGCGCGGCGGCGTCCAGCGCGGCCACGCCTTCGGCGACCAGCGCCTTCTGTTCCTCGCTGTCATAGGCCTTGACGGCGATGGCATAGAAGCGGTCGCCCACGCGGTCATGCGGATAGATGTCGCGCGCCATCTGCAACAGCGTCGCCATCTCGTGTTCGCTGATCGCCGTGACCTCGACCGCCCATGCCGCGTCCGGCGCGGCGATGAACCCGGCCCCCGCCACGGCCAGCGCCCCGGCCGCCACGGCACGCGACATCAGCGCGCGCCGGGTCAGCCCCTGTTCGCTCAATCGGGACATAACTCCTCCTCCCCTCTTGCGATGCGGCGGCGCGCGGCCTCCTCCTCCGCGCGCGGCCGCCGTTACCTGAAGCGACCGCCTCGTCGCAGCACCTCGATCTGATAGCCGTCGGGATCGGCGATGAAGAAGAACCGCGCGATCACCTCGCCCGCCGGAGCGAAATCGACCAGCTTGCGGGGCGCGAAGCCCTCGGCCTCCAGCCGCCCGTGCAGCGCGTCCACATCCTCCACCGAAAAGGCCACATGGCCGTAGCCGTCACCCAGATCATAGGGCTCGGTGCGGCCCTTGTTGATGGTCAGTTCCAGCTCGGCCTCGCTTTCGCCATTCGACAGGTAGACCAGCGTGAAGTCGGGAAAATCCAGCCGGTCGGCCACCTTCAGCCCGAAGCAGCGCTGGTAGAAATCGACCGAGCGCGCCTCGTCCAGAACCCGAATCATCGAATGGATGTATTTCGCCATCGCGGACCTCCCCATCTTCGTCACAAGACAAGGCTACGCAATCGCACCACGGGCCGGGTAGTAACCGACTACTACAGGCGCGGATTACTCGGCGGCGATGGCGCGCGGGGTGATCTGCTGTTCCTCGCCCAGGTGGATCGTGCAGGCGCAACGCAGCAGCGAGGTGAAATTCCGCGCCTCGCCATGCAGTTCCAGAACCTCGGAATGCAGTTTCGAGATGAAGGCCGGGGTCGAGACCCCTTCGCGTGCCGCAATGTCGTCGAGGATGCGCCAGAACGCCCCTTCCAGCCGGATCGAGGTCGACTGACCGTTCAGCCGCAACCGGCGGGTGACGGTTTCATAACGGTCCGGGCTCTGGCCCGCGAAGATCTGGCACATCAGCTTGATCTCGTATCATGACAGCTGATCGATCTTGCGGCAAAGGATGGTGTAGGTCAACGCGCCGATTTGCCTACACCCTCCGACGCCGGATGCGGGTCGGTTGATCAGCGCCCGCCGACGGGTCGGTCTTGATTGTCATCGCAATGTTGGCCGCGTTTCCAGCGCGGGAATGACGACCTCGGGTGTGCAATGGAAAGCCCCGCTGGAACGGGGCTGACATTTCACTCATCTCTGTTCCAGCCTTCCGATCATCCGGTGCACCAGATCGGCCCCGAAAGTGTCGCCTTCCTTGTCGCGGCGGCCGGCAACGTCGTTTGGAATCACCGCCATCTCGCCCGGCGAGGCAACTGAAAACAACGGGATCAAGCAAGCCATCCTCGATGCGGTCGACTTCGTACGGGAAAACGGCCCGCAACTGATGGTGCAGGCCTTCAAGCGACAGGTCGCGGGACGGTCAGTGCTGGATCCCGGACTTCTGCCCTTTGATGCCGATGTGCTGCAACGTAACCGGTGCAAAGACCGGTGAAACCGCCTCCATTTGCCCTCCCCCGGAAGCCGTCCAAACTCATAGAACAACCACGTGCCCGCGTGTGATTCGTCGCGGACAGTGGCGGCACCGGCAGCCACCCGGTCCATTCCTGCTGACCTGCCCGCCGGATGTTCCCTCGCCGTGATGTAGAGTCTGCCCAATCTGAAGGAGCAGACGAGATGAGGAAGAGCCGTTTTACCGATGAAGAGGGGACCGTGGCCCCAGTGGGGCCGCGTAAGCCCCGATGAACAGATTATCGGGATGATCAAGGAGCAGGACACTGGTTTGCCCACGTCCGAGCTTTGTCGGAAGCATGGGCTGAGCCCCGCGACATTCTACAAGCTGAAGGCGAAGTATGGCGGCATGGACCTGTCCGACGCCAAGCGGCTGAAGCAGCTTGAGGACGAGAATGCGAAGCTCAAGCGCCTGCTGGCCGATGCCATGCTTGACAACGTGGTGCTGAAGGCTCTGCTGGGAAAGCCCTGACGACGCTGGTGCAACGGCGGGACGCGGTGCTGCGGGCGCTGAGGGATCATCCGATCTCTCAACGTCGCGCCTGCGTTCTGATCGGTGTCGATCCGAAGACGGTGCGGCGCAAGCGGCCGCGCGACAACCCGGAGATCCGTGACGAGATGCACAAGATCGCCGAGCAGCGCCGCCGCTTCGGCTATCGGCGCGTGGGCATCATGCTGGAGCGCAAGGGCATGGTCATGAACGAGAAGAAGCTCTACCGGATTTACCAGGAGGAAGGTCTGTCGGTGCGGCGCAGGCGCGGTCGCAAGCGGGCGCGCGGCAGTCCGACCCCCATGCCAGTGCCGTTGTTGCCGAACCAGCGGTGGTCGCCGGACTTCCTGGCCGACACGTTCGTGGCCTGCCGCAGGTTCCGCATTCTGGCCGTGAACGACGATTGCTGCCGCGAAAACCGCACCTTGATCGCCGACACCAGCATCTCGGGGGCCAGGGTGGCGCGGGAACTGGATGCGCTGGTCAGGATC
>NZ_QNRC01000045.1 GCF_003709565.1 Paracoccus sigandri | reverse complement strand
GATGATATGGCCGGAAATCCGATTCCATTGCCCGTCCGACAGCACAAGCCGATCCAACACTCCCATCGCAAACCTCCTGCAACAGAAACCTTGAATCATCTTTCCTCAGAATAGGGAATCCCAAGAGTCCACAGAACCTAGCGCGGCCGCAGCCGCCCGACCGCCCATCGCGCGGCATCCGCCACCGCCGCATCGGCGTCCTGGGTCAGCCCCTGGGCCACCGCAGCCAGGTCGGGCCGCCCGGAATTGCCGATGGCGTAAAGCACGTTGCGCACCAGCCGGTCGCGCCCGATCCGCTTGATCGGACTGCCCGAGAAGCGGGCGCGGAACCCCGCATCGTCCAGCATCGCCAGCTCTGCCAGCGGCGGGGCGCCGACCAGCCCGCGATAGCGCATCTCGGCCCCCTCGCGGGCGAACTTGTTCCAGGGGCAGATCGCCAGGCAATCGTCGCAGCCATAGACGCGATTGCCCATCAAGGGCCGCAACTCGGGATCGACGGGCCCGCGATGCTCGATCGTCAGGTAGGAGATGCAGCGCCGCGCATCCAGCTGGAAGGGGGCGGGAAAGGCGCCCGTGGGGCAGATGTCCAGGCAGGCGCGGCAATTGCCGCAATGCTGCTCCTCGGGCGGGTCCGGGGGCAGCGCCAGCGTCGTGAAGATCGAGCCGAGGAAGAACCAGTTGCCCAGGTCGCGCGACAGCAGGTTGGTATGCTTGCCCTGCCAGCCCATCCCCGCCGCCTGCGCCAGCGGCTTTTCCATCACCGGGGCGGTATCGACGAAGACCTTGATCTGCGCGTCCGGCGCGCCCTGCCGCCGCGCCTCCTCCAGCAGCCAGCGGCCCAGCCGCTTCAGCCGCTTCTTGACCAGGTCGTGATAGTCGCGCCCCTGCGCATAGACGCTGACGGCCGCCCGGTCGCGGCTTTCCAGCACCTCCAGCGGATCGTGATCGGGGGTATAGACCTCGGCCAGCACGATGACCGAGCGCGCCTCGGGCCACAGCGCGGCCGGATCGCCGCGCCAATGGCTGCGTTCCTCCATCCAGCCCATCTGCCCATGCCGCCCGGCCTCCAGGAAGGCGCGCAGCCGGTCCGCGATCTCGGGCACCGCATCGGGCCGGGTGACGCGCATCCGCGAAAACCCCACCGCCCGCGCCTCCTCGGCCAGGGCCGCCTTCATCTTGGCGGAAATATCCCGGGGGGAATCGTCCGGCACGGACGATGGGGGGCGGCGCCCCCCTTCCTTATCCGAAGTCCAGCTCGGCATAATGCGGCGCGGGCTGGATCCCCGGCACCTGATCGGCTAGGACCGAGCGGAAGGCCGGGCGCGACTTGATCGTCGCATACCAGTCCCGCAGCATCTCGGACCGGTCCCAGTCCACGTCGGAGATGTAGTCCAGGCAAGAAAAATGCGCCGCGGCGGTGAAATCGGCCAGGCTCAGCGCATTGCCGGCCAGCCAGCGGCGGCTCTCCAGCAGCGAGGCCAGATAGTCCATATGCTCCTTGATCGCGCGCAGCCCGTCCTTGACCATCCGGCTGTCGGGATAGCCGGATCGCATGATCTTCTTCCAGACCCGCTCGCCCAGGATCGGCTGGGTCACCTCGGAATTGAACTTGTCGTCGAACCACGAACACAGCCGCCGGACCTCGTGGCGTTCCAGCGGGGTCTGGGGCATCAGGGCGGGGGTCGGATGGGCCTCGTCCAGATATTCGATGATCGCCTGGCTTTCGGCCAGCATGTTGCCGCGATGGCGCAGCACCGGCAGCTTGCCGGCCGGGTTGCGCCGCTTCAGGTCGGGCGGCGCTTCCCAGTAGCGTTCCTCGACCAGTTCGACCTCGATCTTCTTTTCGGCCAGCACCAGCCGCACCTTCCGGCAGAAGGGCGACAGGGTGGAATGGTAAAGCCGCGTGGTCTGCGTATTCGTGTTCATTGGCTGCTCGCAGGTCCCCTTTATCCGCAACCCGGCTTTGATACGGCGCGGGTCCGGTCTTTTCAACCGCGGGGGCGGTTTCAGAAACAGTCGGCGCGGCCATCCCGCGCAATCGTCGCCGCCCCGTCGGCGATTGCCCGCGACCGGTTCGAGGCCCGGTGCGGGCTGCGCGTCTTCGGCGCGGGCAGCACGGCGGCCAGCCGCGCGGCCTGGACCGGGGTCAGCTTGTCGGGCGTGGTGCCGAAATATTCCCGCGCCGCGGCGCCCACGCCGAAGATGCCGGGGCCGAATTCCGCCAGATTCAGATAGACCTCCAGCGTGCGGCGCTTGGACCACAGCGCCTCGATCATCGGCGTGAAGGTGGTTTCCAGCGCCTTGCGGGGCCAGCTTCGCTTCTGCCACAGAAACACGTTCTTGGCGGTCTGCTGGCTGATGGTCGAGGCGCCGCGCGACGATCCCGAGGCCACGACCTTGCGGATCTCGACCATGTCGAAGCCCCAGTGCAGGCAGAAATTCGCGTCCTCGGCCGCCACGACGGAACGGCGCATGACCGGGGCGATGTCGTCGATGCGCACCCATTGGCGCGGCATCACGGGATGTTCGCGCGCCGCAGCCAGGATGGTCCAGGTCGTCGGCGGGTTCACGAAGGCATAGATCCCGACCAGCGCCAGCATCAGCAGCAGGACGCGCAGCGCGAACCAGCGCAGCCATGCCAAGGGCCTGCGCATCGGGCGCAGCAGCAATGGCGGAAGGATGAACAGCGCGCGCAGCATGGCTTGGCTTTGCCCGCCCCGCGCGGCTGCGTCAAGTTTTCATCGCGCGCCCGCTTTCGGCGCGCCGCCCTGGCGGATCAGGCAGGCCCGGCGATGGCCGCGCCGGAAACGGCGTCGCGCAGCTTCTGTTCGTCCTCGTGCGACAGCGAGGTCTGCAGCACGCGGCCGCGGGCGTGGAAATCCTTCAGCCGCTCCAGCACCTTGTCGGCGGTCATCTTGCGCACCAGCACGAAGACGGCCGAGCCGCCGGGCTGCAGCGAATGGCCGACATCGCGCATGAAATCGTCGTTGATGCCGATATCGGTCAGCCGGCCCGCCAGGGCGCCGGCGCCCGCGCCCACCGCCGCGCCCAGCAGCGGGTTCAGGAACAGAAGCCCGACCAGCGTGCCCCAGAAACCGCCGCCGATGGCCCCGGCCGCGGTCAGGTTCACCGCCTGATGCAGCTTGATGTCGTCCTCGCCCTCGCGGGTGACGACGACGGCATCCTCCATCTCGATCAGATAGTCCTTCTGCATCTTCACCAGTTCGGCCCGCAGCTCGAAGCCGGTGGTTTCATCGTCGAAGGCGATGACGATCAGTTCTGACATGGCCGTTCTCCTTGGCAGGTATGTCCGGGGACAAACCCTGCGCCGGGATCGGGGTTCCCGCAAGGCCGCCATGCGGCGCTCGCCAATGAAGGATGCGGCCCGCCGGGGGCCGCATCCGCTGTCGATCGCCGCTGGCCGGTTACTCGGCCGGGACCGCGCTGGGTTCCTCGACCGTCGCGATGGGATGGGACAGGTGCGGCAGCATCTCTTTCGGGCAGAGCTGCAGGAAATGGCCTTTCTCGACCTCCCAGTCCTGAAGGATCTCGGCCGCGCGGCGCGAATTGGTTTCCTTCAGGTGGCGCTCGATCAGCTCCTTCAGCTGGCCTTCCCAATGGTCCTGCGTGACCGGGCACATCACCAGCGTTTCCGCGTTGATATAGTCCCGCGCTACCCCCTCGGGGTCATAGAGATAGGCCATGCCGCCGGTCATGCCCGCGCCGAAATTCGCGCCGATCCGCCCGAGGATCACCGCGACGCCGCCGGTCATGTATTCGCAGCCGTTGCTGCCGCAGCCCTCGATCACCACCTTGGCGCCGGAATTGCGCACGGCGAAACGCTCGCCCGCCCGGCCCGCCGCGAACAGATAGCCGTCGGTCGCGCCATAGAGCACGGTATTGCCGATGATGGTGTTGTCGGCGGCGACCAGCGGGCTGGCCATCGGCGGGCGCACGGTGATGGTGCCGCCCGACAGGCCCTTGCCGACATAGTCGTTCGCATCGCCCGAGACCTCCAGCTTCAGCCCCGGTGCCGCGAAGGCACCCAGCGACTGCCCGGCGCTGCCGGTCAGGCGGACCGTCAGGTGGTCGGGCTGCAGGTTGTTGCGCATCCCGAACTTCTGCACGATCATGCTGCTGGTCCGCGTGCCGATGGTGCGCAGCGTGTTGCGCACCGCATAGGACAGCTGCATCTTCTCGCCATCGCTGAAGAACCGCTCGGCATCGCGGATGATTTCCGCGTCCAGCGTGTCCATCACCGCATTGCGCGGCTTCGAGCGGTCATAGACGATCTTGTCCCAGCCATCGACGGTGATCAGAAGCGGGTTCAGGTCCAGGTCGTCCAGGCGCGCATGGCCCCGGCTGACCTGGGTCAGCAGGTCCGCGCGGCCGATCACCTCGTCCAGGCTGCGGGCGCCGATGCCGGCCAGGATTTCCCGTACTTCCTGCGCATAGAAGGTGATCAGGTTGACGACCTTGTCGGCGCTGCCGGTGAACATGGCGCGCAGGCGTTCGTCCTGGGTGCAGACGCCCACCGGGCAGGTGTTCGACTGGCACTGGCGGACCATGATGCAGCCCATGGCGATCAGCGCGGCGGTGCCGATGCCGTATTCCTCGGCCCCCATCATCGCCGCCATGACGATGTCGCGGCCGGTGCGCAGCCCGCCATCGGTGCGCAGCGTCACCCGGTCGCGCAGCCGGTTCATGGCCAGGACCTGATGCGCCTCGGTCAGGCCCATCTCCCACGGCAGGCCGGCGAACTTGATCGAGGTTGCCGGGCTGGCCCCGGTGCCGCCATTGTGCCCCGAGATCAGGATCACGTCGGCCTTGGCCTTGGCCACGCCCGCCGCGATGGTGCCGACGCCGCTTGATGCCACCAGCTTCACGGTGATCTTGGCGCGCGGGTTGATCTGCTTCAGGTCATAGATCAGCTGCGCCAGGTCCTCGATCGAATAGATGTCATGGTGCGGCGGCGGGCTGATCAGCGTGACGCCCTTGGTCGAATGGCGCAGCCGGGCGATCAGGTCGGTGACCTTCATGCCGGGCAGCTGGCCGCCCTCGCCGGGCTTGGCGCCCTGGGCGACCTTGATCTCCAGCTCCTCGCAGGCATTCAGGTATTCCGCCGTCACCCCGAAGCGGCCCGAGGCGACCTGCTTGATCTTGGCGCAGGGGTTGTCGCCATTGGGCAGCGGGTGGCTGTGGGCCGGATCCTCGCCGCCCTCGCCCGAATCGGATTTCGCGCCGATCCGGTTCATGGCGATGTTCAGCGTCATATGCGCCTCGGGCGACAGCGCCCCCAGCGACATGCCCGGCGTCACGAAGCGCTTGCGGATCGAGGTGATCGATTCGACTTCCTCGATCGGCACCGGCTTGCCAAGCGGCTTGATGTCCAGAAGGTCGCGGATATGGATCGGCGGATTGGCCCGCATGGTGGCGCTGTATTGCTTCCAGACGTCATAGGACGCCTTTTCGCAGGCCACCTGCAGCAGCTTCATCGTATTGGCTTCCCAGGCGTGCTTTTCGCCCGAGCGGCGCAGCTTGTAGAAGCCGCCGACCGGCAGCAGGTCGACATTGCCGGAACGGAAGCCCATCTGGTGGATTTCCTCCAGCTTGGCCTGGAGCCCGTGCAGCCCGATGCCCGAGATGCGCGAGTGCATGCCGGGGAAATATTCGGCCACCATCGCGCGCGAGAGGCCCACCGCCTCGAAGTTCAGCCCGCCGCGATAGGAGGACAGGACCGAGATCCCCATCTTGGCCATGATCTTCAGCAGGCCCGCGTCGATGGCGTCGCGATAGCGGCGCATGTTCTCGATCAGGCTGCCGTCCAGCAGCCCGCGCTCGATCCGGTCGTTGATCGAATCCTGCGCCAGATAGGGGTTCACCGTGGTCGCGCCGCAGCCGATCAGCACCGCGAAGTAATGCGGATCGATGCATTCCGCGCTGCGCACGTTGATCGAGCAGAAGGTGCGCAGCCCCTTGCGCGTCAGCCAGCTGTGGACGGCGCTGGTGGCCAGGATCATCGGCATGGCGATGCGGCCCGGACCCTGGCCCTCGTCGGTCAGCACCAGGTGGCCCGCGCCCGAGCGCACGGCATCCTCGGCCTCGGCCCGGATCCGCGCCAGGCCCTCGCCCAGGGCTTCGGATCCGGCGCCTTCGGCGAAGGTGCAGTCGATGAAAGTCACCGTCTCGCCGAACATCTTCGACATTTCGGCGAATTCGTTATTGGCGATGAACGGGCTTTCCAGGATCAGGATCTCGGCCTGGCTGCTGGATTCGTCCAGCACGTTCTTGAGGTTGCCGAAGCGCGTCTTCAGCGACATCACCCGCGTCTCTCGCAGGCTGTCGATGGGCGGGTTCGTCACCTGGCTGAAGTTCTGGCGGAAGAAATGGCTCATCGGGCGATACTGGTTCGACAGCACCGCCGGCGGCGTGTCGTCGCCCATCGAGGCAATGGCTTCCTTGCCGTCCTCGGCCATCGGCGACAGCACATGCTCCAGATCCTCCAGCGTATAGCCGGCGGCGGTCTGGCGGCGGCGCAGCTCTTCGCCGGAATAGGTCGAGGTCTCGGGCAGGTGGCGCATGATGTCGTTCAGGTCCACGACCTTCTCGATCCATTCGCCGAAGGGCTGGCTGCCGGCCAGCCGGTCCTTGATCTCGGTATCGTGGTAGAGCTTGCCGTCCCACATGTCGACGGCGATCATCTGGCCCGGACCCAGCGCGCCCTTCTCGCGCACATTGGTCTCGTTCACCGGGACCATGCCGACCTCGGAGCCCGCGATCAGCAGGTTGTCGCCGGTGACGACATAGCGCATCGGCCGCAGCCCGTTGCGGTCCAGCCCGCCGCAGACCCAGCGCCCGTCGGTCATGGCCAGCGCGGCGGGACCGTCCCAGGGCTCCATCACTGCGTTGCAATAGGCATACATGTCCGCCCATGCGCGCGGCATGTCGGTGGTGGCCTTGGACCAGCTTTCCGGCACCAGCATGGTCTTGGTCATCGGCGCCGAACGCCCGGACCGCACCAGCACCTCGAACACCGCGTCCAGCGCCGCCGAATCCGAGCTGCCCGCCGGCACGATCGGCTTGATGTCCTCGGCCATCTCGCCGAAGGCGCTGCTGGCCATGCGGATCTCGTGGCTGCGCAGCCAGTTCAGGTTGCCCTTCAGCGTGTTGATCTCGCCGTTATGGGCCAGCATCCGGAAGGGCTGGGCCAGCCACCATTGCGGGAAGGTGTTGGTCGAATAGCGCTGGTGATAGATGGCGAAGGCGCTCTCGAAGCGCTCGTCCTTCAGGTCGGGATAGAATTCCGCGACCTGCTCGGCCAGCATCATGCCCTTGTAGATGATCGAGCGGCAGGACAGCGAGCAGAAATACAGGTCATGGACCTGGGCGGCGACGGCGGCCTTCTCGATCCGGCGGCGGATGATGTACAGTTCGCGCTCGAACTGGACCTGGTCGATGTCCTTCTCGCAGCGGATCAGGATCTGCTCGATCTCGGGACGGGTGGCGTTGGCCTTCTCGCCCAGCACCCCGGTGTTCACCGGAACGTGGCGCCAGCCATAGATATAGTGGCCCATGCGCAGGACCTCGGATTCCACGATGGTCCGGCAGGCTTCCTGAGCAGAGAAATTGGTGCGCGGCAGGAAGACCTGGCCCACGGCGATCAGCTTGTCGTGGTCGGGCTCGTGGCCGGTGCGGCGCACCTGGTCGTAGAAGAACGGCACCGGGATCTGCACATGGATGCCCGCGCCGTCGCCGGTCTTGCCGTCGGCATCCACCGCGCCGCGGTGCCAGATCGCCTTCAGCGCGTCGATTCCGGCCTGCACGACCTTGCGCGAGGGCTTGCCCTCGACCGACACGACCAGCCCGACCCCGCAGGAGGAATGCTCGTGATCCTCGCGATAGAGGCTGTTCTGGGCCATCCAGTCGCGGCGGGCCTGTTCTTCTGCTTGCCAGTCCTTGCTCATAGCTGGGCCCTTTCGTTCTGAAGATGCTGCGTCATCAGTTGTTCGCAGTCGAATTGCGGTGTGGTGCTGCCGAAGCCGGGCTGGCCCGGAAAGATGAACCGGACAGGGCTGTCATTCGTCTCGCGGCGCTGGCCGGTCCAGTCGCCTTGGGTCTCGATGCCGCCATAGAAGCGGCCGAAGGCGCGGCTGATGAATTGCTGGCCCTTGCGGGTGATCAGCACCTCGCCCGCGCTGTCGGTCGTGACCAGCTCGAACTCGGTCTTTTCCAGCTCGATCCCGTCGATGGTGACCTTCTCGCCGGTCAGGATGTCGAAGCCCTTGTGATGCAGCCGCTCGCCGGTATTCGATTCCGTCCAGAAGTCGAAATCGTCGCGCCCGGTCTCCAGCAGCGTCCTGAAGGATGCGTGGTCCTCGGCCTCGTCCACCAGCCAGTCGGTCAGGCCGGTATTGGGATTGCTGCTTTCCATCCAGCGGGTCTCGGCGTCGATGCGCGACAGGTGCATCAGCCCGTCCCGGCCGAAGATCGCGCTGCGCTGGTCGCCCTCGGCGTCGCTGTCGCAGCGGTAATACTGGCTGACCGAGCAGCTGCGGTTCTGCACCGTCACCTCCAGCCGGCAGCCCGCCGGCGGGGTGAAGGTGGCGGCCGGCGCCGCGCCGGGCAGCGCCGCCGGGACCAGCACCGCCAGCAATGCGACCGCGATTCGCGGGGGCAGGGGGGGCGTCAACTTGGCAAGCTGCATGGCCGGGACCTCACTCGGCGGCGACGCGGGCGTCGCCGGTCAGGAAATTCGCGATCGATTCCGCCGCCTCGCGCCCGTCGCGGATCGCCCAGACCACCAGGCTGGCGCCGCGCACGATGTCGCCCACCGCGAAGACGCCGGGGATCGAGGTCTGGTGCGTCTGGAAATCGGCCTTGATCGTGCCCCAGCGGGTCACTTCCAGCCCCTCCACGCCCCACAGCTTCGGCAGGTCCTCGGGCTCGAAGCCCAGGGCCTTGATGACCAGCTCGGCCGGCTCGACGTAATCGGCGCCCTCGATCAGCTCGGGCGATTGGCGGCCGCTGACATCGGGCGCGCCCAGGCGCATCTTCTGGATGCGCACGCTGGCGACCTGGCCGATGCCGTCGACGTCGCGCTCCTGCGCCTCGGCGGCGATGCCGGTGACATGGCCCTCGAAGCCGCCGGGGGCCGACATCCAGACGAATTCGACGCCCTCCTCCTCGGCGTTCTGCACCTCGCGCTGCGATCCCGGCATGTTCGCGCGGTCGCGGCGATAGAGGCACTTGACCGATTGCGCGCCCTGGCGGATCGCGGTGCGCACGCAGTCCATCGCCGTGTCGCCACCGCCGATGACGATGACGCGCTTGCCGCGCGCGTTCAGTTCGCCATCCTCGTAATCGGGCACCTCGTCGCCGAAATCGACCTTGTTGCTGGCCGTCAGATAGTCGATGGCGCGCACCACGCCGCCGGCATCGGCATTGTCGATGTCCAGGTCGCGGGTCTTGTAGACGCCGGTGGCGATCAGCACCGCGTCATGCTTGCCGCGGATCGCGTCGAAGCTGATATCCTCGCCGACATTGCAGTTCAGCACGAATTCGACGCCGCTGTCGGCCAGCAGCTGGTTGCGGCGCATGACCACGTCCTTTTCCAGCTTGAAGCCGGGGATGCCATAGGTCAGCAGCCCGCCCGCGCGATCATATCGGTCATAGATGGTGACCTGAAATCCGTCGCGGCGCAGCATGTCGGCGGCGGCCAGCCCGCCGGGGCCCGCGCCGATGATGCCGATGCTTTCGGCGCGTTCCCGAAGCGGCGTCGCGGGCTTCACCCAGCCGTTTTCCCAGGCGCTGTCGGTGATGTATTTCTCGATCGCCCCGATGGTGACGGTGCCGTGCCCCGACTGCTCGATCACGCAATTGCCCTCGCAGAGCCGGTCCTGCGGGCAGATCCGGCCGCAGATCTCGGGGAAGGTATTGGTGGACTGGCTGACGCGATAGGCCTCTTCCAGCCGGCCTTCCGCGGTCAGGCGCAGCCAGTCGGGGATGTTGTTGTGCAGCGGGCAGTGGCTCTGGCAATAGGGCACGCCGCACTGGCTGCAGCGGCTGGCCTGCTCGGCCGCCTTGAGGTCGGCATATTCGCGATAGATCTCGTGGAAGTCCTCGCTGCGTTCCGTCGCCGGGCGCTTCTCCGGCATCTCGCGCGGGGTAGAGACGAATTTCAGCATTTTCTGCGTGGCCATCGCTGCGCAACCTTCCGATGTCAGGAACTCCCACGGCCCGGATAAACCATGGGCCGGGCGATTAAAAGTCAGCAATGCTGACCCAATTACCGGATTTTCAGGCCGAGGCCCGAAAAAATTGTCAGATTCCTGCAGAACTAGGTCAGATAAGTTTCCCTATTTGATGTCTGGCACAGCAGATCACGGCCTTCGGCAGTCCTGGGCCTTGCGGCGCGGCGATCCGGGCCATGATGCCATGATTCGCCCCGGATGCCCAAAAACGAATGCGGCCGACGCGCGGGGCGTCGGCCGGAGAATGGGTTTGCACGGGAATTGCCCGGAAAACAGACGCCGCGGCGGGTTACTGGGTCCGCAGGTTGCGCGCCGATTCCTTGATCGCGTCATATTGCCCCGAGGGCCGGAAGCGCCACAGATAGTCGTCCAGCACCGCCTCGGGCGCGGTCGGCTGGATGCCCAGATCGGCGAAGCCCCGCGCGCCCTCGGCCACGACATTGTCGCGCGTCAGCAGCACGACCTGGTCGCGGGTCAGCAGGCGGTTGGTGAACAGCCGGCCGGTCACGATCTCGGCCAGGCCCAGTACGCCTGCGCCGATGCGGGCGACCCAGAAGGGCATGTTCAGCAGAAGCCGGCGGCGATGGGTCGCCTTCAGGACCTGGGCGGCGATCTCGCGCATGGTCAGGACCTCGGGGCCGCCCAGCTCGTAGATGCCGGGTTCGGCCGCGCCTTCGGCGGCGCGGGCGGCGGCCTCGGCGACATCGTCGACATGGACCGGCTGCAGCCGCGTCGCCGCGCCCAGGATCGGCAGGACCGGGCCAAGCCGCGACAGGCTGGCGAGGCGGTTGTAGAAGACGTCGCCATTGCCGAAGATCACCGAGGGGCGCAGCACCACCGCCTGCGGGAAATGGTCCAGCACCGCGGCCTCGCCCTTCGCCTTGGCGGCGATATAGGGGCTGTCCGATTCGGGATCGACGCCGATGCCCGAGATATGGACGACGCGCCCGACCCCGGTTTCCGCGGCCAGCCGGGCGATATTGGCGGCGCCTTCGACCAGCACGTTGTCGAAGGTGCTCTTGCCCTCGCGGCCCAGCAGGTTGACGCAGTTCACCACCGCATCGGCATCGGCCATCGCCGCGCGCACCGAATCCGAGTCGCGGATGTTGCACAGCACCGGGACGACCTGGCCGACCGCGCCATAGGTGCGGGTAAACAATGCCTCGTCGGGGCGGCGGACCGCGATCCGCACGCGCCAGCCGCGCCGGGCCATCAGCCGTGCGACCTGACGGCCCACGAAACCCGATCCGCCATAGATCGTGACCAGCTTCGCCATAGGCTTCTCGCCTCCTTCATGCCCGCTTTCCCCGATCAATACCGAAGCGCGCGCGGCGCCACAAGCCGCAGGAAGCCGGGCCGGAAGGGGGCCGCGGAATGTTTCCGAAGAATTCGACGGATTTTTCGCGCGACCCCCATTGACGCCCCCCGGCGCTGGCATTAATCAGCCGCTCACACCACCTGCCCAGGTGGCGGAATTGGTAGACGCGCACGGTTCAGGTCCGTGTGCCGCAAGGCGTGGAGGTTCGAGTCCTCTCCTGGGCACCAAGAAACACCCCCGGCCGCAAGGCGCGGGGGTTTTTCTGTTCCCGCGCCCGGCCAGGCCTCGCGGGGCGCGGTTTTTGCTGGATCGCCGGGCCGGTTTCTGGTCGAAGGGCGCAAGGCTGGACAGGCAGACAGGGCGATGAGCATACATCTTTATCAGAACGACCTTCCCGAAGACCTGAAGCTGGGGCCCGTCGTGGCCATCGATACCGAGACGATGGGGCTGGACCCGCGCCGCGACCGGCTGTGCCTGGTGCAGATGTCCTCGGGCGACGGCGACGCGCATCTGGTCCAGATCGAGCGCGGCCAGACCGAGGCGCCGAACCTGTGCCGGATGCTGACCGATCCCAAGGTGCTGAAGCTGTTCCATTTCGGGCGATTCGACGTGGCCGCGCTGGAGAACGCCTTCGGGGTCGTGACCTCGCCCGTCTGGTGCACGAAGATCGCCTCGAAGCTGGTCCGCACCTATACCGACCGGCACGGGCTGAAATACCTGCTGAACGAGATGGTCGGCGTCGATGTCAGCAAGCAGCAGCAGACCAGCGACTGGGGGGCGGCGGACCTGACCGACGCGCAGCTCGAATATGCGGCCTCGGACGTGCTGCATTTGCACAAGCTGAAGGAGGCGCTGGAGGAGCGGTTGCGGCGCGAGAACCGCATGGGCCTGGCGCAGGCCTGTTTCGACTTCCTGCCGGCGCGGGCGCATCTGGACCTGCTGGGCTGGGGGGATGAAAACGACATCTTCCGTCACTAGATAGGCCCCACTGGAAAGAAGGCCGGGGGCGCTTCGCCCCCCGGACCCCCCGAGGGTATTTCGGCAACGAAGAAGGCGGCTGGTTTGACCGACGAATATATCGAGACGGCGCGGCGGGTCATCGAGACCGAGACGCAGGGGCTGGAGGCGCTGGCCGCCGAGCTGGGCAACGGGCTGGGGGCCGGGTTCCGGCAGGCGGTCGACCGGATCCTGGCGGTGACGGGGCGGGTCGTCGTCTCGGGCATGGGCAAGTCGGGCCATGTCGGGCGCAAGATCGCGGCGACGCTGGCCTCGACCGGGACGCCGGCGCAATTCGTCCATCCGGCCGAGGCGAGCCATGGCGACCTGGGCATGGTCACGCAGGCCGATCTGGCGCTGGTCCTGTCGAACAGCGGCGAGACGCCCGAGCTGGCCGACCTGATCGCCCATACGCGGCGCTTCCAGATCCCGCTGATCGGGGTCGCCTCGCGCGCGGGCTCGACCCTGCTGCGGCAGGCCGACGTGGCGCTGGTGCTGCCCGCGGCGCCGGAAGCCTGCGGCAACGGGATCGTGCCCACCACCTCGACCACCATGACGCTGGCGCTTGGCGATGCGCTGGCCATCGCGCTGATGGAGCATCGCCGCTTCACGCCCGAGCATTTCCGCACCTTCCATCCCGGCGGCAAGCTGGGCGCGCGCCTGGCGAAAGTCGGCGACCTGATGCACCGGGACATGCCGCTGGTGGCCGAGGGCGCGCCCATGTCCGAGGCGCTGTTGGTCATCAGCCAGAAGGGCTATGGCGTGACCGGGGTGACGGACGGGCAGGGGCGGCTGGTGGGCATCATCACCGATGGCGACCTGCGCCGCCACATGCAGGGCCTGCTGGAGCGCGATGCGGCCGAGGTGATGACCCGCGGCCCGCGGGTGATCGAGCCCGACGCGCTGGCCGAGGCCGCGCTGGCCGAGATGCAGTCGCGCAAGATCACCTGCCTGTTCGCCGTGCGCGACGGGCTGCCCTGCGGGATCCTGCATATCCATGACTGCCTGCGCGCCGGGATGGTCTGACATGGCGGATCGCACCCGCATCGTCCGCTGGCTGCGGGTGCTTCTGCCGCTGCTGGCGCTGGCGATCCTGTCGACGATGTTCCTGTTCTCGCGCCAGCCGGGGACCGAGCCGCAGATCCCCTATGCCGATGTCGATGCCGAGCAGATGGCCCGCGATCCGCGGATGATCGCGCCGGAATATGCCGGCGTGACCCCGGACGGGGCCGAGCTGACGCTACGCGCCGCGCAGGCCGCGCCCGTGGGGGCCGATTCGGCGGGCTCGGCCAGCCAGCTGGCGCTGAACTGGAAGGCCAGGGACGGGCTGGTGGCCGACCTGACCGCGCCCGAGGTCGGCATGGACACGGACCGGATCTCTCTTTCCGGGGGGGTGCATATGGCGACGTCCTCGGGCTGGGTGGTCGATGCGCCGCGAATCGATGCCGCCACCGACCGCTCGCGGATCCTGGCCGATGACGGCATCCGCGCGACCGCGCCCTTCGGCGAGCTGACCGCCGGCGCGATGGAGCTTGCCCCGGCCGCGCCAGAGGGCGATGGCGCGGCATCGGATGCCGGTTCCATCTTGAACTTCACCGGCGGAGTCCGTCTGATATACCGTCCCTGAAAGATGACGAGAAGGACCGGCACATGCTGCGCCCCCTGATGATCGCCCTGTTGCTGTCGGCCGGACCGGCCGCCGCGCAGAACGTCGCCTTCGGGGGGATGCGCGCCGACACCTCGGCCCCGGTCGAGGTCTCGGCCGACAATCTCTCGGTCGATCAGTCCGACGGCAGCGCGGTCTTCTCGGGCAACGTGGTCATCGGGCAGGGCGAGATGCGGCTGGCGGCCGAGCGCGTCACGGTGATCTATGCCGAGGGCGGGCAGGACCGCATCAAGGCGCTGAAGGCCGAGGGCGCGGTGACGCTGGTCAGCGGGACCGATGCGGCCGAGGCGGCCGAGGCCGATTACGACGTCGAATCGGGCATCGTCGTGCTGTCGGGCGACGTGGTGCTGACCCAGGGCCGCAACGTGCTGACCGGCGACCGGATGCGCGTCGATATCGGCGCCGGCACCGCGCAGGTCGAGGGCCGGGTCCGTTCCGTCCTGCAGCCGGGCGGCAACTGATGGCGGGGCTGCGGGAATCGGGGATGCGGGAATCGGCGGCGCCGAAGGCGGGGCCGACCGGTCTGGCGGTCCGGGGGCTGCGCAAGTCCTATCGCAACCGGCCGGTGATCCGCGATGTCTCGGTCGACCTGATGCGCGGCGAGGTGGTGGCGCTGCTGGGGCCGAACGGCTCGGGCAAGACGACCTGCTTCTATTGCATCGCCGGGCTGGTGCCGGTGGATGCCGGGCAGGTGCTGATCGACGGGCAGGATGCCACGCGCCTGCCGATGTTCCGCCGCGCGCGGATGGGAATCGGCTATCTGCCGCAGGAGATGTCGATCTTCCGGGGCCTGACGGTCGAGCAGAACATCATGGCCGTGCTGGAGGTCGCGCAGGAGGATCCGCATCACCGCCGCGACCGGCTGGAGGAGCTGCTGGGCGATTTTTCCATCACCCACCTGCGCGGCGCGCCGGCGCTGGCGCTGTCGGGGGGCGAGCGGCGCCGGGTCGAGATCGCGCGCTGCCTTGCCTCGAATCCGGGCTATCTGCTGCTGGACGAGCCCTTTGCCGGCGTCGATCCCATCGCCGTGGGCGAGATCCGCGAACTGGTCCACGACCTGAAGTCGCGCGGCATCGGCGTGCTGATCACCGACCATAACGTGCGGGAAACGCTGGGAATCGTCGATCGCGCCTATATCCTGCACGACGGCCATGTGCTGATGTCGGGCACCACCGCCGAGATCGTCGCCGACCCCCGCGTGCGGCAGGTCTATCTGGGCGAGGGCTTCTCGATGGCGTGAACGGCGGCGCGCGGGGCGGTCATTTTGCCGCCCGCCGGCTGCGCACCGTTGACAGAACCGATTTGCTGTCACCAAATTGTCCTACGCGGGTGCGGATCTGCCGTACCCCGCAAACCCCGTTTTTCCGGCGCTGTCGGCTTGGGACTGAACGGGCCGGCGCATGGAAGGACGGGCAACCGGAAAGGAAAGACGATGCGCTATACCATCAGCGGAAAACATATCGATGTCGGCGATGCTCTCAGCACGCATGTCGAGACCGAGCTGGGCGAGACCATCACCAAATACTCCCAGCGTCCGACCGATGCGGCGGTCACCTTTTCCCGCGATGCGCATCAGTTCCTGTGCGACGCCATCGTGCATCTGTCCACCGGCCTGACCGTGCAGGCCCGCGGCGCCGCGACCGAGGTCTATGCCGCCTTCGAAGCCTGCCGCGAAAAGATGGACAAGCAGCTGCGCCGCTACAAGCGCCGCCTGAAGGACCATCACAAGGACCGCTCCGAGCCGGTTGAATTCGGTCAGGCAGGCATGTATGTGCTGGCGGCCGATGAAGAAGAATGGGAATCGCATGACAGCGGATTGCAGCCCATCATCATCGCCGAGATGGAAGCCCGCGTGCCGACCCTGTCGGTCGGCGATGCGGTGATGCAGATGGAACTGGCCGGAACGCCGCTTCTGGTGTTCCGCAACGAGAAACATGGCGGCGTCAACGTCGTCCACCGCCGGGAAGACGGCAATGTCGGGTGGATCGACCCGCGTGGCAACGGTTAGGCCGCGCGTGGCGCTGATGAACCGGTCCGCCCCAGCCGGAATGGCGGGGGCGGCAGGCGCAGGAAAGTACGACTGAATGCAACTCAGCGAGATCATCAGGCCGGGGGCCGTCCGCTCCTTGGGTCAGGTCACTTCCAAGAAGCGATTGTTTCAGGAACTGGCCGAACTGGCGCAGGCCGAATACGGGCTGAACGGCACCGAGGTCCTGGACGCGCTCCAGGAACGAGAGAGCCTGGGGCCGACCGGCGTCGGGCAGGGCGTGGCGCTGCCCCATGCGCGGCTGCACGGGCTGGACAAGGTCGTCGGCCTGTTCATCCGGCTGGACAAGCCGCTGGATTTCGACGCGGTGGACCGCCAGCCCGTCGACCTGGTCTTCGCGCTGCTTGCGCCCGAGACCGGGGGCGTCGATCACCTGAAGGCGCTGGCCCTGGTGTCGCGGACCCTGCGCGACGCCGATCTGCGCACCAAGCTGCGCGCGAACGAGGATCCGACGGCGCTGCATGCCGTCCTGGCGGCGGCGCAGGGCATCAAGGCGGCGTGAGGGTTTTGAATCGAAGTGATTCGCCCCTATATTGACGGTCCCATGTCCATGAGGAGGGCCCGTCATGAGCAAGCATATCAGCGACCGGCCGCGCGGCCACGGCACCGCGCGGCTGCGTGAATATACGCGTCAGGAACGCGAATCCCGCACTCATCCGGCGATCGAGACCCTGCGGTCGCGCCCGCAGATGCGCGGCGAGGACAACCGCAAGGCGGCCGAGTTCCTGCGCATCGAGCGTGGCCAGATGGCCTGAGGAACCGGCCCGATCCGGCAAGAAAAGGGGCCGCTCCCTGCCAGGAGCGGCCCTTCTTATTCGTAACGCGGGCAGCTGGTCAGGACCGGACCAGCGCCTCATAGGCCTCGGCGATGTCGCGGGTGGCCTGGCCGACCTGGAAATGCCAGTCGCCGATCTGCCCCACCGGCGTGACCTCGGCGGCGGTGCCGGTCAGGAAGCATTCCTGGAAGTTCTCCAGTTCCTCGGGCCTGATGCGGCGTTCATGCACGGCGGTGCCCTGGTCCTTCAGCATCTGGATGATGGTCTGCCGGGTGATGCCGTTCAGGAAACGGTCGGCCAGCGGGGTATGCACCTCTCCGTCCTTGACGAAGAAGATGTTGGCGCCGGTGGCTTCGGCCACATAGCCCTCCCAGTCCATGAACAGCGCGTCCGAGCAGCCCTTGGCCTCGGCCGCGTGCTTGGACATGGTGCAGATCATGTAGAGCCCGGCGGCCTTGGCGGCGGTGGGGATGGTTTCCGGGCTGGGCCGCTTCCACTTGGCGACGTCCAGTTTCGCGCCCTGCCATTTCGCATCGCCGTAATAGCTGCCCCATTCCCAGGCCGCGATCGCCATGCGCACCGGGTTGCGCGCCGCCGAGACCCCCATGTCCAGCCCCGAGCCGCGCCACATCACCGCGCGCACATAGGCATTGGTGAAGCCGTTGGCGTCCAGCACCGCCTGCTTGGCGGCATCGATCTGATCGGCGCTGTAGGGCGAGGTCATGTCCAGCAGCCGCGCCGATTCGATCAGCCGCAGCGAATGCTCGTGGCCCTTGAAGATCTTGCCGTCATAGCAGCGCTCGCCCTCGAAGACCGAGCTGGCATAGTGCAGCGCATGGGTCAGGATATGTACCTTCGCGTCGCGCCAGTCGATCAGTTCGCCATCCATCCAGATCTTGCCGTCGCGATCGTCATATGCCGCCGTCATGTCTTTCTCCATCCGACCGGGTTTGCGAATCTTGCGCCGATCCGCCCAGAATCAGACTTTTTCTTGCGCAAGATGCTTGACGGCTAGCAATCGAATCTTGGAAAGTCAACAAGGCTGCCCTATCAAGTGGCAGATTGATGACAGGAGTGTCGGATGCAGGAGAAGGTGCGTATTCCGGGGATGGGCGGCGAGGACCTGCTGTTTCTGACCGACGACCAGCTGCGCCGCGGCATCGAGGCGATGTTCTTCGCCTATCGCGCCTTCACCGCCGATCCCGACATGATCCTGGCCGACCTGGACTATGGCCGCGCCCATCACCGGGCGCTGCATTTCATCAACCGCGATCCCGGCCTGACCGTGACCGCGCTGCTGGCGGTGCTGGGCGTGACCAAGCAGTCGCTGAACCGGGTGCTGCGCACGCTGATCGACGACGGGCTGGTCGAAAGCCGCGTCGGCCGCCGCGACCGGCGCGAACGCCAGCTGCACCTGACGCCCAAGGGCGTGGCGCTGGAACGCCGCCTGTCCGAGGCGCAGCGGGCGCGGATGCGCGCCGCCTATCGCAAGGCCGGGCCGCAGGCCGTGGCGGGTTTCCGGCAGGTGCTGGAAGCGATGATGGACCCCGAGATGCGTTCGCAGTATCAGGCGATGAAGGAATTGCCCGAATAGCGAAGGCCCCGCCGATGAGCAGCCCCGACGCCCATATCCTGATCGTCGACGACGATGAACGCATCCGGTCCCTGCTGGGGCGCTTCCTGCGCAAGAACGGCTATCTGGTCAGCGCGGCCAGCGATGCCGCCCAGGCCCGCCGCCTGCTGGGCGGGCTGGAATTCGACCTGATCGTGCTGGACGTGATGATGCCGGGCGAGGACGGGATCTCGCTGACCCGCGACCTGCGCAAGCGGCTTTCGACGCCGATCCTGCTGCTGACCGCGCGGGGCGAGACCGAGGACCGCATCGCCGGCCTGGAAAGCGGCGCCGACGATTACCTGCCCAAGCCCTTCGAGCCGCGCGAATTGCTGCTGCGCATCGCCGCGATCCTGCGCCGCGTGCCCGTGGCCGAGGTCTCGCAGCCCAAGTTCCTGACCCTCGGCACGCTGCGCTACGACACCGAGAAGGGCGAATTGTGGCAGGGCGAGACGCATCTGCGCCTGACCGGCACCGAACAGGCGCTGCTGCGCCGCCTTGCCGCCAGCCGGGGCCAGCCGGTCAGCCGCACGGAGCTGATCGACGATCTGGGCCGCGGCGGGGCCGCGCCGGGCGAGGAGGCGGAAAATTCCGAACGCGCCATCGACGTGCAGATCACCCGCCTGCGCCGCAAGATCGAGCCCGACCCGAAAGAGCCGCGCTTCCTGCAGACGGTGCGCGGCACGGGCTACATGCTTGTCGCCGACTGACTTGCCCATCGGCCCGGCGCGGCCTAGCTTGCGGGTCTGATGGACGCCAACCCGACATATCAGGGAATCGAGCTGGACGCCGAGACGGCGCTGGCCCTGCTGCAATGGCAGGCCGAGCTTGGCGTGGACGAGCCTGTCCTGGACACGCCGCTGGACCGGTTCGAGCTGGCCGCGCGGCCCAGGCCCACGACGCCGCCGCCCGCCGCCCCCGCGCCGCAGGCCCCCGCCGCGCTGGCTGCCGCGCCGGGCGACGGCCTGGCCGCCCGCGTGGCCGAGGCCGCAACGCTGGCGGCCGGCGCCG
>NZ_QNRC01000044.1 GCF_003709565.1 Paracoccus sigandri | reverse complement strand
ATCTCGGCGGGTTCGATGCGGAAGCCGCGGATCTTGAGCTGCTGGTCGGCGCGGCCGACGAACTCGACCTGCCCGTCCTCGCGCCACCGCGCCAGATCGCCCGAGCGGTACATGCGCCGGCCGGGCGCGAAGGGATTGGCGAGGAAGCGCTCGGCCGTCAGGTCGGGCCGGTTCAGATAGCCCTGCGCCAGACCCGAGCCGGCGATGTAGAGCTCGCCCACGACGCCGATCGGGACAGGGTGGAGGGAGGCGTCGAGGATGTGGATGTCGGTGCCCTTGATCGGCTGCCCGATCGGCGCGGAGATTTCCCCCGAGGGCTGGCCCCCCGCAGGCAGGACGGACATGGTGGCGCAGACGGTGTTTTCGGTCGGGCCATAGGCGTTGACCAGATGGCGGCCTTCGCCCCAGATCGCCGCCAGATGCGGGGGCAGGGCCTCGCCTGCCGTGACCAGATGGGTCAGGCCGGCCATGTCGGCGGGCTGCATTGCGGCCAGCACCACCGGCGGCAGGGTCGCATGGGTGATCCCGCGCCGCCGCACCAGATCGGCCAGCGGGGCGCCGGGGGCCATCTCGGCGCTGTCGGCCAGCACCAGAGTCGCCCCGGATCCCAGCGTCACGACGATTTCCGCGATCGCCGCATCGAAGCTGGGCGAGGCGAATTGCAGCACCCGCGCATCGGGGGTGATGTCGAAGGCCTCGCGCTGGCCGTCGACCAGGCCGGCCAGGCCGGCATGGGTCAGCACCACGCCCTTGGGCCGCCCGGTCGAACCCGAGGTATAGATCACATAGGCCGGATCATGCAGCCGTGGCCGAGGCGGCAAGGCGCAGGTCGCTGCGGGCAGATCGCGCAGCACGGCGACGCTGCCTGCCGGCAGACGGTCGCCCGTGGCGGGCTCGGCCAGGACCAGGGCGGGCCGGGCGTCTGCCACGATCCAGTCCAGCCGGTCCTGCGGGTAGTTCGGATCCAGCGGCAGATAGACCCCTCCGGCCCGGATGATGCCCAGCATCGCGATCACCGCCTCGGCCGAGCGGTGGCGCATGACGCCGACCCGGTCTCCGGGCCGGATCCCGTGTTCCACCAGGCCCGCGGCGCAGGTCTCGACGCGGTGGAGCAGATCGGCATAGCCGAGCACCTGCCGGCCGTCGTCCAGCGCCGGGGCTGAAAGGTCGCGCGTGGCGGCGGCCTCGATCAGCGCGAAGAAGTCGCGCCCGGCCAGATCGGCGGCGACGGGGGCGCCCGTGCCGAAATCGCGCAACAGTGCGGCCTCGTCCTGATCCAGCATCGGGATGTCGCGCAGCGGCGAGTCGCCATGCTGGGCCAGCGCTTGCAGAATGCGCTGGAAACGGGCGGCGAAGCGGTGGGCGGTGCCGGGCTCGTACAGGTCGGCATCATATTGCAGCACGCCCTCGATACCTGCGGCACGACCTGCCTGATCCCGGCGCTCGGCCAGGTCGAGGGTCAGGTCGAACTTGGCGGCATCCAGCCCGGTTTCGATCGCATCGACCGTCAGGCCGGGCAGGGACAGGGCGGAGGGCGCCGCGTTCTGCAGCACCAGAAATACCTGAAACAGCGGGTTGACCGACAGCGAACGGTCAGGGACCAGCCGATCCACGATCTGTTCGAAGGGCAGGTCCTGATTGTCGAAGGCGGACAGATCGGCATCGCGGATGTCGTCCAGCAGGTCGTCCAATCTCCGCTCGGCATCGATCCGGCTGCGCAGCGCCAGCGTGTTCACGAAGAAGCCGACCATGTCCTGCAGCAGATCGTCCTGCCGACCGGCAAGGGCGGTGCCGATGACGATGTCGTCGCCGCAGCCGGACCGCTGCATCGCCATCGCAAGGGCCGCGTGCAGGACCATGAACATGGTGGCGCCGCGACGGCTGGCCAGCGCATCCAGCGCCTGATGGGTCGCGGCATCGATGCCGAGCGGGATCCGGGCGCCGCGATGGGCCGCGACGGCGGGACGGGGTCGGTCGGGCAGCAACGTCACCTGCTGCGGCGCGCCGGCAAGGGTCCGGGTCCAGAAATCGGCCTGACGTGCCGCGAGGCTGTCCGGGTCGGCGGCATCGCCCAGCAACTCGCGCTGCCACAGCGCATAGTCGGCATATTGCACCGGCAGGGGCGGCAGGATCGCGGCGACGCCGTCCAGATGCGCGCGATAGGCATCGGCCAGGTCCGAGGCCAGCGGAGCAAGCGACGCGCCATCGCCCGCGATATGGTGCAGCACCAGTAACAGCACATGGTCCTGATCCGACAGCCGGAACAGGACGCAGCGCAGCGGCAGGTCGCGCGACAGGTCGAACGGATGGGCGGATTCGGCCTCCAGCGCGGGCGCCAGCGCCTCGGGTGCGATGTCGCGCAGCGTGAAGTCGGGGTCGGCCGCCGCCATGACCTGCTGCACCGGCTGGGCGTGGTCGGGGAAGGTCGTGCGCAGCACCTCGTGCCGGGCGGTCACGTCGGCCAGCGCGGCATGCAGGGCCTGCGCGTCCAGCGGACCCTTCAGCCGCAGCGCCATCGCCATGTTGTAGGCGGCGGATGGACCTTCCAGCTGCGTGATCGTCCACAGCCGGGACTGGGCAAAGGATTGCGGCAGGGTCTCGGGTCGCGGCATCGCGCGCAGGGCGGGACGCATCGGCTTGCCGCTGGCCTGGTCCAGGACGCGGGCAAGGGCCTCGACGGTCGGGTTCTCGAACAGGCTGCGGATCGAGATCTCGACCCCCATTTCGCTGCGCAGGCGGGAGATCAGCCGGATGGCCAGCAGCGAATGGCCGCCAAGGGCGAAGAAGTTGTCGGCCACGGACAGGGCAGCGGCGGCATCGGCGGGCAGCGCCAGGACCTCGGCGAACAGCGCGGCGACGGCGCGTTCACGAGGATTGCGGGGCATGGCGGCCCCGGCCAGCGCGGTATCGGGTGCGGGCAGGGCGCGGCGGTCCAGCTTGCCATTGGGCAGGCTGGGCAGGGCGTCCAGCGTGATGAAGGCGGCAGGCACCATGTGATCGGGCAGCCTGCGGGCCAGTTCTCCGCGCAGTCGCTGATGGTCGGCGGACTTGCCATTGCGCCGAACGATATAGGCCACGATGCGGCGCTGGCCGGGCTGATCCTCGCGCAGGATCACCGCGTTATGCGGCCAGCCCGCAGCCGAGATCGCGGCACCGATCTCGCCCAGCTCGATCCGCAATCCGCGGATCTTGACCTGCTGGTCGGTGCGTCCGCGGATGACCAGCTTGCCATCCTCGCGCCACAGCGCCAGGTCGCCCGAGCGATACATCCGCTGGCCGGGGGCGAAGGGATCGGCCACGAAGCGTTCCGCCGTCAGGCCCGGCTGGTTCAGATAGCCGCGCGCAAGGCTGCCGCCGGTGATGTAGAGTTCACCCGTGACGCCGGGAGGAACGCGCCGCAGTTCGCGGTCGAGGACGTGGAAGCGGGTATTGGCGACCGGCCCGCCGACCGGGATCGGGCCGACCGGGACCGGGCCGGCCTGGTCGGCGCTGCCGCAGGGATGCGCGGCGACCCCGATCGAGGTTTCGGTCGGTCCATAGGAATGGTGGATCTCGCAATCCAGGTGCCGGCGCGCCCGTGCCAGCAGATCCGGGCCCAGGGCCTCGCCGCCGCAGATCACCCGGCGCAGCGGCAGATCGCGGGCGCCGGGCTCGTCGATGAACAGTTCCAGCATCGAGGCGACGAAATGCACCATCGTCACCCGGCGTTCGCGGATCAGCTGGGCCAGATAGGCGGGGTCGCGGTGGCCGTCGGGTCGCGCGACGACCAGCCGGGCGCCGCTGACCAGCGGGAACAGCAGTTCCCACACCGACACGTCGAAGCCGAAGGCGGTCTTGTGCAGGACGGCGTCATCGGGTTGCAGCGGATATTCCTGCTGCATCCAGCGCAGCCGGTTGACGATGCCGCTGTGGGGGACGATCACCCCCTTGGGCGTGCCGGTCGAGCCCGAGGTATAGATCACATAGGCCGCGTCATCGGGCTGCAAGGGGCGGTGGCGGACCGCATCGGTGGGCGCATCGGCGGACCTGCGCGCGATCTGCGCCATCCGGCTGCGGTCCAGGCACAGGACCGGCGCGTCTTCGGCGGCGGGCCGGCGCGGCACGTTCGGCGTCGTCAGCACCAGCGCCGGGGCGGCATCGCGGACCATGTGGGTCAGCCGCTCGGCCGGGTAATCGGGATCCAGCGGCAGATAGGCGGCCCCCGCCTTCAGCACGGCCATGACCGCCACGACCATCCGGGCCGAGCGCGGCATCATCACACCGACCAGATCGCCGGGACCGATGCCGCGCGCGATCAGCTCATGCGCAAGGCGATTGGCGCGGACATGCAGGGCGGCGCGGGTCAGCCTTTCGCCCTCGACATCCAGCGCGGGATCGTCGCCCGAGGCGAAATTCTCCAGCATGTCGGCGAGCGTTTCCTGACCATAGTCGCGGCCGGTGTCGTTCCACGGCGCCGTCAGCGCGGCCAGGTCTTCGGGCGGGGTCAGCGCGATGCGGCCCAGCACCGTGTCGGCAGGATCGGCCAGCGCGTCCAGCGCCCGCAGGCAGGCCTGCACCAGCCATTCGGCCATGGCATCCGATATCAGATCGCCACGCCATGCGAGTTTCACCTGATAGCTGTCGCCGGGCAGGATCGCGATGCTGGCCGCGTAATGCGACATGTCGCCGCCATGGTTCGAATGGCGCTCGATCCGCAACCTGCCGATGCTGTCCTTGCCCGCGTCGCCGGGCGCGCTGACGGGGAAGTTCTCGAACACGACGAGGCTGTCGAACAGATCGCCCTGACCGACGATGCGCTGGATCTCGGACAGGCCCAGATGCTGATGGTCCAGCAGCCCGGCCTGTTCGGCCTGCAACCTGCGCAGCAGATCGGATGCGCGCATTTCCGGGCGCCAGCGCAGCCTGACCGGGACGGTGTTGATGAACAGGCCGATCATGTTCTCGACCCCCGGCAGATCGGCGGGACGGCCCGAGACGATGCTGCCGAAGGCGACGTCCTGGCGGTGGGTCAGATGGCCCAGCACCAGCCCCCATGCCGCCTGGGCCAGCGTGTTCATGGTCACGCCCAATTCGCGGGCGCGATCCTGCATCCGCGCGATCAGCGCGCCGGGGATCGGGCGGTGCATGACCTGCGGCACCGCCCCGCTGGTGGCGGCAGGGGCGATGCGGGCGGGCTCCTCGAACCCCTCGAAGGCGTTCTGCCATGCCGCGCGCGCCGCCGCGCTGTCGCGTCCCGCCAGCCATTTGACATAGTCGCGCCAGGGCGTGACATGCGGCAGCCCGGCGGTCTCGGCACCCTGGTCGTAGAGGGTGAACAGCTCATTCAGCAGCAGCGGCGTGGACCAGCCGTCCATCAGGATGTGATGGCTGGTAAAGATCAGCATATGGCGTTCGGGCGCCATGCGGATCAGGGTGAAGCGCAGCAGCGGCGCGCGGGCCAGATCGAAGCGCCGTTCGTAATCGCGGGCGATCTCGGCCGCCAGCGCGGCTTCGGGGTCGGAGGCGGCAGACAGGTCCAGATCCTGCCAGGGCAGGTCCGGGGCGCGCTGGATCACCTGGACCGGGGCCTTGACCTTGTGATGGACGAAGGCCGCGCGCAGGCCGGCATGGCGGCGCAGCAGGGCACGGGCCGCAGCCTGCAACCCGGCGGCGTCCAGCGGCCCCTCGATCGAGAAGACCATTTGCGTCACATAGCTGTCCTGCACCCCGTCGTCATAGAGCGCGTGAAACAGGAAGCCGTGCTGAAGGGGGGTCAGCGGCAGGATGTTCTCGATATTCGCTTCACGCATAGAGGGTCTCCAGAAATTCGATCTCGGACTGGTCGATATCGGCCAGCACGTCCGACGGGGTGAGCAGGGAGGCGCCGTTGCCGGTTTCGGCGGCGGCAGCGATGCGGCGCAGCGCGTCGAACCAGCCATCGGCCAGCGCCCGCATCCGGTCGGTGCCGATCAGACGGCCGGCACAGGACCAGTTGGTGATCAGCCGCGGCCCGCAGGGTCCGTCCAGCGTCATCGCGTTCAGCTCGATGACATTGGTCAGTGCGCGGCGCGGATCCTGGCCACCCGACAGGGCCGAGGCCTCGGGGGCGGGCTGGAAGGCAGGCGGCGGATCGTGGGGGGCGCTGTCGCCGCCCTGTCCCGGAGCGCCGAAGCGACCCAGATAGTTGAAGGCGATCTCGGGCCTGGCCATCCGTGCCAGCACCGGCGCGGTCTCGGGGTTCATGTGCCGCAGCAGGCCGTAGCCGATGCCGTTGTCGGGGATGCGGCGCAGCTGTTCCTTGACGGATTTCAGGACCCGATCCAGGGCGGCGCCATCCTTATCCGACAGCACCGCGGCCGGGTCCAGGCCGTCCAGATGCAGGCGCAGCGGGAACAGGCTGGTGAACCAGCCGACGGTCTGGCCGGTCTCGGCGCCGGCAAGGATCGGCTCTCGGCCGTGGCCCTCCAGCAGGAAGGTGGCGGCCTGCGTGCCGGACTGTCCCTCGTCGCGCCGCCAGCGGATCACCGCCAGCGCGAAAGCGGCCAGCAGCACGTCGTTGACGCCGGCGTTGATCCGCTCGACCGCGCGGGTCAGAAGGGTCTGCGTGACCTGCGGCTCCAGTTCGGTGACAAGGTTCTGCTGGGTGGCGACCGTATCCAGCGCCGGATCCAGCGCCTGCGCGGCCAGCGGCGCATCGCCAGCATCCATTTCCTGCCACAGCGGTAACTCGTCGCGGCGACGTGCGGCCAGGGCGGGCAGTGCCGTGGCCCAGTCGCGCAACGAGGTCGGCGCCGGCGTCAGTGCGGGTTCGCGCCCCTCGGCGACGGCCGCCCATGCCTGCGCCAGATCGGGCAGCAGGATGCGCCACGACACGCCGTCCACGGCAAGGTGGTGGATGGTCAGCATCAGCCGCCGGGGTTGCGGGAACCAGACGGCCTGCACCAGCCGCCCCGTGCGCGGATCCAGCCGGGCGGCGGCCTGATCCATCGCCGCCGCCAGGTCGGGATGCGGGATGTCGGACAGATGCAGGCAGTCCTCGGCCCGCAGGCTGCCGGGTTCGGGGATGACCAGCCCGCCATCCGCCTGCGCCGTCAGCCGCAAGGCGTGATGATGGTCGAGGACCGCCTGCAGAACGCGGATCAGTCCATCGCGATCGATCCCCTCGGGCAGGGTCAGCAACATGCTTTGCTGGAAGGCATCGCCATGGTCGGGATCCGAGAGGAACTCGGCCATGATCGGCGTCGCGGGCAGCGGTCCGCAGGGATTGCCGGTGGCGGGCCGGGTCTCGTCGCCCGACAGCGGCAGCGCGATCCGGGCCAGGGCGGCGGGCGTCTGGTGCTGGAAGACGTCCCTTGCGGTGATCCGCCAGCCCGCGCGGCGGGCGTGGCCGACCAGCTGGATCGACGAGATCGAATCGCCCCCCAGCGTGAAGAAGCCCTGATCGGCGCCGACCCGATCGAGCGACAGGATCGAGGCAAAGAGCTCGCAGAACACCTGCTCGGTCCCGTTGGCGGCGTCGCGCAGCGGCGTGTCGCCGGTGACTTGCGGGGCGGGCAGGGCGCGGCGGTCCAGCTTGCCGTTGGCGGTCAGCGGTAGCGCGTCCAGCCGGACGATGGCGGCAGGCACCATGTAGTCGGGCAGTTCGGCCGCCAGATGGCTGCGCAATCCGGCCTCGTCCAGACCGGGGCTGGTCACATAGGCCACCAGTTGCCGGTGGCCCGGCCGATCCTCGCGGGCGATCACGGCGACGCCCGAATGTCCGGCGCGGCGGATGGCGGTCTCGATCTCGCCGGGTTCGACGCGGAAGCCGCGGATCTTCAACTGCTCGTCGGCGCGACCGACGAATTCAAGCTGTCCATCCACCCGCCAGCGCACCCGGTCGCCGGTGCGATACATCCGCTGGCCGGCTGCGGCGGGGCTGGCGATGAAGCGTTCCGCCGTCTGCGCCGCACGGCCCAGATAGCCAAGCGCGACCTGCGCGCCGGTCACATACAGCTCTCCGGGGACGCCGGGGGGGACGGGTTGCAGCCAGGGGTCCAGGACCAGCAGCCGCGCGTCCCCGACCGGATGGCCGATCGGCATGGCGGCGCGCCCGGTTCCGTCGGTGACAGGCGTTTCCGAAAGATTCGCGGCGGTGATCTGGATCGTGGTTTCGGTGGGTCCGTAGAGGTTGACCACCTCGGCGCCCCAGACCGATGCCGCGCGCCGGGCCAGCGCCTCGGCCAGCGGCTCGCCGCCCGAGAACAGCCAGCGCAGGCGGGGGCGTTCCGGCGCATCCAGCATCGGCGGCAGCATCGAGGGCACCACCTGCATCACCGTCACCCGCTTGCGGGCGGCGAAATCGGGGATGCGGTCCAGCTCCAGCCGCAGCGCGTCGGGCAGGATCACCATCCCGGCGCCGCAGATCAGCGGCAGCCAGATTTCCCATTCGGCGGCGTCGAAGTTCAGCGAGGTGCGGAACAGCACCCGGTCCTGCGGGGTCAGCGGGAAACTGTCGCGCATCCAGCCCATGTGGCTGGCCACGGCGCGTTGCGGCACCACCACTCCCTTCGGCCGGCCGGTCGAACCCGAGGTGAAGATCACATAGGCCGGGTCTTCTCCATGCAGCGGACGCAACCGTTCGGTGGGGTTCAGCGGCCGGTCGGACATGGCCTGACGCCGCATCAGCACCGGGCCGCGGTCGATCACCAGCTTCAGATGCGCCGCCTGTTCGGGCAGGCGATCCTCGACCTCCATCGCGGTCAGCACCAGTCGCGGCGCGCCGTCCTCGATGATCGCGGCCAGCCGTTCTGCCGGGTAATCGGGATCGAGCGGCAGATAGGCCGCGCCGGTCTTGACCACGGCCAGCAGCGCCACGATCAGTTCGGTCCCGCGCGGCAGCGCAAGTCCGACCAGATCGCCCGGCCCGATCCCCCGCCCGATCAGCAGGCGCGCAAGGCGGTCGGAATGCTGCGCCAGCGCGCCGAAGCTCATCTCGGCGTCCTCGGTGACCAGGGCGGTGCGGGTCGCGTGATCGGGGAGATCGGCCAGCAGGTCGGGCAGGGTAAGGGCCTGCCGGTCGGCGACGGCCTGCGGCAGGGGCATCGCCGCATTCGACAGGGGCAGCCGCATGACCTGTTGCCCTGCGTCCTGGGCGACGGCCTGCAGCATCCGGGCAAGGCAATCCGCGATCATCCGCGCGGTTTCGGGCAGGAACAGGTCGCAGGCATATTCCAGCGTGCCGGTGATTCCAGCGGGCCGGCCCTCGTCGTCGCTCAGCTCGGCCAGGTTGAAGTTCAGGTCGAATTTCGCGACATCAAGCTCCAGATCCAGCATTGCCGTCTGGATGCCGTCCAGATCCAGCACGGCCTCGCGGTTGTTCTGCAGCGACAGCATCACCTGGAACAGCGGATGATGCGACAGCGAGCGTTCGGGGTTCAGCAGCGTCACCAGTTGCTCGAAGGGCAGGTCCTGATGCTCGTATGCCTCCAGCGCGCGGCTGCGGACCTGTGCCAGCAGATCGGTGAAGCGCGGATTGCCTGACAGGTCGTTGCGCAGCACCAGCGTATTGACGAACAGGCCGATCTGGTCGTCCAGCGCGGCCTCGGTCCGACCCGCGACGGGGGTTCCGATGGCGATGTCGTCGCCCGCGCCCAGCCGGGCCAGGGTTGCGGCCAGTGCGGCCTCCAGCACCATGAACAGCGTCGCGCCATGGGCCGCGGCCAGCGCCGCCAGCTGCCGGTGCAGGTCGGCGGGCAGGTCCAGCGGGCAATGCGCGCCACGATGGCTGGCGACGGCGGGACGCGGCAGGTCGGCGGGCAGATCCAGCCGCTGCGGCAGGTCCGCCAGCCGGTCGCGCCAATAGCCGATCTGGGCCGAGATGGCGCTGGCGGGGTCGTCCTCTGTTCCCAGCCGGGCACGCTGCCACAGCGCGAAATCGGCATGTTGCACCGGCAGCGGCGACCAGTCGGGCGCATCTCCGGCCGAGCGGGCGGCATAGGCGCGGGACAGATCCGCCGCCAGAGGTGCCATCGAACCGCCATCCCCCGCGATGTGATGCAGCAGGATCAGCAGGATATGCCGGTCGCAGCCCTCGGCGATCAGCGTCGCGCTGAGCGGCAGCTCGGCGGCCAGATCGAAGGGGCGCGCCGCCTCGGCCCGCAGCGCGGCCAGGGCCTGATCCGGATCGCCTGCGTCAAGCCGCGCCAGATCCAGCCGCGCGGCTTCGGGCGGCAGGATCAGCTGGCGGCCGGCATCCTCGGCCGGGAACAGGGTGCGCAGGCTTTCATGGCGTGCCACCAGATCGTTTAGCGCGCATTCCAGTGCGCCCTTGTCCAGCGGACCGGCCAGGCGCAGCGCCAGCGGAATGTTGTAGGTGGCCGACGGTCCCTCGAATTGTTGCAGGAACCACAGCCGCGCCTGCGCATGGGACAGCGGTACCGCCGCAGGCCGCGGCTGCGGCACCAGTGCGGGTGCGGTGTCGGCATCGGGAGCGGTCTCGCGGATGCGGTCGGCCAGCGCCTCGACGGTCGGGGTCTCGAACACGGAGCGGATCGGCAGGGACACCCTCATCCGGTCGCGGATTCCGGCCACCAGCCGGGTGGCCAGTAGCGAATGGCCGCCGCGTTCGAAAAAGCTGTCGTCGATGCCGATGGCGGGCTGGCCCAGCAGTTCGGCGAACAGCGCGGCCAGCTTTTCCTCGGTCAGGTCGCGGGGGGCGCGGGTCGCGGCCCGGTCATGTTCCGGCACCGGCAGCGCCTTGCGGTCCAGCTTGGCGCCGTTGGCCGACATCGGCAGCGCATCCAGCCGGGTGAAGGAGGCGGGCAGCATCCAGTCGGGCAGGGTTGCGGCCAGTTCCGCCCTCAGCGCCGTCGCGTCCAGTTCTGGCGCGGCGACATAGGCGGCCAGCAAGGGCAGGCCCGGCCGATCCTCGCGCAGGATCACCGCATTTGCGGGATAGCCCGCGCGGGCGATGGCGGCCTCGATCTCGCCCGGCTCGATCCGGAAGCCGCGGATCTTTACCTGCGTGTCCGCGCGTCCAAGATAGTCGATCTGCCCGTCCTCGCGCCATTGCGCCAGATCGCCGGAGCGATACATGCGCTGTCCCGGCCGGAACGGATCGGCGACAAAGCGTTCCGCGGTCAGGTCGGGCCGGTCCAGATAGCCGCGCGCGACCCCGTCCCCGGCGATATAAAGCTCTCCGGGGATGCCCGCCGGCACTGGTTGCAGCGCGTCGTCGAGGATGTAGATGCGCGCATTCACGTTCGGCCTGCCAAGCGGCGGTGCGACCGGCGCGCCGCCGGTCAGGACCGGGCTCATGGCGCAGCAGATGGTGATCTCGGTCGGGCCATAGGCATTGACCAGCCGGTGCCCGGCCGACCAGGCGGCGGCGACATGCGGCGGGCAGGCCTCGCCGCCGACGATCACCGTCTCGGGCCAGGGCAAGGCCGGGTCCAGCGTGGCCAGCACGCTTGGCGGGATCAGGGCATGGCTGATGCGCCCCCTGGTCAGCGCATCGGTCAGATCGTCGCCCAATACCCGGCCCGGCGGCGGCAGGACCAGCGCGGCGCCGGCGGCGAAGGCCATCATCACCTCCATCACCGAGGCGTCGAAACTGATCGAGGCGAATTGCAGCACCCGGCTGTCGGCGGTGATGCCGAAGCGTTCGACCTGTGCCACGGTCAGCGCCGGCAGCCCGGCATGAGGCACCACGACGCCCTTCGGCCGCCCGGTCGAGCCGGAGGTGTAGATCACATAGGCCGGATGGCGCGGATCAAGCCCGGTATCGGCGATGCGCGATGCGGGGGCGGCGGCGATGTCGCCTGCGAAGCCCGCCGGATCGTCCAGCGCCAGCAGGTCGGTGCCCAGTGGCAGGCGGTCGCGCAGGTCGGTCAGCGTCAGCACCGCGCGCGGCTTCGCGTCGCCGGCGATGAAGGCCAGCCTTTCGGCGGGCAGATCGGGGTCCAGCGGCAGGAAGGCCGCGCCCGCCTTCATCACCCCCAGCATCGCCGCGATCATCTGCGCCGAGCGTGGCAGCATCAGTCCGACGCGATCCTCGACCCCGATGCCGCGCGCGATCAGGGCATGGGCGATGCGGTTGGCTTGCTGGTCAAGCTGGCGATAGCTGACGGGCGCGTCATCCGCGATCAATGCGGCGGCGTCGCCACGTTCCTCGGCGATCCGTTCGAACCACTCGGGCACCGGGCGCACCGGCAACTCGCGCAGATCCAGCCCGGCATCCGAGGTCAGCGCCGCGGCCTCGGCCGGGTCGATCACGGGCAAGTCGTTCAGCCGCGCCTGCGGATTGCGGATCGCGGCCTCCAGCAGGCGGCGGAAGCTGTCCAGCACCCGTCCGGCGCTGTCGGGCGTGTAGAGATCGCCCGAATATTCCAGCGTGATCTCCAGCCCGGAGGGGCGGCCTTCGGCGTCGCTTTGCTCGGCCACATGGAAGGCCAGGTCGAATTTCGACGTTCCGGTGTCGGGGTCCATCGGTTGCAGGGACAGGCCGGGCAGCGCCAGCTCGGCGCGGGCGGTGTTCTGGACCTGCAGCAGGACCTGGAACAGCGGATGGCGCGCCAGCGACCGCCTGGGGGCCAGATGTTCGACCAGTTCCTCGAAGGGCAGGTCCTGATGTTCCCAGGCCGCCAGATCGGTGCGGCGGGCGCGTTCCAGCAGCTCGGCGAAGCGGGGGTTGCCACCGGCATCCATCCGCAGGACCAGCGTGTTGACGAAGAAGCCGACCAGGTCTTCCAGCAAGGGGTCGATGCGTCCCGCGACCGGGCTTCCCAGCGGGATGTCCTCGCCCGCGCCCAGGCGCCGCAGCATCGCCGCCAGCGCGGTCTGCAGGACCATGAAGGGCGTCGCCCCGTGCTGGCGGGACAGATCCAGCAGCGCCGCATGGGTGTCGGCTTCCAGCCGCAGGACCAGTTGCCCGCCGCAGCCGCTGGCCACGGCAGGACGCGGCGCGGCGAAGGGCAGGGCCAGCTCGTCGGGCAGATCGGCCAGCGTTTCGCGCCAGAAGCCCAGCTGCCGGGACAGCTCGCTGTCGGGATCGTCGGATGTGCCGAACAGATCGGCCTGCCAGGTGGCGTAATCGGCATATTGCACCGGCAGCGGCTGCCAGTCGGGTTCCTGCCCGGCGCAGCGCGCCGCATAGGCTGCCGACAGGTCGCGCGCCAGGGGCGCCATCGAAGCCCCGTCGCCCGCGATGTGATGCAGCACGATGACCAGGGCACCGCTGCCGGGGGCGGTGCGGATCAGGGTGACGCGCAGCGGGCCCTCGGCTGCGAGGTCGAAGGCATGGGTGGCGGCGCTGAGGACGGCCCGATCCAGATGGGCTGCGCCGGTTTCGACCAGCTCCAGCACCGGCGGCATCTGCGTGGCGATATGCTGGCGGGGTGCCGCGCCCACGGGATAGGTCGTGCGCAGGATCTCGTGCCGGGCGATGACATCGGCGATGGCAAGGCGCAGGGCGTCCTGGTCCACCACGCCGCTGAAACGCAGGGCGACCGGGATGTTATAGGTCGAGCCGCGTTCGTCCAGCTGTTGCAGGAACCACAAGCGGCGCTGAGCGAAGGACATCGGCGGCATGTCACCGCAGCGCGGCACGGGTGTCAGCGGCGGGCGTGCCGTGGCGCCGCCCGGCGCCAGCCTGCGCGCCAGTTGCTCGACCGTGGGGGCCTCGAACAGCGCCCTGATCGGCAGATCGGCCTGCAGCTGGTTGCGGATGCGGCTGAACAGCCGCGTTGCCAGCAGCGAATGGCCGCCCAGATCGAAGAAATTGTCGTCGATCCCGACCGAGGGCAGCTCCAGCACCTCGGCGAACAGGTGGCAAAGGGTGGCCTCGGCCGGGGTCCGCGGCGGGCGGCCTGCACCGCGCGACAGATCGGGCGCGGGCAGGGCGCGGCGGTCCAGCTTGCCGTTTGGCGTCAGCGGCAGGGCCTCCATCGCGATCACCGCCACCGGCACCATGTAGTCGGGCAGCGTCTGGCCAAGCGTGTCGCGGATCGCCTGCGGTCGAAGCTCGGCCCCCTGTTCCGCCACGACATAGGCGATCAGCTGCTTGCCGCGCGCCGGGTCGTCATGGGCGATCACCGCGACATCCTCGATGCCGGGCAGGCGGGCGATGGCGGTCTCGATCTCGCCGGGTTCGATGCGGAAGCCGCGGATCTTCAGCTGGGTGTCGATCCGGCCCAGATAGTCCAGCGAACCGTCGGCGGACCAGCGCACCAGATCGCCGGTGCGATACATCCGCCGGTCTTCCGCGCCAGGCACCGGCAGGAACCGTTCGCGGGTCATTTCGGGCAGACGCAGGTAGCCCTCGGCCAGGCAGGCCCCGGCCACGTAAAGCTCTCCGGGCGTGCCGACGGGCACGGGGCGGCGCCGCGCGTCCAGCACCAGGCAGCGGCCATTGTCCACGGGCCGCCCGATCGGCGGCAGGTCGGGCCAGGCAGAGACATCCCCGCTGCCGGTCCAGCCGGTGCAGACATGGGTTTCGGTCGGGCCATAGTGGTTGTGCAGGCGACAATCGGGGTTGGCCGCGAACATCGCCCGCAGGGCAGGGGTCAGCCGCAACTGTTCGCCAGCCGTGATCACATCGCGCAGATCGGGCAGCGTGGCGCCGCGCTGCCCGATCGCTTCGGCCAGATGGCTCAGCGCCATGAAGGGCAGGAACACCCGTTCCAGCCGCAACTCGGCAATGCGGCGCGACAGCAGGTCGATGTCGCGGATCTGGTCCTGCGGCAGCAGGCACAGGCAACCGCCCGAGGCAAGCGTGCTGAAGATCTCCTGAAACGCCACGTCGAAGCCGAGCGCCGCGAATTGCAGCACCCGCGCGCCGGGCCGCAAGGGCAGCGTGCGATGCTGCCATGCCAGCAGGTTCACCAATGCGCGCTGGTTCATCACCACGCCCTTGGGCCGCCCGGTCGAACCGGAGGTGAAGATCATGTAGCCCAGCCGGTCGGGATCGTGCCGGTCACGCGCGGGGCGGGACGCGGATGCACCGGCCCATGCGGGTTCCGGGGCGTCGGCCAGCAGCAGCTCCGTGCCCTCGGCCGGGTTCAGTCTGCCAGCCAGCGCGGCATTCGCGATCAGCACCTTCGGCCGCGCATCTTCCAGCGCCTGATCCAGCCTGCCGGCGGGATAGGCGGGGTCCAGGGGGATATAGCCGGCCCCGGCCTTGAGGATGCCGAGGATCGCCGCCACCATGCGCGTGCCGCGATGGGCGCAGATCGCCACCGCATCGCCATTACCGACGCCCATGGATTGCAGGTGATGGGCGATGCGGTTGGCCTCGGTCTCCAGCTCGGCATAGCTGAGGGTGCCGTCGGGGCCTTCCAGCGCGGGCATCTGCGGACTGCGCCCTGCCTGATCTTCGAACAGCGCGGCGATATCGGTGTCGCGTGACCCGGTCTCCAGACCCCGGCCCAGTTTCCCCAGCCGCGCCTCTTCGGCATTGTCCAACAGCGGGATGTCCCCGATGGGAAGCGCCGGATCGGCGATCACCGCTTGCAGCAGCCGCTGAAAACGCTCGACCATCGTCCGCGCCGTGGCTTCGGTGAACAGGTCGGCGGCATATTCCAGCTCGCCCTCGATGCCTTCGCCGGGCATGTCCCACAGATGCAGGCTGAGATCGAACCGCGCCACCGCAGCCGAGGCATCGCGCGCCGTGACCGTCAGGCCCGGCAGGTCGACCGGCTGCGGGCGGCCCTGCTGGACGGCCAGCATGATCTGGAACAGCGGATGATGGGACAGCGAGCGTGCGGGATGCAGGCTTTCCACCAGTTGCTCGAACGGCAGTTGCTGATGCTCCCATGCAGCAAGGTCGCGGTCGCGCAATTGTGCCAGCAGATCGCGGAAGGCGGGATCGTCCGAGGTGTCCGCGCGCAGGACCAGCGTGTTGACGAACATCCCGACCAGCGGTTCGAGCGCGGCATCGTTGCGGCCCTCGACAGGGGTGCCGATCACGATGTCCTCGCCCGCGCCAAGCCGGGTCAGCAGCGCCGAGAGCGCGGCATGGATGACCATGAACGGCGTCGCGCCCGAACTCTGCGCCAGTTTCGCCAAGCCGTCCTGCACTTCGGCGGGGATGTGGAAGGGCACGGTCGCGCCGCGATGGCTGGCGACGGGCGCGCGCGGCATGTCGGTGGCCATGCCATGCAGCTGCGGCAGATCCTGCAGCGCCCGGCGCCACCACCCCATCTGCCGTGACTGGCGGCTTTCGGGATCGGCGCCATCGCCCATCACCCGCTCCAGCCATTGCGCGTAATCGGCATATTGCACCGTCAGCGGGGCCAGGTCCGGCACATGGCCGTCGGCGCGGGCGGCATAGGCAGTGGACAGATCGCGCGCCAGCACGCCCATAGAGGCGCCGTCGCCCGCGATGTGGTGCAGCACCATCAGCAGGCTGTGCCGGTCCTTGCCGGTCTCGTACAATGTCACCCGCAGCGGATGTTCGACCGAGAGATCGAAGGGGTGCAGCGCGGCCCTGGCCAGTTCGGCCTCCAGCGCGTCGGGCGCGGTGACGACCGTGTCGAAAGCGGGTTCGGCATCACCGTCGATCTGCTGGAACGGCTGGCCGTCCTCTTCCACAAAGCGGGTGCGCAGCGTTTCGTGCCGGGCGATCAGGTCGCCAAGCGCAAGGCGCAGCGCGTCCCGGTCCAGCTTGCCGTCCAGGTCAAGCCGCATCGGGATGTTGTAGCTGGCGGCGGCCTCTGCCCCGCCCTGCTGCTCCAGCCGTTGCAGGAACCACAGCCGCTGTTGTGCCGCCGACAGCGGGATGCGGGCGGGACGATCCTGTCGCGTCAGGGCAGGCAGGGCGGGGCGCGCCTGATCCAGTGCGCGCGCCAGTGCGGCGGGGTTGGGATTCTGGAACAGCAGCCGCAGCGGCATTTCGGTGTCCAGCGCCGCGCGGATTCGGTTGGCCAGCCTTGTCGCCAGCAGCGAATGACCGCCAAGCGCGAAGAAATCGTCGTCCAGTCCGACCCGGTCGCGGTCCAGCACTTCGGCGAAACTGGCGCAGATGGCGATCTGGGCCTGCGTCTGCGGTGCGCGATACGCGGCCTGGCCCGCCGTCAGATCCGGTCGCGGCAGCGCCTTGCGGTCGATCTTGCCGTTCGGGGTCAGCGGGAAGTCCTCCAGCATGACGAAGGCCGAAGGGATCATGTAATCCGGCAGCACCCGCGACAGCGCCTCGGCTATCCCGTCGGCGCCGGATGCGCAGATCCACGCGGCCAGCGCCGGCGCACCGCCCGGCCCGTCCAGCGCCATGACGACATTGCGGGGATAACCGGCAGCCGAGATGGCGGCCTCGATCTCTCCCAGTTCGATGCGGAAGCCGCGGATCTTCACCTGATGGTCCAGGCGGCCCAGATATTCCAGGACATCGCCGCGCCGCCGGACCAGATCGCCCGTGCGATACATGCGCCCGCCGACAGCGGAGGGATCGGGCACGAACCGCTCGGCCGTCAGGTCAGGGCGGTGCAGGTAGCCCTGGGCCAGTCCCTTGCCGGCGATGCACAGCTCTCCGGGCACATTGTCGGGGACCGGGTGCAGGCGGTCATCCACGATGCGCAACCGCGTATTGTCGATGGCGCGACCGATGCGGATCGGCTGGCCGGGCCGGACGCGGTCCATCAGCGACCAGATCGTGGTCTCGGTCGGGCCATACAGGTTCCAGACCGCGCGGGCGGTCGTCGCCATCCAGTCGCCCAGATCCTGCCCCATCGCCTCGCCCCCGCAAAGCAGGGTCAGGTCATCGCCAGGCTGCCAGCCCGCGTCGCGCAGCATCTGCCAGGTCGCCGGGGTGGCCTGCATGATCGTCGGCCGCTGCTGGTGCAAGGCCGCCGCCAGCGCCGCGCCGTCCGAGGTGATCTCGCGCGGCAGGATGGTCAGGCTGGCCCCGCCGATCAGCGGCAGGAACATTTCCAGCCCGGCAATGTCGAAGGTGATCGGCGTCACCGCCGCCAGCCGGTCCGAGTGCGCGATGCCGATGCGGTTCGCCATCGCATGCAGGAAGTTTTCCAATGCGCCATGAGGGATCATCACCCCCTTGGGCCGTCCGGTCGAACCCGAGGTGAAGATCACATAGGCCGTATCCGCTGCCCTCAGCGGGCGGCGGCGTTCGCTGTCGGTGACGCTGCGGCCATCATGGGGCGCCAGTGCCGCATCCAGGCCCGCCTGGGCCAGTTTGCCGCAACCCTCGGGCAGCGCGCCTTGCGCGCCCAGATCGTGGAGCAGCGTCTCGGTTCCCAGCAACAGCGAAGGCCGCGCCATGTCCAGCATATAGGCCAGACGGTCGGCGGGGTGGTCGGGATCCAGCGGCAGATAGGCCGCCCCTGCGGTCAATGTTCCCAGCAGGGCCACCAGCATGTCGGTCGAGCGCTGGGTGCCGATGGCGACGATATCGCCCGCGCCGATGCCCCGCGCCAGCAGCATCCGGGCAAAGCGGTTCGCCCGGCCGGTCAGCTCCGCGTGGCTCAACGCGGCCCGGCCATCGCTGACGGCGGGTGCGTCGGGCCGTTCGGCGGCCGCCGTCGCGATCAGGTCGGGCAGGCGCAGATCGGGATGGCAATGCTGGCTGGCATGGTCGGCCGCGCCAAGGGTTTCCCGCTCGGCCTCCGTCAGCAGCGGAATATCGGCCAGGGGTCGCGAAGGGTCGTCGCAAGCGGTCGGAAGCAGTCGTTCCAGCCGGTCGGCCAGCGTGGCGATGGTGCCGTGGTCGAACAGGTCGGTGGCATATTCGATCGCCAGGGCCAGCCCGCCCTCACCCGCCGTGCCGGTCGGAGCGAAATCGAAGCTGAGATCGAACCGGGAATGGCTGCCGTGCAACGGTATCTGGCTGATCCGGCATCCGGCCAGCGCGCAATCCGGTTCGGCCGTGTTCTGCAGCGCGACCAGCACCTGAAACAGCGGGTGATGCGCCAAGGAACGGGTGGGGTTCAGCGCCTCGACCAGTTCCTCGAACGGCAGGTCCTGATGGTCGCCCGCGGCAAGGCCGGTCTTGCGCAACCGCTCGATCAGCGTCTCCAGCGAGGGCGTGCCCGACAGATCGACACGGGTGACGACAGTATTGGTGAACAGCCCGATCAGCGCGTCCAGCCCCGGTTCGCCGCGTCCGGCGACGGGGGCGCCCAGAACGACATCGCGCCCCGCACCAAGGCGCGACAGCAGAGCGGCGACACCGGCCTGCAGCAGCATGAACAGGGTGGCGCCCTTCGCCTCGGCCAATGCCTGCATTCGCGCGGTCAGCGTGGCCGGCAGGGTGACGTTCAGCGCCGCCCCGCGATGGCTGGCCACGGGCGGGCGGGGCCTGTCAGCGGGCATCTGCATCTGTTCCGGGATGTTTTCGAGGGCCTGTTTCCAGAATTCCAGTTGCCTTGCATGACGGGATCGGGGATCGTTCGGGTCGCCCAGCAGCTGGCGGTGCCACAGGGTGTAGTCGCCATATTGCACCGGCAGCGCGGGCCGGTCGGGGGCGCGGCCGTCCAGGCGGGCGGCATAGGCGGCGGACAGGTCGGCTGCCAGCGGCGCCATCGAGGCCCCGTCTGCGGCGATGTGATGCAGGACCAGCAGCAGCACATGTTCCCGATCGCCCAGCCGGAACAGGGTCGCGGCCAGCGGCAGGCCGGCCGCCAGGTCCAGCACCTGCGCGGCCCCTTCGGCCAGCGCCGCGTCCAGTGCTGCGGCGCCGATATCGCGGCGCTGCAGGACCAGCGAGGCGCTGTCCAGCACCTCCTGCTGGGGGGTGTCGCCGGCGGGGAAGCGGGTGCGCAGGGCCTCGTGCCGGGCGATCACGTCGTTCAGCGCGGCCTGCAGGGCATCGGCGTCCAGATCGCCCTCGATCCGCAGCGCCATCGGGATGTTGTAGGTGGCCGAGGGTCCCTCCAGCTG
>NZ_QNRC01000043.1 GCF_003709565.1 Paracoccus sigandri | reverse complement strand
GATGATATGGCCGGAAATCCGATTCCATTGCCCGTCCGACAGCACAAGCCGATCCAACACTCCCATCGCAAACCTCCTGCAACAGAAACCTTGAATCATCTTTCCTCAGAATAGGGAATCCCAAGAGGCCACAGAACCTAGGGTCAGGGTTCATAACCAGTAAATGACGGTTGCGGCGAGGGCGATGGCTGAGAGGAATACCTTCGGACAGCGGTCATAGCGGGTTGCCACGCGCCTCCGGTCCTTGAGCCTTCCGCACATGATCTCGATACGATTTCGCCGCTTGTATCGGCGCTTGTCGTATCTGACGGGTGTCTTGCGTTGCTTTCGCCCGGGGATGCATGCGTGTATCCCTTTGTCCTGCAACGCTTCCCGGAACCAGTCGGCGTCATAGCCGCGATCCCCGAGCAGCCATTCGACCTTTGGCAGGCTGCCGAGCAGCGCCCGCGCACCGGTGTAGTCGCTGACCTGCCCAGCGGTGACGAACAGGTCGATCGGTCGCCCTTGGCTGTCGCAGATGGCGTGAAGCTTGGTGTTCATTCCGCCTTTGGTTCGACCGATCAGGCGACCACGCCCCCCTTTGTCGCGGCCATGCTGGTCGCGGTGCGCTGTGCTTTCAGATACGTCGCGTCGATCATGACGGTCTTTTTCTCGCCATGTCCGGCAGCGAGCCCGGCCATCATCCGCGCGAAGACGCCTTTCTCGCTCCAGCGCTTCCACCGGCTGTAGAGCGTCTTGTGTGGCCCATAGGCTTTCGGGGCGTCTCGCCAGCGCAACCCGTTGCGATTGATGAAGATAATTCCGCTCAACACCCGCCGGTCGTCGACCCTTGGCTTGCCGTGCGACTTCGGAAAGAACGGCTCCAGACGCGCCATCTGCACGTCGCTCAGCCAGAAAAGATCGCTCATGTCACCGCTCCGTTTGCGCAGCCGTGAATCACGCAACGCAACGAAAATCAATGCATCCTGACCCTAGAGGATGAAGCTATCCTCGGTCAGCAGGTTGAGATCGTTCAATATGATCGACATGTCGGCAATTGCGTCGCCATCCGCGTCGGCAAAGACAATCACGTCCGGGCCGCTGAGTTCAAATCTCAACTCGCCCGCAGTCCCCGAAAAATCGTCCTCCCCGATGAAATCGAAGCCCTGGTTTCCGCTCGCGTCCAGATCGGCATCGATCCGCGACAGATCAATGACATCGCTTGCGCTCAGGTCGGTGATGACATCCTCATGCCCCGGTCGGCTTTCCGCCAGGCGGTCTATTCGAATGACGTCGTGACCATGGCCCGAGGTGATCGTGTCGGATCCATAACCGCCGACAAGGGTATCGTTTCCGCCGCCTCCCGGCATCTCATCCCAGCCGTCCAGGATGTCATTTCCGCCCCTGCCGGATAGCAAGTCGTCTCCTGTGTTTCCCATCAGGCTGTTTTCACCTTCGCTGCCGACGATTATGTCGTCATATGCCGTTCCAAGGATATTCTCCACGCCCGAGACTTCATAATCATACATGATCCCCGTATGCATGGAGCGGATGGAAACATTCCCTTCGCCCAGGTTCACGAATGCTCCCCTGCCATCCACAGAGAAGCGGTCCACCCCGGCGCCTGCGTGGATGACATTTCCCGCGCCGACGCCGTGATTGTAGAACGTGTCGTTCCCCGCCCCGGTGGTGATCGTGTTCCCGCCGCCAAAGAAACTGACCGTGTGCCGCGCATCGCCCCCTTGGACGGTATCGTTTCCGTCATAGAATTGCAGGGTCACATATTCGGCGGAGACCCCTGATACGTCTACGAAATCTCGTCCATACTGCGTGTTGATGATATATCGGTCGTCATCTCCCCACACCACGAGGTGATCGCCGCCTTCACTTCCGGTTATTCTGGTCGTCATGACCTGGCCTCCTCGATGCGTCGATGGACATAGGGCCCAAGGTGAGGGAAGGGTCTCATCCCTCGGCGTCAACACCAACCCCGCAGGGTTCCGGTCGGCAAAAACCCGACAATCTTGATGTGTATTATCGGCATTTTGTTGCCAGCCCGCGCGACATGAACGGGTTGAGGCCGAGGTCGAGGCGCATAGCGAGCACGGGTCAGGCGACCGCTAGACCAGCGGCGTTTCCATGGCTCGATGCGCCGATCACCCGGTTCACCCATTGCGATCATCTGTCGAAGCGGACTGATCCGGTTTATGTCGCGATGCGTGACTAGTGCAGCCTGGCGGAGGCGGCCATGAGGCTGAAGCTGACGGTTCCCGAGGTGATCGAACGAATCCGGGATGGCCGTTTGCCTCGCATCGGCAAGTACTTGCAATGATCCGGATTTGCCTCGGTGCTGGTCAATGTCGGACGTGAGGGTGAGGCGATTTCCTTAGACATCTTCGCCGGTTCACAAGGGTTGCGCTCTGCCGAACTGACGACGTTCGTCCGGCGCATGGGCTTGCCCTTCCGCCAGATACGGGGCCGCGTGGCGGCGATCAGTTGCAACTAACTGCCACCGGCCGGCAGGCGGTTCACAAGCGCTTCATCAGTTTTCGCACCTTGGGTATCAGGGCGCGGCTGGACTGGGACACTCTCCGACAGCGCCTTGAAGCACGGGGGATTGTCCCGGCCGGGGTTCGTTCGCGCATCTACCATCGCCGGGACGTCGCCGATCTGCCGAGGCAAATCACGCCGCCGCGCATATTCCGCCTGACGGCCTTGCGCAGGCTATCGCTGTCGCTTGCGCAAGGTCATCCTTTCTTTGGCAGCCCCCTAGCCCGCCGTCTTCATGGCCTGTCCGGCCACATAGGTCTGCGCGATGCTGCGGTCGTCGCCCAGGATCTGCAGGATGAACAGCTCCTCGGCCAGGGTCTGGGCGCGTTCCATGCGCAGGGCCATGGCGGGCGTTGCGCGGGCGTCCAGCACCACCAGGTCGGCATCGCTGCCCGGCGCCAGCGTGCCGATGCGGTCGGCCATGCCGAGGGCCAGCGCATTGCCGCGCGTCGCCCAGTGGAAGGCCGACAGCGGATGCAGCTTCTGGTCGCGCAGCTGCAGGATCTTGTAGCCCTCGTTCAGCGTCTGCAGCATCGAATAGCTGGTGCCGCCGCCGACATCGGTGGCGATGCCGCTGACCACGCCCGCCGCGCGCAACCCGCCCTCGTCGAAGAGGCCCGAGCCCAGGAACAGGTTCGAGGTCGGGCAGAACACCGCCCGGCTGCCGGTCTCGGCCATCCGCGCGATCTCGCGCGGGCGCAGGTGGATCGAATGGCCCAGCAGCAGCCTGTCCGACAGCAGCCCGTAGGTTTCGTAGATGTCCAGGTAGTCGCGGGCCTGCGGATAGAGCGACAGGGTGAACTCGATTTCTTCCAGGTTCTCGGACAGGTGGGTCTGGACATGGCAGTCGGGATGTTCGCGCGCCAGCTGGCCGGCCATCTCCATCTGCTCGGGCGTCGAGGTGATCGCGAAGCGCGGCGTGACGGCATAGCGCTGGCGGCCGCGCCCGTGCCATTTCGCGATCAGCGCCTTGCTGTCGTCATAGCCCTGCTGCGGCGTGTCCAGGACCTCGGCCGGGGCGTTGCGGTCCATCATCACCTTGCCGGCGATCATCGCCATGTTGCGGGATTCGGCCGCCGCGAACAGCGCCTCGGCCGATTGCGGATGGACCGAGCAGAAGGCGACCGCGGTGGTGGTGCCATGGGCCGTCAAGAGGTCGAGGAAGGCCTCGGCCATGGCGGGGGCGTGGCCCTGGCGGGCGAAGCGGGCCTCTTCGGGGAAGGTATAGGTGTTCAGCCAGTCCAGAAGCTGCGCGCCCCAGCTGGCGATCACCTGGACCTGCGGGAAATGGATATGGGTGTCGATGAAGCCCGGCAGGATCAGGTTCGGGCGGTGGTCGGTCTCGGGCAGGCCGGGCTCGGCCAGTTTGGCGTAATCGTCCACCGCGACGATCAGCCCGTCCTGGACCAGGATCGCCCCGTCCTCCAGATAGCGGTGGTTGTCCTCGGTTTCGGTCGGGTCGGCGTAAAAGTCGAGGACACGGCCCCGGATCAGATGTCGCATGGGTATTTTTTCAACGAAGAAGTGGCGGTCAGCCGCGCGATCAGTTCGGCGGCGGTGAAGGCGGCGATGACGGCGGGGCGCTTGTCGCGGGAAAACCCCGCGCCGATGGGGCAGATCAGCGGCGCGGGGTCGAGGCCACGGGCCCGCGCGAAGCGGGAGAACTGCGCGCGTTTCGTGGCGCTTCCGATCATGCCCAGATAGGCCAGATCGGCCCGCTCCAACGCCTCGGCGGCCAGGAGGAAGTCCAGCGCGTGGTCATGGGTCAGGATGACCACGGCGCTGCCTGGCGCCGCGGCGCGGATCTCGGATTCGGGCAGGGCCGTCAGGCGGGTGGCGATGCCGGGGGCGGCCTGCGCCAGTTCCTCGGCGCGCTGGTCGAAGAGGGTGGCGTTGACCGGCAGCGGCTGGAGGGCCTGCGCGAGGGCGCGGCCGACATGGCCCGCCCCGAAGATCAGCACCTCGGGATGGGCCTGCGGTTCCGGGCCTTCGCGGTCGAGTTGCAGAACCACGCGGCCGCCGCAGCACTGGCCGATCTCGGGGCCGAGCGGGATGTCCATCTGCGCGCTGGCTTCACCGCGTTCCAGCATCTGCCGGGCCCGGTCGATGGCCATGTATTCCAGCTGGCCGCCGCCGATGGTGCCGGTGACGCTGCCCCGCGCCACGAACATCTCGGCGCCCGCCTCGCGCGGGGTGGAGCCGCGGGCGGATATGACCCGGACCCGGATCATGTCCTGAGCTTCTCGATCGCCATCAGCACGCGCTCGGGCGTGGCCGGCGCGTCCAGCCGGGCGGGTTGGCGATAGTCGGTGAAGGACGCCACCGCCATGTTGATCGCCTCGAAAACGCAGATGCCCAGCATGAAGGGCGGCTCGCCCACGGCCTTGGAGCGCTTGATGCTGCGTTCGCTGTTTTCCGACCAGTCGGCCAGCTTCACGTTGAAGATGCGCGGCTTGTCCGAGGCCAGCGGGATCTTGTAGGTCGAGGGCGCGTGAGTGCGCAGCCGGCCCTTGTCGTCCCACCACAGTTCCTCGCAGGTCAGCCAGCCGGTGCCCTGCACGAAGGCGCCCTCGACCTGGCCCTTGTCGATGGCCGGGTTCAGCGAGCGGCCCACGTCATGGATCACGTCGGCGCGGTCGATGACATATTCGCCGGTCAGCGTATCGACCGAGACCTCGGCCACAGCGGCGCCGTAAGCGTAGTAGTAGAAGGGCCGCCCCTGGCCGGTCGCGCGGTCCCAGTGGATCTTGGGCGTCTTGTAGAAGCCCGCCGCCGACAGGTGGATGCGCGCCATGTAGGCGGCGTGGATCACCTCGCCCCACGGGATGTCGCGGTCGCCCGCGCGGATATGGCCGGGGACGAATTTCACGTCCTCGCGCGGGGCCTGCCAGCGTTCGGCGACGAAATCGATCAGCCGCGCCTTGATCTGCTCGGCCGCGTCCAGCGCCGCCATGCCGTTCAGGTCGGTCCCCGAGGAGGCCGCCGTGGCCGAGGTATTGGGCACCTTCTCGGTCGTCGTCCGGGTGATCTTGATGCGCGAGATGTCGCATTGGAAGGCCTCGGCCACGACCTGGGCGACCTTGGTGTTCAGCCCCTGGCCCATCTCGGTGCCGCCATGGTTCAGCGCGATCGAGCCGTCGGAATAGACATGGATCAGCGCGCCGGCCTGGTTGAACCAGGTGGCGGTGAAGCTGATGCCGAACTTGACCGGGGTCAGCGCGATGCCCTTGCGGATCACGCCGCCCTCGCGCGCGGCCCGCGCGTTCCAGTCCAGCACTGCCTGGCGGCGGGCGTGATAGTCGCTGTCGGCCTCCAACTCCTGGAAGATGCGGGGCAGGATCTGGTCGGTGACCTCCTGGTGATAGGGGGTCAGCTGGCCGTTCCTGTAGAGGTTCAGCTTGCGGATCTCCAGCGGGTCGCGGCCAAGCGCATAGGCGATTTCCTCGACAATGCGTTCGGCCACGATCACCCCCTGCGGGCCGCCGAAGCCGCGGAAGGCGGTGTTGCTGACCGTGTTGGTCTTCATCGGGTGGCTGCTGACCCGGACATCGGGGTAGTAATAGGCGTTGTCGCAGTGAAACAGCGCCCGGTCGGTCACCGGCCCCGACAGGTCGGCCGAAAAGCCGCAGCGCGCATACCAGTCGCCCGAGACCGCGAGGATGCGGCCGTCATCGTCGAAGCCGACCTCGTAATCGACGACGAAATCGTGGCGCTTGCCGGTGGCGGTCATGTCGTCGTCGCGGTCGGGGCGGATCTTCACCGCGCGGTTCCATTTCTTCGCGGCGATGGCGGCGACGCAGGCGAACAGGTTCATCTGCGTTTCCTTGCCGCCGAAGCCGCCGCCCATGCGGCGCACGTTCACGACGACCGAATGGCTGGGCACCTGCAGCGCATGGGCGACCATGTGCTGCACCTCGGACGGGTGCTGGGTCGAGACGTTGATGATCACGTCCTCGTCCTCGCCCGGCACGGCCATGGCGATCTGGCCCTCCAGGTAGAAATGGTCCTGGCCGCCGATGGCGAAGCGGCCCTTGATCCGGCGCGGGCTGGTGGCCAGCCCCCGGTCGGCATCGCCCCGGCGCAGGGTCAGCGGCTCGGTCACATAGCCCATGTCGGCATCGCGCGCGGCGATGGGGTCCAGCGCATGCGGGAGCGCCTCGTATTCGATCTTCGCCAGGTGGGCGGCGCGGCGGGCCTGGTCGCGGGTCTCGGCGATCACGGCGAAGACCGGCTGGCCCCAGAACAGCACCTGGCCGTCGGCGAAGATCGGATCGTCATGCTTGCCATTGGGCGAGACGTCGTTTTCCCCCGGAATGTCGGCGGCGGTCAGCACGTCGACCACCCCCGGCGCGGCGCGCACGGCGTCCAGGTCCATCGACAGGATCCGGCCATGGGCGCATTGCGACAGGCCCAGATAGGCGTGCAACAGGCCATGCGGCTCGGCCAGGTCGTCGGTATATTCGGCGCGGCCCTGGACCTGCTTGATCGCGGAATCGTGGATCGTGTCGGTATGGGCAAGGCCGCGAATGGTGGTTTCGTCTTTCATCGTCATTCTCCCACCGCATGTTTCAGGCGCACGGGCAGGCCCGGCTCGGATTGTTCCAGCCAGAAGCGGCGGAACAGGTTCGAGGCCACGGCCCGGCGATAGTCGGCGCTGGCGCGCCAGTCGGACAGGGGCTGGAAGTCATCCGCGACGGCCTTCGCGGCGGCCTCGAAGGCGGCGGCGGCGAAGGGCTGGCCGGCCAGCGCGGCCTCGGCGCCCGCGGCGCGTTTCGGCGTGCCCGCCATGCCCCCGAAGGCCACGCGCGCATCCGTGATGATACCATTTTCAACCGTCACGCAAAAGCCGGCGGCCACGGCGGTGATGTCGCTGTCGCGGCGCTTGCTGACCTTGTAGGCGGCGACGCGGGCATCGGACCGGATCGGGATGATCACCGTTTCCACGAACTCGCCGGGCGCGCGGTCCTGCTTGCCGTATTCGATGAAGAAATCCTGAAGCGCCACCTCGCGGCGCGCCGCGCCCTTGCGCAGCACGATCCGCGCCCCCAGCGCGATCAGCAAGGGCGGCGTGTCGCCGATGGGCGAGCCGTTGGCGATATTGGCGCCGATCGTGCCCATATTGCGCACCTGCCAGCCGCCGATCCGCAGGATATAGTCATAGGCCTGCGGCAGATGCTGGCGGATGACCGGCCCGGCCTCGGAATAGGTCACGCCGGCGCCAAGGCGGATCTCGCCCTCCGCGACGCTGATCTCTTTCATCAGATGGCCGATGAACACCGCCGGAGAGATGTCGCGCAGGAATTTCGTCACCCACAGCCCGACATCGGTGGAACCCGCCACGATGGTCGCCTTCGGGTTTTCCTCCAGCACGGCGGCCAGATCGTCCACATCGGCGGGGATGATGGCGCGTTCGCCGCCCCGGCTCAGCTCGACCCGCTCGCCCTGCATCGCGCGCAGCCGCGCGGCGACCGCCTCGCGCTCGACGGCCAGCGCGTCCATCGCCTGCCCGCCTTCGCGGCCCGCCGCCAGGGCGGCCTTGATGATCGGCTCGTAGCCGGTGCAGCGGCACAGGTTGCCCTGCAGCGCGGTCTCGATCTCGGTCACGCCGGCCTGCGGATTGCTCATCCACAGGCCATAAAGCGACATCACGATGCCCGGCGTGCAGAAGCCGCACTGGCTGCCGTGATGTTCCACCATCGCCTTCTGGACCGGGTGCAGCCCGCCATCGGGGCCCTTCAGATGCTCGACGGTGACGATGTGGCAGCCGTGGCAGGACGCCAGGAAGCGGATGCAGGCATTGATCGGCTCGTAGATCAGCCCCTGGTCGGTCAGCTGCCCCAGAAGCACCGTGCAGGCGCCGCAATCGCCCTCGGCGCAGCCCTCCTTGGTGCCGGTCAGGCGGCGGTCGATGCGCAGATGGTCCAGAAGCGTGTCGGAGGTACCGACATCGCTCAGCCGGATCTCGCGGTCGTTCAGCAGAAAACGCAGGCAGGGTGTCATGGCATTCCTCGTGGCTTTGAACCCGTCCCTCAGCCTAGGCCGGAAAAAACCGTTGCGAAATCGGTCCCGACACGGAAGACTTTACATGAATCATTGAAAGCGGCCCAGCACCATGTCCTATCTCGAAAGCCTTCGCGTCTTTGTCCGTGTGGTCGAACTGGGCTCGATCACCGCCGGAGGCAGGGATCTGCGCCTTTCCCCGGCAGTTGCCTCGAATCGTATCAAGGATCTTGAAAATCGCTTCGGCGTGCGGCTGCTGAACCGCACCACCCGCAAGCTGACCGCGACCGAGATCGGCCGCGCCTTCTATGACCATGCCCGCCGCGTCATCGACACGCTGGACGAGGCCGAGGCGATGGTCAGCAGCTTTTCCGGCAAGCCGCAGGGGGTGATTCGGCTGACCGCGCCCTTGGGGCTGGGGCGCAGGCTGATCGCGCCGCTGATCCCGCCCTTCTGCAGCGACAATCCCGGCGTCGACATCCGGCTGCGCCTGTCGGACCGCAACGTCAACATCGTCGAGGACGCCATCGACCTGGCCTTCTTCCTGGGGGAACCGGCCGATTCGGCGCTGAAATGGCGCAAGATCGCGGATTGCCCGCGGATGCTGGTCGCCTCGCCCGACTATCTGGCCCGCCACGGCACGCCGGCCCGGCCCGAGGACCTGGCCGATCACAACTGCCTGCTGCTGCGCTATCCGCGCAGCCCGGAATATTTCTGGGTGCTGCAGACCGAGGACGGGCCGCGCAAGATGATGGTGGGCGGGCGTTTCGACACCGATGACGGCGACGTGCTGACCAGCTGGGCGCTGGCGGGCGAAGGCATCGCCAACCGCCCCCGCTACGAGGTGATCCAGGACCTCAGGGACGGCCGCCTGGTCGAGATCCTGCCCGCCACGCCCCCCCTGCCCGCGCAGTTCGGCTGCCTGACCCCGCATCGCCGCCTGCAGGACCCCAAGGTCCGCATGTTCGCCGATTTCGCCGTGCGAGAACTGAAGCGGGTCTTCTGACGCGGGGCCGCGAACGAAAAAGGCCCCGGCAGATGATCTGCAAGGGGCCGTCGGATCGGAGGAGGACGGGTCGCGGGCGGCTAGAGCCCCGCCAGCGACAGCCCGCCGACCTGCCGGAACCAGCGGATCACCTGCTGGCGCTCTTCCTGTTCCATCCATGTGATGTTCGCGGGCGGCATGGCATCGGTCAGGCCCGACTGCACATAGATCTCGCGCGCGAGGCGGGCGATGTCGCCGCGGGTTTCCAGGAACACCCCCTTGGGCGCGTGATGGATGCCCTCGAAGACCGGCTCGCGCGCGTGGCACATCGAGCAGCGGCCGACAATGATGTCGGCCACCCGGTCGAAGCCCTCGGCCTCGGCGAATTTCGTCTCGATGGGGGTCAGGGCGCGGGCCTCGGCCTCTTCATAGCTTTCCTGGTTCAGCCCCAGCGCGCTGAGCCACATGATCGCGACGAACAGCACCGAGGTCACCGCCCAGGTCCACCAGCGATAGCCCTGCCGCGCGTGCATGGTGTTGAAGAAATGCCGGATGGTCACGCCCATCAGGAAGATCAGCGCCGCGATCAGCCAGTTGTATTCGCTGGCGAAGGCCAGCGGATAGTGGTTCGACAGCATCAGGAAGATGACCGGCAGCGTCAGATAGTTATTATGCGTCGACCGCAGCTTGGCGATCTTGCCGTATTTCGGGTCCGGCGCGCGGCCGGCCTTCAGGTCCGCCACCACGATGCGCTGGTTCGGCATGATGACCAGGAACACGTTGGCGGTCATGATCGTCGCGGTGAAGGCGCCCAGGTGCAGCAGCGCGGCGCGGCCGGTGAAGACCTGGTTGTAGCCCCAGCCCATGACGACCAGCGCCACGAACAGCAAGAGCATCAGCACGGTCGGCGTCTCGCCCAGCTTCGACTTGCACAGCGTGTCGTAGATCAGCCAGCCGATCGCCAGCGACCCGCCCGAGATCAGGATCGCCTGCCAGGTGGACAGCTCGATCTTGGCCGGGTCGATCAGGTAGAGGTTCGCGCCCGCCCAGTAGGTGACCATCAGAAGCGCCGCGCCCGACAGCCAGGTGGCATAGCTTTCCCATTTGAACCAGGTCAGGTGCTCGGGCATCCGCTCGGGCGCGACCAGGTATTTCTGGATATGGTAGAAGCCGCCGCCATGGACCTGCCATTCCTCGCCATGGGCGCCCTTGGGCAGGCCGGGCGCCTTGACCAGGCCTAGGTCCAGCGCGACGAAATAGAAGGACGATCCGATCCAGGCGATGGCGGTGATGACATGCAGCCAGCGGATCGCGAAGGCCGCCCATTCCCAGATGATGATGTGATCGGGGATCAGGTGCATCATGGCTCAGCTCCCCCGATAGGTGGAAAACCCGAAGGGCGAGACCAGCAACGGCACATGGTAATGGTCCTGCTGCGACATGCCGAAGCGGATCGGGATCACGTCCAGGAAACGCGGGTTTTCGGGTTCGATCCCGGTCGCGTCCATCCAGTCGCCCGCATGGAATTCCAGCTCGTAGGTGCCGGTCGCGAAGTCCGTCTCCGGCAGGATCTGCCGGTCGGTGCGCCCGTCATGGTTGGTGCGCATCCGCGCAAGCTCGGTCCGCTGCCCGTTCTCCAGACGGAACAGCACCACCTGCATTCCCTCGGCCGGGCGGCCTCGGGCGGTGTCCAGCACATGGGTGGTCAGGTAACCTGGCATCGTGGCCTCCCCTCATTATCGCCGTTTTCTTGATAACCCATCCTCGCGCACAGGCGAGAGGGCCCGAAGACAAGGCAGTCTATAGATTCCGTAAAAAATCATTCCACGCCACCAAAATGGGACAAGACCCTCCGGGCATCAGCACGGAGGGCCTTGGCAGAAAGGCGCAAGGGCGGCCAAGCGGCCGCCCTTTCCCTTGGATCAATGGTCGGCAAGCTTGCCTGCCGCGCGCAGCTCTTCCTCGTCCTGGTGCGGCGCGCCGTTGTAGAAGTAGTTCAGCAGCACCGCCGAGATCGCCGCCAGCAGGATGCCGGAATGGATCAGCGGGTGGATCCCATGCGGCATCCATTGCAGGAAGTTCGGCGCCACCAGCGGGATCATCGCCATGCCGATCGAGATCGCGACGATGAACAGGTTGTGCCGGTTGGTGGCGAAATCCACCCGCGACAGGATCCTGACCCCGGTCGCCGCGACCATGCCGAACATCACCAGCCCGGCGCCGCCCAGAACCGTCGTCGGCAGCGATTCGACCAGCGCGCCCATCTTCGGGGTCAGCCCCAGCACGATCATGATCAACCCGCCCGCCACGCAGACGAAGCGCGAGCGCACGCCGGTCACGCCGACCAGCCCGACATTCTGCGAGAAGGACGTATAGGGGAAGGTGTTGAAGAACCCGCCCAGCATCGTGCCCAGGCCATCGGCGCGCAGCCCCGCCGCCAGCGACTTCTGGTTGATCGGCTTCTGGCACATGTCCGACAGCGCCAGGAACATGCCGGTCGATTCGATCATCACCACGATCATCACCAGCACCATGGTCAGGATCATGATCGGGTCGAAGATCGGGAAACCGAAATGCAGCGGCTTGATGATCGCGAACCAGCTGGCCTCGCCGACATGGTGGAAATCCATCATGCCGAACAGCCCGGCCGTGATGCCGCCGACGGCGATGCCGACCAGCACGGCGATATTGGCCAGAAAGCCCTTGGCGAAGCGCGACACCATCAGGATCGTGCCGAGGACCAGCACCGCGATCATGATGTTCTGCCCCGAGGCATAGAGCGGGTTCGGCACCGTCGGCGCCAGCTGCACCCCCTCGGGCACGCCGCCCGCCGCGACCGCGTCGTTCAGCCAGGCCTGCAGCTCGGGATCGACCAGCTTCGGCGCGGTCGGCCCGACCTGCAGCCCGAAGATCCAGTTGATGCCGATGGGCATCAGGCTGACGCCGATGGCCAGGATCACCGTTCCCGTCACCACCGGCGGGAAGAAGCGCAGCATCCGGCTGATGATCGGCGCGATGAAGATCGAGATGAACCCGGCGGCGATGATCGCGCCGAACAGCGCGCGCGCCCCTTCCTGCCCCGGCATCTGGGTGGCGATGGCCACCATTGGGCCGACGGCGGCGAAGGTCACGCCCATCATCACCGGCAGCTTGATCCCGAAATACTGGGTCATCCCCAGGCTCTGGATCAGCGTCGCAAGACCGCAGACGAACAGATCGGCCGAGATCAGGAACGCGACTTCGGAGGGCGAGAGCTGCAGCGCCCGCCCGACGATCAACGGCACCGCGATGGCGCCTGCATACATGACCAGCACATGCTGGAACCCTAGAGTGATGAGCTTGCCGGTCGGCAGGCGTTCATCCACAGGATGAACCCCCGCATTGCCGCCGGTGGCAATGCTTGCATCAGACATGGCGGACCTCCCTTTCCACTGATGTCAGATTTCTGTCAGATCTCGACGCGAACGGCCTTCCCTTGCTGTCGCGCCAGTTCGACGACGGCACCCGCGACTGCAAGATCCTGCAGCCCGACCCCGGTGCCGTCGAAGATGGTGATCTCCGCATCGCCACGTCCCTCGTGATCGCCGGTAATGACCCGGCCTAACGCGGTGACATCGCTGTCGGAAATGGTTTTCTGCGCCGCGGCGTGCTGGAATTCGCCGATGCTGAGCGATTGGGCAACCTCATCGGTGAAAAGCCGGGCACGGGCCACCAGCGCCGGGTCAAGCTCCTGCTTGCCCTTGGTGTCGGTGCCCATCGCGGCGATATGGGTCGGCCCCTTCACATGGCCGTCCATCAACAGGGGCGAGAAGGACGAGGTGATCGAGACGATCACGTCGGCCTCCGCGCCCAGCCGGTCCAGCTCGACCGCCTCGAAGGGCAGGCCCAGCTCGGCCGCGGTATCGGCCAGCCGGCCCAGCATCTCGGGATGCGGGTTCCAGCCGACGATCCGCTCGAAATTGCCGAAGCGGACGGCGGCGCGCATCTGGAAATGCGCCTGATGCCCGGCCCCGACCATGCCCAGCACCTTTGCCCCTTTCGGCGCCAGGTATTTGCTGGAAACCGCGCTTGCGGCGGCGGTGCGCAGGGCGGTCAGCAAGTTGCCGCCCACCGCCGCCGCGACGCGCCCGGTATCGGGGTCGAACAGGAACACCGTGGACTGATGGTTGATCAGCTCGTGCTTCTGGTTGTTCGGCCAGTATCCGCCCGCCTTCAGGCCAAGGGTCAGCCCGCTTGCATCAAACCCGCCCTTGAAGCCGTAAAGCGCGTCCTCGTGGCCGATGGCCTCGCGCACGACGGGGAAGTTCCAGGCATCCCCGCGCGCCATCGCGGCGAAGACCGCCTCGACCGCGTCGAAGGCGGCCTCGGGGGTCATCAGCCCGGCGATGTCCTTTTCAGCGACGACCCACATCAATAGGCCTTCCCGCGCGCCGAGACCGGCCAGAGCGTCTCGACCTTGCCGTTGCGCACGCCGACATACCAGTCATGGACGTTGCAGGTCGGGTCGCAATGGCCGGGCACCAGCCGCAGCTTCTCGTTGACCTTCAGGACGCCGTTCGGATCGTCCACGACGCCATGCTCGTCGCTGCACTTGATGTATTTCACGTCGTCGCGGCCATAGACGAAGGGCAGCCCGCTATCGACCGACTGCGCCTTCAGGCCCGCATCGACCACGGCCAGGTTCGGCTTGGCGTGGGACATGACGCTGGTCAGGATGAACAGCGCGTTTTCCCATTCGCCGGCGTCGATGCGCTTGCCCTCGGCGTCGTGGATGCGGCCGTAATCGGCATCCATGAAGGCATAGCTGCCGCATTGCAATTCGTTGTAGACCCCCGAATTGCTTTCGAAATAATAGCTGCCGGTGCCGCCGCCCGAGACCAGTTCCGGCTCCAGCCCCTCGGCCTTCAACGCCTCGACCGCATCCGTCACCTGCGCGATCGCCGCGTCCAGCTTGGCCTTGCGGTCCTCATAGCTGTCCATGTGCTGCATCGCGCCCTGATAGGCCTGGATGCCGGTGAATTTCAGCCCCGGCGCCGCGTCGATGGCACGCGCGATCTCGACCACCTCGGGCGTCGTCTTCACGCCGCAGCGGCCGGCGCCGCAGTCGATTTCCACGAAACACTCGATGGTCGTGCCGTGCTTCTGGGCCGCCGCCGACAGGTCGGCCACGTTCGCCACGTCATCGACGCAGACGATGATCCGGCTGCCCAGCTTCGGCAGGCGGGCCAGGCGGTCGATCTTCAGCGGGTCGCGCACCTGGTTCGACACCAGCACGTCCTTGATGCCGCCGCGCACGAAGACCTCGGCCTCGCTGACCTTCTGGCAGCAGACGCCGACGGCGCCGCCCAGGCTTTCCTGCAGCTTCAGCACGTCCACGGACTTGTGCATCTTGCCATGGGCGCGGTGGCGCATTCCATGCGCCTTGGCATAGTCGCCCATCTTCTTGATGTTGCGCTCCAGCGCGTCCAGATCGAGGATCAGACAGGGCGTCTGGATGTCCTTCTCGTCCATCCCCGGCAGGGCGGGAACGTCATAGCCGACTTCGAGACCTTCGAAGGTGGTGGGTGCGTTCATGGTCCTCTCCTCCTCAATTCCAGGGCAGCTTGTCGAGATCGACATTGCCGCCGGTGACGATGATGCCGACGCGCTGGCCGGCAAAGGCTTCGGGATTCTTCAGGATCGTGGCCAGCGGCACGGCGCTGGAGGGCTCCATCACGATCCGCAGGTGCTTCCAGATCAGCTTCATCGCGTCGACGATCTCCTGATCCGACGCGGTATAGATCTCGTGGACATGGTTCTTGACGAAATGCCAGGTCAGGTCCTTCAGCGGCACCAGAAGCCCGTCGGCGACGGTCTTCGGCGCATCGTCGGCGATGATATGGCCGGCCTTGAAGCTGCGATAGGCGTCGTCGGCCTGCTCGGGCTCGGCCGCGATCACCTTCACCTCGGGCGCCAGCGTCGAGAGCGTCAGGCAGGTGCCCGAGATCATCCCGCCGCCGCCGATGGGGGCCACCACGGCATCGAGCCCGTCCACCTGCTCGACGAATTCCTTCGAGCAGGTCCCCTGGCCCGCGATCACGCGGGGATCGTTGTAGGGATGGACGAAATCGCCGCCCGTCTCGGCCTGGACCTTGGCGAAGGTCTCCTCGCGCGAGCTGGTCGAGGGCTCGCATTCTGTGATCCTGCCGCCATAGCGGCGCACCGTGTCCTTCTTGGCCTGCGGCGCGGTGCGCGGCATGACCACGTTGCAGGGAATGCCGCGCAGCATGGCCGCATAGGACAGGCAGGACGCATGGTTGCCCGAGCTGTGCGTGGCAACCCCCTTGGCCGCCTGCGCCTCGTCCAGCCCGAAGACCGCATTGGTGGCGCCGCGGACCTTGAAGGCCCCCGGCTCCTGGAAATTCTCGCATTTGAAGAACAGCTGCGCGCCGGCAAGCTCGTTCAGATAGTCCGACGTGCGGACCGGCGTGCGCCGGATATGCGGCTTGATGCGCTCATGCGCGGCCAGCATGTCCTCGTAGGTCGGGATATACATGTCGCTGTCCTTCATCACGCGGCCTTTTGCTGCGCCCCGGCGGCGCTGGCGCGGTAATGTTCCTGCGCGGCGGCAACGCCCGAGCCCAGCTGGACCGGCAGGCCCAGGTCGGCCATGACCATTTCCGCCGTGGCGATCCCCGACAGCGCCATGACGTCGGTCAGGCTGCCCAGGTGGCCGATGCGGAACACCTTGCCCGCGACATCGCCCAGGCCGGTGCCGAAGGCCACGCCATAGGTGTTCAGCGCATGGCTGACGATCAGGTTGGCATCGAAGCCTTCCGGCACGCGGATGGCGCTGACGCTGTCGGAATACAGTTCCGGCCGCAGGGCGCACAGCTTCAGTCCCCAGGCCGCGACCGCCTTGCGCACGCCCTCGGCGATGCGGTGGTGGCGGGCGAAGACGTTCTCCAGCCCCTCTTCCAGCAGCATGTCGCAGGCGACGTTCAGCCCGTTCAGCAGCCCGACCGGCGGGGTATAGGGGAAGCCGTTGACGGCATAGCCCTTGGCCATGTCGCGGATGTCGAAGAAGGTGCGCGGCAGCTTCGCGCCCTCGACCGCCGCCATCGCCCTGGGCGAGAAGCCGACGATCGCCAGGCCCGGCGGCAGCATGAAGCCCTTCTGGCTGCCCGTGACGGCGATGTCGACGCCCCATTCGTCCATGCGGAAGTCATAGCAGCCGATCGAGCTGACCCCGTCGACGAACAGCAGCGCCGGGTGGCCGGCCGCGTCCAACGCGCGGCGGACGGCAGCGATGTCGCTGCGCACGCCGGTCGCGGTCTCGTTATGCGTGGCCAGGACGACCTTGATCTCGTGGCCCTTGTCGGCGGTCAGGATCTCCTCGAAGCGGTCGGCGGGGACGCCCTCGCCCCATTCCTGCATGACGACCTGCACGTCCAGCCCGTGGCGCTGGCACATGTCGATCCAGCGATGGCTGAACATGCCATTGCGGGCGGCCAGCACCTTGTCGCCCGGCGACAGCGTGTTGGTGATCGCGGTTTCCCAGCCGCCGGTGCCGGTCGAGGGGAAGACGAAGACCTCGGCCTCGGTGGATTTCAGCACCTTCTTCACGCCTGCCAGCGCGGGGTGAAGGATCTTGCCGAACAGCGGGCTGCGATGGTCGATCGTGGGCATGTCCACGGCCTTGCGCAGGACCTCGGGGATGTTGGTCGGGCCGGGAATGAAAACGGGATTCTGGCTGGTCATCGGAACTCCTCCTGCGAGTTATCGACAACATACCCCGTGGGGCGCAATGTCACAATTTTTTTGGAAAAATTTTTTGACAGACGGAAATATAGTGGATTATACCGTCTTTCCAGAGACTTGCGATTTTTCACTTGTCGCGGGCGATTTTCATCATCAAGACAAGGCTAAGTTAAGCGGAGATTGAAAATGACCGAGCCGACCCGCCGCCGCGGCCGTCCGCGCAGTGCCCCCGAGGCCTCAGGCACCATCCAGGCGCTGGACCGGGCGCTGGACATCCTGGACCTTCTGGCCGCCCATCCCGGCCTGACGCTGAGCGAGGTGGCCGAGAAGATGGAGCAGTCGCCCTCGACCGTGCATCGGGTGCTGCATACGCTGGCCGCGCGGGGCGTGGCGGAAAGCGATCCGGCGACCCAGACCTGGCATATCGGGCCGGCGACCTTCCGGCTGGGCTCGGCCTTCATGCGGCGCTCGGGCATTGTCGAGCGCGCCCGGCCGGTGCTGCGCGCGCTGATGGAACATACCGGGGAAACCGCGAATCTGGGCATCCTGAACGGCGATTCCGTGCTGTTCGTCAGCCAGGCCGAGACGCATGAGACGATCCGCGCCTTCTTCCCGCCCGGCACCCGCTCGCCGCTGCATGCCTCGGGGATCGGCAAGGCGCTGCTGGCCTTCGGCCGCCCCGAGACCGCGCGCGCCCTGCTGGCCGGCGCCGGGCTGCAACGCTTCACCGACAAGACGCTGATCACCGTCGAGGCCCTGGCCGAGGACATGGCCCGGATCCGCACCCGCGGCTTTTCCTTCGACGACGAGGAACGCACCCGCGGGATGCGCTGCATCGCCGCCCCGGTCTTCGATCTGTCGGGCGAGGCGGTGGCCGGCATCTCGGTCAGCGGCCCGACGCACCGCATCGGGCAGGAGCATGTGAAGACCTTGGGGGCGACCGTGGCCGCGGCGGCAAGCGAGCTGTCGCAGGCGCTGGGGGCGGAACGGTAGGGATGGCGGTTGCGGTGGCGGTCATCACGCCCCAGGATCACCCGTCATCACCCGTCATCACCCGTCATCACCCGTCATCACCCGTCATCACCCGTCGGCCCGAAGTTCGCCGCGCACGCGCATCAGGATCTGACCAAGCCTGTTTTGACCCGATCCGTCCGGGCCGCAGCCCCAATAGGCATCCATCGGGGCATTTTCGACGATCAGCCTGTCGCCGGTTGACAGCAGAAGCTGCGCCAGGCGCACATGCGTCCGGAACTTCGTCTTCACCGCGCGATACATGATGCCATCCTTGACGCTTTCCCAATCCGCCCGCAGCGGCAGCGAGCGTGTCATCCCCAGCGCCTTGGCGTCCTTGGGCCGATGCGCGCGCCGGATACGCTCGCGGTATCGGGAATCCTCGAACTTCTGCGCCTGGAAGTAGTGTTCCACGGTGGGCCACCATGCGTCGTCCAGAGCGACGCCGTAGGGTGCGAAGTTCGAGAACTCCGAGAATGCGTCGGTCTGCGCGTAGAAAAAGACGGTATCAGTCGGGAACACCTTCGCCTCGCCGATCTGGTCAGGACCTGTCGGTCATATACCGCAATGACGGCGATGTCCCGAGGCCCCCCGCCTTGGTCGAAGATCCGCAACCGCCCCACCAGACCGCCCCCGCGCGCCCTTTCGGACGCGCGGGGGGCTTTTCTCTCAATGCCCGCCGAAGAAGGCGAACTTGATCACGAACAGGCCGGCGACGATCCAGGTCGCGGCATGGACCTCGCGCGCCTTGCCGGTCAGAAGCTTGATCAGCGCATAGCTGATGAAGCCGAAGGCCAGGCCGTTGGCGATCGAATAGGTGAAGGGCATGGCCAGCGCGGTCAGCGCGGCGGGCGCGGCCTCGGTCACGTCGTCCCAGCTGACCTCGGCCAGTTCGCGCATCATCAGCGTCGCGACATAGAGCAGCGCCGGCGCGGTCGCATAGGCCGGCACCGATCCCGCCAGCGGCGCGAAGAACATCGCCAGCAGGAACAGCCCCGCCACCACCAGCGCGGTCAGCCCGGTGCGCCCGCCCGCCTGCACGCCCGAGGCGCTTTCGACATAGGCGGTGGTCGACGAGGTCCCCAGAAGCGAGCCGGCGGTGATCGCGGTCGAATCGGCCATCAGCGCGCGGCCCAGGTTCTTGTTCTTGTGGGTCGGCCCCTCGGTCAGCAGCCCGGCGCGCTTGGCGACGCCGATCAGCGTGCCGGTGGCGTCGAAGACCTCGACCAGCACCAGCACCAGCACGACCTGGAAGATGCCGACGGTCAGCGCCCCCGCGACGTCAAGCTGCATGAAGGTCGGCGCGATCGAGGGCGGCATGGACATGACCCCGCCGAACTCGCTGACGCCCAGGAAGATCGCGGCGACGGTGACCACCAGGATGCCGATCAGGATCGCGCCGGTCACCTTCAGCGCGTCCAGCGCCACGATGATGAAGAAACCCAGGATGGTCAGCAGCGTGCCGGTCGCGGTCAGGTCGCCAAGCGTGACGAAGGTCGCCTCGCTGGCCACGATCAGCCCCGAGGACTTCATCGCGATGATCGCCAGGAACATCCCGATCCCGGCGGCGATGGCGCTGCGCATCGAGGCCGGAATCCCCGCGATCAGCCAGCGTCTGAGGCCGGTGACGGTCAGGAACAGGAAGATCAGGCCCGAAATGAACACCGCCCCCAGCGCCTGCTGCCAGGTGAAGCCCATCATGCCCACCACGGTGAAGGCGAAGAAGGCGTTCAGCCCCATGCCGGGCGCCATGGCGATGGGCCAGTTCGCCCACAACCCCATGATCGCCGATCCCAGCGCCGCGGCAAGGCAGGTCGCCACGAAGACCGCGTTGCGGTCCATGCCGGTCGTCGACAGGATGTCGGGGTTGACGAAAATGATATAGGCCATGGTCAGGAATGTGGTAATCCCTGCGATGACCTCGGTGCGGATACTGCTGCCATGCTCGGCAAGCTTGAAGTAGCTTTCCATCCATCCTCCTCCTTACGGCGCTCTGCCGCCATAAGAAAATTCTATCAACCAACAGCCATCGGCTATCAATCCGCGCAGCCGCGCGAGTCTTTCAACGATCGCTTGAAAGCCAACCTGCCATCTTCTCGGTTTTCTTGATACAGAATTTCGACTTGGCGGGCTTGCCCGAACGGCAACTGCGCGCTTCTCTGGCATGACTGCACCATATGGGAGATCCACCGATGCGCTACAGCCGCGATTTGCGAGGATATGGAGAAACCGCCCCCGATCCGCAATGGCCAGGCGGCGCCAGGATCGCGGTCCAGATCGTCGTCAACTACGAGGAAGGCGGCGAGAACAGCATCGAGCATGGCGACGCCGCCTCCGAGGCCTTCCTGTCCGAGATCATCGGCGCCCAACCCTGGCTGGGCAAGCGCCACTGGAACATGGAATCGATCTACGACTATGGCGCGCGGGCGGGGTTCTGGCGGCTCTACCGGCTGCTCAGCGACATCCCCGTCACCGTCTATGGCGTCGCCACCGCGCTGGAGCGCAGCCCCGAACAGGTCGCCGCCATGCAGGCCGCCGGGTGGGAGATCGCGACCCACGGGCTGAAATGGATCGACTACCGCGACATCCCCCGCGAGGTCGAGGCCGAGCATATCGCGCAGGCGATCGAGCTGCACCGCCGCATCACCGGCGAGCGGCCGCGCGGCTTCTATCAGGGCCGCTGCTCGATGAACACGGTCGAGCTGGGCTGCGAGGAAGGCGGCTTCGACTATCTGGCCGATACCATCGCCGACGACCTGCCCTATTGGCATGTCCACAAGGGTCGGCCGCAGTTGATGGTGCCCTATACGATGGATGCCAACGACATGCGCTTTTCCAGCGGCCAGGGCTTCGGCACCGGCCAGGAATTCCTGGATTACCTGCGCGACAGCTTCGACGTGCTCTATGCCGAGGGCGTGGCGGGCGCGCCGAAGATGATGTCGATCGGGCTGCATTGCCGCCTGGCGGGCCGTCCCGGCCGGGCCATCGCGGTGCAGAAATTCCTGGAACATGCCCGCGCCCATGAGGGGGTCTGGTTCGCCAGCCGGCTGGACATCGCCCGCCACTGGGCCGAGACCCATCCCTGGCGCGAGACCCTGCGCCCCTCGCAGATGGATCGCGAGGAATTCGTGCAGAAATTCGGCGGCATCTACGAACATTCGCCCTTCATCGCCGAGCGCGTCTGGGACGCCGAGATGGGCGCGGTCCATGATTCGGCCGCCGGGCTTGCCGCGCGGATGGCGCAGATCTTCCGCGCCGCCAGCGACCAGGAACGGCTGGGCGTGCTGACCGCACACCCCGATCTGGCCGGCAAGCTGGCCCAGGCCAGGCGCCTGACCGCCGACAGCACCGCCGAACAGGCCAGCGCCGGCCTGGACAGCCTGACCGACGAGGAACGCACCACCTTCACCCGCCTGAACGAGGCCTATGTCGCCCGCCACGGCTTTCCCTTCATCATCGCGGTGCGCGACCATGACAAGCCGGGCATCCTCGCCGCCATGCAGCGCCGCCTGGAAAACGACACCGCGACGGAACGCGGCGAGGCCGAACGGCAGGTCATGCGCATCGGCGAGCTTCGCCTGAAAGAGGTCCTGAAATGAACAGCCACTCCCCCAAGGGCACCCCCGCCGCGCCCGCCGACGAAGCCCGCTACGCGGGCCCCGCCACCGGCCTTCCGCCGCAGAGCGACCTGACCACCGACACGGCGGTCTTCACCGAGGCCTATGCGGTCATCCCGTCCAGCACCATGCGCGACATCGTCACCAGCCTCCTGCCCGGCTGGCAGGGGATGCGCATGTGGGTCCTGGCCCGGCCGCTCTCGGGCTTCGCCGAGACCTTCAGCCAGTATATCGTCGAGC
>NZ_QNRC01000042.1 GCF_003709565.1 Paracoccus sigandri | reverse complement strand
ACGAAAGACCATCGAACATCGGCGCTTGCAGCACCGCAAGCTCGCCGCATAACATCAACCCCAAGACGAGGCCCGCTCTCCGCTAATCTAAGCCCCGATCTGAGCCAAATGTTCTGACGACGGACAGTGATGATCACCCGGCCCGATCTGTTCTGGGGCCTGATCGCGTCGATGCTGATCGGCAATGTCATGCTGGTGATCATTAACCTGCCGATGATCGGGCTTTGGGTGCAGCTGCTGCGCGTGCCCTATCGGATTCTGTTTCCGGTGATCCTGGTGATCTGCTGCATCGGCGCCTATTCGCTGGAGTTTTCGGCGGTGGACCTGATGGCGCTGTCGGCCTTTGCTGCCGCGGGGGTGGTGCTGGCGGCCTTCGGCTTCCCGCCCGTTCCCTTGCTGCTGGGTTTCATCCTTGGGCCGCTGGCCGAAGAAAACCTGCGGCGCGCGATGGCGATTTCGGCGGGTGATGCGTCCATCTTCGTCACCCGACCAATCTCGGCTGTCATCATGCTGATGATTGCGGCGCTGGTGCTTGTGGTGGTTCTGCCAACTTTCCGCCGCAACCGCGAAGTGTTCGAGGAAACCTGACCCAACCCAACCGTTTGAACCGTGACGTGGCCCCCATCGGGGGCTGCGCATGGGGTCGGCATGCCTGCGCCCGGCGTCCAAAGCAAATCTTGGGGCTGGGGAAATGCGACGGTCTTTGATCTTTGCCCCGCCCGCCCGGAAAGACTTGAGAGACAATAGAAGGAATTCTTTGCGATGAAGGACTCGTCCAGAACGCTCAAGCCAGCCGGGTCGCCCGGCGACATTGAAAAACCCGTTCCCAGCACTGGCGAGGCGCTGTTTGGCAGCGATCTGATGGCCGAGGCGATCGGCGCGCTGGACATTCTCTATGTCGCGCTGAACCCCGGCGCCAGCTATCGTGGCCTGCACGACAGTCTGGTCAACCATCTGGGCAACAAGGCGCCGCAGATGCTGCTATGCCTTCACGAAGAACATGCCGTGGCCATTGCACATGGCTGGGCCAAGGTGACGGGCAAGGCGATGGCCGCCGTCGCCCATTCCAATGTCGGCCTGATGCACGCCACGATGGCCGTGTTCAACGCATGGTGTGACCGGATGCCAGTCGTCCTGTTCGGGGCGACGGGGCCTGTGGACGCTTCCAAGCGTCGCCCGTGGATTGAATGGATCCATACCTCTCGCGATCAGGGCGCCTTGGTGCGCGATTACACCAAATGGGACGACCAGCCCGGATCGGCGCTGGCTGCACGGGAATCGATCCTGCGCGCCGACTGGATTGCCAATACGAGCCCCAAGGGGCCGGTTTATGTTAACCTCGACGCCGGGCTGCAAGAGGCGGAGCTGGACGCCCCGGCGCCGCCGCTGGATGCCGCGCGGCTGCGCCCGGCGGTCCATGCGGGGGCCAATGCTGCCGAGATCGACCGGATTGCCGGGCTGCTGCGTGATGCGACCGCGCCGGTGATCCTTGCCGGTCGGGCATCGCGCTGCCCCGAGGCTTGGGCACGCCGCGTCAGACTGGCCGAGAGGCTGGGCGCAAAGGTCGTCACCGACCTCAAGATCGGCGCCAGCTTTCCCACCGATCACCCATTGCATGCTGGCAGCCCCGGCATCTATGCCGTGCCCGAGGCACGCGAGGCGATTGCCGCCGCTGACGTGATCCTGTCACTTGACTGGGTGGACCTGGGCGGTACGCTGGACGCGGCCTATCAGGGGGGGGCACCTGAGGCGAAGGTGATCCAGATCTCGCAGGATCATGCGCTGCATCGCGGCTGGAACATGGATTATCAGGCGCTGCCGATGATCGACGTGATGTTGGCCGCTGACCCGGATGCCGTGCTGGAACCGCTGTGCAACGCATTGGGCGCCGGAGGCTGCGTGTATGACGACCGCCGCCCCCAACCCGACTATCCGGCGCTGGAGGCGGGCAAGATCACCATGGGGCATCTGGCGCATGGGCTGGTCGTCGCCGCCAAGGGTCATGATCTTTCCTTCGTGCATCTGCCGCTGGGATGGGACGGGGCCTTGTGGCACTTCCGGCATCCGCTGGATTTCCTCGGCTCGGATGGCGGCGGCGGCATCGGCGGCGGGCCGGGCATCGCGGTGGGGGCTGCGTTGGCTCTGCGCGACAGCGGGCGGCTGGCCGTCTGCGTGGGGGGTGATGGCGATTTCCTGATGGGCGTCACCGCGATCTGGACCGCCACCCATTACCGCATCCCGCTGCTGTACATCGTCGGCAACAACCAGTCGTTCTTCAACGACGAGGTGCATCAGGAACGTGTCGCCCGGATGCGGGGCCGTCCGGTAGAGAATAAATGGATCGGCATGCGCATGGACAATCCCGAGATCGACATTGCCGGGATCGCCGTCGCGCAGGGGGCCGCCGGATTCGGGCCGGTCAAATCCGCCGACGAGCTGGCCGAGGTCTTTGCCCGGGCCATCGCCCATGTCGAGGAAGGCGGCGTCGCCGTCGTCGATGTGCGGGTCGAGCCGGGCTACACGCCCGCCATGACCGCCTCACTGAACCGCCACGCCGGAGAGCAGAAATGAGCCTGAACCTTTCCATTGCCATCGGCGATTACGACCGCAACCGGCCGCTTCTGGATGGCCGTGTGCGCATCGACGGCGTTGATCCGATCCCGATGTCGCTGACACCCGAGGAGATGTTCTTCCGCGCCATGCGGCACGAGGCCTTCGATATTTGCGAGCTGTCGCTGTCCTCGTATACGCTGCGGGTGGCGCGCGGGGATGCGCCCTATGTGGCCGTCCCGGCTTTCGTCTCGCGCGCGTTTCGTCACACCGGCATCATCGTGCGCAGCGACAGCGGTATCCGCACACCCGCCGATCTGAAGGGTCGCCGTGTCGGTATCCCGGAATGGCAACTGACCGCCAATGTCTGGATCCGCGCGATCCTGCAGAACGAATATGGCGTGGCGCCGCAGGATATCCGCTGGGTGCGCGGCGGGCTGGAGGAGCCGGGCCGGGTCGAGAAGGTGAAGCTGTCCCTGCCGGACGGCGTGGTGGTCGAGGATATCGGTCCTGCCGACACGCTGCGCGACATGCTGGCCGACGGGCGGATCGACGCCTTCATCGGTCCCCGCGCGCCGACCTCGTTCACGCCTGACAATCCGTCGCTGCGCTGGCTGTTCGACGACCCGACGACCGAGGCCAAGGCATGGTTCCAGAAGACCCGCATCTTCCCGATCATGCACGTCATCGGCATCCGGCGTTCGCTGACCGAGGCGCATCCTTGGCTGCCGATGGCCGTCTATAAGGGCTTCGTGCAGTCAAAGCAGGTGGCATTGGAGCATCTGTCCGAAACCTCGGCCACGAAGATCACGCTGCCCTTTGTCGAAGAGCAGTTGCGGCAGGCGAAAAGCCTGATGGGCGAGGATTTCTGGCCCTATGGTCTGGCCCCCAACAGGCATGTGCTGGACTACTTCACGCAGGCCCATCATGCGCAGGGCCTGTCTGACCGGAAGGTTGATCCGCAGGAGCTGTTTCATCCGTCCAGCGTCGAGAGTTACATCATCTGATCGGCGGAGGCGTTGGCGGTCGGGCGATTGCGTTGATCCTCATGGCCCGGTGTATCCCGCCGGGCTGTCAAACGGCGTTGAATGTTGGGTCTGACTCAAACTTGGTGCATTTTCTGGTTTGCGCCGGGGCGAGGAGCCTTGCCCTGAGCAAATCGATGTTGGCGCGGCCATACATCTGGCGTTTGAGGGTCTTCAACCGATTGATTTGCCCCTCTGTTTGTCCGTTCGACCAAGGTTCGCGCAACGCGGCGGCAACGGCGGCGAAGTCGCTGCGGAGGCCGCGAGCGAAGGAAGCGATCATGCTGTCTTCCGCCTCCTGGAGCCAGTCGGCCAAGCCATCCTCACGCCCGTTTCGCACCATGTCCGTGAACTGGTCGGTGAGTGCCCGGGCGGCCGCCAAGGCTGGCAACGCCGCTTCGATCTGCGCGACCTGAACCGCTTCGGCCCTGGACAGATGATCCCGTCCCATGCCCAGAAGCCGCGTAATCCTACGGGCCGGCGGTGATTTGCCCGTCCCGTTTGGCACAGCTTGCTCCGCGCGGCGCTGGCGTGTCGCCCATTCTCCGACGACCCGAAGACTGCCGCGGAAACCATCCTCCCTGAGGCGGCGCCAAAGCTCGGCGCCATTCCGGCAACCACCGTTCCATTCCCGCTCCAGCCGTGGCAGCCAGGGTGTCAGACTGCTTTCGCGGATGCGGAAGACATCTTCGCGCTCGCCACGCAGGATCTGGCGAACGAGCTTGCGGCTGAGGCCGGTCGAGCGGACGATACGCTTGATGGGCAGGTCCTCATCGGCCATCGTCCTCACCATCCGATTGGTTTGCTGGCGACGCTGAAAGCCTTCGTATTGCAGCCTTTCCGCTGCCGTCAGCAGCGCGGGATCGAGCGTCTTCGCCCCGATCGCCCTGCGGATGACGGGCATGCTGCGCTGCACGGCCGCCAGGAATGCGGCACTCGCGTTCTCAAGCAGATGCCACAAACATGAGAGTCTTCTCGACCTTGCGTCCAACTATCTCCCACGCGGCCTTGGTGAACTCCTCCTTGGTCAGGGCAGAGATCATGTGTGGAGAGGGAAACATCTCGAGGAAGGCCAGGAACCAGTCCGTGCGCGAACTGCGATGGAAACGATCGGCTTCCGGAAAGTAGAGCGGTAGGTAATGGGTCAGGATGCGGTGCCACAGCTCGGTCTTGGTCCGCGACACCGCATCATGGGTCTTTGACAATTCCTGAATGTCATTCGTGCCAGCCATCTGGCCTGCCCCCATAGGGTGGTCCGGTTTCAGCTTTAATGCATGATCGGCTTTTCTGCCATGGCCTGTGCACCTGACTACGGAGCCTTGACCGCTCTCCTTCACATAAAACCGAACACTGCAACGATCTTGGATGCTGACCTGTTCGAGTTCTACAGCCGTATCTTCGGCGTCGCCGCACGAAATGCCACTGCGACTGCCGGCACCGTGCTCGACCTAATCTATCAGGAGGCCGACGCATGTTTGGCCGAGGCAGCCGGGGTGAACTTCGAGAACAAGATCGTACTGCCCATCGCCACGCGCCTGCGTGCCGAGCAATACATGATTAGACGGATCAACGACCCGGAAGCTATTGGGGCCATCCGTGGGATGCAGACAACGGCGCTGCTCAGATGCTTTAAGGAGCGATTCCCGGAGGATGATGCGACGGCAGTTATGGACCGCGTCGTCCTCATGACGCCTGAGAACATTCACCTAAACTCATTCATGTATGAGCCGATCCTGGACATGTCGGACGAGCACCTCCGGAGGATTTACGAGCAAGTTACGGCGCTTTGATTGTAGTCCGCGACGCACCACAAGGAGGGCATCGGACAGCCCTCCTAGGGAATGCAATCGAACCCACATGCCATGCGGCTCCCCGCCTTGGAAACAAAGAACAGGTCGGCTTCCGCCTTTTGTGGTTAATCCGATTGCCACCGCAGCGAAGGTCCGCGTCCCGTCCTTCTAGATCCTGATCAACCGCGATGCTGCGACGAGCACGGCCGTCCGGTATGGGCTGGGACGGGTCTTCCGCTGCACCTGGCACGAAGGTCCGCAATGGGCCGTCTTTTCATCCCTCCGCCAGCACCGCTTTTGCATACCGCCCCGGCGGTTGGCCAGTGTGGCGGCTGAAAGCGGTGCTGAAGGTGCTCGCCGAGCCATAGCCGACACGTGCTGCGACCTCATCGAGTGCAAGGCTTCCCTGGCGCAACAGATCGCGCGCCACGGCCATGCGCCAGGTGGTCAGATATTCCATCGGCCGGCTGCCGACCATGCGGGTGAACCGCTCGAAGAAGGCCGAGCGCGACATGCCGGCCGCTTCGGCCAGGTCGGGAACCTTCCAGGCGCGGGTGATGTTGCCATGCAGACTGCGCAGGGCGCTGGCGATGCGTGGATCGGAGAGGCCGCGCAGCAGGCCGGGTGCCGCGGCTCCTTCCGGCGCGGCGCGCAGCGCCTCGATCAGCAGGATCTCGACCAGACGCGCCAGGATCAGGTCGCGGCCCGCATCGTCGCGCGCAGCCTCCTCGCCCAGCATATGCACCAGCTGCGTCAGCCGCGGCACGCCGCGCAGATGGATCATCCGGGGTAGCAGGGTCACCAGCAGCGCCGCGTCCGGCGCGGCAAAGGTGAACCAGCCGCCGAACTGCCGCATTTCGGGCGGGCCATCCTGCCGGCCGTGGCGAACCTCGTGCTTCGCCGGGTCGGTGCGGGCGTCGATCCGGCGCAGCGGGCCGGGGTTCAGGCTGGACATGCCGAAACGCGGCGTGGCGGGCAGCAGCACGAAATCGCCGGCCTGGACGGTGACCGGCTCTTCGCCCTCGACGGACAGCCGGCAACTGCCCATCGTCATCGCCGCAAAGGCCGGGCGGCCGAATTCGGTATATTCAACCGCCCAGTGGCCTGCGGCGGTGATCCCCTTCGAAAACACCGCCTGCGGGCGCAAAAGTTCGATGACCTGAGCAAGTGGATCGGACATTCAGGACTTTCGCAAATTCAATCAGGACTTCTGATTGGTGATACTCCTGACCATGCACACTACATTCCTGCTGTCAACTCAGGAGATCATCATGAACACCGTCCTCATCACCGGCACCTCGTCGGGCTATGGGCTGGAAACCGCCCGCCATTTCCACGCGCAGGGCTGGCAGGTCATCGCCACCATGCGCACCCCGCACGAGGGGCTGTTGCCCGAAGGCCTGCGCATCCTGCCGCTGGACGTCACCGACCCGGCTAGCATCGCCACCACCATCGAAGCCGCCGGCTCCATCGACGTGCTGGTGAATAACGCCGGCATCGGCCTTGTCGGCGCCTTCGAGGCCGCGCCGATGGACTACGTCCGAAAGGTGTTCGAGACCAACACCTTCGGCACCATGGCCATGGTGCAGGCGGTGATCCCGCAGATGCGGGCGCGGCGGTCGGGCGTGATCGTCAACGTCACCTCCAGCGTGACGCTGGCGCCGATGCCGCTTGCCGCCGCCTATACGGCCAGCAAGCAGGCGATCGAGGGCTTTACCGGATCGCTGGCGCATGAACTGGCGGCCTTCGGTGTGCGGGCCAAGCTGGTCGAGCCCGGCTATGCGCCGACTACACGGTTTTCACAGAACATCGACTTTGCCATCGAGGACATGATCCCCGAGACCTATGCCGATTTTGCAGCGCCGCTCTTTGCCGCCTTCGCCAGCCCGGTCCTGACCACCAGGGAAACCGACGTGGCCGAGGCGGTGTTCCTGGCCGCGACGGACGGGTCGGACCGGCTGCGCTATCCGGCCGGAGCGGATGCGGTGGCGCTGGTGGCCTGACGCATTGTCGGCGGGGAAGGACCGCCAGGTTCAGCCCGGCAGCGTGACCACCATGGCACCGCGATCCGTCGCGACGACCGTATGCTCGTATTGTACCACCGGCGTGCGCGGTTCGCTGTAAAGCGTCCAGCCGTCGTCCGCCTCCGTCGCCCAGAGGCCGCCTTTGGACAAGAACGGCTCGACCGTCAGGACAAGCCCCCTGTGGATACGGCGCCGTTCACCGCGCGCGGGCCAAGTCGGAATTTCCGCGGGCTCCTCGTGCAGCGCCCGGCCGATCCCATGGCTGGCAAGGTTGCGGATCAGCGTATAGCCGCGCCGCTCTGCGAACTTGCCGATGGCGCGACCGATGCCCGCAAGCGGGCGGCCGCTGCCGACCTGGGCGATGCCGATCCGCATCGCCTGCCTGCCATCGCGGCACAGCCGATCCAGCGAGGGGCGCACGGGCGCGACGCGATATGTGGCGCCGGTATCGGCGAAATAGCCGTTCTTCGAGGCCGAGACGTCGATATTCACCAGATCGCCCGCCGCGATCACCCTGTCGCCGGGGATGCCATGGGCGATTTCCTCGTTCACGCTGATGCAGGTCGCGCCGGGAAAATCATAGGTGGATTGCGGCGCCGAAACGGCGCCCTCGCGTTCCAGCATCGCACGGCCTATCTCGTCCAGCTCGCGCGTAGTCATGCCGGGTTCCATCGCTTTCGCCATGGCCTGCATGGTGTTGCCGACGATCCGGCCGATCTCCTTCAACCCGTCGAGTTCGTCCTGATTGGTGATCGTCATCGCCGTTCCCGCTTGGATCAGATGCAGCAACCGGCATCATAGCGGTGATGCGTGGCGATGTCCCGCATCACTGTCTTGACCGCCGCTCCGAATCGTAACATATATAGTTACATGAAACGGGACAGCCGCCTTTCCTCGGTCCTTCATGCCCTGCTGCACATGGCGGAACATGACGGCCCGATGACTTCCGAGGCGCTGGGGCAATGCCTCGGCACCAATCCGGTCGTGGTGCGCCGCAGCATGGGGCTGTTGCGCGAGGCCGGGCTGGTGACGGCCGAGCGGGGGCACGCCGGGGGCTGGCGCATCTCGGCCGACCTGGCAGCGGTCAGCCTGCGCCGGCTGCACGAGGCCCTGGGCGAGCCGGCGATCTTCGCCATCGGCAACCGCAACGAGACGCCGGAATGCCTGGTCGAGCAATCGGTCAATGCCGCGCTGGAGGGCGCCTTTGCCGAGGCCGAGGCGCTGCTGCTGGAACGTTTCGCCGATGTGACGCTGGCCGATCTGGCCGAGGATTTCGCCCGCCGCCATGCGCAGAGGCGGGCGGCGAAGGAGTAGGACATGCAGGATGTGATCGTGATCGGGGGCAGCTATGCCGGGATGGCCGCCGCCCTGCAGCTGGCGCGTGCGCGCCGCAAGGTGCTGGTGGTCGACGCCGGCCAGCGGCGCAACCGCTTCGCCCGCCATTCGCACGGCTTCCTGGGCCAGGACGGGGTGGACCCGGCCCGCATCTGGGCCGAGGCCCGCCGGCAGTTGCTGGCCTATCCGACCCTGCGCTGGATCGAGGGCGAGGCCGTCGCGATCTCGGGGCGCAAGGACGATTTCCGGCTGGCCAGGGCGGATGGCACGGCCCATGCCGGCCGCCGCATCCTGCTGGCCACCGGGGTCCGCGACCGGCTTCCCGACATTCCGGGCCTGCCGGAGCGATGGGGCAAGACGGTGTTCCATTGCCCCTATTGCCACGGCTACGAGCTGGACCAGGGCCGGATCGGGGTTATCGCCGCCGGCGCGATGTCGCTGCATCAGGCGCAGCTGCTGCCGGAATGGGGCGAAGTGACTTTCCTGACCAACGGCGCCCTGACACTGGAGCCGGAGCAGCGCGACGATTTGCGCAGCCGCGGCGTTGCCGTCGAGGAAACCCCCATCGCCCGGATCGCGGGCGAGGCCGAGGTGGAACTGCGCGACGGCCGGGTGCTGCCCTTCGCCGGTCTCTTCACCGCGACCCGGACCGAGCCCGCCAGCCCGCTGGCCGAGGCCGCCGGCTGCGAGATGAGCGAGACGCCGATGGCCCGCCAGATCCTGACGGACGAGACGAAGGAAACCAGCCTTCCCGGCATCTTCGCCTGCGGCGACGTCGCGCGGGCGCCGCATTCGGTGTCATTGGCGGTGGGCGATGGCGCCTGGGCCGGGGCGCAGCTGCACCGCTCGCTGGTCTGGCCGGAATGAGCGGCGCGGCCCATCCGGGCGATGCCGCCAGCTATGCCGGCCGCGTCGCGCGCCATGTGCCGGGGCTGGAGGCCCTGCACCGCATGGCGGCGCTGCTGCTGGCCGAGCGGGTGCCCGAGACGGGCCGCGTCCTGGTCCTCGGCGCCGGCGGCGGGCTGGAGCTGCGCGCCTTCGCCGCGGCGCATCCCGGCTGGTGCTTCGACGGCGTCGATCCCTCGCCCCGGATGATCGCCCAGGCGCGGGACATTCTCGGCCCGGCGGGTGGCCGCGTCACCTTCCACCAGGGCTATGTCGACGATGCCCCCGACGGCCCCTTCGACGGCGCGACCTGCCTGCTGACCCTGCATTTCCTGCCGCGCGAGGAACGCCTGCGCACCCTGCGCCAGCTGCATCGCCGCCTTCGCCCCGCGGCGCCCTTCGTCATGGCCCATCACAGCTTTCCGCAGGTGGACGGGCAGCAGGATCTGTGGCTGCGGCGCAATGCGGCCTGGCTGGTCTCGGGCGGCGTTCCCGAGGCGCAGGCCATGGCCGGCATGGCCACGATGAAGGAACGCCTGCCGGTGCTGACGCCCGAGGAGGATGCCGCGCTTCTGGCGGCGGCGGGCTTCCGCGAGGTCCAGCTGTTCTATGCCGCCCTTACCTTCAAGGGCTGGATCGGCCGGGCGTGACGGGCCGGAGCCTGTCCGCCTATACTTCCCTCTGCGGCGCGAGGAAGCGTCGCACCATCAGGGTCAGCAAGTCGCGGCTGGCGGCGAAGTCGAGGCCCTCGACCATCAGCGGCAGCATCGGCGCGGCATCTACCACCGCGATCAGCATCGCCGCCACCTGGTCGGGCTCCAGCCCCGCGTCCACTTCGCCTTTCGCCTGACCCGCGCGCAAAGTCTGCGACAAAACCGCGCGCACGCCGCGGGTGTTTTCGCGCAGGATCGCCCGGATGCGCGGGTTGCGCCCGGCCTCGGCCAAGAGCTCGAACAGGATGCGGCAGTGATCGACATCGCCCCAGCCCTGCATGGACCAGATCTCGGACAAGAGGACGGTCGAGGTATCCGCACCCTCGGGCCGATCGGCAAAATAACCATGCAGGCGGCGCAGATAATCTTCGGCCATCGCCTCGACGATCACCACTTTCGAGGGGAAGTAATGGTAGAGATGGCCGGGGCTGATCCCGGCCTCCTTGCAGATCATCGCCGTAGAGGCGCCGCGCAGCCCCTCGCGCAGAAAGCAGCGATGCGCGGCCTCCAGCAGTTCGAGCCGCTTTTCCTCGTGCTTCTCGGGATCGACCTTGCGTGCCATGGCTGGAATATTCCTTGAGTGATCGCTCTATTTATATATTGACGCCACCTGTTGGTTAAATAGACTGATCGCACTACGAATGACAGGGGTTTCTCGCGCGCTGCATCCATGCGGGCGGCAGGCCCCGCCATGCCTGACTTGCGAGGACGCATGAACACGACAGGACACCGGGCCGGTGCCGGCCTCGGGCTGCTTCTGGCTGCCTTTTATCTGTTCGGGGCCTGGGGGAACCTGTTTCTCTCACCCGAGAATGAGGCCGCCTATGCCCGCTGGGGCTATCCCGGCTGGTTCCACTATGTGACCGCCGCGCTGGAATTGCTGGCGGCGATCCTGCTGCTGCGCGCGCCGACCCGGCCTTATGGCGCGGGGCTTGGCGCTTGTATCATGACGGCGGCGGCGCTGACCACGCTGACCCATGCCGAATACGATCACAGCATCGCGCCGCTGGTCGTGCTGTCGGTGGCGGTGATCGTGATGGCCTTGTGCTGGCCGCGCCGCGCCTGATTCACCAAGACAGAGAGAACCGAAATGACACAGACAGATCCGACCGCCGCTGCGGCGGAGACCGGCGGCGCATGGGCCGATCTTTTCGCGGGCCGCAATCTCGCCGTGGTGACGGTGATGGCCGGCGGCGTGCTGCTTTATGCGATGAACCTCTATTTCACGGCGGCGCTGATGCCCTCCATCGTCGGTGCGATTGGTGGGCAGGCTTTCTATGCCTGGGTGACCACGGGCTTCGTGATCGCCGCCATCTTCGGCTCGCTGATGGTCAGCCGTATTCTGGCGCGGCGCGGACCGGCGGCGACCTATATTCTGGCGCTGATATTGTTCGCGGGCGGGGCCGTGATCGCAGCGGCCGCATCGAGGATGGAGATCCTGCTGACTGCGCGCCTGGTTCAGGGGCTGGGTGGGGGGCTGCTGGCGGGACTTGGCTATGCGGTGATCCGCACCGCCTTGCCTGCCACGCTTTGGGCAAGGGCTACCGGTCTGATCTCGGCCATGTGGGGGCTGGGGACGCTGTTCGGCCCGTCGCTGGGCGGGCTGTTTGCCGAATTCGGCCTGTGGCGGTGGGCGTTTGGCCTGCTGGCGCTGGCTGCCTGCCTGATGATCCTGCCCGCCCGCAGCGGCTTTCGAGGCACCGGGATGGTGGCGCAGGGCGGGGCTTTGCCGCTTGCCTCTCTCATCATCCTGATGGCGGCGGTGATCGCGATTTCGGTCAGCGCGATCTTGCCGATCGGCTGGGCCACCCTGGCGGCCCTTGGTGCGGGTGGACTTCTGCTTATGGGCTTCGTCGTGATCGAGCGCCGGGCTGTACAGACCATCCTGCCGCGCCTGACATGGCAGCCGGGCAATCCGCTGAAATGGATCTATCTGACGGTCGCCGCGCTTAGCGCCGGTGTCATGCTGGAAAACTTCATCCCGCTGTTTTCCCAGCAACTGGCCGGGCTGGGGCCACTGCTGGCCGGGCTGCTTGGGGCGGTCCTGTCGCTGGCATGGGTGCTGGCGCAGCTTTATTCGGTGACGCTTGCCACGTCTGCGGCCCGCGCGCGCGCGATCCGGCTGGGGCCGCTGTTGCTGGTTCTGGGCCTGTTCGCCTATGGGCTGATGCAGCAGGACGGCTCCGGTGTCGGGCTGGTCGCGTTGCAGGCGTTGTCGCTCGCCGTGGCCGGGGCGGGGATCGGCCTGTGCTGGCCTTTGCTGGGCGTCGCAGCGATGAGCATCAGCGCAGACCCGGCCGAGGGCGGCAAGGCCGCCGCCGCGATCACCACCACGCAGCTGATCGCCTTCTCGGTCACCTCGGCGTTGGCGGGCGTGCTGATGGCGGCGGGACAGGGCAGTGCGCAAAGCGCCGCAACCTTGGTCAGCCTTGGCATCGCCGCGCTTTGCCTGCCCGGCATATGGTTCGGCCTCCGCGCGGCCAGAGGGTCGTGAGGGGCAGGGTTCTGGTCGCCCGCCTTCTGCTTCTGTATGATCGGGACATGAAGGCAGGCCGCCGGACCCACCTCGCGCACCGCTCCCGATTGTCGGGACCGATCCAGAGGGCAAGGGCATGGGCGTACCGCATTTCATCGAACATCGCAGCGAGCGGCTCAACATGCTGGTGCGGGGTGCGGACCGTCCGCCGCCGCCGGCCACCGAAGCGGTCACTTCGCTTGAGGCCGGGCTTTACGTCACCGTTCTGATCTACGGCGGGGTGGAGCTGCAATGCGGCGATACGGTCAGCACCCCGCGATCAAACGGGATGCTGGTCTTTGCCGTGCGAGAAGAGGTTCCCTGGGCCGCGCATGGCCAGGCGTCCCATCTGCGGGCGGTGGGAGCGACCATGTATCGCCCCGATCTGCGGGCGCGCGGGCTGGATACTGGTTCGACGGCCTGTTCGCAGGCGAGGAAAAGCTGCGCCAGATCCAGGTTGCCGCAGATCCGCGCAGTATCCGGCTGGTGGCAGAGATCCTGCGCGCCGATCCCGCCGATCCGCTGGATATACTGCGGATCGAGGCGGCGGCCCAGGATATCTTCCTGCGCGGCATCGCGTTGCTGAATGATGCCGAAGAACCATCCCGGCGCGACCGGCTGATGCATCTGGCCGAAATGCTGGAGGCCGATCTGGGACATGACTGGACGCTTGCCGAAATGGCCCGGCTGGCGGGGATGAGCGCGCGCAACCTGACCGGGCGTTTCGGGCGCGAATTCGGCACGACGCCTTTCGACTGGCTGCGCCAGCGGCGGTTGTTGCGGGCGCGCGATATGGTCGTCGGGGAAGGAGTGGCGATTTCGGCGGCGGCGAGTGAGCTGGGCTTCAGCAGCCCGGCGCATTTCAGCACGGCATTTCGCGCGATGTTCGGCGAAGCGCCAAGCCGGGCACGAAGGGCGGCGGAGCGGGCATCAGCGCGCAATTCTGCTGTCAGATGAAACTTTTTCGCCGCTAAATAAAAGTCCGGCAATTATCCTGACTGGAACACCCTGTTAATTTTTCGCCATCTGGTCAAGTGGATGGAGACAGGAAATGGCCGTCAGGGCGAGGCGGCGGCATATGTGCCGCGGCCTGGGAATGGGTGTGTCCGTGCTAGCGCTTGTGGTCGGGGCGTTGCTGCCAGCGGCGGCGCTTGCGGAAACGGTCGAACTCGGCACCATCATCATACGCGGCGGGCCGGATGAGGGGAAAAGCGGCAAGCTTGCGAAAGCCGCCTCCGGTGGCACGAAAACCGAAACCCCGCTGGTCGAGGTGCCGCAATCCGTCTCCGTCGTGACGGAAACCGCGATCAGGGAGAGCGGCGTCACTACCATCGGCCAGGCGCTGGCCTATAGCCCCGGCCTCTTCGCCAGCCCGGCGGGGGGCAACGATTCCGCCCGCTATGATTTTCAGAGCCTGCGCGGCCAGGGCTATAACGGCGCGCTGTTTCTGGACGGAATGCGGGGATCTTTCGGGTCCGGCAATCTCAGCCTGCCGCAATTCGACCCGTTCAATCTCGAGCGGATCGAGGTCATCCGTGGACCATCTTCAGTGCTCTACGGTCAGGGCCTGCCCGGAGGGCTGATAAACGCCGTGACCAAGCGCCCGACCGGGGGCACGCACCGCGAACTCGCCTTCACGCTGGGATCGGAAAACCGCCGCGAACTGCGGTTCGATCTTGGCGGCAGCAGCAGGGACGGGAGTTTCGACTTCCGGCTGGCGGGGCTTGCGCGCGCCGCCGACAACAGGATCGGCCATGTTTCGGAAGAACGCTTCGCCATCGCGCCCTCGCTGCGCTGGAACATCGCCGAGGGCACTTCGCTGACCTTCTTCGGCAGCTACCAGCACGATCCCGAGGGCGGCTATTATGGATCCCTGCCTCCAGAGGGATTGCTGACGTCTTTGGCCGATGGTCGCTACATCCCGTGCGACTTCTTCGCGGGCGAGCCGGACTATGACCGCTTTGGGCCGGTTTTTACGTCGGATACAACGTTGCGGCACGATGCTGCCGAGCACACTGGCTCTCCACCCCCAAGTCCTTGGCGAGGCTCATCCGCCAACCGCAGATCATTCGGGCCCGCGCGTGGTTGTGGCGGACGCGGGTGACGTGGGCAAAACCCGCCGGAGGATGTCAGCAAGGGTGACGATGCCGGTGATCTGACTGTCGTTCATCACCACCGCCAGTTGCACACTCGCCGAACGCATGCTCGCCAGCGCCTCGTAGATCGGGGTTCCGGCCTTCAGCGTAAAGGCGGGCCGCGCCACACTTGCCGCCGGGGCGGTATCGGGCTTGAGCAGCAGGTCTCGCACATGGATGACCCGCGGCCCACCACCGCCATTGGTCAGCAGGCGCATGTGGTTGGTCCGTGAGGCGATGTCACGCACCTCGGCCACTGTCGCCTCCGCTTTGACCCTGGTGACGGTCTGCCCTGCCGCGATGATGCTTTCGACCGGCATCGTGCCGAGGTCGATCAGGCCGGAAAGCTGGCGGCGCAAACCCGGTTCCAGCGTGCCAACATCGGCTGAGTGTTCCACAAGCTGCCGGATAGTGGCGACGTCCTGACCGCCCACTGCTGCGCTCTCGACCGGCTCTACGCCGCTCGCCCGCACCAGCCTGTTGGCGATGACATTGATCCAGTGCAGCACAGGACGCAGTGGCCAGATATAGGCGCGGGCAAGAACGCCGACCGCCATCGCCGACCTTTCGGGATTGGCGATAGCCCAGGACTTGGGTGCCATCTCGCCCACGACCAGATGGAGGAAGGTGACCAGCAAGAGCGACAGGAAGAAGGAGGCGCTCTCGGCGATCCAGCCTGGCGCCCCCCATTCGAGGAGCAGCGGCCCGAGAGCGTAGTGGACTGCAGGCTTGGTGATCGCGCCAAGGGCAAAGGTGGTGATCGTGATGCCAAGTTGAGCGCCCGCCAGCATCAGGGTCAGATCATTCATGCCGCGTAGCGCAGCACGGGCCGAACGGCTGGTGGGGGCGATTTCTTCCAGCCGGTGGCGGCGCGCACCAAGCAGGGCAAATTCGATGATCACGAAAAAGGCGCTGAGGATGATCAGGGCAATCGTGGCCAGGGTGACGAAAAGCGGATCGGTCATCATTGGTCTTGCTCCTGCTCTTCCACGAGTTTGACGCGCACAAGGGTTGGCACATGGCGCGCGATGCGCAGAACATTCACCTCAAGGCGGCGACGCAGGGGGGCATCCGATACCACATCGGCACCGTCGGCCGGCAGATCGACGAGGATCGTGTCGGCCTTGGTGGGCAGGCGCCCCAACTGCGCGATGAGCAGGCCCGAGATCGTCTCGAAATCGCCGCGTGGCAGGTCGTAATTCACCGCACGTTCCACCTCGTCGAGGTGAACATCGCCTTCCATCACCCAGACGCCCTCGTCCTCTTCGCGCATCGGCCGGATGGCGTTTTTGTCGAATTCGTCGGTGATCTCGCCCACGACCTCCATGGCGATGTCCTCAATGGTGAGGACGCCGGCAAATCCACCATATTCGTCGATGACGCAGACCATCTTGTTACCGGATTTGACCAGGGTCTCGAGTGCCGCCGGCAGCGGCATCAGCGTCGGCACAATTGCAACCGGCCGCATCACCGAGGTGGCGGTGGCATCCATCCGGCCCGCATTCACCTTTGGAAGAATATCGGCCAGATGCACGACGCCAACCGGCACGTCATCCTCGTCGATGACCGGATAGCGCGTGTGGCCATGCGCCATCATCTCGCGCAGTTCCGCGATGGTGGTATCGGGGTCGACCCAGTCCGCCTGCGCTCGCGGCACCATCGCATGTTCGACATCGCGATGGGGGAAATCGAGGATCCGATCCATCATGAGCGACAGCTCGATCGGAAGATCGCCGCTTTCGCGGGAATCCGCGATGATATGCGGCAGGTCCTTGGCCGAGGCGCTGACGTCGAGGTCATGCACTGGCTCGATCCGTAAAAGCCGCAGGAACAGGTTTGCCGCCTTGTCGAAGAAGATGATCAGCCAGCCGAAGAGTGACAGATAGGTCGTCGTCGAGGCCGCCAGTGCCTTGGCCATAGGTTCTGAATTCGCGATGGCCAGGTTCTTGGGGTAAAGTTCGCCAAAGATCATCTGGACGATGGTGGCGAAGAGCAACGCAAGGATCGTCCCAACGCTGATCCCAATCGATTCGGGAATGCCAACACCGCCCAGCAGCATACCCAGGGATTTGCCGACCAAGGGCTCGGCGACATAGCCGACCATCAGCCCCGTCACCGTGATGCCGAGCTGAGCGCCCGAGAGCATGAAGCTGGTGCGCTTCGTGACGGCAAGGGCGCGCTTTGCAGCCAAATCGCCACTTGCGGCCTGCGCGGCGAGACGGGTGCGGTCAACCGCCATATAGGCAAATTCCTGGGCAACGAAGTAGGCGCCGGCTGCGATGATAACGAGGATTACGAGCAGGCCAGCAAGCAGAAGTAAAAGCGGTTCAAGCATGGGCGGAATGGGGTCTCATGGTCTGGGGCACTACGCAGGGACCTGTGATTCCCGTGCAGTGCAATTGAACGAGATGTCGGGGGAGCATGGTCGCGCGCAAGCGGGCGTCCCGCCAAGAGCCGGGAAAGCCTCGGGGTGATCGGAGGATAGGCGGGAAACACCGTTGCAGCGAACCATGAGGAACGCAGGGCAGCGGTCGCCTGCACTGCCGACAATCCGGCAGAGCGGGCCATCCGCGCAGGGGCGTAGATATCGATGGTATCTGTTCTGATGCGGAGGATCGAGGCGCCGGACTAGGAGGCTCTTCGTCCCCCGCGGGACTTCGGCTTGACTCAGGCATTAGGCGCAATCGTCTGATGCGTGGCTCACCAGAACTCCCTCCGACAGGTTTCTATTATCCGCGTTCGGCAATGACGCGGCTCAGCCACGCACCTACACCTTATCGCCTGGATCCTGATTTTTCCAGTGGCGCATGCGATCACCCCATGGGTAGCGAAATTCGATCCACCAAATTGCCGTGGCTGGCCACATCAGCGCTCCAAATGACCATAACACCTCGACCCAAGCTATACCGAGCGCCGGTGACGACTTTGCCTCGCGTCAGATCCTGCCCCAAGCTTTATGCAGATCATCATTGGTCAGGGGATGGTGTTACAGAGTCAGTCCGCCCCGCCTTCCACCAAGCTTCACGGTATCGCCGCAGCCCGTGTCGAACGGCTGCTTGGGCGTAGGCGACGGTGCAGCACCCATGGAAGACGGTCGGCAGCAATGGGCCGGACCTTTCACCGATGCGCGAGATATTCTGCCGAAACGTAACCCGAGATGCCAGGCCTGTCGGTGAGCGTGACCCTGCACCAGACCTTGCCGCTATTCGTGACGCAGCTCTGACGGGTGAGGCGGGTTCCGTCGGGCAGGCCGATGATGATCCTGTGATTGAGGCCCGGGCCTTCGCGCAGCTTCAGGATGTCGTCAGGTCCGGCGCCCTTGACCACGGCGCCGGAACCGACCGCGCAGCCGCTGGCGATCATGAGAGCGAGAAGAGCAGCAAAATGGGTTCGCATCATCCGTCCTGAATCGTTTTGCCATCGTTACGACACCATCGCGCCAAATGACAGCAGGCTGGTGCCGGATGCGGGTAAGGATCTGCACAAGACCAGCCATCGAAGGCCTGTCCCATCCGGCAGAGCGGTGGCTGAGGATGTGGCCACGCAGCTTTGGGCGTGACCGCCTGCCCGCCTTGGCCCGTTCTTGCCGCCGGCCTTTGCCCGGTCGCTGCCTCCCTCCTCTTCGTCAGCCGACCCGCTTACCGGGCTTCCGAAGCCGCGGCCGATCCCCTAGGTTGCCCGCAAGCCCTTTCCATCGACCTACCCCGACGAAAGCAGAACATGAGCAAGCTCTTTATCCCCATCGCCTCAGGCAGCCTTTCGATGCCGAACCGCGTGGTCATCGCGCCGATGTGTCAGTATTCGGCCGAGGAAGGCCGGATGACCGACTGGCACATGATCCACCTCGGCCAGCTTGCGCTGTCGGGGGCTGGGCTTTTGACCATCGAGGCCACCGCCGTCAGCCCCGAGGGACGCATCACCTATGCCGATACCGGCCTGTGGGATGACGCGACCGAGGCGGCGATGGTCCCGGTCATGCAGGCGATCCGGCGATGGTCGGATATCCCGGTGGCGATCCAGCTTGCCCATGCCGGACGCAAGGCCTCGACCGAGAAGCCCTGGCTGGGCGGCGCGCAGATCCCGCCCGGACAGCCCAACGGTTGGCAGACCGTCGCGCCTTCTGCGCTGCCCTTCGCCGCCGGCGAGAATGCGCCCGAGGCGTTGGACCGGGTCGGGATGGAGCGCATCCGCGACGCTTTCGCCGAGGCGGCCCGGCGCAGCCTGCGGCTGGGCTTCGATGCGATCCAGATCCATGCCGCGCATGGCTACCTGCTGCACGAGTTCCTCTCGCCGCTGTCGAACCGGCGCGAGGATGCCTGGGGCGGCAGTCTGGAAAACCGGATGCGTTTCCCGCTGGAGGTCTTCGAGGCGATCAAGGCCGTCGTGCCGGGGGATTACCCGGTCTCGGTCCGGGTCTCGGGCACCGATTGGGTGGACGGGGGCTGGGACATCGGCCAGACCGTTGCGCTGGCGCAGGAACTGCAGGCGCGCGGCTGCGCGGCGATCCATGTCTCCAGCGGGGGGCTGGACCCGCGGCAGCAGATCCCGGTTGCGCCCGGCTATCAGGTGCCGCTGGCACGCGCGGTCAAGGCGGCGGTCGACATGCCGGTGGTGGCGGTGGGGCTGATCACCGATTACGACCATGCCGAGGCGATCGTGGCGACGGGCGACGCCGATATGGTCGCCCTGGCGCGGGGGATCCTCTATGATCCGCGCTGGCCCTGGCATGCGGCGGCGCATCTGGGCGCGCAGGTCCACGCCGCGCCGCAATACCTGCGCTGCCAGCCGCGTGCCCATCGGGCGTTGTTCCGCGATGCGTGAGGCCGGAAGCGCGATCCTCTGCCGGATCGGGAAGGGCACGGGGGCGCGACCGGCATGAAGGATGTGTTCAACCTTGCGCTGCTGCGCGAGATCGCCGACGAGTTGCACCGCGCCCATGCCCCCTTCGACGCCGATGCCTTCGTCGCGCGCTGCATGGACGGGCTGGACCGGCTGGAACTGACAGCCCGCGCCGCCCATATCGCGGAAGCAATGCACGCGCATCTGCCCCGGCCCTTCGCCGAAGCGGCGGCGGTGATCGAAGCGGCGCTGGGGCCGGAACTGCCGGCAGACGGCAAGATCGGCCACGCGGCGATGCGCTACATGCCGCATCTGGCCTTCGTGCAGACATACGGCCTCGACGATTACGAGGCGGCCATTCGGCTTCAGGCCGAACTGACCAAGCGGTTCACCGCCGAATTCAGCATCCGCGCCTTTCTGGAGAAATACCCCGAGCGCACTTATGCCCGGATGCTGGCATGGGCGGTCGACGACAACGCGCACCTGCGCCGCCTGGCGTCCGAGGGCACCCGCCCGCGACTGCCCTGGGCGCCGCGCCTTCGCGCATATCAGCATGATCCGCGCCCGGTGCTGGAATTGCTGGAACTGCTCAAGGACGACCCCGTGCCTTATGTGCGCCGTTCGGTGGCGAACAATCTCAACGACATCGCCAAGGACAATCCCGCCCTGACCATCGCGACATGCCGCCGTTGGGCGAAGCATGCGCCCGAGGGCCGTGCCTGGATCGTCCGCCACGCGCTGCGTTCGCTGGTCAAGGCCGGCGACCGGGACGCGATCCGCATCCTGGGCGGCGCGGAGAATCCCTCGGTGCGCATCGGCCGCATCGCCATCGCGCCGCAGCCTGTCGTCTTGGGTGACGCCGTGCGCCTGTCCTTCGCGATCGAAAGCACCGCGCCGCAGCCGCAGCGCCTGCTGATCGACTATGCCGTGCATTTCGTGAAGGCCAACGGCGGCGCCCGCCCGAAGGTCTTCAAGCTGCGCGCCCTGACCCTGCAACCGGGCGAGAAGGCGGTGCTCTCCGCCGCGGTGTCTTTCGCCGCCATGACGACGCGCCGCCACTTCCCCGGCCATCACCGCATCGACGCCCTCATCAACGGCGAAGCCCACCCGCTGGGTGGTTTCGAGGTGACGGGATGAAAGGCGCCAGGCAGGCATTGCCTGATCGCCATGAACTCCGACCGGCCCTGGTCTATCCGCAGCTGGCGCGAAGGATCTTGCCGGTCGCCGGATCGGTTTCCACCGTCACCCGCTCCTGGCGGTAATCCATCGTCACGCCCTGGCCGGGCTGGATCTGGCGCACGATGGTGGCACCGGTCAGTTCCATGGCCTGCGCGTCGGTCAGCCGGTCTCTGCCCGCCAGGGCCTCGGCGGCCTCCGCACGGCAGACGCCCGGCGCAGCCTCGGCCTGCTGCGCGCCTTCTTCGCAAGCGGCAAGGGTGACGGTGGCCACGGACAGCATGGCGGCGGCGATCAAGTTCGGTTTCATCTCTGACCGATCCTTTCTTGAATATGTCGCGAAGCCTCCGCGACAGCAGGTCTGACGGCAAGATTAGCGGGGGCGGGGCCGGAATGCCAATGGGGCTGGGCATCATGTGATCCGTTGCCGCCGCCGTGGAACCGGACGAGGGCGATGGACCTTGAGGATGAAACTCCATGCCGGACGGAGGACCGCAACTTGCGCTTTCAGCTTTCCGAGGCGTTGTTGCGCAAATCCAGGGGGATTCATCTCGTGAATCCAGCATGCTAGCCGAGCAGCATGAGCAGACCTCCGAAGGCGACCTACAAGACCACCAACTGGCACAGCTACAATCAGGCTTTGAAGCAGCGCGGTTCGCTGACCGTCTGGTTCGATCCCTCGATGCAGTGGGAGGCGGTGCCGTCCGGGCGGCGCGGCCGCCAGCAGTCCTATAGCGATGCTGCGATCCAGATCTGTCTCACCCTCAAGGCCCTCCTCGGCCTGCCCCTCCGCCAGACGACAGGGTTCGTGGCAAGCGTGCTGAAGCTTTCCGGGCTGGACTGGTCCGTGCCTGACTTTTCCACCTTGTCGCGCCGCCAGAAAACCTTGGACGTCGTTGTCCCGTATCGCGGCTCCAAGGGGCCGCTGCACCTGCTCGTGGACAGCACCGGCATCAAGGTGGAAGGCGAAGGCGAGTGGCATACGCGCAAGCACGGTGGCTCACGACGCAGGGTTTGGCGCAAGATTCACCTCGGGATCGACGAGGAAACATTGGAGATCCGGGCGGTCGAGGTCACCTCCAGCAATGTCGGCGATGCGCCGATGCTGCCAGACCTGCTTGCCCAGATCCCGGTGGAGGAGGAGATCGCCTCCGTCACCGCCGACGGTGCCTATGACACCCGCGCCTGCCATGACGCCATCGCCGCCCGCGATGCTGCAGCTATCATCCCGCCGAGACGGAATGCGAGGCCATGGAAGCCGGACACAGCCGGAGCCCGGGCGCGCAACGAGATCCTGCGGGCGTCAAAGCACTTGGGCCGGGCACTTTGGCGGAACTGGAGCGGGTACCACCGCCGCAGCAGGGTCGAAACGAAAATGAACTGCGTGAAGCAGCTCGGCCAGCGGCTCATGTCGCGGGACTTCGACCGCCAGGTGGCAGAGGTCCAAATCCGCGCGGCGGTCCTCAACCGCTTCACGGCGCTCGGTATCCCGATGACCGTGGCCGCAGGATAAGTGTGTCCGGGGAATGGGAAAGTGCGGTCATCAGCTGATTTGCGCAACAGCGCC
>NZ_QNRC01000041.1 GCF_003709565.1 Paracoccus sigandri | reverse complement strand
CCTCGAAAATCGCAACGCGCGGCTGAGACCCCCGCTCGGGCTACGCCCTCACGGAGGTCTCAGCCGCGCGCAAGGGTGGCCGACTTTTACGCCGCCCCGTGGCAGGTTTTTACGCCGCCGTTGACAGAGATGTCATCGCAGAATTGGCGCACGATGCGTGGGGAAGCAAACTTCGGGGTGGGTACGAGCGGCGTTTTGAACTTCGCCATGCGGCTCATGTAGCCGATGGTTGGGAAACGAGCTGACCGATGGCCGGGCAAATCACCAAGCGCTGTCATTGGGTCTCCCAATCATATCTTCGGGCATTCGCAGCCGATGATGCGCGCCAGAAGATTTGGCGATTCAGCAAGAACCAGGGCGAACCGGAACTTAGACCCCATGATCGCGCTGTGATCTGACTGGGCCGGTGGCCTCTCCCGCGGCATTCTCCGTTCGAGGGTTGCGCCGGACGGGCCGGTGCCGAGCCTCAGGAATGGGGGAGAGACCACATGCAGGATAGCACGTTCATTGGGTTGGATGTCCACAAGGCGACGATATCTGTTGCGGTTGCGCAAGGCGAACGTGGCGGCGAGGTCCGCCACTGGGGGACGGTGCCGCACCGTCCCGATCATGTCCGCAAACTGGTCGAGAAGCTTTCGGCCAGTGGGGCACGGCTGCATCTCTGCTATGAAGCGGGTCCCTGCGGCTATGGCCTCTACCGCCAGCTTGTCGAGATGGGGCACGACTGCATCGTGGTGGCGCCATCGCTGATCCCGATGAAGACGGGCGACAGGGTGAAGACCGACCGGCGCGATGCTGTGATGCTGGCAAAGCTGCACCGGGCCGGCGAACTGACTGCGGTCTGGGTTCCGGATGCCGCGCATGAGGCGATGCGCGATCTGGTCCGGGCGCGGGCTACGGCGATGCGCGTGACGGGCAAGGCCCGCCAACACTTGCAGGGCTTTCTGCTGCGCCACGGCCGGATCTATCCCGGCAAGAAGGGCTGGACGGGTGCATACCGGCGCTGGCTGGCGATGGTGCGGTTCATGCATCCGGCGCAACAGATCGTCCTTCAGGACTACATTGATGCCGTCGCCGATGCCGAGGCGCGGGTCGAGCGTCTGACAGGGCAGATCGCGGATCTTCTGCCAACCTGGAGCCTCGCCCCGGTCGTGGACGCTGTTCAGGCGATGCGCGGCGTCGGGTTCATCGTCGCGGTGACGGTGGTGGCCGAGGTCGGGGACTTCCAGCGCTTCGACAATCCACGGCAACTGATGGCCTATCTGGGGCTGACCCCATCGGAACATTCCAGCGGCGCCAGCGTGCGGCGGGGCGGCATCACCAAGGCGGGCAGTGGCCTTGCCCGCCGCGCTTTGATCGAAGGCGCATGGAGCTACCGGATGCAGGCCCGCGTCAGCCCGAAGCTCCACGCCCGTCTGGAGGCACTGCCCAAAAGCGCGCGTGATATCGCCTGGAAAGGCCAGCTCAGGATGTGCCAGCGTTACCGCCATCTGGTTGCGGCCGGAAAGGCAAAGGTGGTGGTCGTCACGGCGATCGCCCGCGAAATGGTCGGCTTCCTCTGGGCCATCGCAAAGGCAGTGGCCGTCCCTCCCGGAAACACAGAGGTCCGCGAAGGCTAAAAGACAGAACGCACCCGCATCAGCCTGATGCGCAGGGTTGGGGACGGAACGCGGTGGGGAACCCTCGTCGCCTGTTATGGGCCGACACTGTCGATGCCCGATCCTTAGAGCGAGGCAGCCCCAGGACGAAACCACGGTCATGCGGTATCCAACCCGCGCATGAGAGCTTGCTCAACCGTCGTCTCAGTTTCGTCTCCTACCCTGCGCATCTCCATCACGATACACCCGGTCCCGCCGGATTATTTGCAATGAAACAGAGGGTTGACAACGATCATGAGAGCAGGACGCTGAAATAGTCGGCCCTAGACGCAGTATTCGGAACATGATTCACCCTCGGCAAGCAACGGCGAGGATGATGATGCGCGGGACAGACGAAGCAAGCGGGTCGCTGTTCAGCTATGTCGATCTGGATGCGCGCATCCCGGCACGGCATCCGCTGCGCAAGATCCGGCAGGTGGTGAACGAGGCGCTGGCCAGCCTCGATGGCGAGTTCGAGGTGCTTTACACCGACTTCGGGCGCCCATCGATCGCACCGGAACGGCTAATCCGGGCCAGCCTGATTCAGATCCTGTTCTCGATCCGCTCCGAGCGGCAGCTGATGGAGCAGATGCAGTATAACCTGCTGTTCCGCTGGTTCGTCGGGCTGGGCATCGATGATCCCGTTTGGGTGCCGACCGTCTTCACCAAGAACCGAGATCGGCTGCTGACGACCGAGATGTCGCGCAAGGTGATGGCCGCGATCCTGGCACATCGGGAGGTCGTGCCGCTGTTGTCGGACGACCACTTCTCGGTGGATGGGACGTTGGTCAAGGCATGGGCTTCGATGAAGAGCTTTCAGCCCCAAGCCGGGGCCAGTCCACCCAACGACGATGGCCGGGGCGATCCGCCCGGATCCGACACCACCGCCAATCACCAGCCCGAACCAACTGAACCCGAGACCGACCCGATGCCCCGGGCCACCCGCCAGAACCGCAACGTCGAGGTCGATTTCCGCGGCGAACGACGCTCCAATGCTACCCATGTCTCGACCACCGACCCGGACGCCCGGCTCTACAAGAAGTCCCCCGGCACCGGCGCGATGCTGTGCTTCATCGGGCATGCGCTGATGGAGAACAGGAGCGGTCTGATCGTGCAGGGCGACCTGACCCAGGCCGATGGCCGTGCCGAACGGCGGGCCGCACTGGACATGATCCATCGCCATTCCCCCGGATCGACCCGGCGGCTGACGCTTGGGGCAGACAAGGGATATGACGCGACCGGGTTTGTCACCGACCTGCGCCGGGCCTGCGTGACCCCGCATGTCGCGCGAGACAAGCGCGACATTCAGCGATCGACGGCCGCACCACCCGGCATGAGAGCCATGCCCTGTCCCAGAAACACCGCAAGCGCATCGAGGAGGCTTTCGGCTGGGCCAAGACCGTCGGCGGCATGGCCCAGACCGTCTATCGCGGCATCGAACGCGTGCGATCCCGCTTCATCCTGACGATGGTCGCCAACAACCTGGCTCGACTGCCCAGGCTGCTGGCAGCATGAAGCCGAAAACCGGCACCCATGCCGTTCGTAGAAACAGTCGGACGTGCAAGGCCACCCGTCGATCCGACGGGAAAACGTTCCGACACGCCGACTAATTCAGCGACCTGTTAGTTGCCAACGGCGCACAATATTTGGTATCGGTAAAGTAACCACCCCCAGCATACGGCGGTATCGTTGCTTATTCGTCCTCGTCTTACAGATTATCATGGGATACACGCCGCACAGGTCGATCTCGACTTCGCGATTCCGTTTCTGGATGAGGACATTCCCCTTTACCTTGACCCATTCATGCTTTGGCGATCACCCTCTCAGCAGGATCATGGGCTTCACACAGGCTTAATCAACGCCTTCAATCACCTTGGGGTTCTCGCCGCGCAAGGCAAAGAAGCACAGGCAATCGAGACATTGATCATCGCCTCCGAGTGCGACGAAGTAGGCTTGGGCACGTCTCTTACCCGAAAGGGAAAGCGGATTGGCGTAGACAAGGCACGCGAGATCATCGACTTATTCAAGGTGATTCCGCGCTATCAACAGAGCGGGTTCAGACACTTCGAGGAGATTCAGTTTTTCATCGAGGGAATATCAAGGGACCGTATTTCTGATATTGGCTGCAACTTCCTCAAGTCGTTTTTGATCGACTTCACGATTGAACAATGCCAAAAACTCGGCGTTCCAACTCAGGAATGCACCGTCGAGCATGTTTATGACGCTCGCTCAGGCATGTTCAAACGGGAAGTTGGCGTGCCATTGCCTGTGAACCCTGAAAATGGCTCACCGATTATCTTTGTGCCAAAGCGGTGGCTGCGGTTTGCGCCGTGGATTAATTACGATGAATACTTTGAAAAGCACTGCCCGCAGGACGAGATTTCGCACAAGCCAGAGGAGCTGACACGGGTTAAGGTTCTCAGCTATAACCGCCAAAACTATGGTGTCATTGATCAATATATTCGGTTGAAAGAACGGTCGGCAGACGACTGCACGAACGACCCGCTGTTCTCTCAACTACCAGTCACTTCGGCAAAGCGGGTATTTGCCGAGATAAAGAAGTTGCCGACAGGGAAAACCAACGGTGTTGACGCGAAGTATGAACAGTTGGTCGGGCGTTTACTCCCCTCGCTGTTCTATCCGAACCTCGACTTTGCTCAGGAGCAGGCACGCACGGACGACGGCGTGTCCATCCGCGACTTGATCTTCTATAACACCCGCTCAACGCCACTTCTTCAAGAACTAATGGACGACTACGGGTCCCGTCAGATAACCTTTGAGATGAAGAACGTGGCGGCGATAGAGCGAACGCATATCGACCAGATCAACCGCTACCTGACAGACGAGCTCGGCAAGTTCGGGGTATTCGTGACCCGAAAGCCGCTCAAGCGGGCTGAATTTCAGCGCACGATCAACCTGTGGGGTGGGCAGCGAAAGGCTGTGATCACCCTCACCGACATAGACCTAGAGCAGATGGTGGAGGTCTTCGACAGTAAACAACGCGCGCCACTCGATATTCTGAACAAGAAATACGTCGAGTTTCGGCGCTCTTGCCCATAGGAGAGATCATGGACAACAAGGAAGATGTGGAACAGCTTGAGAAACTCATTGGGCAGCTCCAGGGACTCTACGCTGAAATCGGAACTCTCGCAAAGAAGAATCCAAGCGATTCAGTCAACTCATTCAAATTGAAGTTCATAAACCGTGTTCTGGCGATGGGCAACGAAGTCCTCGGCCAGAAGTATAAACCGTTTGATGAGTTTGATCAGTTCGATTCTGACGATGCACCGTCAACCAGCGATGTAACTATGGTCATTGCGCAATACATGGAAGAGGCGGAGCGGTTCCGCTCTGACAATGTGGTACAAAGCAAAGTGAACGGAATCTACGGTTGGCACTATATTGTTTCTGGAAAATCTAGCGATATTCGCTCTGGCCCACCCACAAAGATTGGTAGGAAGTAATGGCATTTGAAGACGATTATCATTTCCCGTATGTCACAACTCCTGCACGGGTGACGGAGTATGAAGCAAGTCATCACATCTTCGGGTCGCTGCTTGATGAAGTGAAGGAACTTTCGAAGAAAAAGCCCGATGCTACAATGAACGCGGGTAAGGTCAAAATCGTGAACCGGGTGCTTCAAAACCTGCTTATGGTATTGGAGGGGCAACCTGATGCCAAGTATCTCGAAGCGCTTGATGACGACGATTTACCTCAAGTCAGTGACGCGGTTCTTGTCATGGTGCAATTTAAGTCGGCCCTAGAGTCGTTCAAGAAAAAGCACTTCATGCATATTGGTGGTTATGGTCATCGCTGGATCACTCCCGATTTGATCGCCTATATCAAGGCCGATTACGAGGAGGACATTGAAGGCGAAGAAGAGGACGAAGACGAAGCGTTGTAGAACGTTAGCAAAGGCGGTTGCGGCTTGAGCTCTGTGAAAGGTAGACGCCAACACAACGACTTTACTACGTCTGCTCGCTTCGCTTAACTGTCGCTCGTGCAGACCGCAGCGAATGCCTGCTTCCCGCCCTTTACGCTTACCCCATCAATGATCCCAATCCACACTTCCGGCCTTCACAGCAGCCACTCGACCGGCAGGATACCGATCACCGCGATGGCGATCTGCTGGAGCCATGTCGCGCCGGGTTCCTGCTGATAGATCTCGGTCAGGCCTTCGGGCAGGGTCTCGACCCAGGCCATGTTGGCCTCGGGCGTCAGCGCGGGCTGGTAGCTGACCAGCGGGATCGTGTCGTCGAAGGCGGTGGAGACCTGCGCGGCCATGATGGGGCTGTCGATCAGGAAGCCCATCTCGCAATTCAGATCGACCGAGCGCGGATCGAAGTTGAACGAGCCGATGAAGACGCGCCGGTGATCGACTGCGAAGGTCTTGGCGTGAAGGCTGGCACCGGAAATCCCCATCGGGAAGATCTGCTTGTCGGACTGGGCCCCGCGCAGCTTCAGCTCGTAAAGCTTCACGCCGGCCTGCAGCAGGTCGCGGCGGTATTTCGTATAGCCGGCATGGACCAGCAGCACGTCGGTCGTGTTCAGGGCATTGGTCAGGATATTGACCTCGATGCCTTTGCGCGCCAGGTCCGAGAAGACATCGGTGCCCCTGCGGCTCGGCACGAAATAGGCCGAGACCAGGTCCAGCCGCGTCTCGATCCCGCCGAGGATCTGCGCCAGGCGCGAGATCATCAGCTGGTCCTCGGTGGCGATGCCCTGCCCCTTGGCCGGATCGTCGGCGACCAGCTGCACATGGGTCCATTCATGCGCGACCCTCCCCTCGACGGCGGCGCGGGCGCTGCTTTCCACCACGCCCAGCAATTCGCGGGCCTCGCCGGTCTCGCGCAGGGCGGCGGTCCGCGCCTCGAAGGCGGCGATATCGCCCGCGCCGCCGACCACCCGCTCAAGCTCGATGACCGAGGCGGCGTTCCAATAGGCGTCGAAGACCGCGCTGGTCTCCGGCACGACCTGGCCCACGGCGACCGCGTCCATGTCGAGATAGAAGGCATTGCCGATCTGGAAATACTCGTCGCCGATATTGCGCCCGCCGATGATCGCAGCACTGCCGTCCACGATCATGCTCTTGTTGTGCATCCGGCGGTTCATGCGGAAGAAGTCGATGGCATAGCCCAGGTATTTCGGGCTGCGCACCGTCGAGGGGTTGAACAGCCGGATCTGGAAATTCTCCTGCGCGTTCAGCGTGGCCAGCAGAGGGTCCAGCCCCGGGATACCGTTGTCGTCCAGAAGCAGCCGCACCCGCACGCCGCGCTGCGCCGCCCGGTGCAACGCGTCCAGAAGCAGCAGGCCCGAAGTGTCGTCGTGCCAGATGTAATATTGCGCGTCGATCGAGGTCTCGGCCAGATCGGCCAGGGTCAGACGGCTGGCCAGCGCATCATGGCCATTGCCAAGCGCGACCACGCCGGTCTGGCCGGGATGGGCCGCGATCCGATCCGCGAAAGCGCGGCCGATCCGGCCCTGCGCATCCGGCGGCAGCGCGATCTCATGTGGGCGGGCGGAAACATCCGGCAGCGGAAAGACCAGCCGCAGGATCAGGATCGCCGCCCCTGCGACCAGAACCGCCAGCAAAAGCCATTTCAGGATCTGCATGTAGGCTGTCCTCCTGCGATTGCGGGCGCTGACCGATCCCCGCCGGAATCTCGAGGCTGCCGCCGCGGGCGATATCCGTCAAGGAAGAGCGCGACCGAAGCCCGGAGATGGGCCGACCGCTCCCGAGCCGACAAGTGGTTGCGCAGCCATAGAGCAGTTCCATACGGATCGAGCCAGTGACCGGGCCTGCCCGGCCGCCACGGAAGCGTCGGTCAGGTCGAACTCCCCCTCGTCCCAGAAGCGCGCCGCCGAGAATCGCACCTGCGCGCCATCGGCGATCATCGCAGGGGCCGACGCTGCCCCGCACGGATTTGTGATCCCGCCGATTTTGCGCTGTTGTTCGCTTCCGGCTGCTTCCGGTATGATTCCGGAGCGGCTGGAGCGCAAATGCAAAAGGCCTCCCGGGGAAGGCTTAAGCGATTGATATTGCTTGCATTTCTTGGTTGCGGGGGCACGATTCCAGAAATACTTGCCTTTGCATCGGATGCATGAGCGCCGCAATCCATCTGGCAGACCGCACCTTCAACTCTTTCCCGATACCTGTCCATGACAGAACCGCAGAATGCGGTTGCCAGACCATACCATTGGTGCTTTGTCGAGATTGTCAGCCACTCGACCGCAATTTCTGAATATGGAAAACAAACAACGGTTTGGCGGCCTGGTCAAGAGCAGTGTCAGCCATTCAGAAATCGCGGTCCAGCGGCAACTGGCAAAAAGGGCCAGATCACCACGCGTTCTGCGCTGACCCCTGTTCTGCCATGTCAGGCCTGTTGTTCGGCCATCTGCCGTGCCAGCGTCTGTCGGCGCAATTTGCCGAACCCATCTCGCGGAAGGACCGGAAGAAGGTGCCATTCTTTCGGCAGTTCCTCGGGGGTCAGATGTTGCCTTGCAAAGCCGGCCAACCCGGTTTCGCACAGCGCCGCGCCCGGACGGGCGACGAGGGCGGCGACCACACGCTGCCCCCATTCGCGGTCCTCGACACCGAAGACGGCTACATCCGCGACTGCCGGGTGACGCAAAAGGGCGGCCTCGATCGCCTCGGGATACAGCTTGACGCCGCCACTGTTGATCACGTCATCGCAGCGGCCCGCAAGATAGAGGTAACCGTCGCCATCCAGCCAGCCGGAATCGCCGATGCTCTGATAGCCTTCGACGTCGCGCCGGGGCCTGGGGGCATCGGGGCCGATATATTCGCTGCGCCCCGCCAGATCGCGCGGGCGCATGAAGATCTCACCTGTGGTGCCGGAGGGCAGAGGCTGTCCGTCATGGCCGCAGATGCGGATATCCGTCTCGAAGCCGCGCCCGACCGTGCCGGGATGGGCCAGCCATTCGGCCCCGGTCACGACGGTCTGGCCGGTATTCTCGCCCGAGCCATACATCTCGGTCACGCGGGCCGGGCCGAGCCGGTCGATCCATGCCTGCTTGAGCCAGGCCGGACAGGGCCCGCCGGTGTGGTAAAGCGTATGCAGGTCGTCGAAGCGCGCGGGCCGCTGCCGGTCGGCATCCAGCATCCGCACCATCATCGTCGGCACCAGCATGACGAAGCCGACCGACAGGCGGTCGATGGCGCGCAATGCCTGTGCGGCGTCGAATTTTTCCATCAGGACGAGCCGATTGCCTTCAAACAGCCCGTTCTGCGCCCAGGTGAAAGGCGCGTTATGCGACATCGCCGCGCAGACCAATTGCACCTGGTCGGCACGGAAGCCAAGCGCGGGGGCGACACGCCCCCAGCTTGCGCCGGGCTTGCGGGCATGGGGGCGGTGGTCGCACATCAGCTTGGGCAGGCCGGTCGAGCCGCCCGACATCACGATCTTGCCCGGACATGAAACCAGGTCGGGCAAGGGCGTGGACCGCCCCTCGCCCGCCCACAACAGGTCGTCCACCATCAAATCGCCGACCGCCCCGCCCTGCCCCACGATCAGGCGCGCATCGCTGCGGGCCTTCAACGAGGCGGCGGCCTCGGCCGTGATGGCGGGATCCATGACCAGCGTCGTCGCGCCAAGTCGCCAGATGGCCAGCGCCAGCGCCAGATGCTCGACGCTGTTGCCAAGCGCGAAGCCGATCACACAACTCTGCCCCGCACCGCTGGCGGCCAGTCCATGGGCCAACCTGTCCACCAGCGCGTCCAGTTCCGCCCATGACACGGACCGTTCGGACCCGTCGCGGGCCAGGAAGCGGACAGCCTCGGCATCGCGGCGCTTGGCCGCAAGTCGGCTCAGGCGAGCGGAATAGCTGAGGAGGGCTGCGGTCATCGGGCTGGCTCCATCGGGGTCAGGCTTCCTCGAAGCGGATTTCCTGTGCCCCTTCCCAAAGCACCTTCGGGCCGATCTGCGCAAGCTTGTCGAGGTTCGAGGTCAGAGTCATGAAATGATTGCCCGCCAGTTGACCAAGTTTCGATGAGAAGTGCACCCCGCCATAGGCCAACAGGATCTCAGTCTCGCTGATCCCGCCGGGATAAAGGACAAACTGCCCCGGCGCGGGATAGCTGGTGTGGTTCTCATAACCGAGGCCGAAATCCTCCTCGCCAAGGGGGATCCAAACGCCCTCGCCGCTCCAGCGGACATGGACGACCTTGCTGACATAGGGCATCTGCCTGCGGAAGGCCGCGACGGTCTTGGGCGCGGCATCCTCGAATTTCGCTTCGAATTCGATGCCGGCGATGGTGACTTTCAGACTGGACATGGGATCTCCTTACTCCATGAGACCGAACATGCGCGGCAGGAACAGCGGCACGTCGGAGATGTAGGTGATGATGATCAGGACGGTGAACATGGCGATCAGCGGCAGGCCCAGCTTGCGCGTGACCTGCATGACCGTTCGCCCCGCCACGCTGGATGCCACGAACAGCGACACGCCATAGGGCGGCGTCGCCGTGCCGATGGCAAAGTTCATCACCACGATGACCGAAAAGTGGATCGGATCGATGCCAAGCTGGATGGCGATGGGCGCCAGAACCGGGACAAGGATCAGAATCGCAGCGATGGTTTCCATGAACATGCCGACGAAAAGCAGCAGCAGGTTCACGATCAGCAGGAACACCAGGGGGCTGTCCGACACCGAAAGCAGCCAATCCCTCAACATCTGCGGCACGTTCGCATTGGCGATGAGCCATGAAAACACGCTGGCGGTCCCGATGATCAGCATGACCGCCGCCGAAAGCGAGGCCGTCCGCAGGATCAGCGCAGGCAGGTGCGAAAGCCGCAATTCGCGATAGACGAAGAAGCCGACCAGCAGCCCGTAGGTGGCGGCGACGGCGGCGGCTTCGGTCGGCGTGAAGGCGCCGCCCAGAATGCCGCCCAGGATCAGGAACGGCATCACCATTGCCGGGGTGGCCGCCCATCCGGTGCGCAGCAGGCGCGACCAGGTGAATGGTTCGGCATCGCGGTAGGTATCGCCTCTCCTTTTCGCAAAGACATAGGCACAGACCATCAGCAGCAGGATGCACAGGAAACCCGGCACGATCCCCGCGATGAACAGCGTCCCGATCGAGACGTTGGACACCACGGCCAGGATGATCATCGTCAGGCTGGGCGGGATGACCTGCGCCATCGACCCCGCGCAGGCGATCAGCGCGGCACCGAAATCCACGTCATAGCGGCGCTGCCGCAATTGCGGCTGCATGATCGCCGAGACCGCCGCCGTGTCGGCCGATCCCGATCCCGAGATGGCCGCAAGGCCGGCGGCGGCCACGCAGGACACCTGGTAGAGGCTGCCAACGATCCACCCGATCAGCGCCGATGCAAAGGCCACGATCCGGCGCGAGATCCCGCCCGCATCCATGATGACGCCCGCAAAGACGAAAAAGGGGATCGCCATCAGCGTGAACGAGTTGAGGCCCGCGAAGACGCGCTGGCTGACGATGGCCAGCGGCACCTCGGTCGTCGTGATCAGCGCCAGCACGGCCGAGGCCCCGAGGACGAAGACGACCGGCACGCCGAGCGCGAGGAAGACGACGAAGGCAATGGCCACGACCAGCATCAGACGGCCTCCTCTTCGGTTTCAGGCGTTGGCGGCGGGAAGGGATCGTTCCAACGCTGCGCGACCGACAGGATCAGTTCCAGGATCATGTAGGCCGCGCCGACGGGCAGGCAGGCATACATGTATTTCATCGGGATCCTGAGCGCAGGCGAGGTCTGGAACTCGCCCATCCGCAGAAGCGGCAGGCTGCCATAGGCCAGCACCACCAGAAACACGCCGGAGGTCAGCGCGATCAGCAGCAAGGCCAGGCGCGCGGGGACAAGCGGCAGCATCGCGGGCAGGACGTCGATGGCGACATGCTGGCCCCGCGCCACAGCCACCCCCGCGCCCAGCAGAACCAGCCAGATCTGGCTGAATGTCGCGATCTCTGCCGCCTGAGAGATCGCGAAGCCGAAGAAATAGCGCCCGGCCACCTGTACCAGCACGGCGACCAGCATGACCGAGAACAGGACGATCACCACGGCGGACATGACATGCCGCAGCAACAGGCAGGCGCGTTCTATGAGGGGAATCATTGGTGTTTCTCCTGTCGTGACCCGGTGGCCGAAACCGCCGGGCACGGGCCCGCCCGCTTACTCGACATTGCTGATCAGCTCGAACAGCTTTTGCTGCGCCTCGGATTGCAGGTAGTTCTGCTTGACGCCCTCGGCCGCATCGCGGAAGGGCTGGATGTCGGGACGGGTAATGGTGACGCCCGCCGCCTCGATATCCGCCTCGCGGGCCGCGTCGCTCTCGCGATAGGCCGCGCGCTGGAATGATCCCGCCTCGGCACCGACCTCGTCCAGCGCCGCCCTGACGTCTTCGGGCAGCGCCTGGTAGGCGGCCTCGCCCATGATCACCGGGGCGACCAGTTCCAGCCAGCCGATCATCGCCCAATCGGGCGCGACCTCGTAGAACTTCTGCGCATAGAAGTTGGTATTCGCCGCCTCTGCCCCGTCCACGACACCCGTTTCCAGCGCGCCGTAAAGCTCAGTATAGGCCAGCGGGGTCGGATTCGCGCCGAAGGCCCGGAAGGTATCGACATGCGCCGGGTTCTGCATGGTGCGGATCTTGAGGCCGTCAAGGTCCGACATCTCCTCGATCGGCTGCTTGGTCATCACGTGGCGCGTCCCGGCCGAGAAGAAGGTGATCAGGTGGAAACCCTGGGCATTCAGCACATCTTGCGCCTGCGCGATCACCTCGGGGTCCTGCAGGGCACGGTCCATCTGCTCGGAATCGGCGAACAGGAAGGGCAGGCTGAAGACCGAGAGATCGGGCACGAAATTGGCCAGGGTCTCGTTGGCGGTCACGGCGATGTCGACGGTGCCCATCTGGGTGCCCTGGATGCTTTCCATCTCGTCTCCCAGGGTGGCGTTGTCGAAAACCTGGATCGCGGCCTTGCCGCCGGTGCGTTCGCGAAGCAGTTCATCCATCTTGCGCAACCCCACGCCATAGGGCTCGTCCGCATTGGCGTTGTGGCTGGCCCGCAGGGTCACGTCCTGGGCCAGGACGGGCGCGGCTGCGATCGCGCCAAGGGCGATGCAAAATGCGAGATTGGTCAGTTTCATGGTCATGTTCCCTGTTGTTCTTGGTTTCAACGAAGAAGGTCGAGATCGCCGAGGATGGCGCGCAGCCGTGCCTCGGCATCGGTCGGCAGGGGCAGACGCGGCGGGCGCGGGTCGCCCATCGGCCGGCCGGTCATCCGCATCGCCGCCTTGGTGGCCGAGACGTAGAGATCCCCGGCCAGCGCATTGATCAGCGGCAGGCTACGCAGATACAGTTCGCGGCCAAGCGCGCCGTCGCCGTCCACCGTTTCCGTGAAGGTCCGCGCCGACAACGCTGGGGCGATGTTAGACATGACCGAGCTGTAGCCCTCGGCCCCCGCAAGATAGCTTTCCCACGGATAGTAACCCGCGAAGACGGTCATGCGGCCCTTGCAGGCATCCAGCAACTCGGTGACGCGATGGACGTTCTTCGTGGTGTCCTTGATATAGCGGATGTTGTCCACCTCGCTGAGGCGCGCGACCAGCGCCGCGCCCAGGTCCACATTCGCGGTGAAGGGGTTGTTGTACAGCATCACCGGGATGCCGAGCGCTTCGGCCACGCGGGTGAAATGGACGGTCAGTTCCGCCTCGGTCGGCGAGGAATAATAGGGCGGGACCAGCATCACCCCATCGGCGCCGAGGCTTTCGGCCTCACGGCTCAGCGCGATGGCCTCGTCGGTCCATTCGGCGGCGGTGCCGATCAGCACCGGCACGCGCCCTGCCGCCTGCGAGATGACCGTCTCGGCCACAGCGGCGCGTTCCTCGCGGGTCAGCGACAGGAACTCGCCCGTGCTGCCCAGGGGGACCAGCCCATGCACGCCCTCGTCGATCTGCCAATCGACATAGCTGCGCAGCGCGGCCAGATCGACCTGCCCTTGGGCGTCGAACGGCGTGACACAGACCGTATAGCTGCCGCGGAACTTCATCCCGAACTCTCCCCTGATGTCGGTGCTCAAAGTGGTTGATTCAGATTTGATCTGATCAGATAATGTGTCAAGAACAACATTTCAGATCACATCAAAAACCTGTGCCATCAACGGGAAACCTCATGCCCTTCATCGAAGTCACCGACGCGGGTCCAGCCCATGAAATACGGGAACTTGCGACCAGAACCATGACCGATGGTCTGTGCCAAGCCTTCTCGATCAAGCCCGAAATCGTCACCTGCTATTATAATTCGGCCGGCAACTATTCTTACGGCCATGCAGGAAAGCACGGCAAAGATGCTGAAACATTCCGCATCTTCATAAAAGTCCATGCCTTCCCGCGCAGTGCCGCCGCGAAGGGCCGGGCCGCCGGGCTGATCACGGAAGCCGTAACCCGGGCCTACGGTATCAAACCTAGGAACGTCATCATCTACTTCATGGACCGCGCCCCGGAAGACGCGTTCCACGCCGGCCTCCCGTCGATCTGACCGGTTTGCAGGAAGATCAACAATCACGGAAAGGAGATAATTTTGGATCAGTTCCTGGATGACGAGCAACAGATGGTGCGGGACACGGCCCGCCGGTTCTCGGACGAGGTCGTGGCCCCCGCCGCCGCCCGAATCGACCGCGAGAACGTCTTTCCCCACGACATCTACCTGACGCTGGCCAAACTGGGCCTGTTCGGCGTCGCCCTGCCCGAGGAAGCCGGCGGCGCCGGAATGGACGCCGTGACCGCCTGCATCGCCATGGAGGAAATCGCGCGCGGCTCGGGCGCGGTCGGCAATGCCTTCGCCATCCCGGTCGAGGCGGCGCTGTTCCTGCACCACCACGGCAGCGACCGGCACAAGGCGCTGATTCCCGGCATCCTAGACGGCAGCGTGATCCCCGCGACCGCCGTAACCGAGGCCGATCACGGCTCGGACGTGGCCAGCATGACGACCACCGCCCGACGCGAGGGCGACGAATACGTGATCAAGGGCGCGAAGGCCTGGGTCACCTTCGGGCAGGTGGCCGACGTGATCATGGTCTTCGCCAAGACCGATCCGCAGGCGGGGCACAAGGGGATCTCGTGCATTCTGGTCGAGACGGACTGCGCGGGCGTCCATCGCGGCAAATCCGAGCAATTGCTGGGGATGCACGGGTTGGCCGAATGCATGATTTCCTTCGACGATGCGCGCGTGCCGGCCGGCAACCTGATCGGGCCGGAAAACGGCGCCTTCAAGATGGCGATGGAGAATTTCAACTTCTCTCGCCTGATGATGTCCTCGATGGCGCTTGGCATGGCGCAGGCCGCGATGGAGGACGCCATCGCCTATGCCCATGACCGCAAGCAGTTCGGCAAGCCGATCTTCGAGTTCCAGGCGATCCAATTCATGATCGCCGACATGGCCAAGGACATCGCCGCCGCCCGCCTGCTGATCCGTCACGCGGCGCAGCTTTACGACCACGGCCAGCCCATCGCGCTGGAGGCCGCGCAGGCCAAGCTGTTCACCACCGACATGGCACAGGTCCATATCTCGAATGCGCTGCAAATTCATGGCGGAAACGGCTATTCTCGGGAATTCCGGGTCGAGCGGCTTTTCCGCGATGTGCGGCTGAGCCAGATCTATGAAGGAACCAACCAGATCCAGCGCATGATCATCGCGCGGCAAGTCGAGAAGAGATACACATGAGCCTGTTCTACGAGGATATCCGGATCGGCGAGCGTTTCACGACGCCCCGGCACCGGATCACCGAGGCCGATATCGGCGCATTCTGCCGCCTGACGCGCGATCACCATCCGCTGCACACCGATGCCGACTATGCCCGTGAGGCCGGTTTTCCGGGCATCATCGCGCATGGGCTTTATGGCCTTGCGCTGATGGAGGGGCTGAAGACGGAGCTGCATCTTTACGACGAAAGCTCGATCGCGTCGCTGGGGTGGGACAAGGTGCGCTTCCTTAAGCCCCTGCTCGCGGGCGATGAGGTTCACGTTCAGATGGATTTCACCGCCAGGCGCGAAAGCAAGGGGCGCGGCGTCGTGACCGAGGCCGTGCGCCTGCTGCGCGGCGACGAAGTGGTGATCGATGCCGAGCATGTCTCGCTGATCCGCATGCGGGGCTGACCATGGCCAGGCCGCTGGACATCGTCTCGAACTCAGCCGACCAGGCCACCCGCCTGATCCGCGAAGCGATCCTGTCCGGCCGGATCGGGCCGGGCGAACGGCTGAAGATCGCCGATCTCGCCCGGCAATTTGGCCTGTCCACCATGCCGCTGCGCGAAGCGCTGAGAAAGCTGGAGGGAGAAGGGCTGGTCCAGATCGAGCCGAACCGGGGCGCCACGGTTCGCAAGCTGGACCGCGCCTATATCACCGACCTATTCGAGCTGAACACCGACCTGCGCATCTGCGCCGTCAAACGCGGCATGGCCCGGCTGACGCTGGAGCGCATCCGAGCGCTGGAGGCACTGGCGCAGCAATATCGCGACCACCTCGACCGCGGCGAGGATCTGGAGGCCATCAAGATCAACCGCGACTTCAACGCCAAGCTGGTCGAATATGGCGGCAACCGCGAGGCTTTGCGGGTCTTCCTGCGCGGCTGGGACATCATCTTCGCCTTCCGGCGTGGCTATGGCTACGGCACCGGCCGCCGCCGCGTCATGGCCGAGGAGATGCAGCTGCTGATCGACGCGCTGCGCCGCCACGACGGCGTGGCGGCCGAGGCGATACTGCGGATGCAGAACGCCGCGATGATGGAGGACCTGGTCTCGCGCATCGTACCCGAAGACTAGCCGTCGATGCCTTGATCGCCCGCACCCTGGTCGAACGCCTCGCTGAAACCCCGATCGACATAGGCACCGTCGGTCGGGGCGCCCGTCACCTTGCCTGCCGCCATGATCGTGCGTCCGCGCAGGATGGTGCGGGCTGGCCAGCCAGTCACTTCCAGCCCCTCATAGGGCGTGTAATCGCAGTCGTGATGCAGCAGCGACTGGCTGATCGTGACCTTCCGCGCCGGGTCCCACAGCACCAGGTCGGCATCCGAACCGATGGCGATGGTGCCCTTGCGCGGATAGATCCCGAACAGCCGCGCGGGGTTGGTCGCGGTCAGGGCGACGAACCGCTCGGCGCTGATCCGGCCCTTGGCGATGCCTTCCGAAAACAGGATCGGCAGGCGCGTCTCGACCCCCGGAATCCCGTTCGGCACCCAGCGGAACGAGGTCCGCGCGCCCTCGACCGACTTGCCCTGCGGATCCTCGAAGCGGAACGGGCAATGGTCGGACGAGAAGATGTCGAAGGTGCCGTCGCGCAGCCCCTCCCAGATCGCCTGCTGGCTGGCCAGGTCGCGCGGGGGCGGCGAGCAGACATATTTCGCCCCCTCGAAATCCATGTTCAGCCCCTTCAGGTGATCGCGGGTCAGGACGATGTATTGCGGGCAGGTTTCGGCATAGAGCTTGCGCCCGCGCCGCTTGGCCCACTGGATCTGCTCCATCGCCTCGCGCCCCGAGACGTGGACGATGGTGATCGGCACATCGGTCAGTTCGGCATGGCTCAGCGCGCGATGGGTGGCTTCGCGCTCGGCGATCTCGGGATGGCTGGCGGCGTGGTAATAGGGGGCGGTCCTGCCCGCGTCCTCCAGCCGGCGGGTCATGTAGCGGATGGCATCGTGGCCCTCGGCATGGACCATGACCATCGCCTTCTCGCGCCGCGCCACGTCGAAGACCTCCAGCAGCTCGGCATCGTTCAGCACCAGGTCGTCATAGGTCATGAAGACCTTGAACGAGCTGTAGCCCGCCTTGACCAGCGCCGGCAGCTCCTGCCCCAGCACCTGCGGCGTGGGATCGGTGATGATGATGTGGAACGAGCAATCGACATGGCACTTGCCGCGCGCCGCGGCGTGATAGGCATCGACGACCTCGCGCAGCGACTGGCCCTTCTGTTGCAGCGCGAAGGGCATCACGGTCGTGGTGCCCCCCGCCGCCGCCGAGCGGGTGCCGCTTTCGAAACCGTCCGCCATGACGATGCCCGGCCCCTGCGGCTGTTCCAGATGCACATGCGCGTCGATGCCGCCGGGCATGACCCAGAGCCCGGTCGCGTCGATCTGCTCGACCGCGGGGCCGACATCCTCGGCGATGGCGGTGATGCGCCCGTCCCTGATGCCGATCTGGGCGGTAAAGCGGTCCCCCGCCGTGATGATCGTCGCATTGCGTATGGCGGTATCCAGCATGGCTTCTCCTTTTTTGCGCAAGGCGGCGCCCCCGCCTGTGGCGCCGTGCCCCTTATTCCGTCATCGCCTTCAGAAGCGCCTGTTGGCCAGGGGTGGTCAGCTGGCTTTCATAGAGCGCTTCGGACAGGGCGCGGAACGGCGCGGAGTCGGGCCGGGTGACGGTCGCGCCAAGCTCGGCGAACTTGTCGAGCAGCGGCTGTTCCTGTTCCTCGACATAGCCTCGCTGCCACGCGGCGGCCTCGCGCCCCGATTCCATCAGCGCAGCCTGGATGTTCGGAGGCAGCGCGTCGAAAGCCGCCTTCTGCATGATCACCGGCGCGATCATGTTCAGCCAGCCGACCAGCGCGAAATCGGGGGCGACCTCGTAGAACCTCATGCCGTCATAGGCGGACGAGGCCCCCTCGGCCCCATCGACGACGCCGGACTGCAAGGCGCCGTAAAGCTCGTTATAGGACATGGGCGTGGGGTTCGCGCCGTAAGCCCGCCAGGCCTCGACATGGACGGGGTTCTGCATGGTGCGGATCTTCATGCCCGCCAGGTCCTCGATCGCCTCGACCGGCTTCTTGGTCATCAGGTGCCGGATGCCCGAGGAATAGACGCCCAGAAGCTGGAAGCCCCCGGCATTGGCCGATGCCTGCATCATGTCCCAGTTCTCATCGACTCTTTCGCCCAGTCCCTCGATGGTCGGGAACAGGAAGGGCATGTCGAAGATCTTGAAATCCTCGACATAATTCGACAGCATCGAGTTCGAAGGCATCGACATGTCGACGCTGCCCAGCAGCACGCCCTCGATCGACTGGGCCTCGTCGCCAAGCTGGCCGCCGGGATAGATCTCCAGCGTGGCCGCACCGTCGGTCTTGGCCTCCAGCAGCTCCTTCATCTTCTGCAGGCCCTCGTCCTGGATCTCGCCGGCGGCATTGGTATGGCCGACCTTGAAGACATGTTCCTGCGCCGCGACCGGGGCCGCGACGGCGGCAAGCAGCGCGAAAGAGGCGAGTATCGTTTTCGACATGAAGGTTTTCCCCGTTGATATGGTTAGCGAACCAGCGCGTCCGGCAGCCAAAGCGAGATGGCCGGGATATAGGTGACAAGCAGCAGCACGATCAGCATGGTGCCGAAGGGCAGCCAGACCTGGCGGCTGACTTGCTCGATGCGTCGCCCCGCCACGCTGGCGGCGACATAGAGGCAGATGCCGTAAGGCGGCGTGATCAGACCGATGGACAGGTTCAGCGACACGACGATGCCGAAATGCACCGGGTCGATGTCGAAGCTCTGCGCGATGGGCGTCAGGATCGGCAGCAGGATCAGCACGGCGGAGATGCTCTCCATGAACATGCCGACGAACAGCAGCAGCAGGTTCACGATCAGCAGGAACAGCCAGGGGCTCTGGGTCAGGCCGGTCAGCCAGTCCCGCAGCATCGCGGGCAGGCCGGTCGTCGCGATGACCCAGGTGAAGACGCTGGCGATCGCGACAATGATTAGGACTGTGGCCGACAGACTGATCGCGCGCAGCATGATACGCGGCAGGTCGCGCAGCTTGATCTCGCGATAGATCAGCATGGTGATGGCCAGCGTGGCGAACAGCGCGATGCAGGCGGCCTCCGTCGCGGTAAAGACGCCGCCGACGATGCCGCCGATCACGATCAGCGGGATCAGCAGGCCCGGCCCCGCGTCCAGGAAGCCGCGCCATAGGCGCGCCAGCGTGAAAGTCTGCGCGTCGCGATAGATCTCGCCCCGGCGGCGGCAATAGAGCCAGCAGCCGATCATCAGGAAGGCCATGACCATCAAGCCGGGCACGACCCCGCCCAGGAACATCGCCCCGATGGACTGGTTCGAGGTGATGGCGATGACGATCATCACGATCGAGGGCGGGATGATCGAGGCCAGCGCCCCCGAGGCCGCGATGACCGCCGCCGCCATGTCGATATTATAGCGCCGCTTCTTCATCTCGGGCACCATGACGGCGCTGATCGCGGCCGTGTCGGCGGAACCCGAGCCCGAGATCGCCGCAAGCCCCGTCCCGGTCACGATGGCGACCATGTAGAGACTGCCGGTGATCCAGCCGACCAGGGCCTCGGCCAGGGCGACGAAGCGGCGGGCGATGCCGCCGGCCTCCATCAGCAGCCCGGCGGCAACGAAGAAGGGGATTGCCATTAGCGTGAACGAGTTGATCCCGCCATAGACCCGCTGCGCGACGATGGAAATGGGCGCATTCGTCGTCAGCTCGATCGCGATCAGGCCGGCGATGCCCAGGGCCAGGACAATGGGAATGCCCGATATCAGCAGCAGCAGGAAACCGGAAAGCGCAATGGCCACGATCAATTCTCCTCTGTCCTGGTGGCGCCGGGACGCAGCACGCGCGGCAGGGTCGAAAGGGCGAATTCCAGCAGGAAATAGCCAAAGCCCACCGGCAGTGCGGCATAGGGGATGGCCATGGGCAGGCGCAGGGCGGGCGATTTCACCATCATCCCGATGGACAGCATCGACAGCGACCCTACGATGACCACGCCCAGAAACCAGACCCCCAGCAGGAAGGCCGCGCCGTTCACCACCCGCTGCACGGCAAGCGGCGCCTTCAGGATCAGGAAATCCACCCCGACATGCTGGTTGTAGCGCATCGCCACCCCCGCCCCCAGCAGAGTCAGCCAGACCTGCGCGAATGTCGCGGTCTCCTCGCTCCAGGCGATCGAGTAGTTGAAGAAATAGCGCCCCACCACCTGCGCCAGGATCGCGCAGGCCATATAGGCCAGCAGGGCCAGCACGGCGACGTCCGCGACCCGGCGCAGCAGGCGCAGGGCATGGCATCCCGCGCGGATCAGCGGATGGGCCGCGCCGCCGGGCGGGCTTGTTTCGGTGACTGACGGATAAGGCATCAGGTAGACTCCCTTGGACCTGTCGGGTGGCGGCGCATTCACGCTCGTTGGATGGGAACAGGTTATAGGGAAACGGGGCGTCCAGAAGGCGGCCAACTATAAAGAATCTGATAGTCAGTATTTATTGCGTCGATCCGGCAAATATTCCCGGGGTTTTCATGGCAAGCTTCGGGCATCGAGTCAGAGGATTGGACGGCCCATGAACAGCAGCCCCGAAAACAGGCAGGATGCGAAAACCCCAGCCCGGCGGATCGGCCTTGCCCTCTGCCTTCTGGGCCGGGCCGAGGCGGTGATTCTGGCGCGCGGCGCCGGGTTCGACCTTGTGATCGTGGACATGGAGCATGGCCCGCTTGGGCTGGCCGCGCTTGGCCAGGTGGCGGCGGCGGGGCTGGCGGCGGGCTTTCCCGTCTGGGGGCGGGTCGGCGGGCCCGGCTCGGGCGATCTGGCGCGGGTGCTGGATTGCGGCGCGGCCGGGCTGATCGTGCCCCATGTGGACAGCGAGGCCGATGCCCGCCGAATCGTCCGGGCCTGCCGCTTCGCGCCCTTGGGCGCCCGCAGCATTCCCGGCCCGATTCCGGGGCTGGGCTATGCGGTGCTGCCCGCCCGGGACCTCTGCGCCGCCGCCGGGCGCTGCGCAACCATTGCCGCGATGATCGAAAGCGCCGAGGGACTGGATGCGGTGGAAACCATCGCCGCCGTCGAGGGGCTGGACATGCTGGTGATCGGCACGAACGACTTGGCCGATGATCTTGGGCTTCGCGGCCAGCCGGATCACCCGGAGGTGCGGACCGCCTTCCGCCGGATCGCGCAGGCCGCCGCCGATCATGGCAAGGGCTTCGGCGTCATGGGCCTGCCGCCGCAGCTGATCGAGACCCATGCGCAGGATGCCGGCCTGATCGTCGCCACCAACGACACCAACCTGCTAGTCGAAGGCGGCGGCGCGCTGGTGGCGGCCCTGCGCGGCTAGGGAAGCGAGGCGGCATGCATTTCGTCCAGCTGGGTCGTCACCTGGTCCGAGAAAGCCTTGATGAAGCGGCGGGTCTGGCGCGACAGCGTCTTGGTCTTCAGCGTCGCCGCGACCAGGTTGAAGCGCAGCTTCGACTGGAAGGGCCGCACGGTCAGGCCCGGCCGCAGCGCGACATGGGCCGACAACTCGTCCACCACCGCAACGCCCCACCCCTCGCCCACGATGCGCGAGGCGGCGTTCATGAAGCGCGTCTCGATCGAGGGGCGATAGTCCATGCCGCATTCGTGGAAGCTGTCGGCGATCATCATGCCCACCCGGTTCGCAAGGCGCGGCCCGACAAGCGGCTGGCCGTCCAGGTCCCTGGGGGTCACGCTGTCCAGCCGCGCCAGCGGGCTGTCGGTCGGACAGATGCAGACGGCGCGCAATTCCGCCACCGGCTGGAAATCCAGCGCCTGGCGGTCATAGGCCGAGATGAAGAAGGCCACATCCGCCAGCCCGTTCTCGACCACCTGCAACACGCTTTCCAGCGGGCGGGTCTCCAGCGAGATCTGGATCTGCGGATATTGCCGCGCATATCCGGCGATGACGCGGGGCAACACAGCCTCGCTGATCTCGGCGGTCGAGGCGATGCGCACCCGCCCGATCCGTCCCATCCGCAGGTCGGCCGCGCGCTGGTTCACCGCGTCGCGCAGCATGAACAGCGGCTCGGATTCCTCAAGCAGGATCAACGTCTCCTCGGTGGGCACAAGCCGGTTCGACTGGCGCTCGAACAGCGGAAAGCCCAGCACGGTCTCGACATGCCGGATCGTGTTCGAGATCGAGGGCTGCGACATGCCCAGCTGTTCCGCCGCGCCGACCGTGGTGCGGAACTGCACGACGGCGCGCAGGATCTCCAGCTGTCGCAGGTTGAGCATGTCGTGCAAGCACCCCCGTCAAAGGCCGACCGCGCCCCGCGTCAGGCGGATCCGGTGAAAGTTCCGAACCTTGTCCGTAAAAGGCCCGAAGCCCTTGATAGCGTTGAACTGTGGCGTTTCATAGGCCTCAGGGCCAGTGATGGTGTAGATCGCCACATGCTGCGGGCCGCCTTCCAGGCATTTCTCGCGCCGGGCGTCCAGCCAGCCCGGACAAGCCAGGATATCCGGCAAATGCACGTTTTCATACCAGTGGTCGAAAGCGGCCTCGTGTTCGGGGTCGATATCGACGAAGACGATATGGGTCTGCAATCCGGTCACGGCTGAAGCTCCAGGCAGGGGCGCAGCGCGGCCATCAGGGCGGCGCGTTCCTCGGGGTGGACGGGCGGCGTCGGCGCGCGGCAGGTATCGCGCGGGATGCGGCCAAGCTCGGCCAGGCAGGCCTTCAACCGGGCGGCGGCCATATGGCCGGGCGCGGCATAGACCAGCCGGGCGAAGTCAAACAGCGCGGCATGGATCGCCAGCGCGCGCGGGTGGTCGCCCGCGCGCACCGCGCGGTCCAGCGCGACGATCAGCCCCGGCAGGACGGCGGCAAGGCTGACCGCGCTGCCGTCGCTGCCGATACAGAAGCAAGCATAAAGGTGTTCGTCGCCCGACGCCATGACGGCCACGTCTGGCCTGACTTCGCGCGCGATGCGGCGCGTGACCTCGTAGGCGCGGGTTTCCCAGCTGCCTTCCTTGATGCCGGCGACGCTTTCGATCTGCAACAATTCGCGCAGCACCTCGGGCGCATAGGCCAGCCGGAATGAGCCGACCGAGCCCTGGAACAGATAGACCGGCCCCGCCGCGGCCTCGGCGATGCCGCGGTGATGGGCAATGATCGCGCGTGGATCGGCTCCAAGCGCCCATGAAAACGGGGCGAAGACCATGATCGCATCAGCCCCCGCCGCGAGTGCCGCCTGCGCATCGTCCCCCGCTTGCACGGTCGATTCCGCGCTGACGGCGGCAAGGATGCGGGCATCCGGGGCGGTCTGGCGGGCGGTGCGGACCACCTGCACCTGTTCGTCGCGCGACATGAACACACCCTCGCCCGCATGGCCGTTCAGCAGCAACCCGTCCAGCCCCTCGGTCGCCATGACGCCGGCGACATGCGCCGACAGCGCCTCCGGATCCAACGCGCCATCAGGCGTCATCGGGCAGATCGTCGCCGCATAAAGACCGCCGTTCACCACAGCACCCCGGCCTCGGCCAGCGCCTTGTGGACGCCTTCCACGATCTCGGGCGGTTGCGGCAGCAGCGGCAGGCGCGGAGCCGAGTTCCCGATGATCCCCATCAGCCGCAGCCCATCCTTCATGCGGGTATGCATGTCCACGACCGGCGCGGGTCCATAGATCGCGCGCACGACGGGATAAAGCCGCTCGTTCGCCTCGCGCATCCGCGCAAGGTCCATGTCCTGCGAGGCCCGCCACAGATCGGCCAGCAGCCCCGGTACAAGGCTTGCCAGCCCCGACAGGATGCCGTCGCCGCCAAGCGCCACCTGCGCGAAGAACCAGTGGAAGTTCGAGGGCAGCATCGCCACATCCGGCGCGGCGGCCTTCACCGCGCGGCGGTTCTCGTCATAGGCCAGCAGCGTCGCCGAGCCCTCCTTGATCGCGACGACCTGCGGGATTTGCGCGATCCGGGCCAGCACCGGGGTCGAGAAGCCGAAGCCCGAAGCGATGGGGAACTGGAAGACCGACAGCGGCATCCGAAGTTCGTCCCCGAGCTTCTCGATGAACTGCACCCCGGCCCAGGTATTGGCATTGCCGCCGCCAAGCGCCTCGGCCGGGAAGATCACGGCGACGTCGGCGCCCGCCTCGCGCGCGGCCTCGGCCTGCGCGATGACGTCGGGATAGCCGGTCGGCACGACGCCCGCCATCAGGATGCGGTCCTTGCCGATATGGTCGCGGGTGCGGCGGATCACCTCGGCCCGCTCGGCGGGGGTCAGCGCCGTCGCCTCGCCCGCATGGCCGTTGACGAAGACGCAGTCGGTCGTGTCGGGGCGGGCGCAATGATCCAGCACGGCCTCGTAGCCGGGCCAGTCGATGCTGCCGTCCTCGTGAAACGGCAGCACGGTCGCGACGGTGATGCCGCCAAGATCCTTGCCGGTAATCATGTGGTTACCCTCTTTCTAGGAAATTTCAGCGTGGCGTCGGCCTTCAGCACCTCGACGCCGTCTTCGTTGCGGGCGCTGGCCTGCCAGTCCACGGTGCGGTTCCCGGCGTCGATGGCCGAGATCCAGATGTCGAATGTCAGCGTGTCGCCATAGCGGACCGCGCCGGTAAACCAGAAGCAGTCGCGGACCGAGACGCCCACGGTCCCCACCAGTTCCGCCGTCAGGACCGAGGTGCAGATGCCCGCGACCAGGATGCCGGGCGCCAGCCTTTCGCCGAAGCGCGTGGTCGCGGCATAGCCCTGATCCACATGCACCGGCCCGAAATCGCCGGTCGCGGCGATATACATGGCGCCGTCGGCCTCGGTCACGGTCTTGGTCACCGAGACGCGGTCGCCCACCGCCAGTTCGTCGATATTGCGGATGTCATACATCGCCGGACACCAGCGGGACCAGTTGCGCCCTACCCGCGATGACCTGTTGGCCGTCCACCTCGGCGCTGAGGTCGAACAGGATGCCATCCGCGCCGCTCTCGGCCACGGTCACTGTCGCGGCAAGCGAGGTGCCGACCGGCAGGGCGCGCGCGAATTGCGTCTCGATCCGCCCCAGCCGGAATCCCGGCCCGGCAATGCGCCCGAAGGCGGTCGAGAACAGCCCCGCCGCCGCCAGTTCGAAGACCAGCATGTCGGGCTGCCCCTGCGCGCGGGCGAAGGCGCGGTCCACATGAGCGCGGCCCATATTGCCGGTGATGCCGGTGAAGAAGCCCTGCTCGGCCACGGTCATCGTCTTGCGGAAGGTCATCGACTGACCGATCCGGGGAAGCTCGTTCATGGGATTTTCCTTCAAAGGGTCAGGCCGTTCTTGATGACCGAGCGCGCGATCAGCATCCGATGCACCTCGGAGGTGCCGTCATAGATCCGCGTCACGCGGGCATCGCGATAGATGCGTTCCAGCGGCAATTCCCTGGTAAAGCCGTAGCCGCCGAAGACCTGGATGCCGCGATCCGCGACCCGGCCCAGCATTTCCGAGGCCATGACCTTGACCATCGAGACCTTGTCGCGCGGGTCCATGCCCTGATCGACCTCCCACGCGGTGTTCAGCACCATCATCCGGGTCGCGAAGATTTCCATCGCGCTGTCGGCGATCATCTGCTGGACCATCTGGAAATCGCCTATGGGCTGGCCGAATTGCCGCCGGGTCGCGGCGTGCTGGCGCATCATCTCGACCACGCGGCTGGCCATGCCCACGGCCCGCGCGCCGATATGGCCCAGGCGGATGCCGCCCACATTGGCCATCATCACGCGGAAGCCCTCGCCCACCGGGCCAAGGACGTTCCCGCGCGGGACGCGGACGTCGTCGAAGGTCATCTCGGCATGGCCATAGCCGCGATGGCCCATCATCGGCTGGTTGCGCGTCACCGTGAATCCGGGCCTGCCCTTGTCGACGATCAGCAGGCTGATGCCGCCGCGCGCGCGCTTCTCGGCATCGGTCACCGCCATGACGATGACGTAATCGGCGATATCCCCGTCCGAGATGAAATGCTTGGTGCCGTTCAGCACCCATTCGTCGCCCTCCAGCCTCGCATGGGTCTTGATCGCCGCCGCGTCCGATCCGGCGCCCGGCTCGGTGATCGCCATGGCGCAGATCTTGTCGCCCTTCACGGTCGGATACAGGTATTCGTCGCGCAGCGGGCCCTCAAGGCGCTCCAGCATCGGATAGACCTGCCCGAAGATGCGCCGGATCAGCGCGTCCGAGGTCTGACCAAGCTGTTCCTCGACCAGGCACATGTCCAGCACGCCCAAGCCCCCGCCGCCGGCCTCTTCGGACATGTTCAGCGCATAGAAGCCAAGGGCCTGCGCCTCGGCCTTGACGGCAGCCAGCTTCTGGGGGGGGATGCGGGCGGCTTCCTCTGTCTCCTGCTCAAGCGGCTGGACCTTTTCGCGGATGAAGCGGGCGACCGCCTCGGTCACCATCTTCATTTCGTCGGAAATCGTGAAATCCATCTCAGCCCCGCATCTTGTCGGTCTGCGCGACAGCGCCGCCCGCGATCAGCGCGTCGATTTCCTGCGCGCTGAACCCGGCCTCGGCCAGAACCTCGCGCGTCTGCCCGCCCAGGGGCTGCGGCGTCAGCCGCACCGGCGGCGGCGCGCCGTCATAGCGGATCGGATGCGCCAGCATGGTCATGGGCGAGCCGCCCTGCGTCTGCGCGTCGATGAAGGCGCCCAGGTGCCGGACCTGCGGATTGTCGCGCAGGCTGTCGTAATCGCGCACCAATTCGTGCCAGACACCGGCCCCGGCCAGCCGTTCCAACGCCTGATCCGCCGTCAGCGCGGCCATGCCCTGCGCCACCATCGCCGAAATCTCGGCCCGCCTGTCGAAGCCATCCTTTTCGGTGAAATCCGCAAGCTGCGGCAGGTCCAGCGCCTGCGCCAGATCGGCGGGCTTGGACATCGAGATCATCACATGCCCGTCCTGCACCGCATAGATCCCGTAGGGCGCGGGGCTGAACCAGTTGGCCATGCCCGCCTGCCCGCGCGGCCCGGCGCGATCCGCGCCGTTCATCCATGCGGTGATGGATTCGCCCTGCAAATCCAGCGCGGCTTGCAGCATGTTGACCTCGACTCGCTTGCCCTGGCCGGTGCGCTCGCGCTCGAACAGGGCGGCAAGGATGCCCGCGACGGTCAGCACGGCGGCGTGGTGGTCGATGGGCACGGTGCCGATGGCGATCGGGCCGGTCTCCATGCTGCCGGTATGCGCGGCAAGGCCCGACATGGCCTGCAACAGCACGTCCTGGCCGGGGCGGGTGCTATAGGGGCCATCCCCCCCATAGCCCGTCGTCGCGGCATAGATCAGGCGAGGATTGACCTTGCGCATCTCGGCTTCGGATAGGCCCAGCTTGTCCAGCGTGCCGGGGCGGAAATTCTCCATCACCACGTCGGCCCGCTCCAGCAGCCGGCGCACCACGGCCAGCCCCTCGGGCGATTTCAGGTCGACCGCGACCGAGCGCTTGTTGCGCCCCGTGGTCATGTGGTTGACGCTAGTATCGTCCACGAAACGGTTGCCCACTGCCCAGTTGCGCTGGAAGGCCCCGTTCAACGGCTCGATGGCGATGACATCGGCGCCGATATCACCCAGGAACTGCGCCGCTGCCGGTCCCGACAGAAAATGATTGAAGCTGAGAACCGTAACTCCGTTCAAGGCACCCATGTCATTCCCCTGTTGATCTGTTTGCGACAGGTTACGTCAAAGATCGGGCAAGCGAGAATATAGGCAGCTATGATAATATGGCAGCAGACTATTTGTTGAGAAATTAGACGCAGGGCGTAACCGACGGGCGCTGTTGCGCAAATCAGCTGATGACCGCACTTTCCCATTCCCCGGACACACTTATCCTGCGGCCACGGTCATCGGGATACCGAGCGCCGTGAAGCGGTTGAGGACCGCCGCGCGGATTTGGACC
>NZ_QNRC01000040.1 GCF_003709565.1 Paracoccus sigandri | reverse complement strand
GCTCCACGCTGTAGATCCTCCCGCCCTCCCGGCAACCGCAGAAAGGGAAAAGGTGGACGACTTTTACACCGCCCGCAGCAGCACCAAGCCGCCGCTTCCGTGGACTAATTTCGCACCGCCGTTCTCAGGCCGCCAATTGGCCTGAGCAAGGCAGCCCACCAATTCCATTGGTCTATTGGCAAAATCGTCAAGCTCGTCCTGTCCGGGAAGCTGACACGGGTGGCACGCGCACCAGGGCAGGCAGGTTTCGATTCGATACTGATCGATGAGAAGGAAATGTCCAGCGTTCTTTACGCATCGCGCATGTCTCCCTGCATCAGCAAGGAGGAAGCCCCCAGGATCCTCGGCATTCCTCCGGGATCCGTGGCCAGCTTGCTTCGTATGGCAGCTCATGATGGCACGCCCCTATTGAAGCGGATCGTTCCGATCATCTGTGGTCGTGAGGCGCACTGGCATGTCGAACGCGACAGTTTCGATCGCTTCCGGTCCGCTCACGTCACGCTTGCGGATCTAGCGCGCCAGCACTCGCTCGCGCCGGATGCCCTCCGGAGGCAACTTTGCAGACGTGGCATCCGGTCGGTCCTCCACGGTTCGATGCGCGATTGCGGGATTTACCGTCTCGCCGATCTTTAGTTTCCAGTCGCAGCATTCCATCGACCAAGCCGCCTTTCGAGGCGGCTTTTTTGTCGTTTTTGGGAAGTTTCGATGGGCGCTAATGGCCCTGACAAATGGGCGGATTTGCCGCCAATTTCGGTATCAGATCGCAAAAAGCCCAGGAAATACGAGGCCCTGTGGGTCTTATTTGCCTGCCGATTCACCGGCGATCGCAGTCCGGGGGATGCGCGGCCGTTCAGCTGCAGCTGACCGACAGCAATTCGCCGCGGCGGTCGAACATGAAGGTCAGGCGCTCTTGTATCAGCTCCATGGTCATCGGCTCGTCCTCGCGGGCGATGCGATAGGCCTGGCCCTCGGGCACGGTGATCGTCGGGGATGTCTGCCCGATCAGATGCGTGTAGCGCGCCGAACCGCAGGGGTCGGCCTCTGCCTCGGGCGTCTCCTCGGGCGGCGCGGCGCAGGCGGCCAGGGCCAGCGGCACGGCCAGAGCGGCAGCGAGGTAATGGCGTTTCATCGGAACCTCCCAGGATTGCGTTCACGCATCGAAACGCGCCGAAGCGGCAATCGGTTCACGGGCGTCGCCGGGCCGCCCAGCCTGAGCGGTTTTCCTCCGAAGCCGGCCTTTCGTGGCCGCCCGATCGATTTGCCGGCGAAATGCGCACCATGGGCCATACCGGCGACGACATCGCGCACGCTTGTCGCGCGCGCGGCAATTTCCGATCTCCGCAGCCCCCGAAGATCTTTTCGCGGAAGGCGGTCGGCGGCTTTGGCTTTTCCTTGCCGGGCCGAGGCGATAGGGTTTCGCCGACGGAAAGGATGCGGACATGTCGTTTTTCACCAAACTGCGCGAGCGGTTGACCCGGTCCTCGAACAGGATCGGGCAAGGTCTGGACGAGATCGTGGCGGAGGCGGCGCCCGAGGCGGAGGCCCCGGCGCCGACCCCGGCCGCGCCCGTCTCGGAACCGGCGGCTGTTTCGGCACCCTCTGCCGCGGGCGGCCTGGTGGGGCGGCTGTTCGGGCGCGCGCCGGAACGGGCCGAGGAGCCGCGCCGGGCGCTGGACGACGCGATGCTGGAAGAGCTGGAGGACATGCTGGTCCAGGCCGATCTGGGCGTCGAGACCGCGCTGCGCGTCAGCGCCAATATCGCCGAGGGGCGGATGGGGCGCCGGGTCAGCTCGACCGAGCTGAAGGAGCTTCTGGCCGGCGAGATCGCGCGGATCATGACGCCGGTTGCGCGGCCCATGCCGCTTTACCCGAAGACGCCGCAGGTCGTGCTGGTCGTGGGCGTGAACGGCTCGGGCAAGACCACGACGATCGGCAAGCTGGCAAGCCAGTTCAAGGCGGCCGGCAAGAAGGTGGTGATCGCGGCGGGCGACACCTTCCGGGCGGCCGCGGTCGAACAGTTGCAGGTCTGGGGGAAGCGCGCCGACGTGCCGGTGATGGTCGCCGCGCAGGGTTCCGACCCGGCCAGCCTGGCCTTCGACGCGATGACCCGCGCCGAGGCCGATGGCGCCGACCTCTTGCTGATCGACACGGCCGGGCGGCTGCAGAACCGGCAGGACCTGATGGAGGAGCTGGCCAAGATCGTCCGGGTGATCCGCAAGAAGGACCCCTCGGCGCCGCACAACACGCTGCTGGTGCTGGATGCGACGACCGGGCAGAACGCGCTGAGCCAGGTCGAGACCTTCCGCAAGCTGGCCGATGTCTCGGGGCTGGTGATGACCAAGCTGGACGGGACCGCACGCGGCGGCGTCCTGGTGGCGCTGGCCGATCGCTTCGGCCTGCCGATCCATGCCATCGGGGTGGGCGAGCAGATCGACGACCTGGATGCCTTCGACGCGAATGATTTCGCCCGCGCGCTGGTGGGGCTGTAGGAGCGCCCCTTGGCCTCGCGTCGCGCCGTCACGCGCTGCTGATGCCGGGCCCCCGGTCAGGGGTTGTTTCGCGGCAATCGATCCCTTGGCCTTGCGTTTCGATCCATCTTGCATGGATGGATTCGCAATGATGCGTCTCGCGGAACAGGGCGTTCATGCAGCGCATGAAGGCGCTGCGCCAATGCGAGGGGTTCTGGCGATAGACGCGCGAGCAGAGGGGCTCGGTCCTGTCCCCGCACAGGGCGCGATTGATCGCCACCGACGTTATCCACCAAGGGTTCATGGTTGCACCCGTTGTTGACCGGTGCCGGATATAGACGCGGATTGTAACGCCACCGCAAAACCCTGTAGTGGCCGCCCCGATATTCGGCGCCATCGTGCCGAAAGCGCCCTATCTGCGCGGGATGTGCATCAGCCGCCATTGAGGGACGGCCTGTCGGAAGCCCGGTGGCCTGGGTTGCGATCCACAAGCGGATGCAGATCCGGCAAGCCGTTTCGATGCGGGAAGATGTTCGGTCCGGTGGCATTCGTGCCAAGGACGGGCAGATCCGGGGCCGATGGGGTGAACCGTCATCCGCGCCGGTTCCAAGAGGGGCGCGGGATTGTGCCTGGCATGTCGCGACGGCGCAAGCCGAGGCCGGTCGGCTACGCGAGGAACCTGCGGCGCGGATGGCGCGCCGCAGGCGAAGGTCAGTCGGCGGTCAGAAGCGGGGTCTTCGACTTGCCGATGCGGGGGGCGTCGGGGCCGGTGATGTCGAAGACGGGCTTGTCGTCCTCGATCTTCACGCGCACCACGCCACCCTTGGTCAGGCGGCCGAACAGCAATTCCTCGGCCAGGGGCTTCTTGATGTTTTCCTGGATCACGCGGCCCAGGGGACGGGCGCCCATCTTGTCGTCATAGCCTTTCTCGGCCAGCCAGTCGGCGGCTTCGGGCGTCAGCTCGATATGGACATTGCGGTCCATCAGCTGCGCTTCCAGCTGCAGCACGAATTTCTCGACCACATGGACGACCACTTCGCGCGACAGCGGCGCGAAGCTGATGATCGCGTCCAGCCGGTTGCGGAATTCGGGCGTGAAGGTCCGCTCGATGGCGGCGGTATCCTCGCCCTCGCGGCGCTCGCGGCCAAAGCCGATCGCGGCCTTCTGCATGTCCGAGGCGCCCGCGTTCGAGGTCATGATCAGGATCACGTTGCGGAAATCCACCTGCCGGCCGTTATGGTCGGTCAGCTTGCCGTGGTCCATCACCTGCAGCAGGATATTGTAGACATCGGGATGCGCCTTCTCGATCTCGTCGAGCAGCAGCACGCAATGCGGATGCTGGTCGACGCCATCGGTCAGCAAGCCCCCCTGGTCGAAGCCGACATAGCCCGGAGGCGCGCCGATCAGGCGGGAAACCGCGTGCTTCTCCATGTATTCCGACATGTCGAAGCGCAGCAGCTCCACCCCCAGCGTCGAGGCCAGCTGTTTGGCCACCTCGGTCTTGCCGACGCCGGTCGGGCCGGCGAACAGGTAGTTGCCGATCGGCTTTTCGGGTTCGCGCAGGCCGGCGCGGGCCAGCTTGATCGCCGAGGACAGGGCGCCGATCGCCGCGTCCTGGCCGAAGACGACGCGTTTCAGGGTCGCATCCAGGTCGCGCAGGACCTGGGCATCGTCCTTGCTGACGTTCTTCGGCGGGATGCGGGCGATCTTGGCCACCACGGCCTCGATCTCGCGCGGGCCGATGGTCTTGCGCCGCTTGCTCTCGGTCACCAGGTGCTGCGCCGCGCCGGCCTCGTCGATCACGTCGATGGCCGAATCCGGCAGCTTGCGGTCGTTGATGTAGCGGCTGGCCAGTTCGACCGCCGACTTGATCGCGTCATTGGTATAGCGCAGGTCGTGGTGCTTCTCGAAATGCGGCTTCAGCCCCATGAGGATCTTCACCGTATCGGGCACCGTCGGCTCGTTCACGTCGATCTTCTGGAAGCGGCGGGACAGCGCCCGGTCCTTCTCGAAATGCTGGCGATATTCCTTGTAGGTGGTCGAGCCCATGCAGCGCAGCTTGCCGCCGGCCAGCGCGGGCTTCAGCAGGTTCGAGGCATCCATCGCGCCCCCCGAGGTCGCGCCGGCGCCGATCACGGTATGGATCTCGTCGATGAACAGGATCGCGTCGGGATGGTTCTCCAGCTCCTTGACGACGGCCTTCAGGCGTTCCTCGAAATCGCCGCGATAGCGCGTGCCGGCCAGCAGCGCGCCCATGTCCAGCGAGAAGATGGTCGCGCCGGCCAGCACCTCGGGCGTTTCGCCGCGGGTGATCTTCAGCGCCAGCCCCTCGGCGATGGCGGTCTTGCCGACGCCGGGATCGCCGACCAGCAGGGGGTTGTTCTTGCGGCGCCGGCACAGGACTTGGATGGCGCGCTCCACCTCGGCCTCGCGGCCGATCAGCGGGTCCACGTCGCCCTTCTTCGACTTGGCGTTCAGGTCGACGCAATATTTCGCCAGCGCGGTCTCGTCCTTGGCCTCCTCGGGCTGCGGCGCCTGCTTGGCCTCGACCGGCTCGTCCGAGCCGACGATCTTGCGGGATTCGCTGAAGGAGGGGTTCTTGGCGACGCCATGGGCGATGAAATTGACCGCGTCATAGCGGGTCATGTCCATTTCCTGCAGGAAGAAGGCCGCGTTCGATTCCCGCTCGGCGAAGATCGCGACCAGGACGTTCGCGCCCGTGACCTCTTGCCGGCCCGAGCTCTGGACATGGATGGCGGCGCGCTGGATCACGCGCTGGAAGGCGGCGGTGGGCACGGCTTCCGAGCCCTCGATATCGGTGATCAGCGTCGACAGGTCGTCTTCGATGAAATCGACCAGCGTCTTGCGCAATTCGTCGAGGTCGACATTGCAGGCACGCATCACCTTGACCGCGTCGGGTTCCTCGGTCAGCGCCAGCAGCAGATGCTCCAGCGTGGCAAGTTCGTGGCGGTGTTCATTGGCCAGCGCAAGCGCCTGATGAATGGCCTGTTCCAGGGAGGTCGAGAAACTTGGCACGGTCGTCTCCTGTCAGTCGGCTGGCGGTATGGGCATATCTTGAGGCCCACCTGCCCAGACTGTCATGATACAGTTAAGATTTGGTGGATTGCGGCTGGCATCAAGTCCTAATTTCGACAGATGCCCAGTTTTTCCAGCGATTGATGCAGATGTGATGATCCGGCGGGCGTTTTTCAAGCGTCAGAAGGCGTCCTTCATCTGCCGCAGCCGCGCGAAGACCTCGGCCTCCGTGGCGCCCTCCAGGCCGAGGGGCGCGCGCAGTTCCGCCACGCGCAGGAAGGGATTGGTCTCGCGCTCGGTCCGCAGGCTGGCGGGCGCGCAGGGCAGGGCGCCCGATTCCGTCGCCGCCAGCCGCGCCTTCAGCGCCTGGTTCCCCGGATCGACCGACAGCGCGAAGGCGCCGTTGCCCGCGCAATAGTCGTGGCCCGAGCAGATCAGCGTCTCCTCGGGCAGGGCGTTCAGCCGCGACAGGCTGTCCCACATCGTCGCGGCATCGCCCTCGAACAGCCGCCCGCAGCCCATCGCCATCAGGCTGTCGGCGGTGAAGGCGTAATGCGAGTCGGGGAAATGGAAGGCGACATGGCCGATCGTGTGGCCCGACACGTCGATCACGGAAACGGGCTCGCCCAGCACCTCGATCGACTCGCCCGGCGTGACGCGGATGTCCAGCGGCGGCAGGCGATGGGCATCGGCGGCGGCGCCGATCACGCGGGCGCCGGTTTCGGCGACGAGGGCGGGCACGCCGTCGATATGGTCGGCATGGTGATGGGTCAGCAGGATCGCGTCCAGCCCCCAGCCGCGTTCCTGCAGCGCCTGCAGGATCGGGGCGGCCTCGGGGGCGTCGATCAGGACCGTGCCTGCCTCGCCATGCAGCAGATAGGCGTAATTGTCGCGCAGGCAGCGCAGCGTGACCAGTTCCAGCGGCATTGGCAAATTCCTCATCCTGTGCTGTGGTCAGCGTGACAAAACCCGGCAGCCGGTGCAATGCATCACGATATCGAAGATCTGCGCAGATTCTATTACCAGCGGTCGCTCGGCCGCGTGGTGCAGCGCATCCTGCGCGACCGGCTGGCCGAGCGCTGGCCGCCCGAGAGCTGCCACGGCATGAACGTGGCGGGCTACGGCTTCGCCGCGCCGATGCTGCGGCCCTACCTGGCGACGGCGCGGCGGGTGACGGCGCTGATGCCGGGGCCGCAGGGGGTGATGGGCTGGCCGGCGGGCGCGCCCAATCACAGCGTCCTGTGCGACGAGACCGCATGGCCGGTCGAGACCGGCAGCCTGGACCGGCTGGTGATGCTGCACGGGCTGGAGACCAGCGACCATCCCAGCGCGCTTCTGGACGAGGCCTGGCGGGCGCTGGGGCCGGGGGGGCGGATGATCGTGATGGTGCCGAACCGGGCCGGGCTGTGGGCGGCCTCGGACCGCACGCCCTTCGGCTTCGGGCGCAGTTACACGACCGGCCAGATCGAGGCGCAGACCCGCGCGGCGGGCTTCGTCGGCGAATGGCATGGCTCGGCCGTCTACATCCCGCCCTCGGACCGGCGCTTCTGGCTGCGCAGCGCCCAGATGTGGGAAAGGACCGGCACGCGCATCAGCCGGGTGCTGATCGCGGGCGTGGTGCTGGTCGAGCTGTCCAAGCAGGTCCGCGGACCGGTCGGGCCGGGGGTGAAGGTGCATGTGCCCAGCCCGCTGGACATCCTCGATGGGGTGGCGCGGCCCAAGCCCGGCGGGCGGCTGGCCTCGGGGCCGGTGCGCCACCGGCGGCGCGATCCGTGATGCCCCGGCCGGCGGGGCGACAGGGACCGTTCTGCCAGAGAATCGGGCGGACGAAGGGGCGCGCGGTCGCGTCCGAAAAGGGGCGTCATGGCCCTGCCTGCGACAGGCTGCCGCACCCCCTTGCGCGGCGATCCGCGCGGCCCTGTCCCTGCCACGCGCTAACGTCGCAGATCATTGGTCGGATGGCTCTCATTTCCGTGTCCTAGGCGGTTGCCGCAGCCGAAATGACCTGCTAGAGACGCCGCAGAATTCAGGACGGCCCTCCAAAAGCCGTGCGACCGCGACCCGCACCCCGCGACAGACCGGAAACCCGGCCCGCCGACGGGGTGTGCGCAAACCGTAAAGGATGACCGTGGCCAACTCTGCTTCCATGTCCCACAGCATCGCCGGGCGCTATGCGCAGGCCGTTTTCGACATCGTCAGCGAGGAAGGCGGCCTCGACGCGCTGGCCGGCCAGATCGAGGATCTGGGCGCCGCGCTCAATGACAGCGCCGACCTGCGCGCGCTGATCACCTCGCCCCTCTATACCCGCGACGACCAGTCCCGCGCCATCGCCGCGCTGACCGCGAAGATGGGGCTGTCGGCCACGCTGGCCAACACGCTGCAGCTGATGGCCCGGAACCGCCGCCTGTTCGTGCTGCCGCAGCTGGTCGCCCGGCTGCGCGACCTGATCGCCGAGGCGCGCGGCGAGGTCACCGCCGACGTGACCAGCGCCGTCGCCCTGAGCGACGAGCAGCAGAAGCGCCTGACCGAGACGCTGGCCGCGAAATCGGGCAAGAAAGTCAAACTGAACGCGCGCGTCGATGAGGGTCTCATCGGCGGCATGATTGTCAAGCTGGGCTCGCAGATGATCGACAGCTCGATCCGCTCGAAGCTCGCCTCCCTCCAGAACGCTATGAAAGAGGTCGGATAATGGGAATCCAGGCAGCCGAGATTTCGGCGATCCTCAAGGATCAGATCAAGAATTTCGGTCAGGAGGCCGAGGTGGCCGAGGTCGGCCAGGTGCTGTCCGTCGGTGACGGCATCGCCCGCGTCTATGGCCTGGACAAGGTGCAGGCCGGCGAGATGGTGGAATTCCCCGGCGGCATCCGCGGCATGGTGCTGAACCTGGAAACCGACAATGTCGGCATCGTGATCTTCGGCGACGACCGCTCGATCAAGGAAGGCGACACCGTCAAGCGCACCCGCTCGATCGTGGACGTTCCGGTCGGCAAGGCGCTGTTGGGCCGCGTCGTGGACGGCCTTGGCAACCCGATCGACGGCAAGGGCCCGATCGAGGCGACCGAGCGCCGCATCGCCGACGTCAAGGCGCCGGGCATCATGCCGCGCAAGTCGGTGCACGAGCCGATGGCGACCGGCCTGAAATCGGTGGACGCGATGATCCCCGTCGGCCGCGGCCAGCGCGAGCTGATCATCGGCGACCGCCAGACCGGCAAGACCGCCATCGCGCTGGACACGATCCTGAACCAGCTGAACTACAACGGCCGCGAGGACGAGGGCATGAAGACGCTGCATTGCGTCTATGTCGCCATCGGCCAGAAACGCTCGACCGTGGCGCAGCTGGTGAAGAAGCTGGAAGAGACCGGCGCCATGGCCTACACGACCATCGTGGCCGCCACCGCCTCGGACCCGGCGCCGATGCAGTTCCTGGCGCCCTATTCGGGCACCGCGATCGGCGAATATTTCCGCGATAACGGCATGGACGCGCTGATCATCTATGACGACCTGTCCAAGCAGGCCGTGGCCTATCGCCAGATGTCGCTGCTGCTGCGCCGTCCGCCCGGCCGCGAAGCCTATCCGGGCGACGTCTTCTACCTGCATAGCCGCCTGCTGGAGCGTTCGGCCAAGCTGAACGAGGACAATGGCGCCGGCTCGCTGACCGCGCTGCCGATCATCGAGACCCAGGCGGGCGACGTGTCGGCCTATATCCCGACCAACGTGATCTCGATCACCGACGGCCAGATCTTCCTGGAAACCGAGCTGTTCTTCCAGGGCATCCGCCCGGCCGTGAACACCGGCCTGTCGGTCAGCCGCGTCGGCTCGGCCGCCCAGACCAAGGCGATGAAGTCGGTCGCCGGCCCGGTCAAGCTGGAACTGGCCCAGTATCGCGAGATGGCCGCCTTCGCGCAGTTCGGCTCCGACCTCGACGCCGCGACCCAGCGCCTGCTGAACCGCGGCTCGCGCCTGACCGAGCTGATGAAGCAGCCGCAATACCGTCCGCTGACCAATGCCGAGATCGTCATCGTGATCTATGCCGGCACCAAGGGCTATATCGACAACGTGCCGGTGGGCGATGTCGTGGCCTGGGAAGAGGGCCTGATCCAGTTCCTGCGCAACCAGAAGTCCGAGCTTCTGGACGACATGACCCGCAACGACCGCAAGGTCTCGGGCGAGCTGGAAGAGGCGATCAAGGCTGCGCTGGACGAATACAACAAGACCCGCGCCTGAGGAGGGTAACAGATGCCCAGCCTCAAGGATCTCAAGAACCGGATCGGAAGCGTCAAGAACACGCGGAAGATCACCAAGGCGATGCAGATGGTCGCCGCCGCGAAACTGCGCCGCGCGCAGGAAGCGGCGGAGGCCGCGCGCCCCTATGCCGACCGCATGGCGGCGGTGATGGCCGGCCTGACCGCCAGCGCGGCGGGCTCGGAAACGGCGCCCCGGCTGCTGGCCGGGACCGGCAGCGACCAGCGGCACCTGCTGGTGGTGATGACCTCGGAACGCGGCCTGGCCGGCGGCTTCAACAGCTCGATCGCCAAGCTGGCCCGCCAGCATGCCGAACGGCTGAAGGCCGAGGGCAAGAGCGTGGCCATCCTGACCGTCGGCAAGAAGGGCCGCGAACAGCTGAAGCGCGACTATGGCGACCGCTTCATCCATCACGTCGACCTGTCCGAGGTGAAGCGCGTGGGCTATGACAATGCCCGCGCCATCGCCGACGAGGTGCTGGACCGGTTCGAAGCCGGCGAATTCGACGTGGTCACGATCTTCTACAACCGCTTCCAGTCGGTGATCAGCCAGATCCCGACCGCGCGCCAGGTCATCCCGGCCGAAGCGCCCGAGGACGAGGCCGCGGCGGCGTCTGCGCTCTATGATTACGAGCCGGGCGAGGAAGGCATCCTGGCCGAGCTGCTGCCGCGTTCGGTCGCGACGCAGATCTTCGCCGCGCTGCTGGAAAACGCCGCCTCGGAACAGGGCGCGCGGATGAGCGCGATGGACAACGCCACGCGCAATGCCGGCGACATGATCGACCGCCTGACCACCGAGTACAACCGCTCGCGTCAGGCCGCGATCACCAAGGAACTGATCGAGATCATCTCGGGCGCAGAGGCACTCTGACATGGGCAGGCTCGCGAAGGAGCAGGAGATCGCGGAACGGCTGGGGGTCCGGTATCTGACCGGCCCGGCCACGCACAGCATCCTGTTTTCCTTCGTGACCCTGGTCGCCAGCCAGGAGCGCTATGACCGGATGCTGACCTCGGCCCTGGCCAAGGGGTTCACGCCGGAAAATTCCGAGTTCCTGGCGCTGGACAATCGCAACGCGAACCGTTTCGACGGTTTCGACGCGATGCGGCGCGCGCTGGTCGAGGCGCGGGGCCGCTATATCGTCTTCACCCATGACGATATCGAGTTCACCCATGACGGCGCCGCCGAGCTGGAGGCGCGGCTGGACGAGCTTCGGGCGCTGGATCCCGACTGGACGCTGGCGGGCAATGCCGGCGGCATCGGCTATCGGCGGGGCAAGCATCACCTGGCGGTGCATATCGACGATCCGCACAAGCTTGGCCTTCGGGTCACGCAGCCCGAACTGGTCGAATCGCTTGACGAGAATTTCTTCGTCATGCGGCGCAACCGTCCGGTGGTGAACTCCTACGATCTGGAGGGCTTCCATTTCTACGCGGGCGATCTGTGCCGGATGAGCGAGATCATGGGCGGGCGCAGCTATGTCATCCCCTTCCTGCTGTCCCATCACAGCGGCGGCACGGTCGACGAGGCCTTCCCGCTGTGCCGCAGCCGGTTCGAGCGCAAGTATCGCCGCTATTTCGTCGGGCGGAACCTGCAGATGACCGTCGCGGAATTCCGCTTCGGCCTGGCCGGGATGTGCGAGGGATGGGGCGAGACGCCGAAAAGCCGCTGGGATTTCCTGAAACGTAACGTATACGCTCCGGAACGATCCGGGGTGGACGACACATGAATGCGTGACCGGTGTGCCGTCCGGTCCGACTGCAAGATAAAGCCAAGGAGTTGATTACATGGCAGAGGCCAAGGGAAAAATCACACAGGTGATCGGCGCCGTCGTTGACGTGCAGTTCGAAGACCATCTGCCGGCGATCCTGAACGCGCTGGAAACCGAGAACAACGGCAAGAAGCTGGTTCTGGAAGTGGCCCAGCATCTGGGTGAGAACACCGTCCGCACCATCGCCATGGACTCGAGCGAGGGCCTGGTCCGCGGCGAGCCGGTTCGTGACACCGGCGGCCCGATCACCGTTCCGGTGGGCGATGCGACGCTTGGCCGGATCCTGAACGTTGTGGGCGAGCCGGTGGACGAAGGCGGCCCCGTCGACGCCACCGAGACCCGCGCCATCCACCAGCCCGCGCCGGATTTCGCCGCGCAGGCGACCAGCTCGGAAATCCTGGTGACCGGCATCAAGGTCATCGACCTGCTGGCCCCCTATTCCAAGGGCGGCAAGATCGGCCTGTTCGGCGGCGCCGGCGTCGGCAAGACCGTTCTGATCATGGAACTGATCAACAACATCGCCAAGGTGCACTCGGGCTATTCCGTCTTCGCCGGCGTGGGCGAGCGGACCCGTGAGGGCAACGACCTCTATCACGAGATGGTGGAATCGGGCGTCATCAAGCCCGACAACCTGTCGGAATCGCAGGTGGCGCTGGTCTATGGCCAGATGAACGAGCCTCCGGGGGCCCGGATGCGCGTCGCGCTGACCGGCCTGACCCTGGCCGAGCAGTTCCGCGACGCGACCGGCACCGACGTGCTGTTCTTCGTCGACAACATCTTCCGCTTCACCCAGGCGGGTTCCGAGGTGTCGGCGCTTCTGGGCCGCATCCCCTCGGCCGTGGGCTACCAGCCGACGCTGGCCACCGACATGGGCGCGATGCAGGAACGCATCACCTCGACGAAATCGGGCTCGATCACCTCGATCCAGGCCGTCTACGTTCCGGCCGACGACCTGACCGACCCGGCGCCCGCCACGACCTTCGCCCACCTCGACGCCACGACGGTTCTGTCGCGCGCGATCTCGGAGCTGGGCATCTACCCGGCCGTGGACCCGCTGGATTCGAACTCGCGGATCCTCGACCCGGCCGTGGTCGGCGAGGAACATTACCAGGTGGCCCGCGACGTCCAGGGCATCCTGCAGAAATACAAGTCGCTGCAGGACATCATCGCCATTCTCGGTATGGACGAGCTGTCGGAAGAGGACAAGCTGACCGTGGCCCGCGCCCGCAAGATCCAGCGCTTCCTGTCGCAGCCCTTCGACGTGGCCAAGGTCTTCACCGGCTCGGACGGCGTTCAGGTGCCGCTGGAGAAGACCATCGCGTCCTTCAAGGCCGTGGTCGCCGGTGAATACGACCACCTGCCCGAAGCCGCCTTCTACATGGTCGGCGACATCGAAGAGGTGAAGGCGAAAGCCGAGCGTCTCGCGGCCGAAGCCGCGTAAGGGGGCGAGATGGCCGATACCATGCAGTTCGACCTCGTGTCGCCGGAGCGGAGCCTCGTCTCGGTTCCCGTGCGTGAGGTGCGCCTGCCGGGCAGCGAAGGCGACCTGACCGCCATGCCCGGCCATGCGCCCGCGATCGTCACGCTGCGCCCCGGCATGGTCACGCTGGTGGCCGCCGATGGCGCGCAGAGCGAGTTCGCCGTGACCGGCGGCTTCGCCGAGATCAACGCGGAATCGGTCAGCCTACTGGCCGAACGCGGGCATCCGCGCGCGGAGCTGACGCAGGAGATCTTCGACGACATGATGCGCGAGGCCCTGCGCCGTCGCAGGTCGGTGGAAGAGAAGCGCGATTCGGTCGGCGAAGAGGTCGTGACCGCCGCGGTCAAGCTTCTGGCCGACATGCAGGCGCTTGGCACCCATGTCGGGCTGGATCCCAATCAGGCGACGATTCCCGACTGATCGGAACGAACCGATCGGGCAGGCATTCCGGGAACGGGCACGGCAGCGATGCCGTGCCCGTTTCATTTGCATCGGACTGTATGGAATTAGTTCTTTCTTCAGAACCATGCTGCATTATAGACCCGCGTCAGGGAGATTTGGATGCAGCGTTTCAGTCAATCGGCGGTCGGCGTCACGCGCGGCAGCGCCTTGCTGTTCTCGGCCTTCGAGGATGGCGGCGCGATGTGGTCCGGCCACGGCCCGCGGGTCGAGCGGATGCCGGTCCGGTTCGGCGAGCGTTACCTGTCGCCGCCGGTCGTTCATGTCAGCATCGGCATGTGGGACATTGCCGAGGGCAGCAACCAGCGCGCCGACATATCGGCCGACCGGATCACCGAGGAGGGGTTCGAGATCGTCTTCCGCACCTGGGGCGACACGCGGGTGGCGCGGATCCGGGCCGAATGGCTGGCCATCGGCGCCGTCCTGCATGAGGACGATTTCGACCTGTGAGTGCTGCCTTGCGCTTGCCATTTGACCTGCAGGCCGGTCGCGGATGCGTCCCGGCGGAACCGTTTCAGGCCCGGTCCAGGTTGACCGCGATCAGCCCGGCGACGGCTTCGGGATGGGTCAGCGGCAGCATATGCGCGGCCCCCGGCACCGTGGCGCGGCCGACATCGGGCAGGCGCGCGGCCAGCGCGGCCGCGATGTCGTGGATCACCGGCGGCGATTCCTCGCCCGAGATCAAGAGGACCGGCGCGTCGATCACCTCCAGCCCGCCGGCGCGCAGGATATTGGCGCCGTCGCGGTTCAGCACCTCGTCCGAGGCGGCGACAAGGGGGATCTGGTCGCGCATCTGCTGCTGGAAGGGCGGCGGCAGCGCGTCATAGGGCTGGTGGCCCCAGACATCCAGGAAGATCCGCGCGGCCTCGTCGGGGCGGCCCTCGGCCAGGTGCCGCGCCATGCGCGTGTCCAGATCCGCCTGGGCCGAGCCGGGGGCGGCGGCGAACAGCACCGGCTCGATCAGGGTCAGGCTGCGCACGGCCTCAGGGGCGGCGACGGCGATGCGCAGCGCCACGGTCGCGCCCATCGAATGGCCGATCAGGTCCAGCGGGCGCTGGATGAAGGCGGCGGCGATCCGGGTGACGGCGGTGTGGTAATCGGGATCCTCGGGGCCGGGCGTCCAGGGATCGCTGCGGCCATGGCCGGGCAGGTCGATGGCGGTCAGGTCGATCCGCCCCTCCAGCCGGGCGGCGATCGGCCCCCAGTAGCCGCCGCTGCCCATCATGCAATGCAGCGCCAGCGCCGGGCGGTCGGGATCGCCGGGCCAGTGGCGGCGATGGATGCGCCCGCTCACGCCGCGGCCAGCGCCCGGTCGAGGAAATCCAGCCGGTCCTGGCCCCAGAAACGCTGGTCGGTTTCGCGGATGATGTAGAAGGGCGCCCCGAAGACGCCGGCATTCGCCGCATCCTCCAGGTTGCGGCCATAGATCTCGGCGCCGACGAACAGCCCCTTGTCGGCCAGCCCCGGATCGAAGCCGTTCGCGCCCAGGATCTCGCGGATGACGGCATCGTCGCTGATGTCGCGTTCCTCGGCCCAGACGGCGCGCATGAAAGCCTGGACCAGCGCGCCCAGGTCGCCGCCGCCCGTCTGCTGCGCGGCGATGATCGCATAGGAGGACGGCGCCATGTTCACCGGCCAATGCGCGGGCTTGAGGTTCAGCGGCAGGCCCAGATGTTCGGCCCAACGCGCCAGTTCCTGGCCGCGATATTCCATCCGGCTGGGATGGCGGTCGGCGGGCCTGACCCCGCCGGTCCGGTCGAAGAGCTGCAGCAGATCCAGCGGCTTGTAGGTGATCGTCGCGCCATGCGCGGCGGCGATCCGCTCCAGCCGGTCGCCGGCGAGATAGCACCAGGGGCTGATCGTGCCCAGATAGTAATCGATGCTGGCCATGGGGTGTCCTTCTTGGTTTGCGGGCAGGCTAGCCCGGTGCTAAGGCGGGTGCAATCTGACGAATCCCGCCAAAGGCCCATTCTCCATGCCCGTCATGACCGAACCCAAGCTGATCTCCGGCAATGCCAACCGCCCGCTGGCCAGTGCCATCGCCCGCCGCATGTCCATGCATCGCGGCATGAATGTCGGCCTGTGCGACGCACGGGTCGAGCGTTTCAACGACCAGGAGATCTTCGTCGAGGTCTTCGAGAATGTCCGCGGCGAGGACATGTACATCATCCAGCCGACCTCGAATCCGGCCAATGACAACCTGATGGAACTGCTGATCATGACCGACGCGCTGAAGCGGTCCTCGGCGGCGCGGATCACGGCGGTCATCCCCTATTTCGGCTATGCGCGGCAGGACCGCCGCGCCAAGGCGCGCACCCCGATCAGCGCGAAGCTGGTCGCGAACCTCCTGACCGAGGCCGGGGTGGACCGGGTGCTGACCATGGACCTGCACGCCGCCCAGATCCAGGGCTTCTTCGACATTCCGGTGGACAACCTCTATGCCGCGCCGGTCTTCGCGCTGGACGTGCAGCATCATTTCAAGGGCCGGATGGACGACCTGATGGTGGTCTCGCCCGATGTCGGCGGCGTGGCGCGGGCGCGCGAACTGGCGCAGCGGATCGGCGCGCCGCTGTCGATCGTGGACAAACGCCGCGAGAAGGCGGGCGAGGTGGCCGAGATGACCGTGATCGGCGATGTCGCGGGCAAGGCCTGCATCATCGTCGACGACATCTGCGACACGGCGGGCACGCTGGTGAAGGCCGCGCAGGTGCTGACCGACAGCGGCGCGACCGAGGTCCATGCCTACATCACCCATGGCGTCCTGTCCGGCCCGGCGGTCGAGCGGGTCAGCAAGTCGGTGATGAAGTCGCTGGTCATCACCGATTCTATCCAGCCGACCGATGCGATCAAGTCTGCGCCGAATATCCGCATCGTGCCGACGGCGCCGATGTTCACCCAGGCGATCCTGAACATCTGGAACGGCACCTCGGTCAGTTCGCTGTTCGAGACCGATACGCTGCTGCCGATCTACGAGGGGTTGTACTCGACCGGCTGAGCCTGGGCGGGGTTGCCCCGTCGGATGCCTCCGGCGGGGATATTTGGGCCAAGATGAAAGCGATGCGCGGGAAGCCGGCGGCCGAGGGGGCGCCGGCTTCGGCTTTCTAGAGGGCGCGCCAGCCGATGTCGCGGCGGCAGAAGCCTTCGGGCCAGTCGATCGCGTCGACGAGGGCATAGGCGCGGCGATGCGCCTCGGCCAGGGTTTCGCCGCGGCCGGTGCAGGCAAGCACGCGGCCACCGGTGGCGATGATCTGGCCGTCCCTTTCGGCGGTGCCGGCGTGGAAGACCATCTCGAAACCGGATTCGGTTATGCCGTTCAGGCCGTTGATGGTGCTTCCCTTTTCGTAGCTGCCGGGATAGCCTCTGGCGGCCATGACCACGGTCAGCGCATGGTCGTCGGCCCAGTTGACGCTCAACTGCTCCAGCCGGCCCTCGGCGCAGGCCAGCAGCAGGTCCAGCGCCTGCGCGCCCAGCCGCATCATCAGCACCTGGCATTCGGGATCGCCGAAGCGGACATTGTATTCGACCAGCCGCGCCTGTCCGTCGCGGATCATCAGCCCGGCATAGAGCACCCCCTGGAAGGGCGTCCCGCGGCGCGCCATCTCGGCGATGGTGGGGCGGACGATCTGCGCCATCACCTGTTCCTGGAGGGGCTCGGTCAGCACCGGGGCCGGGCTGTAGGCGCCCATGCCGCCGGTATTGGGCCCGGTATCGCCCTCGCCCACGCGCTTGTGGTCCTGCGCGGTGCCGATCGCCAGGCAATCGGTCCCGTCGCTGAGCACGAAGAAGCTGGCCTCCTCGCCCTCCATGAACTCCTCGATCACCACCGAGGTGTCGCCGAATTCGCCGTCGAAGATGGCGTCGATGGCTTCATGCGCCTGCTCTACGGTCTCTGCCACGGTGACGCCCTTGCCGGCCGCCAGCCCGTCGGCCTTGACCACGATCGGCGTGCCCTTGCCCGAGACGTAGTCGCGCGCGCCCGCGGCATCGGTGAAGCGTTGCCAGGCGGCGGTGGGGGCGCCGCAGGCGTCGCAGATCTGCTTGGTGAAGGCTTTCGACGCTTCCAGCTGCGCGGCCGCCCGGCTGGGGCCGAAGACCAGGAAGCCCGCCTCGCGCAGCGCGTCCGAGACGCCGGCGGCCAGCGGTGCCTCGGGGCCGACGACCACGAAGTCGATGGCGTTTTCCTGCGCGAACTCAAGGACCTCGGCGCGAGATTTGATGTCGATATCGGCGCAGCGCGCGATGTCCGCGATGCCGGCATTGCCGGGCGCCACGATCAGCCGGTCGCATTTCGGGTTCTGCCGGATCGCCCATGCCAGCGCATGTTCGCGCCCGCCGCCGCCGAGGATCAGGATGTTCATCTGCCGCCCTTTCGCTTCTGGTGGCGGCGTTCTAGTCTGGCGCGCGAAAGGGAACAAGCCGCATGGACCTTCTGGAAGACGCAGCCGGCAGCAATGCCCACGAATTCACCGTGTCCGAACTGTCCGGCGCGGTCAAGCGCAGCATCGAGGACCAGTTCGGCCGGGTCCGGGTGCGGGGCGAGGTGGGGCGGGTCTCGCGGCCGTCCTCGGGGCATCTCTATTTCGACCTGAAGGACGACCGGGCGGTGCTGGCGGCGGTGACCTGGAAGGGCCAGGCGGCGCGCCTGGCGCAGCGCCCCGAGGAAGGCATGGAGGTGATCGCCACCGGCCGCATGACCACCTTTCCCGGCCAGTCGAAATACCAGCTGATCGTCGACCAGATCGAACCCGCCGGGGCGGGCGCGCTGATGGCGATGCTGGAGAAACGCCGCAAGGCGCTGGCCGAGGAAGGCCTGTTCGACCAGGATCGCAAGCGCCCGCTGCCCTTCCTGCCGCGGGTGATCGGGGTGGTGACCTCGCCCTCCGGGGCGGTGATCCGCGACATCCTGCACCGGCTGCGCGACCGCTTTCCGACCCGCGTGGTGATCTGGCCGGTGGCCGTGCAGGGCGAGGCCTGCGCGCCGCAGGTGACGGCGGCGATCCGCGGCTTCAACGCGCTGCCCGAGGGCGGGCCGGTGCCGCGTCCCGACCTGATCATCGTCGCGCGCGGGGGCGGCAGCCTGGAGGACCTGTGGGGCTTCAACGAGGAATCGGTGGTGCGTGCCGCCGCCGACAGCCGCATCCCGCTGATCTCGGCCGTGGGGCACGAGACCGACACGACGCTGATCGACTTCGCCGCCGACCGGCGCGCGCCCACGCCCACGGCCGCGGCCGAGATGGCGGTGCCGGTACGCGCCGACCTGGCCGCGCGGCTGGCCGAGGCGGGCGCGCGGATGACGCGGGCCAGCACAACGCGGATCGAGCGTCCGCGCCAGCGGCTGCGCGACCTCGCCCGCGCCCTGGGCCGCCCCGCGGCGTTGACCGAAACCGCGCGGCAGCGGCTGGACCTGTGGGGCGCGCGGCTGGAGCCCGCGCTGCGCGGCCTCGTGCGCCACCGCCGCCAGCAACTGGCCGCGCGGCCCATGCCCTTCGCGACCCTGCGCCAGTTCACCGCCGCCAAGCGGCACCTGCTGGAACGGACGACGGCGCGGCTGGAGCTTGCCGGCGGACGGCGGCTGGAACGCCGCCGCGACCGGCTGGGGGTGCTGCAGGAACGGCTGGACGCCTCGCTGGCGCGGATCCTGGGCACGACGCGCCGCGCGATCGCGACGCAATCCGAGCGCCTGCAGATGCTGGACGCGCGCCTTGCCAAGGCCGGCCGCCGTGCCATCGCGATCCGGCGCGAATCGCTTCTGCGGCTGGACCGCACCCGGCAGACGCTCGGCTATCGCGAGACGCTGAAACGCGGCTTCGCGGTCGTCCACGGCCCGGACGGCCTCATCACCTCGGCCGATACCGCCCGGCAGGCCCCGCGCTTCGAGATCGAATTCGCCGACGGCCGCCTTGCCGCGCGCCCCGACACGCCCGCGCCCAGGCCGGGACGCAAGCCGGACCCTTCGGGGCAGAAGACGCTGTTCTGACTTCTCTGTTGCCCAAATACCCCTCTTGGGCGCTCAGACCTCTTTCGGGCGCATGATCAGCCAGATCAGCGCCGCCCCGGCCAGCATCAGGAAGGGCAGCATGGCCATGTTGACCGCGTTCCAGCCGGCCTGGGCCGAGCCGCCCAGGCAGTTCATCAGCCCGCCCGAGGACAGCGAGGCCAGGAACACCCCACCGAAGACGAAGAAATCGTTCACCCCCTGCACCCGGCCGCGCTCCTCGGGGCGGTGGGCGCGGGTCAGCATGGCGGTGGCGCCGATATAGCCGAAGTTCCAGCCCAGCCCCAGCAGGATCAGCGCGCCGAAGAAATGGCCAAGCTCGACTCCGCTCAGCGCGACGCCGCCGGCCAGCGCCAGGATCACCAGCCCCAGCCCGACGATGCGCTCGGCCCCGAACCGGGCGATCAGGTGGCCGGTGAAGAAGCTGGGCGCGAACATGGCCAGCACATGGGCGCTGACGATATCGGCGGCGTTCTCGGGGGCGAAGCCGCAGCCGACCACGGCCAGCGGGGTCGAGGTCATCACCAGGTTCATCAGCGCATAGGAGACCATGCCGCAGATCATCGCGACGCCGATCTGCGGCACGCGCAGCAGCTCGCGCAGCGGTCGGCCCTGCGGCTGGCCGGCCACCGGGGCGGGCGGTTTCGGGATGTCCAGGAAGGCGAACAGCAGCGGTCCCAGCAGGTTCAGCCCGATCACCGCGGCATAGCTGGCGAGGAAAGGCACCGCGGTCAGGTCGTTGGTCGCGCGGACCAGGGCCGGGCCGATGATCGCGGCGGCCAGCCCGCCGGCCATGACCCAGCTGATCGCGCGGGATTCGAATTCCGGCGGCGCGGTATCGGTGGCGGCGAAGCGATAGAAGCCCTGCGCGGACATGTAGATGCCGGTCAGGGTCGATCCCGCCATGAACAGCCAGAAGGACCCGGCCCAAAGTCCCGCCGCCGACAGCGCGCCGCCGACGGCGCCCGCCGCCACGGCCAGCAGGAAGCCCGCCCGGCGGCCATGCCTTTGCATGAAGCCCGCCAGCGGCCGCGCCGACAGTGCCGAGCCCAGCACGATCATCGACAGGGGCAGGGTGGCGATGCAGGGATTGGGGGCCAGGATCTGCCCGGCCAGCCCGCCGATGATGAAGATGATCGACATCTGCGCGCCCAGGATCGCCTGCGCGGCGACCAGCACCGCGACATTGCGGCGTGCCCTGTCCATGTCCTCGCCCCGTCCCGCGCGGATCAGCTTCGAGACAGGCTGGCGGCGATGCTGGCCCTTTCCTGAATGGCCGACCAGTTGCCCGCGCCGGTATCGGCATCGGTGGCGATCCAGCTGCCGCCCACGCAGACGACGTTCGGCAGCGCCAGATAGTCCGGCGCGTTCTGCGGCGTCACGCCGCCGGTCGGGCAGAAGCTGACGCGGGGCAGGGGACCGGCCAGCGATTTCAGCGCCGGGGCGCCGCCCACGGCCTCGGCCGGGAAGAATTTCAGCATGTCATAGCCCGCATCCGCCGCCCGCATGATCTCCGAGGCGGTGACGGCGCCCGGCAGCAGCGGCAGTTCGATCTCCTGGCAGGCGTCGATCAGCCGGTCGGTCAGGCCGGGCGAGACCGCGAATTTCGCCCCCGCCTCCTTGGCCCGCTTCGCATCGTCCGGGGTCAGCACCGTGCCCGCGCCGACCTGGCCGCCCTCGACGCCCGCCATGGCCCGGATCGCGTCCAGCGCCGCGTCCGAGCGCAGCGTGACCTCCAGCACCGGCAGCCCGCCCGCGACCAGCGCCCGCGCCAGCCCCTCGGCCCGCGCGGGATCCTTGATGACGATCACCGGAATGACCGGCGCCAGAAGGCACAGCCTGCGCGTCTCTCGGGATTGAAGCTCTGGGGTCATGGCCACCTCACATTCCAGAATTGGCATCAGATTGGTCCCCGCGCGGCGGGGATGCAAGGCCGTATGCCGCGCAATCCGCGCGAAACGGCATCTGTTACCGCTATCGAATTTCTGCAGGGGGTCAAGCATCACTTGAAGATCGGGCCGATCGCGCCGATATGGGGCGGGCGCGCGTCTGGACGTGGCGAAAGCCCTTGCATTCCGGGCCGGCAGCGTCTATTTGCGCGCACACTTCACAGGCAGGGGCGGGCCCTTGCGGGAGACATCCGCAAAAGGTCCACCGGTTGGGGCATCCGCCCTGAATTCCCCTGCCAAGGCGCAAACCGGAAAGGAAAAGACATGGCGCTTCCCGAATTCTCGTTGCGTCAGCTTCTTGAAGCTGGCGTCCACTACGGCCACCAGACCCAGCGCTGGAACCCGCGCATGGGCGAGTTCATCTATGGTGAACGCAACGGCATCCACATCCTCGACCTGACCCAGACCGTGCCGATGCTGGACGCGGCGCTGCAGGTCGTGCGCGACACCGTCGCCAAGGGCGGCCGCGTGCTGTTCGTCGGCACCAAGCGCCAGGCGCAGAAGGCCATCGCCGAGGCGGCCGAGAAATCGGCGCAGTTCTACATGAACCACCGCTGGCTGGGCGGCACGCTGACCAACTGGAAGACCGTCAGCCAGTCGATCAACCGCCTGAAGGCCATCGACGAGACCATGGCCGCCGGCGCCGAGGGCATGACCAAGAAAGAGCGCCTGGGCCTGGAACGCGAGCAGGCCAAGCTGCAGGCCAGCCTGGGCGGCATCCGCGACATGGGCGGCCTGCCGGACCTGCTGTTCGTCATCGACGTGAACAAGGAAGACCTGGCCATCCTGGAAGCCAAGAAGCTGGGCATCCCGGTCGTCGCCGTGGTCGATACCAACTGCTCGCCCGATGGCGTCGACTACATCATCCCCGGCAATGACGACGCCGCCCGCGCCATCGCGCTTTACTGCGATCTGGCCAGCCGCGCCGCCCTGGACGGCATGACCGCGCAGATGGGCGCCGCCGGCGTCGATCTGGGCGCGCTGTCGGACACGCCGGAAGAGGCGCTGGACGAAGGCGAAGCAGAGGCGAAGGCCGACGAGCAGGCCACGGCCGACGCCTGAGCGGCGCGGTTTCTTCGGAAATTTACCGAATTGTCGTCAGGCGGGGATATGCCCCGCCTGATGCATTGACCAAAGGAGACGGATCATGGCTATCACCGCCGCGATGGTGAAGGAGCTGCGCGAGACGACCGGCGCAGGGATGATGGACGCCAAGAAGGCGCTGACCGAAAACGACGGCAACATGGAAGCCGCCGTCGACTGGCTGCGCACCAAGGGTCTGGCCAAGGCCGCCAAGAAATCGGGCCGGGTCGCCGCCGAGGGCCTGGTCGGCGTGTCCGTCACCGACGGCAAGGGCGTCGCGGTCGAGCTGAACTCGGAAACCGATTTCGTGGCGAAGAACGCCGACTTCCAGCAGCTGGTCCGCGAGATCACCGATGTCGCCCTGACCGTCGGCGAGGATGTCGAGGTCCTGAAGGCCACGCATCTGAACGGCCGCCCGGTCGCCGACGTGCTGACCGACGCCATCGCCCGCATCGGCGAGAACATGACCCTGCGCCGCCTGCATGTGCTGGAAGGCGACACGATCGTCTCCTATGTCCACAATGCCGCCGCGGAAGGCATGGGCAAGATCGGCGTCCTGGTCGCGCTGAAGGGCCCCGAGGACAAGGCCCGCGAGATCGGCAAGCAGATCGCGATGCATATCGCCGCTACCTCGCCCGCCTCGCTGTCCGAAGCCGATCTGGACCCGGCGCTGGTCGAGCGCGAGAAGTCGGTCCTGACCGAGCAGGCGCGTGAATCGGGCAAGCCCGACGCGGTGATCGAGAAGATGATCGAAGGCCGGATGAAGAAGTTCTTCGAGGAAGTGACGCTTCTGGGCCAGAAATTCGTCATCAACCCCGATGTCACCGTGGCCGAGGCCGCGAAGGATGCCGGCGTCGAAGTGACCGGCTATGCCCGCGTCGCCGTCGGCGAGGGCATCGAGAAGAAGGAAGAAGATTTCGCCGCCGAGGTCGCCAAGACCCTGGGCGGCAACTGATCCCGCTTCCCGACCGATTCGGTTTCTGCGCCGGCCCCTCGGGGCCGGCGTTTCGCATTTCCGCCCTCTTGCCGGGGGAGAGGGTTCCGCAGTCTGGAAAGCGGTTCAGCTCTGTCCCCGATGTCACTGAAAACCCTGCCGGAAGCGCAAGCGTTTCCGGCAGGGTCCTCCGGCTTTTGCCGGGCGGCGCCAGATCCGGGCAACAATCGGATGCCAAGGCGCCATGTTCCTGACACTTTTCGTGTCACCACTCACGGAACAGGGTCATTAAAAGTTATTTGCATAAGCTTTTAAAAGTCCGGTTATCCTGACCAGCGCGTGATCACGCCGTTTTCTGCAGGAATATCTGATTCGTGACATGCGCCTTGAGGATCGCCTGCGCCGTGCTGCCCGCATCCAGCGCATCGCGTGCCAGCCGCAGATGTTTCTCGACGGTTGCCGGCGTCAGGCCCAGGATCGTCGCGACCTCGGCCACGGTCTTGCCCGCCGAGGTCCATTCCAGCACCTCGCGCTGGCGCGGCGTCAGGCCCGAACGCTGGGGATGTCGGCAGATCGTGGCCATCCGCATGTGCATGATCGCCGTCAGCGTGGCGATCTCGCGGTGATTCCTCAGCCACAGGGCGGCCTCCTCCGCCGGCCGGGCCATCAGCGCCGGGCAGATCGCCACCAGGCCGCGGGCGCGGGCGACGCGGCCCTTCAGGCTGATGATGCGCAGCGAGGCTGCGCCATGCTGGCTGGCGATCTCCAGCGCCCGCACCATGCCGGGATCGTGGCGCGATTCCGAGACCAGCTGCGCCAGCGGGATCGAGCCCGCATGGCTATCGGCCCAGATCATCCAGGGAGACGTGCCGAACGGATGGTATCTGCGCATCTCCTCGATGAAATCGCCGGGGAAATTCGAATGTATTTCAGGATCTTCCCGGATCACCGCGGGCGGCAGGTCGGATTGGAAGGACGCCCCGTAGAAGGCGCAGGAATATCCGTGGCCGTTCAAGGCATCGAAATAGGAATCCCTGATACCTGCGACCGAGTTCGCGTCAACGAGACGCTCCATATGACTAAGCAACATCACACCTTAAGCGCTTTTACTAGACAAACAACTAAACACGTTAATTCAAATTCACCCGATCCTGAATGCCAAGCCGGAAAAGGACCATATGATGGAATTGGCGCCCTGTCGCCGATTCTCGTGGCGCCACGGGGCGGTGCGGCGGGAAAAATGCCCGCGACAAGGCTGGCGGCGGCGCCGTCTCCGGGCGGGCGGAGGATTCGCCTCCGGGTGCTGGACCTTCCGGCGCGACATGTGCGAAGGGAGGGCAATCGTCTTCCAGGGGACCGCTCCGCCACATGCCTTTCATCATCGCCATCGACGGGCCGGCCGCCTCCGGCAAGGGCACCATCGCGCGGGCGCTGGCCGAAAGGCTCGGCTTCCACCACCTGGATACCGGGCTGCTCTATCGCGCGACCGGGGCGAAGGGCGGCGATCCGGTGGCGGCGGCGCGGGACCTTGGGCCTGCGGACCTGGCCCGCCCCGATCTGCGCAGCTCCGATGCCGGGCAGGCCGCCAGCCGCGTGGCCGCCATCCCCGAGGTGCGCGCCGCCCTTGTCGATTTCCAGCGCCGCTTCGCCCGCCAGGAACCCGGCGCCGTGCTGGACGGGCGCGACATCGGCACCGTGATCTGCCCCGATGCGCAGGTGAAACTCTATGTCACCGCCTCGGACCAGGTCCGCGCCGCCCGCCGCGCCGCCGAGCTGGGCGCCGACCCGGCCGAGATGCTGGCGCAGCTGCGCGACCGCGACCGCCGCGACAGCGAACGCGCCACGGCGCCGCTGAAGCCGGCCGATGACGCGGTGATCCTCGACACTACCAGCCTCGGCATCGAGGCCGCCATCGCCGCCGCCCTGGCCGAGGTCGACCGGGTCCTGCGCCCCTGACCGCTTCTTCGTTGCCCAAATACCCGTGAACGCCGCCGCCGGCGCCCCCCATCACGATTCTCAGCCGGCGATGATCTCGAACCGTTCGACATCGACCATGCCGCGATCGGTGATCTTCAGCGCCGGGATCACCGGCAGGGCCAGGAAGGCCAGCTGCAGGAAAGGCTCCTCCAGCACCACGCCAAGGCGTCTCGCCGCCTCGCGCAGGGCGACCAGCCGGTCGCGGACCACCTCGAACGGCTCCAGGCTCATCAGCCCGGCCACTGGCAGCGCCAGTTCGGCCAGCACCTTGCCGCCCTGCGCCACGACGAAACCGCCCTCGATCTCCGAGAGGTGATTCGCCGCCAGCGCCATGTCGCCGTAATCCGCGCCGACCACGGCGATATTGTGGTGGTCGTGGCAGACGGTCGAGGCGATGGCCCCGGACCCCATCCCGAAGCCGCGCACGAAGCCGGTGGCGATATTGCCGTTCCGGCCGTGCCGCTCGATCACCGCGATCCGCATCAGGTCGCGCGCGGGGTCGGGGCGCTTGTCGCCATCCTCGATGGCGATCTCCTCGTGCAGGTGGCGGGTGATGATCTTGCCCTCGAGGATGCCGATCACGTCGGTCCGGCCGCGATTGCCGGGGCTGCGGAAATCGCGCGGCTGGACCTGCGGCGCCCTGACCGAGCCGCGCCCGATCGGCCCCAGCGCCGGCCGGGCGGCGAAGGCGGCCTCGTCCACGACCCGGCCGCCGGCCAGCACCAGCTGCGCATGGCAGCCCTCCAGTGAATCCAGCGCCACGATATCGGCGCGCAGCCCCGGCGCGATCAGCCCGCGATCCTTCAGCCCGAAGGCCTCGGCCCCCGACAGGGACGCCGCGCGATAGGCCGCCAGCGGCGGCGTCCCCAGCTGGATCAGCCGGCGGATCATGTAGTCCAGATGGCCGTGCTCGGCGATGTCCAGCGGATTGCGGTCATCGGTGCACAGGCACATATAGGCGCTGGTCGCCTCGGTCAGCACCGGCTGCAGCGCCTCCAGGTCCTTGCTGACCGAGCCCTCGCGGATCAGCACCCGCATCCCCTTGCGCAGCTTCTCCAGCGCCTCCTCGGCGGTGGTCGCCTCGTGCTCGGTGCGGATGCCGGCGGCGATATAGGCGTTCAGGTCGCGTCCCGACAGCTGCGGGCAATGGCCGTCGACATGGCCGCCCGCGAACAGGCGCAGCTTGGCCATGGCCTGCGGGTCGCGATGGATCACGCCGGGATAGTTCATGAACTCAGCCAGCCCGATGCCGGAAGGGTGGCCCATTAGCGGCGCCAGGTCACCGGCCTCGATCCGCGCGCCCGAGGTCTCCATCTCGGTCGAGGGCACGCAGGACGAAAGCTGCACCCGCAGGTCCATCAGCAGATGCGCGCTGGCCTGCTGGAACCAGCTTATGCCCTCGACGCCCAGCACATTGGCGATCTCGTGCGGGTCGCAGATCGCGGTGGTGACGCCGCGCGGGGTCACGCAGCGGTCGAATTCATGCGGCGTGACCAGGCTGCTTTCGACATGCAGATGCGTGTCGATGAAGCCCGGCACCAGCACCAGCCCCGACACGTCGATGACCCGGCGGCCCTCGTAATCCGCGCCGATCCCCGCGACATGGCCGCCGCAGATCGCGACATCGCCCGCGATCATCGCCCCGGTGACCAGATCGAAGACGCGCCCGCCGCGCAGCACCAGGTCGGCGGGCAGGTCGCCGCGCGCCTGCGCGATACGTTTTTCCAGATCGTCCATCGGGTTCTCCGTCGCCATGTCCGGCCAGAGAAGCCGATCCCCGCCGCAAGGTCCAGAGCGGCAGGACGGTCCTGCCCGGCTCAGGGCTTCCAGTTCAGGAAATTGGCGATCAGCCGCAGCCCGACGGCCTGGGATTTCTCGGGGTGGAACTGGGTGCCGGCGATATTGTCGCGCCCGACCACCGCCGTCACCGGCCCGCCGTAATCGACATGGGCCAGCAGATGCGCGGGATCGGCCACCCGGAATTGCCAGCCATGCACGAAATAGGCGTGATCGCCGGTCGCGATCCCGTCCAGCAGCGGATGCGGGCGGTCGATGACCAGATCGTTCCAGCCCATATGCGGCACCTTCAGATCCGGTGCCTCGATCGCGACCACCTCGCCGCCGATCCAGTCCAGCCCGGCCGTCCTGCGGTATTCGTGCCCGGTCGTGGCCAGCATCTGCATCCCCACGCAGATGCCCAGGAAGGGGGTACCGCGGCGGATGACCGCCTCGTCCAGTGCCTCGGCCATGCCCGAAACCGCATCCAGCGCCGCGCGGCAGGCCGGGAATGCGCCGTCGCCCGGCAGGACGATCCGGTCGGCGGCCAGCACCACCGCGGGGTCCGAGGTCACGACGACCTCGGCGCCCAGGTCGCGGCCCATCAGCTGGAAGGCCTTTTCCGCCGAATGCAGGTTGCCGCTGTCGTAATCGACCAGCGTCACCCGCATCACAGCGCCCCCTTGGTCGAGGGCAGCACGCCCGCCATGCGCGGATCGGGCTCGACCGCCTCGCGCAGCGCGCGGGCGACGGACTTGAAGGCGGCCTCGGCGATGTGGTGGCTGTTGATCCCGTGCAGCCGGTCGACATGCAGGGTGATGCCGCCATGGGTGGACAGCGCCTGGAAGAATTCGCGCACCAGTTCAGTGTCGAACGTGCCGATCTTCTCGGTTGGGAAATCGACGCCCCAGGCCAGGAAGGGCCGCGCCGACAGGTCCAGCGCGCAGCGCACCAGCGCGTCGTCCATCGCCAGCAGGAAGCTGCCATAGCGCCGGATGCCCTTCTTGTCGCCAAGCGCGCGCACCAGGGCCTGGCCGATGGCGATGCCGGTATCCTCGACCGTGTGGTGGTCGTCGACATGCAGGTCGCCCGTGGCCCGCACCGTCAGGTCGATCAGCGAATGCCGCGCCAGCTGGTCCAGCATGTGGTCGAAGAATCCGACGCCCGAGCGGTTGTCATAGCGGCCGGTTCCGTCCAGGTTCAGCGTGACCTCGATCTGCGTCTCGGCGGTGTTGCGGGTGATCGTGGCTTGGCGCATGGCATGTCCTTTCGTCGCGCCGGTCTTATAGGCCGCGCCGCGCCGCGCGCCAAGCGGATCCGGGCCGCCGGCCGCCAGGGATGCGGCAGGATGTCGCATCCGGGTCGCGAGAGGTCGCTGCGCCGGGGGCAGGATGCCCCAGCGGCAGCTTTGATGAGAGGCTCAGGGCGCCGACATCCCGCAGCTGCCTTTCGTCCACCCGATCATTTCGGTTCCCTGACGCATGAAGTCATTGAGAAAGGGACACATGTCACAGACATCACCGCCCGGCGGGCCGGGCAAGACGGGGCACAAGGGTCGGCCCGGCGACATCCGGCGAGAGCGCGAGGCGCTGAGCGGCCATTTTGCGGCCCAGGCATCGACGGTCGAGGCATCGGCGGTCGAGGCGCTGCCGCTGCCCGAGGGCCCGACCGAGATCATCGCCACCGACTATGCCATCGGCCAGGACAATATCGAGGGCCGCCGGCTGGTCGCCTTCGACATCCACAACCCG
>NZ_QNRC01000004.1 GCF_003709565.1 Paracoccus sigandri | reverse complement strand
TGGGAAAGAAGGGAGCCAGGCGCGCCATCTGCGCGTCGGTCAGCCAGAAGAGATCGCTCATGTCACCGCTCCGTTTTCGGAGGCGTGAATCACGCAGCGCAACAGAAATCAATGCATCCTGACCCTAGAGCGGTTCGTTGACAGTCGGGTGACGGTTTCGTGCAGATCGCGTGACCATCCGGACGCGGCAGGGGCGTCGCCAGCGCCTCGCGCGGCAGGACCCAGCCGCCGCGCAGGCCAAGGCGCAGGAATTCGCCGCGCCGGGGGGCGCGATGCAGCACCAGCTCGATCTCGCCACCATCTTCGGCGCCGTCGAGCAAGCCGGTGACGACATGGGCGCCGCCGCGGAAGCGGCTGTCCAGCACATGGGCGCCAAGCGCGCCGGCCGGGTCGGGCAGCAGGTCATGCGGGCGCAGGCACAGCCAGCCCGCCCCCGCCGGCGCCAGGCCCGGCACCGTCAGCACCCGGTCGCGGATGCGGATCGCGCAGGCGCCGTCCTTCGCGCCCAGCACCTTGACCGGCACCGTCCGGCCGCCGCCGACGAAGCGCGCCACCATCGGCGTGGCCGGCCGCTGCCACAGCACCTGCGGGGCGGCCAGCTGTTCCAGCCTGCCCGCATTCATCACGCCGACATGGCTGGCCACCGCCAGCGCCTCGTCCTGGTCATGGGTCACGAGGACGAAGCTGGTCCCCGAGGCGGCATGGATGCGCCGGAACTCGGCCAGCATCTGTTCGCGCAGATGCGCGTCCAGATTGGCCAGCGGCTCGTCCAGCAGGATCAGCGACGGGCGCAGGGCAAGGCTGCGGGCCAGCGCGACCCGCTGGCGCTGGCCGCCCGACAGCTGATGCGGCAGCCGCGCACCCATCCGCTCCAGCCCGACCATGCGCAGGGCCTCGGCCGCGCGGGCCTCCTGCTCGGCGCGCGGCAGGCGCTGGACGCGAAGCCCGAAGCGGACATTGCCCGCCACCGTCATGTGCGGCCACAGCGCATAGGACTGGAACACCATGCCCAGGCCGCGCGCCTCGGGCGGCACGAAGACGCCCGGCCCGGCCATCATCCGCCCGCCGATCCGGATCGTGCCGCCATCGGGCCGCTCCAGCCCCGCGACCAGGCGCAGCAGCGTGGTCTTGCCGCAGCCCGAGGGTCCCAGCAGCGCCAGAAAGGCCCCCGAGGGCACCGAGAACGAGACGCGATCGACCGCGGGTGTGCCGCCGAAGCTGCGCGAAAGCTGTGACAGATCCAGGCTGGCCATGGCGCTCCGATCCTTGCGGGGGCGGTCTATCGCCCTGCCGTGACGGTGGTGTGACAGCGCCGCGCAGGGCCCGCGCGGGGCGTGGGCCGGGCCGAAAACCCATGAAGCTGGCGCATTGGCCGAAGCCATGCCAGAGTGATGCTGCACAGCGGCATCATCCGGGCCGGGTTTGACCGAGATCATGTTCCCGGCAGCGGCGGGCCGCGAAGATGGCGCGGAACTCTGGCGATCAGGCGGCAAATCATGCGGGCGACGGCGAAACGGGGACGGAACTGGATCTTGGTCGGGATGGCGGTGGCCCTGGGCGCGGTCCTGTGGCTGGCATGGCGCGAAATGTCGACCGACAGCCTGCCTGCCGGCATCGCCTCGGGCAATGGCCGGATCGAGGCGACCGAGATCGACATCGCCGCGCTCTCGGGCGGCCGCATCGCCGAGATCCGCGCGGCCGAGGGGCAATTCGTGCGCAAGGGCGACGTGCTGGTGCAGATGGACGTGCTGCAGCTGAACGCCCAGAAGCGCCAGGCCGAGGCGCAGCTGCGCCGCGCCCGGATCGGGGTCGAGACCGCCGAAAGCCTCGTCGCCCAGGCTCAGGCGCAGCGCACCGCCGCCGAGGCCGCCGTCGAGCAGGCCCGCGCCGCCGCCGATGCCGCCACCTCGCGACTGGCGCGGACCGAAAGCCTTGCGCGCAGCAATGTCGCCTCGCAGCAGGTGCTGGACGACGCCCGCGCGACCGGGCGCGAGACGCAGGCCGGGCTGGCCTCGGCCGAGGCCGGGCTTGCGGCGGCGGAGGCCGGGATCGGCTCGGCCCGCGCGCAGGTCGTCGATGCCGAGGCGGCGGTGGATGCGGCGCAGGCGGCGATCGAGGCGGTCGAGGTGCAGATCGGCGACGCGACGCTGGCTTCGCCGCGCGACGGGCGGGTGCAATACCGCATCGCCCAGCCCGGCGAGGTGGTCGCGGCGGGCGGCCGCATCCTGAACCTGGTCGACCTGGAGGATGTCTACATGACCTTCTTCCTGCCCACCTCGCAGGCCGGCCGGGTCGAGGTCGGGGCCGAGGCACGGCTGGTCATGGATACCGCGCCGCAATATGTCATCCCGGCCCGCATCTCTTACGTCGCGGATGTGGCGCAGTTCACCCCCCGCACCGTCGAGACCGCCGAGGAGCGCGAGAAGCTGATGTTCCGGGTTCGCGCGCAGGTCGATCCCGAGTTGCTGCGCAAATACAGCGATTATGTGAAGACCGGCCTGCCCGGCATGGCCCATGTACGGATCGATCCCGACACCGAATGGCCCGAAACCCTGTCCAACCTGGTGCAATGACCGCCGCCGCCCCCGACAGCGACCCCGCCGCCCCGGTGGCCCGCCTCGAGGGCGTCGGGCTGCGCTATGGCCAGACGGCGGCGCTTGACGAGGTGACGCTGCAGCTGCCCGCCGGGCGGATGGTCGGGCTGATCGGCCCGGACGGCGTCGGCAAGTCCAGTCTGCTGTCGCTGCTGGCCGGCGCGCGGGTGATCCAGCAGGGCCGGATCGAGGTGCTGGGCGGCGACATGGGCGACGCGCGTCACCGCGCCCGGATCTGCCCGCGCATCGCCTATATGCCGCAGGGGCTGGGCCGGAACCTCTATCAGACGCTGTCGGTGGCCGAGAACCTGGATTTCTTCGGCCGGCTGTTCGGCCATGGCCCGGCCGAGCGCACCCGCCGCATCGACGCGCTGCTGGCCGCGACCGGCATGTCGCCCTTCCGCGACCGCCCCGCCGCGAAACTGTCGGGTGGCATGAAGCAGAAGCTGGGCCTGTGCTGCGCGCTGATCCACGACCCGGACCTCCTGATCCTGGACGAGCCGACCACCGGCGTCGATCCGCTGTCGCGCCGCCAGTTCTGGGACCTGATCGAGCGCATCCGCCGCGATCGCCCGGCCATGAGCGTGATCGTCGCCACCGCCTATATGGAAGAGGCCGCCCGCTTCGACTGGCTGGTGGCGATGGACGGGGGCCGGGTCCTGGCCACCGGCAGCCCCGCCGAGCTGCTGGAACGGACCGGCGCCGAGGATCTGGATGCCGCCTTCATCGCGCTGATGCCCGACAGCGAAAGCCGCGGCCACAGGGCCGTCGCGATCCCGCCCCGCGCGCCGGACGGCCACGAGATCGCCATCGAGGCCAGCCACCTGACCATGCGCTTCGGCGATTTCGCCGCCGTGGACGATGTCAGCTTCCGCATCGAGAAGGGCGAGATCTTCGGCTTCCTCGGCTCGAACGGCTGCGGCAAGACCACCACGATGAAGATGCTGACGGGGCTTCTGGAACCCAGCGAGGGCACCGCCCGGCTGTTCGGCGCCGAGATCGACCCCAGGGACATGGAGGTCCGCCGCCGGGTGGGCTTCATGTCGCAGTCCTTCTCGCTCTATTCCGAGCTGACGGTGCGGCAGAACCTGGAGCTGCACGCCCGGCTGTTCGGCATGGAGCCCGCGGCCATCCGCGACCGGGCGACGCGGATGATCGACCGCTTCGGCCTGCAGGGCGTGGCGGACGACCTGCCCGAGGCCCTGCCCCTCGGCATCCGCCAGCGCCTGTCGCTGGCCGTGGCGATGATCCACGGCCCCGAGATCCTGATCCTGGACGAACCGACCTCGGGCGTCGATCCGGTGGCGCGCGACGATTTCTGGGCCATCCTGGGCGAGCTGTCGCGCCAGGACGGGGTGACGATCTTCGTCTCGACCCATTTCATGAATGAGGCCGAGCTGTGCGACCGCATCAGCCTGATGCATGCCGGCCGGGTGCTGGTCAGCGACACGGCCGAGGCGATCATGCGCGCCAAGGACGCAGCCACGCTGGACGACGCCTTCGTCGCCTATCTGCAGGACGCCATCGGCGACGAGCCCGTCCCCGCCCCGCTGACGGACGCCCCCGAGACGGCGGCGCCCGCGGGCGGCTGGTTCAGCCTGCGCCGGATGTTCAGCTATTCGCGGCTGGAATCGCTGCAGCTGCGGCGCGACCCGATCCGGCTGACCCTGGCGCTGATCGGCAGCCTGATCCTGATGTTCGTGATCGGCTACGGCATCAACATGGATGTCGAGGACCTGTCCTTCGCCGCGCTGGACCGCGACCAGACCACGACCAGCCGCGACTATGTGCTGGACATCGCCGGATCGCGCTATTTCACCGAGGCGCCGCCGCTGACCGGCTATGACGACATGGACGCCCGGATGCGCGACGGCACGCTGAGCCTGGCCATCGAGATCCCGCCCGGCTTCGCCCGCGACGTGGCGCGCGGCGCCGAGGTGGAGATCGGCGCCTGGATCGACGGCGCCAACCCGACGCGGGCGGAAACCGTGCTGGGCTATGTGCAGGGGATGCATGGCGACTGGATCGCGCGCAAGGCGCGCGAGCTTCACGGCGATGCCGCGCTGAGGGGCGATTTCGACCTGGTCACGCGCTTTCGCTACAACCCCGACGTGAAAAGCATCGTCGCGATGTCGCCCGCGGTGATCCCGCTGCTTCTGCTGCTGATCCCGGCGGTGCTGACGACGCTGAGCGTGGTGCGGGAGAAAGAGCTGGGCTCGATCGTCAATTTCTACGTCACGCCGGTCACGCGGCTGGAATTCCTGCTTGGCAAGCAACTGCCCTATGTGGCGCTGGCGATGCTGAACTTCGCGCTGCTGACCGCCTTGGCGATCTTCGCCTTCCGGGTGCCCTTCACCGGCAGCCTGACCGCCTTCGCGCTGGCCGCGCTGCTCTATGTCGGGGCGACCACGGCGATGGGGCTGCTGGTCTCCAGCTTCATGCGCAGCCAAGTGGCGGCGCTGTTCGCGACCGTGCTGGTGACGATGATCCCCGGCGCGCAATATTCCGGGCTGCTGGACCCGGTCTCCTCGCTGCAGGGCGCGGGCCGCGCCATCGGCGAGATCTATCCGACGACCTGGTTCATCATCGCCTCGCGCGGGGCCTTTTCCAAGGGGTTGGGCTTCCAGGATTTCGGCACGGTCTATCTGGCGCTGGCCGCCGCGACCCCGGTCATCCTGGGGCTCAGCGTGCTGCTGCTGAGGAAACAGGCGAAATGAGGCTGCGCAACATCTGGCACCTGGGCGTCAAGGAGCTGCGCGGACTGTGGCGCGACCCGGCGATGCTGCTGTTGATCGTCTATGCCTTCTCGCTGTCGATCTATACCGAATCGAAGGCGATGCCCGAAAGCCTGTCGAACGCCGCCATCGCCATCGTGGACGAGGACCGCTCGATGCTTTCCGGGCGCATCGTCTCGGCCTTCACGCCGCCCTATTTCGGCGCGCCGCGGATGATCACGACCAGCCAGATGGACCGGCGCATGGACGAGGGGCTGGACACCTTCGCGCTGGACATCCCGCCCGATTTCGAACGCGACGTGCTGGCCGGTCGCAACCCGGCGATCCAGCTGAACGTGGACGCCACCCGCATGACCCAGGCCTTCACCGGCAGCGGCTATGTCCAGCAGATCGTCACCGCCGAGGTGGCGGAATTCGTCGCCGGCCACCGCGAGGACGCAACCCCGCCGGTCGGGCTGGCACTGCGGGCGCGCTATAACCCGGCACTGGAGGCAAGCTGGTTCGGGGCGGTCAACAGCGTCATCGACGCCATCACCATGCTGTCGATCATCCTGACCGGCGCCGCCCTGATCCGCGAGAAGGAACACGGCACGGTCGAGCATCTGCTGGTCATGCCGGTCAGCGCGGCCGAGATCATGCTGTCGAAGATCTGGTCCATGGGCCTGGTGGTGCTGCTGGCATCAGGCTTCGCGATCACGGTGGTGGTGCAGATGGCGCTGCAGGTGCCGATCGCGGGCTCGGTGCCGCTGTTCGTGGCGGCGGCGGCGCTGATGCTGTTCGCGACCACCTCGATGGGGATCTTCCTTGCGACGCTGGCCGGCACCATGCCGCAATTCGCGCTGCTCCTGATGCTGGTCCTGCTGCCGCTGCAGGTGCTGTCGGGCGGCATGACCCCGCGCGAGAGCATGCCCGAGATGATCCAGGCGATCATGTCCCTCGCGCCGAACACGCATTTCGTGATCCTGTCGCAGGGCGTCCTGTTCCGGGGCGCGGGGCTGGACGTGGTCTGGCCGCAATTCCTGGCGCTGCTGGCCACCGGCGGGGCGATGTTCTGGCTGGCGCTGCGCCAGTTCCGCCGCTTCCTGGGCTAGCGGCCATGGGCGCCCCGGCTGCGCCACAACCGCAGGCTGAACGCACGGGTTCGAAACGGATATTTGACACCGGCGCGCATCCGGGGGATGTCTCGTCAACCGGACGAGGACAGATCAGCCGATGGCGCCACAGGATCCCAGTCAGGCCAGTCTGATGGCCGAGCAGCGCGACGGCGCGCTGGTCCTGACCGGCGATCTGGTGGTCTGGACGCTGGCGCAGCTGCCGGGCGGCCGGGCCGGGCGCATCGACGCGGCCGGGCTGGGGCGGCTGGACACCGCCGGGGCGTGGTTCCTGATCGGCCAGCGCGAGGCCGGGGCCGAGATCGCCGGCCTGTCGGAGCGCCACAGCCAGCTGCTGGACAGCGTGGCCAGGGCCATGGCCAGCCCTGATCCCGCCCCCGCCCCCCTGCCCGGCTGGCGCCGCCTGCTGGAGGATGTCGGCCGCCGCGTCGTCTCGGGGCTGATCTTCTTTCGCGAGCTGGCCGAATATCTGGGCCGCTTCATCGCCGCGCTTCTGCGGGCGATCCGCCATCCCGCCGATTTCCGCCTGACCTCGCTGGTCCATCACTGCCAGGAAACCGGGCTGCGCGCGGTGCCCATCGTCGCCATCATGTCCTTCCTGATCGGGGTGGTGCTGGCCTTCCAGGGCTCGACCCAGCTGCGCCAGTTCGGGGCCGAGGTCTTCGTCGTCGACCTGATCGCGATTTCCGTCCTGCGCGAGCTGGGCATCCTGCTGACCGCGATCATCGTGGCGGGGCGCACCGCCTCGGCGCTGACCGCCTCGATCGGCTCGATGAAGATGCGCGAGGAGATCGACGCCATGCGCACGCTGGGGATGGACCCGGACATGGTGCTGATCCTACCGCGCGTGCTGGCGCTGATCGTGACGCTGCCGATCCTGGGGCTGGTCTCGGACGTGACCGGGCTGCTGGGCGGGGCGATCATGTCCTGGATCGAGCTGGGCATATCGCCCTCGATGTTCCTGGCGCGGCTGGGCGACATCGCGGTCGGACATGCCGTCGTCGGGCTGGTCAAGGCGCCGGTCTTCGCGCTGATCATCGGGGTGATCGGCTGCCATGCCGGCATGAAGGTCGGCAAGGACGCGGAATCGCTGGGATCGATGACCTCGACCGCGGTGGTCAACGCGATCTTCGCGGTCATCATCGCCGATGCGCTGTTTTCCATCTTCTTCTCGGTGGTGGGACTATGAGCAGCGAGGCCGAGAACGTCATCGAGGTCCGCGGCCTGCGCACCCAGTTCGGCAGCCATGTGGTCCATGACGGGCTGGACCTGGACGTGAAGCGCGGCGAGATCCTGGGCGTGGTCGGTGGCTCGGGCACCGGCAAGTCGGTGCTTCTGCGCAGCATCGTCGGGCTGCTGAAACCGGCGGCGGGCACGATCCGCGTCTTCGGCCAGGACGTGGGCGCGCTGAGCGGCCCCGCGCGCGAGGCGGTCGAACGCCGCTGGGGCGTGATGTTCCAGGACGGGGCGCTGTTTTCCTCGCTGACCGTGCGCGAGAATGTCGAGGTGCCGCTACGCGCCGTCCCCGGCCTCGGCGATCAGCAGCGCCAGGGCCTGGCGGAACTGAAGGTGGCGATGGCCGGGCTGCCCTGGAACGCCAATGCGAAATTCCCCTCGGACCTGTCGGGGGGGATGCGCAAGCGGGCCGGGCTGGCCCGCGCGCTGGCCCTGGATCCCGAGATCGTCTTCCTGGACGAGCCCACCGCCGGGCTGGACCCGATCGGCGCCACCGCCTTCGACCGGCTGATCGTGTCCCTGCGCGACGCGCTGAACCTGTCGGTCTTCCTGGTCACGCATGACCTGGACACGCTGCATGCCTGTTGCGACCGGATCGCGGTGCTGGCGGAAAAGAAGGTGCTGACGACGGGAACCATGTCCCAGATGTTGCAGGTCGATCACCCATGGGTGCATGAATATTTCCACGGTCCCCGCGCCCGCGCCGCGCAGGTGACGGATCGGGCGGCGGATCGGGACGAGGGATAGGACGATGGAAACCAAGGCGAATTACGCGCTGATCGGCGCCTTCACCATTGCCGGCTTCCTGGGCATCCTGGGCTTCCTGATGTGGTTCGCCAAGCTGGAGCTGGACCGGCAATTCGCCTATTACGACGTCCATTTCACCGAAGTGTCGGGCCTGGGCATCGCCTCGGAAGTGCGTTTCGCGGGGCTGACCGTGGGCACGGTGGTGGCCATGGAACTGGCCCCCGACCAGGCCGGCCCGGTGCGGGTGCGGCTGGAAGTGGCCGAGGACACGCCGATCCGCACCGATTCCCGCGCCTCGATCGAGCTTCAGGGCGTGACCGGGGTGTCGAATGTCTTCATCACCGCCGGCCGCCCAACCTCTCCGCTGCTGCGCGAACAGCCGCATGAGGGCGTGCCGGTGATCCAGTCCAGCCGCTCGGCCCTGCAGACGCTGTCGGACCAGGGCCCGCAGATCATCGAGCGGCTGAACCAGGTGGCCGAACAGCTGACCGAGCTTCTTGGCGAGCAAAATCAGCAGCGTGTCAATAATATCCTCGACAATGTCGAACGGTCCAGCGGCAATCTGGACAAGGCCATGGCCGATATCTCGGCGGCGACCGACGCCATCGGCCAGGCGGCCGAGGGCATCGCCACCTTCGGATCGAAACTGGACGCGCTCAGCCAGAACGCCGAGACCGCGCTGGACAATTTCGCCGCCGCCGCGGAAACCGCCGATACCACGCTGGCCTCGGCCACCCAGACGCTGGACGAGGTGCGCGACTATGTCTCGGGCGACCTGCGCGGGCTGACGCGGCAGTTGAACGACACCGCCGCGGGGCTGCAGGACGAGTTGGCGCAGCTTGGCGCGCGGGCGGGCGGCAGCCTGGACAACCTGGACCGGGCGCTGGAGGCCGGCACGCGGGCCTTCGACCAGGCCGAGACCATGTTCGGCACCGACCTGGGCCCGATCATCGCCGATCTGCGCGCCACGCTGGACCGGGTCAACAGGACGCTGGAAAGCGTCTCGGACGACCTGCCCCGGATCACCGGCCGGATGCGCGACGCCGCCGACGCCGCCGCCAATGCCTTCGCCTCGCTGCAGTCGGTGCTGGACAGCTCGGCCGGGCCGGTCCAGAGTTTCACCCGCGAGGCGCTGCCGCAATTCTCGCGCCTGTCGCAAGAGATGCGCGGCCTGGTCGACAACCTGGACCAGCTTGTGACCACGCTGCGCCGCAACCCCTCGCAGATCCTGTCGGGTCCGCGCACCCCTGAATTCCGCCGCTGAGGTTCCCGATGCGCCTGCCCGCCCTGCTTCTTGCCCTGACCGCCACCACCGCCCTGCCCGGCTGCGCCGCCCTGTCGCTGCTGCAGGGCGAACCCGACCGCGACGTCTTCGAGCTGCGCGGCCCCGAGGTCACGGCCCGCCAATGCGGCCGCGGCCGGATCGGCGAGCTGGTGGTGGAACTGCCCAAGACCCGCGGCACGCTGGACAGCGAACGGATCATGATCCGGCCCTCGGCGCTGCAGACGCAATACCTGCCCGACGCGGTCTGGGGCGATCCGGTCCCCGCCACGCTGCAGCGGATGCTGGTCGAGACGCTGGGGGCCTATGACAGCTTCTCGCATGTCGGCCGGGCGCCTCTTGGGGTCGCCGGGGACTATGCGCTTATCAGCGAGATCAAGGACTTCAACGCGGAACTTGCCGGAAAGGGTGCGATCGTGCGGATGACCGTCGATGCCCAGATGGTGCGCGAGATGGATGCCAGCGTCGCCTCGCGCGGCAGCTTCTCGGTCACGACCCAGGCGCCCAGCACCCGCACCGAGGACCTGATCCCGGCCTTCGATGCGGCGGGACAGCAGCTGGTCGCGCAGATGACCGACTGGGGCCTGCGCGCCGCCGGGGTCAATCCGTCCAGCTGCCGCTGAGGGGCGCGCCTCTCAGCCGTGGCTCAGCCGGATGTCGCCCGTGGCCAGCACCGGCGAGGCGTCGAAGCCATCGGCGTTCAGCATCGCCGCCACCCGCTCCAGCGAGGCGACGAGCTGCGCCTGTTCCCAGTCCTGCAACTGTTCGAAGGCGCGCACGAAGCGTTGCTGCAGGGCGTCGGGCGCAGTCTCGACCGCCCGCTGTCCGGCATCGGTGATGACCACGTCGGTCTGCCGCCGGTCGGTTTCCGACCGCAGCCGCCGCACCGCCTGCCGCAGGACCAGCTTGTCCACCAGCGCCGTCACCGTGGCCTGGCTGACCCCCATCTGCCGCGCCAGCATCTTGGGCGTCACGCCCTCGGCCCCGCCCGCCGCGACGATCTGCAGCACCCGCAGCTGCGCCGGCGTCAGCCCCGCCGCCTGCGCCAGCGACCGCTCGTAAAGCTCTGTCGCGCGCAGGATCCTGCGCAGCGCGATGAGGCTCTGATCGGTGCGGTCATTGCCGTGGCTGTCCATGCCGGCAACTATCGCACAGGGGCGCATATTGCTTCAATCGCCAAAGCATTGCCGCAAGAATGGTTAGGGATACGAAGCGATATTCGGCAGAAGATCGTAAGATACACGGGCAATTTTTGGCATTTTTCTGACAGTTGTGCGAAAAACTGCTTAGCCTGTTGAAACCATCTTGGCATCAAGCTACTTAGTCTGACGAACGAAACGACGAAAAGTGATCAGATGCGAAACGATGCCAGACCGCCCGAACCGCCCACGCCCCTGCTGCGCAAGCCGGATGCAAGAGACGGCGCCGGAATCTGGGAACTGGTCCGCGCCTGCAAGCCGCTGGACGAGAATTCGATGTATTGCAACCTGATCCAGGCCGAGCATTTCCGCGACACCTGCGTCCTGGCCGAGCTTGACGGCGAGATCGCCGGCTGGGTCTCGGGCCACATGATCCCGAACGAGGATGCCTTCTTCGTCTGGCAGGTCGCGGTCAGCCCCAGGGCGCGCGGGCTGGGACTGGGCCGCAGGATGCTGGCCCATCTGATGGGCCGCGAGGCCTGCCGGGGCGCGCGGGCGCTGAAGACCACGATCACGCCGGACAACCGCGCATCCTGGGCGCTGTTTCGCAGCTTCGCGCGCCGGATGGGCGGCACGCTGACGGACCGGCCGCATTTCACGCGCGACGCCCATTTCGGCGGACGCCACGCGACCGAGCATCTGGTGACCATCGCCCTGCCCGAACGGACCCTGCTGGCCCGCGCCGCCTGATCCAGCGCCGTCACCGGCAAACCACGACTTCCCGAAAGGACGATCCATGACCGATACCGTTTCCAACGGCACCGTTCCTGGCGGCGACATCTTTGCCCGCCGCGAAAGCGAGGCCCGCTCTTACTGCCGCGGCTTCCCCGTCACCTTCACCGCTGCCCGCGGGGCAGAGCTGACCGACGCGCAGGGCCGCCGCTATATCGACTTCCTGGCCGGCTGTTCCTCGCTGAACTACGGCCATAACGACCCGGACATGAAGGCCGCGCTGATGCGGCACCTGGACAGCGACGGCATCGCCCACGGGCTGGACCTGCATACCGGCCCGAAGGCCGCGTTCCTGCGCGCCTTCGAGACCCATATCCTGCAGCCGCGCGGCATGGATCACCGGCTGATGTTCACCGGCCCGACCGGCGCCAATGCGGTCGAGGCGGCGATGAAGATCGCCCGCAAGGCCACCGGCCGGACCAATGTCGTGGCCTTCACCAACGGCTTCCACGGCGTCACCCTGGGCGCGCTGGCCGCAACCGGCAACGGCTATCACCGGGGCGGCGCGGGCGTGGGCCTGGGCGGCGTGACCCGCCTGCCCTATGACGGCTATGCCGAGGGCGTGGACAGCGCCGATCTGCTGGAGCGGATGCTGGCCGATCCGTCCTCGGGGCTGGACGCGCCGGCGGCGATCCTTCTGGAAACCGTGCAGGGCGAGGGCGGGCTGAATGCCGCGCGCCCCGAATGGCTGCGCCGCGTGGCCGGGCTGGCCCGCGATCATGGCGCGCTGCTGATCGTCGACGACATCCAGGCCGGCTGCGGCCGGGCGGGCGGGTTCTTTTCCTTCGACGGGATGGGGATTGCGCCCGACATCGTGACCATGGCGAAATCGCTGTCGGGCTTCGGCCTGCCGATGGCACTGGTGCTGATGCGACCCGAACATGACGTGCTTGGCCCGGCCGAGCATAACGGCACCTTCCGGGGCAATACCCATGCCTTCGTCACCGCCCGCGTCGCGATCGAGAAGTTCTGGGCGGACGACCGCTTCGCCGCGCAGTTCGAGCGCAAGGCCCGGATCGTCGCCGAGGGGCTGGAGCAACTGGCCGCGCTGGTCCCCGGCGCACGGCTGAAGGGCCGCGGCATGATGCGCGGCGCCGACCTGCTGTCGGGCGATCTGGCCGGCGAGATCTGCGCCCGCGCCTTCCAGCAGGGGCTGATCGTCGAGACCTCGGGGCCGCATGGCGAGGTCGTCAAGATCCTTGCCCCCCTGACCACCCCCGACGAGATTCTGCGCGAGGGGCTGGGCATCCTGCTGGAGGCCGCCCGCACCACCCTCGACGGCAACAAGATCGCAGCGGAGTAACCGACATGATCGTTCGTGATTTCAACAGGATCGTCCAGGAAGACCGGGACCGCGTCGTCTCGGACGCGCAATGGACCAGCGTGCGGATGCTGCTGGCCGGCGACGGGATGGGATTTTCCTTCCACATCACCATCCTGGAGGCCGGCTCCGAGCATACCTTCGAATACAAGAACCATTTCGAAAGCGTCTATTGCATCGAGGGGCGCGGTAGGGTCACCGACCTCGCCACCGGCGAGACGCATCCGATCGCGCCCGGCGTCATGTATGCGCTGAACCTGCATGACCGCCACAGGCTGCGCGCGGATGAAAAGCTGGTCATGGCCTGCTGCTTCAACCCGCCCGTGACCGGCACCGAGGTGCATCGCGAGGACGGCTCCTACGCCGCCGCCGAAGAGCTGCGGGAGGCATGATGGCGCATACGGTCGAGAAGATCGGCGGCACCTCGATGTCGAAGCTGGACCTGCTGCTGGAGACGCTGTTCCTGGACGGCCGCGACGGCGCGGATCTCTATGGCCGGATCTTCGTGGTCTCGGCCTTCGGCGGGATCACCGACATGCTGCTGGAACACAAGAAGACCGGCAAGGCCGGGGTCTATGCGCATTTCGCCCGCGCCGACGGCGATCACGGCTGGCACGAGGCGCTGGACCGGGTCGGTGCCGCGATGACCGAGCGTCATGACGCGCTGCTGAGCCATGATGCCGACCGCGCCCGCGCCGCCGAATTCGTCCGCGACCGGATCCAGGGCGCGCGCAACTGCCTGATCGATCTGCAGCGGCTGTGCTCCTACGGCCATTTCCGCCTGTCGCGCCACATGCTGCAGATCCGCGAATTGCTGTCCGGCCTGGGCGAGGCGCATTCCGCGCTGGTCGCCACGCTGCTTTTGCAGCGCGCGGGCGTGAATGCGCGGCTGGTCGACCTGTCGGGCTGGCGCGACGAGGACGAAGTGACGCTGGACGAACGCATCACCCGCGCCATGCGGGGGATCGACCCGGCCACCGAGATGCCCATCGTCACCGGCTATGCGCAATGTTCCGAAGGCCTGATGCGGGAATATGACCGCGGCTATTCCGAGGTGACGTTCTCGCGCCTGGCCGCCCTGACCGGCGCGCGCGAGGCGATCATCCACAAGGAGTTCCACCTGTCCTCGGCCGATCCGAAACTGGTCGGGCAGGACGCGGTGCAGAAGCTGGGCCGCACGAATTACGACGTCGCCGACCAGCTGTCGAACATGGGCATGGAGGCGATCCATCCCAGCGCCGCCAAGACCCTGCGCCGCGCCCAGGTGCCGCTGCGCGTGACGAACGCCTTCGATCCCGGCGATCCCGGCACGCTGATCGACGACCAGCCCGCCGAACGCCCGGCGGTCGAGATCGTCACCGGCGTCGAGGTGGTCGCGCTGGAGCTGTTCGAGCAGGACATGGTCGGCGTCAAGGGCTATGACGCGGCGATCCTTCAGGTGCTGACCCGCCATGACGTGCGGATACTGTCCAAGGTCTCGAACGCGAACACGATCACCCATTACGTGGACGCCTCGCTGAAGGTCCTGCGGCGGGTCGAGAAGGACCTGGCGCAGCTCTATCCGCAGGCGCGGATCACCTCGCGGATGCTGGCCATCGCCTCGGTGATCGGGCGCGACCTGAACGGGCTGTCGGTGCTGATGCGCGGGCTTCAGGCGCTGGCCGATCGCGGCCTGGCCGCGGTGGGCGCCAGCCAGGGGCCGCGCAACGTGGATACGCAGTTCATCCTTGAACGCGAGGACCTGGCCGCCGCGATCGGCGCCCTGCACGGCGCCTTCTTCGACCGCAGAGAGGCGCTGCCCAGGGCCGCCTGACCCCGGCCCTTTTCCGAATGACGCGATGAAAGCCGCGGCCCTGCAGGGGTCGCGGCTTTCCTCTGTCCTGAACCGGAATTTCCGCTTTCCGATTCACCGATCCTTTACCCCTCGGCCTTAATCTTCCCGGTCATCACGCCCCCCGATCCGGAAAGGAATCGAATGAAAAACTGCTGACCACCGGAATATCGCTTCCGCTTTTCCGTTCTGATTCCACCAGAGCAAGATTTCCCTCTTTCACGATTAATGCGGAGAGTATGATGCGTCCCGTCCTCGCCTTCGCCTTGATGCTGGCCCTTTGCCTGCCCGCGCCTTCCGCGCAGGCGAACATCAATGCCAGCAGCCCCGAGATCACCCAGCTTCTGCTGGATAAATCGGAACGAACGCTGTATCTGCTGAATGGCAGGACCGCCGTGCGGAAATATCGCGTCGATCTTGGCACAAATCCGGAAGGCCATAAACGTTTCAGGGGCGATGGTCGAACGCCCGAGGGATTGTATTACATCACCCATCGCAATCCCAATTCGAATTTCTTCCTGTCGCTGGGAATATCCTATCCGAATGCGGCCGACCGCGCCCATGCCCGCCGCCAGGGCCGCGATCCGGGTGGCGACATCTTCATCCACGGCCGCGGCGCGCGGGTCCAGAACCCGCCGCCCGACTGGACCCGAGGCTGCGCCGCCGTGACCGATTCCGAAATGGCCGAGATCTTCGACCTGGTCCGGCCCGGCACGCCGATCTTCATCAAGCCCTGAGCCTTGCGCCCTCCGGGCCCGCCGGTCCCCGCCCGCCAGCGGGGGCCGCGCCCGTGTTCCCCATGCCTTCCGGCGCAGAAAAATGATGCCCGAAGCGGAATAGAACCGGATCTGAAACGTAGTCTTCCCGCGGCCAGCAGGTGCCGCACTGAAGATGGAGACAGAGATGAAACCGCTCAAAGCGCTGATGGTCGTCGCCGTGGCCGGCACCGCGGCCATGCCCGGCACCGCCTTCGCCCTCGACGATCCCTTCAACCTGTTCCTGCGCAGCATCCTCCACGGCAGCAGCGTCTACAAGCAGCCCGACCGCGGGCATCGCTACATCTACCGCAATGACGACGATGACGACGGGCGCCGCGGCAGGGGCTTTTCGCGCAAGCATGACGATGACGACGACGGGCGGCGCGGGTATCGCGGCTTTTCCCGCGACGACGACGACGATGACGGCCGCCGGGGCTGGCGCCGCCACGACGACGACGACTGACCGGGCCTGCGCCCTGGGAAGGACACGCCGGTCCCGCGACCGGCGTGTCCGGCCGTCAGCCGATCGGCGGGCGTCCCAGCAATCGCAGGGTCAGCCGTCGTCCCGCCCGCAGCAGCGGATAGATCAGTGCCGCCCGGCGCGGGGATTTCAGCAATGCCCGCATCATGCCGCCCGGCGCCGACAGCGCCGCCAGCAATTGCACCGCCTCGGCCCCGTGATAGAGCCTGCCGCCATGCCGCACCGCCATGCCCTCGTCCAGATCGACCCCGTCGCGCCTCAGCGCCGCGACCCGCGGATCGCCCGAGCGCGCGTCGATCAGCTCGACCTCGCCGACCGCGCGGCGCAGGTTCAGCATCCGCGTATAGGCGGTGCAGAAGGGGCATTGCCCGTCATAGACGATTTCCAGCCGCTCGGTCACTTTTTTCTCCGGTCTTGCGAATTTTCACGGAATAAACGCATGGGGTCCAGCGTAATTCCCGTGACGCGATCCAAGCGGAAGACCCGGCCATGACCGTTGCCACAAGCCTGACGGCGTTCCAAGCCCATCTGTCGCGCGGCGTTCCCGCGCAGTCGCTGGCGCTGTTCCGCATCGCCTTCGGCGCGCTGCTGCTGTGGGATTGCTGGCGCTTCATCGCCCATGGGCGCGTCTGGCGCTATTGGATCCAGCCCGAGTTCCACTTTTCCTATCCCGGTTTCGACTGGGTCCGCCCGCTGCCCGAACCCTGGATCCAGATCGCCTGGCTGGGCGTGGGGCTGGCCGCGGCGCTGGTCATGCTGGGGCTGTTCTATCGGCTGGCGATCGTCGCGCTGACGCTGCTTTTCGCCTGGTTCTTCCTGCTGGATGCGGCGGAATACCTGAACCATTTCTATCTGGTGCTGCTTTACGCGGTGCTTCTGTGCTTCCTGCCGGCGGCGCGGATCTGGTCGCTGGACGCGCTGATCCGCCCCGCGCCCGACCGCCGTGTCCCCGCGGCCGCCGTCTTCATCCTGCAGGCCCAGACCGAGATCGTGCTGCTCTATGCCGGGCTGGTCAAGCTGACGCCCGACTGGCTGCGGGGCGAGCCCCTGGGGCTGTGGCTGCGCGACCGGGTCGAGGGGCTGTGGCTGGCGCCGCTGTTCCAGCCCGACTGGGTAATCGTCGCCGCCTGCTGGGGGGTGATCGCGCTGCATGTGCTGGGTGCGCCGCTGCTGATGTGGCGCAAGACGCGGCTGGCGGTGTTCCTGGTCTATTGCGTCTTTCACTGCGCCAATGCCTGGTTCTTCAACATCGGCATCTTCCCCTGGCTGACCATCGCCGCCACGACGATCTTCTTCGCGCCGGACTGGCCCTCGCACCTCGTCTCACGGCTGCGCGGGCAAGCGGCCGCGCCGATGGCACCGGCCGCCCCCCGCGCGCCCTTGCCGCGCATCGCGCTGCTGGCGATGGCGCTGTGGATCGCGGTGCAGCTGGTGGCCCCGATCCGAGGCACGCTGTTCGATTCCGAGATCCGCTGGAGCGGCGACGGCCACCGCTTCTCGTGGCGGATGCGGATCTATGACCGCGCGGCCGAGGGCGTCTTCATCCTTGCCGATCACCGCAGCGGCCAGTTCTGGGAAATCGAGCCGACCCAGTTCCTGACCCCCCGCCAGGCCGACAAGATGCTTGTCCGCGCCGACCTGATCCACCAGTTCGCCAATCACCTGGCCGATCTGTGGCGCGCGCAGGGCCACGAGGTCGCCGTCTATGCCGAGATCTGCAAATCCCTGAACGGCCGCCCCTGCCAGTATTTCATCGCGCCGGGCACCGACCTGACGCAGGTGCGCGTCGATCCGCTGCGGGCCGATCCCTGGGTGCTGCCGCTGGAGGAACCCGCATGGGGCGTCGCCGACAATCGCAGGCTCTACGGGATCGGCGGCTGAGCGGGACGGTCGCTACCCCGCGCGAAACGGCAAAAGGGGCGCCCGCAGGCGCCCCTTCCGACTGTCCTTGCAAGAAGAACGACGGGCCTCAGCCCCGGTCCCGGAAATATTCGTCGATCTCGGCATCGGCCTTGTCCTTGGCCCAGCCGTATTTCTCCTGCAGCTTGCCGGCCAGCTTGTCCTTGTTGCCGTCGATCTGGTCGATCTCGTCATCGGTCAGCTCGCCCCATTTCTCCTTGACCGAGCCCTTCAGCTGCTTCCACTTGCCCTGAATGATATCCCAGTTCATGTCATTCTCCTTCATGTGGATCGATTATGCCGACCCAACACGAGGGGGCGCGTCGAAGTTCCCCCGAACGTCAAATGTTAAGCGACCCGGTCGGGCGGCGCGGCGCCGTCGCGGAAGGCCAGCAGGTTCTGCAGCGCGCGCAGGCCCATCTCGGTGCGGACCTCGTCGGTGGCGGTGCCCAGATGCGGCAGCAGCGTGGTATTGGAGAGCCGGATCAGCGCCTCGGGCACCTCGGGCTCGCGTTCATAGACGTCCAGCCCGGCGCCCCTGATGCGGCCCTCGCGCAGCGCCTCGATCAGCGCCGCCTCGTCGACCACATCGCCGCGCGCGATATTGACCAGATAGCCCTCGGGCCCCAGCGCCCGCAGCTCCTCGGCGCCGATCAGATGCCGCGTGCCCGCCCCGCCCGGCACCGCGACGACGGCGAAGTCGCAGGCCTGCAGCGTCTCGGCCAGGTCGGGCATCTGCTGCGCCGGGATGTCCAGCGCCGAGACGTTCGAGCGGTTGTGGAACACGACATTCATGCCGAAGCCCAGGTGGCAGCGCCGGGCGATGGCCTTGCCGATCCGACCCATGCCGATGATGCCCACGGTCGCGCCGGTGACATGGCTGCCCAGCATCTGCGTGGGCTTCCAGCCGGTCCATTCGCCCGCGCGCAGCATCCGTTCCCCTTCCGAGGCGCGGCGGGCGCACATCAGGATCAACATCACCGCGATATCGGCGGTGGCGTCGGTGACGACATCGGGGGTATTCGTGACCACGACGCCCGCGGCCCGCGCGGCCTCGATGTCGATATGGTTGAAGCCCGCCCCGAAATTCGCCAGGATCCGGCAGCGCGCATCGCCGCGGAACGCCCCGGCCGAAAAGCGGTCGCCAAGCGTCGGCAGGATCGCGTCATAGTTACGCATCGCCTGCGCGGCATCGGCCTCGGTCAGCGGATCGCCCTCGTGGAATGTCGCCTCGAACGCGGCCGAGATCGCCGCCGTCGCCCGCGCCGTCATCGGCCGCGTCACCAGAAGTTTCATCAGTAAAGCCTCCCTCCGTTCGGCACCTCCAGGTCGGGCCGGACCAGCACCACCTCGTTCTCGCCATCCGGCACGCCAAGGACCAGCACCTCGGACATGAACGGGCCGATCTGGCGCGGCGGAAAGTTCGCCACGCACAGCACCTGCTTGCCGACCAGCGCGGCGGGATCATAGTGGCGGGTGATCTGGGCCGAGGATTTGCGCTGCCCCAGCGCGCCCAGGTCCAGCCACAGCTTGATCGCGGGCTTGCGCGCCTCGGGGAAGGGCTCGGCGCGCAGGATGGTGCCGACGCGGATGTCCAGCTTCAGGAAGTCGTCGAAAGTGATCGTCATTGCGGCCGCCTTACGCCCCGCCCTTGCCCAGCTCGCGCCCGCGCCGGGTCGCGGCGGCGACGGTGCGCGCCATCAGCGGCGGCAGGCCGGTCTCGGCATCCATCAGCACGGCCAGCCCCGCCGCCGTGGTCCCGCCGGGCGAGGTCACGTTCTCGCGCAGCACGGCCGGATCCTCGTCGGCATGGATGGCCAGCGCTCCCGCGCCGGCGACGGTCATCCGCGCCAGTTCCAGGGACAGCGCCGCCGGCAGGCCCTGCGACTCACCCGCCTTGGCCATCGCCTCGATCAGGTGGAAGACATAGGCTGGGCCGCTGCCCGACAGGCCGGTGACGGCGTCCATCTGCGATTCGCTGTCCAGCCGCACGACGCGGCCGACGGCAGCCATCAGCGATTCGGCCAGGTCCAGATGCGCGGCACTCGCCGCCTCGTTGCCGATCAGCGCCGATATCCCCTGCCCGATCGCAGCCGGCGTGTTGGGCATGACGCGCACGATGGGCGCGCCGGGGAATGCCGCCTCGAAGCTGGCGATGGTGGTGCCCGCCGCGACCGAGACGACCAGCGTATCGGCCAGCTCACGCAGCTCTCCCAGCGCGTCGGCCATCATCTGCGGCTTGACCGCCAGCACCAGGACCGCGGGATTGGCCGGCAGCGGCGCGTTCAGGCGCAGCCCCTTGCCCTTCCATTCCTCGCCGATCCGCGGGTCGATCACGGTGGTGGCGCCGGGCTCCAGCCCCCGCGCCAGCCAGCCCTTCAGCATCGCGCCGCCCATCCGGCCGCAACCGACCAGAACCAGACCCCGCGCATTGATGTCGTCGAATTCGCTCATCCGCTCCCCTCATCGCCCTGGGGGGCGGCGCGCCCCCTCATGCCCGTCCGTAGGCCTCGCCCAGGGCGATGTCCAGCGCCGCCTCGGGCGTGGTATCGCCCCAGCCGACCAGCTGGAACGAGGGGTAGAAGCGTTCGCAGGCGATCAGCGCATTGCCGATCATCTGGTCGATCTGCTCGGGCGAGGCGACCGCATCGCCCGCCAGCACCAGCCCATAGCGCCAGACCATCAGCCGCTGCTGCGCCCAATAGGTGAAGCCGCCGTCCCAGACCTGGTCATTGGCCAGGTTCAGCGTCTCGTAGATCAGGCCAAGCCGATCGGCGGGCGGATCCATGTCGAAGGTGCAGATCAGCCGCAGCACCTCCTCGCGCGGCGACCAGGCCAGGGTCAGCGAATAGCTGCGCCACTGGCCCTCGACCACCATCGCGATCTGATCCTCGGCCAGCCGGTCGAAATCCCAGTCATGGTGCACCGCCACCGTCTCGACGATGTCGATGGGGTGGATGTCGTCGCTGTGGATGTAATGATCGGTCTGTGGCATGGCTGCCTCCTGCCTCTCTCTGTCCGCGCGGTTCTTGCGCCGCTATCTTTGGTGGCGTTCTCAAAAACGGGCGTAGTCACCCGGCTGCTCATACCATATATCGTGGTTCGGAATGGCTAAACTGTAAAGCGAATTTTAACCGACAAGGCGCTGGGGCGGGAAATGAGCTGTGGACAACCGGGCGGCAGGCGCGATCACGGCGGCGATATCGACGTGGCACGGGCGCGGTTCGGCGCCGGCGACTGGATCGACCTCTCGACGGGAATCAACCGCCGCCCCTGGCCGGTCGGCCCGCTGCCGGACCATGCCTGGCAGGCCCTTCCCACCGCCGCGGCCGAGGCGCGGCTGATCGCCGCCGCCGCCGGCTGGCTGGGCTGCGATCCCGCCCGGCTGCTGCCCATGGCCGGCGCCTCGGCCGCGATCCAGCTGATCCCGCGCCTGCTGGCGCCCGGCCGCGCCGCCGTCATCGCCCCCAGCTACAACGAACATGCCGCCAGCCTGCGCGCCGCCGGCTGGCAGGTCCACCAGGTCCCCGACATCGCGGAAATGGCGGGCGCCGACCTGGCGGTCGTGGTCAATCCCAACAATCCCGACGGCCGCGAATGGCAGCCCGAGGCGCTTGCCCGGCTGGCCGGGACCGTCGGCCAGCTGGTCGTTGACGAAAGCTTCGCCGATCCCCGCCCCGACCTGTCGCTGGCCCGGCAGGCGCCCGACAACACGCTGATCCTGCGCAGCTTCGGCAAGTTCTGGGGGCTGGCGGGGCTGCGGCTCGGCTTCGTGATCGCCGCCCCCGCCCTGCGCGACGCCCTGGCCCAGGCGGCGGGCCCCTGGGCGGTCAGCGGCCCCGCGCTGGAGATCGGCGCGCGGGCCATGGCCGACCGCGACTGGGCCGATGATGCGGTGCTCTACCATTCCGAAGCCAGCCTGCGCCTCGACCGGCTGGCGCTGGCGGCGGGCTGGCGCGCGGCGGGCGGCACGCATCTCTTCCGCCTCTACGACACGCCCGACGCGACGGCCGCGCAAGAGGCGCTGGCCCGCGCCCATATCTGGACGCGCCGCTTCCCCTATTCCGCGACCTGGCTGCGCCTCGGCATCCCCGGCAGCCATGACGAATGGGACCGGCTCAAGGCCGCCCTCCGCCCCTCGCACTCCTCGAAAAATACCTCGGGGTGAATTGGCCGCAGGCCAAGAGGGGCAGCGCCCCTCCGCCCCCGTCGCCGCCCCCGCCGCGGCTTCAGCGCTTGCGCAGGAACTCGGTGCGCAGCACCAGCCCCCGGATCGCGTCGTGCCGGCAATCCACCTCCTCGGGATTGGCGGTCAGCCGGATCGAGCGGATCACCGTGCCCTGTTTCAGCGTGGTGCTGGTGCCCTTCACCTTCAGGTCCTTGACCAGCACGACCGAATCACCATCGGCCAGCAGGTTGCCCGAGGCGTCGCGGGCCACCGATGCCGCCGCGGCCTCGGCGGCCATTTCCGATGCCGGGCGCCACTCGCCGCTTTCCTCGTCATAGACATAGTCGTCATCGCCAGCCATCGCCTCGATCCCCTTGCGCCAATCGCCGACCGGCATAGCCCCCTGACGCCCCCGGCACAATCGCGGCTGTTCCCCACCCGCGTTCCGGCGCAGAATGGGCCGACCGTGAACCAGAGCCCGCCATGCGCCCGACCCCGACCCGCCTTGCCGCCATCATCGCCGCCGCCTGGCTCGGCATCCCCGCGCTTGCGGATGCGCCGCTGATCGTCCTCGACCAGACCCGCCTGCCCTTCGACCTCGGCCCCGGCCATCCGGCGAACAGCCCGGCCCGCGCCGCGAACTCGCCCAATGCGGCGGCCAATTCGGCCAGCAACGCCGCGAACCGGCCCACGACCTGGAACAACCGGCCCACGAACCCGGCCAATGAACGCCGGCTGATCATCACCGCCGATGGCGGCGTGCTGGGCTATTACGCCCCCAGCGCGGCGGGCGTGCTGAACCTGTTCGACGTGAACGGCCGCCGCATCGCCTATCGCCCCGCCCGCGGCACCCGCAGCCTGTTTTCCACCGACGGCGCCTGGTGCGGCACGGTGGATGGCGGGCGCGAGGGCTTCGTGCTGGCCGTCACCCCCGATTGCGCCGCGAAATTCCGGCGCTGACGCGGACCAACCTTGGACGGACCTGCCTTGGACGGACCTGCCTTGGACGGACCTGCCTTAAATCCGTTACACTCGGCCCTTACATCGGTCGCGAAGCGAGAGGGTGGGCAAGATGTTTCAGGAACCGAAGGACTGGCTGGAAGCCGAATTGCAGGACACGCTGGACGAGGATGTCGAGATCGAGCTGGAGGACGCCGTCCTCTCGGCCGAGATCCGGCGCATCTATCGCAGCCACCATCCCGACCAGATGGACCGCAAGCTGTATTTCCAGGAGCTTCTGCGCCTGCAATCCGAGCTGATCAAGCTGCAGGACTGGGTCAGCCATCACAAGGAACGGGTGGTCGTCATCTTCGAGGGCCGCGATTCGGCCGGCAAGGGCGGCGTCATCAAGCGCATCAGCCAGCGGCTCAATCCCCGCGTCGTGCGCACCGTCGCCCTGCCCGCCCCCTCGGACCGCGAAAAGACGCAATGGTATTTCCAGCGCTACGTCCCGCACCTGCCCGCCGGGGGCGAGATCGTGCTGTTCGACCGCAGCTGGTACAACCGCGCCGGCGTCGAGCGGGTGATGGGCTTCGCATCCGAGGACCAGGTCGAGCAGTTCTTCCAGGACGTCCCGGAATTCGAGCGGATGCTGGTCCGCTCGGGCATCCGGCTGGTGAAATACTGGTTCTCGATCACCGACGAGGAACAGCAGATGCGCTTCCTGATGCGCATCCACGACCCGCTGAAGCAGTGGAAGCTGTCGCCGATGGACCTGCAGTCGCGCGTCCGCTGGGAGGCCTATACCAAGGCCAAGGAAGAGATGTTCGAGCGCACCAACATCCCCGAGGCGCCCTGGTATATCGTGCCCGGCAACGACAAGAAGCGCGCCCGGCTGAACTGCATCAGCCACCTGCTGGACATGATCCCCTATGCCGATGTCCCGCATGAGGAGGTCGCGCTGCCCGACCGCGTCTTCAACCCCGACTATGAGCGCGAGGTCCTGCCGCGAGAGCTTTACGTGCCGCAGAAATACTAGGCCCCGCTATCCGGCATCGACAGGGGATCCCGGCCGCTTCGCGCCGCCGGCAGGCGGCTGCCGGGCGGGCGCGAAATCTCTTGTCGTTGCAGTTAATTGGCCTATGATCGCGGCTATGTTCCGCAATCTGTTGAGCCGCCTCTTTTCCGACGAAACCGGAGCCGCCCCGCTGGCCGGTCAGGATGCCGAAGTCGCCATCGCCGCGCTTCTGGTGCGGGTGGCGCGTTCGGACGACCACTATACCGATGCGGAACGGCTGCGCATCGACCGGATCCTGGCCCGGCGCCGCGGGCTGGACATGGCGCAGGCCGCCGAACGGCGCGCCGCCGCCGAGATGATCGAGGCCGAGGCCCCCGACACCGTGCGCTTCACCCGGCATATCAAGGACCGCATCGCGCTGTCGGATCGCGCGGGCATCGTCGCCGCCATGTGGGAGGTCGCCTATGCCGACGACCACCGCGACCAGGACGAGGAATCGCTGATCCGGCTGGTCTCGGGCCTGCTGGGCGTGACCGACCGCGATTCCGCGCTGATGCGCCGGCAGGTGCTGGACGCGATGGGGCAGCAGGACCGCTGAGCCCGCTGCTCGGGGAATCAGATCAGAACCCCAGCCGGTCGCGCAGCCCGTACCAGGCCATGCCCGCCACCAGCAGCGGCTGGCGCAGCAGCGCGCCGCCAGGGAAGGGCCGCGTCGGCACCGCCGCCATCGCGTCGAACCGCTCGGCCTGGCCCGCCACCGCCTCGGCCATCAGCCGCCCGGCCAGCGTGGCCAGCGCCACGCCATGGCCCGAATAGCCGCTGGCCGACAGGCAGTTCGGCGCGGGCCGTGCGAAACAGGGCATCCGGTTCATGGTGATCGCCAGCGTGCCGCCCCAAGCATGGGTCAGCCGCACGCCCTCCAGCTGCGGATAGACCGACAGCAGATGCGGCCGCACCACCCCGGCGATGTCGCTGGGGAAGCGATAGCTGACCGTCTCGCCGCCGCCGAAGATCAGCCGTCGCTCCTCGTCCAGGCGCCAGTAGTTCACCACGAATTTCGTATCCGCCACCGCGACATTGCCCGGCAGGATCTCGGGCGCGCTGCGGCCCAGGGGCTCGGTCGCGACGATATAGTTGTTGATCGGCATGACCCGCGCCGCGACATGGCCGTCCAGCCCGTCCAGATAGCCGTTCGCCGCCAGGATCACATGGTCGCAGACGACCAGGCCCTGCTCGCAATGGACCCGGCTCTTGCCCCCCGCCGGTCCGTGGTCGATGCGCTGGACATGGCTCATCTCGTGGATGCGCGCGCCCGAGGATTCGGCCAGCCGCGCCATGCCGAGCGCCAGGTTCAGCGGATCGAGATGCCCGGCGCCCCGGTCCAGATCGCCGCCGGCATAGGCCCGGCTGCCCAGCAGCTCGGCCAGTTGCGCGCGGTCCAGCGGCTCGACCCGGTCGTAATCGTAATAGGCCGCCAGATGCCCGGCCAGCCGCGCCGCATGATCGACCTCGGCCTGGCTGCGGCAGGCATGGGCGACGCCGTCATGGACCGGCACCCCGGATTCGGCGGCAAGGCTGCGTACCAGCGACTTGGCCTCCTCGGCCAGCTCCCACAGCCGGCGCGCCGTCTCGCGGCCCAGCTTCGCCTCCAGCCAGTCCACCTCCTGCCGCTGGCCCGAGCCCAACTGGCCGCCATTGCGCCCCGAAGCGCCGAAACCCACGCGATGCGCCTCCAGCAGGGCGACGCGATAGCCGCGCCGCGCCAGGTGCAGCGCCGACGAGAGGCCGGTATAGCCCGCCCCGACCACCGCCACATCGGCCTGGGTTTCGCCCTTCAGCGGCGGATAGGGGTCCAGCGCCGCCCGCGTCTCGGCATAGAGGCTGCGCGGATATTCCCCGCGCCGGTCGTTGGCCCAGAGCAGGTTCATACGTTCAACAGCAGGTGCTCGCGTTCCCAGGGGCTGATGACCTGCAGGAACTCCTTGTATTCGTTGCGCTTGACGGCCTCGTAGACGGCCACGAACTCCTCGCCCAGCACGCCGCGCATGGGCTCGCTCTCCACCATCAGGTCCAGCGCGTCGCCCATGTTGTAGGGCAGTTGGTCCTGCGACGACATATAGGCGTCGCCCAGGCATTCGGCGCGCGGGTTCTCGGCCTCCAGCAGGCCCAGATAGCCGCAGGCCAGGCTGGCCGCGATGCCCAGATAGGGGTTGCAGTCCATCCCCGCCAGCCGGTTCTCGATCCGCCGCGATTCCGGCCCCGAGATCGGCACGCGCAGCCCGGTCGTGCGGTTGTCGCGCCCCCATTCCAGGTTGATCGGCGCCGCGAAGTCGGGGACATAGCGGCGATAGCTGTTCACATAGGGCGCCAGCAGCGCCACGGCGGCGGGCAGGTGCTTCTGCATCCCGGCGATGAAATGCAGGAAGGCCGGCGTCTCGCGCCCCTGTTCGTCGGAGAAGATGTTGTGCCCCGTCGCCATGTCGATCACCGAATGGTGCATGTGCATGGCGCTGCCCGGCTCGCCCTCGATGGGCTTGGCCATGAAGGTCGCGAAACAGTCGTGGCGCAGCGCCGCCTCGCGGATCAGCCGCTTGAAATAGAAGATCTCGTCGGCCAGCGCGACCGGGTCGCCGTGGTTGAGGTTGATCTCGACCTGGCCGGCGCCGCCCTCCTGCAGGATGCCGTCGATCTCGAATCCCTGCGCCTCGGCGAAATCGTAGATGTCGTCGATGACCTTGCCGTATTCGTCCACCGCCGACATGGAATAGGCCTGCTTGGCCGCCGCGCGCCGGCCGGTGCGGCCCATCGGCGGGATGATCGGCTGGTTCGGATCGACATTGCGGGCGACCAGGAAGAACTCCATCTCGGGGGCGACCACCGGCCGCCAGCCCTTGTCCCGATAGAGCTTGACCACCCGCTTCAGCACGTTGCGCGGCGCGATCGGGATCGGGTTGCCCTGCTGGTCATGGGCGTCGTGGATGACCTGCAGCGTCCAGTCCGCGGTCCAGGGCGCCGCCGTGGCGGTGCTGAAATCCGGGGTCAGGATCATGTCCGGCTCGGTGAAGGCGCCCGCCGGGTTGTCGGCCCATTCGCCGGTGATGGTCTGCAGGAAGATCGAGTTGGGCAGGTAGAACTTTTCCTGCCGGACGAATTTCGAGGCGGGCATCGCCTTGCCCCGCGCCACCCCGGCGATGTCGGCGACGATGCATTCCACCTCGTCCAGCCGCCGCCCCGCCATGTAGTCGCGCGCGGCCTGCGGCACCTTCTGGGTCCAGTCGCTCATGCGGCCCCCCTGGCGGTGTCGCGCGGCTGGCGGAAGAAGCTCTCGATCCGGTCGGCCAGCAGCCCGGCATCCTTGGCCTCGCCCATCCGGGCCAGGGCGCGGTCCTGCAACTCCTGCGGCACCAGCCCCTTGCCGCGATGCTCGATCAACCCGCGGATGAAGGCGTCGTCGAATTCCGGATGCGCCTGCACGCTGAAGGCGCGGTCGCCATAGACCAGCGCGGCGTTCTCGCAAAAGCCGTTGCGGCCGACGACCTCGGCATCCGGAGGAAGCGCCACCACCTGGTCCTGGTGCCAGGCGTTCAGCCGCACCGGCTGGCCGCCGAAATCATAGTCCTGCGCGCCCACGGCCCAGCCGTCAGGATGTTTCGCCACCGTGCCGCCAAGCGCCTGCGCGATGATCTGGTGGCCGAAGCAGATCCCCACCAGCGGCACGCCCGCCCGATAGGCGCGGCGGATGAAATCCTCCAGCGGCGCGATGAAGGCGTGATCCTCGTAGGCGCCGTGGCGCGACCCCGTCAGCAGCCAGCCATCGGCCGCATCCACCGCCTCGGGGAATTCCATGGCCTCGACATGCCAGGTGCGGAAATCGAAGCCGCGCCCCGCCAGAAGCCGCACGAACATGTCCGGATAGTCGCCCAGTTCGTCCTTCAACTGCGCGGGCGACTGGCCGCATTGAAGAATGCCGATACGCATGAAAAGCCTGCGATGTTGTCTGTCGCCCCAACCTAGTCGCGCGAGTGGCCCCACCGCAAGGGGCTGCCCCCTTTTGCGGTCTGGCGAAGCCCGGCGCGGCGCGATAGCCTGCATTCCGAGCCGCCGATTTGCAGGAGACCACATGCCCGGATTGCGCCCCGAGATCGATCCAGACGGATTGCAGGAATTCTCGGTCGTCTTCACCGACCGTTCGCTGAACCACATGTCGCAGGCGTTCCAGCAGGTGATGCGCGACCTCTCGGCCACCCTGCGCGAGGTCTACGGCGCCGATCAGGTCGCCATCGTGCCGGGCGGCGGCTCTTACGCGATGGAGGCCGTGGCGCGGCAATTCGCGCGCGGCCGCCACGCGCTGATCGTCCGCAACGGCTGGTTCAGCTATCGCTGGAGCCAGATCCTGGAAACCGGCGGCCTGCCGTCGGAAACCACGGTCGCGATGGCGCGGCCCTTCGGCAACGAGCCGCAGCCCGCCTTTGCCCCGCCGCCCATCGACGAGGTGGTCGCCACCATCCGCGACCAACGCCCCGACCTGGTCTTCGCGCCGCATGTGGAAACCGCCGCCGGGCTGATCCTGCCCGACGACTATATCACGGCGCTGTCCGGCGCCGCGCATGAGGTCGGCGCGCTGATGGTGCTGGACTGCATCGCCTCGGGCGCGGTCTGGGTGGACATGCGCGCGCTTGGCGTCGACGTGCTGATCTCGGCGCCGCAGAAGGGCTGGTCGGCTTCGCCCTCGGCCGGGCTGGTGATGCTGTCGGAGCGCGCCGCCGCGCGGCTTCAGGAAACCGAAAGCGACAGCTTCGCGCTGGACCTGAAGAAGTGGCGCGCGATCATGGCCGCCTACGAGGATGGCGGCCACGCCTATCACGCCACCATGCCGACCGACGCGCTGAGGGGCCTGCGCGACGCGATGGAGGAGACCCGGCAGATGGGCTTCCAGGCCGCGCGCGAGGCGCAATGGCGCCTTGGCGACGGGGTGCGGGCGCTGCTGGCCGAAAAGGGCATCCGCCCGGTCGCCGCCGAAGGGTTCGGCGCGCCGGGGGTGGTGGTCTCCTATACCTCGGATCCCGAGATCCGCTCGGGCCGGAAATTCGCCGCCGAGGGGCTGCAGATCGCCGCGGGCGTGCCGCTGGCCGTCAACGAGGGCGCCGATTTCTCGACCTTCCGCATCGGGCTGTTCGGGCTGGACAAGCTGAAGGACGTGGAGGGCACCATCGGCCGGCTGAAGACCGCCATCGACAAGCTGTTGTGAGAGGGCGCGGGCGGCCCTGCCCGCCCGCATCCGTCAGCCTGCCTTCCGGCAGGGCGACGCGCATCTCGCGGAACCTCTCCACTCTGGTCAGCGCCTTGGAAAAGATCGCGTCCGCCCCGACCTCGACATGGAGCCCGGCGCGCCGACGCGCCGATGCCTTCACCGGCCGCTGCGGATCGACCCGGCCGAGGCGCGTTTCGCCCCCTGTTCCAGCGGTGAAGGCCGGGCCTCGGGCGCGGCTCGGGCCGTCCTCAGAACGGGATCTCGTCGTCGTAATCACTGCGCCCGCCCCCGGAGGCAGGTGCCGAGCCGCCCGACGGACCGCCGCGCGAATCGTCATAGCCGCCGCCATATCCGCCGCCGCTGTCGCGACCACCGCCGCCGCCTTCGCCGCGGCCGTCAAGCATCTGCAGCGTACCGTTGAAACCGCGCAGCACCACCTCGGTCGTATAGCGGTCCTGGCCCGACTGGTCCTGCCACTTGCGGGTTTCCAGCTGGCCCTCGACATAGACCTTCGAGCCCTTCTTCAGAAACCGCTCGATCACGTTCACCAGCCCCTCGGACATCACCGCGACCGAGTGCCATTCGGTCTTCTCGCGCCGCTCGCCGGTATTGCGGTCCTTCCACTGCTCCGACGTGGCGATGCGCAGATTCGCCACCTTGCCGCCATTCTGGAAGGTGCGGATCTCGGGGTCGCGCCCCAGATTGCCGATCAGAATGACCTTGTTCACGCTACCGCTCATGCCTGCTTGCTCCATCTTGACATATCGACGCCCGGACCGCCGGACAGGCGGCCGCCGCCGGCATTCGTTGCGCCCGATCTAGCATCTGGCCGCGCGTGATACAAATGCCGCGGCGACGGATCCATCACGCGACCGGCTCGCGCCCGCCAAGGGCCGAGGTCAGCCGCTGCGCCACGGCGCGGACCTGCGCCCCGGTCGCTGCGACCGCGCCCGGCGGCAGCCGCCCCGCCAGCGCGGAAACCGAGATCGCCCCGATCGCCTCGCCGGCGGGCGACCAGATCACGGCGGCGACGCAGCGCATCCCGCTGGTGAATTCCTCGTCATCCACGGCAAAGCCCTGCCGGCGGATCCGCGCGATCTCGGCCCGGACCGCCGCCATCGAGCCCAGGCTGCGCCGCGTCATCGGCCGCAGCCCGTGGCGGGCGACCAGTTCCTCGATCGCCGTGTCGGGCCAGGTCGCGACGATCGCCTTGCCCATGCCGGAATTCATCACCGGCGCCCGCCCGCCAGGCGGGGCGATGGCGCGGATGATCTCGCGGCTTTCGATCTGGGCCACGGTGATGACCTCGCCTTCCTCCAGCACGCCCAGGTTGGCGGTCTCGCGCGTGGTGTCGCGCAGGCTGCGCAGGAAGGGCATCGCCGCCGCGACAAGGTTCTGCCAATGCGAGAAGGCCATGCCCACGGTGAAGGCGCGCCGCCCGATATGCCATTGCGACTGGGCGGGATCGAATTGCGCGAAGCCGCGCTGCTCCAGCGTGGTCAGCAGCCGATGCGTGGTCGAGGGCGCCAGACCGACCTCGCGCGCAAGCTCGGACAGCCTGGCGCCTTCGCTGCGCAGGGACATCGCTTCCAGCAGGTGAAGCGCCCGATCGACGGCCTGAACGGTTGAAGTTCTCTCCATTGCATACCATTGTATTCCGCATCGCGGAAAACTTCCAGACGGTGGTGGCATAGGCCCGCCGGCAGGACTATCTGGCCGCAAAAGGAGAACAGTCATGACGGATCACATCCAACGCGCCGGCCTGGCGGTCGCCCCCGTGCTGGCGGATTTTGTCGAGAATCGCCTGCTGCCGGGCCTGCCGATCGGCGCCGAGGCGTTCTGGGCCGGCTTCGAGGCCATGCTGCGCGATCTTGCGCCCGAGAACCGCCGGCTGCTGGCCCGGCGCCAGGAATTGCAGGACCAGATCGACGCCTGGCTTGCCGCGCGGCGCGGGCAGGACTGGGACAATGCCGCCTGGCAGGATTTCCTGCGCCAGATCGGCTATCTGCTGCCCGAAGGTCCCGATTTCACGGTCGGGACCGGCGCTTCCGACCCCGAGATCTCGGCCGTGGCGGGGCCGCAGCTGGTGGTGCCGGTGATGAATGCGCGCTTCGCGCTGAACGCGGCCAATGCGCGCTGGGGCTCGCTCTATGACGCGCTCTATGGCACTGACGCCCTGCCCGGCCAGCCCGAGGGCAAGGGCTATGACCCGAAACGCGGCGCGCAGGCGGTGGCGAAGGCGGCCGCCTTCCTCGATCAGGCGGTTCCGCTGCAGGGCGGCTCCTATGCGGACGTGACCGCCTGGCGCGTCGAGGACGGCCGCGCCGTCGCGACCATCGGCGGCAAGGATTGCGGCCTGGCCGATCCGGCGCAATTCGCCGGCCATGCGGGCGAGGGCGCGCAGCGCTCGATCCTGCTGCGCCATCACGGGCTGCATATCGAGCTGGTCTTCGACCCCGGCCATCCGGTCGGCGCCGCCAGCGCCTCGGGCCTGCGCGACGTGGTGCTGGAATCGGCGCTGACCGCGATCCAGGACTGCGAGGATTCGGTCGCCGCCGTCGATGCCCAGGACAAGGTGCTGGCCTATGCCAACTGGCTGGGCCTGATGAAGGGCGACCTGTCCGAGAGCTTCGAGAAGGGCGGCAGGCAGATGGTGCGGCGCCTGAACCCGGACCGGGACTTCATCGCCCCCGACGGCTCGGCCCTGACCCTGCCGGGGCGCGCGGTGCTGCTGGTGCGCAATGTCGGCCATCTGATGACCACCGACGCGGTGCTGCTGGACGGGCAGGAAGTCCCGGAGGGGCTGCTGGACGCGATGGTCACCGTCGCCGGCGCCATGCACGACCTGCAAAGGACCGAGGGGCCGCGCAACTCGCGCGCCGGGTCGATCTATGTGGTCAAGCCGAAGATGCACGGCCCCGAGGAAACCGCCTTCGCCGATCGCACCTATGCCCGCGTGGAACAGATCCTGGGGCTGGCCAGGGGCACGGTGAAGTTGGGCCTGATGGACGAGGAGCGCCGGACGTCGGCCAATCTGCGCGAATCGATCCGCGGGCTGAAGGACCGGATCGTCTTCATCAATACCGGCTTCCTGGACCGCACCGGGGACGAGATCCACACCGTCATGCAGGCCGGTCCGGTGCTGCCCAAGGCCGAGATGAAGGACGCCGCCTGGCTTGCCGCCTATGAGGACGGCAATGTCGATGCGGGCCTGGCCACCGGGCTGGACGGCAAGGGCCAGATCGGCAAGGGCATGTGGGCCAAGCCCGACGCGATGGCCGAGATGCTTCAGGCCAAGATCGCCCATCCCCGCGCCGGCGCGACGACCGCCTGGGTGCCCTCGCCCACGGCCGCGACGCTGCATGCGACCCATTACCACCAGGTCGACGTGGCGGCGCGCCAGGCGGACCTGAAGGGCCGCGCCCGCGCCAGCCTGGACGCGCTGATGACCCCGCCGCTGCTGGGTGGCCGCAACCTGTCCGAGGCGCAGATCGCGCGCGAGATCGACCTGAACTGCCAGTCGATCCTGGGCTATGTGGTGCGCTGGGTCGACCAGGGCGTCGGCTGTTCCAAGGTGCCCGACATCGACGACGTGGCGCTGATGGAAGATCGCGCGACGCTGCGCATCTCGGCCCAGTTCCTGGCCAACTGGCTGATGCACGGGATCATCACCGAGGCGCAGGTCCAGGACAGCCTGCGCCGCATGGCGGTGGCGGTGGACGCCCAGAACGCCGGCGACCCGGCCTATCGCCCGATGGCGCCGGGCTTCGACGGCCCGGCCTTCAACGCCGCGCGCGACCTGATCCTGAAGGGCGCCGAGCAGCCCTCGGGCTATACCGAGCCGCTGCTGCACGCCTGGCGGCGGGTGGCGAAGCTGGCCTGAGGACGGCCGGGCGTCCCGCATGGGGCGCCCACGCCAACCGAGGGAAATTCCGGTCATTTCAGTGCCCTGTACAGACACCTTGATCCGCTTTCGACAGAAAGAGGGCCCGCTGCCATCATCTGGCAAGCGGGCCCAGGTTTGCGTCTGCGCGCAGTCCTGCTCTGACAGGTTTCCGCCGCCCGTTGACCGGGCGATGGTCGGTTTATGCCTTGGGCGGGGTCAGCTGCAGCCCGATGTTGCCCCGCAGGTGTTGCACTTCATGCAGGTGCCGTTGCGCACCAGCGTGTAATTGCCGCATTCGCCGCAGGGATCGCCCTCGTATCCCTGCATCCGCGCCTTCGCGCGGGCGTCGATCTGCGTGGTGACCGAGGCCGCCTGCCAGATCCCGGCGCTTTCCGCCATGCCCGCGGCCACGGCCGCCGTCGCGACGCCGCCCTGCAGCACCATCAGCTCTTGCGGCAGCCGCTTGCGCAGATAGCCGGCGCTGCTGATCTGCTTCAGCATGGTCAGCGATTTCAGCTCGGACTGTTCGCTGACCGGGGCGATGTTGCGGCCCTCGGCCGCGCTCTCGCCCTCGCCGCCGCCCAGGTCGTCGAAACGCGCGCCCTCGGGCTTCACATGCGCCAGGTCGGTGCGGTCCAGATAGCTGACGGCCAGTTCGCGGAACACATAGTCCAGGATCGAGGTGGCGTTCTTGATGCTGTCATTGCCCTGCACCATGCCGGCGGGCTCGAAGCGGGTGAAGGTGAAGGCGTCGACGAACTCCTCCAGCGGCACGCCATATTGCAGCCCGACCGAGACCGCGATGGCGAAATTGTTCATCATCGCCCGGAAGCCCGCGCCTTCCTTGTGCATGTCGATGAAGATCTCGCCAAGCGAGCCATCGTCATATTCGCCGGTGCGCAGATAGACCTTGTGCCCGCCGATCACCGCCTTCTGGGTATAGCCCTTGCGGCGCTGCGGCAGCTTTTCGCGATGGCTGCGCACGGCTTCCTTGACGATGATCCGCTCGACGATCTTCTCGGCGATAACGGCGGCCTTTTCCTGCGGGTTGCCGCTGGCCAGGATCTCCTCGGCCTCCTCGTCGTCCTCGACCAGCGCCGAGGCCAGCGGCTGCGACAGCTTCGAGCCGTCGCGGTAAAGCGCATTGGCCTTGATCCCCAGCGACCAGCTCAGCTCATAGGCGGCCAGCGCATCGGCGATGGTGGCGTCGTTGGGCATGTTGATCGTCTTGCTGATCGCGCCCGAGATGAAGCTCTGCGCCGCCGCCATCATGCGGATATGGCTGTCCACCGACAGATAGCGCGTGCCCTTCTTGCCGCAGGGATTGGCGCAGTCGAAGACCGGGTAATGCTCCGCCTTCAGATGCGGCGCACCCTCCAGCGTCATGGTGCCGCAGACATGGTCATTGGCCGCGTCGATCTGCGCCTTGCTGAAGCCCAGGTGGCGCAGCAGGTCGAAGCCGGGATCGTTCAGCTTGCCTTCCGGGATGCCGAGCGTGCCCTTGCAGAAATCCTCGCCCAGGGTCCACTGGTTGAAGACGAAGCGGATGTCGAAGGCCGTGGCCAGCGCGGCCTCGATCTTCTCGATCTCGCGCGCGCCGAACCCGTGGCCGGCCAGCGCGGTGTGGTTGATGCCGGGCGCATTCCCCAGGCTGCCATGGCCGACGGCATGGGCGACGATCTCCTCGATCTGCGCGCTGCCATAGCCAAGCGCCTCCAGCGCGGCGGGAACCGAGCGGTTGATGATCTTGAAATAGCCGCCGCCCGCCAGCTTCTTGAACTTGACCAGCGCGAAATCGGGCTCGATCCCGGTCGTGTCGCAATCCATGACCAGACCGATCGTGCCGGTCGGCGCGATCACCGTGGCCTGCGCGTTGCGGAAGCCATGGACCTCGCCCAGCCGCAGCGCCTCGTCCCAGGCCTCGCGCGCCATGGCGACCAGCCGACGGTCGGGGCAATTGGCCGCGTCCAGCGCCACCGGCGCCACGTTGACGCCCTCGTAGCCGCCGCCATGGGCCGCCGCGCGGTGGTTGCGGATCACCCGCAGCATATGCGCGGCGTTCCTGGCATAGCCGGGGAAGGCGCCCAGCTCGCCCGCCATCTCGGCCGAGGTCGCATAGGCCACGCCGGTCATGACCGCGCTCAGCGCCCCGCACAGCGCCCGGCCCCGGTCGCTGTCATAGCCCAGCCCCATGGTCATCAGCAGCCCGCCGATATTGGCATATCCCAGCCCCAGCGTGCGGAAATCATGGCTGCGCTGCGCGATCTCGCGGCTGGGGAACTGCGCCATCAGCACGCTGATCTCCAGCGTCACCGTCCACAGCCGCGTGGCATGGACATAGGCATCGATGTCGAACTGCCCGCCGCGCCAGAAGGTCAGCAGGTTCATCGAGGCCAGGTTGCAGGCCGTGTCGTCCAGGAACATGTATTCGCTGCAGGGATTGCTGCCGCGGATCGGCCCGTCCTCGGGGCAGGTGTGCCAGGCATTGACGGTGTCGTGGAACTGGATGCCCGGATCGGCGCAGGCCCAGGCGGCATGGCCGATCTGCTCCCACAGCTCGCGCGCCGAAACGGTCCGGGCGACCTTGCCGTCGGTGCGGCGCAACAGCTCCCACGGGGCATCCTCGCGCACGGCCCGCAGGAAGGCATCCGTCACCCGGACCGAGTTGTTGGAATTCTGCCCCGAAACGCTGACATAGGCCTCCGAGTCCCAATCGGTATCATAGGTCGGAAACTCAATCGAATCAAACCCCTGCCGGGCATATTGCAGAACCCGGTTGATATAGGTCTCGGGGATCATCACCCGCTTGGCCGAACGGATCGCGGATTTCAGCGCGGCATTGGCCCCCGGATCGGTGGCATCGGCGATATCGCCGTCCCAGCCGCGAATGGCCGCGAAGATGCCGTTCAGCTCACGCTCGTGCATCTTCGAGCCGGCGACCAGGCTCGCGACCTTCTGCTCCTCGATGACCTTCCAGTTGATGAACTGCTCGATATCGGGGTGATCCATGTCGCAGATCACCATCTTTGCCGCGCGCCGGGTCGTGCCGCCCGACTTGATCGCGCCGGCTGCGCGGTCGCCGATCTTCAGGAACCCCATCAGCCCCGAAGATTTTCCGCCGCCAGACAGTTTCTCGCCCTCTCCCCGCAGCGAGGAAAAGTTGGTGCCCGTGCCCGAGCCATACTTGAACAGCCGCGCCTCGCGGATCCACAGATCCATGATGCCGCCCTCGTTCACCAGGTCGTCGCTGACCGACTGGATGAAGCAGGCATGGGGCTGGGGATGCTCATAGGCGCTGTCCGAGCGGACCAGCTTGCCGGTCCTGTAATCGACATAGAAATGCCCCTGCGACGGCCCGTCGATGCCATAGGCCCAATGCAGCCCGGTATTGAACCATTGCGGCGAATTCGGCGCCCCCATCTGCCGCGCCAGCATGAAGCGCATCTCGTCGTAATAGGCGCGGGCATCTTCTTCGTTGGAAAAATACCCGCCTTTCCAACCCCAATAGGCCCAGGCCCCGGCCATGCGGTCGAAGACCTGCCGCGCGCTGGTCTCGCCGCCGAAACGGCTCTCCTCGGGCAGGTCCGCCAGCGCCTGCTCGTCCGCGACCGAGCGCCACAGGAATTCCGGCACGCCCTTCTCGCGCACCCGCTTCAGCCGCGCGGGCACCCCGGCCTTGCGGAAATATTTCTGCGCGATGACGTCGCTTGCGACCTGGCTCCAGCCCTGCGGCACCTCGACCCGGTCGTTATGGAAGACGACCGTGCCATCGGGGTTGCGGATCTCGCTGGTGGTCCGGGTGAAGGCGATCTCGCCATAGGCCCCGGTGGTTTCGCTGGTGAAGCGCCGTTCGATCTTCATTCTGCCCCTCATGCGGTCTTGTGCCTGCATTCCGTTCCGCGACCCGCGCCCGACATCCGGCCGCAGGGGGCCAGCCACCAGCCCAAGCGGGCGGCAGGGCCTTTCCGGTCCGATCGTCAGTCTTTCTGGTCCTGGTCTGGCGGCTTGATGATGACCGAGAGCCGACCACTACATCTTGTGCCACCTTCGCCACTCGACACAAACTGAACCGAGTTTGACCAGCTTTCAACAGATTTTTTACACCTGCCGGTTGCGAAAACCCGTTGACAAGCCGGGTTTTCGCCGTTCCCCGCGATGATGCAGGTGCAGCGACTCGAATTCTTAATAAACCATTAACGGGCTTTGATTTTTCAATGATCCGGCGGGGTTCCGACCGCCCGTTCAGACGTTTTCCACAGGCTTATCCCCGATTCATCCCGCTGTTACACACAGCGCCCGCCAGCCCGCCCACCGTGGCAAAAAATCACATGTCCACCGGCTGCGGGCGGATGATTTCGCGGTCGGTGACGATCAGGTCCAGCACCTGGTCGAAGGGTTCGGCGGGAATCGGTCCGATCTCCTGGGCGGCGAAACCCAGGCCCAGGGCAAGGACCGGACCGGCGGCGCGCAGCCGCTCCAGCGTCCGGTCGTAATAGCCGCCGCCATAGCCGATCCGGTTGCCCGCCCGGTCGAACCCGGCCAGCGGCACGATCAGCACCTGGGGGACGATCTCTCCCGCGCTGGCGGGGGGATGCGAGGTGCCGAAGGGCCCCGGCTCCAGCACCCCGCCCTCCCAGCGGCGAAAGACCAGCGGCACCGCCTTGCCGGGCACGACCGGCAGACACAGCGGGCCGTCATGCAGCGCCATCGCCGGGCGCGGGTCGGGCTCGTCCCGCATCGGCCAATAGCCCGCCAGCACCTGCCCCGAAAAGGGGGCCAGCGCCGCGCGCAGCCGGGCGTCCAGCGCCGCCTGGTCGCCGCCCTGCCCGCGTGCCGCCAGCGCCTGGGCGCGCAGCGCGGCCTTCAGCGCGGCGCGCTCGGCCCCGCTCACAACAGCACCAGCGCGGCCAGGCCGAGGAAGGCGAAGAAGCCGACCACATCCGTCACCATGGTCACGAAGGTGCCCGAGGCCAGCGCCGGATCCGCCCCCAGCCGGTTCAGCGCCAGCGGCACCAGGATGCCGGCAAAGGCCGCGACGAAGAGGTTGATGATCATCGCCATGCCGATCACCATCGACAGGCCCGGATCGCCGAACCACAGCCAGGTCACGATCCCCATGATCAGCCCGAAGATCGCGCCGTTCAGCAGGCCGACGATGGTCTCGCGCCGGATCACCCGCATGGTGTTGGACGAGGTCAGGTCGCGCGTCGCCAGGCCGCGCACCACCACGGTCAGCGTCTGCGTGCCCGCATTGCCGCCCATGGACGCCACGATCGGCATCAGCACCGCCAGCGCCACCAGCTTGGCGATCTCGTCCTCGAAGATCGCGATGACCGAGGCCGCGGCCAGCGCCGTCAGGATGTTCGTGGCCAGCCAGGGCACCCGCTGGCGGACGGTCTGCGGCACGGTGTCCGACAGGCTGGATTCGTCGCCTACGCCGGCAAGGCGCAGGATGTCCTCCTCGTGTTCCTCGTCCAGGACCGCCATCGCGTCGTCGATGGTGATCACCCCGACCAGCCGGTCGTCGGCATCGACCACCGGCGCCGAGATCAGGTGATACTGGTTGAAGGCATAGGCGACGTCGCCTTCCTCGGCGAAGGCGCTGATGGTGCGGAAACTGTCCTCGGTCAGGTCGCGCAGCAGCACGTCGCGGCGCGCGGCCAGCAGCCGGCCAAGCGTGACATAGCCGATCGGGTGGCGGCGCGGATCCACCAGGATGATGTGATAGAACTGCTCGGGCAGCCATTCCTCCGAGCGCAGGAAATCGATGGCCTCGCCCACGGTCCAGTGCTCGGGGGCGGTCACCACCTCGGACTGCATCAGGCGGCCGGCCGAATATTCGGGATAGGCCAGCGACTGCTGGACCGCGACGCGGTCGGAATCGTCCAGCGCGGCAAGGATCTCCTCGCGCTCGGGCTCGTCCAGGTCCTCGATCAGGTCGACGACGTCGTCGCTGTCCATCTCGCGGACGGCTTCGGCCAGCACCTCGCGCGGCAGCTGCTCCAGCACCTCCTCGCGGATCGATTCGTCGATCTCGGACAGGATCTCGCCGTCGATCTCGCCGGAATAGAGCTGCAGGAAGCCGCGCCGTTCCGCCGGGGTCAGCCGCTCGATGATGTCGGCGATGTCGGCGGCGTGCATCGGCTCCAAGAGCTCGTTCAGCCGCTGCGCGTCGCCGGCCTCGATGGCCGCGTCGATCTGGTCCAGCAATTCGCGCCGGGGCAGGAATTCGTCCTCGTCGCGGTCGCCCTGCTTGCCGGCGACCTGATCCTTGCCGTCCTGGCTGTCCTGCTCGGTCATGGCCGCCTCCTGAAGCTGGGTGGTGGGCTGGAATATCCGTCGGCGCTCAACCGTTCAACAACGCCAGTGCCGCCCGGTGCAGTTCCGGGCTGGCGGCCGCGATCACCTGCCCGCCGCCGGCCGCCGATCCGCCCTGCCAGTCGGTCACGATCCCGCCCGCGGCCTCGACCACAGCCAGGGGGCCGGCGATGTCATAGGGCTGCAGCCCGGCCTCGATCACCAGGTCGACATGGCCAAGCGCAAGCAGCGCATAGGCATAGCAATCAAGGCCATAGCGCGTCATCCTCACCTGTTGCGTGACATGCGTGAAGGCGCGGTTCTCGGCCTCGGAGCCGATCTCGGGATAGGTCGAGGAGAGGATGGCCGCGGACAGATCGCCCCGCGCCCGCACCCGCAGCGGATGGTCGCCATCCGGTCCCAGAAGCCGTGCCCGGCCCAGCCCGCCTTCGAAACGCTCGCGCGTATAGGGCTGGTCGATCAGCCCGTAGATCACCTTATCGCCGTCGCTCAGCCCGATCAGCACGCCCCAGCTGGGCGCGCCGCACAGGAAGGCGCGGGTGCCGTCGATCGGGTCCAGCACCCAGGTCAGGCCGGAGCTGCCCTCTTGCGCGCCATATTCCTCGCCCAGGATCGCGTCGTCGGGGCGGCGGCGCGCCAGAACGGCGCGCATCGCGGCCTCAGCGGCGCGGTCGGCCTGGGTCACCGGGTCGAAATCCGCCGGGCGCTTGTTGTCGGTGGCCAGATCGGCGCTGCGAAACAGCGGCAGGATCGCCTGCCGCGCGGCATCGGCCATCTCATGCGCCGTCTCGATGATCTGCGCCGCATCCTTCATGCCTGCCCCCGTCGCCTGTTCCGGGGCTTGGTCTAGCCTGTTCCGCAAGCCCATGCCAGCCCGAGGGATCGGGATGGCGGGCATTGTCATGACGTTGACACGATCCGGTGCCAGACTGCTTCATGCCAGCCGGGGCAGACGGCGCGAAAAGGGACAGACCGGGACAGAAGATCCCCTCCCGGCAGGATCGGCGCGGCGGCGCGCCCTCAGGCGGCGTCGGACAGGACGCGGGCCAGTTCGAAGATCTGGCGGCGCTGCGCGACCGGCATCGCATAATAGGCGCGCACCAGCTGCAGCGCCTCCTTGTCGGCGAGGATATCGCCTTCCACTTCCTCGACCGTGTCGCCCTCGTGCAACCCTTCGAAGAAGAAGCTGACCGGAACATCGACCGCGCGGGCAATATCCCACAGACGGGAAGCCGACACCCGGTTCATCCCGGTTTCGTACTTCTGGATCTGCTGAAACTTGATCCCGACCTTCTCGGCCAATTGTTGCTGGGTCATTCCGATCATCCACCGCCGATGGCGGATACGCTTACCAACATGTACATCAACACCGTGCTTCATGGCCCAACCTCGTTCAATCTAGAGCGGCAGTAGCGCAGACCGGCTCAATTTTCGAGTGTCAACATGGTTAACAAACCACTTTCTGACCAAAAAGACAGGTCCGGATTTGCGTAGCCTGCAATTTTGATGAGCGGAAACAAGCCAGTGAACTTATTGTCTTATTCTTTGTGGAGGACAGGATGACCCAACAGATCCGAATCGCCCTGGTCGAGTCGCAGGGCCGGGACCCTCGGCCGGCAACGGCGGCCAGCCCCCGGCCGGGCCCCGACCAGGTCCTGGTGCGGATGCGCGCGGCGGCGCTGAACTTCGCGGATCTGCTGAAGGCGAAGGGGCAGTACCAGGAGAAGGCGGCCTTTCCCTTCGTGCCCGGACTGGAGGGCTCGGGCGAGGTGGTCTCCGCGCCCGAGGGCAGCGGGCTGGCGCCCGGCCAGCGCGTCGCGGTGCTGTGGCCCGGCACCATGGCCGAGCTGGTCGCGGTCCCGCCCCTGGCCTGCCTGCCGATCCCCGACGCCATGAGCCTTGAGCAGGCGGCGGGCTTCCAGATCGCCTATGGCACCAGCCACCTGGCGCTGGACGACCGGGCCCGGCTGCGCCCCGGCGAGGTGCTGGCGGTGCTGGGCGCCGCCGGGGGCGTCGGCCTGACCGCGGTCGAGATCGGCCGCGCGATGGGCGCCCGCGTCATCGCCGTGGCCCGCGGCCCCGAGCGGCTGGAGGTGGTCCGCGCCGCCGGCGCCGAGGAGGCGATCGACAGCGCCGCCTGCCCCGACCTCAAGGCGGCGCTGCGCGAACGGGGGGGCGTCGACGTGGTCTATGACCCGGTCGGCGACAGCGCGGGCGAGGCCGCGTTCGGCGCCTTGCGCCCCGGCGGCCGCTTCCTGGTCATCGGCTTCGCCGGCGGGCGCCCGCCCGCGCTGCCGCTGAACCACGCGCTGGTCAAGAACATTGCCATCCACGGCCTCTACTGGGGCGCCTATCAGCAGCTGGATCCCGACGCGCTGCGCGGCAGCCTGCGCCGCCTTTTCGCCATGTTCGAGGCAGGCAGCCTGCATCCCGTCGCGGGCCATTCCCTGCCGCTGGACCGCCTGGCCGAGGGCTACGCCCTGCTGCGCGAGCGCCGTTCGGTCGGCAAGGTCGTCATCACCATATAAAATACGTGTAATCTGCGCGATTTTGACGCGTCTGCGGCATTGAAATGAAACGCCGATCTGCCAATATAGAGCGCATATCGCGGGAGATCCCGCCAACCTGTTGGGGAGACGTTGATGGCAGATTACAATACCTACCGCACGACGCAGGGCGTCGGCACCCGCACGGCGGTGGTCGATGAAGGCCTGCGGGCCTATATGAACAAAGTCTATGGGCTGATGTCGGTCGGCATGCTTGTGACCGCCATTGCCGCATGGGGCATCAGCACCGCTGCCGTCGGTCCCGACGGACAGCTGACCGCGCTTGGCGCCGCCATCTATACCACCCCGCTGCGCTGGGTGCTGATGTTCGCGCCGCTGATCGTGGTCTTCGCCTTCGGCGCCATGCTGAACCGCCTGTCGGTGCAGGCCGCGACCATGGTGTTCTACGGCTTCGCCGCGCTGATGGGCATCTCGATCAGCTGGATCTTCATGGTCTATACCAGCTTCTCGATCATCCAGACCTTCCTGATCACCGCGATCGCCTTCGCCGGCCTGTCGCTGTGGGGCTACACCACCAAGAAGGACATCTCGGGCTGGGGCAGCTTCCTGATCATGGGCGTGATCGGCCTGATCATCGCCATGATCGTGAACATCTTCCTGCAAAGCTCGGCGATGCAGTTCGCGATCTCGGTGCTGGGCGTGCTGATCTTCGCCGGCCTGACCGCCTATGACACGCAGAACATCAAGAACACCTATCTGCAGATGGCCGGTTCGGACCGCGACTTCCTGGGCAAGACCGCCATCATGGGCGCGCTGCAGCTGTATCTGGACTTCCTGAACCTGTTCATGTTCCTCCTGCAGTTCCTGGGCAATCGCGAGTGATCGCGACGACCCCGCCGGAATGACCGAAAGGCCGGGCCTCGCGCCCGGCCTTTTGCGTGACGGCTTGCCGGGACGGGTTCGGGCCAGGGCGCGATCCGCCCCGGCGAATCACCCGGCCCGCCGCGCCGGCAGGCACCGCCCCGGCTTGCCTGAAATTGCGCGGCTGTCCGGCCGGCCCTGCGGCAAGTTGCGCGGTCCGCCACCGCGGCTTTCCGAAAAATCCCGCGCTTGCAAAAGCCCCGGCACTGGCCTTTCTGGCCCCAGTTCCGCAGCGATCCGTCCCCGGATCGCCACGCTTTGGAGGAGGCTGCCATGGAACCGAAACTGACCGATCTGACCCCGCCCCAGGGGTTCGAGCGCCTGGTGCTGGCCGAGGCGCCCGAGGCCGGGCTGCGCGCGCTGATCTGCATCCATTCCACCGCGCTTGGCCCGGCGGCGGGCGGCTGCCGGATGTGGCCCTATGCCGGCGATGCCGAGGCGGTCCAGGACGTGACCCGGCTGGCGCGCGGCATGACCTACAAGAACGCGATGGCCGGGCTGGGGCTGGGCGGCGGCAAGTCGGTCATCATCGGCGATGCGCGCCGCGACAAGACGCCGGCGATGATGCGCGCCTTCGGCCAGGCGGTCGAGGCGCTGGCGGGCAGCTATTACACCGCCGAGGATGTCGGCATCTCGACCGCCGACATGGCCGAGGCCGCCAGCCGGACCCGCTATGCGGTGGGGCTGACCGGGGGCGCACATGGCTCGGGCGATCCCTCGCCCTGGACGGCAGAGGGGGTGTTCCGCTGCCTGCGGGTCGGCGCGGCGCGGGTCTTCGGCAGCGAAGACCTGGCCGGCCGGCGGGTGCTGGTGCAGGGGCTGGGCCATGTCGGCCTGTCGCTGGCCGAAAAGCTGCACGGTGCCGGGGCAGAGCTGGTCGTCGCCGACATCAACCAGGCGGCGGTCCAGGATGCGCGGCAGCGGCTGGGCGCCGCGTCCTGCGCCCCGGACGAGATCTTCGCGCCGCAGGTCGACATCTTCGCCCCCTGCGCCCTGGGCGGCGTGCTGACCGAAGGCAGCGCCGCGCAGCTGTCGGCGCGGCTGGTCTGCGGCGCCGCGAACAACCAGCTGGCCACGCCCGCCGTCGCCGAGACCCTGCGCAAGCGCGGCATCACCTACCTGCCCGATTACGTCGTCAATGCCGGCGGGATCATCTCGGTCGCCAGCGAGATCCACCGCAAGGACGACCGCTGGCGGCGCGACCGGCTGGCCGGGATCGCCGAGCGGATCGCAGAAATGCTGGCCCGCGCCGAGGCCGAGGGCCGCACCACCACCGACATCGCCGACAGCATGGTCGAGCGGATGCTGGCCCGGTCGCGGAACGCCAAGCCGCAACACGCCCAGGCCTGAGGCGGCGCCGGGCGGCGGGGCCGCCCAGCCTTGCGGCCCCCTCGATGGGGGCGAAGGCTTCGCCGGGCCGGGACGGAGGAAAACCCGCCCGTTCAGTCGCGCGCCGCGCGCAAGACCTCGCGCAGCATCTCGCCCGGCACGTCGTCGCTGACGAAGGCCTCGCCGATGCCGCGCGCCAGCACGAAGCGCAGCCGCCCGTCCACGACCTTCTTGTCCTGCCCCATCAGCGCCACCAGCGCCTCGTCGCCCGGCAGATCGCCCGGAATGTCCGAGAACCGCGAGGGCATCCCCATCTGCCGCAGATGCGCCAGCACCCGGCTTGGCGCCTCCTGGCTGCACAGCCCCATCCGCGCCGACAGATCGAATGCCAGCGCGCAGCCGATCGCCACCCCCTCGCCATGCAGCAGCCGGTCGGAATAGCCGGTGGCCGATTCCAGCGCATGGCCGAAGGTATGGCCCAGGTTCAGCAGCGCGCGCTCGCCCTGCTCGGTCTCGTCGCGGGTGACGATCCCGGCCTTCATCCGCACCGAATGCGCGACCGCATGCAGCCGCGCCGCCATGTCGCTGCTCAGTTGCGGGCCGTTCTCCTCCAGCCATTCGAAGAAATCCGCGTCCCCCAGCAGTCCGTATTTCGCCACCTCGCCATAGCCCGCCAGGAAATCGCGCGGCCGCAGCGTGTCCAGCACCGCGATGTCGGCCAGCACCAGCGAGGGCTGGTGGAAGGCGCCGATCAGGTTCTTGCCATGGGGGCTGTTGATGCCGGTCTTGCCGCCGACGCTGCTGTCCACCTGCGCCAGAAGCGAGGTCGGGATCTGCACGAAGCGCACCCCGCGCCGCAGGATCGCCGCCGCGAAGCCGACCAGGTCGCCGATCACCCCGCCGCCGAAGGCGATCACGATGTCGCGACGCTCGACCTTCTCTTCCAGCAGCCATTCGACCACGCGGGTCAGATGCGGCCAGCTTTTCGTGGCCTCGCCCGCCGGCAGGCTCAGCGCCACGCTGTCGATGCCCTCGGCCTTCAGCGCCGATTGCAGGCGCGGCAGGTGCAGGGCGGCCACGGTCTGGTCGCTGACCACGGCCACGCGCGGGCGGCGCAGCAGCGGCGCGATCTCGGCGCCCGCGCGCCCGATCAGGCCGGGGCCGATGCGCACGTCATAGGCGCGATCGCCAAGCGGGACATGGACGGTGACGGTATCGGTCATCTGGCCTCCAGCAATTCGGGTTCGGTGGCGCGGATCGCGGCGATCAGGCGGCTGGTGGCGGTCTCGATCGTGTCGCCCTGCCGCGCGGGAAAGTTCATCTCGGCCAGCGCATAGACGGGATTGCGCTTTTCCAGCAGCGCCGCCAGCGTGCCCTTGGGATCGGCGGTCTGCAGCAGCGGCCGGTTGCTGCGCTGGCGGACCCGGTGCCACAGCGTGTCCAGGTCGCAGTTCAGCCAGACCGACAGCCCGTGCGCCGCGATCAGCTCGCGGTTCTCGGCCCGCATCCAGGCCCCCCCGCCGGTCGAGATCACCCCCGGCGCCCCCCCCAGCAGCCGCGCCAGCACCTGGGTTTCGCGGTCGCGGAAGAAGGCCTCGCCGTCGCGGGCGAAGATCTCGGGGATCGTCATGGCGGCGGCGGCCTCGATCTCGGCATCGGAATCGGTGAAGGGGACATGCAGCCGGCGGGCCAGTTCCGTCCCGATGGCGGTCTTGCCCGCGCCCATCATGCCGACCAGCACGATATGCCGCTTCAACCTGGCCTTCATGCGGTGCTTTCTCCCCTTTGCGCGCCGTCCGGGACGCTGAATGACGTGATCTTTCGGAAATTGCCATATATATTCCGGAGTGACCGGCGAAAGACCGGGCCCGTCGGGGGCGAAAAGGCAGGAAAAAGGGGCGAATATCGATGCGGCTGCTGAAGCTTGTGGTGGTGCTGATTCTGGCGGCGCTGATCGCGCTGGTGGGCTATGCCTATTTCGGCGACATGGATCCCGCCCGGAAAGAGATCCGCCAGCCCATCCCGATCACCGATGCCTCCCCGCCGGCCGGTCCCGCGGCGGAAGCCGCCGGCGACGACGCGGATGCGGGCACCGAGACCAGTGAGTGAGCGCCGCCGGATAGCGATCGCCGCGGCGGGCCTGTGGCTGGGGCTTGGACTGGCCGCCGCGGCGCAGCAGCAGCCGCTCTCGGCCAGCGACTGGCTGTCGGGCAGTGTCCAGGGGCCGGCGCGCGAAAGCTCTGCCTGGCGGCCCGGCGACCCGTCGCCGCCGGGCATGGGCCCGGCCGCGCCCCAGCCGGTGGCCGAATCCGGCGCCGTGGGCGAGGTGCAGGTGACGCGGCTGGACGGCGGCGACCCGGATGCGGGCGGCACGATCACCGCACGCCGCGCCGGGCTGCCCAAGGACCTGTGGCAGGGCAGCAGCGCCGAGACGCTGGCGCCGCTGATCCTGCAGACCCCGGCCCGGCTGCCGGCGATGAACGCGCTGATGCGGCGGGTGCTGACCGCGCAGCTGACGCCGCCCTCGGGCGAGGACGGCAACCGCCGCGGCCACCTGTTCCTGGCCCGCGCCGACCGGCTGCTGGACATGGGCGCGCTGGAACAGGCGCAGGCGCTGCTGGTGACCGCCGGGCCCGGCGATCCCGAGGTCTTCCGCCGCCTGTTCGACATCGCCCTGCTGGAGGGCGACGAGACCCGCGCCTGCGACATCATGAACAGCACGCCCGGCATCGCCCCCAGCTTCGCCGCGCGGATCTTCTGCCTGGCGCAGGGCGGCGACTGGGCCGCCGCCGCCGTCAGCCTGCACGGCGCCGAGACGCTTGGCCTGATCGACGAGCGCCAGGCGATCATGCTGACCCATTTCCTGGACGACGCCTTCGTCGACGGCGCCGAGATGCTGGAACCGGCCGAACGGATGACGCCGCTGGATTTCCGCATCCACGAGGCGATCGGCCAGCCCCTGCCCACCGCGCCGCTGCCCACCGCCTTCGCGCAATCCGACCTGCGCATGAACAGCGGCTGGAAGGCGCGGCTGGAGGCGGCCGAGCGACTGGCGCGGGCGGGCGCCATCGCCCCGGCGCTGCTGCGGCAGATCTATGCGGAACAGAAGCCCGCGGCCTCGGGCGGGGTCTGGGAGCGGGCCAGCGCCATGCGCACGCTGGAAGCCGCGCTGGCGGCGGGCGATGTCGGCGCCGCCCTGCCCCGCGCCTTCGACGAATTCCGCCGCGCGGACATGGCCGACGTGCTGGCCGCGATGGTCGGGGCGGACCTGCCCGAGGAGGGCCTGGAGGGCCGCGCGGCCGAGATCGCCGGCTGGCTGCGCCAGTGGCAGGGCCTGCCGGTTCCCGCGCCGGTCCCCACCGCCGAGGGGCTGGCCCCCAATCCCGCGGGCGAGCCCGCCACCGCCCCGGCCGAGGCGCGGGGCGAGGCGCTGCTGGCGGCGATGGCGGATGTCGATGCGGGGCTGGACGGCGACCTGGCCCGCGCCGGGCGCGGGTTGCAGATGCTGCAGGCGCTGGGGCTTGAGGCCGATGCCGACCTGGCCCGCGCGCAGCTGAGCCTGCTGCCGCGTATGCGCGGGGACGACTGATGCCCGCGCCGCTGTCCATGGGCGACGGATCCGCGATCTCGGCCTTCCTGGATGCGCAGGCGGCCGAGGCGGGGGCGGCGCGCAACACGCTGCTGGCTTACGGGCGCGACCTGCGCGACCTGTCGGAATGGCTGGCGCGGCGCGGGGGCAGCCTGGCCGGGCTGAGCCGCGAGACGGTCGAGGATTACCTGGCCTTCTGCGACGCGCAGGGCCTGTCGCGGGCGACGCGGGCGCGGCGGCTGTCCTCGATCCGCCAGTTCACCCGCTTCGCGCTGGAAGAGGGCTGGCGCGAGGACGATCCCGCCATCCGCATCAGCGGCCCCGGCCGCGCCAAGCGCCTGCCCAAGACGCTGGAGCGCGCCGAGATCGAGGCGATGCTGGCCGCCGCCCCGGAGATCGGCCGCAGCCCGGCCGAGCGCGCCCGCAACCTGTGCCTGATCGAGCTGCTCTATGCGACGGGGATGCGGGTCAGCGAACTGGTCGCCCTGCCGGTCGCCGCCTGCCGGGGCGATCCGCCGGTGCTGCTGATTCGCGGCAAGGGTGGCAAGGAGCGGCTGGTGCCGCTGACCGCCCCCGCCCGCCGCGCGCTGGCCGCCTGGCTGGAGATCCGCGACGCCCCGCCCGAGGGCAGTCCGCTGGCGCGGCTGACCGCCGGGCGCGGCGGGCGCTGGCTGTTTCCCGCGCCGGGCGCTGCCGGGCACATGCCGCGCCAGAGCTTCGGGCGGCTGCTCAACGACATCGCCATTGCCGCGGGCGTCGATCCCGCGCGGGTGACGCCGCATGTCATCCGCCACGCCTTCGCCACCCATCTGCTGGAGGGCGGCGCCGACCTGCGCAGCATCCAGACGCTGCTGGGCCATGCCGATCTGGGCACGACCGAGATCTATACCCATGTGCTGGACGAACGGATGCGCGAGCTGGTGCTGAACCACCACCCGCTGGCGCAGCCGGGCGTGGGAGAGGCCGCCGGCGACTAGCCCGCAGCAGCCCCTTCCCCTGGGCCGTCGCTTGCGGCCTCGGCCAGGGTCCTGCGCACGCGGCGCCCCTGGCGCTTGAGGAAGCCGCTGTCCGGCCATTGCTTCAGCGCCATGCGGATATGGTTCCGGGCCCGGATCGGCCGGCCCATCGCCGCCAGCCGCCGCGCCATCGAGACCTGCAGCAGCGGCGGCTTTCCGGCCAGCTCCAGCGCCTCGGCCAGGAAATCCTCGGCCCGCGCGACATTGCCCAGGCGGAAACAGGTATCGGCCAGCCGCTTCTTCACCAGCGGATCGCCGGGGCGGATGTCGTCCAGCCAGTGCAGGATCCGCAGGGCGCGGGCATAGCGGCCGTGCAGCGACAGGATCGCCGCGCCCAGCCCGATGCGCTGCGCCTCGATCTCCGAGGCCGGCGGCGGGGGCGTGGTCCCCTCGGTCAGCGCGTGGTCGGCCTCGCGCGGCGCGGGTCCCAGCCGGCGCAGCTTCAGATGCATCGCCGGGCCGGCCAGCAGCGGACGCCGCGCGGCCTCGTCGTCCAGAAGCTCTTCCCAGTCGGCCAGATAGAACCAGGGCGCCAGCAGGCTCAGCCCGGCCTCGTTCCTCTCCAGAAGCCCGGCGGTCAGGGCGGGGGGGAACATCAGCGCCTGCGCCACCGGCCCGTCGCGGCCCAGCAGCATGGCGGCCATATGGGCGGTCTGGGCATTCTCCCCGGCGGGTTGAGAGAAGACGGCAGCCAGGAACTGCTCGGCCACGTCGCCGCTGTCGGGCGCGGCGCGGGCCTCCATCACCGACAGCACGCCCCGGCACAGCCGCTGGTCGCGCCCAACCAGGCGCGGATCGGCCAGCGCGTCCTGCGCGGCCGCACGGGCGCGGTCCTGCTGCCCCGCCGCCAGCAGGCATTCGGCATGGATGCGCCGCACGAAGGGATGCGCCGCCATCAGCGCGCCCTGCCCCTCCAGCGCCTCGGCCAGCCGGCCGGCCTGCCCCTGCGCGATGGCGTGGCGCGCGGCGTAATGCAGCGACTGCGCCAGATCGCCCGGCGCAAGGAAGCTGTCCGGCGCCTCGATCGCGCGGTCCAGCAGCGCCTGATAGGCTTCGCCGCGCCGGGGGGTGGGCAATTGCTGCGGCAGCATGACGATCTCGGCCGATCCCAGCGAGGCCGCCGCGCGGGAAAACGCGCTGCCGCCCGGCCCGCCGATCCGCCGGCAGCGCGCCATCAGCAGCAGTTCCAGCATGTCGCGTTCGGTGGCGGTCAGCTTCTCGAGGTCCAGCAGCCGGTCGATGGGCACGATGCGCCGGTCGCCCGCCGCCATGTGATGGGCCGCGGCGGGCGTGTCAGTAAAGACGATCACCGCGCCCTCCTGCCCCGCCGCCCAGGCGCGGAAGAATTCGTCGGGCACGTATTTCGCGGGCCAGGCGCCAAGCGACCAGGGATCGCCGTCCAGAAGGTCGCCGCGCCGCATGTGGATGGCCGAGGCCTGCGCCAGCCCGCCCGGAACCAGCCGCGACAGCCGGTTTTCGGCCCGCGCCAGGGCGCGCGCCAGGCGCGGCGCCAGCGGCAGATCAGCGGCAATGGCGGCGATCCCGGCCCGCGCCTCAGGGGCGGGTTCGCCCATGAAATGAAGCACGTCGAAGGCGATGTCGCTGAAGAACAGCTCTCCGCCCGCCAGGCGGCGGGCCATGTGGGCGTCGTTGATCGTGGGGGCCAGCGTCATCAGGTCGGTGCGCCCCGACAGGTCGGGCGCCCTGTCCACCACGGCGATATGGTCGGCCACGAAGCCGGCCTCCAGGAATTCGCGCGGATCGACCAGCTCGGGATAGGGGCCGCCGGGCTCGGACAGCCAGACATAGCGCGCGGGAAGGCCGAACTTGCGGCCCAGCCGCAGGATGTTCAGAAGCCCGATCAGCCGGGCGCCGATCCGGTCCTTGCGAAAGCCGATGATGGCGGGAAGCGCGCTCACGGTTGTCCTCGTCCTGCTTGCGCGGGACCCTAGCCGCGTGCCCTTGCGCTTGCAACCGCCGGGCTTCGCCCCTAACAGGTCAGCAAAGCCACCGAAAGCCCAGAGGGACCGCCATGGACATCGCCGCCCGCCGCAAGGCCGACCCCGAACACTGGAAACTGGCCAGCGCGATCCGCGTCCTGGCGATGGATGCGGTCGAGGCCGCCAATTCCGGCCATCCCGGCATGCCGATGGGCATGGCCGACGTGGCGACCGTGCTGTTCCGCAACCACCTGAAATTCGACGCCTCGGCACCCAACTGGTTCGACCGCGACCGCTTCGTGCTGTCGGCGGGCCATGGCTCGATGCTGATCTATGCGCTGCTGCACCTGACCGGATACGAGCAGATGTCGCTGGAGCAGATCCGCAACTTCCGCCAATGGGGCGCGATCACGGCGGGCCATCCCGAATACGGCCATGTCGAGGGCGTCGAGACCACCACCGGCCCCCTGGGCCAGGGCCTTGCGACCTCGGTCGGCATGGCCATGGCCGAAGAGGCGATGCGGGCCGAATTCGGCGCGGACCTGTGCGACCACCGCACCTGGGTCATCGCCGGAGACGGCTGCCTGATGGAGGGCATCAGCCAGGAGGCCGTGGGCCTGGCGGGCGCGCAGGGCCTGGGCCGGCTGATCGTCTTGTGGGACAACAACGACATCACCATCGACGGCCGGGTCAGCCTGTCGGACCGCACCGACCAGCTGGCGCGCTTCGCCGCTTCGGGCTGGCGGGTGCTGGAATGCGACGGCCATGACGCCGCCGACATCGACCGCGCCCTGACCCAGGCGAAACAGGAAGACGGCCGCCCGGTGCTGGTCTCCTGCAAGACCGTCATCGGCTTCGGCGCGCCCACCAAGGCCGACAGCGCCAAGGCCCATGGCTCGCCCCTGGGGGCCGAGGAGATCGCCGCCACCCGCAAGGCCTATGGCTGGGAGGGCGTGGCCTTCGAGATCCCCGAGGACATCGCCGCCGACTGGCGCGCGATCGGCGCGAAGGGGGCCGAGGCCCGCAAGGCCTGGAACGCCCGCGTCGACGCGCTGGCTGCCGATGCCCGCGACGAGTTCAGCCGCCGCATCGGCGACGAGGTGAACCCGCATCTGGCCCCGGCCATCGCCGCGCTGAAGAAGCAGACGGTGGATGCCAAGCCCAAGGTCGCCACCCGCAAGGCCAGCGAGAACGTGCTGGAAGTGCTGAACCCGCATATGCCGGAAAACTTCGGCGGCTCGGCCGACCTGACCGGGTCGAACAACACCAGGACCTCGGACCAGGGCATCTTCAACGCCCAGAACCGGCTGGGCCGCTATGTCCATTACGGCATCCGCGAACATGGCATGGCCGCCGCGATGAACGGCATCTGGCTGCATGGCGGCTTCCGCCCCTATGGCGGCACCTTCCTGTGCTTCACCGACTATGCCCGCGGCGCGATGCGGCTGTCGGCGCTGATGGGGCTGCCGGTGGTCTATGTGATGACCCATGACAGCATCGGGCTGGGCGAGGACGGCCCGACCCACCAGCCGGTCGAGCATCTGGCGATCTGCCGCGCCACGCCGAACACGCTGACCCTGCGCCCCTGCGACCAGGTCGAGACCGCCGAGGCCTGGGAGATCGCGCTGTCGCAGGAATCGACGCCCTCGGTCCTGGCCCTGTCGCGCCAGAACCTGCCGCTGCTGCGCGACGAGGCCTCGGCCGAGAACCTGTCCGCCAAGGGCGCCTATGTGCTGCGCGAGGCATCGGGCGGGGCGCCCGCCGTGGTGCTGATGGCCACCGGATCCGAGGTCGAGATCGCCGTCGAGGCCCGCGAGGCGCTGGAGGCGGGCGGCACGCCGACCCGCGTCGTCTCGGTCCCCTCGATGGAGCTGTTCCGGGCGCAATCCGCCGATTACCGCCGCGAGGTGCTGCCCGAGGGCACGGTGCGCGTCGCCGTCGAGGCCGCCATCCGCCAGCCCTGGGACTGGCTGCTGCTGGGCGAGCGCGGGCGCGAGGAGAAATCGGATTTCGTCGGCATGACCGGCTTCGGCGCCTCGGCCCCGGCGCCGACGCTTTACCGGGAATTCGGCATCACCGCCGAGGCCGTGGTCGAGAAGGCCAGGGCATTGCTGTGAGGCGAGCGTCCGCCTCCGGCGGGGGTATTTGGACAACGAAGAAGCGGCCGGGCATTTGTCCGGCCGTTTGCGGAAGGGGGATCTGATGCGGGTTCTGGCGCGGACCTTCGCGCTGATGGGGCGCGAACGCGACGGGCGGCGAAGGCCGGGCAATGACCAGCCGGTCGGGATCGCGCTGCTGCTGCTGGCCATCCTGGGCTTCACGCTGATGGATGCCGCCGCGAAGCACCTGACGCAGAGCTATCACCCGGCCCAGGTGGTCTGGGCGCGATTCCTTGGCAACCTGCTGATCTTCGTGCTGATCTTCCGGTCGCGCCTGCCCTTGCAGCTGCGCACCCGCCAGCCGGGGATGCAATTCGCCCGCGCGCTGATGCAGCTGGCCTCGGTCGGGCTGTTCTTCACCTCGCTGCAATATATCGGCCTGGCCGAGGCGACCGCGATCATGGACATCAACCCGGTGCTGATCACGCTTGGGGCGGCGCTGTTTCTGGGCGAGCGGATCGGGCTGCGCCGGATCATGGGGATCGCGGCGGCGCTGGTCGGGGCGATGATCATCATCCGTCCCGGCATGGGGGTTTTCGACAAGGCCGCGCTGCTGCCGCTGGCCGGCGCCTTCACCTATGCGATCGGCGCGCTGCTGACCCGCAGCGTGCGCGGCGATTCGGTGGCGATCTCGGTCACCTGGTCGGCGGTGGTGGGGGTGGTGCTGACCTCGGCCGTGGTGCCCTTCTTCTGGCGGCCGATCGATCCCGCCGACCTGGGGGTCTTCGCGCTGCTGGGGATCTTCGGCACGCTGAGCCAGTGGTTCCTGGTCCGGGCCTTCGCCATGGCCGAGGCGGGGGTGCTGGCGCCCTTCGGCTATACCGGCCTGCTGTGGGCGGGGCTGTGGGGCTGGCTGTTCTTCGGGCAGGTCCCGGATGGCTGGACCATCACCGGGGCGGCGATTATCGTCATGGCCGGGCTTTATGTCTGGTCGCGAGAGGCCCGCGCGGCGAAGGCGGAAGAATGAACGAACCCACCCCTCCCTTCATCGACCGGCTGGCCAATGGCGCCTTCCTGGGGCTGATGGCCCTGGCGCGGCTGCTGCCCTACCCCCGGCGGATTCCGGCGGTGGGCTGGTTCTTCTCGCGGGTGATCGCGCCGGTGGCGGGCTGGCGGCGGCGGATCCGCGACAACCTGGCGCTGGCCCGGCCCGACCTGAGCGCGGCCGAGGTCGAGGCGCTGGTCCGCGCCGTTCCCGACAATGCCGGCCGGTCGCTGGCCGAGATCTATTCGGGCGAGGAATTCACCGACCGCATCCGCGCCTCGGCGGTGATCGAGGGGCCGGGCCTTGCCGCGCTGGAGGCGGCTTTCGACAGCCACCGCCCGGTGATCCTGGCCTGCGCGCATTTCGGCAATTACGACGCAATGCGGGCGACGCTGGTGGCGCGCGGCTGGCCGGTCGGCGCGCTGTATCGGCCGATGAACAACAAGGCCTTCAACAGCCATTACGTCCCGGCCATCACCGCCATCGCCGAGCCGCTGTTTCCGCGCGGCCGCGCCGGGCTGGCGGCGATGCTGCGCTTCCTGAAGGGCGGCGGCTGGCTGGCGCTGGGTTTCGACCAGTACGACCATCACGGGGCCGAGCTGAGCTTCTTCGACCTGCCGACCAGCACCGTGCTGACCCCGGCCGAGCTGGCGATCCGCAACGATGCGCTGCTGCTGCCGATCAACGGCATCCGCCAGCCCGACGGGCTGAGCTTTCGCGTCCATGTCGGCACGCCGGTCGAACATGGCGAGCCGCGCGCGATGATGCAGGCGCTGAACGACGACCTGGAGGCGCTGATCCGCCGCCACATGGACCAGTGGTTCTGGATCCACCGCCGCTGGAAATAGCCTGTTCATGCGCATTTCCAGCCGCAGGACCGGCAGCCCCTTTTTGCTGGAAATGCTTCAGAGCAGGCTGCGCGGCCCCATCGGCGTGGTGGCGCCCACCAGGCCGGCGAAATTGCGGCGGCGGGGCGCGGCAGAGGCGGCGACGGGCGATTCGGGCTCGGAGGCGCCCTGCCCCAGCCGCTCCAGATAGCCCAGCAGGCCGCCGGTCAGCAGCCATGTCACCGGGGTCAGCGTCGCGTTCGGCAGCAGGTCCACCAGGTTCACCGCCAGCACCAGCGCCATCCCCGCGGCCAGGACCGGCACCTCGCGCCCGGCGCGGCGATAGGCGCGGCCCATCAGGAAGATCGGCGCCGCCAGCAATCCGAAATAGCCGATGAAGCCGACATAGCCCGAGATCCCGATCGAGATGATCCACTGCCCGTCGGCGACCGACAGGTTCTCTCCGGTCAGCGGATCGTAGGTCGCGTTGCGCCCCCAGCCGCCCCAGCCGAAGACCGGGCGTTCGGCCGCGCGGTCCAGGAAGGCATCCTCGTGATGGAACCTGAACCCCAGCGACTGGGCGCGATCGGCCGAGAAGCCGGCCACCATCTCGACCATCTCGTCGGTCGGGATCAGCCCGGCGCCGCGCAGCATCGGGAAGGCCAGGATCAGGATGCTGATCAGCACCGCCACCCGCAGCATCAGCCGCGCCCGGCCCCACAGGAAGACCGGCAGCAGGGCGGCGGCATAGATCAGCGCCGCGATGCTCTTGCACAGGACCAGCAGCACGCCCAGATAGGCGCCGGCGCGATACCAGCCGGCCTTCTGCCCCGGCGCGGCGTCCCGCGCCAGCACCAGCGCCGTCAGGAAGGCCATCGCGGTCAGGATCGCCACCCACAGCCCGTGTTCCAGGAAGACGATCGGCCGGAAGCCGCCCTGCCGCATCATCTGGCCGAAATCATGCTGGAAGAAGCCGTAGATCATCCGGTGCAGCTGCGGCGACATCCTGATCTCGTAGAGCATCGGCACCGAATAGATCAGGAACGAGACGACCAGCGCGCGGGCAAACAGCATCACCCCCTCGCGATCGGTCAGGAATTCCCGCGCCAGCGCCCAGATCAGCAGCCAGCCCAGGTGGTTCATCACCATCGACAGCGCGTCATAGGGGCGCAGGGCGGGAATGATCGTTTCACGATTGACGAAGACCGGATCGGCATTGGTCAGCACCGTGCCGATGGTCCCGAAGATCACCATCGCCAGAAACAGCCGCGCCAGCGCGCTGCGCGGGATCAGCGGGATCAGCCGCCCCTGCGTGGCGCAGGCCGCGATATAGCCGAAGAAGGCCGGGATCATGTATTTGCTGAGACCCGGAATCAGCGGCAGGTCGATCTCGGTCGCGGCGGGCAGGATCAGATAGGCGCTGAGGACCGACCAGACGACCGCCCGCTGCACCGGCATCTGCGCATACATGGCCACCGTCACCAGCGGCCATATCAGCAGCATCAGGGTCGCAAGGACATTGGGCATCGGCCGCGGGCATCCGGCTTGAAGGCTTGACACATGCCCCATAGCACGGGACGAAGAGCCGCAAAAGCGCCGCCGGCGCCCGCCGGACCCGTGGGCGCCTAAAATGCAGCGGATTTGCGGGCTTGCCCCGAATCGGGGCCGCAGAGATGGATGAGCGATGCAATTCGACTATGCCGACCACCGGATCACGCTGAACATGCCCGACCAGCCCGCGCTTCTGGCCGAGATCCGCCGCCGCTGGCGCGCGGGCGAAGGCTTCGCGCTGGCGACCATCAACCTGGACCATCTGGTGAAGCTGCGCAGCGATCCCGGCTTCCGGGCCGCCTATGCGGCGCAGGACCTGGTGGTGGCGGACGGCAATCCCATCGTCTGGCTGTCGCGGCTGGCAGGCCGGCCGGTCGGCCTGGTGCCCGGCTCGGATCTGGTGGTCCCGCTGGTGCAGCTGGCCGCCGAGGAGGAGGTGCCCCTGGCCCTGGTCGGCAGCACCGCCGAGGCGCTGGAGGCCGCGGCGCAGGCGCTGCGCGCGCGCGTGCCCGGCGCGCGGATCGCGGCGACGATCGCGCCGCCGATGGGCTTCGACGCCGCCTCCGATGCCGCCGGGGAACTGCTGCGGCAGATCGAGGCCAGCGGCGCGCGGATGTGCTTTCTGGCCATGGGCGCGCCGCGCCAGGAAATGCTGGCCGCGCGCGGGCGGCGCGAGGTGCCGGGGATCGGCTTCGCCTCGGTCGGCGCGGGGCTGGATTTCCTGGCCGGGAACCAGCGGCGGGCGCCGCTCTGGGTCAGGCGGCTGGCGCTGGAATGGGTCTGGCGGATGCTGTCGGCGCCGCGCCGGCTGGTGCCGCGCTATGCCCGCTGCGCCGCGATCCTGCCGGGCGAGACGATGGCCGCCCTGCGCCAGCGCAGATCCGGCTGAGCCGGCCGCCTACTTGTATTCGATCAGCCCGCCGCGGCGGCCCAGCAGCCGGTTCTTCCAGAAGGACAGCACGCCCTGCGCCTCGGCGAACTTGCCCAGCACGGTGAAGACGGCGACCTGCCAGGACAGGGCCTGCGAGACGCCGCGCCGCGCCGCCAGCCGCAGGACCTGGGCCGGATAGGCCAGCGCCATCAGCAGCGCCAGCGAGGGCGAGACGAACAGCACCGCCAGGATCGCCAGCGGCAGGATCGCGCCCCAGGCCAGCGCGCGCCGGGTCTCGGCCACCCAGTGCCGCTCGGGCCCGCTGCCATGCAGCGCCGCGCCCTCGGCGAAGGCATGGCCGGCGCGCCGGCTGCGCCGCCACCATTGGGAAAACCGGGTCATCGCCGCGTCATGCAGCGTCATCTCGTGATCCAGCCGCCAGACCTGCCCGCCGGCCCGGCGCAGGCGCAGGCACAGCTCGGGCTCCTCGCCCGCGATCAGATCGTCGCGATAGCCGCCCGAGGCCAGAATCGGCCCGGTCCGCATCAGCGCATCGCCGCCGCAGGCCGCGGCCTCGCCGACCGGCGTGTCCCATTCCAGGTCGCACAGCCGGTTGTAGACCGAGGCCTCGGGGAAACGCTCGCGCCGCCGCCCGCAGGCAACCACGGCCTGCGGATGCTGCGACAGGAAGTCGCAGGCCGCCTGCAGCCAGCCGGGCTGCAACTGGCAGTCGCCATCGATGAAATGCACGAAATCCGGCAGCGCGCCCCCGTCGCGGATCAGCGCCAGCCCGGCATTGCGCGCCCGCGCGGCGGTGAAGGGCCGGGTCATGTCCAGCGCCACCACCTCGGCCCCGGCGGCGCGGGCGGCCTCGGGGCTGCCGTCGCTGGAACCTGAATCGACATAGATCAGCCGCCGAATCCCCGCCGCCTGCAGCGAGGCAAGGCAATCGATCAGCCGCCCGCCCTCGTTCCGGCCGATCACGATCGCGTCGACCGCCGGCAGGGGCTTGCCGAAATTCCCGTCTTGTTCCACCATCGGACCCTACCAAGCACAGTGACCGCATGACCGTTTTCGCGCATAACAGGTCACTGGACCATGAGCTAATGTATAAATTGATTCCCAGTCCATATCTGTTACTGAACCCCAAGATGCGCCATTCTGACGACTGGCCACCAAGCGGGTACGCGTGATGAATTCTATTTCGCAGGAAACGCCGAAGGAACAGGCCCAGACGGAAAATCCGCCTGCGAAGGTGGCGCGCCTGCGCCTGGACCGCTCGCTTGCCGACCAGATCAGCTTCAACGAGGCCGAGCAGCTGGCCCATTGGACGGGGCTGCGGCGGCTGAAGCTGGATCCTGGCACGCTGGAGCGGCATTATCTGTTCGTCGATGGCGACGACAGCGACATCGTCGCCCGCTTCGATTTCCTGCGCACCATGGTCGGCGGGGCGATGCTGGAACATGGCATCCTGCGGCTGGGCGTCTGCGGGCCGACGGCGGGTTGCGGCGCCAGCTTCGTGGCCGCCAACCTGGCGCTGTCGATGGCGCGGCGCCCCAGCACGCGGGTAATGCTGGCCGATTTCGACCTGCGCAACCCGGCCCTGGCGCGGCTGTTCGGCGCCACCGCCCCCGGCCCGCTCGGCGACGTGCTGGCCGGCAACCGCCCGGCGATCGAGCATCTGCGCCTGGTCACCGACAACCTGGCGGTGATGCTGAACAGCCAGCCCGTCCAGCACAGCGCCGAGCTGCTGCAGGAACCGGACACCGGCCTGGCGCTGCGCGAGATCCGCGACCATTACGGCCCCACCGTCGAGCTTTACGACCTGCCGCCGCTGCTGGGCAACGACCAGACGCTGTCCTTCCTGCCGGAACTGGACGGGCTGCTGCTGGTGGCCGACGGCACCGTGACCACCGCCGCCGACCTGCGCGAGGCCGAGCGGCTGTTCGAAGGGCGCACCCGGCTGGTCGGGCTGGTCCTCAATCGGGGCGAGATCCGGCCGCCGCTCCATGTTACAATCGGCAATCTTCTGGGCCGCCTGTTCGGTCGCCGGAAAAAGGTCTGACAGTCATGATTACCATTGGTTCCATCGGCGATATCCTCAGCATCCTGCGACGCCGGGCGCTGGTCATGGGCGTCACCGTCCTCGTGGGCGGTGCGCTCAGCTTCGCCTATGCGAAAAGCAAGCCGCACAGCTACGCCGCCTCGGCGCTGATGCAGATCGAGACGCCGCGCACCTTCAACGAGGATCCGCGCGGCAGCAACAGCACGCGCATCGCCGCCAGCTATTGGCTGCAGCTGGTCCAGGCGCGGCTGATGGTGCGCGACAACATCCTGGACCTGATCGACCAGTTCGGGCTCTATGCCGACCTGCCCAGCCTGCGCGCCGAGGAGAAGATCGGCCTGTTCCACCGCTCGATCGGCATCGAGACGGTCAGCGGTGGGATGCCCGCCTTCGGGGCCGAGCAATGGCCGGGCCTGCTGCGGGTCACGGCGACCATGCCCAGCCCGGAACTGGCCGCCGCTGTCGCCAACGAGCTGGCCGGGAAGGTGCTGGACCTGAATGCCAGCACCCAGACCGAGCGGGCGGTGGAAACGCTGCGCTTCTACAGCGAGGAAGAGCAGCGCCTGATGCAGCAGATCGAGCGCGTCGAAAACGAGATGGCCGAGTTCCGCAACGCCAATCTGGACTATCTGCCGACGGTGCTGGACAACCGCCCCGACGAGCTGCGCGCCATCGAGGGCGAGCTGACCACGCTGGGGGGCGAGCTTCTGGAGGAACGCGCCAAGCTGGCTGAACTGACCGCGAAGCCGCAGCTGAGCACGGTCGAGCAGCGCACCCAGGAACGCATCACCAGCCAGCTTCAGGTGCTGATGGCGCGCGAGGCGCAGCTGCGCAACCGCGTGGACGAGATCCGCGGCTCGGGCCAGCGCACGGCCAATGCGCAGGCGCAGATGGATTCCTACGACCGCCGGCTGACGCTGCTGCGCGACCAGCTGTCCGAGGTGGCCGGCCGCCGCGCCAATGCCGAGACCGCGCAGCGCATGGACGAGGAATATCGCGGCGACCAGTTCATCCTGCTGGAACGCGCCGTGCCGCCCGAATATCCGGTCGCGTCCGGCCGGCGCAAGCTGATGGTAATGGGGCTGGCGGCCTCGATGATGCTGGCGACGATGATCGCCCTGGCACTGGAGGTCCTGAGGCCGATCCTGCGCTCGGCCTCGCAGATCGAACGCGCCTCGGGCCTGCGCCCGGTGGTGACGCTGCCGGACCTGCCCCGGCAGCAGAAGCCCGACTGACCGACCGCGGCCAGGCCCGGCGCCCCTTGCGCAACGCGCCTGGCCTGCCTATACGGAACGGGATGCGGGTGTAGCTCAATGGTAGAGCAGCAGCCTTCCAAGCTGAATACGTGGGTTCGATTCCCATCACCCGCTCCACCTCACCATAAATTCCATTTATATATCAATGCGCTAAGCGTTAAAGTGTCCCACGCCGGAAACGTCCGTGGGACACTTCACCAGTCCATGGCCTCGAGCGCGCCCATCGCATCTCGCGCGAGTCGCCACCGCTCGACCCCCTTGGTATAGACCTCCGAAGTCTTGGCTTGCGTGTGGCCGTGGACGGTCATGATCTGGTATTGGGAGCATCCCTCCTGCGCCAGCAGGTGCCCTGCCGCCTTCCTGATGCCGTGGGATGAGCGGTTGTCCAATCCGGCGTCCCTGCACCAGCGCCGGAACATCTGGCCTAGGGAATCGGGGGTCGCAAAGGGTTGGCCTCGGTAATTGAGCAGATAGGTTTCGCCTGTCACCTTGGCGGCGCGGGTGGCGCGATAGAGCGGCGGCATCAGGGGGATCGTGACCTCCGCAGATCCCCGCTTGACCGGCTGCCAGCGCAGCGCGCGGACGCCCTCGACTGTCGTCTCGTGTTGACGGCCGAGGCGGATCGCGTCCGAAATCCGGCAAGCCGTGAACATGAACAGCGTCAGCGCCAGGTGGGCCGCGGTGCCTGGCGGATGATGCTCGCGATATTTCCGCAAATCCTCGGGGGTCCACGGCACCGCGCCGCCCCTGCCCCGGTCTATCCGAGCGATGCCGATGGCCGGGTTCACGGCGCAGAGCCGACGCTCCGTCGCCCACCGATACATGGCGCGGATGCCCTCAATGACGCTATCCGCCCATGCCGGCGTGTCGATCATCTCATCCCGCAGCTCGACCAGCTTGGCTGGCGGTATGTCCAGCGCGTAATCCGCATATTTTGCGGTGAGAACCTTCATCACCCCCCGCCGCTTCTTCAGCGTCAGCTTCGAGACGGTTCCGGCATCGACGGCCCGCTCCATCGCCGCCAGGTGCTTTGCTGCCAGCCAGCCGACCGACCCGCGAATCGCGCGCTCCTCTGGCGATGCCTCCGGCTCGATCCTCACCCCTGCCCTCGCGGCGTGGTAGATCTCGATGAACTGCGGATGGTCTGGCATGACCGACAGCGGGATGCGGCGCGTTTTATCGCCCTCGACCCGGACCCTGTAGCGCACTGCGCCAGACGGAAGTTTTTCGCGCAGCAGGCCGGGATAGGCGATCTTCATGTCTTTCAGGTCCACGGGATGGGCTTCCTGCCATCGTGGGCCTGATCGACGGTGGGCGCAACTGGAGTCGGTTCAGGCATGATCCGCACGGTCCCGGCCTCTGTCACGATCTCGACTACCGCGCGCGGATCTTCTGCGCGCGCCGCCCGGATAAACCGGCGGGCCTGCGCCTCGGTCATCACTGCACGGCGCGCACCCATCACCCCTCCCCCTCATTGCAAACCGGGCACGGCACCCCGCGCCGGATCTCGGTATCGGTCATGTCGAAAAGCCAGCCCGCGTCGTGACCGCACCTGCGGCAGACGAATTTCCCACCCTTGGCGCTGGTCCATCCCGGCATCATGCCGGGGGCCTGGCCGATATCGACGGCGTGCATCATCACGCGGCGCGGTTTGCGCGGGACGGGGCCGAAAAGGTCAACGCGGGGCATCACAGCAGTATCCCTTGTCTGGTCGCCTCGTCTGCAGCGCGCTCAGCCGCGTCGATCCGGTCCCGCGCAATCGCGAGGAAGTCGCCCTCTCGCTCAATTCCGACGAAACCGAACCCCTCCAGAACCGCGCCTCGCCCTGTCGATCCGCTGCCCATGAACGGGTCCAGCACCACCCCACCGGGCGGAGTGATGAGCCGGCACAGATAGCGCATCAGGTCGGTAGGCTTGACCGTTGGATGGTGGTTCTTGCGGCGCGTGTCGCGACCTTCGGACCAACTGCTGGCCTTTCCGCTGGTGCCGTTGGCCGTCTGGAACTGGACTACCTCGCGTTCCGGGCCTGTCAGGCCATGGTCACGATCAGCTTTGCTGGCCTTGGCGCAGTAGAAAAACCGGGCAGCGCTGCCACTGTCCCGGCGCGCTGGCGAATCCTTAGCAGCGGACATGTCGCCATAGATCCCGAGAGACGGTCGGTTTCGGCTATGACCGGCCAGATCACCCTGCTGCCCAGGGGCTATTGGGAATGCCGCCAAAACCTCCTCACTGCCGTCATGGATCAGGTTGGCAGGCCAGCGTCCCGTTCCGCAGGCTGGGCCGCCCCTGTGCTTTGGTTTATGCGTCATCATGCTCCGGCCAGGGCGACGATAGCCTTCATGCGCCTCGGTATAGATCTCGCCTATCGCGCCGCGCTCGATTATCTCGCCTATGGCAGGTACCCGACACCCGTCGACGTTTAGCGCTCCGGTGCCGAAATCTTGGACATTCGCCGCGACTGTTCCTGCCATCGGCTTGCGCGCCAGCGTGATCGGCTCCAGCGCCGGCTTTAGCGCAGTGCCCCAGCCATTCCAGTCACCATCCAGATTGTGGGACTTCGGGAACCCTGACCCATAGACCCACATCAGCAGATCGCGAATCTCGAATCCCGACTCCTCAATGCGGGTTGCCATGCGGTGGTGGGTTCGCGTCCCGGCAAATGCCAGCAGATGACCTCCAGGCTTCAGGACCCGGAAGACCTCGCGCCATATCTCCGATGGCGGCACGTCGCTATCCCATCCTGCGCCCATGAACTCGATGCCATAGGGCGGATCGGTCACGCAGGAATCTATCGAGGCGTCAGTGATCTGCTTGAGGATCTGGGCGCAATCTCCGAGGTGAAGCATCACGGCGCTGCTGCGGTTCTGGGTCATTGCTCAGCCCCCTCACGCGCATAGATCTCCCGCCGCAGCTCCGCCGGCATCGAAAACACGAACTCCCGGATGGCATCGACCGACCAGCCCGTGCGCTCGGCGATATCCTCGACCCCGAAGCCCTCGGACAGGGCGTCGAGGATGCGGGCATGCTGCCAGTCTTTGAGGGTGGGGTGGCGCGTCGGGGCGGTCATGCCCTGTTCCCTCTCTCTTGATCGATCTGAGGTCGCACGGCAAGATCATCGCCATGGGAAAGAATGTTGTGCCACTGCCGAAAAAGCGGCTGCGATCCGTGACAGAGGATCGCCTGATAGAGCGCCCTCTTTCGGCAAAGCGCCGAGTTATTCGGTTGCCGATGGCCCGCAGGTCCAGCTTTCGGATGTGGCTGGCTGCTGTTGTCGTTGCCACGGTTTTCATTTGGCTGGGGGCATAGCGGCTTCATGCCTGCGCCTCCCGCCGCTCGGCGACGACCAGGTGCTGGCAGTTCGCGGCCACGATGGCCTCGGCCAGCGGCGGGCAGACGGAATTTCCACAACAACTGACCTGCACGTCCTTCGCGAAGGCGCGCCAGCGCGGGTCGTCGCTGTCCAGGCCCTCCCAGACGCCCTCGATCACGTAGTCATCCGGGAACCCCTGCGCGCGGAACAGCTCGCGCGGCGTCAACATTCTCATGCCGATGTCCACGACGACGAAGGTTGCGCCGTCGATCTCCAGTGTGACGAACTCGCCGCCGTCCCAAGCGTCATGGGCGCGAAGGAACTCGGCCACCTGGCGGGCGCGGGCCTCGTGCTCGGGCGCGAAGGGCGGCGCGGCCAGGTGCGCGACCTCAACATCAAACCTGGGCTTCGTCGTGACCGTGTGGATCGGCTCGTCTATGCGCGGGTCTTGCGGGGTGCTGAACCATTTGGCCAGCCATGCCGCGACCGGCGTCTGATGGCTGCCGCTGCCTGCGATGGTGCTGATCGGCTCACGCAGATCGTGGCCGGCGTGCTGGCCCATGCGCGGCCCGCCGTTCTGCTGGGCGAGGAACGCCGCGACCGGATACTGTTTCACGCCGCCGGCAACCACCGTGTTCAGTGGCGCGCCGATGTCCAGCGCCCGAGGCTGCTGGCCGGCTCGCTCACCGTTCCCGACATGCACCATCGTCGCCGCGATCAGGCTGTTCTGGTCCTTCTTGCTGGCGCAGATCGTATGGTGCGGATCGCGGGCGTCCCGGTTGCCACCGCCCTGCTGCGCATAGGTCACGACCGAGGCGACGACTGCATGGTGACCACCTGTGGCGACTGTCGCCAGAGGATCTGCGGCGCGGCCACCAGGATGTCCGGTCGTGTTGACCGCGAGGAAGGGCGCGAGCACCCCCAGCGGCGCGGCGCCGCCCGGCTTCTTGATCCAGCTGTTCGCCGTAACGGTCGGCGCGGGGTCGCGCAGATCCGATCCGGTCGCCCCGCCGTTGAAGCGCTGGAGGCTGGCCGCCACCAGGCAGGCGTCGGCCTTGGCCGTCACAGTGGCGAAAGGCTCATCCCCGCCGCGCGGGCGGCTCTGCCCGGCCCGGCCACCGCATCCGACGATGCTGGGAACGACCACGGCGCTGTGCCCGCCACCTGCAAGCACGGTGGGATGCGGCGCAGTGATGGCGCTGTCGCGCCGCGCAGTGCCCTTGAGGCTCATGAGCGATGGCACGGCAACCGCCTTCTCGCCGCGGTGCGCCCCGGTGATCGTCTTGAACGGCTCGGCCACATCCTCGACCCGCCCGCCATGCGTCAGGTTGACCAGGAACGGCCGTTCGGCCTCGATGACATAGCGCTTCATGCCGCGCGCCACGCGGGCCAGCGTGTTCGACGCCAGCGGGCGCACGGCGCGCAACCCGTGCTTGGCCATGATCTCGGCGCCCGTGTCGAAGATCGAGGGGCACGGCAGGGACCAGTCGATGCATTCGGCGGCGGTGCGCCACGGCAGCAGCTTGCCCTTGCGGACCTCGGCCGATTTCGGATCGCCATGCGTGGGCTTCGGCCAGACGATGGGCCGGCCGTCGCGGCGCGCGACCAGGAACCAGCGCTTGCGGATCGTCGGCGCGCCATAGTCGCAGGCGCGCAGCTCGCGCCACTTGACCTTGTAGCCAGCCGCCTTCAGGCGTCTGATCCACAGATCAAAGGTAACGCCGGATAGGCCCCTGATCGGCTGACCGTCTTCGCCCAACGGGCACCAGGTGGTGAATTCTTCCACATTTTCCATGCAGATGACATCGGGCTTTGCCTTCTCGGCCCAGTCCACCACGACCCATGCCAGGTCGCGGATGTTACGGTCGCGCGGCGCGCCGCCCTTCGCCTTCGAGAAATGCTTGCAGTCCGGGCTGGCCCACAGCAGGCCGACATGTCGGCCGCCGGTCACGGTCATCGGGTCCACGTCCCAGATGTTGCTGTCCAGGTGCAGCGTCTCGGGGTGGTTCGCGGCGTGCAGCGCCAGCGCCTTTTCGCTGTGGTTGATGGCGACATCGGGCGACCGGCCAAGGGCCATCTCGATCCCGGTGCTGGCACCGCCGCCGCCGGCGAAGCTGTCGATGATCAGGGGTAGGTGCGGCTGATAGGTCATTCCCCACCGCCTTCCTGGCCGGCGGCGCGATCCATCTTGTCGATGTTGCAGCGGTGCGCCTGGAAGCTGACGGCCGCGACCCATGGGTTCCGGTCCCAGCCGTAGCCGCGACCGGCGTTCAGGCTGTCCCAGAGAGTTCGAAAACTGTCACGAGCGTTGCCACAGCATTGCGTCGTCGGCATCTGGTAGTCCCGCCAACCGTCGCTGTCGCGCTCAACGCCCTCGGCAAGCGCATCCGCCTCGCTGATATCCTGCAGCCGCTGCACGCGCACATCGGTGACGATCAGCGTCAGGCGGGAAAACTCGCGTGGCATGTGGATGGACGGCCACCAGCCATCGATGCTGTCGTGACCGTCCGCCTTGTAGAGGATTTCCTCCCGATACATCCGGGACCGCGCATCAGCGATGGTCCAGCCATGCTCCATGCGGGCTGTCCATGTCTCGCGCACCCAGAGCCTGTCGCCGGGGGCGTAGGGCAGAAGCTCGCGCAACCGGCTGTCGCGCAGGTCGTGCCACCGCATATGCGCATCGCGGAAATGCCAGTCATAGCCCGGCGTGTCCGAGGGGCCAAACTCGCTGAACGATTTGTGGCCGCGGATATTGAGGATGCGCCTCGTCTGGCTCTTCCGCCCGTCGAGGATCGCGCGCACCATCGGGCCGGAAAAGAGGATAGGACGGTCAGCCATCACGCCCCGCCTTTCGCGAGGGCTGTGGCAAGGTCATCTAGCAGCGACTGATCGACCTCCTTATAGTCGATCCAAACATCCTCACCGTTCTTCCCGCCATTCAGCAGCGCCCGCGATCCTGGCCTGCTGGCACTGTAAAGCACTGCCTTCACTGCTGCCCGAAGCGCGTGTTGGTCAGGGGCGATGAATGCGAGACCGGCTTCGATCTGCCGCAGAGCAGAGACAGCTGTGCAACTGCACAGTTGACCGCCACCCGGCGCCCGTGCCCGCTTGTTCCACTCACGGAACTCGCGCGCGGCGATCTCGCGGCCGGACAGGATGCAACCGGCGACGGGATGCTGCGCGCGGGACGGGCCGAGGAGCATCAGATGCGAGCCGCAGAAGGGGCAGGGTTTCAAATCGGGACGCATCACACCAGCCCCTTATCGATGGCCAGCCATTCCGGCATGGTGACGGTGGCGGTCCCACCCTGTCCGATCTCGACCTCCACCTGAGACAGCGGCAGCCAGACGGCCTTGTCCTTGTCGCCATCGTCACTGGCGAGGATTGCCCGGTCAGTGCGGGCATGGATCTGGACTGCGATGTCGATAACGTCGGATTTCATCGGGACCTCGTGTTTCAAAAAAGCCGGGGGACCATTGGGGCGATCCCCCGGCAGGCGCCGCGCGGGACAGTGATCAGTGAGCGCGCGGGGGAGGAAGGGTGTCGGTCAGCCTTGCTCGCGCTCGGCCACGAAAGCCTCGTATTCCTCGATCATGGCCGCATATTCGTCCGGGGCCTGAGCACTGATCTCGGCCAGCTGCGCGTCGAACATTTCCAGCGTCTCATCCAGCGGCGCGCCGTCGGTCAGGTTGTCCTTGATCGATTGGTCGATTTTCTGGATCAGTTCCGACACCGAAAACAGTCCGCCGGCTGCGGGCTTGTCGTCCTTGGGCGCCGTGCGCTTCGGGCGATCCTGGTGGGGCGCCTTGTCAGTGTGGTCGGGTGCCTTGGCTGAGCTGCGGCGTTCATCCTGATCCGGTTCTTTCTCCGGCTCGGCAGCGGCCTTCGTCACCTCGCCGGTTTCCTCGTCCACCACTACCTCGGCGTCACTGACATGATCGGTCGTGGCTTCAATGCTGCGCTCGACCTCGCGGGCATGGCTCGGCGTCACGTCGCGCATTTCCGTCTCGACCTCGATCCCGGCCGGAATGCCGATCATCACTTCAGGGCAATACATGCGGATCAGCGCAGCCGCGCTGCGATAGCGCAGCATGGTCTCCGGGATGGACTTGTATTTCGCGTTGCGGGTCCATCCCTCCGCCTTGGCCATCTCCACGTCAGCGGTCATCTGGACGCGCTTGCCGGTGCCGGCGAGGACTGCGAATGCTGTGGCGGACAGGCTGTCTCCCTTGCCCTTCACCTCCCAGTCGATCGGGTCCTTGAAGACACCGTGCATGTTCGCCTTCGCGATCATATAGGTGGTATTCCAACCGGGCTTGCCGCCGACGAAGTAGATGTTCTGGGCGACGGTCAGAGGGTCCTCGCGCAGCCGGACCGCCATGTTCATGACCAGGACGCCATTGGCGATCCGCTCTGCCTCGCTGCCCTTGCGCAGGTGCTCCGGGAACAGAGGCGACAGCGCCAGCATCTTGCCGACGCGCTGCATCTGATCGAACTGGACCGGGTCCATCAGGGCCAGCGTCGGCGCGGCAGCAACGGATACCGGAGCCGAGGGGCGGATTGCGGGGGTGTGGTTGCTCATCAGGAAACCGTCCTTTCTTCGATCCATTTGACGCCGTTGATTGCGGACGGGCCGTCCTTGCGGCGGCGGGCCGCGGTGCAGAGGCGCTCCATTTCCGCGATCAGCGCGGCACGGCCGTCGGCATCCGACAGTAGGAAGCTGAACGCGCGGCGGGCGGCGCTGTCGTCCTCGATGCGGGCGCGATAGGTGGTGCGCGTGGACATCGTGCGGCCACCGCCGGTCCCGCTCGCGATCTGCGCCCGCGCTTCCTTGTCGGCCTGCTTCTGGGCGCGCTCGGCCTCCTTGGCCGCCGCCTCGGCTTCGGCCTTGGCGATCACGTCATTGCTGGCTTCGGCTTCCTTGCGCAGGCGCTCGGCTTCCGCGGCCTTCCGCGCTGCTTCCTCGCGCTCCAGACGCTTCTGCTCGTCCAGCTTGCGTTGCTTCTCGGCTGCATAGTCGGCCAGCATCTTCTTGAGCGCCTTGCCCAGGTCTTCGAGCGGGCTGGTCAGCGTCTTGAATTTCGCGTCCACGGCGCGCCCAGCTTCGAGGTGCGGCTCCTTGGCGGCCTTGCGGGCGTCCTCGATTTCCTTGAAGGCCGCGCGGCACTGGCCGGTGAAGTCGTTCAGCTTCCCGGCTTGTTCCTCGTCAGTGATCCGCTTCAGCTCGAGCCAGGCGGCGCCGGCATCGGCCAGCTCGCGAACGCGATCCTCCAGCTTCGCCGTGATCTCTGGGTCATAGGGCGGCGGCGAATTGTGCCCAAGGCCGGCCGTGCTCATGTCGTTCATGTCAGTTCCTCTCAGGGTCGGATTGCGGCCATGCGGCCAAGGTCCATTGCCGCGTCGATCACGGCCATGTCGGGGATGCGCTCGCGCACGCCGGTCAGGGCGTCGTATTCTTCGGCGCTGATGGCGCGGGCATAGGTCCAGACCTTCACCGGGTCGCAGAGCTGCCCGTTGCAGACCGCCATCAGGCGTTCATCCGCAGTCAGTTCTCCCGTTTCCGGGTCGATCTCCTGCTCCAGCCAGATTTCCACCGGCACGAACGGGCCGCCGCGCACCATGCGCCGCTTGTAAAAGCCTGGCTTCGGCTCATCCTCGACGCGCGGGACGCGCTCACCGGACACGGTGCGGCGCCACCAGTCGTATTGCTCGGCCTTGGTGGTGGGCTGACGGATCATGTCGATCACTCCGCCGCCATCGCGACGCGATCCATCCACTGGTCGCGCAAAAAGTCGCCGTAGTCGTCCCAGCCCGGATCGTCCGGGGACCAGCACTCGGCCACGATGTTCTCTTGCCGGATGATCTCGGCCTCGCCGCAGATCCCCTCGGCCTCGTCGCGGTTGTAGGTCTCGCCGTGGCGCGCCCAGCAGATCAGTTTGGCGCTGACCTCGGTTTCGGTGCCGCGACCGGCGCCCCAAGGGGCCGGCTCCGCAGGAAAGGTCTCGACGGTGATCTCATAGACCGCCTCAAGCTCCTCCTCGTGGCCGTGGATCTGAAGGTAGAGGAAATCGGTGTGGTGGTGGGTGGTGCGCTTGATCATCACAGCCCCTCCAGCGCCCAAGCGGAGCATTCGCCGCCGACCAGCCCGCGCTCCACGCAGCCGTTGAGCGACCCGACATCCCGCATCAGCCATTGCATGGCGCGTGCGCCGATGTCCCAGGCGCCCCAGATGGCGCAGGCCCAGATCGCCAGGCCGAGCAGGACGCCGGCAATCCAGATGGTCGCGTTGGTCGGGTCGATGCGGGTCATTTCCGTGCCTCCCTCTCGGTCTCGGTGGCGCGATGTTTCAGGATGCGATCCAGAAGCTCGTCCTGGCCGGGTCTGGGCTTTCCAAGAATGCCCATCGCCCTCACCCGCAGCTGGCGAGGCGGGCTTCGAGCGAGATCACCTTGCCCTTGCTCGCGGCGATCTGGCCGGCCACGTCGCCGCCGGTCAGGCTCGACACCGGCACTCCGATCAGGAAGACGCCCAGGGCATCCCCCGTCACAGCGCTGCGCTGCTTGGCCTCCAGTGCCGCCAGTGCTTCGCGCTCGGCGTTCAGGTCGGACGCCGCCTGGTGGCAGGACACGCCGGCGAAGGCGTTGCCGAAGCTGACCGGCTGGATGCTGCTGGGGGATTGCGCGCAGGCCGCGAGGATCGGCAGGGCGGCGAGGGGCAGAAGGTGTTTCATCGGGGGCTCCATCTCAGCAAGGTTGGGCAGGATCTGGCCGGGGCCGTCTTCGCTGCTGTTGAGATGAAGGTAATACGCACTGTGCGTATCGTCAACGCCGAAAATACGCGCTGTGCGTATTTTTTGTTTTGGGCCCGATTCGCCCGTGCTATACAGGCGGGGCGGCGCGGTGCCGGATGGAGGTGTGAGATGGTGGACCGTTTGGCAGATCAGCCCTTCGTCGGCCTGGCGAAAGCCGAAACCATGCTGCGGGACTTCAACCGGCTACGGCAGGCGATCCGCGCGCATGACAGCTTCGCGGCAGAGCGGGCATGGGATCAGTGCGAGCGGTGGGTCGACCAGCTGCGGCCGATCACGGGCGCGAATCGCGCATGAAAAAGCCCGCGCGAAGCGGGCGGGCTAGGGCAAAGAAAAGCCCCGCTCGAAGGCGGGGCAGGTATGGAAGATTGCATGATTAATTTGAAGTAAAGACTTTAGCCATTGGTCATCTGCGAGCCTCTTCGAACAGTCACCTGCACCTCAACCCTAACATCCGCACGTCAACAGCACAATCGGCTATCTGCTTTTGGAGTGAGCTAAAACCTCGCCTGCAGCAAGCTGGGCTAGATAGACCCAAGGCTGAAGTAGCATAGAATTATTCGCCGTTGGTAGAATTACACCTCCTTTTATCAGGTCTTTTCCGTGCGCGAGAGCGTTTCTGATGTCGCGCATAGACCGCGAAACTGGCGATAATCCCTTTGCTATGAAGTCATCAATAGTGTCGTTCTTGCCGATGAGAGCAGGTAAAGTGTATCCCCCGTCAAAATGCTGAGCAGAGGAAAAATAATCCCTATTGTTATCGATCTCCTGCCATAAGACGGTTTCAGAAATTGAACCCACCGTGCGCTCAAATTTCAAGAAATCATCAAGCACCTTTGTGTCGCTCGAATTAACCGCTTCGCAAATCAGGTCGATTATCTCAGATTTCTTCGCGCGCACATCTGGCCGCGACACGAGGTGCTTAACCTTACTTCGTAGAGTATCGCTCGCATAACTCATCGAAACGTTTTCGACGATACGGAAAAGATAGATGAAGCGAAGAAAGTTGTTATCGGTAAAGGTTTCATCCCAATAGGTGAGCAGCGCTACATCTAGTTCTTCAGCGTCAATTGTGTCTGGGAAGGATTCGTGGCGATAACGACCCTGATCGTTATATCCTTTCGCGGTCACCTCTTCATGCACCATCACCCTAGGGGTGCTGTGGTCAAAATAGCTCATGTAAAAATTTAGCGTTCTAATGAAAGCTATAAGTTCATCATTGATCGCGCTTACATTTGAAATATAGAAGCTTAAAGGTGAAATGAAAATTGTTTCGAGATCTTCTTCGCTAGCCAGGTCCATGAGTTTAAAAGAGAAGAGATTTCTGTAATTATTGTCCGTCGGCCCGACAAAATCCACCAGTCTTGATAATTCAATTAGCCTTTGAGATGCCGGAGAAAATCGACAAACCCTTGTTATTCCATTGTGCGTAATCTCAAATGATCGAGTTGAAAGGTTCGCCCCAAGTACTGCTTTTTTAAAGCTGGTGTAAATAATTTCTAGTTCATTTTTATCTAGGTGCAATATCGCGGTTAGCTTCGGAGGCAGCACGCAGTGTTCCATCAGCTCCTTGACTGCCGGAGGGCTTTCTTCTGATAGTTGATGCAATTCGATTTGAAGTGCACTATCGTTCCAAGGCTTGAACGCCAACAATTCTTCTTCGACGGGATCGAACTTTATATAATCGTTGTTGAGTGAGAAAAGATAAAGTAGCGCATTTTGTTCACCAGTCAGCTTTGTATGGCCGCTAAATTCATCTTCTTTTAACTCTTTCTCCATTTTCTCTCCGCTCATTCCCTCGCTCCGCTTTCCAATCCCTCGCCGCCCACTCGTCCAGCAGCACGCGGGCCGGTGTGCGCTCACTCCTCATCCAGCACTATCGCCGCCCGGAGCGCCGCCGCCAGGTCGTCGGCCAGCCTCGCAATCACCGGGTCCGGGTCGTTCGCCGCCTCGCTGAACCCCTCGGCCAGGTCCTCCCGGCCCTCTGGCGTCGAGGCGATGCCCATGGCCATGCCGACCATCATGTGAACCGCGGCCTGCCTGGTGGCGGCCAGCTCGGCCTCCAGCTGCTCGATGCGCGACTGCAGCGCGGCGATCTCTTCCAAGCCGCCAGGCATCCGCTATTCCCTCAGCTTCTGCGCGACCATCCGCGCCAAGATCCCCGTGATCCTGCTGCGGCGCCGGCCGTCTGCGATCTCATCGTACATCCGCGCCATTGCCTCGCGCTGATCCCGCTGCGGGTGCGACGCAATCGCGAAGTTGGCCAGCATCGTGGCGGCGGCCTCGCGGGTTTCGGCCAGTTCCGCCTTGAGCTTGGCTATTTTGGCCTCCGGGGTCATGGCTGGCGCTCCAACTTATCCACAGATTCGCCCCCCGAATTTTGGTTAACCGTGCCCGTCAACGTGTTGCCTCGGCGGATTGCCGCCGGTTACGATGTTCCCGTTTGGTTCCGCATGGGGAGGGTGGGATGACAGATGAAGACCTGCTGAAGATGCTGAAGCGCGCACGGCGCGAAAGTGGCCTTCCATTGGACTTTTGGGCCGACATCACTGATGGCCTACCTCACAGCTTCGTAGCAATTTTGTGCGGGAGATCATCGATCTTCCCGAAGTACATGAACTCCAAGGATAGGCCGTGAGCCTTGCGTATCTTCTTGGCTGATACCAGCGTCAGGTCGCGCTCCCCGGTCTCATAGGGGCCGTAAGTTTGCGGCAGCAGGCCAGCCTTCGCCGCAAATGTCTTCTGATCGAGTTCAAGAATCTCGCGAGCGCGCCTCAGGCGTGCAGCGACGGCCTCTCGGCTATCTTCAAGATCCTCAAGCATCCGATCCTCTCGCGGTTTTCCGTGATCGGCATCGTAAGTTCGCGTCATGCGAATTGCAGTCAGCGTTTTGCGTATTGACCATGATACGCACTGTGCGTATTTTGGCTGTATGGAACACATCAGTCATATCTGGCCGACGATCAGATCCCTCGCTGACGACTTGGGCACCCCCTACACGACAGTGCACTCGTGGTCTGTGCGCGGGCGCATTCCTCCTGATCGGGATCTCGATCTCATTGAGGCTGCCAAGCGCCACGGCGCCACGCTGACCCTTGAGCAGCTTGCGCGTGCCCGCCGCGCCCAAACGCAAGAAGGCGCGGCCTGGTGGTCCCGGCCGCGCCCTCTCACCCTTCTGCTGCTGTTTCCAAAGGATCCTTCGCACGGGATCAACATGGGAACAGTGCAATGAAAAATCTTGCAGATTCGTCCAACCCGCGCGAGGCGCGTCGTTGGTTCAGGAATATGCTGTGGCGGGCCTTTCCGTCGCCGTCCGAGAACGAGCTGGCCATCAGGGCCGCTCGTGTTCTCGATGTTTCTCCGCGCCAGGTGAAGAACTGGCTGCGTGAGGAGAACGACGCGTCGCTCCGCTACGTCACCGCCGTCCTAGCGATTGCTGGGGCAGAGATCATCTTCGGAAAAATCGAGGGGCGCTGATGTTGCGTATCTACTGGCACCTGATGGGGCGGCTTTACGAGGCGCGGTCAAACCGCGCCCTCACCCTCCATATCAGGTTCGCGAACCGCGCGGAAAAATTTTTCCGCAAACTCAGGGGGCTGTGAGATGTCCTCGACCGCCCCCGACGCCTCCGTCCGCCTGCTGCGCGCGATCCGCGACGGCCATGGCACGCTGCCGGGGAGCGAGCTGGCGAAGCATATCGGCATGGCGCCGGGCCCCTTCTGGGACCTGGTCGCCCGCGGCTGCCGGGAAGGCTGGCTCGCCATCAACGACAAGGACCGGCTGGACATCCGCTTCGAGGCGAAAGGCACCGGCCCGGCTGACCTCCACAGTTTCTGACGACGCGGCCGCGGCGCTCAGCGGCGTTTCCCATCAGGACCCACGACATGAACGAACACGCCGACATCCACCACGACATGGAGGGCGACGAGCCCGAGCTGAAGCTCGACACCCTCATGGGCGACATCCGCGACGCGATGCTCAGCCGGATCCGCCACATGAAAACCAGTTGGGCGCTCTGCACCGAGGCCGAGCAGGCCGAGATCGCCAACGGGCTGCAGCTGGCAGCGAAGGCCCTGGTTCGGGGCGTGGTGCGCGAACTGACCGCGCACGAGTTTCCCCACACCGTGGTCGAGCTTGGCGAGATCAAGATCGGCGGCAGCAAAGGGATCGAGGGCAAGATTTCGTGTCAGAACATCGAGTTCAACCGCAACGTCCTCGGCGATCACGTTGGCCAGATGGTGCAGATCGTCATGGTCGATTCCGACACCTTCATGGGCGAGCGGGCGTCGCCGGATATCCAGCCCGACCAGGGCGACATGTTCTCCGGGGCCCCGGAGGATGGCGAAGGCGACGACGAGGACGACGAGACGCGCCAACTGCCCAAGCCGGAGGACTTCGACTGATGGTCGAGTTCACGATACCGGGGCGGCCATTCGCGAAACAACGTCCAAAGGCGGCCATCGTCGCCGGTCGGGCGCGCGTCTACACGCCGAAGGAGACGGTCAGCTTCGAGGGCAAGGTTGCCGAAATCGCGCGGCCGTTTTTCCCGGAGCCCATCGAGGGGCCGGTGAAGCTGCGCATCGTGGCCGTCTTCGCCGTCCCGGCATCGTGGAGCAAGAAGAAGTCAGCGGCGCATGAGGGCGGCTTTCACGTCCAGCGCCCTGACGGTGACAATCTCCTGAAAAGCATCAAGGACGGCCTGAACCGCATTGCCTGGCGCGACGACTGCCAGGTGTCGGACGCGCGCTGCGTGAAGCGCTGGGGCCGCTACGACGAGACATTCGTGCAGGTGGAGGCGCTGTCATGACCGCATCCTCGCCCCACTCCCGCCGCGCCAGCCCGGTCACCGGCCCCGACGGCACGGTCTATTCCAGCCACCGCGCCGCGGCCCGCGCCCTGGGCGTCCACGCCAAAACCATCCGCTGGCATCTGGACCGATACGGCGACCTGTCGATGCTCGGGATGCTCTATGTTCGCTGCGTCTGGCGCGGCCGGGAATACCCGACCATGACGGCGCTGTCGAAGGCCAGCGGCATCGGCGTGCCGACGATCATCTATCACCTGGCGACGCACGGAAATCTCGACCGCCTCGGGCTCGGCCAAAAGGGCCGCAAGGGCAATCTCAGCAAGTCCAGGCCGGTCCGCATCGGATCGACCGAATGGCCGTCACGGGCCGCGCTGGCCGGCGACATCGGCGTTCACCCCGCGACCGTCTCGCGGTGGCTGAACGGCGCCGCCAGTCGCGATGCGGCCGATCGGCTGATGGTGGCGGCCATGGAGAAAAGCGCCGGGATCAATCGCGAGGTATCACCATGAACGCCCGTCCAGAAATCCTGACCGGCTCCGAACTCACCACCGGCCGCCGCAAGCCGTCCGAGATCGTCGCAGAATATGAGGCCAAGCGAGAGGCGCTGGAGGGCGCACTGTCCGAATACGAGGCAGCCGGAAGCGCGCTGAAAGCTGCCGCCACGATCGGCGGCACATGGGGCAATGTCACGCTGGACACTGGGCGCGGCATCTACGCCAGCGTGCTGGAGCAGTCCCTGCTCATCTCGGCCTGGCGCCACATCTACGAGCTCTATGGCTTGGCCGACATTGCCAGCGCCGAAGACAAGCGCCGCTTCGAGCAGATGTTCGCCGCGCCGCCGCCGTTCACGGTCGAGAACATCCGCGAGCAGTTCGGCGATCTGGTCATGGACCCCTGGGGCAGCGTCCTGCGCGGCATGGCCGAGGTCTTCGCGCAGTTGGATCCGGCCTTCAAGAGCCACGAGAAGATGAAGATCGGCGTGAAGGGTCTGCCCAAGCGCGTGATCCTGTCCAGCGTGGTGGGCTATGGATCGTGGGGCCGGGATCGGTTGCGCGATATCCTGAACGCGCTGGCGGCATATCAGGGCAAGCCGCTGGTCGATCATCGGGAACTGTCCCTAGCCCTCGAACACGACGGGGAGGTCTGGCGCGAAGGTGCCGTTATCCCCGATCCCTACGAGGTGCGTCAGGCCGAGCGCGCGCGGGCGCATTGTCTCCGCAAGGGTCTCGTTCCATCGGAAGCGGTTATCAAGGAGCCGACCAAGCACACCATCCCGGCGCGGGGCGTCTGGATCAAGATGTTCCAGAACGGCAACGGCCACCTGTTCTTCGGGCCCGAGGCGCTGCGCGACATCAACCGGGCGCTGGCCGAATACTATGGCGATGTATTGCCCGACTGCCCCGAGGAACGCCCGGCCCGGCAGCGCACCGGCACCGATGTCAGCAAGGACCTGCAATACTACCCGACGCCCGTGGCGGTCGTGGAGCGGGTGCTGGCCGAGATGTCCTATCGCCTGCCCGGCCAGCGCGTGCTGGAGCCGTCCTGCGGCTGCGGGCGATTCATGGACGCCCTGCGTGCCCTCGGGGCCGATGTGGTCGGCTGCGAGGTTGATCCGGTCAGAGCGGCGATGTGCGAGGCCAATGGTCACCGCGTCATGCGCATGAATTTCCTCGACACGGTTCCAACGCCGGATTTCGACCGCGTGGTGATGAATCCGCCATTCGCTGGCCGTCACTATGCCAAGCATGTGCGCCATGCGCTGCGGTTCCTCAAGCCGGGCGGCGCACTCACCGCGATCCTACCGGCGACGGCCCGCTACGACCACGGCGAACTGGATGACCTGCGACCGCATTGGGACGACCTGCCGGTCGGGTCGTTCACCGAGAGCGGGACGAACATCTGCACCACCGTTGCGACGATCAGGAGGGCGGCGTGAGCAAGGGTTTCGTCTACGTCCTTCACAACGCGTCCATGCCCCTACTGGTGAAGATCGGCAGGACAACCCGCAGCAGTCAGCAGCGCTGCAACGAGCTGTGGCAGACGGGCGTCCCAACGCCATTCCAGATCGCGATGGAGGTCTTTTCGCCTGACTGCTGCGAACTCGAAGCGATCATGCACAAGGAGTTTGGCGAAGTCAGAGTGACCCCGGCGCGGGAATTCTTTCGTGCAAGTATGGGCGAGGTCTGCGAGCGGCTCCAGGAGCTTCACAGAGATCAGGTCGAGCGGTTGGTGAGCGAATATCTTCCGAGACACACCATCGTTCCGACCGATCTGAAGGTTGATGAAAGCCACCTCGAAGATCTCGCATCAGTCATCGGGGATCACCCCGAGAATGTGGCCAGCGCCATGGGCATCATGGACGTTCACGAAGTCTATCCGGCCCTCTGCCGGTGGCGCGACATGGCTGGTGTTGACACGCTGGATGAGGGCGGATTGTGAGCGACAAGGCCGTCCATATTGCGCTCTATCCTTCGGACTGGCTGGCCGGGACGCGCGGTCTGACGCCGGCAGAAACCGGCGTCTACATCACGCTTGTCTGCATGATGTATGAGCGCCGGGCCCCTCTGCAATTCGATCATGCGCGCCTAGCCAGAATGTGCAATTGCCCGGCCGGCACCTTCAAGAAAATCCTCGCGGTACTGATTGACGAAGGGAAGTTGATCGAGACCCCGGATGGCCTGTGGCAGCGCCGAGTTGAGACCGAGATTGCTGCGGCGAAGGGTGCGATGGAGGAAGCATCGGAGCGCGGCCGAAAGGCAGTGAATGCTCGATGGTTGAAAGTCAAAGAGCAAAGTGACCAAGCCGAAATCGTGACGGTCAAACCGCAAAGTGACAAACAGAAATGCTCGTCAAACATACCAAAAAAAGACAATGATTTCAATAAAGGCGAGTTACGCGAGAAGTACCCGAGTAATACTAACCAGAACCAGAGTCAGAAGGTAAAGGAGGAGGCGGAGGACGCGCGCGCGAATGAGGCCGCCGCGTCGCTTATTTCTCGGCTGACCCATGCGCTCGGGTTTGATCACCACGGGACCATCCCGAAATACTGGATCAGCCCTGACGCACCTCTGATCGTCACCCGATGGCTGACCGACCTGAACCTCACGCCAGAGGAGGTCTTGCAGGTCGCTGTCCAGAACATGCGGGCACACAAAAGCCCGGCCAACGGGCCCAAAACCCTCACCCGACATATGCAGGACTTCGCGGCCGCCAAGCAGGCACCGCGCCTCGAACCGACGAAAGGACGGGCACATGACCAGCCACGCCAATCTCCCGACCGCCGCGCAATTGCCGCCGATGACGCCTTTGCGCGCCGCATCCATGCAGCCGCAAGAGCTCGAAGCCCATCGGACGGCGATTTCGGCTTTGGTTGACATCATGCTGGACGGATACTGGCGCGACGACATGAGCGAGACGAAGCGCGCCCTGATACTTGCCGATTGGGCAGACGAGATGGAAAACTGGCCGGCGGACAGCATCAAGGCCGCCCTGCGCCAGTGGCGTCGCGACAATCCCAGCAAGCGTCCGAACCCCGGTCACATCCTGCAGATCCTGCGGAAGGCATGGGGGGAACGACATATCGAACAGGTTCGCGAGGTCGTCGCCGCCATTCGGCCGCCGAAACCGCTGAACGTTCCGGACCTGGAGGACCGGAAAGCAATCTGCGACGATCTGGCGGCGAAGTTCCCCGGCCTCATCAAGCGCGTGCCGGAGGTGAAGGAATGACCTTCCTCACCCACGCCGACCTGACCGACGCAGCAGAGATCCGCATTCCCGGAACCAAGCTGCGCGCCGTCCTCATCGAGGTAGCCGATGCCAGCGGGGTCCCGGTCCGCGCTATCATGGGCCGGTCCCGCATCCAGCGCATCTCCCGCGCTCGCCAACTGACCTGCTACGTCCTGCGCCGCGAGGGCCTGAGCTACCCACAGATCGGCCGGATGCTGCACATCCATCATACCACGGCCATGCACGCGGTCCGCGCCGTGGAGGCCCGCCGAGCGGTCCCGGAAAACCAGAAAAAACACGAAAACGGAATGTGAGGGGCGGATGACGGTTCAGGCGAGGTTCAGGCGGTCAGCACCAACGACCCGGCGCATGTCGATCCTGGGCGCCCTCAACTGGGCGTTCGGCACGGAGATGGCCCGCGTCGAGTTTGACGAGATGGGCGAGACCGCCGGCAGCCTGCGCGTTGGCGTGGACCCGATCTGGGTGATGATGCAGCGCGGCCAACTCGGCACCAAGATCGACGGCGGCGGCTCAAGCAGCCCTGCAGACGACGCCGAGGTGATCGCCAGCGCCGTTGCCAACCTGCCACTGGAATGGGGCGGGCGCAGCATGGCGTCAACTGTCGCCAGCCTGGCCCGCGCCGGCCGCACACCGGACTGGATGCCAAATGCCCGGCCGCTGGTGGTGCCGGTCGACATGCACATGAACCAGCATGGCTGGACCGCCAGGACCGATGACGCCCGGCGCTATCCCGGCGGCTGGCAGCCACAGCCCCGCCGCGGCCGAAAGGGTCGGATCGTGCATGAGCCGGTGCTGTGCTGCCCGGTGCGGGTCGTCAACACCGCCAGCCAGATTGCTGCGGCGCGCCGGCGGTATCTCGACTGGATCGGCGCGCTGATCTGGCTGCACGGCGACCTGCGGGCGACCGGGATCCTGACGACGATCGAACTCTCCGAAGAATTCCCCCCAATGGCGCCCTGGCGCACCGATGAAAGGAACTGACATGACCAACACTGACGATCTGATCGCGCGGCTGCGGATAAAGGGCATGCAGCCACATGAAAAGCGCAATCATCATGTGCGCCGCATGGAGATCGAGCGCATCGAATCCGCCGACCGCCTTACCGCCCTACAGGACAGGGTGAACGAGTTGGAGGGGGCGTTGCAAAACGCCCTGGCAGCAGGACTTCCTGATGTGGTGGCCCAGTCAACCCGCGCCGTCCTGGCGAAAGGGGAGAAGGAGTGATGGGGCGACGCCCAGCATTCACATCACGCAAGAAAAATGCGAACCGTCAGATGGACCGCCGGCGGCTTCCGAGGCCTGAATGAACGACTTGATCAACGACCTGCTGATTATCGTGTTTCTCGCGACCATGTATTCGACCCTGTGCGTATTCATCCCACTGAAGCCGTTCAGGAACCGGCTACATGCCATGAAGTGGTTGCTCGCAACCTTCTTCGCGATGCTGGCTCTGTCAGCCATCGCGACGGGCTTCTTAGGCCCGGAGAGGGCTAATGATCCAGCCGCTGTCGAAGAAGTCTCTGACGGTCGGTGAAAAACCGCTTGCAAAAGGTAGCCCCCCTTGGCAAGATGCAGTCAGAACAATTGCGCCCGGAGGAATGAACCCCTCGCGGGCGTTTTCGATTCCGCTCTTTGGCGGATGCGTCAGGCGAATGATCAGCTGACCGCGCAATGGGGACGCCCGCGCGCTCTGCCATTGGGACGCATCCTCCTGAGCGCGGAAGGTTAAGCACGGATGGGCAAGTGCGCGCTTTACCCCGTCGACCTTGCCACTGCGTCAACGTGGCGGTCCGCGCTCAACATGCCCCGTAAGGGAACGAGCGGCGCTGATCGGTTATGAGGTTTCGCGCACGGGCGGAACGGAAGCTGCGGCACCCGGCAAAATTCCACCTGCCCGGCAATGCCGTGCAGACGGGCAATGTTAGAAAAATTGACATTGCTCTATCCGACAAGCCTGTAGGCAGGCACAGCCCGCTCCGTTCATTCGGCGCGGGCTTTTCTCATTCGTAAGGCCTGGCTTCCTTTCTGCCGATCCGCCGCCATCGGTCACAGCCCTGATGCGCAACAGCGTCAACGCCCTGCTAGGCCGCGCCGAAAGGCGTTCATCGAGGGGGCGAATCAGGGTGGCGGCAAACACCAGGAGGACGATGAGATGGCGAAGCCCCGATCGGATGGGCCGGGTCGAGGGCTGACGGCCAAGCAGGCCCGCTTTGTCGAGGAGTATCTTACCTCGCTGAATGCCACCGAGGCGGCCAGGAAGGCCGGCTACAGCGAGAAGCAGGCCGGGAAGATCGGCCACGAGAACCTGCAGAAGCCTGCGATTGCCGCGGCGATCGAGGCGGCGATGGCCGAGCGGTCGGAGCGGGTGAAGGTGGATGCCGACTGGGTCTTGCGCCGGCTGGTCGAAGAAGCCGACGCCGATCTGGCCGACATCCTGAACGACGACGGCGCGATCCGGCCGGTGAAAGACTGGCCCAAGATCTGGCGGCAAGGGCTCGTGGCAGGCATCGATGTGCAGGAAGACACGGTCGAGGGCGTGAAGGTCGGGCAGACGGTGAAAATCCGGCTTTCCGACCGGATCAAGCGGATCGAGCTGATCGGGAAGCATGTGGGGGTCGGGGCGTTCAGGGAGCGCGTTGATGTGTCGAACCATGATGGTTCGCTGGCGCCCAGGATAATCGATGCGTCGAAGTTGAGCACGGAGGCGCTGCGGGAACTGGCGGGGGTGCTGAATGGCAAGTCCGCTGAAACTGACGGAGGCTGATCGCCTCGCCATCGAGCGTGAACTGTGCCGGCGCTCGTTCGCTGATTTCGTCAAGCTGGCTTGGCCGAACATAATCCCTGATCGGCTCCAGTGGAATTGGCACCTGGAAGCCATCTCGGACCATCTGCAGGCCGTGTCGCGGGGAGAGATCACCCGACTGCTCATCAACATCCCGCCGGGTACATCGAAGTCAACGCTGACAGGGATCATGTTTCCGGCGTGGCTGTGGGGCCCAGCCGGGCAGCCTGGGCACCGATACATCGGCGCGGCGCACGAGCAAGGACTGGCGGTGCGGGATAACCGCTTGACGCGGGAACTGGTCACATCATCGTGGTACCAGAACCTGTGGCCGGTCAAATTGGCCGGGGATCAGAACGAGAAGCTCTATTTCGAGACGAGCGGCCGTGGCTTTCGTCAGGCCTGCGCTGTCGCATCGATGACGGGCCGGCGTGGCCATACCATCGTCTGGGACGATCCGCTGAACCCGGAGAAGGCCAATAGCCCTGTGGCGCGCGAAACTGCGCTGCGGGTGTTCCAAGAGACCCTGCCGACCCGGCTGAACGATCCGGCATCATCGGCAATCATCGTCGTCATGCAGCGATTGCACGAGGATGATCCGAGCGGGCACATCCTCCGCAACGATCTGGGTTACGATCATCTGCTGATTCCGATGGAATTTGAGCCAGAGCGGCGAAAAACCACATCAATCGGCTGGACGGATCCGCGCAGCGAAGAAGGCGAATTGCTGGATCCGGTGCGGTTCCCGCGCGAGGTGGTCGAGCGAGACAAGGTCGCCATGGGCAGCTACGCCTATGCCGGCCAGATGCAGCAACGCCCCGCCCCGCGCGGCGGCGGCATCCTGCGGGACGATTGGTGGCAATACTACGACCTGCCGCCGGATATCGAATGGCGCGGCATCTGGGCCGACACGGCGCAAAAGGCCAAGGAAAGCAGCGACTATTCGGTTTTCCAATGCTGGGGAAAGTCCACGACTGGCAAGGCGGTTCTGCTCGACCAGATCAGGGGCAAGTGGGAGGCGCCGGAATTGCTGACGCAAGCCCGCGCATTCTGGTCCAAGCACAAGGCGGTCAAGGGCAAGGGCGTGCTTCGCTCGTGCAAGATCGAGGACAAGGTGTCGGGCACCGGGCTCATCCAGACCCTGCGCCGCGAGGGCGTGCCGGTCATCGGCATCCCGCGCGCCACGGACAAGGTGACGCGGGCAATGGACGCAGCTCCGAGCATCGAATCCGGGCAAGTCCTGCTGCCGCGCAATGCTCCGTGGCTCAGTGAATTTCTGGCAGAGGCCTCGGCCTTTCCGAATGGCACGAACGACGACCAGCTGGATCCGCTTTTCGACGCGGTCGCGGAAATCGTGTTGCGGAAGGGCGAGCGCCGCGCCTTGGTGATTGAGACAGGATTCGGATGAGATGATCGACCCTAGTATCAAGCATCCGGCATACGTCGATTTTGCGCCGTCGTGGTCGTACATGCGCGACCTCTATGATGGCGAGGACGCTGTAAAGGCAGCTGGAGAAAAATATCTGCCGATCAAGTCTGGCACGGCGGCAATCACGGATCCGACGATCAGGCAGCGCGTCTATGATTTGTATCGGACCCGCGCCGAGGTGCCGGAGATCGTCGCGCCGACAGTTCGCGGATCGGTCGGTGTGATGCTGGCCAAGCCTGCCGAGATCAAGCTGCCGGCAGCCATGGAGCATCTGCGTGAGCGCGCCACGCTCGACGGGCTGTCCCTGGCTGACCTGCATCGTCGCATGGCATTCGAGGTGATGACAGTGGGGCGCTACGGCCTGCTGCCGGGCGTCTCGGACGGCGTGCCACATCTGTCGGGTTATGTGGCCGAGAGCATCGTCAGCTGGGATTCGTCCGGCGGGGCGCTGGATTTCGTTTCTCTGGATGAGACCGCGCAGGAACGTAATCGCGAGACCGGACAGTGGGAGAAGGTCGAGCGGTATCGGGTTCTTGTGCTCGAAGATGGCCGGTTCGTTGCGCGGATCTTCACGCGCACGGACAGCGGATGGGAGGCACAGGACGAGCCGGAAGCAATGACACCCCGGCGTGCGGTGCTGGACGCTCTGCCTTTTGTTTTTGTCGGTACCAATGACCTGACGCCGCAGCCAGACGATGTGCCGCTTTACGGCCTCGCCAAGCTGGCGATTCGGGTCTATCGCCTGGACGCGGACTTCACCTGGTCCCTGCACATGACCAGCGAGCCGACACCATGGGTCAATGGCTTCGATGATCCCGAGACCCAGGCGACGCCCAGCACATTGGGCAGCGCAAAGCTGTGGGTTCTGCCAAGCGGTGCGCAGGCTGGGTATCTGGAATTCAGCGGCCCCGGGCTCGAAAAGCAAGCGGCTGCCATCAAGGACGCGCTCGATCGGGCGGCGCAGTTCGGAGCACAGGTCATCCAGCAAGGTCAGGCGGCCGAGAGCGGCGAGGCGCTGAAACTGCGCGCGGCATCGCAGACAGCAACCCTGACGACCATCGCGCAGACCACCGCGGGCGGGCTGGAGAGAGCACTTCGCAATATCGCTGTCTGGATCGGCGCCAACCCTGATGAGGTCGTGGTAACGCCGAACCTCGAATTCTTCGACCGGCAAATGACGCCGCAGGACATCCAGGCTGTTGTCGCCGGCTGGCAGGCGGGAGCCTACAGCCACGAAACGCTGGTCCGAATGCTTCTGGATGGTGGAGCGATCCCCGAGGGCATGACCGTCGAGGAGGTCATTGCCGGGGCCGAGAACGATCTCGACGCGCCCTGAACGGCGCTGATCGAACTGGTGGGGCTGATCCCGCCACAACCGGGGCTGTGCCCCTTTTTCATGGAGGTGGCCTGTGGCCCTGAAAGCAATCATCGAGGCGCTCGAGGATGTTCCCGAGGCGCTGCGCGAGCACTACACCGAAAAGGACGGCGCGTTTTATCTCGCGCTGGACGAGTTCGGGAAGCACCCGGGGGCACTGACCCTCAAGGCGACCCTGAACAAGGTCAACAAGGACAAGGATGCGCTGGCCACCAAGGTCGCCGATCTGGAGGCGAAGGTCGCGGACCTGCCCGACGATTTCGACCCCGCCGAATGGGTCAAGCGCGACGAAAAGGACAAGCCCGACGAGGCGCTGCAATCGCTGAAAGAGCAGCACGCCCGCGCTGTCGATGCGCTGAAAGCAAAGCACGCCAAGGATCTGGCCGACAAGGAAGCCGAGATCAACGAGCGCGACAGCTATATCGACGGCAGCACCCGCAACGATCATCTGCGCAAGGCGCTGGTCGAGGCCGGTTTTGATCCCGCGCATGAGGAGATCCTGCTGTCCTACCTCGGGCCCAAGGTGAAGGTCCGGCGCGAGGAGGATGGCAGTCGCGTGGCCTTTGTCGAGACCGATCTTGGCGAGGTGTCCCCGGTCGATTTCGCCAAGGATTTCGCCGCCAAGCAGGGAAAGGCCTATCTGGCCAAGCCGACGGGCCCCGGTGCCCCTGGCAGCCAGACCATTCGTTCCGGCGAGGCCAACCCCTTCGCCGCAGCGAACTGGAACAAGACCGACCAGGCGCGGCTGCCCGCCGAGAAGCGCGAGGCAATGGCCCGCGCCGCCGGGTTCAAGGATTACGCCACCGCGGTTCGGGCAACCGGGCCGGTTGGCAAATAAGGCGGCTGTGCCGTCGTCACGGACGCAGCCAGGGCGGTGCCTCGGCTGATCTCACACTGAAATCAGCCATACAGGAGAAAACGAAATGGCTACTACCGTACTTTCGGATGTTATCGTCCCGGAGGTCTTCCGAGACTATGTCATCGAGCGCACCGCCGAGCTTTCGGCCTTCTGGCAGTCGGGCATCGTTGCCCCCGTTGCCGATCTCGATCTGCCCTCGGGCGGCGGGACCGTCAACATGCCGTTCTGGCAAGACCTGACCGGTGACGATCAGGTGCTGGACACCGGAACCGACCTGAACGTCGAGAAGGTCACCGCGCAGCGAGACGTGGCTGTGCTGAACGCCCGCGCCCTGGTCTATGGCGCGACCGACCTCGCGGCCGCTCTGGCGGGTGACGACCCCATGGGGGCGGTCGGCGACCTGATCGCCGACAAATGGGCGCGCCGGATGCAGACGGCCATGATTCAGACGCTGAACGGCGCGATGGGTGCGCTGGCTGCGGAAGCGCCGCCGGTGAACACCCTGAACATCTCGGCGCTGGCCGGGGATGCGGCAGTGATCGATGGCGAGAGCCTCATCGATGCCGGCGGCACCCTTGGCGACGCAGAGCGGGGCCTGACCGCGCTGGCCGTGCACTCGGCGACCGAGCGGCTGCTGCGCAAGCAGGGCCTGATCGACTACCTGCCCGACGACGAGGGCAAGCCGGTCATCGCCACCTATATGGGGCGCCGCGTCATCATCGATGACGGCATGCCGAATGCTGGCGGAGTGTTCACGACCTATCTGTTCGGGCCGGGCGCCATCGGCTACGGCGAAGGCAATCCGAAGGTTCCCGCCGAGACCCAGCGATCGGCGTTGACCAACGGCGGCGAGGAATACCTGGTTTCCCGCCGGCACTTCGTCCTGCACCCGCGCGGGATCGCGTGGACCCCGGATGCCGGCGTGCCGGCGCTGGACACGCCCAGCAACGCCGAGCTGGCCGACGCCGACAACTGGACGCGGCGCTACGAGGCCAAGAACATCCGCATCGTGCGGTTCGTTCACCGCATCGCCGCGGCCTGATGGCAAGGCGCGGGCTGGGAGACCTGCCCGCGCACCAACCCGATAGGAGGTCGCCATGTCGATACTGAAACGAGGCCAGACCGGCACCCGGTCGATCAACGCCGCCCTGAACCGTCTGCAATCCTTCACCGTGGCCGATCTGCCCGACGCAACTGCAAGCGCCGGCCTTCTTGTGCATTGCGAGGATGGTGCCGCAGGTGGTCCGTGCCTGGCATACTGCGACGGCACCGCGTGGCTGAGCGTTGCGCTCGGCTCGCAAGTCGCGGGGGAATAGCGCATGGCCAGCGCATCGCAGATCAGAGCGCGGTTTTATGCCGCGCTGGAACAAGGCATGAGCCATGACGAAGCCGTGGCACTGGCGAATGGCACCGCTGCTGCGGCGCCGGTCACACCAGAGCCCAATCCCGCCCCCGCTCAGCAGCCCGCCCCCGACCTGACGCCCGAGGCCATCGCCTCCATGGAAAAGCCCGCACTGGTCGATCTGCTGGAGTCCAGCGGCGTGGATTTCGACAAACGGCTCGGCGCGGAGAAGCTGCGCGAACTGGCCCAGCAGGTCGCGCATTCCGAGCCAAGCGCAGATGGCTGACAACGTCACCGCGATCTTCGGCGGCCCGACCTGCCAGCCCGAGCCGAGCGAGACCTGCATCCAGCAACTGGAATACTGGCTGGAGATGGCCAGGTCCGGCGAGGTCGTGGGCGTCGCGATTGGGGGCATATGTGCCGATGGCCTCTCCCGCTACGGCATTGGCGGCCGCGTCGGCGGCTATTCGATGCTCGGCGCACTGGAGATGGCGCGGACGGAACTGGTCGAAGTGATCAGGGGAGATTGAGGGATGCCGCTTGTTGTCGGGAACCTGCTGATCGATCCAGAGGCGAACAGCTTCATCTCGCTGGCGGACGCCGACGCCTATCTGGAGGCCGAGGGCGCCGGAGCTTGGCAGGCAGCGCCCACGGAGGCGAAGGAGGCCGCGCTGGTCAATGCCTCGCGCTGGATGGCAGTGTCGCTGAACTGGTGCCACAAGGACCTGTCCGACGAGGAGCTGATTGTCGTTGGCCGGGCCGCGGCTCGCCTGGCCGTTCAGGCCCTGACGGTGGACCTCTGGGCGCCGGAGAACGTCGGCAAGGACGCCAAGCGATACAAGGCGGGCTCGGTTGAGGTCGAATACCAGAACCGCCGCCCCGTCGCCGGGCCTGTCGCCGCCGGCAAGCGGTTCCCGTGGCTTCTGCCGATGCTGGGCAGCCTGATCTCCTCCGGCACCTCGCGCTGGCTGCTGCGGGTATGAGAGACCTTCCCGGCGCGTTCGACCGGCTGCTGGACGAACTGCACCCGACCATCAGGGCCGCATTCATCGAGGCGATCGAGCGGATCACGACGACTGCGCGCCTGCGCGAGGTTGAGGAGTTGCTTGACCGCGGCGATGTAGAGGGGTTGCTGGACGCCCTGAACCTGTCGCCGGAATATTTCCGGGGCGTTCAGGATGCCGTGGACGCCGCTTTCTATGGCGGCGCGAACTATCAGATCAGCCTGGCTGCTTCGCTGTCCTCGATCCCCTTCAATCGCCGTCATTGGGCGGCGGAGGCGTGGGCCCGCGAGAACGGCAGCCGCCTGATCGTGGAGATCAGCACCGCGACCCGCGAGGGCGTTCGGCAGTATGTCGTTGAGGCGCTGCGAACCGGACGCGGGTCGAATGCGGTGGCGCGGGAGATCGTCGGCCGCATCAACCGTGCCGCGGGCCGGCGTGAAGGCGGTATTCTCGGACTGACCGGTCAGGAGGCCACCTATGTCGCCAACGCGCGGGACGAGCTGATCCGCCTTGATCCAGCGTATTTCCGGCGCGCCGCGCGCGACAGGCGCTTTGACAGCATCGTGCGGCGGGCGATCAAGGCAGGAAAGCCGCTGGCGAGAGCCGATCTGGAGCGGATCATCGGCCGATACTCAGATGGACTGCTGATCCGGCGCGGTGACCGTATCGCGCGGACGGAAGCGCACAGCGCGCTCAATGCAGGTCGCTATGAGGCAATGCGGCAAACTGCTGAGAATGTCGGGCTCGACGCCTCGGCCATCACGGTCAAGTGGCAGTCGGCCCGCGACGAGCGGGTTCGGCACAGCCATCGCGTTCTGAACGGCAAGACGGCCTCCTACGGCGAAGCGTTCACGTCGCCGCTCGGGTCGCGGATGCGCTGGCCCGGCGACCGGGAATTTGGCGCGCTGTCGGCAGATGTCGTCGGCTGTCGCTGCACCACGTCCTTCAGCCTGGGGATCAACTGATGAGCCTGCTTGATGAGATCAGGGCTGAGATCGGCGCGGTGTTCGAAGACACCTCGCTGTTCTTCAGCGATGCGGTGCTGACGCGAGCAACTGGCTCCGGTGGCTGGAGTGAAACCGCGGGGTCCGTACAGGCCTATGATTGCAAGGCGATGGTGGAGGCCTATAGCGACCAGCTTCGCGCCATGGCGGACATCCCCGACGCGGATGTGAAGTTGATGATCGTCGGCACATCGATTTCGGTCGATCCCCTCAAGGGAGACGTCGTGACCGTCGGCGGGCGCAACTGGTCGGTGATCCACGTGGACGTTGACCCGGCCCGGGCGATGTGGAGCTGTCAGGCGCGGCCCGTGCAGGCAGCCGCTGGGGAGGCGGAATGATGGCGCGCATCATCGGCGACAGGGCCCTGAACGCGCGCCTGACGCGCATGGCGCGCGGGGCGGATGTGACGCCGGCATTGGTCCGGGCGGCTGAGAGGACGCGAGCGGAGTACATCGAGAAGGTTCAGCAGGTTTCTCCGGGCCGCACGGAAACTCGCTACAGCCCGCGGCGCGAGGTAACCGTCTCGGCGCCGGGATCGGCTCCGAACACCGATACCGGCGACCTGGTCAACAACACCGGCGCCGGTTCCTTCCGGCGCAACCAGGCCGAGGCTTGGTCCAGTATGGGCTACGCCGACGACCTCGAATTCGGCACCCACAAGATGGCCCCACGGCCCGCGATGCAGCCAGCCTTTGATGAAACGAAACAGCAGGCGCTGAACGATATTGCCGCGGCGCTCCGCAAGGACATGCGCAATGGCTGATCATGGGCTGCAGCTGATGCAGGCGATTGATGCCGTGCTGCGCGCACAGGTACCGCTGGCAGGCGGCTGGCACGCGACGCGACTAGGGACGCCAATCTATCCGGTCGGCTACGTCGATCTGACCAGCAGCACGCCAATGCGTGGCGAGGGCTTCTATGCCGAGCAGCACCGCGGCGTGGTCTCCCTCTGGTCGCGCAAGCGGGTCAACAACCTGGCGCATCCGGCCGAGGCCTTCCGGCTCTGCGAGCAGGCTCATCGCCTGCTGGGCGCCGCGGTCCTGTCGAGCGCGGATCTGGTCGTGCAGCAATTCCAATGCGGGGCAATGACGCCGCGAAACCCGGACGGAGTGACCTGGGGTCGTTCGTTCACCTTCTCAGCTATCACACATGAGGTTCAAAATGGCTGACGTAACCGATCTGGCCGGCGTCATTTCCACGCTCGGCATCTTTGTGGACCAAAGCTCCACGTCCACGGCTGACTGGCAGTATCTGTGCGCGATCAATGCCCGCGCCTTCAACCTGACGCGCGCCGAGCAGACCACAAACATCGTGGCCACCTGCGGACCTGGCGCGCCCGTGGAGGTCTGGCGTCAAGCCGGCGCGCTCGACTGGAACATCACCGGCGAAGCGGCGCTCGAACTCGAAACGTTCGACTTCTGCCGCCAGTGGATCATGGACGCCGAGCAGCGCAACGTTCGGATCGTCATGTTCACCGGCGACAAGAACGACCTGACCGCCCACGGCTACTACCAGGGGCCGGGCGTGCTGCTGGAATACCCGACCAGCCAGCCGGACGCGGACAACATCCCGGTCGCGAACATCAGCATCAGCAAAGGTGCCGGAACGCTGACCTGGACGGCCGGGGCGCCGAGCGGCTGACAACGAAACCGTCGCATCGGCGGCGTGGCGGGCGCGGGAAACTGCGCTCTCCAGAACGATGAAAAGACTCGCAGAATCGGCATCACTTGAGCCTCTATGTGTGCAAGCATGGAGGTTCACGGTGTCAGACGACCATTTGAGCAACGAAGTTTCCGTCTCTGGTGAAATGACTGACACAGGCGTTAAGGCTGGCGCCAAAAGCAGGGCGGTCGCATCTGTTGATCGCCTTGTCGGTGCCGCGGTGGACATTGGCAGCGCCTATCTGGAGGGATTCGCCGCCAGGAAGCGAGCCAAGACAGGCGGGGAGGTTTCCTTGATAGAAGCGGCAGCAGATTATGGTGTTCAGCAGATCGGCGCATCGCCTGAGCTGGCCCAACGTGCCTTCAATCGGCACTTCAGGAAGGTCATTGCGCAGCAAGAGAACATCGAAGCGGTTGTCGAAGAGGCGAAAGTCGATCTCATTGAGGGGCGGCAGGACTACGAGGACATCGAGGGGGCAATGTCCGAGGAGTTCTTCGACCGATTTGAAGAGTACTCGGCGTCTGCAAACACCGAGGAGCTTCGTCATCGATGGGGGCGCGTGCTTGCTGCCGAGATCCGGCGGCCAGGGACATTTTCGCAGAAGGTTCTTCGTGTGGTCGATGAATTGGATAGAGACACGGCCGAGTTGTTTGAGCGCATATGCCATGTCAGGGTTGGTCCAGCCTTATACAAGCCGTTAATGGAGCAGCTTACGTTCAAGGAAACATCCGCCTTGGTATCTGCGGAGCTGTTGGTAGATCCGGGCGTCGGCGGACAGCACACGGTTTTTAGCGCAATAAGGCAGCAAGACGGGGATGACTTGATGATTGGCGGCTCCGATTCCTTATTGTTTGGATTCGCAAGGAAGGACCTGGCAGAGGATGTGCCGAGAGATCAACTCGCGATGAGCAAAGATCGGATTGGCGTACCGGCATATGTACTCACTGATGCGGGGCAAGCAATTTCAACGATTTTACCGGACAGATCCGGGGATCTCATACTCGAATATGCTCGCCTTTTGGCAAAGAACGTCAAAGGAGGCGCGGTGATGTTGCTTCGACCGGATGGCAGGGGCAGCCTGGTTCACGTCGGGAATGCAGAGCCATCAAAATAGGCCATGAAGCCCCCCTTTCGGGGGCGTTTCTCTTGACCGGGATTCCCGGACCTGCGATTCTGCATCGACCAGTGGCCTCACCGCCTTGGTCATCGTCAGTGCCTCGTCAGCACTTCCTCGGAGGGCGGCGCTTGTGAGGTTTCACAGGCACCGTCTTCCGGCCCTTCGGTTTGGTTTTGCAACCGCACTTCCTGGCCATAACACATCACCTCCTTTCCCGAGCAGGTTGCCCGCCTCTGTTTCAGGCTTCCTGCGGGGTTTCAGTGATGGCGGTGAGGCCTCGGCCAGACTGGCAGGAGGTCAACGATTCGTTAAGCGGATTCTTGCCGGTGAAGCCGAGGCTACCAGCCGCAGCTTTCGCGCAATGGGGTTATCGCTTCGTCAAGGCCAGATATCTGGAATCGGGCGGTTACTGGAGAATGCGAATACGGAGTAAAGCGCGTCAACATTGTATCTTTCCCGATCATTGTCTTGACGAATGGGATGGACCTACCTCCGGACCAAAGCCCCAGAGATTTGTGATCGGTGCTTTCCTCCATGGAGACGGTTGTGGTTGGGCTGTCATCCAGCCGGACATCAACGTCCCCATAATCATTGTATCTGCTTGATGCCAAGTGGCAGTCAGTTTTGATAAACATGGCAGTAGTATTTTCCATGCACCTTATAATCAGTTGAGCAGGGACAGAGTCCCGGAGAGATCCACACTGCACAGATTCATCTGAAACGATTGAAAGAAAAACGTCCGTTGTATCCCTGAATTCCGACTCTCGGATTGAGACATGCCATTTGCCAACGAGATCAGCGGACTTAACTGAAGGCTCTCGACCGCTAACCCTGTCGTAGCAGGCGAGCCGATCTAGATCTGACGACACGGACGCACATTCAGAAACATTCGCCCCGGCCTGTGATGCCGATGCGGATAATATTAATGCTGATAAAACAAGCCTCATCGAAGGGTTCCTTAATGGCTATCGGTCCTGACATTGCAGTAATCCACGCAGACCTTGGCGATGGCAAGCGCCGTCGTCTTTTCCTCGGCGCGGACGAGCTTCGCCAGATCAAGCGCGAGTGTGGGCGCGGGTTCTACACGATCTATGTCAACTTCGACAAAGACGCCGAGCCGGACGAAGTGTCTGCTATCCTGCGCCTGGCGCTTATCGGCGGGGGGATGACGCCGCAAGACGCCTTGGACCTGGTCCAATACTACGCCAGCCCGCCCCGCCCGCTCCAGCACGCCTATCTGATCGCCTTCGAGGCGCTGAGTGCAGCGTGGCGAGGGTCGGACAAATCGGCGTCGGGCGGCAAGCGCATGACGGCGCAGGAAATGGACGACTTTTTCACCGAGGCAGAGGCGGCTCTGATCAAGAACGGCAGCGATCTCAGCGTTCTGCGCGGGAGATCCTTTGCCGAGATCCAGGACGTCTTCGCCGCTCTCAGCAAGGATGCGGACAAGCCGTCAGCGCCTGATGCCGAGACGTTCAATGCCATCAAAGCGGCGGGCAAGAAAAAGGGTAAGAAATAATGGATCCCGTTGACCGCCTGCGGGTCCTTTATGAACTGGACGACCGTCGCTATCGCGAAGGTATGCGCCGTATGAGCAGCGAGTCCAAGCGCAGCACCGATCAGATCGTCGCGCAGGCGACGAGGGCAGAGCAAGCGGCGGCGCGCGTAGGCAATGCCATCAGGAACTTCGCAGTCGGTTTCGCGGGCGGGGCTCTCGGCGCTCTGGGCGTGCGACAACTGATCCAGATGACTGGCGCATGGACCGACCTGACCAGTCGCGTGAACATCGCGGCCGGCAGCATGGAAAAAGGCGAGCAAGTCATGCGGCGGGTAAGCGAAATGGCGCGGCGCACATATTCCGACCTCAATCAGACCGCTGAGGGATATCTGGCATTTTCAACCACGATGACCGAATTGGGAGTATCGACCGATCGGCAGCTGGATTTCGTGGAAAGCCTGAACAATGCCCTTGTCGTGTCGGGGGCCAAGGGGGAAGTTGCTGCTCGTGTCATGGACGCGCTGTCGAAGGCGATGGCGCTGGGCAGTTTGCAGGGCGACAACCTCAATACGGTGATCGCCAGTGGCGGCAGAGTTTCTCAGGCGCTGGCCGAGTCGATGGGCGTCACCACCATGGAGCTGCGCAAACTCGGATCTGAGGGACGGATCGGGCGCCAGGAGATGCTCGGTATCACGTCGGAGATGGAAAAGCTGCGCCGCGAGGCTGGGGAAATGCCAGCCACGATCCAGGACGGCTTCATGCTCCTGAACAACGCGCTGCTGGAATATGTCGGGCGTGGCGACGAGGCTGTCGGGATGTCGGGCCGCATCGCCGAAGCGCTGACGATGATTGCCGACAATTTCGACACGGCGGCCGATGCCGGCCTGAAGCTTGCCGCCGTCCTGGCGGCGGGGATGCTGGGCCGCTCAATCATCGGGATGGTCGCCCGGCTCGGCACCGCCACCGGAGCGCTGGTCCAGTTTGCGGCGGCGCTTCGCGCGGCAACCTCGCTCGGCAGCGTCACCGCGGCCATCAGCGGCCTGTCCGCAGCCGCTGGCCCGCTTGGCATGATTTTCGGCGGACTGCTTGCCGGGGGTGTCCTGCTCTATTCGGATCGCGCCCGCGAGGCCGAGCAGCGCAGCAAGGATCTGCGTCAGGAATTGCAGGATATGGGCTTCTACGCGCCCGGTGCGGCCGAGGCGCTGGAGGATGTTGCCGAGGCCGTCGATGGGATCGGCACGGAAGAACAGATCGCGCGGATCGAACGGCTCCGACAGGGGCTGAAATCGCTGAAGGGCGACGGCGGCAGTTTCGCGTCCTGGCTGATGGGCGACAGCAGCGAGATCGGCAAGGTTGTCGCCAACCTGGAATTGCAGGCCGGGCGCATCTTCAGCGGCGAGTCGGGGAAGATCGCCAGGGAAGTTGCCGATCTGACCAAGGAATACCAGCGCGGAGCGATTTCGGTTGCGGAGTTCTCGTCCCGTCTTGCCGCTGTTGACGGCCGCGCCGCCAACGACACGGTTCGCGATCTGATCACGCAGTTGCGCGAAATCGCACCCGTCGCGCAGGCGGCTGAGACCGCGCTGGCCGTGCTGGGGGATATTCCAGGGCTCGACGGTGCCATTGCAGCCGTTGCCGAGTTGCGAGGCCAGATGGAGACGCTGGCCAATCTGACCGGCGTCACGGACTCGATCCAGAAAGAGATTGCCGATCTGATCCGCGATTTCGAGGATGGCCAACGCAGCGCCGAGGACACCAAGGCTGCGCTGCAAGCCATCGAGATGGCCAATCCCGACTTCGGACCGTTCATTTCCAAGGTTATGGCAGCCATCGGCGCACTGAACGACCTTCGCATGAGCGCGATCATGGCGGGGGCCTCAATGGCGGCTCTGTCGGTTGTCGGGGGCGGATCTGCCGGCGGCGGCGACACATCACTGGAACAGCAGGGCGCCGTCACCGAGGCCCATATTGCCGAGCTGCGCCGCCAGAACGAACTGTCGCGCGAGCGCCTCGATATCGAGAAGCGCACCGAACGGATCATGCAGGACGCCGCGAAAGCCGGCGCGGCCCTGACCCGCGAGCAGGCCGAGCAGCTGGCCATCGAGCAGGCCGCCGCCGATGCGCGCAGATCGGCCGAAGGCCGTAGCGGGGGCAGAACCGGGAGCGGCACGGGTCGATCAAGTGCCGGTGGTCGCGGCCGGTCTGGCCGCGAGGATCGCCCCTTCTTCGAGGCGGTCGAGCAGGATCTGCTGAACCTGGAGCGCGAGATCACCCTGGTTGGCAAATCCGCCGAGGAGGTCGCGCGCGCCCGCGCCGAATGGGCGATGCTGGACGAGGCCAAGAAGCGCGGCATCACAGTGGATGCTGCCCTGAACAGGCAGATCGAAGAACAGGCCGCCGCCGTGGGCCGTCTGACCGCCGAACTGGAACGCGCAGAAATCGCCCAGCAGCAATTCGAACAGGCCGTCGATGGCATAGCCGACGCCTTTGCCGGCGCTCTGGTTGCGGGCGAGAGCTTGCGCGACGGCCTGGCGCAGGTCTTCAAGCAGATCGCGGCAGACCTGATGCGAAGCGGCATCAGGAACGCGCTGCTCAGCCAGTTCGGCAGTGGTGCCTTCGGCATGTTCGGGCTGCGCTTGGCGGGCGGTGGCGATGCGCTGACCGGCGCTCTTCGCGGCGCCGGCCTCAACGCGATCCCGAGCTTCGACGGCGGCGGCAGAACAGGCAATGGCCCTCGATCCGGCGGGCTGGACGGCAAGGGCGGCTTCCTCGCCCTCATGCATCCCAATGAGACCGTCACGGATCATACCAAGGGCCAGCGCGGCGGCAGCAGTGTTTCCTTCGCCCCGAACATCAGCATCGCCCCCGGCGTGACCCAGGACGAACTGGCGATGACCTTCGCCGCCGCCCGTCAGGAATACGAGAGGAATTTCCTGCCCCTGTTGCGGAAGACGATGCCCGAATTCAACGAGCGGTACGGGTGATCCATGCCAGAACTGATCGACTGGCCTTGCAGCCTGATGCGGCCGCTGGATGTCAGCTATTTCATCCAGTGGACCTCGCGCGAGGCGGGCGCAAACCTGCATGGCGTGCCGCAGATCATCAGCCCGGATATCGGCGTCTGGCGCGTGGACATCACCATCCCGCGCGAGTTCAGCGGCCAGCGTCTGAAGGAGCTGGAGGCCAAGGTTTCGCGGATGCGTGGCCGCTACAACGTCGCGGATCTCTGCATCTGCGACCCCTACAAGTACGGCCCCGGCGTCAGCCCGGTCCAGTATCCGTTCACCGACGGGACCTGGTTCACCGACGGGACGGGCTTCGCGGACCCGTCCATGGGCACCGCGCCGATCGTCACCACGACAGCCGTGGCCGAGGGCGGCAACATCCTGCAGGTCGATCTGGCCGGGCCGCCGGCGATCCCGCACCTGCGGATCGGCGACATGTTCAGCGTCAACGGATTCCTCTATCGCGTCGTCGGCCGCAACGTCCCGAACGGCCAGATCCGTTTCGAGCCGTCGGCGCGTCAGGCGATCCCCTCCGGCACCGCGCTGCAGACCGATCCGCCGCATTTCTACGGGCGGTTCGTCGACGATATGCAGGGCCAGAGGACCCGCGAGTTCCTGAAATGGGGCGCCAGCATCACCCTGTCCTTCGTCGAGGCATTTGACCGATGACCCCCGAGCTTTCGGCCTTTCTGGCGGCTGACCCCGAGGTCGTGCCGCTGGTCCGGCTGTTCCACCTCAACTTCGGCGCCGACGAATACTGGCTGAACGAGGGCAACACGCCGATCACCGCCGCAGGGCAGGTCTGGGCGCCGTCGCATGGCTGGATCTCGGCCGACCCGCTGACCCTGTCCGGAGGCCCATTCGATGCCAACCCGGCCTATTACACGGTCTGGAACGTCGGCAATCGCGAGGGCGAGGCGCTGGAATACCAAGCGCTGAACAATCCAGCTGTGTGGCACGGCAAGCTGGTGCGGCAGTTGTGGACCGTCCGGGGTTTCCCGAGCGACGCCATCGTCATGCACGTGGGTCGGATCATGACGGCCGACCCGCACCAGAGCAATACCAGACGCTTGATCCGCATCCGGTCCGAGACCATCGCGGCCTACCGCAATTATACGCCGCTCGGCGAATACACCGACCGCGACCAGCAGCGCCGGCATCCGGGCGATCGTGGCTGCGAATACGCCCCGACGCTGGTCGGCAAGAAGATCAAGGGGTGGCTGATCGGATGAGCGAGAAACCGGAACCGCCCTTCACGGCGGAGCAGATCGCATGGCTCGATGCCCGCTATCGGCTGAGCCTGCCGCAGCTGGAGCGCAAGCTGCAGGAGCAAGGCAAGGAAGCCCCTGCCGACCGAAATGCCGATGACGACGCCTGACCTGGGCGCTTATGTCCAGCGCACCGCCGCCCTGCCGTGGTGCTGGGGCGTCCAGGATTGCACGATCTGGGCCGCGGACTGGTGCCTGATCCGCTGGGGTGTGGACCCGGCCGCCCGGTATCGCGGGCGCTACCACGACGAGGCCGGCGCGCTGGCGCTGACCCGGGCGGGCCTGCTGGCCACAGTCGGCCCGGAGATCCCGCTGCGGCGGAAGGATGCTCCGGCCGAGGGCGATATCGGCGTGATCGAAATCAACGGCCGCCAGGTGGCGGCGATCTGGTCCGGGGCGCACTGGCTGTTCCGGACCCCGCGCGGCATCGGGATGACCAGTCGCGCCGCAATTGCAATCTGGGGTGACTGATGCCGCAAGTAGGTGCGTGGCTCGCAGCCGTCTGGACCGGCGCCAAGGGGGCGGCGGCGGCGTTCGCGCTCAAGACCGCCGCGTCGGTCGCGCTGAATCTCGCGCTGGCCAAGCTGACCGCGCCCAAGGGGCCGCGACCGCAGGAAATCGCCACGGAACTGCGTTCCAGCGCGGCGCAGCGGGTCCGCCATCTGGGCCGGGTCCGGGCCAGCGGCGCGGTCATGTTCTGGGACTGGACGCATGTCGGCGGCGCGCGGCGACTGTTCAAGCTGATCGCGGTGGCCGAGGGCGGGATGCAGGATGTCCACCAGTGGTATCTCGATGGTGAACCCGTCGAGGTGGATGTGGACGGCTTCGTCACCACAGAGCCCTGGAACAAGGGCAACATCCGCCTTCGTTTCCGGCGCGGCATCCAGGGCGACCAGTGGGATGGCGGCGCCTTCCCGGCGCTGCAATCGGCCTTCCCGGACCAGTGGACAGCCAACCATCGCCTCCGCGGGGTCGGCTGCATCCTGGCGACCTTCGACGCTGTGGGCGGCGAGGATATCGGCGATGTCTATCCCGGCGGCGAGCCCGAGGTTTCGGCGCTGATCAGCGGCGCGCCGCAATGGCGGCCGATCTCGGAAAGCTGGTCGCAGGTCCGGGCCGCGGCCGTGCTGCTGGGAGACGTGCTGACCAACCCGACCTATGGCGCATTGACCGGGGCAGACCTCGACCTGCCGTCGCTGACCGCCGCCACGGCGGCATGCACCGAAACGGTACCGACGGCCGGCGGCACGCGCCCGCGCTATCAGGCCGGGATCAGCTATGCGCTGTCGGACGGCCTGAAGGACACGGCTCAGAAGCTGCTGGACGCCATGGGTGGCAGGGCGTGGATCACTCCCGAGGGCAAGCTGGCGATCCAGGCCGGGGTCTGGGTGCCGCCGACAGTGACGATCGAGGAGCGCCACATCGTCGAGATGGACTATAGCGCCGGCACCGAGCGGATCAGCCGGGTCACGACGCTGGTGCCGTCCTATGTCGCGCCCGAGGTCGAATGGCAGGAAAGCACGGCCGATCCTTGGGACGATGATGCGGCCATTGCTCGCTGGGGCGAGGGCGAACCGAAGGGCGTCGATCTGCTGGCGGTCCAGCATCACGGCCAAGCGCGGCACGTCTGCAAGCAGATGCTGGCGGTGATGAACCCGGCCCGGCGCATGACGTTCAAGCTGCGCAGCTCGGGCCTGCGGCTGATGGGCGAGCGGGTCTGCGCCGTCAACATCCCGCGGCTCGGGCTGGTCAACACGCCGTTCTGGATCGACAGCTTCGGCTGGGACGGCACCAACGTGACCGTCGATCTGATCGAGGCGGATCCGGCATCGTTCAATTGGACGGCTGCCGAGGAAGGCAGCCCGCCTGCGGTGCCGGAGGAGATCGACCGCACGCCGGCGGAACTGAATACGCCGATCACCAGCGTCACGGTCGTGACGAACGATGGCGTGCCCTACATCCGGATCACCGGCACGCTCGTGTCGCAGGCCGGATATCAGATCTTCGCCCAGTTCCGGCGCAGCTCCAGCCGGCCGAACGGCCCCTGGACGAACATGGTGCGCGAGACCTCGCCGGCAGGGCAGTACATGTTCCGAACCCAGCCACTCGGGGATCGCGTCGATTACGACATCAGGACCTTCATCGGCCTGCTGCGCGACGGGGAATATATCCTTCAGTCCACGCCGGTCGAGGTCCAGGACATCGATGTGGTGGCCAACAACAACCCGCCCGCGGCACCGGTCGTGGTTTCGGAGGACGGCGTGGCCGGCGGCACGCTGACAGTTGTGTTCATGCCCGATCTCGGCGCGAACTATTTCCGCACCGGCCTCTACCGCGCCCCGGCGGGCGGCAACTGGGGTCAGGCCACCTTCATCAAGTGGTCCTACGACACATCGTCCGACGTGACGATGACGGCGCCAATCCCCGGCGCTGGGGCGCGCTTCTGGCTGCAGTCCGAGAACCACAGCGAAATCCCATCCGACCCGGTCGTGGTCGGCAACTATCCGGCCTGATCCGGCCCGACATCACCAACCTGCTGCGGTCCCTCGGGGCCGCTTTTTTCGTGTGAGGCACCATGAGCTTTCAGTCCGAAGCGAACAGCACCTATGTCAACGGCTCCCCGGTCGCCAAGTCCGATGTCCGCGCTCTGTGGGGCGACGTGGATGATGTGGTCACCACGCTCAACCGGCTCGGGGTCATCCCGCTCACCAATATCGGCGGCACGGCGAACGCGATCACGGCCGACATGGCAAGCGGAACGCCTGTCGCCAGCCTGAACGCGAATTCGACCGTCTCCTTCACCCCCTCGGCCAGCAACACCGGCAGCCCGGTCACGCTGTTCGTCGCGGGCGATCAGGCGCGGCCCCTGCGCGGCGAGGACGGCGGCGACATCCCGGCCGGCTATCTCAAGGCGAGCCGGTTCTACATCGCGCAGCGCTTCGGTGCGAACTGGAAGATCATCTCCGGCGGTGCGACGTTTGATGACCTGGTGGCGATCTCCGCGATCCTCGACGGCAAGGCCGACGCCACCACCATCGCGGCGGCTCTGAACGTTGTCGGCGTCACGCCCTTGATCAACGTGGACGGTACCGGCAACGCGATCACGGCCGACATGGCGGCGAATGCGGTCGCCGCAGGCATGGTGATCGGCGGCAACGCCTTGGTCGAGTTCATCCCCGTTGAAACGAACACCAATCCCAGCCCGACGCTGAACGTCTCACAGGACGGCACCGCCCGCTTTATCCAGCCCGAGGACGGCGGCTCGATGCCGGCGGAGTTCCTGGTGCCAGGCCGGTCCTATCTGCTGCGCCGTCGCGGGAATGTGTGGCGTGTGCAGAGCGGGTCCGCGACGAAGCTGATGCTGGATGCGCTGCGCGCCGTGCTGGAAACCGCCAGCAACCTCGGCGACGTGTTGCGCCTGACCACCTCCGGCACCGCCGATGCCATGACGGCGACCCGACCCGCCGGGCAGTCCCATATCGGCGACACGCTCGGCACGGTGGTTTCGTTCAGCCCGGTCGGCACCAATACCGTGCCCAACCCCACGCTCCAGATCGAGGATGGCACCGTGCGCCAGATCCGCAGGCCAGGCGGCGGCACGCTGCCCGCCGAGGCACTGGACCCGAACCGCTATTACCTGGCCCGCATCACCGCCGGATCGCCCCAGACCCTGCGACTGCTCGCATCGACGCTGCCTGCCGACATCTTCGGGCTTGCCGAGGACCTGACCGCCAAGGATGAGCGCGACGACATCATCGAGGGCGTGGCGGGCCGCGCCGATGGCCGTGCCGCAGTGCTGGTCCCCGATGGCGAACCCAGCAATCCCGACTATATCTTCTCGCTCGCAGACGGTGCCGGCCATCAAATGGCAGGTTTCGACGCCCTGCGCCGCATGCTCGACCTGGGCTTCCCGCTCGCCTTCGGACCGGACACGTCCTTCGTCACCGGGGACGAGGCGCAATACCTGTTCTCGATCGAGGACGAGGCCGGCAACCCGGTCTTCGCCATCGGCCAGGACGGGACGGTCCATGGCGGCGCCATTTCCGGCGGCTCCTCGGCCGGCGTCGATGTCGAGGGTTTTGCCGCCAAGCGGATGGCCGACGAGGTGCCGGTGCTTGACGACGACGAGCAGGCATCGGTCAAGACGTTCACCAGCGCCCGCGAAATCTATGTCGGCGTGCCGTTCCGGGGGCAGAACTACATCAGCGGCGAGGCGGGCGCGGGTGTCGATGTCGGATGGCTGCCCCTGAACGGCGAGGTGAATATCGAGCTGGGCCACAACGACGCCTATATCTATTCCAGCCTCGGCTTTGCCGGCACCGGCGGCACCAACACCCTGATCCGCACGCCGGGCGTCTACACCGTGGTCCGCGTGATCAGAATCTCTGGCCGGATCGTCTATGCCGTCCTGACCGGATCGGTCGTGGAATCGACCACATCGCCGATCCGGGATCGCTCCATCGTCCTGGGCGGCCAGTCGCACATGGCCAGCGGCTATCGCCTCGGCGTCGTCGCCGGGCTGCTGGACGGCATGGCCAACATGCAGTGGCGCCCCGGCGGCAACTGGATGCCCACGCCGGTCAACTGGACCCCGCACGCGATCAACGGCGCCTCGGGAGAAACCGCGATCTCCAGCGTCGCCAGCGCGAACTGTTGGTGGGATCATGCCAATGACAGCGACGGTCCGGCGCTCATCACCTGGAAGGACCGGATTGCCACGGCCATCGCCGCCGGCCAGCCCGTGCCGGAGGACGTGATCTGGGCGCAGGGCGAAAGCGACTGCGCGGCCCTGACCAGTGGGACGTTGTCCCTCGCGGTCCATTGGGAGGATCTGACGGCGGTCTTTGCCGAGATGCGCGCCCATCTGATCGGCCTCGGGGCCACCGATCCGCGCTTCTTCATCGGCATGCTCGGCCGGGGCGAGGATCCGGTTCGGCGCGGCCGGGCGCGTGGCTATACCGCCGTGCGCCAGAACTACCTGCGGCTGATCGCGGAGACGGCATGGGTGCATTACGCCTGCGAGGCCTATGACCTGCCGGGCGTGTTCAACGATGTGCATTATTCATTCTTGGGCAGCTACACCTTCGGCTATCGGTTCAGCCGGGCGGTCAACAATGTCCGCGCCGGCCAGGCCAACAGCCTCGGCCCGCAGGTCACCGCCGCCACGCTGCAGGACGAGGGCCGCAGCGTCAGGCTGACGATCGGCGGCAGCAGCCTGCGGATGCCCAGCAATCCGGCGATGCCCTGGATCATCCCGGCCGGCGGCGACGCGCAATCCACCCCGGTCCCGGTCACCAGCGTGCGGGTCGATGGCAATGCGCTTGTCGTCACAGCGGCGCAGGACCTGACCGCCTGCCGCATCATCTATCCCTGGGGCGCCGTGCCCAACCCGCGCGGCGACAGCATCGTCTACGACATGGCGGATGTGCACGTCAAAATGCCCGGCCTGCCGCTCCGCACCTTCATCACCGCCCCGCTCAGCTAAGGAGGTCCACAGCATGGCTGGACTGCAGATCGTCATCCCCGGCGCCGATTTCTCGGGCTCGGGCATCCCCCGCAACACCCGCTATCTGCCGGGCACCGATATCCCGGCCTATGATGCGCTCGGCGTCTGGGCGCTGAGCGAGGGCACGGCCGGCAGCGTCTATACCGGCGAGTTCGCCAACCTGGTGCCGGGCGGCCCTTCGGCGCGCCTCCTGCCGGGATGGGCCGCGCCGACGATGCGCAATTTCGGGACGCAGCGGGGCGGCTTCTCGGTCGAGAGCGTCGACGGGACCTTCATCGACACGCGGGTCTCGGCGGCGCGCAGCGCCTTCACCATGGCAGGCATCCTGCGCACCCGGCCGAAACACGGCACGGTCACGCCCTACAACCTGATCCAGATGCTGACCAGTGACGACATGAACAACCTGCCGGCCAGCAATGCCGGCAACATCAGCATGCTCACCGGGCTCTGGTCGCTCGGGTCGAACCTCAATGACGGCCAGGTCGGCCAGCTGGTGAAGTTCGGCGCGGCCATCGCCAATGTCGACGGATCGTCCTCGACCATCATGCCGGCCTTCTACGGCCAGCAGAACCAGTGGAACGCCGTTGGCATCTCGATCGACGGCCATTCGGGGGAGATGGTGCTGCAGACGCTGACTGCGCGCGGCGTCGTCACCGATGCCGGCCGGGGCAATACGCTGCTCCATCAGCGCTTCGTGACCGAACTGGCGCAGCGGGGTGGCAATTTCCTGTTCGGGGCCATGCCGAATGGCGGCGCGCGCGACAGTAGCGGCCCCATCGCGGATTTCATGTGTGCGGGCGTCTGGGGCAACTCCAAGACCGAGGGCGAGATGGAGGCCATCCTGCGCGGCCTGGCCAAGATCGCGATCGGCCGGGGCGTGACGGTCAGCGGATATTGAGGGCAGGCCACTGTCCGAACGATGCACGCAAGAGGCGATTAGCCGCTTGCAGAACTCCGCGCATGAGCGATAACTTGCCTATGCGCGAACTGTTTGGTGCATTTTTGCAAGGGAAGGCTGCGACTTGTCTGGAAACTCTCTGATCTGGGATGGCCGCAAGGCGATCACCGCCTACGGGACCTATGAAATCATGCCGGAGGAATCTGCCGACGAGGGCGGTTACTGGCTGTATCGCCGCGATGGCGTAGAAAGCGAAAAGCAGTATTTCACCGAGGGCGCGGCGAAGCTCGCGGTCCAGGAGGATTTCGACCGCCGTCTGTCAGAGGTCTTCGGGCAGGTCAAAGGCGCCGCATAGCCGTCTCGCAAACACTCACGGACAACGACAGCCCCGCCTCGCGCGGGGCTATATCTGTGCGCCCGGCTCCATGAGGGTAGCTCCCTGGAGCCGGGCCACCAGCGCCCGATCCACCCGCCTAATATAGGCTGAGTGCGGGCCGAGCCCGTAAGTCGATTCGCTGGTAAGGTTTTCCATACCATGCCCGCCGAATTGAGCAATTTGACCAAGTACAGGTTCTGGACTGAATCGACCGGATCGATGGCAAGAGCCGACGATCAGGCCCCACCCCACGCGGGGCATTTCTCGCTCTCCATAGGCACGACCTTCACATGAGGGCCAGCAGGATCACACCCCGGCCACCTTGCGCAGCGCCTCATCAATGCGGCTCTGCCACCCGGGGCCACCGGCCTTGAAATGCTCAATCACCTCGGGGCTGAGGCGGATCGAGACGGGAATATTGGTCGCTGCCTTCTGCGGGCCGCGGGTGCGGGGGAAGGCCGCCCGGATGTGATCGGGCAGTTCGCTGGCCGGCTTCGCTCTGGCGAAGTCTTCAACGGTCCATTCCGGGTTGTCGGGATCAGTCACGATCCGGCAGGGCATAGCGGTCCATCTCCTTTTTGTGTGCCCGGCGATGCTCAGTTCGAGAAAGCGTCGATCAGATTCAACACTGCAAGGATCCTCCGGGTGCCACTATCAACCCGGTAAATCCGGCCATTGTCCCGATAGTAGTTCCAGCCTCGGCGTTGCTCCAGGCCATACCGGTCCACGTCGCGGATTAACACGTAATCACCAATGCGAAGGGTGTCACCGACGCGTGTACCGTAGCGCTTGCCGACTTGACCAGGAGGAATGCAGGGCGGGTTTCTCTTGGCGAGTCCGGGCGGGCAATCGGCCACACGGCGAATTGGTAACCCATTATTGCCCCTGTGGCCACGATCATCGAGATGGCGCACTTGCCCACCTTTGCCGTGCCCGCGCCCAGGATCAGCGGCGACCGGGGTCGAAGCCAAGGGGGCAAGGGTTAAGGCGGCTATCAGGATCGGTACCAGTTTCATCTTTCGTGCTCCGTAAATCCGCGGAAGCGTATAACTTCGGCATCCGTGATGGTGGCATCACAAAAACATGCGCTGGCGAAAAACTGCCTAACCAATCCACGAATGATCGTCTTCCCGCTCCGCGCGGAACTTTTCCCATGCGCCGATAATATGCCCCTCGCCCGGGAGGTCTGGGGTATGGGCGAGGGGCTGCCCCGAACCGCCAATGCCCGGAGCGGCAAGACCATAGCACGGCTTCCGCGCAGCATCATGACGCCTCGCCGTTTCGTGATGGGAAAACGCCCCCAGCCGGACTGATGGCGGGCGGCCGGGGGCTGCCCCATACCAATACCCAGGGCGATTCCCGCCATAGCACAAATCGCACCGAACGGTGCGGAAATCTTACGCGCAGGAGGCATGATGACCGATTCCGAACTCTTCCAGGCGGTCCGCTCGGGCTGGCCCCAGCTCATGGGCATCTTCGCCATCATCTGGTGGAGCCGGAAAATCGACCTGAAGGTGAAGGATCACGCCTCGCGCCTCGACCGGCACGAAAACCGCCTGACCCATTTCGAGGCAACCCAACAGCAACAGGCGCTGCAACTCGCCCGGATTGAGGAATCTCTGTCGGGCATCAAGCTGACACTGGATCGGATCTATACTCAGATGAGCGAGCGCAGCCGGATCCAGCATCACAATGAACGAACGATACCGCCGCGGTGATTTCGGGGGTTGGTGGGCGCGGGGAACCTGAGCGAAACCATCACGCCCACCGGAGACGCATCTATCTCAAGCCTGGAGGCGCAGGCAATAGGCAGGATTGCCCAGACTCATCAGGCGGTGAGCGGGGCGGGACAAGTTTTTGGCGCACTGGTTCCCGCCCCGCGACTGCCAGTCTTCGGTGGATGGAACTAAGGCAGCCTCCCCCACTGCAGCCGAAATGCCGGGGGCAGAGCGTTAACGAGAAAGTGTCAGGAAGGTTCCAGCGGTGGGGCGGACAAAGGCAACGTCATGCCCGCCCCGTTGCCCGTGAGTAGCGCCCGAGAATCGGGAACGCGCGGCTCATAGCACGATGCCATCGGACAGTTAATCCCGTCCGGCCAGCGGAATAGCGCGGGCCCTGATGGAGGACCTCATTCAGGGTTGACGCAGATTCCTTCGTCTGATTCACTAGATATGCGGGGGCGCCGGGGCCTTGGTGCAACATGCAGTAGTTATGTTGCGGGTCTTCTGACGGTTGGACATCGGATTCCAGCCTATCGCGGTTGATCAATACAAGCCGGGACCCGCACCATTCACGGGCGGAAATAGTAACCGTAATGCTCGAAAATAATCCTCTGCTGTTCCGTCAGGCCAATAGTGTCAATTTTGTGCGGTTGTAGAACTAGCCCGACATCTACAATTCCATTAGGCCCTCTTGCCATTATTGGATCAAGGGCGCTCGCGCTTTCTACAGACCATCGTTTGGAGCCGCTCTCGACAGCCTGATAAAATGCGCTAGCAACGATATCTGCCAACTGGAGACCGGCTTCCGCATAGTGAGGAACGTATTCTACTAACCGGAACCGAAGGACTTCAAACCGCATCTCATGCAGGCTTAATAAAGGCTTTCCTTGCGCGCGAAGCCAAGTCCAGTACGCCTTGGTGTGCCCATATGAGTGACCGCCCCGAGCGCTGAAAATTACCTTCATTATACCGTCTCGATGGAGCTTCCGTCGAGAGTTGTCCAAGCAGTAGTTCGTGGCTCTTTCCATGAGGATTCGAACAACCCAATTGTAAAACCACTGCTTACCTCCTGCTACCGCAGCCCGTTCATTCTTATACCCTCTCATGTTCTTCTTGTTTGAGCATACAGTGAAAGCGCGGACAGGAAGCTGTGATAGCATTGACGCGGCCCGCACGCGTTTTTGGTCACTTAGTTTTCGGAAATGCAGCGTCCCAGATTGAAGGGCTTTGATATCTGATCGTATCTCTTCCAGCCATGTCCTGCATTTTGCTACATCTTCAGACCGAACCAGTAGTCCCGATATCACAAGCCACTCGGATGAGCCGTTGGGATCGATCGGCATGACGCGTTTCAATCCGTCATCACCCGCTTCATCGATGTATAAAACGTAATCGTAATCCAACTCGCTCATGAGACAATCAGAAGCGTCGATTGGAGATTCGTCAAGTATCTCAACCGTTTCGCCCGCCTCGCGCGGGCTTTTTCATGGAGCAATGACATGACCAACGCACCGGTGCGTTACATCGTGCTGCACTATAGCGCGACCTATGCCGATCAGGATCTGGGCGTCGAGGACATCCGCAAGATGCATCTCGACCGCGGGTTCAACGACGTCGGCTACCATTACATCATCAAGCGCGACGGCACCGTCCAGAAGGGCCGGGCCGATAGCACCGTCGGCGCCCATGTCGCGGGGCACAACACCGGCAGCATCGGCATCTGCTGCATCGGCGGGCTCGAGCGCGCCTCCGGGCCCAATGTCGGCGTGGACAATCGCACCGACGCGCAGAAGGCCGCGACGATCCGGCTGGTGCGCGATCTGCTGGTCAGGCATCCCGGCGCGCAGGTGGTCGGCCATCGCGATCTCGCCCCGACGCTATGCCCGGGCTTCGATGTGCGCAGCTGGTGGGCCTCGGTCGATACCGGCAGCGCCTCGACCATCGCAGCCCCCGAGATCCCGCCGACCATCCGCAACGGTTCGCGCGGGGAAGCCGTCAGCGATGCCCAGCACCGCCTGCGGGCGCGGGGTTACGACATCATCGCCGACGGCATCTTCGGTCCCCGAACCGAGGCTACCGTCCGACAATTCCAGCGCGCCAACGGTCTCGCGGCCGACGGCATCATCGGCCCGAAAAGCTGGGCCGCACTGCTGGACTGACCATCATCATCAAGGAGACTGATCATGCAGACCATCGTCAACGCGGCCATGCCGCACCTGCTGGAGATGCTCGGCCTCGTGCTGACCGGCGTCATCACCTGGGCAGCCGCCAAGGCCCGCCAGAAATGGGGCATCGACATAGAGGCCCGCCACCGCGAATCGCTGCATTCCGCCCTGATGTCGGGCGCGCAGATGGCCGCCGCCGGCAACCTGTCCTTCGACGCCGCGATCCGCATCATCCTGGAGCATGTCCGCAACAGCGTGCCGGATGCGCTGGCCGCGCTGACGCCCTCTGGCGCGACGCTGCGCAACCTAGCGGAGGCCAAGCTGGCCGAGGCGCAGGCCGAGATCATCGGCCGGGCGACGGATGCGCTCACCGCAAAGCTCCGCGATGCCGGCGCGCTGTGAGGGGGCGCCGGATCTGGCCACGGTGGCGCCTGACCATGTGGCGACCTATGGCATCACGTCCGAGGCGCTGACCTTCTACGTCAACGGCAAGCCTGCGCTGGTGATTGACCGGCGCGGGTTCGACGGGCTGATGCTGCGGTTGATGGTGGCGAAGATGGAGGGAGAGTGACGACGCCATGCCGCTGTGCAATGATGATCTGAAAGCTTCATTGATCGCGAGTGAACAGGCTTAAGCATGACCCATAACATTGACGTCAATTCGGAGAGGTTTTATTTCGATGTATCGATTGACCGCCTCAAGGCGTTTCCAGATAATTCGACTGACGAACTATGGAGATTGGGTCGCGAGTGTTCTTGGCTTGTAGAAGCCTTCGAAAATGTTGCGTCCGCTCTATTTGATTATGAGCGAGCAGAATTAAACTTGGATGAGCTTGAAAGAGTTCTGGCGATTATCGGCGATGAACATTTTTCCGCCGCGAGGAGCGGTGTCTATCTTGATTTTGATGAGATGATATTTGATAGAACGGGTGCGTGCGGAAGTGCGCCATGGAGAATAAAAGGATTGCGCGAAACTGGATTTATTTTCTCCCTAGTGATGTTTGGCAATGAAGTAAACAGAATGGCAGATATTCTTCACGATGATGATTTCTTTGGTCTCAGAGATGAGTTTTCAGGTAGGTTTCCTGAACTTAAGGAGATTCGTGATTTTTTTGCCCATAAGGATGAAAGGCTGCGCCGGGAGGTTCGAAGAAAGCCGGCCGAAATTGGTCCAATGGTCATTATCTCAAGGTCGGGGAGCATTGAGGTCACCAATAGCAAAGGTGAGCAATCTCAATTGGAATTTGATAGGAGTTCGATAGTCTTCGCTCGCGACATCACTATATGCGCCATGAAGAAATGCGGATATGAATTCACAGCGTGAATCTCTCATGCTTGATTGACCCCCGCTGCCAACGCCGCCATCCTTGCACCATGTGCAACCTCTACAAACCCCGCCAGACTGCCGCCGAGATCGCCCGCCTGTTTCCGGCGCGCGACCTTACCGGCAACCACCCGTGGCCGGCGGAGGCCTATCCCGACCGGCTGGCCCCGATCATACGCAATGGCGACGATGGCCCGGAGATCGTCCAGGCGCGCTGGGGGATGCCCACGCCGCCGAAATTCCTGCCCGCCTCGGGCCGAGACAGCGGCGTGACCAACATCCGCAACACAGCCAGCCCGCACTGGCGCCGCTGGCTGGGCCCCGCGCATCGCTGCCTGGTGCCGATCGAGGCGTTCAGCGAGCCCGGCCGGGACCGCAAGCCGGTGTGGTTCGAATCTGCCAGCGACGCGCCGATGATGTTCGCTGGTATCGAGGTCCGCGACTGGACCAGCATCCGCAAGGTCAAGGACGGCGAGACCACGGATGACCTGTTCGGCTTCCTGACCTGCCCGCCGAACGCCGAGGTCGGCGCGATCCACCCCAAGGCCATGCCGGTGATTCTGCGAACGCCGGGCGAATGGAGCGCCTGGATGTCGGCGCCGTGGGATATTGCCCAGGCCCTGCAGGCGCCACTGCCAGACGGTTCACTAAAAATCGTCTAGCCGAATCGCTCCATGTTCCACATATGTTCTCATATGATGGGCATCACGATTCGCGATCTGATAGATGAGGGCGCCGCGCTGCAGATCCGCTGCACGGGCTGCGGCAAGACCTATGTCTATCAGGGCGATTTCCACCTGCGAACAGTCGCTGTTCTGTCGATGCGGATGCGCAACCTGCAGAGGCTGTTGCGCTGCGGCGGCTGCGGCGCGGCCGGCGAGGTCGTGCTGTCTTTCCCGTGCATGGTGGTCGATGAGGGCCGGCGCACGCCGAAGCCGATCGATCCGCGTTCACAGGTGGGGCCAGGACTATGGCGGTGAAGCGCCCGCCATTCGCGGCGGCCAACTACCTGGGCCATGCCGTCACCTATCATTGCAGCAACATCAAGTGCGGGCACTATCGCAAAATTCCGGTCTCTGTCCTGGTCCATCGTTACGGCGAAGATCTCGACATGAACGATTTCGAGCGCCGGTTGCGCTGCTCGAAGTGCGGGGCCCGCGATCCGCGACCGATCTTCAGCTGGCTGATGAACAAGGAGGCGTGAGGGTGGCGGATCGGCGTGGGACACCCTGCCTGTAACATCTTGATTCCTATTGCGCCGGATGATCGAGCGGATGGGACACCCCTGCCCTGTTTTCACAGCAAAAATCATGGCTTCCGGTAGCCCATCACCCGCTCCATCATCCCCCGGCAGCAGAGGCTTGGCGACCCGCTTTCGCGGATGGCGGCAGACGGGATCCGCGCAAACCGCGACCGGAGGTTTCCTTTGACTTCGCCGCCGCAAGGGGATATGCGCCGCTCTTTGGCTCCGAGACCCAGGGGACCGATGCACGGATTGCAGCGGTGATGGGAGAAGCGGATGCCTCCCATCGGGTGCAGGCCACCCCTTTCCTGGCGAAGAACATGACAGATTTCGACATTGCCGCACCGCTTGCCGCGGCGCTGGCTGCCAAGGGCTATAGCGCCCTCACATCGGTGCAGGCCGCGATCCTGACGCCCGAGGCCAAGGGGCGCGACCTGCTGGTCTCGGCCCAGACCGGATCGGGCAAGACGGTCGCCTTCGGCCTGGCCCTCTCGGACCAGATCCTGCCCGACCAGCCGCCGCTGCTGCCGGCCGAGCAACCGCTGGCGTTGGTCATCGCCCCCACGCGCGAACTGGCGCTGCAGGTCGCACGGGAACTGGACTGGCTCTATGCCGAGGCCGGGGCGCGGATCGCGACCTGCGTCGGCGGCATGGACTACCGGACCGAGCGGCGGGCGCTGGAGCGCGGGCCGCATATCGTGGTGGGCACCCCCGGCCGGCTGCGCGACCATACCGAACGCGGCAGCCTGGACCTGTCGGGCTTGCGCGTCGCGGTGCTGGACGAGGCCGATGAGATGCTGGACCTGGGCTTCCGTGAGGACCTGGAATTCCTGCTGCAATCGGCGCCCGAAGGGCGGCGCACGCTGATGTTCTCGGCCACGGTGCCGCCGGAAATCGAGGCGCTGGCCAAGGATTTCCAGCGCGATGCCCTGCGGCTCAGCGTCATGGGCGAGGCGCGCCAGCATGGCGATATCGAATATCGCGCGCTGAGCGTGCTGCCCCGCGACCGGGAAAACGCGATCTTCAACCTGCTGCGCTTCTACGAGGCGCAGCGCGCGATCATCTTCTGCAAGACCCGCGCCAATGTGAACCACCTGCTGGCGCGGATGGGCAATCGCGGCTTCCGCGTGGTGGCGCTGTCGGGTGAGTTGAGCCAGCAGGAACGCACCCATGCCCTGCAATCGCTGCGCGACGGGCGCGCGCGGGTCTGCATCGCGACCGACGTGGCCGCACGCGGGATCGACCTGCCGGGGCTGGAGCTGGTGATCCATGCCGACTTGCCGACCAATCCCGAGACGCTGCTGCACCGGTCGGGCCGGACCGGGCGCGCCGGGGCCAAGGGGGTTTCGGCGCTGATCGTGACCTCGGCCGATTACAAGCGCGCGCAGCGGCTGCTGCAACGGGCGAAGCTGACCGCGGAATGGGGCAAGCCGCCCTCGGCCGACGATGTCCTTGCCCGCGACGATGCACGGATGCTGGCCCATCCCTCGCTGACCGAACCGGCCGAGGAAACCACGCTGGCCGCCGAGTTGCTGCGGCAATTCGGCCCGGATCGGGTCGCGCAGGCCTTCATCCGGCTGTGGCGCGACGGCCGCCCGGCCCCCGAGGAACTGGCCGAGACCGCCGCCCCTGCCCCCGGCCCCGCCGCCCCGCGCGAGCGGCGCGAGTTCGGCGCGGCGGTCTGGTTCACGCTCTCGGTCGGCCATACCGGCCGGGCCGAGGCGCGCTGGCTGCTGCCCAAGCTGTGCGAGGCGGGCGGCATCAACCGCGACGCCATCGGCGCGATCCGGGTCCGCCAGGATGTGACCTTCGTCCAGATCGCCGCCGATTCGGCCCCGCGCTTCACCGACGGGCAGGAGATCGAGCCGGGCCTGCGCCTGAACCGGATCGAGGGCGAACCCGATCTCGACCGCCCCGCCCCCCGCCAATACGAGGCGCAGCGGTCGGAGGCCCGGCCGCGCGACGATCATCGCGCCAGGCCCGAACGTCCGAAGAAGCCCGCCGCGACCGAACCTGCTCCGCGCAAGGCCGAGCGCCGCGAGGCCCGCGCCGCCGCCATCGCCGAGGTTCTGGCCGATACGCCCCGCGAATCGCCGGCCGAGCCCGCGCCGTCCGAGGCCAAGCCGCGCAAGGCGCGCTGGTCGGCGGCGGATCGCAAGAGCCGGGGCGCCGCGACTGACAAGCCGCGCGGCAAGCCGGCGCATGGGAAAACGGCGCATGGCAAGGGCACGCAGGGCAAGGGCGCCGAGGCCCGTCCGCGCCGCGCCGTCTCGGCCAAGCCCGGCGGCGTCAAGCCGCGCGCGCCGAAATCGCCCCGGCGCTGAGCGGCGCGCTTGCGCCCCGGCGCCAAAGCCGCTAGCAGCAGCGCCTTTCCGCGATAGGGGGGGCGCCATGGGCAGCGACATTCTGGCGATCGACTTCGGCACCTCGAACTCGGCGGCCGCCGTGCTGCGCGACGGGTGCCCGCAGCGCATCACCATCGAGGCCGGGCAGGACACCTTGCCGACGGCGGTGTTCTTCCCGGCCTCGGGCGGGCCGATGCGGATCGGCGAGGCCGCGGCCGGGGCGCTGATCGGGGGCGACGAGGGCCGCTACATGCGGGCACTGAAAAGCGTGCTGGGCACCTCGCTGATGCACGAATCGCGGCTGATCGCCAGGAAGCGCCGCAGCGTGTCCGACATCATCGCCGCCTTCCTGGCCGAGCTGCGCCAGCGCGCCGAGGCCGCGACCGGCCGGCGCTTCCGCCGTGCGCTGTCGGGCCGCCCGGTGCATTTCCACAGCGCCGATCCCGCCCGCGACACCCGCGCCGAACAGGACCTGCGCGCCTGCTATCTGGCGGCGGGTTTCGATGATGTCGATTTCCTGCGTGAGCCCGAGGCGGCGGCACTGGCCAGCCACGGCAGCGGCCGCGCGGGCCAGATCGGGCTGATCGTCGATATCGGCGGCGGCACCTCGGATTTCACCGCCTTCTGCAGCACCGGCGACGGCCGCCCCCAGATCCTGGCCAGCCACGGCATCCGGCTGGGCGGCACCGATTTCGACCATGCGCTGTCGCTGGCCCATGCGATGCCTGCGCTGGGTCACGGCGGCCAGCTTCGGCGCGAGATGGGGCCGGGGCTTCTGCCGGTGCCGAATGCGATCTATGCCGACCTGGCGACCTGGGCGAAGATCCCCTTCCTCTATACCCCCGAGACGCGGCGCATGGCGGCCGGCATGGCGCGGCTGGCGGTCGAGCCCGAAAAGCTGGCGCGGCTGGTCGCGGTCCTGGAGGAGGAGCTGGGCCACGAGCTGGCCTTCGCGGTCGAGCGCGGCAAGATCGCCGCCAATGCCGGGGCGAACGACGCCCGCATCGAGATGGGCTTCATCGCGCCCGGCCTGTCGCAACCGCTCAGCCGCGACATGCTGGACCGGGTGCTGGCCGCGCAGGGCCGCGAGCTGCACCAGGCGGCGGCGGAAACGCTGCGCCTGGCCGGGATCGCGCCCGAGCGGGTCGGCAGCGTGATCCTGGTCGGCGGCTCCAGCCTGATGGCGCTGGTCGCCGAGGCGGCGCTGCGGCTGTGCCCCGGCGCCACGCTTGAACGGGCGCAGGCCTTCACCGCCGTGGTGGACGGGCTGGCGCTGGCCAGCGCCGCCTAGGGTTCAGGCCGGCTCATTGTCGCGCCGCAGCGCCGGCAGCCCGACGCCGGTCGCGTCGAAGCCGCCATCGACCGCCACCGTCTGCCCCGAGATGAAGCTGGCCTTGTCCGAGCACAAAAAAACGATCGCCTCGGCGATCTCGCGCGCCTCGCCATAGCGGTTCAGCGGGATCGCGTCGTAATAGGCCGAGATGATTTCCGGCGCGTGGACGGCCATGGCCAGCTTGGTCCTGACCGGCCCCGGCGCCACGCAGTTGACGCGGATGCCCAATTCGCCCAGTTCTGCGGCGCATTGCTTGGTCAGGTGGATCACCGCCGCCTTCGAGGTGCCATAGGCCACCCGCAGCGTCGAGGCCCGCAGCCCCGAGATCGAGGCGATGTTGACGATGGCGCCCTTGGTCCGGGACAGTGCGGCGGCCGCGGCCTGCGTGCACAGGAAGACCCCGTCCAGGTTGACGGACATCACCTCGCGCCATTCCTCGAAACTGGTGCGGCCCACGCGCGAAAACAGCGCCACACCGGCATTGTTGACCAGCGCGTCCAGGCGGCCGAAGCCCGCCAGCGCCTCGGCCACCATGCGTTCGACATCGGCGGGGACCGAGACATCCGCCTCGACCGGCAGCACGTTCTCCATGCCGCCCGCGACCCGGTGCAGCTCTTCGGCGTCGCGGTCGACCATGACCACGCGCCAGCCCTGTTCCAGGAAGATCTCGGTGGCGGCCAGGCCGATGCCGCGGCATCCGCCGGTCACGATCGCGGTCTTGCTCATGGGTTGTCCTTTCAAGGCTCGATGATCAGTTCAAGGGTGACGCCGACCGGATTGCCGCCCCGCGCCAGCGTCCCGCGATGCACCGCGCCCTGGATGTCGACGACCTCGATGCCGATCCGGGCGCGGCCGCCCTGCAGGACGGCATCGGCGAAGCGCAATTCGGTGGCGTGGCAATCGACGCCATGGCCCTCGGCGAAGCGGATATGGTCTATGCTGCCGACCGCGTGCAGGCGCGCCTGGGGGATGTCATGGGCGGCGGCAAGGGCCTCGACGGCGGTCACGACATCTTCGCCGGGCGCGATCCGGGCCATCAGTCCGGCGCCGTCCCCACCCCCCAGCGGCGTGAACAGGGTGAAGGCGGTCTCGGGGTCCGGCAGGGATTCGAACCACGCATCCGGCGATCCCAGCGCCGTCACCCGCGCATCCCGCGCCAGCACCGTCTCGAAGGGCAGCAGATGGCCCATCGCCTGCCAGCCCGCGCCGTCCGACCACAGCCCATGGCAATGCAGGAAGGGCGCGCCGTCCTTCCAGCCGACCGTCGCGGTCGAGGCGCCGATGGTCCAGGGCCCGTCCGGCGCGTGGGTGTCGGAATACCAGGCGCCGTGAAGCCCGTCGGTCGCGGGCGCCGGCAGCACGTAGCGGATCGGATCGCAGCTTGCGCCCTCCAGCCAGACCACGCCGCCCCGGCAGCCGGCCGTCGCGAACAGCGCGCCCACCGCCTGCATCACCGTGCGCCCGGCGGGCAGCACGCCCTCGATCCGCCGCAGGCCGCAGCGGACCGCCTGGATGCGCCGATCCGCGCGCGGGCCGGGATGGATCATCCGCAGGCTCATGCGATCAGCCCGCGCGCTTCCAGCTCCTCGCGGATCATCTTCTTGGTGATCTTGCCATAGGCCGATTTCGGCAGCGCCTCCCAGATCAGGAAGCGCTTGGGCATCTTGTAGCGCGAGACCTTGCCGTCCAACCATTCCGCCAGGTCCGCCTCGCCGACCGTGGCGCCGGCGACCGGCACGCAGACCGCCCAGCCGATTTCCCCCCAGAGCGGGTCGGGCATTCCCAGCACCGCGACCTCGGAAATAGCGGGATGGGTCAGGATCTTCTCCTCGATCTCGCGCGGATAGACGTTCGAGCCGCCCGAGATGAACATGTCGGACTGCCGCCCGGTGATATAGAGGAAGCCCGCTTCGTCCATGTGGCCCAGATCGCCGGTGCGGAACCAGCCGTCGCGGAAGGCCTTCGCATTGGCCCCAGGGTTGTCGTAATAGCCCGCGAAGACCGCCGGGCCGATGACGCAGATCTCGCCGGTCTGGCCGGGCGCGACCTCGCGGCCCTCCTCGTCCTGGACCTGGATCTCGATGCCGGTGCGGGCATGGCCGCAGGTGCCGATGCGGGCCTCGGGGCCGTCCTCGGCCTGGTGCAGGCGGGCGGGCAGGACGGTGATGTTGCCGGTGCATTCGCCCAGGCCGAAATACTGCACCAGCACCTTGCCGAAGACCGCCAGCGCCTTCTGCTGGTCCACCCGATACATCGGCGCGCCGGCATAGATGACATAGCGCAGCGAGCCGGTATCGGCATCCGCGGTCGAGGGATCCTCGGCCAGCAGCTTCAGGATCGTGGGCACGGTGAACATGGTCGAGACGCGCCATTCCCGCACCAGTTCCCAGACCGTGGCCACGTCGAATTTCTCGGAGGGCATCAGCACCGTCTTCACCCCGCGCGCCACCTGCGTCAGCTGATGCACCCCCGCCCCGTGCGACAAGGGCGCCACCACCAGCGAGGCATCGTCACCCGTCAGTCCCGGCATCAGGTCGGCCAGGTGGTTGGTGACGACAAAGGCCATCTGCCCATGGGTCAGGACGCTGGCCTTGGGCCGGCCGGTCGTGCCCGAGGTGAAGAAGAACCAGCAGGGATCGTCGCGTTCCACCGCCGCCACCTGCGGGCGCCGGCCCATGAATTCGGCGGTGACGTCCTGGACCGAGGCGCCGAAATCCGCCGCGCCGATCGCCAGCACCACCTCCAGCTCCGGGCAGCCCGCGCGGCAGGCGGCGGCGTGACCGGGAAAACCCGCATTGCAGATCAGGAACCGCGCGCCCGATGCCTGGGTCAGATAGGTGACCTCCTCGGGCATCTGCCGGAAATTCGCCGGCACCCAGACGCCGCCCGCCCGCCAGACCGCGAACATGGCCTGCATCATCTCCATGCAGTTCTGCGACTGGCACATGACCCGGTCGCCCTTTCGCAGCCCGAAGCGGTCCTGCAGGGCGGCGGCCAGCGCGTCGGTCCGCGCCTCGAACTCGGCCCAGCTCCAGCGCGCCCCGCCCATGACCAGCCCGATGCCCTCGGGGTCGCGCCGCGCCGCCTGGGTCAGGAAGGTGGCAAGGTTCATCACCCTGGTCGAGACCGGCGCGACGCCGCCCGCGGGATGGGTCATTTCACGCGCTCCAGGATCGAGCAATAGCTGGCCACGGCCGCGCCGCCCATGTTGAAGACGCCCCCCAGCGCGGCGCCGGGCAGCTGCATCGCGCCGGCCTCGCCCGCCAGCTGCATCGCGACCATGACATGCTGCGACACGCCGGTCGCGCCGATCGGGTGGCCGCGCGATTTCAGCCCGCCCGAGGGGTTCACCGGCAAGGCGCCGTCGAAGCGGCTGGTGCCCTCGCGGATCACCCGCCAGCCCTGCCCGCGCGGGGCGAGGCCCATCGCCTCGTATTCGATCATCTCGGCGGTGGTGAAGCAGTCATGGGTCTCGACCAGGTCCAGATCCGTGATCGCCAGCCCGGCCTGGGCCAGCGCCGCAGTCCAGGCCCGGTGCGGCCCCTCGAAGGCGATCGGATCGCGGCGCGACAGGGCCAGCAGGTCGCCCGCCTGCGCCCGCGCGCGAAAGCGGATCGCGCGGGTCAGGTCGGCCGCCATATCCGCATCCGCCAGCACCAGCGCCGCCGCCCCGTCCGAGACCAGCGAGCAATCGGTGCGCCGCAGCGGCCCCGCGACGCGCGGGTTCTTGTCCGAGACGGTGTTGCAGAAGGCCAGATCGAAGGGCTTCTGCATATGCGCCCAGGGGTTGCGCATCCCGTTCTCGTGGTTCTTGGCGGCGATCATCGCCAGTTCCTCGGAACGGTCGCCGTGGCGCTGGAAATAGCTCTCGGTGATGCGGCCGAAGACGCCGGCAAAGCCGCCGGGGATCTCGCCCTCCTCGGGGACGTAGCTGGCCGACAAGAGGATCTCGCCGACCTGATCGCCCGGCGTCGCGGTCATCTTTTCCGCGCCGATCACCAGCGCCACGCGACCCCGCCCCGAGGCGATGAAATCCGCCGCCGCATAAAGCGCGGCCGAGCCGGTGGCGCAGGCGTTTTCCGTGCGCATGAAGGGCACGCCCGCCAGTTCCGGCGTGCCCATGGCGACCAGCGCGCCCTGGAAATCCTGCCGCGAGAAGCCGTTGTTGTAGACCCCCGCGAAGATCCCGTCGACGGCCTCGGGCGCCAGGCCCGCATGGTCCAGCGCCGGGCGCGCGACCTCGGCCATCAGGGCCAGCGTGTCGGGCGCCTCGGACCTGCCGAATTTCGTATGCGCCCATCCGACGATCAGCGGTTCGGTCATGGCGATATCCTTTGTCCTTCAGGGTTTCGGCCAGGGTTCCGGCGCGACAGGCCGGCCAGGCGCGCGGCGACCAGATCCGCCTCGCGATGCAGCAGCACGGCCAGCTCGCGCTGGCGTTCGGGGCGCATCCGGTCCTCGATCGCAGCCAGCGACAGCGCGCCGGCCGGCCGGCCGTCGGGCCAGCGGATCGCCACGCCGATGCCCCAGGACCCCGGCACGATCCGGCCGGGATTGAGCGCATGGCCCTGGCGCCGCGCCATCGCCGCGTCGCCTTCCAGCGGCGCCTTCAGATCGCCCAGCAGCGGCGCGATCCGCGCCAGCAGCGCCTCGGCCTCGGGTTCGGGCAGGGCGGCCAGGATCGCCAGCGCGCCCACGCCCACGCCCATCGGCTTGCGGTCGCCGGTCTTCAGCGCATGGGTGCGGATCGGGAACGCGCCCTCGACCCGCAGCAGGCAGATCGAATGGTCGTCCTGCCGCACCGTCAGGAAGGCGGTGTCGCCGGTCTCGTCGGCCAGGCGGTGCAGGCTATCCTCGGCATGGATCAGGATGCCGTGGCGGTCCGAGGCGAAGCTGCACAGCAGATAGGCCTCGGGGCCAAGGTGATAGCGGCGCGTGGCGGGATCCTGCTCGACCATGCGGGCCTGGCACAGCGCCAGCAGCAGCCGCCGCGCCGTCGGCCGGGCCAGCCCGACCGCCTCGGCCAGATCGCCCAGGCCCAGCCCGGCGCTGCCGCCCCTGCCGACATTCGACAACAGCGCCAGCGCCCGCTGCACCGCCTGCGCACCCCCGGACTGGGGGGCGTCGGCGGACCGGATCGGCAAGGGTTCCATCTGCGCACGCGCCCCGCGATCAGGCCAGGCTGCGCCCGACCGCGGCTTCCAGGATCGCCCAGGCCTCCTCGCCATAGGTGGCCTTCCACTGCGCATAGAAGCCCGCCTCGCGCAGCTTGTCCTCGAACGGGGCGGGATCGACGTCGTTGAAGACGAAGCCCTCGGCCTCCAGCTCGTCCTTCAGCGAGGCGTTCAGCGCCATCACGTCGGCGCGCTGGTCGTCGGCCGAGGCGTTGAAGCTGTCGGCCACCACCTGCTGGACATCCTCGGGCAGCGCGTTCCATGACCGGCGGTTGCCCAGCAGCCAGAAGCCGTCCCACATGTGATTGGTCATGGACAGGTATTTCTGCACCTCCCACATCTTGGCGACCTTCATGATCGCCAGCGGGTTTTCCTGGCCGTCGACGATGCCGGTCTGCAGCGCCGTATAGACCTCGGCGAAGTTGATCGAGGCCGGGGCCGAGCCGAAGGCCGTGTAGAGCGAGGTCCAGAGCGGGCTGACCGGCACGCGGATCTTGAAACCCTGCAGGTCGGCGGGCGTCACGATGGGCTTGGTCGAGGAGGTCGTCTGGCGGAAGCCGTTGTCCCAGATCTTGTCCATGACGACCAGCCCGGCATTCTCGATCTGGCCGCGCGCATAGGCCCCCAGGTCGCCGTCCATCGCCTTCCAGACCGTGTCGTAATCGGGGAAGGCATAGCCCACGCCGTTGATCGAGGCATTGGGCACCAGCGTCGACAGGATCACCGGCGACAGCTGGAAGAACTCGACCCCGCCCGAGCGCAGCTGGCCCAGCACGTCGGTATCGGCGCCAAGCTGGTTCGAGGGGAAGATCTGCAGGTCGAACCGGCCGTCCGTGGCTTCGAGGATCGCCTTGGCGGCCTCGGCCAGGCGGACGTTGCTGGGATGTTCCAGCGGCTGGTTGTTGGCGATCTTGTAGCTGAATTCGGCGGCGCGGGCCATGCCGGGCCTGATGAAGGGCGCGGCCAGCGCGCCCGCGGCGGCGCCCAGCAGAATGGTGCGGCGGTTGATGCTCATGATTTCCTCCTCCCCGAGGGTTTCAGTCGTGTCAGTCGTCTCAAAGCAGGGCGGTCGAGAACCAGGGCACCGCCGCGATCAGCAGCAGGCCGACGACCAGCGCGCCCAGATAGGCCCAGATCCGGCGCATCACCTGGTCGGCGGGCACGTCGGCGATCTTGCAGGCGATGTAGAAGCCGATGCCGATGGGCGGCGCCATCAGCCCGATATTCATCGCGGTGACGATGACCATGGAATAATGGATGTCGTGGATCCCCAGGCCGCGGGCGATGGGGAACATGATCGGCGCCAGCAGCACGATGGCCGGCAGCCCCTCCAGCACGCAGCCCAGCACCAGGAAGATCAGGATCGAGGCCAGCATGAACACCACCCAGCCGCCCGGCAGGCCGGTGACGATGTTCATCAGGTCGCGTGCAAATCCCGACTGCGTCAGCGCCCAGGCCATGGCCGAGGCCGCGCCGAGGATCAGGAGGATCGCGCCGGACATGGCCGCGGTCTCGACCAGCATCGCCCCCATGCGGCGGCGCGGGATGCCGCCGTAAAGCACGATGCCGATGATGAAGGCATAGACCACGGCGATGGTCGAGACCTCGGTCGCGGTGGCGACGCCGCCGCCCACCAGGCTGCGGATCATGAAGGGCAGCACCAGCGCCGGCACCGCGACCAGCGCGGCCTTCAGCACGAAGGGCATGGTGGCGCGGGTGACGCCCGACATGTCCTCCCTGCGGGCCTTCCAGCGCGCCAGCACCGCCAGCACGACCAGCAGCACCAGCGCGATGGCGAAGCCCGAGGTGAACAGCCCCGCGATCGACACCCCCGCGACCGAGCCCAGCACGATCAGCACGATCGAGGGCGGCACCGTATCGGCCATGGCCGCCCCGGTGGCCAGCAGCGCGGTCATCTCGGGCGCGGAATGGCCGCGACGGCGCATCTCGGGGAACAGCGCGGGGGCGACGGTCGCCATGTCCGACACCTTCGATCCCGAGATCCCCGAGACCAGGAACAGCGAGCCGAGCAGCACATAGCTCATTCCCGCCTTCACATGGCCCAGCAGCGAGGCGAGGAAATTGACGATGGCCCGGCCCATGCCGGTCGCGTCCAGGATGCAGCCCAGCAGCACGAAGACCGGCACCGACAGCAGGATCAGCGAGGACATCCCCTCGTCGATCCGGCCCATCATCACGAAGATCGGCGCATGGCTGGCGAAGGTCAGATAGGCCAGCGTCCCCAGCGCGAAGCAGAAGGCGATGGGCACGCCGATGCACAGCAGGAAGGCGACCAGCAGGCCCAGCCAGATCGGCAGGTTCCAGTTGCCGATGCCCATCATCACGGGCCGCGCCTGCCACAGCAGCAGGGCCAGCGCGCCGGCAACCAGCAGCGTGCCCAGGATCGTGCGCCATTCGCGGGTGCGGATCACCGACAGCACCGACAGCACCGACATCAGCGCGATTCCCGTCGGCAGGGCCGAGGCGCGCCAGGACATCGGCAGCCCCAGCGCGGGCGAGGTCACATAGCTTTCCTCATAGGCATATTCGACCGCCACCGGCAGCAGCCGCAGCAGCAGCACGCAGACCAGCACCTGCCCCGCCACCTCCAGCACCCTGGCCAGGCGGGGCGGCAGCAGCGGCAGGAAGACGGTCAGCTTCATATGCTCGTGCCGGTCCACGGCCAACGCCGAGCCCAGCATCGCCATCCAGATGAAGCTCAGCGAGGCGACCTCGTCGCCCCAGATCAGCGGCTTGGCCAGCACATAGCGGAAGAAGACATTGGCCAACACGGTGACGATCATCACCAGCAGCAGGCCCGCCGCCGCGATCTCGACCGGGCGCATCCAGGGTTCGGCGCGTTTCGGCTCGGTCAGCGCCTCGATGCCGCCAAGCGCAAGCTCGGCCTCGCTGCGGGCCTCGGTCAGCTGCATGTGTCGTCCCTCCCGTTCCGGCGCGGGGCTCTCCCCTCCCCCTTTGCCCGGCGTCCATGATATGGACGGACAGGCCGCGCCTCGGGCGGAGTTAGGAACGATATTTCACATCATGCAAGCCGGAAAATGACGTTTCCCCGGAATTTTTGCCGCAGTGGAATGCCCGGCCGGGCCAGGTCATTCCACATCATGGAAGCGCATGTCCGCAGTCAGCGCAGCAGCTCGTGCCGCCCGCCGGCGACGACATGGATCGCACCCTGTTCGACGGCCATCTCGTCCAGCCGCGACAGGGGCCAGCCGAGCGCCATGATCCGCAGCATCCGCAGGGTGATGCCATGGGTCACGACCAGCGCCGGACCGTCCAGCCCGTCCAGGAAGGCGCGGCAGCGGGCCGAGAGGCCGGCAAAGCCCTCGCCCCCCGGCGCGCGGTCATACCAGTCCAGCCGCCCGCCCGCGAAGACCTGCGGCAGGCGTTCGCGCAGCGGCAGATAGGCCTCGCCGGTGAAGTCGCCGATGTCGATCTCGACCAGGCGCGGATCGGTGGCGAAGGGTGCGGGGCCGAAGACGATCCGTGCCGTGGCCAGCGCCCGGCCCTGCGGGCTGGCGAAGCGGGCGGCCGCGATCCCCGCCGCCAGGTCGCGCTGGCGTTCGGCCTGCGCCAAACCGAGGGCGGTCAGCGGCGAATCCAGCCGCCCCTGCATCCGGCCGGCCGCGTTCCATTCCGTCTGGCCATGCCGCATCAGATAGAGATCGGGATACATGCCGTCCGCGCCCATGAAAAAAAGAGGGGCCATCTCTGGCCCCTCCCTGCTCGACGGTCAAGCCGTTCTTCAGAACAGGAAGTCGTCACTGTCCATCTGTCCAACCCGGAAATCCTCGATGATCAGCTTGTGACTGCCGATGTCGATATGCACGTCGCTGCCCACCTGGCGCGCGGCGCCGCGCACGTCGGACCAGCTGTTCAGGCCGTTCCAGCTGCGCAGGTCGATCTCGTCGTCGCCGGGCTCGAAATCGGTGATCCGGTCGCGCCCGCCGTTGAAGACGAAGCGATCGGCCCCCTCGCCCCCGGTCATCACGTCATTGCCCGCGCCGCCGTTCAGCGTGTCGTTGCCCTCGCCGCCGGACATGGTGTCGTTACCGGCCATGCCCATGATCAGGTCGTCGCCCTCGCCGCCCAGGGCGCGGTCGTTGCCGGCGCCCAGGCGGATGACGTCGTTACCCTCGGCCCCCACAACGTAGTCGTTGCCGGCCCCGGCGCGGAGGGTGTCATTGCCCTCGCCCCCGAAAAGCCGGTCATGGCCCTTGCCGCCATCCAGCAGGTCGTTGCCGCTGCCGCCATAGATGGTGTCGTTGCCATTGCCGCCGAACAGCCGGTCCGAGCCCTTGCCGCCCCAGATCAGGTCATGCCCGGCATTGCCATAGATCAGGTCGTCGTCGTCCTGGCCGTGGATCGTGTCGTTGGCGCCATTGCCGCGGATCGTATCCTCGCCGTCGCGGCCATAGATCAGGTCCGCAACCGAGGTGCCGTTCAGCCGATTCGCTTCGTCATTGCCGATGATGCGTGCCATCTTTCCGTCCTTCCAGCTGCGCAGGGCGGGACTGTCGCCCTGCCTCGATACAGCAAGAACGCCGGTCTCCGGGATTTATTCCGGATCGTTTTCGCAGGCGGGCGGAAAACCGCGGATGGGTGCCGACAGCGGGGGCCGATCCGCCGCCGCCGCCCGCTCCAGCAATGGGCGCATGTGGCCGGCCAGCTCGCGCACATGCGGTTCCTGCAGCATGGTCAGATGCGCGCCGCCGGTCCGGATCATGCGCAGCCCCGCCGGGGCGACCACGTTCCAGCCCAGCCCCGAGGCGATACCCTCGGGCGTGTCGCCGTGGTCGTCGCCGGCGCGGAACAGCGTGATCTCGCGCGGATAGGGGGCGGGGTGATAGGCGGCGATGGCAAGGTCGATCGCCGCCTGATGCGCCGCGACATTGCCCCGGTGGCCCAGCAGGCCGAAGACCCGGCCGCGGCGCGCAAGTCCAAGGCGCAGCCGCTCCAGCCGGAAGCCCAGCTCACCCCGCACGGTCTGCCAGCGCCCGGTCACGACACCGCGGAAATTGCGCCGCAGCCGCGACAGGTAATGGGTGATCCCACCCCGCGGCGCGCGGCGGGGACGGCCGCCCGGCCCTTCCGCATCCAGCAGGTAGAGCGCCGCGACATCGCGCCCCGCCGCCAGCAATTGCTGGGCCAGCTCGAAGGCCAGATAGCTGCCCTGCGACACCGCGATCAGCTGCACCGGGCCGTCGGGCGCGAGGCGGTCGATATTGGCGCGATAGATCGCGGCGATCTCGGGCAGGGTCGTCGGCGCGGCCGGGTCCAGCAGGTCCAGCGTCAGCCCCATCAGCGGCTGGTCATCGCCCAGATGCGCCGCCAGCGGCCGGAAGAAGGCCCCGCCCGCGCCCAGGATATGGACGGCGAAAAGCGGCGGCATGTGGCCCAGGGGCTGGATCGGCACCAGGCAGTTGGGCAGCTCGTCCGCCTGGCCGCGCGCCAGCTCGGCGGCGATCAGCCGCGGCGTCGGCGCCAGATAGAGCGTCGCCAGCGTCAGCCGCTGCCCGAAATGGCGCTCCAGCAGGCTCATCAGCCGCACCGACAGCAGCGAATGGCCGCCCAGGTCGAAGAAGGACTGGTCGGGGCCGACCCGGTCGCGGCCCAGAAGCGTGCAGAAGATCTGCTGGACCTGCGCGGTGGCGGGATCGACGGGCTGGTCCGCATCACCCCCGTCCTCCTCCTGCGTCGCGGCGGGGCGCGGCAGGCGGGCCATGTCGACCTTGCCGCCCGGCGTCTGCGGGAATTCCTCCACGGTCACGATCTGCGGCAGCATATGGGCGGGCAGATGCCGCCGCAGCGCCTCGGCCAGCGCGGCCTCGTCGACCGGGCCCGCGCCTTCGTGCAGCCGGACCCAGGCCAGGATCCGCGCCTGGTCGCTGCCGGGCCGGTCCAGCCCCGCCACCGCCGCCGCCACCGCCGGATCGGCCTCCAGCTCGGCCTCGATCGCGGAAAGTTCGATCCGGTAGCCGCGCAGCTTGATCTGGCGGTCGATGCGGCCGTGATAGGCCAGAAGCCCGTCCTCGCGCCAGGACGCCTTGTCGCCGCTGCGATAGAGCCGCGCGGGCGGGAAGAACGGGTCGGGCGGGAAGGCCGCCTCGGTCAGGTCGGGCCGGCCCAGATAGCCAAGCGCCACCGCCGGACCCCCTAGCCACAGCTCTCCGCCGACGCCATCGGGCGCCAGCGAGCCGTCGGCGGCCATGACATGGGCGCGGGCATGATCGGTCGGCCGGCCGATGGGCACCTCGCCGCCCTCGAAGGGGGGATCGGCCGCGTCGTACCAGGTCGAGGTGATCGTCGCCTCGGTCGGGCCATAGCAGTTCAGCCAGCGGACCTGCGGGCAAAGCCGGCGCCAGCGCAGCAGCAGGTCGCCCGAGATCCGCTCGCCGCCCACGATCACCAGCCGCAGGCTGTCGGGCAGCCGGGCCGCGCCGCGCGAATCCTCCAGATGCGCGACCAGCACATGCCAGAAGGCGGTCGGCAGGTTGCTGACGGTGATGCCCTGTTCCTTTAACGCCGCCAGCAAGAGGGGCATGGATTGCGCCACCTGGTCGTTGCGCAGCACCAGCCGCGCCCCCGCCAGCAGCGTGGGCAGGATCTCCTCGATCGAGACATCGAAATTCAGGCTGGCGAATTGCAGCACCCGGTCGTCGCCGGTCAGGCCGAAGATGCGGGTGATCGCCTGGGCGTGCTGGGACAGCGCCCGGTGCGGGACCTCGACCCCCTTGGGCCGGCCGGTCGAGCCCGAGGTGAAGATGACATAGGCCCGCCGCTCGGGGTCGTGGGGGCCGCGCGGGGGCGGGCTGGCGCTTTCGCCGCCAAGCGCGGGATCGTCCAGCAGCAGCACCGGGATCGCCTGCGGCCCCAGATTGGCGGCGGCATCCGCGCAGGACAGCAGCGCCACCGCGCCCGAGCGGCCGATCATGTCCTGAAGCACCGCCAGCGGATAGGTCGGATCCAGCGGCAGGAAGGCCGCCTGCGCCTTCAGGACGGCCAGCATGGCGGCGACGAAATCAGGGCCGCGCGGCAGCGCCAGCCCGACGATATCGCCCGGCCCGACCCCCTGCGCGCGCAGCTGCTGCGCCAGGTGGTTGGCGCGGGCGTCCAACGCGCCGAAGCTCAGCCCGCCCGCCGCGCCGATCTGCACCACGGCCAGCCGGTCGGGATGGCGGCGGGCGACGGCCTCGAAGCGCGCCGCCACGCCCTCGGGGTCCGCGACGGTCGCGAGTTGCGGCACCCCGCGCGACAGCAGCAGGCGCGATTCGGCGGCGGGCAGCATGTCGATGCGCGACAGCGGCACGTCGCCGGCCCCGGCCATCGCGACCAGCGCGCCGCGCAGGTAATCCGCCAGCCGCACCGCGCCCCGGTCCGAGACCTTGGCGGGATCGTATTCCAGCCGCAGCAGCATTTCGGGATCGTCATAGGCCGACAGGGTCAGCCCGGTCGCCATCTGGCTGTATTCCTCGAACCGGCGATGCGCCCATTCCGGCCCCAGCGCCCGCATCTGCCGCGGCAGGGAGCCGCGGTCGAACATCACGATGCTGTCGAACAGCCCGACCCCGCCGGGAATGTCGCAGATCCCCGCCAGGGCCGACATCGGCACATGCTCATGCGCGCGGGTGTCCAGCGTGAAGCCGCGCAATTGCCGCAGCAGCCCGTCCAGCGTCTGGCCCGCCAGCCGCACCCGGCAGGGCAGCGTGTTGATCTGGCAGCCGGCGATCCCCGCCCCGCCCGGCAGCAGGTGGCGCCCCGAGCGGGTCAGCCCGAACAGCGCCTCGTCCCGGCCCGAACAGCGCGCCAGCACCAGCGCCCAGGCCGCCGAGACGATATTCGCCGTGGTCGCCTGCGCCCGCCGCGCCCGGTCGCGGATCGCCTCGGACAGATCCTCGGGCAGCCGGTCGGAAATGCAGCGGCGGACCTGGGGATCGGCGGCCGCCGCGTCCTCGGGCGTCGGCGCGAAGACGGGGTCCAGCACATTGGGCGCATCGACGCCCGACAGGTGCCGGCGAAAGAAGTCCTGCGCCGGGCCGTGATCCAGCGCCGCCACCGCCCGGCAATGATCCACGAAGCCCGGACGGCCCGGCGCATCGGGCGCCGGCACGCCCCCGGCGCGGCGCGTCTGGTAGAGCACGAACAGGTCGTGCAGCAGCAGCCGGTAGCCGCCGCCGTCCAGAAGCGCATGGTGGAAGGTCCAGACCATCACCCAGCGCATCGGTTGCAGCCGGATCAGCCGCACCCGCCACGAGGGCGCGCAATCGTGCCGGATGCCCTGGCGCCGGTCCTGCTCCAGCCACAGGTCCTGCGCCGCCTCCTGGACCTCGGCCTCCTGGTCGCTCCAGTCCTGGCGGGCGAAATCGACGACGACCCCGGACATGAGCGACTGGCTTGGCCCCTCGGGGTCCAGCGGGTTCAGCTGCAGCCGCAGCACGTCATGGCGCGCGGCCAGGTCCTGCCAGGCCGCGGCCAGGGCCGGGGCGTCGGGCTCCTCTCCCTCGAATCGGCACAGGACCTGCAGCACGTTCAGCGCGGGCTTGCCCGAAAGCTGGCTCTCGAACAGCAGACCAAGCTGGCTGTGCGTCATTGCAGCGGTCTGCTCCACGCCGAACTGGCTGTAGACGGTCAATGTCGCGTCCTCGAAAAACCCACGCCCGTCAAAACATCAGGGAAGCGCCGCGATCGTGGCCGCATGCAGCCACAGGGCGAATCCCGCACCAACAATGGACACCAGCCCCATGATCGCGTCGTGAACCGGGTCCCAGGCGCCATAGCGCCAGGCCAGCCACGCCACGATCGGATAGGACAGAAGATAGGCCAGCGCCTGCCCCAGGACCGCGCCCTTCAGGCCCAGCCAGGCCGCCCCCGCCCCGACGCAGGCCAGCATCAGCGCGCCCCGCGCGACGCTGACCAGGCAGAACATGCGCGAGGCCCCGACGGTCAGCGCGATCTGGTCATAGCTCTGCACGATCAGCTGCGGCAGGAAGGCCAGCGACAACAGCACCAGCACCGGCCCCGCCGCCGCATAGCGCGGATCATAGAGCAGCCCGACCAGCCAGACCCCGATCACCGCCAGGAACAGCCCCAGCCCCACCAGCGACCCGCTGAGCAGGAAGCGGAAGCGCCGCAGCGCCGCGAAATTCGCCGCCGAGGCCGAGGGCGGGCGTTCGCGATAGAGCGGGATCATCAGCCGCCCGACCAGCGCGCCGCCCAGCATCCCCGGCACGGCCGCCAGGAAATAGCCGATATTGTAGATGCCCAGCATCTCCAGCGTCAGGAACTTGCTCAAGACCAGCTTGTCGCCCTGCGCCGCCAGATAGCCCGCGACCGTGCTGGCGAAGATCCAGATGCCGAAGCCCAGCAGTTCGCGCAGCGCGGTCGGGTCGATGCGGAAGCGGTTGCCCTGCCCCGGCAGGCCCCGGACCATCAGCCCCAGTCGGATCAGCGAGGCGACGATCTGCCCCGCGACCAGCGCCCAGACCGAGCCGGTCAGCGCCGCCAGCCCGATCATCACCAGGATGCCGCAGGCCTGGCTGGCCAGCTCGAAGGCGGTGATCCGGCCCAGCTCCATGTGCCGCGCGGCGGTATCGACCCGCGTCGGCTCGAATCCGCCGATCAGCAGCACCAGTGCCGTCACCGGCAGCAGCTGGGCCAGTTGCGGGATGTCGTAGAAATCCGCCATCGGCCGCGCCAGCAGGCAGGCCAGCCCCCACAGCAGCGCGCCCCGGATCAGGTCCAGCGACCAGGCGGTGTCCAGAAACAGCTGCTCGTCGCCGCGCGGGCTGCGCAGGATGGATTGCGCGATGCCGATGTCGGAAAACATCTTCAGCCCGATGATCAGCACCGTGACCAGCATCATCAGGCCGAAGGCCTCGGGGACCAGCAGACGCGTCAGGATCAGGTTGCTGACCAACCGCAGCGCCTGCCCGCCGCCGAAACCGATCAGCGTCACCATCGAGCCGCGCAGCACGCGCGCGGCCAGCCCGCCCCCGTTCAGATGTCGCCCCACAATCCGCATCGACAGGCCGGCCATCTCTCCAATCCGCTCCCGGAATCGCTCCGGGCCAAACATGGTCACGGAACCGCGAGGATGCGCAAGAATCTGCCGATCGGTCAACACACGGTTATCCGGAATTTGTCCATTATGCCGCAAAATCACGGGAGAAATACAACTTCACGTTGATCTCGGGTCGAAATTCTCCCCCCCGCCTGCCGTGTCGCGAAAGGCGTCACCCCCGGCGACAGGATCCGGCTCATCCCCGTGACGCGCCCTTAACGAAGAGGATACCTATGACGTCAAACGCACGCCGCATTCCGCGATGGAGCTGGTCATGCTGATCGAACTCGGCGAGGGCCACGCGATCACGCTGCCCGACCACCTGCCGCGCGGGGTGCGACGCCTCCTGAGCAACCGGACAATCCGTCATAACGGCCCGCAAAGACGGGCCTTTTTTTGTGGGTGCCTTCGCATGGTCTGGCCGGCAACCAAATCCCGACAAAAACGCTTATCTCAATACACCCGAGTATTTCAGTCAACTATTTGAAAACAAACAGGTTTCTTGACCTCGCCCGGCGAATCACCTAAACAGCCTCAAGACAGCCAGCCAGCCCCTTGCCAGCAAGCTGATACCGGACCCGCCAGCCAGCCTTCGCCAGCCCGCCGTCCGGAAAGACCCCCGCCAGCAGGATGTCGATCCAGCCAGCCCCCGTGCCGCCAGCAAGCCATCGCCTGCCAGCCGCCGCAGAACCTGCCAGCATGTCGCCAGCCCTGCCAGATCGCCAGCCAGCCAGACGCCCGCGCGCATTCCAGCAAGCCGAAACCGCCAGCACGCCTTCGCCCGCCAGCCCATCGAGACCCGCCGCCCGGACAAGGCCAGCCAGCAACCGACGCCAGCCTGCCCCGCGGTCCGATCCTCAGCCCCGGCGCCCCTCGCCGCCCGCCAGCCCGGTCTCCTTCAGGTAATGCCGCACCGCGTCGGCGACATGCCGGAACCGGTCGCCCCCCAGATGCTTGCCGCCATACCAGCGCGTGACCACCACGACGTGATCGGCCAGCCGCGCGCGCTCCAGCATCTGCAGGATCAAGGCCCCCGCCCCGCTCTCGCCATCGTCCTCCTTGACCGGCTCGCCCCCCAGGACCGCCGCCCAGGAATGATGCGTGGCCTTCGCAAAGCGCTTGTTCCGCTTCAGCCCCGCCAGCAGCGCCGCCACCTCGGCCCGGCTTGCGGCCGGCGCGCCCGACACCGCATAGCGCGATCCGCGATCGGAAATGATCCTGTCGAAAACCCGCAATTCCGCCATCTTCATCTTGGCCCAAATATCCCGGGGGAGTCGCCGCCAGGCGACGGGGGCAGCGCCCCCTTCCCCTAGCCCGGCACGCCCCCGCGCCTGCGGCGCACGTAAAGCTCCATCCGGTGATGGACGATCTCATAGCCCATCTCGGCCGCGATCTCGGCCTGCAGCCGCTCGATCCGGTCGCTGGTGAATTCCATCACCTCGCCGGTCTCGACATCGATCATGTGGTCGTGATGCTGCTGGTCGGCCGCTTCCCAGCGCGCGGGCTCGCCCTGGAATTCCAGCTTCTCGATCACCCCCTGCGCCTGCAGCGTGGTCAGCGTGCGATAGACGGTGGCCAGCGACACCCCCGCCCCCGCCGCCTCGGCCCGCGCATGCAGCTCGGCCGCGTCGGGATGGTCGGCGCTCTCGGCCAGCACCCGCAGCAGCGCCGCACGCTGCCGCGTCACCCGCACCCCCGCCGCACGCAGCGCCTCTTCCAGCTGTTTCGCACGCTTCTCGGTCATGCCCGCTTCATGCCCCAGCACGCCGCCAGTTGCAACTGACACGGGCCCTTTCCCACAGGTAAGGCTTCCCCGACCCGGCAAATCATGGCAGTTGTTTGCGCAAACAGAGGAGGATCCCATGCTGCCGTCCCGCCGCGACTTCCCGAAGGATTTCGTCTTCGGCGCCGCCACCTCGGCCTTCCAGATCGAGGGCTCCGGCTTCGGCGCGGCCGGGCCGTCGCATTGGGACACATTCGCCGCCACGCCCGGCACCATCGCCGATCACAGCGACGCCCGCCGCGCCTGCGACCATTACCACCGCTGGCCCGAGGACCTGGACCTGGTGCAGCAGGCCGGCTTCGACGCCTATCGCTTCTCGACCTCCTGGGCGCGCATCATGCCGGACGGGCGCAACGCCGCCGCCCGGGGGCTGGATTTCTACGACCGGCTGGTGGACGGGATGCTGGAACGCGGGCTGAAGCCCTTCCTGACCTTCTATCACTGGGACCTGCCCGCCGCGCTGGCCACCCGCGGCGGCTGGCAGAATCGCGACATCGCGGCGCATTTCGCGGATTACTGCCGCGTGGTCCATGCCCGGCTGGGCGACCGAATCGCCAGCGCCGCCACCCTGAACGAACCCTGGTGCATCGCCTGGCTGTCGCATTTCCTGGGCCAGCACGCGCCCGGCCTGCGCGACATCCGCGCGGCGGGCCACGCCATGCACAACACGCTTCTGGCCCATGCAACCGCGCTGGCCGCGCTGCGCGCCGAGGGGGCGGAAAACCTGGGCATCGTGCTGAATTTCGAGACCGCCGCCCCGGCCGAGGACAGCCCCGACTCCCGCGCCGCCACTGAGTTGCAGGATGCGATCTACAACCAGTGGTTCATCCGCGCCCTGATGGGCCAGGGCTATCCCGAAGCCGCGTTGCGGGCGCTGGAGCCGCATCTGCCGACCGGCTGGCAGCAGGACATGGCCGCGATCGCCGCGCCGCTGGACTGGCTGGGCGTCAACTACTACACCCGCGCCCATTACCGCCACGCGCCCGGCCCCTGGCCCCATGCCGAGGCGCGGCCCGGCCCCCTGCCCAAGACCCAGATGGGCTGGGAGATCCGCCCCGAGGGGCTGACCGAATTCCTGCTGCGGCTGAAGAACGACCATTGCGGCGACCTGCCGCTCTATGTGACCGAGAACGGCATGGCGCTGGCGGCGGGCGACGATCCCAGCCGGGACCCCGACCGCATCGCCTTCATCGGGGATCACCTGCGGGCCGCGAAGGCGGCGATGGACCGGGGCGTCGACCTGCGCGGCTTCTTCTACTGGTCGCTTCTGGACAATTTCGAATGGGCCTTCGGCCATGGCCCGCGCTTCGGGCTGGTCCATGTCGATTACGCCACAATGCGCCGGGTGCCGAAAGCCAGCTGGCACGCCTTCCGCCGGATGCTGCGCGGCTAGGCCGACGCGATCAGCCGCCAGACCGGGTGGCCGCCATGGGCCGCGCCAAGCCGCGCGGATTGCGCGCCCGGCCGGTCCAGCCCCAGCCAGCGCAGCGCATTGTCGCCCATGATGGCGCGGGTCCCAGCCTCGCTGCCGGTCAGGTCCTGCGCGAAATCCAGGAAGTCGCGCAGGAAGCGCGGATGGCTGGGCAGGCGCGCGATCATCGACCAGTCGCTGCCATAAAGCATCCGCTCGGCCGCGCGCGGCTCGGCCGCGAAAAGCTGCCGCGTCAGCGCCAGAGAGCCCGGCCGTTCCGGCGCGCCCTGCATGGTCTCGGTCCAGAAGCCGGTATCGAAATAGAGGTTGCGGAAGCTGCCCAGCATCCCGATCAGCTCGACCTCCCATTGCGGGTTGCCATGGCCGCCAAAGCCGCCGAAATGCGCCAGGTTGACCCGCAGGCCGGTGTATCGGCGCAGCACCGCCGCCCAATGCCAGGGCGCCGAATAGGCGGCGGTCCCCGGCCCCGCCCCCATGCTGGCCGAGGCATGGGCCGCGACCGGCACGTCATTGGCATCGCACCAGGCGTAAAGCCGGTGCAGTTCCCGGTCGATCGCCGCGCCCCCGCCCGCAGGCGCGCGCCTGGCATGGGCGAAGCTGATGCCGCCATTGCCGATCGGCCGGAACCCCATCGGCGGATAGAGCTTCACGCCGGCATAGCCCTGCTGCAGGATCGCGCGCCGGACGCGGTGATGGACCGCCTCGCCCTCCAGCGCGGCGCGCAGCGGGCAGAAGCCCACGAAATTCAGCAGCAGCACGTCGCGGCGGCGGCGGGACAGTTCCGCGAAAAGGTCGATCAGCTGGTCCGGGTCGCTCTGCTTGCGCTCGGCCGGGCGCAGCCACATGCCGATGTCCAGCAGATGGCCGCAGAAGATCCGCGCCTCGCCCTCGCGCCCATAGAGGCTGGCGGCAAGCTGCAGGATCCGGGCCCGGTCGCGGGTCATCATCTCGGCCCATCTGACCATCCCGGCCAGCGATTCCGCGCCCGGATCGCCCGCCTGCCGGGCCGGGTCGAAAAGCCCCTCGGCCAGTTCGCGCGCCTTGGCCAGGCGTTCGGCCTCGGGATCGCGCGCCGCGCGGCTGCGCAGGCCGGTCGCGGGGGCCGGATCGTCCAGCGACACCCCCGCCGCATCGGCCAGCGCCTGAAACAGCGCCCGGTCCTCGGCCAGCTGCGGATCGGGCGGCGGGGCCGTGCGCAAGGCATCAGAGGCCGGATCGGGCTGGGTCTGGGCCTGATAGGCGGCAAGGAAACCGGCCAGTCGTTCCTTGCCCTCCTCCTCCATCTGCTGCGGGCTGGGCCGGGGCAGGCTGCCGGGCAGCCGGGCCAGTTCATCCCCCGCGGTCGGCGTCAGGCTGACCATGAAGGAAACCAGCATCCGCACCAGGGGCGACTTGGTCAGTTCCGGCACCGAGCCGCCGCCCTCGGCGGTGAAATCCACCTGCGTCAGCCAGCCGATCACCGGCACGTCGGTGCCGTTGAACAGATGCATATGCGCGTCGATGCCGATCCCCGGCAGCCGCACCGGCGGCCCCGGCCGGATCACCCCCGAAATCCCGCAGCCCGACAGCGACAGCGCCGTCGTCCCCAGGGCAAGCGTCACGAAGCGGCGGCGCGTCGGCATGGTTCCCTCCGGCACTGGTCAATCCGGGGGGCAGCATATCACGGGAACGTGAGCCGCCAAGCCGCTTCCGTCACCCCGCCACGGCCAGCAGCGAGGCATTGCCCCCCGAGGCCGTGGTGTCGATGCACAGGTGCCGCTCCAGCAGCGCATGGGCGGCCAGTTCGCCCGAATGGACCAGCGCCACGATCGGCCCGCCCCGCGCCGCCAGCGCCATGCGATAGAGCCGCGCCTGGTCCTCGGGCCCGTCCCAGGCGACCAGCGCCATGCCCGACAGGTCGCGCAGCGCGTCGGCGGGCAGATGGCCCGCGACCTCGACCGCCGCGCAGCCCTGCGCGGCGGCGATGGCGGCCTGCGCGGGGGTATCGGGCCCCAGGCACAGCACGGTGCCGCGCGCGTGCAGCGTCAGCCGGTTCGATTCGCCCGTCGGCCCCGGCAGAAGCTGCGTCTCGCGCGCGGTGGCGCTGTCGGTCAGGGCCTTGTCCAGCGCCGCCTGCACGGCCTTCGCATCGGCCGGCGGCATCTCGGGGGCGGGCCTGCGCGCCGCGGCCACCGCCCGGAAGCGCGGGACGTAATGCGGCCCGCCCGCCTTGGGGCCGGTGCCCGACAGCCCCTCGCCGCCGAAGGGCTGGCTGCCCACCACCGCGCCGATCTGGTTGCGGTTGACATAGAGGTTGCCCACCGCCAGCCGCTTGTCCACATGCTGCACCCGGTCGTCGATCCGCGTATGCAGCCCGAAGGTCAGCCCATAGCCCGAGGCGTTGATCGCCCCCAGCACCCGGTCCAGGTCGCGCGCCTCGAAGCGCGCCACATGCAGCACCGGGCCGAAGACCTCGCGGCCCACATCCTCGATCCCGCCGACGCGGATCGTGACCGGCGCGACGTAATGGCCGCGTCCCGGCGGCCGCAGCCGGTGCAGCACGCGGCCCTGATCGCGGGCGGTGGTGACATGTTCGTCGATGCCGTTCTTGGCATGGGCCGAGATGACCGGGCCGATATCGGTCGAGACATCCCAGGGATCGCCCTGCCGCAATTCGTCCATCGCGCCGTGCAGCATGGTCAGCAGCCGCTCCTCGACATCCTTCTGGACATAGAGCATCCGCAGCGCCGAACAGCGCTGCCCCGCCGACTGGAAGGCGCTGGCCAGGATGTCGCGCACCGCCTGTTCCGGCAGGGCGGTGGAATCGACCACCATCGCGTTCAGCCCGCCGGTTTCCGCGATCAGCGGCGCATCGGGCGACAGGTTCGCCGCCATCGCCCGGTTGATCGCCTGCGCGGTGGGCAGGGATCCGGTGAAGCAGACCCCGCCCACGCGCGGATCGCTGCACAGCGCGGTGCCGACCCGCGCGCCCTCGCCCGGCAGCAATTGCAGCGCATGGACCGGCACGCCGGCCTTGTGCAGCAGCTGGGTGGCGCGATGGGCGATCAGGCTGGTCGCCTCGGCCGGCTTGGCCAGCACCGCGTTGCCCGCCGCCAGGGCCGCCGCGACCTGGCCGGTGAAGATCGCCAGCGGGAAGTTCCAGGGCGAGATGCAGGCGAAGATGCCGCGCGACGCCTCCGCGCTGGCGAAGCCCGCGTAATAGCGCAGGAAATCCACCGCCTCGCGCAGTTCCGCCACCGCGTCGGGCAGCGCCTTGCCCGCCTCGCGCGCCAGCAGCGCGAAAAGCTCTCCGAAATGATCCTCATAAAGGTCCGCCGCCATCCGCAGGATGACCGAGCGCGTCGCGGGCGAGACGTCCCAGCTGCCCGCGCCCTCCAGCGCCGCCTCGATGTCGGCCCCCGAGGCCAGCGCCACCCGCCCCACGCGGTCGTTCGGCCGGGCCGGGTTGACGACCTCTTGCGGGGCGCGCGCCTCGCTCGCGTCGGGCGCGGCAAGGATCGGGGCGGCCTGCCACTGATGGGTGGCGAAAGGCGCGCGGGCGGTCTCGATCCGCGCCAGCACCAGCGGGTCGCGCAGATCGAAGCCGCGCGAATTCAGCCGCGCCGGGGCAAACAGCGCCTCGGGATGGCGCACGCCGCGGGCGGGATGACCGGCCAATTGGTCCCATTCGGCAAAGGGGTCCGGCGCGACCTGGTCCGCCGGGATCGAGTCGTCCACGATGCGGTTGACGAAGCTGGAATTGGCGCCGTTCTCCAGCAGGCGGCGGACCAGATAGGCCAGCAGGTCCTCATGCGCGCCGACCGGGGCATAGATGCGGCAGCGCGTGCCGTGCCGCGCCTTGACGATGTCGTGCAGCGCCTCGCCCATGCCGTGCAGGCGCTGGAACTCGAAATCGCGATCCTCGCCCGCCAGATGCAGGATCGCCGCGACGGAATGGGCGTTGTGGGTGGCGAATTGCGGATAGATGCGCGGGCTGGCCAGCAGCTTTCGCGCGCAGCAGATCCAGGCGACATCGGTGGCGGGCTTGCGCGTCCAGACCGGGAAGCCCGCCAGCCCGTCCACCTGCGCGCGCTTGATCTCGCTGTCCCAATAGGCGCCCTTGACCAGCCGCACCATGATCCGCCGGTCCTCGTGCTCGGCCAGCGCCTCCAGCCAGTCGATCACCGCCGTCGCGCGCTTGCCATAGGCCTGCACGACCACGCCGAACCCGTCCCAGCCCGCCAGCGATGGGTCCGACAGCACCGCCTGGATCACGTCCAGCGACAGGTCCAGCCGGTCCTGCTCCTCGGCATCGATGTTCAGCCCCATGCCCGCCCGCGCGGCCAGGCGGCACAGCTGCAGCACCACCGGCGCCAGCTCGGCCATGACCCGGTCGTGCTGGCTGGCCTCGTATCGCGGATGCAGCGCCGAGAGCTTGATCGAGACGCCGGGCCGGTCGCGCAGATCGCCCTCCCCGCGGCCCGCCGCCAGCGCCGCGATGGCCCCCTCATAGGCCGCCAGGTAATCCGCCGCGTCGCTGGCGGTCCGGGCGGCCTCTCCCAGCATGTCATAGCTGTAGGTGAAGCCCTTCGCGACCCGGTCGCGGCCGCGCCGGATCGCCGCCTGCATGGTCTCGCCCAGCACGAATTGCTGGCCCATCTCGCGCATGGCGCGATGCACGGCACTGCGGATCACCGGCTCTCCCAACCGGCGGACGGCATTGCGCAGATGGCCGGCGATGCCCGGCGTCTCGTCCCCGCGCAGCACCTTGCCGGTCAGCATCAGCGCCCAGGTCGAGGCATTGACCAGCGGCGAGGCCGAATGGCCCAGGTGCTGCCCCCATTCCGAGGGCGCGATCTTGTCCTCGATCAGCTCGTCCATGGTCGCGGCATCGGGCACCCGCAGCAGCGCCTCGGCCAGGCACATCAGCGCCACGCCCTCCTCGGTGGACAGCCCGTATTCGGCCAGGAACACCTCCATCAGGCCGGGCCGGGCGCCGCCGCGCACCGCCCGCACCAGGTCGGCCCCCGCGGCCGCGATCGCGGCGCGCGCGCCCCCGTCCGGCGCCAGGTCGCGGACCATCTGAGCCATCAGCTGGGTCTCGTCCCCCAGATGAGAGGCACGGATCCTGCGGCGGATCTCCTCCATTTCAGCCATGCGCGTTTCCCCCGATGGGCCCGACTACCAGCCTGCCGCCAAAGGGGCCGAATCGCAACTTCGGTTGCGCGGGGGGGCGGGGCGGTCTATCTGCGGGACGACGGAACGACAGAGGCAGCCATGATCGTCATCGCAGCAGCCATTCTCGGCGCCCTTCTGGGCTGGCGCCGCGCCAGCCAGCTTGGCGGAGACCGCCGCGACCGGGCGCAATACGCGGCCGCCTATGCGATGGCGCTTGCGGTGCTGGGCCTCTTCGCCACGATCGCCATCGAACGGATGCTGTGATGTTCCTGCCGTTCCTCGACAGCCTGCGCCGGCAAGGGGTTCCGGTCTCGCTGCGGGAATGGCTGGACCTGATGGCCGGCATGGCAGCCGGGATCCCCGGCTGGTCGGTCGACGGCTTCTATCACTTCGCGCGGCTGGTGCTGGTCAAGGACGAACGCCACCTGGACCGCTTCGACCGCGCCTTCGCCGAGGCGTTCTCGGGGCTGGAACAGGTCCCGGTCGAGGCGCTGGTCAGCGAGCGCACGATCCCGAGGGAATGGCTGGAGCAACTGGCCGAAAAGCTGCTGAGCGACCAGGAAAGGGCCCAGGTCGAGGCCAGCGGCAGCTTCGAGGAGCTGATGGCCAGGCTGCGCGAGCGCCTGGCCGAGCAGCAATCCCGCCACCAGGGCGGCAACAAGTGGATCGGCACGGCGGGCACTTCTCCCTTCGGCGCCTATGGCTACAATCCCGAGGGCGTGCGCATCGGCCAGCAGGAAAGCCGCCACCGCCGCGCGGTCAAGGTCTGGGACAGGCGCGAATTCCGCGACTTCGACGACAGCGTGGAACTGGGCACGCGCAACATCAAGGTGGCGCTGAAGCGTCTGCGGCAATGGGCGCGCCACGGCGCGGCCGAGGAACTGGACCTGCCCGCCACGATCCGCGCCACCGCCGATCACGGCTATATCGACGTGCAGACCCGGCCGGAACGCCGCAATGCGGTCAAGGTGCTGCTGTTTCTGGACGTGGGCGGCTCGATGGACGACCACACGCGGCTGGTCGACGAACTCTTTTCCGCCGCCCGCGCCGAATTCAAGCATATGGAGCATTTCTACTTCCACAACTGCCTCTACGAGGGCGTGTGGACCGACAACCGCCGCCGCTGGACGGAGCAGACCGCGACCTGGGACATCCTGCACCGCTACGGGCGCGACTACAAATGCATCTTCGTGGGCGACGCCTCGATGTCGCCCTACGAGATCGTCGCCCCCGGCGGCGCCAACGAACACTGGAATCCCGAACCGGGCGAGATCTGGCTGCGCCGCGCCACCGAGACCTGGCCCGACCATGTCTGGCTGAACCCGGTGCCGCGGCCGCACTGGCGCCACATCCCCTCCATCGCGATGATCGGCCAGATCTTCGAAAACCGCATGATGCCGCTCACGCTGGAAGGCCTGACCCAGGCCATGCGCCTGCTTGGCTGACCCGCCGGCTTCTTCGTTGCCCAAATACCCATGTCGGCGTCGCCACCCGGCCACCGCCCGCTTGACGCCACCCCCGATCGTCCCCAGCTTCACCCCATGCTGAAATTCACGCCGATCATCCTGCTGATCCTCTATCTCGCCGCGATGTGGTTCTTCTCCGCATGGCGGCTGAAGCACGAGCTGAACGAAAGATCGACGCCGCTCAGCCACCCGCGCCTCAGCCCGATGCTGAAGCGGCTGGGCGAGGCGATGGACCTGCCGCCGATCCGCGCCCATATCTACGAGGTCGAGCCGGTGAACGGCCTCGCCGCGCCCGACGGCCGGATCTTCCTGACCCGCGGCTTCATCCGCAAGCTGGACGCCTGCGAGGTCACGCCCGAGGAACTGGCCAGCGTCATCGCGCATGAACTCGGCCATGTCAGCCTCGGCCATTCGCGCCGGCGGATGATCGACTTCGCGGGCCAGAACGCGATCCGGCTGGCGCTGGCCGGCGTGCTGGGCCGCTTCCTGCCCGGCATCGGCGCCTGGATCGCCAACCTGGTCGCCACCGCCATCGCCGCCCGGCTGTCGCGGCAGGACGAATACGAGGCCGACCGCTTCGCCAGCGCGCTGATGATCCGCGCCGGGCTGGGCACCGGCCCGCAGAAATCGCTGTTTCGCAAGCTGGACCGGATGGCGGGCGGGCGCGCGGCGATGCCGGCATGGTTCCTCTCGCACCCGCCCGCCGCGCGCCGCATCGCCGCGATCGAACAGCACGAGGCCCGCTGGCACCAGGGCTAACCCCCCAGGGCTAACCCCCTTGCGCAGGAACGGAATTCACCTATCCTGCTGCCCTGCAGCAAGAGGCCGCGCCATGACCACCTCGCCATGACAGCTTCGTTCCGACGCAAGGTGCTTTACCTGCCCGGCTTCGACCCCATCCCGCCGCGCCGCTACCGCGAACTCTACCGCCGCGAGGGGGGACAGCAGGCGCGCATCTCGGGCTATCGGCTGGCCATGGTCACGCCCGCCGCCGAAGCGCGCGATCCCGCCCCTTTCGGCTGGTCGGTCGAGGGCCGCTTTCCCGAAGGCCGCGCCCGCACCCGGATCGAGGTGCTGGTCTGGTCCGACCTGGTCCAGCAATCCATGCGCAGCGGCATCGCGGCCACCTATCTGCAGCTGGTGACGACCGCCTGGGCCTATATCGGCTCGGGCGCGCTCATGCGGCTGATGCGGCTGCGCCTGGCCCCGGTCATCGCCGCGCTCTACCCGATCGCGGTGCTTCTGGCGCAGCTTCTGCTGGCCTGCCTGGCGGGCGCGCTGGCCGGGTGGCTGCTGGGCCGCTGGCTGGGCTGGGCGGCGGGGCTTGCGGCGGCGCTGGCCTGCCTCTGGGGCGTGCTGGCCTGGTTCAGGCGGCAGGACCACCGGATCTTCGCCTATTACCTGATGCATGACTATGCCTTCACCGCCCGGAACGGCGGCGCCTACCCGCCCGAGCTGGAAGCCCGCCTCGGCGCATTCGCCACCCGCCTAGCCGAGGCGCTGGAGGAGGACCTGGACGAGGTCCTGGTCGTCGGCCATTCCTCGGGCGCCTATCTGGCGGTGTCGCTGCTGGCCGACCTGATCCGCGCCGGGCGCCTGCCCGCGACCGGCCCGGCGCTGTCGCTGCTGACGCTTGGCCATGTGGTGCCGATGGCGTCCTTCCTGCCGCGCTCGCAGCGGCTGCGCGCGGACCTGGCCTTCCTGTCGGAACGGCCCGAGATCTTCTGGCTGGACGTCACCGCGCCGGGCGATGCCTGCTGCTTCGGCCTCTGCGATCCGGTGGCCGTCACCGGCGTGGCTGGCCCCGGCCAGCGCTGGCCGCTGGTCATCTCGGCCGCCTTCACCCAGACGCTTTCACCCCAGCGCCAGCGGGCGCTGCGCGGGCGCTGGTTCCGCAAGCATTTCCAGTATCTCTGCGCCTTCGACCGGCCGGGCGACTACGACTATTTCGCGATCACCGCCGGCCCGCTGGCGCTGGGGGCGCGCTTTGCCGCCCGCGCGCCCTCGCCGGCCCGGATCACCCGCCCGGCCGGGCGGGGGCTGGCGTGATCCCGCCCCGACCCCAGGGTCCGCAAGGCCGCAGCGGCTTCCTGCGCCTGGCGCGCGGCTTCCGGCGCGACCTGCTCTCGGCCCTGCCCGAGCGGTTCTACCGCGCCTGGATGGCCGAGTTCCGCAACCCGCTGATCCACAGCTTCCTGTGCAACGACCCGGCGCTGGTGCGGCTGATCCTGCGCGACCGGCCCGGCGATTTCCCGAAATCCGACCGCCTGCGCGAGGGGCTGGCGCCGCTCCTGGGCAATTCGATCTTCGTCACCAACGGCGCCGAGTGGGCCCGCCAGCGCCGCATCATCGACCCCGCCTTCGAGGGCGGCCGGCTGCGCGACAGTTTCGAGGCGATCTGGCAGGCCTCGGACGCCGCCCTTGCCCGGCTGACGCCCGGCGAGATCGACATCGAGCCCGAGGCCAGCCATGCCGCCGCCGACGTGATCTTCCGCGCGCTGTTTTCCCTGCCGATCGAGCATGACATCGCCGCCCGCGTCTTTCGCGCCTTCCGCGCCCATCAGGACGCCCAGCCCATCGTCAACCTGGCCGCGATGGTCCCCCTGCCGCGCTGGCTGCCACGCCCGCATTCCCACCGCACCCGCGCCACCGCCGCCCAGATCCGCGGCCTGATCCAGGATCTCGTCGCCGCCCGCATGACGGCGATCCGGGCAGGCACCGCCCCCGCCGATCTGGCCTCCAAGATCATGACCACGCCCGACCCGCAGACCGGCCGCTGCTTCGACGCGCGGGAAATGGTCGACCAGGTGGCGATCTTCTTCCTGGCCGGACACGAAACCAGCGCCTCGGCCCTGGCCTGGGCGCTGTGGCTGCTGGCGGCCCATCCCGAATGGCAGGACCGCGTCGCCGCCGAGGGCGCGGACCTGGCGCGCGATTTCACCGCCGCCAGCGGGCTGAAAGCCACCCGCGCCGCCTTTCGCGAGGCGCTGCGGCTCTATCCCCCGGTGCCGATGATGGTGCGCGAGGCGACCCGACCCGAGACCTTCCGCGACCGCCCGGTGCCGAAGGGTGCGCAGCTGGTGCTGTCGCCCTGGCACCTGCAGCGCCACCAGCGGCTGTGGGACCGCCCCGATGACTTCGATCCGGGCCGCTGGGACACGCAATCGGGCAAGGCCTCGGCCCGCGACGCCTATATCCCCTTCTCGGCCGGCCAGCGGGTCTGCCCCGGCGCCGGCTTCGCGATGCTGGAGGGCGTGGTCATGCTGGCCCGGATCACCGCGGCTTTCCACCTGTCGCCGGGGCACAGGGCGCCGGTCCCGGTCGCCCGCTTGACCGTGCGCGGCCGCGACGGCATCCTGATCCGGCTGGACCGCCGCGAAGGAAACCACCGCGAGGGCGCATGAGCCGCGAGACCGTCAACCGCATCTGCGCCGCCCTGCCGGGGGCCGAATGTTCCGATCCCTGGGGCGGCGGGCATGATTGCTGGAAGGTCGGCGGCAAGATGTTCGCGGTGACGGGCGCGATCACCCCCTCGGTCTCGGTCAAGACCGACGGCGCGGATACCGCCGAAATGCTGATCGAGGCGGGGGTCGCAGAGCGGGCCGCCTATCTGCATCGCAGCTGGGTCGCGCTGCCGCTGGACAGCGACGAGGCCGAGCTGCACCACCGCATCGAAGCCAGTTATCGCATCATCCGCGATGGCTTGCCGAAGAAAGTTCAGGACGGGCTGAAGGAATTCTAGCCCGGCGGGATCAGCCGCATCAGCGCCATCAGGATGGCCAATGCGCCGACGATCATTCCGCCGGTCTTGATGACCAGCCGGTTTTCCATCTCGCGCATTTCGGCCCGCAATTCGCGCAGATCGCTTTTCGTGGCCAGTTCGCTGGTGTCGATTTCCCCGAAGGTTTCCGCAATCGCCTCTGCCGCCGCGGGCTCCATGCCTGCCGCGACCAGCCTGCGCGAGAATTTCAGCGTGTCGATATGCAAGGCGTTCGCCATCCCGGTCACATTCTTCCCTCAATATAACAGCTTCGGGCGGTAATACGAGAGACAGGTTGAAATACGGTTAACGGAACAGCACCAGCGAGCCGGGCGACCAGGCCAGCCTGGTACGCGTGCCGACCTCCTGCACGTCGCGGCCGAAGACGTTGCGCATCGAGATCCGCACCGGCCGCGCCTTGCCGTCCAGCGCCGCCGCCCCGTCCAGCCGCAGGTCGTAATAGGTCATGTCGCCGTAATAGACCACCTCGTCGATGGTCGCCGCGGTCTCGCGCGGCTGGTTGTGGGGCTGGCCGGGGCCCAGCAGGGTCATGGTCTCGGGGCGGAAGCCGATCATCGGGCCGTCGTCGTCGGGATTGGCGCGGCTGACCTGGCGCTCGGGCAGCTCGACCGTGCCGAGGCCCGGCACCTCGACCGCCACCACGCCCGCCGATTCGCCCAGGATCCGCGCCGGCAGGAAATTCATCACGCCGATGAAATCCGCCACCCGCCGCGTGGCGGGGCGGGCATAGAGCGCCTCGGGTCCGTCAAGCTGGGCGATCTCGCCCTCGAACATGACGGCGATGCGGTCGGACATGACCAGCGCCTCTTCCTGGTCGTGGGTGACGAGGACGAAGGTGATGCCGACCTGGCGTTGCAGCTTGATCAGCTCGACCTGCATCTGCTCGCGCATCTTGCGGTCCAGCGCCGACAGGGGCTCGTCCAGAAGCAGCACCTTGGGCTTCAGGATCAGCGCGCGGGCCAGCGCCACCCGCTGCCGCTGGCCGCCCGACAGCGCATGGGCCGCCCGCGCGCCATAGCCGCGCAGGCCCACCATCGCCAGAGCCTCGTCCACCAGCGCGGCCTTTTCCGCGCGCGAACGCGGATCCCGGCGCAACCCGAAGGCCACGTTCTGCGCCACCGTCAGATGCGGAAAGATCGCATAGGACTGGAACACCATGTTCGTCGGGCGCTTGTTCGCCGGCACGTTCTCCATGTGCCGCCCGTCGATCAGCACCGCCCCCGAGGAGATGTCCTCGAACCCCGCGATGGTGCGCAAAAGCGTGGTCTTGCCGCAGCCCGAGGGGCCCAGAAGCGAGAAGAACTCGCCCGCGCGGATGGTCAGGTCGATGCCGCGCAGCGCGTGATAGTCGCCGTAATGCTTCTGCACGCCCTGGCATTCGATCATCGGCTTCGGCTGGTCGGTCACAGAAGTCCTCCGGAAGCGCTGGCGCCCATGCGGGCATTGCCGCGGCGGCGCAGATATTCGCCGATCGCCAGCAGCAGGATCGACAGGGCGACCAGCACCGTCCCCAGCGCCATGATCATCGGGATCTGCTTGGGAAAGCGCAGCTGGCTGAAGATATAGGTGGGCAGGGTCGGCTGGTTGCCGGCCAGGAAGAAGGCGATGATGAATTCGTCCAGGCTGATGGTGAACGAGATCAGGAGCGAGCTGATGATCCCCGGCATGACCAGCGGCAGGGTGATCAGGCGGAAGGCGCCCCATCGCGTCTCGCCCAGGTCATAGGCGGCTTCCTCCAGCGAACGGTCCAGGCTGGAGAATGCGGTGGACAGGACCGCAATCCCGTAGGGCATGCAGATCAGCGTATGGCCGACGATCACCGTCAGGATCGACAGCTCGACCCCCACGCCCAGCAGCACGACCAGCAGCGACATGGCGACGATGATCTCGGGCAGGACCATCGGCAGCATGATGAAGCCCATCATGCCGCCCTTGCCCGGAAAGGCGAAGCGGGTCGAGGCGCGGGCGGCGAAGACGGCCAGGCAGGTCGCCAGGATCGAGGCCGAGACCGCGATGGTCAGCGAATTGGTCAGCGCCCGGCGCAGCGTCGCATTGGCCCACATCTGCGCGAACCAGTCGGTGGTGAAGCCGCGCAGCGGAAAGGCGATGATCGTGCCGGAATTGAAGGCGAACAGCGGCAACAGGATGATCGGCGCATAGAGAAACAGCAGGTAAAGCATCGCATAGCCGCGCAGGCCCCCGCCGCGGAAGCTGCGCCGGCTCATGCCCGCACCTTCAGGAAGCGGCGATTGAGCAGCAGGAACACCAGGCTGACCACGGCCACCGCCAGCATCGCGCTGACCGACATGGCCGATCCCAGCGGCCGGTTGTCCAGCCCCAGCATCTGCACCTGGATGAAATTCGCCACCATCGGGATGCGCCCGCCGCCGATCAGCTCGGGCGTGACGTAATCGCCCACCGTCGGGATGAAGACGATCAGCGCCGCCGCGATCACGCCCGGCATGGCCAGGGGCAGCGTCACCCGCCAGAAGGTCATCAGCCGCGATTCGCCCAGGTCCCGCCCCGCCTCCAGCAGCGAGCGGTCGATCTTCTCCAGCGCCACGAAGATCGGCAGGATCGCGAAGGGCGCATAGGCATGGGCCAGGGTCATCACGATGGCGCCGACCGTGCGCAGCATCGTCACCGGCTGGTCCAGGATCCCCAGCCCCACCAGGGCCGAATTGATGACCCCGTTCTGCTCCATGATGACCTTCCACAAGAAGACGCGGATCAGGTAGCTGGTCCAGAACGGGATGGTGATCAGGAACAGCCACAGCGCCTTGCGCTCGGGCGCGACCACGAAGCTGAGGTAATAGGCGATGGGAAAGGCCAGCGCGACCGTCACCAGCGTCACCAGCCCCGATACCCAGAGCGAGCGTTCCATGATCGCGCGGAAGATCGGATCGGCCCAGATCTGGCGATAGTTTTCCAGCGTGAAGCCCGCGACCAGGTCGCCATAGCCCGCCTTGTACAGGAAGAAGGAATAGAACAGCAGCGTCAGCAGCGGCGCCGCCAGCACCAGCAGCGTATAGAGGAAGGGCGGCGCGATCAGGGCGAAACCCTGCCTTGCCTCCGCATCCAGACCGCCCTTGCCCATCGTCCCTGCCCTCGCACCGCTTCGCCGGTCTCTGGCCCAATTCCTTCCACAGGACAGGCGCAAGGAAAAGGGGGTTTCTGAAAGGGTCCGGCCCTTTGGACTAGCGCCACCAGCGCCCGGTCATGGCCAGCCGCGCCAATGATGCCCGGCGCTGGAAGGGCGTGATTTCAGGGGTTTCCTTGAAAGGATCGACATTGCCCGAGGCGATCTCGGACAAGAGCCGGGGCACGCGCGGGCCGGGATAGAGCGCCGCCGCTGCCCGTTTCGGCAGCAGCTTGTGCGCCCGCGCGGCGCGGCGCAGCGATTCCCGCGCCAGTTCCGCCAGCCGCAGCACGTCCTGGGCACGCGCCCCGGCCAGCCCCAGTCCCAGCGGCTGCAGCCGCGGCAGCGCCCGCAGCCAGGCGGCAAGCCCGGTTCCCAGCGCGTGATCCGCCACTACCCCGCGCGAGGAAGCCGGCGCGCCCAGCCGCTGCGCGGCCCGCCACATCAGCGCCCCGGCCGTCGCATCGACATAGGAGACCACCGCCTCGGGGCCGGCCAGAGGCTCGCGCGCGCAATCGCGGCGGCGCGCCTCGGCCAGCGGCAAGAGATCGCCCGCCAGCGCCCCCCAGGCCTCCCACAGCGGGGTCAGCACGTCATGCAAAGGCGGCTCCTTGCCGCGGCCCATCTCGGCCAGCCGGTCCACCCACCATTGCAGCCGCATCTCGGCCAGCATCGGCTCGGCCGACTGGAAGGGCGCGCGGGCCAGTTCCAGGTTCAGCGCGTAAAGCGTCACCAGCGCCGGGCGATCGGCGGCATCCGCCACCAGCACCGCACCGAAGCGGTCAGGGTCCTGCTGGCGCAGGGCCTCGGTGCAGGCCTCCAGCGTCACGAGCCCTGCATCCGGGCAAGCTCGGCCAGGCGTGCCGCGTCGAAGCCGGGCGCCAGCGACCATTCCGCGCCCTGCGGCGTGTCCTTGACCTCGACCCCGGCAGCGGCGAAGCCGTCGCGGATCGCGTCGGCGCGGGCGAAGTCGCGCGCCTTGCGGGCGTCGGTCCGCGCCGCCAGCAGCGCCTCGATCATCGCGGTAGTGTCGATTGCTTTTCTTACTGCACGTTCTCGATACAAACGCTGTGTATCGAGATCTGCGAAACCAAGAAACTGAAGGGTATCGAAAAAGCTTAGCGCGATTTCTGTGTCCTGCTTAGTGGAGGACATGATCTCGCGTTCCATGGAGAATAACCGCGTCAGAACCGCAGGAGTATTGAGATCTTCGCCCAATGCCTCGAGCACAGTTTCATCGACCATACTCCCATCGAATGACCGCTCTGAATCGGATAGACTGTTTCGTTTGAGGGTTGCCCACTTGTTAAGCCGTTGAACGGCAGCCTCTCTCTTCTCCTCCGTCCAATCCATCGGTTTACGATAATGCGTCTGGAAAAAAACGAAGCGGATCACCTCGCCCGGCACGCCCCGATCCAGCAGGTCGCGCACGGTGAAGAAGTTGCCAAGCGACTTGGACATCTTCTTGCCTTCCACCTGCAGCATCTCGTTATGCAGCCAGAAGCGGGCGAAATCCGCCTTGGGATGGGCGCAGCAGCTCTGCGCGATCTCGTTCTCGTGATGCGGGAATTGCAGGTCGATGCCGCCGCCATGGATGTCGAATGACGGCCCCAGCAGCGCCTCGGACATGGCCGAGCATTCGATATGCCAGCCCGGACGACCCCGGCCCCAGAGGCTGTCCCAGCCGGGAAGATCGTCCGAGGACGGCTTCCACAGCACGAAATCCATCGGGTCGCGCTTGAAGGGCGCCACCTCGACCCGCGCCCCCGCGATCATGTCGTCGACCGAGCGGCCCGACAGCTTGCCGTAATCGGGATAGGAACGCACGTCGAACAGCACATGGCCCTCGGCCGCATAGGCGTGGCCCGATTCAATCAGCTTCTGAATCATGGCGATCATCTGGACGATATAGTCGGTCGCGCGCGGTTCATGGTCGGGGCGCAGCGCCCCCAGCGCGTCCATGTCGTCGTGATACCACTGAATCGTTTCCTCGGTGATCTCGCGGATCGGGCGGCCGGTCTCCGCCGCCCGCGCGTTGATCTTGTCGTCCACGTCGGTGAAGTTGCGCACATAGGTGACGCGATCCGCGCCGTAGACATGATGCAGCAGCCGCACCAGCACGTCGAAGACCAGCACCGGGCGCGCATTGCCCAGATGCGCGCGGTCATAGACCGTCGGCCCGCACAGATACAGCCGGATATTGCCGGCATCCAGGGGCTCGAAGACCTCCTTCTTGCGCGTGCGGGTATTCGTCAACCGGATCTCGACCATGATGCGCCTCGTCTTTCGGTCGGCAGGGTTTAGCGGATCGGGGCGAAGCTTTCCACCCACTCGATCTGGCGCGGCAGGCTGTGGCGGTGCAGGTCATAGCCGTCGAGGATGGTCTGCCGCGCCGCCTGGCGCAGGCGCGGCGCATCCGCGTCGCCCTCCAGCCCCCGGATCAGCGCCGCCGACAGGGCCGGCACGTCGAAGAAGGGCACCAGCCGGCCGTTCTGGCCATCGCGGATCAGCTCGCGCACCGGCGCGGTATCCGAGGCCACGACATAGCCGCCCGCCGCCATCGTCTCGGTCAGCGACCAGGACAGAACGAAGGGATAGGTCAGATAGCAATGCACCCGCGCCAGCCGGATCAGCGACAGGTAATCCGCGTAGGGCTGCCGGCCGATGAAATGGACCCGCGACAGGTCCAGCCCCTCGCCCAGCTCCTCCAGCATCGCCTGTTTCCAGCTGCGCCCGTCGCGGCGCTCGGCGCCATAGCTGACGCCCTCGGCCCCGACCAGCACCACCTGCGCCCGGGGCCGGGCGCGCAGCACCTCGGGCAGGGCGCGCATGAAGACGTGGAAACCGCGATAGGGCTCCAGCGAGCGGGACACGAAGCTCAGCACCTCGTCATCCGCGCGCAGCACCCGTCCGCCCGGCAGGGTCAGGCTGGCGGACGGATCGGGGCAGACGCGATCCGTGTCGATGCCGTCATGGATGACGGTGATCTTGCCGCGCAGCTCGGGCGGGAAGCTGTCGGCCTGGTAATGCGTCGGCGCCAGCGCCGCATCGGCCTGCACGATGCCCTGGATCAGATGGGCCGAGCGCGCCACGGTCATGAAGCGCCCCTCATCCGTGCCGGGCGAGACCTCGGGGTCGAAGCCCACGTCATGGCCGCGCGTGCGATACATCAGCTCGGCATAGACCAGCAGCCTTGCGTCGGGCCAGATCTCCTTCAGGAACAGCGTCTCGCCCCAGCCGCTGTGGCCGATGATGATGTCGGGAACGAAGCCGTGCCGGTCGCGCAGGGCGCGCGCGCCGCGGGCCGCCAGCAGGCCGCGCTCGGCATAGTCGGAATAGGTGCGGCCCAGCACGCCGCTGGTCTTGACGGGCTGCGGCGCGCCGTAGCGGACGGTGCGCACCGGGCTGGGGCGTTGGTTCTTCTCGTCCGTCAGCGCCAGGACCTGGTGGCCGCGCCGCGCCAGCGCCGGCGCCAGATGCGGAAACTGGCCCGGAAAGTTCTGATGCACGAACAGGATCTTCATCCGGCGCGATCCGGGAAGGCCGCCGCCAGCAGCGTCCGGGTATAGTCGTCCCGCGGGTTGTCGAAGATCTGCGCGGCGCTGCCGTGTTCGACAACCTCGCCCGCGCGCATGACCATGATCTGGTGCGACATGGCCCTGACCACGCGCAGGTCGTGGCTGATGAACAGGAAGGCCAGCCCGTATTTCCGCTGCAAGCCGCGCAGCAGCCCGACGATCTGCACCTGCACGGTCATGTCCAGCGCGCTGGTCGGCTCGTCCAGAACCACCAGCTTGGGGCGCAGGATCATGGCGCGGGCGATGGCGATGCGCTGGCGCTGGCCGCCGCTGAACTCATGCGGATAGCGGTGCATCGTCGCCGGGTCCAGCCCGACCTCGGCCATGATCTCGGCCACCATCTGGCGGCGGTCGCGGCCCTTCTCGACGCCGTGGACGCCCAAGCCCTCGGCGATGATCTGCTCGACCGTCATGCGCGGCGAGAGGCTGCCGAACGGGTCCTGGAAGACGATCTGCATGTCGCGGCGCAAGCGGCGCAGCTGCCTGACCGCCCAGCCGGCGATGTCCTGCCCCAGATAGAGGATCGGCCCTTCGCTTTCGATCAGCCGCATGATGGCCAGCGCCAGCGTGGTCTTGCCGCTGCCCGATTCGCCGACGATCCCCAGCGTCTCGCCCGCGCGGACCTTCAGCGTCGCGCCGTTGACGGCCTTCACATGGCCCACCGTGCGGCGCAGAAGCCCGCGCTGGATCGGGAACCAGACCTTCAGGTCGCGCGTCTCGACCATCACCGGGGCGTCCTCGGGGATCGGGTCTGCGAAGCCCGAGGGCTCGGCCGCCAGCAGCTTGCGGGTATAGTCGTGCCGCGGGGCGCTGAACACGGTCTCGACCGGGCCCTGCTCGACGATCTCGCCGTCCTTCATCACGCAGACCCGGTCGGCGATGCGGCGCACGATGCCCAGGTCATGGCTGATGAACAGCATCGACAGCCCCTCGTCGGCCTTCAGCTGGGCCAGCAGGTCCAGGATCTGCGCCTGGATGGTGACGTCCAGCGCCGTGGTGGGTTCATCCGCGATCAGCAGTTCCGGGCCGTTGGCCAGCGCCATGGCGATCATCACCCGCTGCCGCTGCCCGCCCGACAGCTGGTGCGGATAGTCGGCCAGCCGGGTCTCGGGGTCGCGGATGCCGACGCGGGTCAGCAGTTGGACGATGCGCTCTCGCGCCTTCGCGCCGGTCAGCCCCTGATGCAGCGCCAGGCTTTCGCCAAGCTGCTTTTCCAGCGTGTGCAAGGGGTTCAGCGAGGTCATCGGCTCCTGGAAGATGAAGCTGATGTCGTTGCCGCGGATCGCCCGCAGATCGCGGTCGGGCGCGCCGACCAGCTCGCGCCCCTCGTATTTCACCGATCCCTCGACCAGCGCCGAATCGCCCAGAAGCCGCACCGTGGACAGCGCCGTCACCGACTTGCCGGAACCGGATTCGCCCACCAGCGCCACGGTTTCGCCCCGGCCGATATGGAAGCTGACGCCCCGGACGGCCGGGAAGATCTGGCCCTCCTGCCGGAAGCTGATCCTCAGGTCGTGGACCGCCAGGACCGCATCCGAGGCCGGGGCGGGCATGGGCCGGTCCTGCCCGCTGCCGGGGACCTGGCCCCCGTGTTCCTCGGCCACGGCGGCGGGCGCGCCGGGGGCGGGGATGCGCGGGTTCAGGTCGGGATGGTCGTTGCCGCTCATCTGAAGGTCTTCCGGGGGTCGAAGGCATCGCGCACGCCTTCGAAGATGAAGACCAGAAGCGACAGCATGATCGCGAAGGTGAAGAAGGCGCTGAACGCCAGCCAGGGCGCCTGCAGGTTCTGCTTGGCCTGCAGCGCCAGTTCACCCAGCGAGGGCGCCGAGGCGGGCAGGCCGTAACCCAGATAGTCCAGCGCGGCCAGGCCGCTGATCGTGCCGGTGACGACGAAGGGCATCATGGTCAGCGTGGCGACCATCGCGTTGGGCAGGATGTGGCGGAACATGATGACGCGGTCGGAAACCCCCAGCGCGCGGGCGGCGCGAACATATTCGAAATTACGCGCGCGCAGGAACTCCGCCCGGACCACGCCGGTCAGCGCCGGCCAGCCGAACAGGATCGTCACGAAGACCAGAAGCCAGAAACTTCGGCCCAGGATCGCGAACAGGATGATGATGACGTAAAGCCCCGGCGTCGAGGCCCAGATCTCCAGCAGGCGCTGGAAGATCAGGTCGGTGCGGCCGCCGAAATAGCCCTGTACCGCCCCCGCCGCGATGCCGATGGTCGAGGCGATCACCGTCACGATCAGCGTGAACAGGATCGAGATGCGGAAGCCGTAGATCACCCGCGCCAGCACGTCGCGCGCCGTGTCGTCGGTGCCCAGCAGGTGGTTGCCGTCCGGCGCGCTTGGCGCGGTGCCGACATTGTTGATGGTCTTGTAGTGATAGGGGATCGGCGGCCAGATCATCCAGCCCTGTTCCTCGGACGGGATGTCGCTGGTGCCGGCGCGGACGGCCGCGATCAGCTCATCCGGTTCGTCCCAGCATTCCTCGCGCCCGCCGGTCACGATCAGGCATTGCACGGCCTCGTCGCGATAGATCGCCTCGGTGCGGAAGTCGCCGCCGAAAGCGGTCTCGGGATAGAATTTGTAGGCCGGAACATGCAGTTCGCCGCGGAAGCTGACAAGGATCGGCTTGTCGTTCGCCACCACCTCGGCCAGCATCGAGGTCACGAACAGGACGGAGAAGATCACCAGCGACCAGAAGGCGCGCTTGTTGCGGCGGAAATTGCGCCAGCGGCGGCGGTTCAGTTCCGACATCGCCATCAGCCGGCCCTCTTCTCGAAGTCGATGCGCGGATCCACGAAGACATACATCATGTCCGACAGGATCCCGACGACCAGGCTCATCAGCCCGAAGACATAGAGCGTGCCGAAGATCACCGGATAGTCGCGCTGCACCGCGGCCTCGAAGCCCAGCCGTCCCAGCCCGTCGAGCGAGAAGATCGTCTCGATCAGGATGCTTGCGCCGAAGAACACGCCCAGGAACATCGCCGGAAAGCCCGCGATCACGATCAACATGGCGTTGCGGAAGACATGGCCGTAAAGCACGCGCCGCTCCGCCAGCCCCTTGGCGCGGGCGGTGATGACATATTGCTTGTTGATCTCGTCGAGGAAGCTGTTCTTGGTCAGCAGCGTCAGCGTGGCGAAGCTGGAAATGGTCGAGGCGACGACGGGCAGCGTGGCGTGCCAGGCATAGTCCTTGATCTTGCCCCAGGTGGAGAGGTCGGCGAAATTGTCGCTGGTCAGCCCGCGCAGCGGGAAGATCTTCCAGAAGCTGCCCCCGGCGAACAGCACCATCAGCAGCACCGCGAACAGGAAGGCCGGGATCGCATAGCCCATGATGATCACGCCCGAGGACCAGGTGTCGAAGCGCGAGCCGTCGCGCACCGCCTTGCGGATCCCCAGCGGGATCGAGATCAGATAGGCCAGCAGCGTCGACCACAGCCCCAGCGTGATCGAGACCGGCATCTTTTCCAGCACCAGGTCGATGACGCTGATCGAGCGGAACCAGCTGGTGCCGAAATCGAAGCGCAGATAGTTCCACAGCATGTTCAGGAACCGCTCGACCGGGGGCCGGTCGAAGCCGAATTCGCGTTCAAGCTGGGCGATGAATTCCGGCGGCAGGCCGCGCGCGCCCTGATAGCTTTCCTCGATGGCGCCGCCGCCGGCCTCGGCCCCGCCGCCCGAGATGTTGCTGAAGGCGTCGCCCTGCCCCTGCAGCTGCGCGGCGATCTGCTCGATGGGGCCGCCGGGCACGAACTGGGTCAGCGTGAAATTGACCAGCATGATGCCGATCAATGTCGGGATGATCAGCAGCAATCGCCGCAGGATATAGGCGCCCATCAACCTGTCTCTCTGCCCGGCCCCGTGGGCCTTCCGGGCCTTTCCGGCCCTGTTCGGATATCTCGTCTTCTGGGCGTTCCGGCCCGATAAATCAAGCGCCCGCCCCCTAGCGCAGCGCGCCCGCAGCCCTCAGCGCCTCGGCCTTCTCGGCGTCATACCACCAGAAGTCCATCTCTCCCAGCGCATAGGGCGGCAATTCGTCGGGACGGCCATATTGATCGTAATAGGCGACGAGGTGATTGGCATTATACCATTGCGGCACCCAGAAATGCAGGCCGCGCAGCGCCCGGTCCAGCGCGTGGACGGCGGTGGTCAGTTCCTCGCGGCTGTCGGCGGCCTCGACATGGGTGATCAGCCGGTCGATGGCCGGATTGGCCAGCCCCATCGGGTTGAAGACATCCCCGACATTGGCCGAGCCGAAATATTGCTGCAGCCCGGCGCCGGGGATTTCCCCCTGGCCCAGATGATCGCCGATCATGTCGAAATTGTGGCTGCGCTTGCGGTTTTCGTATTCGGCATTGTCCACGCGGGTATTGCGGGCATCGACGCCAAGCGCGCGCAGGTTCTCCACGAAGGGGTTGATGACGCGATCGAAGGTCTGGCTGTCGTTCAGGATCTCCAGCGTCAGCCGCCGCCCCTCGCCGTTGCGGCGCACGCCGTCGTCGCCGACCGTCCAGCCGGCCTCGTCCAGCAGCGCCGCCGCGGCGCGCAGGTTGCGCCGGTCCAGCTGCCGCTCTCCGCTGACTGGCGCCATCACCGCGTCCTCGGTCAGCACGCCTTCGGGCAGATGCTCGGCCACCGGTTCCAAGAGCGCAAGCTCGGCCTCGGAGGGGGGGCCGCTGGCGGCCAGGTCGCTGTTTTCCCAGATGCTGTTCACACGGTCATAGAGCCCGTAGAACAGCGCCTGATTCGACCATTCGAAATTGAACATCAGCCCGATGGCCTGGCGCACGCGGATGTCCTGCCAGTTCGGGCGGCGCAGGTTCAGCACCCAGGTCTGGCCCGAGGCGACATTGCCGTCATGCAGGGTCTCCTGCTTGACCCAGCCCCGCTCCAGCGCCGGGAAATTGTAGCGCGTGGCCCAGATGATGCTGCTGACCTCGCGCCGGAAGGTGTATTCGCCGGCCTTGAACGCCTCGAAGGCGGCATCGTAATCCGAGAAATACTCGAACCGGATGCGGTCGAAATTGTAGCGGCCCCGGTTGATCGGCAGGTCGGCGCCCCAATAGTCGGGATTGCGGCGATAGACGACCTTGCGGTTGATGTCGGCGCTGTCGAAGACATAGGGGGCCGAACCGATGAAGGGCTTTGTCATCGGCTGTTCCAGGTCGCGGTCGTTTTCCTCGAAATCCTGGCGGCTGAAGACCGGCAGGCTGCCGACGCCCTGGATCACGTCGCGGCGCGGATAGTCGGGCGTGAAGGTGAACCTGATGCGGTGGTCGTCCAGCACCTCGGCCGAGGCGACCTGCTGCGCGATCACCACCCGGAACGAGGACAGGCCCTTGTCGCGCAGCTGCTCATAGCTGAACAGCACGTCATGGGCGGTCAGCGGCGTGCCGTCGCTGAAACGCGCCTCGGGGCGCAGGTTGAAGATCACCCAGTCACGGCTTTCGGGATATTCCAGGCTTTCGCACAGCAGGCAATAGGCCGCGCCGACCTCGTCGGCGGTGCCGGTCAGGACCGATTCCAGCACCGAGGAGGACAGGGCCGCCGCCCGGCCGCGAAAGGTGAAGGGATTGTAATTGTCGAAGCCGGTGGAATTGGGGATGGATTGCGCGATTTCGCCGCCCTTGGGCGCGTCGGGGTTCACATAGGGCAGATGGGTGAAATCGGCGGGCAGCTTCAATTCGTCGAAGACGCCGATGCCATGGGCGCGGATGACCGCCTCGCCATCGTCGGTCCCCGAGCTTTCCTGCGCCATGGCGCCGGTCGCGCCGGCAAGAAACAGGGTCAGGGCGGCAAGGGTGTGTCGGCGCATCATGCAGGCTTCCTCGGGTCGTGATCCGGGTAACGCTAGGCCAGCGCGCCGGGCGCGATCAAGCCGCGATTTCGCGGCTCACGAAAATGCGCAGATGATGCAAGGGAAAGGGCGCGGCCGGATGGCCGCGCCCTTGATCGGGTCCGCAACGGCTTCGCGGGGCGTCGGCCCAGGCCGGCCCCGCCGGATCGGCCTGCCTACTGGCTTTCCAGATAGGCGATCAGGTGGGCGATGGCCTGCGGATCGCGGATCCCGGCGAAGGCCATCTTGGTGCCCGGCACCTCGGCGCGCGGATTGGTCAGGAAGGTGATCAGCAGCTCGGGCGTCCATTCGCCGCCATGCGAGGCCATGCCGTCGGAATAGGCAAAGCCGTCGACGCCGCCGACCGGGCGGCCGACGATGCCGTCCAGATGCGGGCCGGTGCCGTCGGTGCCGTCCAGCTTGTGGCAGGCGCGGCACTTGCCCCATTCGCGCTCGCCCGCGGCGGCGTCGGCGGATTCCATCAGCGCGGCGACGTCGATCTGCGGCGCTTCCTCGGCGGGCTCGGCCGCGCCGCTGTCCTCGACCGGGATCGCATAGGCCTGGACCAGCTCGCCATCCTCGCCATGACCACCCCCATGCCCGGCCGGGCCGACATGATACAGCCCGCTGGCCGCCCAATTCGCCAGCAGCAGAAACAGCAGGGCACCAATCAGTGCGCCGGCGGCCTTGGTGATTGTCATGGTATTGAACATCGCGTGCGGTCCCCGATTGGTAAGCTCGTCAATTCGGGCCGTATCTATCCGCTTTCTCTTTCCGGGATCAAGGTATAGTTACCGCCCCGAAGTTCAATTTTGCAGCAACCGGGGTGCCCTCGTGACCACGAACCGCATTGCATTTCAGGGGGAACCCGGCGCCTACAGCCACGAGGCCTGCCGCAAGGCAAGACCTTCGATGGAGGCGCTGCCCTGCCGCACCTTCGAGGACGTGATCGAGGCCGTGCGCAGCCACCAGGCCGACCTGGCCATGCTGCCGGTCGAGAATTCGACCTATGGCCGGGTGGCCGACATCCACCACCTGCTGCCCGAATCCGGCCTGCACATCATCGACGAGGCCTTCGTGCGGGTCCATATCAGCCTGCTGGCCGTGCCCGGCACGCCGCTGTCGCAGGTCCGCGAGGCGATGAGCCACACCGTCCTTCTGGGCCAGTGCCGCGGCTTCCTGCGCCAGCACGGCATCCGCGGCGTCACTGGGGCCGATACCGCCGGATCCGCCAAGGAGGTCGCCGCCCGCGGCAATCCGTCGCTGGCCGCGCTGGCCTCGCCCCTGGCCGGCGAGATCTACGGGCTGGACCGGCTGGCCGACCAGATCGAGGACCGCCAGAACAACACCACCCGCTTCCTGATCATGTCGCGCGAACCCGATTTCGCCCGCCGTTCCGACAACATGCTGACCAGCTTCGTCTTCCGGGTCCGCAACATTCCGGCCGCGCTCTACAAGGCGATGGGCGGCTTCGCGACCAATGGCGTCAACATGACCAAGCTGGAAAGCTACATGGTCGACGGCGTCTTCACCGCGACGCAGTTCTATGCCGATGTGGAGGGCCATCCCGAGGATCCGGCGCTGCAGCGCGCGCTGGAGGAGCTGCGCTATTTCACCTCGATGCTGAACATCCTGGGCACCTATCCCGCCGATCCCCTGCGCGCGACGCAGCAGAACGGCGGCTGACCGGACAGCCGGCGCGGGCGATCACTGCCAGACTTACTGGGCCGGCTGAAGCTCGGCCACGAAGGCGTCGATGCGGCGGGTGAACTTGCGGTCCAGCTGGCCCTTGCCCAGCTTCGCGGTCTGCAGCATCAGCCGCGCCCGCATGTTGCGCGGACGGATCTCGGTCTCGAAGATCAGCCTGGAGCGGTTGCGGCCAAGCGCGACCACGGTCATGTCCACGACGATGTCGAAGCTGTCCGACAGGCCGGACATGGTCAGCCGCTCGGGTCGGTCGAAGCGGACCACTTCCAGCCGCAGTTCGCGCGCGCGGGCCCGCCAGTCGAAACCGATGTTCCAGCCGATGCCGGTCCCCGGCTCCTGCGCGGGATCGATCCGCTGGACCGAGGCGCCGCGACGCATCAGCAGATGCTCGATCTGGTTGAAATCACTGATGCGATCGAAAAGATCGGGCGCGGAGGAATCCGTGTCGCATCGGGTCGAGAATTTCATATGCAGCAACCTGGTAATCGACTTGACAGCCCCCGAGAAACCGGACGCCACGTCATGCTGATAATCCATTCCGGGACAGCTGTTCAACCAGGTGGACAACATTACGCAAAACCTTCACGAACAATATGCCTGTTATGACGGTTCTGTGTTCGATCCGCATCCTGTCCTTTTCGCCAATGTCCTGCCGAGGCCGGAAATCATCGCGAAAATTCAATCGACAGTTGTAACTCGATTCGCCGCTGCCTAGAATGGAGATGTAACGAGTTGCCGGCCGTCGCGCCCGACGGGCCCGGTGTTTTCTGCGGGTGGAGAGGGCATGGCCGACGGTTCCGGCGACAGCGGTTTCTGCCAGGGCGCGGTGGCGCAGGCGGGGCTCTCGCTGCGGATCATGGCCACCACCGACATGCACATGCATGTGCTTCCCTACAACTATCTGACCGACCGGCCCTGCAACCGCACCGGCCTGGCCCGCACCGCCTCGCTGGTGGCGCGGCGCCGCGCGGAAGCGGTCAACAGCCTGCTGCTGGACAATGGCGATTTCCTGCAGGGCAACCCGCTTGGCGATTTCGTGGCCGGCATGGACGGGCTTGCGCGCCAGCCGCATCCGGCGATCGCCTCGATGAATGCGATGGGCTATGACGCGGGCACGCTTGGCAATCACGACTTCAACTTCGGCCTGCCCTTCCTGCGCCGGGTGCTGGCGCAGGCCGCCTTTCCGGTCGTCGCCGCCAATCTGCGGCTGCGGCGCGGCCCCGGCCTGCCCCGCTACGTGATCCTGCGCCGCCAGGTCCTCGACCAGGCGGGCCGCGAGACCGAGCTGCGCATCGGCATCGCCGGCTTCCTGCCGCCGCAGACGGCGGAATGGGACCGCGACCTGTCCGCCCATATCGAATGCGGCGACATCATCGAGGCCGCCCGCGCCGTCCTGCCCGAGATGCGGGCCGATGGCGCGCAGCTGGTCGTCGCGCTGGCCCATAGCGGCATCGGCCCGGCCACGCCCAGCCCGCGGATGGAACATGCCGCGACCGCGCTGGCGGGACTGGAGGGGATCGACGTGGTGATCGCGGGCCACAGCCATCAGGTCTTTCCGGGACCGCAGATCGCGCCCGGCCCCGGCATCGACCCCCTGCGCGGCACGCTGGCGGGCAAGCCCGCGGTCATGGCGGGCTTCGGCGGCTCGCATCTGGGGGTGATCGACCTGGAGCTGCGGCCCGACCCCTCGGGCCCGATGCGGATCGCCGGCTTCTCGGTCAGGGCCGAGCGCGTCTGCGAGGCGTCAGCCCCCGCCCCCGGCGTGGCCGCCCCGGCGCTTCCGGCCCATCGCGCGACCCTGCGCCACTATCGCCGCCGCATCGGCCATGTCGAGGCGCCGCTGCACAGCTTCTTCTCGCTGATCGGAGAGGATCCGGGCCTGAGGCTGGTGAACATGGCGCAGCGCTGGCATGTGCGCCGCCAGCTGCGCGGGACCGCGCTGTCCGCGATGCCGGTGCTGTCGGCAGCGGCCCCGTTCCGGGCGGGCGGGCGCGGCGGGCCCGAACATTACACCGATGTCGCGGCCGGCACGCTGACCCTGCGCAACCTGGCCGATCTCTACCTGTTCCCGAACCGGATCTGCGCCATCTTCCTGACCGGCGCGCAGCTGGCGGAATGGCTGGAACGCTCGGCCAGCATCTTCCGCCAGGTCCGGCCGGGCTGGCGCGACCAGCCACTGATCGACCCGGATTTCCCCGGCTACAATTTCGACGTGATCGACGGCGTGGACTGGCAGGTCGATCTTGCCGCCCCGCCGCGCTATGCCCCGGACGGGCGGCTGGCCAATCCCCATGCCCGTCGCATCGGACAGCTGACGCGCAACGGCCAGCCCGTCCGGCCCGAGGATCGCTTCCTGCTGGCCACGAATTCCTACCGGCTGGCCAGCTGCGGCCTGTTCAGCCCGCTGATCGCGCAGAACCGGGTGGCGCTGAACGACGGGGCGCTGACCCGCGACGTGCTGCGCCACTATGTCCGCCGCCGCCGCAGGCTTGCCGTCGCCTCCTATCGCAACTGGGGGTTCCGGCCGATGCCCGGCACCTCGGTCCTGTTCGAGACCGGCCCCGCCGCCCTGCCCCACCTGGACCATGTCGGCGCCAGCCTGCCCGGCGGGGTCGAATATCTGGGCCTCAGCCGCGAGGGCTTCGCCCGCCTGCGCCTGACGCTGTGACCGCCCGCTCTGACCGCCCGCGCGGAAGGGATCGCGGCCGGGGTTGCATCGCCCGGCTGCCCGCATTATCTAGACGGCGAGAGGTTGGCGCGGGCAGGCGCCTCGCCAACCCGGTCAGGTCCGGAAGGAAGCAGCCGTAACGAGCCCCGCTTGGGTCGTTGTCCAGCCTCTCACCCTTTCCCCTGCCGCGCGGTCAGACCCACAAATGCCTCGCCCGCAGGCATTCGGCGCGGCTTTCCCGGCGATCCCCTGCGCGCCGTTCTGAAGGCCCGATGGGCCCCTGCCCCGAAGACTGCTGTCGCCACCCTGTTGTAGCCCTCTCGGGACACCGCTAATGTGGCGCGGGATGCCGAGGGGAACATGACCGAGCACAAACCCGCATATCAGGTTCTGGCCCGCAAGTACCGGCCCGAGACCTTTGCCGACCTGGTCGGCCAGGACGCGATGGTGCGGACGCTGAAGAACGCCTTCGCCGCCGACCGCATCGCGCAGGCCTTCATCATGACCGGCATCCGCGGCACCGGAAAGACCACCACCGCCCGGATCATCGCCAAGGGCATGAACTGCGTCGGCCCCGACGGCCAGGGCGGCCCCACGACCGAGCCCTGCGGCACCTGCGAACATTGCCTGGCGATCAGCGAGGGCCGCCATGTCGACGTGCTGGAAATGGACGCGGCCTCGCGCACCGGCGTGAACGACATCCGCGAGATCATCGAATCGGTGCATTACCGGGCGGCCTCGGCGCGCTACAAGATCTACATCATCGACGAGGTCCACATGCTGTCGACCAGCGCCTTCAACGCGCTGCTGAAGACGCTGGAGGAACCGCCGCCGCATGTGAAGTTCATCTTCGCCACCACCGAGATCCGCAAGGTGCCGGTCACGGTCCTGTCGCGCTGCCAGCGCTTCGATCTGCGCCGGATCGAGCCCGAGGTGATGATCGCGCTTCTGCGCCGCATCGCCACCGCCGAGGGCGCGCAGATCTCCGACGACGCGCTGGCGCTGATCACCCGCGCAGCCGAGGGATCGGCCCGCGACGCGACCAGCCTCTTGGACCAGTCGATCAGCCACGGGGCGGGCGAAACCTCCGCCGACCAGGTCCGCGCCATGCTGGGCCTTGCCGACCGCGGCCGGGTGATCGACCTGTTCGAGATGATCCTGCGCGGCGATGCGGCCGCCGCCCTGACCGAATTGCAGTCGCAATATGCCGACGGCGCCGATCCGGTCGCGGTGCTGCGCGACCTGGCCGAGATCACGCATTGGATCTCGATTATGAAAATCACGCCGCAAGCGATTGAAGATCCGACGATTTCACCGGACGAACGCACCCGCGGCCAGGCCCTGGCGGACCGGCTGGCGATGCGCGTTCTGACCCGGATGTGGCAGATGCTGCTGAAGGCGCTGGAAGAGGTCTCGGCCGCGCCCAATGCGATGATGGCGGCGGAAATGGCGGTGATCCGGCTGACCCATGTCGCCGACCTGCCCGACCCCGAGGCGCTGATCCGCAAGGTCCAGCAGGCGCAGGCGGCGGGCGATTTCGCCCGCTCGGGCGCGCCCGCCGCCGCCGTGCCGCAGCAGGCGCCCCGCGCCGCGCGCCCTGCCCCTGTGGTCGCGCAATCGGGCGTCGCGCAATCGGGCGCCGCCACCGCGCTGGCCCTGTCGCCCGAGGCCTTCGCCGCCTTCCCCGATTTCGCCTCGGTGGTCGAGATGATCCGCCGCATGGGCGACATGCTGCTGCTGATGCAGGTCGAGCGCCATGTGGCGCTGGTCCGCTACAGCCCCGGCCGGATCGAGTTCGAGCCGCGCGGCAACGCCCCCGCTGATCTGGCGCAGCGCTTGGCCGAAAGGCTGCGCGGCTGGACCGGCGGCCAGCGATGGGCGGTCAGCGTGACGAATTCCGGCGGCGCCCCCACCATCGCCGAGCTCCGCGAGGCCGAAGAGCAGGCCGCCCGCGACCGCGCGATGGAACTGCCCATCGTCCGGCAGGTCTTCGCCGCCTTCCCCCAGGCGAAGCTGACCGCGATCAGCCGCGCGGCACCCGCGATCGAAGCCATTGCCGGGGCAGAGGACGACCCGCATGGCACAACCCAGGGCCCCGTCGCCGAAGTCGAGGAATGGGACCCGTTCGAGGATGAGGACTGACAGATGATCAAGGGCTTGGGCGGTCTTGGCGACATGACCAAGATGATGAAGGCCGCGAAGGAAATGCAGGACCGCATGCAGCAGATGCAGGCCGACCTGGACAAGCTGACCGTCACCGGCGAATCCGGCGCGGGCCTGGTCAAGGTCACCGCCACCGCCAAGGGCGAGCTGACCGCGCTGGAGATCGACCCGTCGATCTTCGTGCCCTCGGAAAAGGAGGTGGTCGAGGACCTGATCCTGGCCGCGATCAAGGACGCGCAGCGCCGCGCGCAGGAAAGGATGCAGTCCGAGATGGCCCGCATTACCCAGGACCTGGGCCTGCCCGCCGACATGAAGCTGCCCTTCTGACCCGATGACCGACGGCAGCGACGACATCCAGGCGCTGATCGCGCTGATGGCGCGGCTGCCCGGCCTCGGGCCGCGCTCGGCCCGGCGCGTCGTGCTGCAGCTGATCCGCAGGCGCGGCGGCCAGATGGCGCAGCTTGCGGCGCTGATGGAGCGCGTGGCGCAGAATTCGCGCGAATGCCTGACCTGCGGCAACATCACCGACCGCGACACCTGCGCGATCTGCACCGACCCGGCCCGCGCCACGGGCGAGATCTGCGTGGTCGAGGACGTGGCCGACCTCTGGGCGCTGGAACGCGCCGGCGCCTTCCGCGGCCGCTATCACGTATTGGGCGGCACGCTCTCGGCGCTGGACGAGATCGGCCCCGAGGACCTGGGCATCCCCGCCCTGATCGACCGCATCGCCCGCGACCGCATTTCCGAGGTGATCCTGGCCCTGAACGCCACCGTCGAGGGCCAGACCACGGCCCATTACATCGCCGACGCGCTGGAAGGCAGCGGCATCGCCATCACCGGCCTTGCCCAGGGCGTGCCCATCGGCGGCGAGCTCGACTATCTCGACGACGGCACCATCAGCGCCGCCCTGCGCGCCCGCCGCCGCATCTGAAACGGGCACGCGCCCTTTCATCTTGGCCCAAATATCCGGTAAGGGGGCGCCCGCTGGTGCGCCACTGGCTTGAGAACCAGCCGGCGACGGAGACGCAAGGAAATCGGGGCTCACCAGGCGGGGCATCTCTCGCCCCTTCATTAAATCCAAGCAACTCACTGTGTTTAATGAATTATTCCTATAGATGTCCGTCGAAAGGCCTCATGCGGATTGGCGCAGGTCGATGACTGGGCTGATGCGCCCGCACACGCTCTGGGACCGGATCATGATCTGGGCCGCGGAAAAAATGCGGCCGGGGGCGGTAAGATCGCGTGAAGACGAAACCCGCGCTCCGCCAATCACCCTTGTAGGTCGCCTTGATAGAGAGCCGCCTTCACGACGATGCAGGACTTGGGCGGCAAGGCCCCAGCCGCAGCGACGCGCCGATCACCGCCGTGACCGAGCGCTCCAGCAAGGCGCTGGTCGCCCACCATACCGGATCGACACGTCAGCGCTCCCGCGCGAAAGAAGCCCAGAGCCTGCGCGATGTGCCGGCGAAACGAGCTGGGGATGAACAGTGAATGTTGAGAAGGCGTGACTTGCGCCCCCGGCGGGAAGCCGCTAAATGACTGTCAGCCTTGGAGCAACGGTGGGTTGGCGGAGAGGTTACGCACCGGATTGCAAATCCGTGAAGACCGGTTCGATTCCGGTACCCACCTCCAAGGATTTCAGTGACTTGCAAGGTTTGTTGCTTTCTGCTCGTACCATGGTTTACACGTCCGTTTACAGCTATGTTCACGCTGCACCCCCTTTCGCGCGGGCCAGCTTGACTAGGCCCTATTGACAAAAGGGCTTCCCCTGTTCCGCTTCGGGTCGTCCTGTGATTCAAGCTCATCTCCAGGTGGGGATGAGCTTGGCACGCAACCTGATATCTGACGATGAGTGGGCCTTCTTCGAGGGCTTCATGCGGGCAGTCCGAAACCCGAACGGGCGCAAGCCGTCCAATCATCCCCTTGTTATGGATGGGATTTTCTGGAGTGAGGCGTGAGCCGCCACCGGTCCGAGGCCGCGCCGAACGCGAACTGGCGCGCCATGGCGTGACCTGCCCGAGGAGTTCGGCAGGTGGTCGTCGGTCTACCGCCAGTTCCGTCGCTGGACCCTCGCGGGGCCGTGGGAGGATATCCTGGATGCGGCTCGAACCATGCGGGATCGCGCCAGACAAGCTCCAGATGGTCGACAGCACCGTGATCCGCGCACATCACCATGCGGCAGGCGCAGTTTGAGGCAAAGAAACGTCCAGTGGACGTTTCGGCCCGAAAACGGGGACTCCGAAAGAGGCTCCTGGCCGTTCGAGAGCGTCCGGTGGGAAAACGATCCGCCGGATCGTTTTCTGGACCACCTTCCACTTCTCGACCAAGATCCATCTCCGCGTCAACGGCGCTGGCCTCCCGATGAGGACCGAGATCACGCCGGGGCAGGATTCCGATTGCACCGGCTATGACCTGGTGATGGCCGACAACCTGCCGCAGCCCGCCGTTCTGGTCGCCGACGGGGTCCATGACTCTGATAAAGTTCGGGAAGATATCGAGAGCCGCAACGCCCTGCCGATGATACCGATGCGCAAGAACAAGGTTCGCAAGGCCGTCGACATGGCCATCTACACGCTGCGGAACATGGTCGAGCGCGTTCGCCCGTTCTCTCGAACCGGTGGCGTTCACGGGCTCACTCAACAAGCTCAAGAACAGCCGGCGGCTGGCAACCCGCCACGATAAAACCGCAGACAGCTTCCTCGGGTTCGTCGATGTGCCCTGCATCAGGCTATGGCTGCGCCATTTGTCAACATGACCTAGAAGCGGCGGAACGGCAGAACTGGATTTCGACCGCGCCGCCGGATGGACTGGGAATTTTCGGACGGTGCGTCCGACAATCATCCAGCATGTCCGAATAAGCGATCTTCCCAAGGATACTTGAAGAAGCAGCGCCCTGTTGTTCCGCGAAAGCCCTGCGAATTTATGGACGCTGCAATCTGTCAGGAAACGGTCGCGGTGCCGCTTTCTGACAAAGTTAGTCCCCCCTACACGGAGAAATGGCGCATCACCCTGCGCACCATCCCCACCTTTTCGCTGCCGGTCATCATCATCGGCGGCATCTATGGCGGGTTCTTCACGCCGATCGTGGCGGCGGCCTTCGCCGTTCTCGCCGCGGTCCTGATCGGCCTCTTCGTCTATCGCGACATGAGCCTGGCGCGGCTGCGCGACAGCACGGTGGCGGCAGCCGAGACCACCGGCTCCATTGTTCTGATCCTGCTGTTTTCCTTCGTGATCGGCCGCATCCTGGTCGCCAAGCGCATCCCGCAGGACCTGACGGAGCTGGTGGCGTCGCTGGTCAGCAATCCGATCGGCGTCATGATCCTGGTGAACATGTTCCTGATCATCGCCGGGGCGCTGATCGACGACATGTCGGTCACCGTGGTGATCGCGCCGCTGCTGCTGACGCTGATGGTGTCGGTCGAGGTGCATCCGGTGCATTTCGCCGCCATCGTCGCCACCTCGATGGTGATCGGCGCGAACAGCCCGCCGATGGCACCGGTGCTGTTCATGGCCTATCGGATCGGGCGCGCTTCGGTCAATCAGGCGGTCGGCCCCGCTCTGCGCATGATGGCCTTCGTCGCCTTGCCGGTGATGGAGCTGACGACCTTCATCCCCGCGCTTTCCTTGGGACTGCCGCGCTGGCTGGGATCGCTGTAGCAGCGATGACCGGAGGAGACACGAGCACGAGCTATCGAATTGTAGGCAGTCCGCATGATGAGCTGCAATAAGGAATCCCTGGGATCCTACTGGTTGGACCGGGGCATGCTCGTCTCGGCTGTGGCGGTCACAGATACAAAGAAACAGATGGTAACGGCGGGCAGCCGGGCGGCTGGCACCCGGTGTCGACTTGACGAAATTGCAGCGAAGGAACGGCCAGCCGTCGGCAAGTCGTTGTCTTTCGGCTCCGCTCAGACCGTCATGGCGCGCGCAATGTAGGACGCGATCATCAGGTCCAGATGCGCGCCGCCACCGTTCTTGAAGACGGTGATCTCGACCGGCGGCTGCCGGCGCCGGGTGTCGCGGCGCACTAGGTCGTAGAGATTGCCCAACACGCTTTCCACCGTGATTGCGCCCGAGGCGACAGGTATCATCAACTCGCCCATATGGCCGAGCGTGGTCTCGCGGCTGTCCACAAACAGCGCCGTCTTGGCCATCAGCGCATCGTCGACCTTGAAGGCGCCAATCAGGTCGACACGGGTGCCGGGCCGGACCCAATCGCTGATGATGACCGGCTGCCACGCCATGGTGGCCAAGGAGACGATGTCGGCCTGTCCGGGCGCGTCTTGCAGATGGGGCACCGTTCCCAGTTCGGCTTTGACGCCGGACATGCCGACGACCAGCTCCCGCGCTTGTTCCGGGCGGTGCTACCAGTTCGAGACGCGCTCGATTCCCGACCGGCGGGCTAGTTGTTCAGTCCCGGCATCTGGTGGATCGGATTGACGATGAATCCGTCTGGCTCTGAAGTCCAGATCTTGCAGATGTATTCGTGGGGCGTATGGCCATTGAGCGTCTTGAGGACGGTGAGGGTGGCGACCCGGCCGACCCTGTGTTTGCTATGGGAGAGACCACTTCTTGACGGCGGAGCCCGCTCGGGCGAACATCTCAAGGGTATCCGGTCGCTCGGATGCCCCGCGATCTGACGCCTCAAGCGGCGATTTGCTCCTGACATAGGACGTTGTCGGTCAGCACCTTGTGGAGTCGGTAAGGAACTGCGGCAACGAGGTCGCGCAGGAACTGGGCTGCAGCCATCTCGCCGGCCTTCTGGACAAGGCGTACAAAGACGAACTTGCTGGTTCTATCAATCGCTACAAAGAGATACAGCTTGCCTTCGGCGGTCTGCATTTCAGCGACATCAGTATGGAACTGAGGCCTGGCCCGCCATCGGTTCGAGGGCAAGGCCGAAACCTATGGGGTAGCGCTTGAAGCGCTGCCGTTTCGGCTTTTCGCCCTCGACGTCAGGCAGGCGCGATATCCCATGTCGTTGAAGACCGCGATGCAAGGCCGAACGCGTCAGATGGGGAATCGACGGTTGCAGGGCATAAAGGCAAGCGAAGCGCCGTCCAGCGGCAGCAGCGTGTGGCGCCTGAACGCCACGACCACCGCTTCTTCCTCCGCACTCAGTGTCGTGGAGCGCGGCTCCTTCGGCCCGGTTTTCGGGTCTTCGACCGTCGCCCGCTTGCGCCACTTCGCCACCGTCTTCGGGTTGATGCCCAGCTCTCGGCTCAGCGTCGCGAGCGAAGCGTGCAATCATCCGGGCCTGCCCTTGAACCGATGGCGGGCAAGCCCTCATTATTGCAGCTCGGATGGCGTGCGTGGTCGTGGCGCTTCCGTGACGAGCTTGTCCCATTGGGCATCCTTACATTCCTGAGAAAGGATCGCACCATCAAACCATGGGATCAAACAGCTAGGGATAGATCATCACCGGCACGCCGGGCCGCAGCATCGCATAGATGTCCTCAATCTCCTCGTCGGTGACGGTGATGCATCCCGCCGTCCAGTCGCGGTTCTTCGGCGCCAGCCGGTTGCCCTCGGGGCCGCGGCCGTGGAACATGATGTCGCCCCCCGGATGCCGGCCGAACTGCGCCGCATAGGCCTTGTCGCGCTCGTTGGGATAGGAGATACCGACCGACAGGTGATAGCGGCTGCGCGGATTGAAGCGGTCGACGTAATACAGCCCCTCGGGCGTCTTGCCGTCGCCGTCGAACTGCTTGTGCCCGACCGGCTGGTTGCCCAGGCCGAAATCGTAGGATTTCAGCACCGTCCGCCCGCTGAGCAGATGCATCCTGCGCTGGCCCTTGTAGACGACGATCTGCGTGACCGGCGGGCCGGAATAGGTCTTGAACTGCGGGCGGGGCTGCGGCGTGCCGCAGGCCGCCAGGACGGCAAGCAGCGACAGGGAAAGCTGGCGTCGGGTCGGGTGGAACATCCGCGTCGGATTCCTTCTTGCTGGGCTGACAGGGAAGATCGGCGAAATCGTCGTCAGGCGGCCGGATAGCTGCTGAAGACCTGGCTGCGGCCATCCTTGCCGACCAGCAGCACGTCATAGGCCTCGCGTTCGCTTTCGGGACCCATCCCCGGACTGCCCCAGGGCATCCCCGGCACCGCAAGCCCCGCGGCATCGGGCCGTTCGCGCAGCAACCGGCGAAGGTCGGCGGCGGGCACATGGCCCTCGACGAAGTAACCGGCAAGCTGGCCGGTATGGCAGGATTGATAGGCCTCGGGCACGCCCAGTTCCGCCTTGTGCCGGCTCAGATCAGCGCCGGCGCGCTTTTCGGTCGTGACCCGGAAACCCTCGCGGCGCAGATAGGCCGTCCATTCCGCGCAGCAATCGCAGCCGCTGCCCTCGACCACATGGATCGAGGGCGCCTCCTGCGCGAGCAGGCGCCCCGGCATCGCCAGGCATCCGGCGGCAATCAGCAGGTTCCGTCGCGTCGTTCGGGGCATCGATCATCGTCCTTCATCCGGTCGCGCCCGTTTTTTCGGCAGGCGCTGCTTGTTGCAACGGATGATAGCGGATAACCCGACCCGAGGTCGAAACACGAATGCGCTGGCACGGGCTTCCGGCGCCGCCATTTCGGCGAAATGGCGCCGATGTCCCCGCATCCGGCCAGGGCGGCTAGGGCTTGATCTCGGGCTGAACCAGAAGCGCGAGCTTGCGCAGTGATTCCTGCCAGCCCAGATAGCAGGCCTCGCGCGGGATCTGGTCCGGGATGCCCCGCTGCTCGATGCTGATCTCGGTGCCGACGGAGACGGCAGCCAGATCCACCGTGACCGTCATCTCTCCGGGCAGGTTCGGAGCGTCGAACCTGTCGGTATAGACCAAGCGCCTGCCTGGCACGAGTTCCAGATAGGTGCCGCCGAAGGAATGGCTGTCGCCGGTGGTGAAGTTCCGAAACGACATCCTGTGCCCGCCGCCGGTCCTGGCCTCCAACTCGTGGACGGTGCAGAGAAAGCCGTAAGGCGGCAGCCAGCTTGCCACCGCGTCAGGTTCGAGGAAGGCGCGATAGACCTTTTCCGGGCTGGCGGTCAGAACGCGGTGCAATGTCACGGTGCTGGGCATGGTCGTTTCCTTTCGCTGCGCATGGTCGGAAAAATCCCTAGTCTATGCCGATGCGGCCACCGCGGCCTCCAGCGCGGCGATGTCGATCTTCCTCATCGTCATCATCGCCTCCATGGCGCGGCTGGCCTTGTCGCGATCCGTGCCGGTGGTCAGTTCCATCAGCCGCCGGGGCGTGATCTGCCAGGAATGGCCCCAGCGATCCTTGCACCAGCCGCAATTGCTCTCCTGGCCGCCATTGCCGAGGATCGCGTCCCAATAGCGGTCGGTCTCCTCCTGGTCCTCGGTCAGCACCATGAAGCTGACGGCTTCGTTCGGCGTGAAGGCGGGACCGCCGTTCAGGCCCAGGAACGGCCGCCCCAGCAGGGTGAATTCGACGGTCAGCTCATCGCCCGTCTTGCCGCCGGGATAGTCCGAGGGCGCGGCATTCACGCGGTCGACACGGCTGTCGGGGAAGGTGGCGGCATAGAACCGGGCCGCCTTGCCGGCTTGGCCGTGGTCGAACCACAGGCAGGTCACGAGGTTGGTCATCTTCGTTCTCCTTCTGTCAGACTTGTGATGCCCGGCCGGGGGCGCGAACAGCAGTTCGACATGGCGGCGCAGGTGGTCGAGACTGTCGCGGTCGGCCCCGCCATTCCCGGCGGCCGGGGTCCAGCCCGCCCCGGTCCCGCGCGCCGCCATCGCCGCCATCGCCGCCATCGCCGCCATCGCCGCCATCGCCGCCATCGCCGCTCCGATGACATCCCCCCGCGGCGACCGGAAGCCTGGTCCGGGCGTCGCCGCGATCTGGATCATGTTTGGTCGGTCCCGGCATGGGCCTATCATACCGACCAGTCGGTATTTATGTCAAGTGCCACCTGAACGGCCCGCGACCGGGCAGAGGATCAGCCGCGGAATGTTGCCGATGGGCGGGGCGTCCCCTTCCCCGTCATGGTTCATCGACTCGCAGGTGGGGGTGGGCATGGCTGGGACACTTCGCTGGCTTGGAGCCGGATCGCGTGCCCCGGCCGCGGGCAGGTGCCATTGGGTATTTGTGCAACGAAGAAACGGTCAGAGATTTTCGGTGGGTTCGGGGACCGTGGTAAAGGGGTCTCCGACGAGGCCGTCATCGGCGATCTGGAAGATGGGCCTGCCTGTCCTTGCTGCCGCCACGCTGCCGGATCGTGCGCGAGGGGCCGCTTGTCGGCCGGGATCATTCCCCTACCTTTGGCGGCCGGGGGCCGGGCACTTCACCCGAGACGCATGATCGGCAGACGCGCTGGAATTGTCCAGGTTCACCTTGCCGCGCCGGGGCGCGCGACGCATTGCGGCGGCGCGTCCGAGGTGAGCGCGGCGAGGCGCTGTTGCAGGGCGTCGCGCTTGCGCATCTCGGCGACGGGATCGATCGGCACCCTCTTGCGCACGGTGTCGGGGCCGCCGTAGCAACCCGAATAGCCCAGGCCCAGCCTGTTGTAGCCGCCCCGGAAACCGCCCGCGCAGAAGCGGAAGCCGGTCTCGTTGACCACCGTGTCTTCCCAGGCATAGCCGCGCGCGATATTCGCCTCGACCTCTTCCAGCAGCCGCGAGACATGCCTTTGCTCGGCCTCGACGCGGGCTTCGCAACGCTCGGCCGGCGTGTCGCAGGACGCCAGCCCGGCCAGGGCGGCACATGCGATGGCAAGGGTGGTGCGGGTCATCGGATTACCTCCTTCTTGCGCCGCCAGCTTATCGCAGACCTGCCGCCGCCGCGACAGTTTTGCCGTATCGGCCAGGCAGCGGCCTACCAGCCGCCGCCGCCTCCTCCTCCGCCGCCGCCGCCCGAAAAGCCGCCGCCGCCGGAAAAGCCCGAGGAGGAGCTTTTCGGCGCGGGCAGCGAGGCGGTGAAGCTGTTCGACAGCGAGCCCGCCATGCTGCCGAGGCTGGCGCCGATGCTGCCGGGGGTGAAGCCCGTGCCGCGATACCAGCCGGGCCCGGCATAGACGACGGCGCCCGTCGCAAGCGCGCCGGCCAGCCATGCGTCGAAGGTCCGCGACCACGGCTTTTCGACCCCAAGCGCGACGGCATAGGGCAGCAGCGTCTCGAAATGCTGCGGCGACATCTCGGGCGCGCCCTGCATGTTCATCCGGTCCTTCTCGGCCAGGGCCAGGTACTGCTTCAGGCCAGCGATTTCGGCCGAGCGCCTCTGCCCGATCGGGGTCGGCGCGCCCATGATGAAGAAGAAGATCATGTTGGTCAGCGCCAGGCCCGCGAGGATCGCCAGCATCCGCGGATCGAAGGCGCGCTGCGTCAGCATCCCCAGGAACCCGGCCAGCATGTTCAGCCCCACGAAGCCCAGGAAGGCCGCCGTGACCACCGCCCATATCCGCGCGCCGAGCGAGCGCGCGGCACGCAACCGGCGCCCGATGGCGACGGCCGCAATGGCGATGATGGCCGAGGGGAACAGCACGCCGATGGCGAGCGCGATCGTCTCGGGCGCGAAGCCGCCGAAGGCGACCGCCAGCAGCAGGACCAGCAGCGACATCAGGACCCCGCCCAGCAGGTAATGGGGGTTGGCGCGGTAGAACTGGTTGCGATGTTCGCTCTCGATCGCCTGCCGGAAGGCGCGGCCCACCGACTGGACGGTCCTGCCGTTCGACTTGTCCACGGTCAGCGCATCGCCATCCTTGGGCAGCGCCTTCAGGATGGCGCATTGCCCGGCGCCGATCCCCGCCGGGATCCCGCTGCCCTTGCGGCGGATCGTCATGGTCTTTCCCGGCTGCTCCAGCTCCAGGTGGCCCTTGACCGCAAGGTCGATCATCGAGGCGGCGAAGGCGTCCCAGCCCTGTCCGCGAAAGCCGCGCTGCGCGATATAGCTGGCCAGCGCGGGCGAGACGCCCTCGGGCGGGGTCCAGCGCGGCACGACGATCTCTTTCGGCGGGTCGCGGCCGACGCGCCGCCAGGCCCACAGGTAGAAGGCAAGCACGAGGACCAGCCCGCCGGCGCCGATGATCCAGCCCAGGTTGTCGCGCCGCCAGTCGGCACGCTGCTCGGCATCCGACAGCGGCGCGACCACCCCCTTGGGAAAGGCGACGACGGCGGTCAGCCCCTCGCGCGGGGCAAGCGCCCGCGTGGCCTCGACAAGGATGCGGTTTCCGCCATCAAGCCGCTCGGCCCGCGCGGCCTGTTCGGTCGAGCCGAGGGGGCCGGTGAAATAGGCGACATCGCTGGCGCCGGCACCGGGCGGCAGCCTGATCTCGGCGCGGGCGGCCAGGATCGGGAAGTCCCAGCCGTTGCCGGTGACGTTCCAGTAGACCTCATCATGGCTCGGGAAATAGCGGATCTGCCGCGTCGTGTCATAGGTGATCCGGTAGCGATGCAGGCCATGCGGCAATTCCACATCCGCATTCCCGATCCGGATCCGCAACACGCCCGCACGCCGCTCGACCGCATGGGGTTCGGCGCTGCCGTCGCGGGTGACGGAACGCACATCCAGCCCCACCTCGCGGATGCGGCCGCCGCCATCCTCGTAGCGCAGCGGAATGTCGCGGAAGATCCCGCGCGAGATCTCCTTGCCCTCGACATTGACGGCGATGGTCTCGGTCACGCTCAGCGTGCCGTCCGCCCCCACCTCGACAAGGGCGTGGAAATCGCGGATCTCCTCCTCCGCCCGCGCCGCTCCGGCAAGGCCGAGGGCGATGAGAAGGGCGGCAAGGACAGGCGCGACGAACCGCATCGGCCCGCCGTCAGCCGAACGAGACTTTCGGGACGGCGCGATCCTCGGCATTCTCGATCTCGAAGAACTCGGCCTGGGTGAAGCTGAAGGCATTGGCGACCAGGTTCGAGGGGAAGCTCTCGACCTTGACGTTCAGCTCGCGCGCCGCGCCGTTATAGTAGCGCCGCGACATCTGGATCTCGCTTTCCAGCGTCTCCAGCGAGCCCTGCAGCTGCACGAAATTCTCGTTCGCCTTCAGGTCGGGATAGGCTTCCGCCACCGCGAACAGCCGGCCAAGCGCCTGGCCCAGCATTCCCTCGACCTGCGCGCGCCCGGCCACGTCGTCGCGCGGCAGGTCCTGCGCCCGCGCGCGCAGCGCCGTCACCTCTTCCAGCGCGCCGCGCTCGTGCTGCGCATAGCCCTTCACCGTCTCGATCAGGTTGGGGATCAGGTCCGCGCGGCGCTTCAGCTGCACGTCGATTCCCGACCATGCCTCGCGCACCATCTGCCGGGCGCGCACCAGGCCGTTATAGGTGAGGATCACATAGCCAGCGATGGCCAGAAGAATGATGACAAGGAAGGTTCCGAAACCCAAATCCATGATCTGGCTGCCTTTTTCCAACGAGCCCGGACATGCCGCCCAACCGATGCCGGGACGCTGCTGGCGGCAGGCGAACCGGCGGGGGACGACAGGATCGCCTCATCCTAGGGCGCGCGGGTCCGAGCGTCAAACCGGGCGCCGGGGCAGATGCGACGACACCCCCGCCCTCATGCCGCAGATGGTTCTGCGCCGGATTGCACGCAACCTGCACCAGCCAGGCCGAAGGAGGGGGTCGGTCCCATCGTCGCACAAATGCCACGCCGCGATCCTGCCGCCATTCCAACGGCTTCCCAGGCCGATCCTCTGTGGATATGCGCGGACAGGCTTCACCTGCGGAGATGACGAATGAAGATCGCGATCCATGCCCTCGCGGCATCCTTCCTGGCCAGCGCCGCCTGTGCGGGCGGCTATGTCGCGCCGACCGTGCCGGAGGAGGTCCCGGCGGCGGCCCCCGGCACCGACTGGACGGGCATCTATGCCGGCCTGCAATATGGCCAGGGCGAATTCACCGCATCGCGCGGGCGGGCCAGCGCCGATCTGGGCGATATCGACGCGCTTGGCCTGCATCTGGGCTATCTGCATGACATGGGCGCGTTCGTCCTCGGGGCCGAGCTGGACTATAACGACGTGGATCTTCAGGACGGCACGGCCGGCAGCAGCGACATGTGGCGGCTGCGGGGCCGCCTGGGCTATGACATGGGCCGCTTCCAGCCCTATCTGACCCTGGGTGTGGCGCGGCTGTCGGATTCGGGGGAATCGGAAACCGGCGTGACCTACGGGTTCGGAGGCGACTATCTGGTGACCGACCGGGTTTCCCTGGGCCTGGAATACAGCAGGTCGGCCTTCAAGGATGTGGTGGATACCGGCATCGACCTGGATGCGGACCTGCTGCAGATCCGCGCGTCCTTTCGGTTCTGACGGCTGCCCGGTCCCGTTTACGCGACGGGCCCTGGTCGATAGGATCCCCGACCACCAGCGCGAGGCAGGAGGCCGGGGCGATGCAGATTTTCCTGAAGGACAGCCATGCCTATCCGGGCTGCCGCGCCGACCTGCCCGGCGATCCGCCTGCGGCCGGGACCGATGTCGTCCTGTCCTTTGCCGACGGGATCGAGGCGCCGGGCCGCCTGTCGCCGACCGCCGAGGGGCTGCGCCTGGTCATCGCAAGCTATCGCACCGCCGCGGGGACACCGATCGCGCCCAAGGCCTGGCTGCTGCGGCGGGACGATGCCGGCTGGAAGATAGCCGCAAGGCTGCCGGACCCCGCCTGACGCGCTGACCCGCGCCGGCAAGCTGCCCGCCGCTTCACGCCCAGGCGATCCAGCCCTTGAAGGTAAGGGCGGCATGGAACAGCTGGACCTCGCGGAAGCCCGCCGCCGCCAGAAGCGCGGCATCCTCCTCGGGCGTCAGCACCGGCAGGCGTTCCTTCATCGTGGCCATGCCCGCCATGGCCTGCGCCTCGGGAACGCCGCCCGAGACCAGCCAGGCCGCATTGCGCCGCAGCCACAGATCCTGCTGCCCGTCCGCCTGCGGAAAACTGTGATGGGCCATGACGAAGGGCGCCGCGGGACGAAGGCGGCGATGCAGCTGGCGCAGGGTGCGCAGGCGTTCCTCGCGCGGCAGGAAATGCAGGGTCAGCAGGCAGGTCGCGCCGTCGAAGGGGCCGTCGGGAGCATCGTCGACATAGCCCTGATGGAAGGTGACGCGGCCACCCGCCGGGCCGAGAATGTCCCGCGCCTGGACGATCATCCGGGGCGAGGGATCGACGCCGTCGAAGCGCCAGCCGGGATGCGCCGCGGCGAAGGCGCGCAGCTCCAGCCCGCCGCCGGCGCCGAGGACCAGGACGCGGCCGGTATCGGGCACCCGCTCGGCCAGCAGCAGCGCCGCCATGCGGTGCAGGTCCTCAAGCCCCGGCACATGGCGCGCGACGCGGCCGGCATAGCTGGCGGCATCGCCCGGATGGGTCGCGCCGCTCATCCCGGCCAGACCAGCGAGCGGTGCAGCTGCGCCCCGGCCCAGGCGCCATCGTCCACCGCCAACGACACCGAATGCGGCGCCCGCGCGACGTCGCCGCAGGCGAAGATGCCGGGAAGGCTGGTTTCCTTCGTCTCGTCCGTCAGGATCTGGCGGGCCATCGGCGTCTCGATCAGCTCGCAGCCGGCGGCCTCGGCCAGCGGGCCGGCCGGCTCGGTCCGGGTCGCGGTGAACAGCCCGGCGAAGGGCAGCACCCGGCCGTCGCGCAGTTCCACCTCGGCCTCGCCCGCGATCCGGGCGATGGGGGTTTCCTCGACGGCGACGCCGCGGCTGCGCAAGTCGTCGCGTTGCTCCGGCTCCAGTGTCAGGGCGCCATTGGTCAGGAAAGCGACCTCGCCCCATTCCGGCAGCAGCTTCGCCTGATGCAGCGACATCGCGCCGGCGGCGATGACCCCGATCCGGCCCTGATCCAGCTCGTAGCCGTGGCAATAGGGGCAATGGAACACCGTCTTGCCCCATCGCTCCGGCAGGCCCGGAATGTCGGGAAGCCGGTCGCGGACCCCGGTGGCCAGCAGGATGCGGCGGCCGGCATGGGCCGTGCCATCCGCCCTGGCCAGCCGGAAATCGTCCTTGCACCCCGAGATCGCGACGGCCTCGCCCTCGATCCAGGTCACCGTCGGATAGGCCAGCAACTGCCGACGCGCCTCGGCCGAGATGCGGGCCGGGTCCACCCCGTCCTGGCCCAGAAAGCCGTGCGAATGGCGGGCGAAGCGGTTGCGCCGCTGGCCGGCATCGACCACCAGCACCTTGCGGCGCGCACGCGCCAGCTGCAGGGCGGCGGCCATCCCGGCATAGCTGCCCCCGATCACGATCACATCCTGCATGTCCTACTCCTTCACCGCCCGCCTTTGTGCATGGCGGCGGGCGAAATCCTCGGCCAGATCGGCCAGCGTCACATCGGCGAAACGTTCCAGCAGCAGCGCCTCGGCCTCGGCAAAGGCGCCCTCCAGCGCGGCATTGACCGATTGCTCGACCAGGCATTCCGGCGTCTCGTTGCGGTTGCCGATGGCGAAGATCGCCGGCTCGCCCAGGGCTTCGTGCAGCCGGCGCAGGCTGACCGCCGCCAGATCGGCCGAGATGCGCCAGCCCCCGGCGTGCCCCCGCTCGGCCGTCACCAGCCCGGCCTCGCGCAGCAGCCCCATGCTGCGACGCACCACGACCGGATTGGTACCGAGGCATTGCCCCAGCGCCTCGGAGGTCATCGGGCCGTCATGTTCCGCCATGTGCAGCAGGGCATGAAGAACCGAGGAAAGGCGGCTGTCCCGTTTCATGTAACTTCATATGTTATGAATTGGCCCGGCTGTCAAGATCCGGCCTCTCACCCCTTGCGAAACGGGGTCCAGTCGGCCAGTGCCTCGATCTCCTGCCCCATCGCCGCGCGCTCCTGGTCCAGATAGCCGGCCAGGGCGCGCAGGAAGCCCTCGTCCCGGACCCAGTGCAGGGAATGGATCGCCACCGGCTCGTAGCCGCGGGCCAGCTTGTGTTCGCCCTGCGCGCCGGCCTCGACCCGCGACAGCCCATGCGCGATCGCATGGTCGATGGCCTGGTGATAGCAGAGTTCGAAATGCAGGAAGGCGTGGTCCTCGAGGCAGCCCCAATAGCGGCCATAGAGCGCGTCGGGGCCGATGAAGTTCAGCGCGCCGGCGATGGGCTGGCCGTCGCGTTCGGCCATGACCAGCAGGATGTCGTCGCGCATCGTGTCGTGGATCTGGTCGAAGAAGGCGCGGGTCAGGTAGGGGCGCCCCCATTTGCGGCTGCCGGTATCCTGGTAGAAGGCCCAGAAGGCGTCCCAATGGTCGGGGCGCAGGTCGTCGCCGCTCAGCCGCCGGATCGTGCCGCCGAACTCCGCCGCCCGCGCCCGTTCCTTGCGGATCGCCTTGCGCTTGCGCGACGACAGCGCCGCCAGGAAGTCATCGAAGCTGCCATAGCCGCGGTTGAGCCAGTGGAACTGCTGGGTCACGCGCGGCAGGAAGCCGGCCTCGGCGCCCTCGCGGGCCTCGGTCTCGGTGCAGAAGGTCACATGGGCGCCCGAACAGCCCGCCCGCTCGGCGACCTGCGCCATGCCCGACAGCAGCGCCTGCCGGATGCCGGGATCGGGGGCCAGCAGGCGCGGGCCGGTGGCGGGCGTGAAGGGCACCGCGCATTGCAGCTTGGGATAATAGCGCCCGCCCGCGCGCATATAGGCCTCGGCCCAGGCATGGTCGAAGATGTATTCGCCCTGGCTGTGCGACTTGGCGTAAAGCGGCGCGGCGCCGACCACCTGCCCGCCGCGTTCCACCGTCAGGTGCAGGGGCTGCCAGCCGCTGCCCGGCCCGACCGAGCCGGATGCCTCCAGCGCCGCCAGGAAGCGGTGGCTGGTGAAGGGATCGCCGCCGGCCAGCCGGTCCCAGTCGGCGGCCGGGATGCGGGCGATCGAGGAATGGGTGCTGATGGTCAGCGCGCTGCTCATGCCGGGAATCTAGGGGAGGCGGGCGGAAATGTCAGCGGGTCTGCCGCAATTCCCGGCGCGACAGGGCCCGAAGGGGCGGTTCACTTCGCCGCCATGTAGTATTCGAAGGTGATATTGTCGGCGACGCGGCGGGCCGCGGCCTCCTCCTCGGGCGTGCGGATCGTCCAGCACAGGATCCCCGCCCCCATCGCCTTCAGCGCATCGACGCGCGGATTGTCCAGGTCGTGGTGGTCATGCGAGATGAAGCAGGCCCCCACCGCATCGTAATCGGGGATCGCCCGCAGATGCTCGCGCTGCGCATCGCTCAGTTCGGGATAGTCCTCGGCCGCATAGGCGCAGGAGGTGATGCCGACCGGGATCGCGGGGGCCAGCGCGTGGAAGGCCGCGACGATCCGCGGGTTGAAGGACATCACCGCGACCGGGCCGCCATAGCCCTTCAGCGCCTCGGCCACCGGCACATGCAGATCCACGGCCTGCCCGCCCAGGCCGTCCGGCTGGTCCTTGATCTCGATCAGCAGCGGCACGCGCCCGGCGACCAGCTCCAGGAATTGCGCCAGCGTCGGGATGGTCTGGTCGCCCTCCAGCAGCGGCAGGCGGCCAAGCGCCTCGGCGCTGGTCGCGTCCACGCGGTCCGGCCGCCCGCAAAGACGCCGCAGGTCATAGTCGTGAAACACCATCGCCACGCCGTCGGACGAGGGCTGGATGTCCAGCTCGATCCCATAGCCCGCATCGACGGCCGCCTGCGCGGCGGCAAGGCTGTTTTCCGGCACGCCGGGGCCGTGCAGCCCGCGATGGGCGAAGGGCAGCGTCAGGAAGACCTGCGGCAGCTCCATCACGCCACCTCGAAGATCGCCTCGATCTCGACGGCGACGCCAAGCGGCAGGGCGGCGGCCGAAACGGCAGCGCGGGAATGGCGGCCGGCATCGCCGAAGACCTCGACCATCAGGTCCGAACAGCCGTTGACGACCTTGGGCTGGTCGGTGAAATCCGGGGTCGAGTTCACGAAGCCGGTCAGCTTGACCACCCGCGTCACCCGGTCCAGGTCGCCCACCGCCGCCTTCAGCTGCGCGATCAGCGCCAGCCCGCAGCGCCGCGCGGCGGCGGCGCCCTCCTCGACCGACATGCCGTCGCCCAGCCTGCCGGTGATCAGCCCGCCCTCATCGGCGCTGATCTGGCCCGAGATGAAGACCAGGTTTCCGGTCTGCACGAAGGGGACATAGTTGGCGGCGGGGGCGGGGGCCTCGGGCAGGGTGATGCCCAGTTCGGTCAGTCGGTTCTCGATGCTCATCTTGTCCTCGTCGTTGAGCCGCTGCGGGCGGCAGCGGATTCGCGGCGCAGCCTAGCAAGGGGCGGGTCAGGCGACCAGAGCCTCGGCGCGTTTCAGATCGACGCTGACAAGCTGGCTGACGCCCTGTTCCACCATCGTCACCCCGAACAGCCGGTCCATGCGCGACATGGTCACGGCATGGTGGGTGATGATCAGGAAGCGGGTCTCGGTCCGCCGGGTCATCTCGTCCAGCAGGTCGCAGAAGCGGTTCACGTTGGCGTCGTCCAGCGGCGCATCCACCTCGTCCAGCACGCAGATCGGCGCGGGATTGGCCAGGAAGACCGCGAAGATCAGCGCCAGCGCGGTCAGCGTCTGCTCGCCCCCCGACAGAAGGCTCAGCGTGGACAGCTTCTTGCCGGGCGGCTGGCACATGATCTCCAGCCCGGCCTCCAGCGGATCGTCGGATTCGACCAGCACCAGCCGCGCCTCGCCGCCGCCGAACAGCGTCGTGAACAGAGTGGTGAAATTCGCGTTCACCGTGTCGAAGGCGGCCAGCAGCCGCTCGCGCCCCTCGCGGTTCAGGCTGCCGATGCCGGCGCGCAGCTTGCGGATCGCCTCTTCCAGGTCGGATTTCTCGCCGGCCAGCCGGTCGCGTTCCTCCTCCAGCTCGCGCTTGTCCTCGTCGGCGCGCAGGTTCACCGCGCCAAGCGCGTCGCGCTGGCCGCGCAGCCGGGCGATCTGCTCCTCCAGCGCCTGCGCGGGGGTGTCGGTGCCCACATCGCCCAGGCTGTCCAACAATTGCTGCGGCGTGCCCTCGGTCTCCTCGTGGATGCGGGCGCGGGCGGCGGCTTCCAGGTCGCGCGCCGCCTCGGCGCGGGCCTCGCGCGCGGCGCGGGTCTCGCGCGCCTCCGAGGCCGCGCGCTCGGTGTCGCGTTCCGCATGGGCGGCGGCGCGGGCAGCCTCGTCGCCCACGGCCAGCGCCTCGCGCGCCGCCGAGAGCCGCGCTTCGGCATCGGCCTCGCGCGCGACCAGGCTGTCGCGCCTGCCGGCCAGGGCGGCGGGCTGCGCCTCGGCCTCGGCCAGATCGCGGGCGGCGGCATCGCGCCGCGCCGCCAGTTCCGAGGCCCGCGTCCCGGCCTGCTGCAGGCGCAGCTTCCAGCCCGATTCCTCCTTGGCGATCTCCTGCAGACGCTTGACGCGGGCATTACCCTCGCGCCGCAGCTCGTCCAGCGCGGCGCGACGGGTCATGGTGGCGATGCGCGCCGCCTCGACGCCGGTGCGGGCATGTTCCAGCGCCGCCGCGGCCTCGCCCCGGTCGGGCAGGTCGGCCAGCGCCGCTTCGGCCTGGGCCAGGCGCACCCGCGCATCCGCCGCGTCGGCCTGATGCCGCGCCAGCTCGGCCCGCGCCGATTCCGCGCGGCTGTTGGCCAGCGACAGATCGGATTCGGCCCGCGTCGCGGCCCGCGCGGCCTCGGACAGCAGGCGCTCGGCCTCGCGCCGCCCGTCGCGGGCGGATTTTTCCAGCGCCGCGGCATCGGCCAGGCGCGCGCGGGCGTCCTCATGCGCCTCGGTCGCCGCGGCGGCACGGGCCTGCGCCGCCTCGTTGGCCTCGCCGGTCTCGGCCAGCTGGTTCACCTTCTGCAGATGCAGCGCCGCGGCCGAGGACGCCTCGCCCGCCATCACCCGCATCCCGTCCCAGCGGAACAGGTCGCCCGCCTGCGTGACCAGCCGCTGGCCCGGCGCCAGCCGGTCCTGCAGGGCCGCCGCCGTGGCCGCGTCCGCGACCAGCCCGACCTGCGACAGCCGCCGCGACAGCGCCGCGGGCGCCTCCACATGCGGGGCCAGCGGCGCGGCGCCGGCCGGCAGGGGCTGCGGCGCGTCCCAGCCCGGCAGAAGATGCCAGCCGCTGCCGCCATCCTCGGCCAGACCGGCGCGCAGATCGTCGCCAAGCGCCGCGCCGAAGGCCAGCTCGTACCCGCGCGCCACCGTCACCTGGTCGAGGATCGCCGCGCCGCCCGACTGGCCGCGTTCGACCAGGCGGCGCAGGGCGGCCATCTCGGCGGCCAGGGCCCCGGCCTCGCCCTCGGCCTCGGCGCGGGCGGCGCGGGCGGCAGCCTCGGCACCCTCGGCCTCGGCGCGCGCCTGTTCGGCCCCGGCCAGCGCCTCCTCGGCCGCCTCGGCGCGTTCGCTGGCAGCCTCCTGCGCGGCCTCTGCCGCCGCCAGGGCCGCCTCGGCCGCCTGCCCCGTGTCCGAGGCCCGCGCCGCATTCTCGGCCGCCTCGGCGCTGGCGCGTTCGGCGCGCTGCAGCATCGCCCGCAGATCGCCCGCCAGCCGCTCGGCCGACTGGTGGCGCGCGGCCAGGCGCGCGGCCTCGTCGGTCAGCTCGGCCAGCCGCGCCTCGATCTCGCGCAGGGCCTCGGCGGCCTCATCGGCGGCGCCCGAGGCCGCCTCCAGCCGCGCCTCCTGCCCCTGCCCGGCCTTTTCCAGCTCGGCCCGCTCCCAGTTCAGCCGCTCGATCACCTCGCCGGCATCGCGGTTCAGCGCCGCCTCGCGCTCGATGTCGCGGTCCAGCTGCGCGATCCGCCCGGTCAGCGCCTCGATGGCCTCGACCGCCCGCGCCTCGGCCTCGTCCAGCGCCTCGCGCTCGACCGTGACGCGCGACAGGATCGCGGCGGCGATCTGCTCCTCCTCGCGCAGGGGCGGCAGCGCGCCCTCGGCCGCCTCGCGCCGCTCGGAGGCCTGGCGGGCGGCGATCTCGGCCTCGCCCGCCGCCTTCACCGCCGCCGACAGCGCCTCGGCCGCCGCCAGCCGCGCCGCCTCGGCCTCGGCCCAACGGCGATAGAGCAGCACGCCCTCGGCCTGCCGCAGCGCCGCCCCGATCTCGCGATAGCGCGCCGCCGCCCGCGCCTGGCGCGCAAGGCTGGCCGCCTGCGCGGAAAGCTGGTCCAGCGTGTCGTCGACGCGCGTCAGGTTGGTCTCGGCCCCGTTCAGCTTCAGCTCGGCCTCGTGGCGGCGCTGATAGAGACCGGAAATCCCCGCCGCTTCCTCCAGAATGCGGCGACGGCTCTTCGGCTTGGCGTTGATCAGCTCGCTGATCTGGCCCTGCCGCACCAGCGCCGGCGAATGCGCCCCGGTCGAGGCATCCGCGAACAGCATCTGCACGTCGCGCGCCCGCACGTCCTTGCCGTTGATCTTGTAGGCCGATCCGGCATCGCGGGTGATCCGGCGCACGATGTCGAAATGATCGTCGTCGTTGAAGCCTGCTGGCGCCAGCCGGTCGCGATTGTCCATGGTCAGCGTGACCTCGGCATGGCTGCGCGCCGCCCGGCGCGCGGTGCCCGCGAAGATCACGTCCTCCATCCCCTCGCCGCGCATCGCGGTGGGGCGGTTCTCGCCCATGACCCAGCGCAGCGCCTCCAGCAGGTTCGACTTGCCGCAGCCATTGGGGCCGACCACGCCGGTCAGCCCCTCGCGGATGACCAGGTCGGTCGGGTCCACGAAGCTCTTGAAGCCGTTGAGGCGCAGCCGGTCGAAGCGCAAATGCCTTCCTTCCAGAATCGGACATGTGGCGGCGATTGTCCGCAGCCTGCGGGCGCAAGTCAACCGAAAGCGCTATATCTGGGGCGGCCCACACAGTTATCCACAAGATCAAAGGGCTCGCCACAAGAAATTCCGGTGATAGGATCGGCGCCATGATCATGTCTCTCGCAGTGATTCTGGGCTTTCAACTGGTGGGCGAGGTGGCCTCGCGCGCCCTGGACCTGCCCTTGCCGGGCCCGGTGATCGGGCTGTGCCTGCTGGTGGCAAGCTGCCTGGCGCGGCCGGCGCTGGCGCATCGGCTGCGGCCGGTGACCATGGGGCTGCTGCAGCACCTGTCGCTGTTCTTCGTGCCCGCCGGCGTGGGCGTGGTGGCGCATATGGCGCTGATCCGCGACCAGGGCATCGCGCTGGCGCTGGCCATCGCGGGCTCGACGGTGCTGGCGATCGGCGTGGGCGCGCTGGTCTTCGTGGCGGTGGCGAAGCTGACCGGCTCGACGGATGCATCGGCGCTGAAGGATGCCGGCGATGACTGATCCGTCGCTGATCTGGTCCTACCTGGCCCAGGGGCCACTGCTGTGGCTGACCGCCACGCTGGTCGCCTATCTGGCCGGCGACGCCTGTTTCCGCGCCGCCGGACGGCAGAGCTGGGCCAACCCGGTGATGATCGCGGTGATCCTGCTGGCGAGCCTGCTGTGGCTGACCCGCACCGATTACGCGACCTATTTCGAGGGCGCGCAATTCGTCCATTTCATGCTGGGCCCGGCGACCGTGGCGCTGGCCCTGCCGCTCTACGACAACCTGCCCCGCGTCCGCCGCGCCTTCCTGCCGATGATGGCGGCACTTACCGCGGGATCGGTGACGGCGGTCGCCTCGGCGCTGGCGATAGGCCGCGCGCTGGGGCTGGACGTGGCGGTGCTGGCCTCGCTGGCGCCGAAATCCACCACTGCCCCGGTCGCCATCGGCATCGCCGAGCGGATCGGCGGCCAGCCCACGCTGACGGCATCGCTGGTGCTGCTGACCGGGATCCTGGGGGCCATCGTCGCCACGCCGCTGCTGAACGCCCTGCGGATCCGCGACTGGCGCGCGCGCGGCTTCGCCGTCGGCGTGGCCGCCCATGGCATCGGCACCGCCCGCGCCTTCCAGGTCAGCGAAACGGCGGGCGCATTCTCGGGGATCGGCATGGGGATGAACGCGGTCCTGACCGCCATCATCGCCCCGCTGGCGCTGCGCCTGTTCGGCTGAGGCTTTTTGGGTATTTGGACAACGAAGAAGCCCGCTGCTTCTCTGTTGTCCAAATACCCATGCGACCGAAACCGCCGGGCGCGTCAGGCGCCCTTGGGGCGGAACGCCTCGATACGGTTCGGGTCGGTCTCGATCCGGGCGGCGCCGATCAGGTCGAGGCAATAGGGCACCGCGGCGAAGACCGCATCGAGGCAGGTGGCAATGGCGGCGGGCTTGCCCGGCAGGGTGATGATCAGCGTCGCGTCGCGGATCACCGCCGTCTGGCGCGACAGGATCGCGGTCGGGACCTCGGCCAGCGAGGCGCGGCGCATCTCCTCGCCGAAGCCGGGCAGTTCCTTCTCGGCCACGTCCATCACCGCTTCGGGCGTCTGGTCGCGCGGCGCCGGGCCGGTGCCGCCGGTCACCAGGATCAGGTCGGTGCCGTCCTCGACCAGTTCGCGCAGCCGCGCGGCGACGCCCTCGCGGCCGTCGGGGATGATGTGGCGGGCGATCTCGACCGGAGAGGTCACGGTTTCGCGCAGCCAGGCCTCGGCGCCGGGGCCGCCCTTGTCCTCGTAGATGCCGGCGGCCGCGCGGTCGCTGACGGTGACGATGGCGATGCGGGCGGTCCGGCGCTGCCCGTCCATCACTTGAACCGCGCGTTGCGGTTCGCCACCAGTTTCAGGCGCAGCGCGTTCAGCCTGATGAAGCCCGCCGCGTCCTTCTGGTCATAGGCGCCGGCGTCATCCTCGAAGGTGACGTGCCTTTCGCTGTAGAGCGAATGATCCGACCAGCGGCCCACCGTGTTGACGCTGCCCTTGTAGAGCTTCAGCCGCACCGTGCCCGACACATGTTCCTGCGACTTGTCGATCAGCGCCTGCAGCATCTCGCGCTCGGGCGAGAACCAGAAGCCGTTGTAGATCAGTTCGGCATAGCGCGGCATCAGGCTGTCCTTCAGGTGCCCCGCGCCGCTGTCCAGGGTGATCTGCTCGATGCCGCGATGCGCCTCCAGCAGGATCGTGCCGCCCGGCGTCTCGTAGATGCCGCGCGACTTCATGCCGACGAAGCGGTTTTCCACGAAATCCAGCCGGCCGATGCCGTGCCTGCGGCCGTATTCGTTCAGGTCGGTCAGGATCGTGGCGGGCGACAGCGCCTGCCCGTTGATCGCGACCGCGTCGCCGCGTTCGAAGGTCACCTCGATATATTCGGGCGTGTCGGGCGCCTCCTCGGGGGAAACCGTGCGCTGATAGACGTAGTCGGGCGCCTCGACCGCCGGGTCTTCCAGCGCCTTGCCCTCGCTGGAGGTGTGCAGCAGGTTCGCATCGACGCTGAAGGGCGCCTCGCCGCGCTTGTCCCTGGCGATGGGGATCTGGTTCTGTTCCGCGAATTCGATCAGCCTGGTGCGCGAGGTCAGGTCCCATTCCCGCCAGGGCGCGATCACCTTGATCGAGGGGTCCAGCGCATAGGCCGACAGCTCGAACCGCACCTGGTCGTTGCCCTTGCCGGTCGCGCCATGGGCCACGGCATCGGCGCCATGCGCATGGGCCAGCTCCACCAGCCGCTTCGAGATCAGCGGCCGCGCGATCGAGGTGCCCAGCAGGTAGAGCCCTTCGTAGAGCGCATTGGCGCGGAACATCGGGAAGACGAAATCGCGCACGAATTCCTCGCGCAGGTCCTCGATATGGATGTTCTCGGGGCGGATGCCCAGCATCTCGGCCTTGGCGCGCGCCGGCTCCAGTTCCTCGCCCTGGCCCAGGTCGGCGGTGAAGGTGATGACCTCGCAGCCATATTCGGTCTGCAGCCATTTCAGGATGATCGAGGTGTCGAGCCCGCCCGAATAGGCAAGGACGACTTTCTTCGGCGCGTCGGACATGCGGATGACCCTTCATCGAGTTTTCGCAGGGAATAGGCGCAATCGCGACCGGTCACAAGAGGAACGGCCCCCTGCCGGCCGCGGCGTGGCCCGAAACCCGCGCGGGTTTCGGGATCGTCCCTGCGATGGGCGCGGCCCGGCCGGGTTTCTCTTGCCAATCCCGCGCTTTCGCGGCATGGGCTTGCCGCATGGAAAACTTTGTCGCCTCCGTCTCCCGAGCCGAGGCCGCGCTTCGCGACCTGTTCGAGCCCACGCCACTGCAGCGCAATGACCATCTGTCGGCGAAATACGGCGCCGACATCTGGCTCAAGCGCGAGGACCTGACGCCGGTGCGCAGCTACAAGCTGCGCGGCGCCTTCAATGCCATGCGCAAGCTGGTCGGCGACGCCCCCGGCAGCAACGCGCATTTCGTCTGCGCCAGCGCCGGCAACCACGCCCAGGGCGTGGCCTATGCCTGCCGTCATTTCGGCGCCCGCGGCACGATCTTCATGCCGGTGACGACGCCGCAGCAGAAGATCGACAAGACCCGGACCTTTGGGGGCGAAGCGATCGAGATCGTGCTGACCGGCGACTATTTCGACCAGACGCTGGCGGCCGCGCAGGCCTTTTCGGCCGACCAGGGCGCGCAGTTCCTGTCGCCCTTCGACGCCCCCGACATCATCGAGGGCCAGGCGACGGTCGGGCAGGAAATGTTGGCCCAGATGGGGCGCGCCCCGGATCTGGTGGTGCTTCCGGTGGGCGGCGGCGGGCTGGCGGCGGGGGTCACGCGGTATTTCGCCGAGGAGGCGCCCGAGACGCGCTTTGCCTTTGCCGAACCGCTTGGCGGCGCCAGCCTGCAGGCCGCGCTGCAATCGGGCGCGCCGGTGGCGCTGCCCGCCGTGGACAGCTTCGTCGACGGCGCCGCGGTGGCGCGGATCGGCGCCCTGCCCTTCGAGGTGCTGCGGCGCTTCCGCCCCGCCGATGTCCACCTGGCCCCCGAGGACCGGATCTGCATCACCATGCTGGAGATGCTGAACACCGAGGGCGTGGTGCTGGAACCCGCCGGCGCATTGGCGCTGGACGTGCTGCGGGATCTGGACCAGATCGAGGGCAAGACGGTGATCTGCGTCTGTTCGGGCGGTAATTTCGACTTCGAGCGTCTGCCCGAAGTCAGGGAGCGCGCGCAGCGCTTTGCCGGGCTGAAGAAATATTTCGTCCTGCGGATGCCGCAGCGTCCCGGCGCCCTGCGCGATTTCCTGCAGCTGCTGGGCCCGCATGACGACATCGCGCGTTTCGAATACCTGAAGAAATCCGCGCGCAACTTCGGCTCGGTCCTGATCGGGATCGAAACCACCGCGCCGGAAAACCTGACCACGCTGAAGCAGCGGCTGGACCAGGCCGGCTTCGCCTATCGCGACATCACCGTGGACGAGATTCTGTCGGAACTGCTGGTCTGACACGGCGGCTTCCCGATCAGGCCGCGCCGATATCGCGGATGAGGTCGGGGCCGACCGCATGGGCCAGGTCGCGCAGGAAGATCTGCTTCGAGCGTGCATAGCAGCCGCGCAGCCGGTCGAGACAGACGGCCTGCGGCATCCTGCGGGCCAGCGCGGTCTCGGCGTCCCGGCAAAGCGCGGCCAGCCCGGAAAAACCCAGGTTGGCCGCGCTGCCGCGGATGAAATGCAGGTCGTCCGCCAGCTTCGCCGGATCCGCGGCCTGCAGCCGCATCACCACCACCTCGACCTCGTCCAGAAAAAGCTCCAGCAGCGGCCCGAATTCGGCCGCCCCCACCTCGTCGCGCAATTGCACGACCCTGCCCCAGTCAATCATCTCGAATCCCTGCATCCGGAATCACATCCGGCCCCCTTGCTAGCAGCGCGATGTTACCGAAGGCTTAAGCCCGGCCAGCCGTCGCGCTTTACCGGTTCTTTACCGCCCGCCTGCTAGAAGACGGGCATGAAAGCGCCGAATCGATCCTTGCAGACCCGTCAGAGGCAGCGGCCCGCCCCGCCGCGGCGGGTCCTGCTGGTCGATGACAGCCGCGCGCAGCGGCAGGTCTTCGCCATCCAGCTGCGCCGCGCGGGCTATGAGGTCAGCGAGGCCGGATCGGGGTTCGAGGCGCTGGAGATCTGCAAGGCGCAAGAGCCCGATTTCGTGATCTCGGACTGGGTCATGCCGCAGCTCTCGGGCCCGGAACTCTGCCAGCGGTTCCGCGCCCTAGACCGCAACAAATACGGCTATTTCATCCTGCTGACCTCGAATTCCGACAGCGCCGACATCTCCGCCGGGCTGGCGGCGGGGGCGGATGACTTCCTGATCAAGCCGGTCTCGGGCCCCGAGCTTCTGGCCCGGCTCAGCGCCGGGGAACGGATGCTGCGCATCGAGGAGGAACTGCGCAGCAGCAACGACATGCTGCGGGCGACCCTGGAACGGCTGCACGAGGCGCAGGAGGCGATGGAGCGCGACCTGTGCGAGGCCCGCAAGCTGCAGCAGGGGCTGGTGCGCGAACGCAGCGGCCGGTTCGGGCATCACGAATTGTCGCTGCTGCTGCGGCCCGCAGGACATATCGGCGGCGACCTGGTCGGCTTCTTCCCGATCGGCGCCGACCGGGTCGGCATCTACGCGCTGGACGTCTCGGGCCACGGGGTCACGGCGGCGCTGCTGACCGCGCAGCTGTCGGTCCACCTTTCCGGCTCGGCGGACCAGAATGTCGCGCTGCGCGCGGCGCAGATGGGCCATGACGCCGTCAATCCCGCCGCGCTGGCGCAGTTCTTCAACAACATGATGCTCGAGGAGATGACGACCGACACCTATTTCACCATGATCTATGCCGACCTGAACCATGTGACCGGCGCGCTCAGCATGGTCCAGGCCGGCCATCCCCACCCGGTCCTGCAACGCGCCGACGGACGGATCGAGCGGATCGGCAATGGCGGCATGCCCGTCGGGGTCATCGAGAAGCCGATCTTCGACGAGATCTCGCTGACCCTGAATCCGGGCGACCGGCTGCTGATCACCTCGGACGGGCTGATCGAGGCCACGAACCCCGCCGGCCGGTTGCTGGGCGAGGAAGGGCTGGACGCGATCATGCGCACCAATGCCTTCCTGACCGGCCATGCCTTCCTGGAATCCATGGCCTGGTCGGTCTCGGAATATTGCCGGGGCGAGCGGCTGGACGACATCTCCGCCGTGCTGATCGAGCACCGCGCCGCCGCCGAGACCGTTCCGATACGGCATCGCTGAGGCCGGCATCGATGCCCCGGATTCCTCGGAACCGCCGAAGCAGGGCCCGGCCGCTTCCGTCGCATGGGTATTTGGACAACAGAGAAGCAGCGGATTTCTTCGTTGCACAAATACCCGAAAGACTCAGCCGAAGAGGCGCAGCGCCCGCCGCAGCATCGCGCGCGATCCCGGATCGGCCAGCAGCTCCATCGCCCGGTCCGGCCCGACCCAATGGGCGCTGTGGCCGGGCTCGGAGGGCGGACCCTGTCGGCACAGCGGGCGCGCCAGCCAGACCGAGCAGATCTTTTCGGCGAAGATGTCATAGTCGGGCATGAAGCAGAAGCGGCGATAGGTTCCGATCAGGCGCGGCCGGGCGATGCTCCAGCCGGTCTCTTCCGCGACCTCGCGATGCAATGCCCGAACCGCCCCCTCGCCCGGATCGAGGCCGCCGCCGGGCAGCTGGAACTCGGGTTCGGGCGCCTCCTGGAAGGTCAGCAGGATCCGGCCGTCGCGGATCAGGACCGCATAGGCGCCGGGCCGCCTGCGATAGCTGCGCCCCGGCTGCGGGGGCGATCCGAAACGGGGCGTCATGGGCTCTCCGGCGGCTGGTATCAGGATCCGGGCCAGTGCTAGCGCGTCGGCGCGGCGGCGAAAAGGGCCGGCATCGGCTGTCGGGCAGCCGCCCCCTTGGGATCGCCGGGGAATGGACTATATTGGGGCCAACCCGGCCGATGCCCCGCGCGGCCAAGCAGATTCAGGGAAGACGATGAGCAAGATCAACCAGATCGCCTGGGACGATACGGTCCTGCCGTTCCAGCTGGACCGTTCCTCGATCCGCGGCCGCGTCGCGCGGCTGGACGGCGTGCTGGACCATATCCTGTCGCGCCACGACTATCCGGCCGCCGTCAGCGCATTGGTGGCCGAGCTGGCGCTCCTGGCCGCGCTGATCGGCCCGACCGTCAAGCTGCGCTGGAAGCTGAGCCTGCAGGTGCGCGGCAACGGTGCCGTGCGCACCATCGCCACCGACTATTACGCCCCCGAATCGGACGGCGCCCCGGCCCGCATCCGCGCCTGGGCCAGCTTCGACCAGGACCGGCTGGACGACCGCCCGCCCTTCGAACAGATCGGCGAGGGGTATTTCGCCATCCTGATCGACCAGGGCGCGGGCAGCACGCCCTATCAGGGGATCACCCCGCTTGCCGGCGGGTCGCTGTCGACCTGCGCGCAGACCTATTTCGCCCAGTCCGAACAATTGCCGACCCGTTTCCAGCTGGCCAGCGGCCGCTCGCAGCTGACCGGGCAGCCCGAGCATTGGCGGGCGGGCGGCGTGATGCTGCAGACCCTGCCGGCCCAGCCGATGTCGCCCGCCGAGGGCGGCAGCGGCGAAGGCGGCCTGATCGAGGCCGCCGACATCCTGCAGGGCGCCGAATCCGAGGACTGGAACCGCGCAAACCTGCTGCTGGACACGGTCGAGACTCTGGAGCTGATCGGCCCCACGGTCGGCCCCACCGACCTGCTGCTGCGGCTGTTCCACGAGGAGACGCCGCGCGTCTTCGACCCGCAGCGGGTGGAATTCGGCTGTTCCTGCACCTCGGACCGGGTACGCGGCACCCTGTCGATCTATTCGGCCAAGGACATTGCGCATATGACCACCGAGGCCGGCATCGTCACCGCCGATTGCCAGTTCTGCGGCGCGCATTACGAATTCGACCCCCGAAGCCTGGGCTTCGAGGCGACCCTGGACGCCAACGGCCAGCCGCTGGAGGGTGACGGCGGCGCGCAGGACAGGGCGGCCGAGTGACCCCCGCCTGGTCCGAGGAGAAGCTGCGTCAGGCCCTGTCGATCCCGGCGGGGCCCAGTTCGGATTTCGACCTGAATCCGGAAAGCGCGCCCGCCCCGGCGGCGCCGCTGCGGCCGGCCGGCGTTCTGGCGGCCTTCCACCAGGATGACGGCCGGCTGGTCCTGACCAAGCGCGCCTCGGGGCTGCGCCATCATCCGGGCCAGATCGCCCTGCCCGGCGGCAAGGTCGATCCGGGCGACGCGGGCGAGCTTGCCGCCGCCCTGCGCGAGGCCCGCGAAGAGGTCGGGCTGGACCCCGCGCAGGTCGAGGTGATCGGGCAATTGTCGCCGCATCGCACCGTCACCGGCTTTTCGGTCACGCCGGTCCTGGGCATCATCCGCGGGCCCTTCACCCCGGTCGCCGAACCCGGCGAGGTCGAGGAGGTCTTCACCCTGCCCTTTGCCCATATCGCCGATCCCGGCCGCTACCGGATCGAGCGGCGGCGCTGGCTTGGCGGCTGGCGCAGCTATTATGTGGCGCCCTGCGGCCCCTATTACCTGTGGGGCGCCACCGCGCGGATGCTGCTGGAACTGGCCAGAAGGCTGGGGTCGTGACCCGGCTGCCCGCCCATATCCTGCAGGATTCGGCGCTGCAGGCGGTGTTGGACATGCTGGAGGGGGCCGGCCACCGCGCCCTGCTGGTCGGCGGCGCGGTCCGGAACGCGCTGCTGGGCCAGCCGGTCGAGGATATCGACATCGCCACCGATGCCCGGCCCGAACAGGTGGCCGATCTGGCCCGCGACGCCGGGCTGAAGCCGGTGCCGACGGGGATCGAGCATGGCACGATCACCGTGGTCTCGGGCGGGCATGGCTTCGAGGTCACGACCTTCCGCCGCGACGTGGAGACCGATGGCCGCCGCGCCGTGGTGGCCTTTTCCGACGATATCGGCGAAGACGCGCGGCGCCGCGACTTTACCATGAACGCGCTTTACGCGACCCGCGACGGCGCGGTTCTGGACCCGGTCGGCGGCCTGCCCGACCTGGCGGCGCGGCGGCTGCGCTTCGTGGGCCGGCCCGAGCAGCGCATCCGCGAGGATTACCTGCGCATCCTGCGTTTCTTCCGCTTCCTGGCCTGGTATGGGCGCGATGCGGACACCGATGCGCTGCAGGCCTGCGCCGCGCTGGCCCCCGGCCTTGCGCGCATCGCGCATGAGCGGATCGGGGCCGAGTTCCGCAAGCTGCTGGCCGCCCCCGATCCTGCGCCCTCGGTCGCGCTGATGCAGGACGCCGGCATCCTGGCGCGGGTCCTGCCCGGCGCCGAGGCCGGCACCCTGCCCGCCCTGGTCGCGGCCGAGCGCGACGCCGGGGCCGGCCCGGACTGGCCGCGGCGCCTGGCGGCGCTTGGCGCCGAGGATCCGCAGGCGGCATTGCGACTGTCGCGCGACGACGCCCGCCGCCAGGCGGCGCTGGCCGGGGCGCTGGCATCGAACTGGTCGCTGGACGAGGCGGGCTATCGCCTGGGCCTGCCCGCCGCGCGCGACCATGCGCTGATCCTCGCGGCGCGGGGCATGGCGCTGCCGACCGACTGGCCCGAGCGGCTGGAACGCGCCGCCTCGGCAAGACTGCCCATTGCGGCGGGCGCGCTGATGGGGCAGTTGCAGGGTCCGGCGCTGGGTCGCGGGCTGAAGGCGGCCGAACAGGCCTGGATCGACAGTGGCTTCACCCTGCCGCCCTCTGCCCTGATCGAGGCGGCGATGCGCGCCGGCGAGGAGGAGAGATGAGCCTGCACGCACGTTTCGGACGCATGGTCGATGCCTTCCGCCCCGCGGAAGGCCCGCCGCCGGACAGGCTGCTGGCCTTCTTCCGCTGGTGCCTGTCGGGCGCCTGGCGGGGGCTTGCGGTCGCCGGGCTGGCCTCGGCCATCGGCGGGGTCGCGGATGTCGTCTCGGCCATGCTGCTGGGCCTTGTGGTCGATGCCGTCGCCTCGACCGCGCCCGCCGACCTGTGGGCCGAGCATGGGCTGCTGTTCGCGGGCTTCGCGAGCTTCTTCCTGGTCGTCCGGCCGGCGATCTTCGGCTTCTCGACCGCCAGTTCCAATGTCATCATCGGCCCGAACGTGCTGCCCTTGGTGCTGTCGCGGCTGCATCGCTGGACCATGGGCCAGTCGGTCAGCTTCTTCGACAACGATTTCGCCGGGCGGCTGGCGCAGAAGCAGATGCAGACCGCCCGCGCCGTCACCGATGTCGCCTCGGAAACGGTCAATACCGTGACCTATGCGCTGGCCTCGGTCATCGGCTCGGCCGCCTTCCTGATCTCGGTCGACGGCTGGGGCTCGGTCGCGCTGGTCGTCTGGCTGCTGGCCTATCTGGGGCTGATCCGCTTCTTCCTACCCCGCATCCGCTCGAAATCCGGGGCGCGCGCCTCGGCCCGCGCGATGATCACCGGGCAGGTCGTGGACACCATCACCAACATCAAGACCGTGAAGCTGTTCGCCCATGCCAGCCACGAGGACCGCGCGGCGCTTGGCGCCATGGCGGGCTTTCGCGAACGCGCGCTGGATTTCGGCATCGTCTCGACCTGGTTCCGCCTGTCCCTGATGTTCATCGCGGGCGTCTTGCCGGTGGTCCTGGTCGGCGGCACCATCCTTCTGTGGCGCGAGGGGCTGGCCACGGCGGGCGACATCGCCGCCTCGGGCGCGATCGCGCTGCGCCTGTCGCAGATGACCGGCTGGGTCAGCATGGCGCTGATGAGCATCTGGGGCAGCATCGGCGAGGTCGAGGACGGCATGAGGACGCTGTCGCCGCCGCACAGCCTGACCGATGCGCCGGGCGCGCTGGAGCTGGACCAGATCGCCGGCCGGGTCGAGTTCAGCGATGTCGGCTTCAGCTATGGCCGCGGCGAGGGCGGCATCCGCAACCTGAACCTGACCATCCAGCCGGGCCAGAAGATCGGCATCGTCGGCGCCTCGGGGGCGGGGAAATCGACGCTGGTGGCGCTGCTTCTGCGGCTCTACGACGTCGAGACCGGGGCGATCCGCGTCGATGGCCACGACCTGCGCGGCGTCACGCAGGAAAGCCTGCGCCGCCAGATCGGCATGGTCACGCAGGAAACCGCGATGTTCAACCGCTCGGCCCGCGACAACATCCTCTATGGCCGCCCCGGCGCGTCCGAGGAAGAGGTGATCGCCGCCGCCAAGGCCGCCGAGGCGCATGAGTTCATCCTGGGGCTGAAGGATTACGCCGGGCGCACCGGCTATGACGCGCATCTGGGCGAACGCGGCGTGCGGCTGTCGGGCGGGCAGCGCCAGCGGATCGCGCTGGCCCGCGCCTTCCTGAAGGACGCGCCGATCCTGGTGCTGGACGAGGCGACCAGCGCCCTGGACAGCGAAATCGAGGCGCAGGTGCAGGAGGCGCTGGCCCGCGTGATGCGCGGCAAGACGGTGCTGGCCATCGCCCACCGCCTGTCCACCATCGCCGAGCTGGACCGGATCGTCGTCATGGAGGCCGGGCAGATCGTCGAGCAGGGCTCGCACGAGGAATTGCTGGCCAGGGGCGGGCTTTACGCACGTTACTGGAACCGGCAGTCGGGCGGTTTCCTGGGCACCGAAGAGGCCGCCGAGTGAGCCTTTGGCGGATCGAGCGGCTGGGACGGCGCGGCGACGGCGTGGCCATCGGCGCGGCCGGGCGGGCCCTGGCGCCGCTGACCCTGCCCGGCGAGGAGATCGAGGGCGAGGCCGAGGACGGGCGCATCGCCGCGCCGCGCATCCTGGCACCCTCGCCCGACCGGGTGCGGCCGGTCTGCGCCCATTACCGCGCCTGCGGCGGCTGTTCGCTGATGCACGCCTCGGATGCCTTCACCACCGGCTGGAAGCGGCAGGTGGTCGAGGCCGCGTTGGCCGCGCAGGGGCTGCAGGCGCAGGTGGCGGGGGTGCATGTCTCGCCGCCGCGCTCGCGCCGGCGGGCGATGCTGTCGGGGCGGCGCACGAAGAAGGGCGCGCTGCTGGGCTTTCACGCCCGCGCCTCGGACGTGATCGTGGACCTGGCGGATTGCCATGTGCTGCGCCCGGAAATCACCGCCGCCCTGCCGCTCTTGCGCCGGATCGTGGCCGCCGGCGCCTCGCGCGCGGCCGAGCTTTCGCTGACCGTCATCCATGGCCCCGAGGGGCTGGACGTCGCGGTCACGGGCGGCAAGCCGATGGAGCCGGCGCTGTTCCAGGCGCTGGCCGGGCTGGCGGCCGAGGGCGATCTGGCCCGGCTGGACTGGGACGGCCAGACCCTGACCCGCCGCGCCCCCGCCCTGCCGATGGGGCGCGCCCGCGTCGTGCCGCCGCCGGGTGCCTTTCTGCAGGCCACGGCCGAGGGCGAGGCCGCGCTGGTCGCGGCCGTGCGCGACATCACCGGCGGCGCCACGCGGATCGCGGATCTGTTCGCGGGCTGCGGCACCTTCAGCCTGCCGCTGGCCGCGCAGGCGCAGGTCCACGCGGTCGAGGGACTGGCCGCGCCGCTGGCGGCGCTGGATGCCGGATGGCGCGCGGCAGGGGGATTGCAGCGAATCGTGACCGAGACCCGCGACCTGGCCCGGCGCCCGCTGCTGGCCGACGAACTGGCGGCATTTGACGCAATCGTGATCGACCCGCCCCGTGCGGGGGCCGAGGCGCAGGCCCGTGAAATCGCTGCCTCGCAGGTGCCGAAACTGGCCTTCGTCGCCTGCGATCCGGTCAATTTCGCAAGGGATGCGCGGATTCTGGCCGATGGCGGCTATCGGCTGAGCCGGCTTTTCGTGGTCGATCAGTTCCGCTGGTCGCCGCATGTCGAGACCGTTGCCGAATTCGTGAAAATCTGGCCACAGGCCCCTGTTTCGTGGTAATTATCCGTCCATAAAAAGCCGACAAAAACCCCCTGAGGCAGTGATGATCGACCGACGCCATTTCTCTTTGATGACGCTTGCCGCGCTGGCGGCCTGCAGCAAGAAACCCGCACCGGCGCCGCGCCCGCAATTCAAGACCTATTCCGGCCCTCCGGTCACGCAGGTCGTGGTCAACAAGGGCACCCGCCGGATGCACCTGGTCAGCGGCAGCTCGGTGCTGAAATCCTATGATGTCGGGCTGGGCAACCAGCCGATCGGGCACAAGCAGTTCGAGGGCGACGGCAGGACGCCGGAAGGCATGTATTTCATCGACCGCTTCAACCCGCGCAGCCGCTATCACCTGTCGGTGGGCGTCTCCTACCCGAACGATCGCGACCGGGCCTATGCCGAGGCGCTGCGGCGTCATCCGGGCGGCGATATCTTCATTCATGGCCGCGGCCCCGAGGGCAATGCGCTGGCGCCCAGGAATCGCGACTGGACCGCAGGCTGCATCGCCGTCACCGACGAGGAGATCGAAGAGGTCTATGCCATGGTCAATACCGGCGTGCCGATCATGATCTACGCCTGACCGCGGCGACGCGCTTGCAATGGAAGGCCCCGGACAAGCCCTGATCGGCGGTCCGGGGCCTTTTCCTGCCGCTCAGCCGCCGCTCAGCAATGTCCACCAGACCTTGCCCGAGGGCTCCTGGTACCAGGCGAAGCCCAGGTCGCGGGCGCTGGAATCCATGATGACGTCGCGCGTCTCGCGCGTGGACATCCAGGCGCTGAGGGTCTGCAGGTCGGTCTCGTAGCTTTCCGAGATGTTCTCGCCCAGGAGCTTGCCGTAATAGCCCTGGCGCCGCGCGCGATCCAGCGGCGACGACCCGTCCGAACCCCAGTGCCAGGCCCGGTTCTGCGCCGACATGTCGCGCGAATGCATCAGCGCCGCGGCGGTCAGCTGCGGGTTCAGCGTCAGCGGCGACAGCCCGATATTCGAGCGCAGCAGGTTGACCTGCTGCAGCACCCGCACCGGAATTTCGGCGGCTTCCCGTTCGTCGATCCGATAGCCCGCCCCTGCCGGCAGGGGCTGTTCCTCGGCGCCCGTCTGCGGCGGCAGCTGCGGCGCCAGATGCGGTGCATAGGACTGACATGCCGCAAGACCCAGCACCGAAAGCGCCGCGACCATCCTGAATTTCGTCATTCCTGCGCCATCCCTCGTCAGCGTTTTCCCAATGGCATAGCGAATGGCACCCCGCGCTTCAAACGCAACTATGCGTGAAGGACACATATCACGCGTAATCTGTTGCCATGACACGAGTTTGAATTGATGCGATTCGCCGCCGGGATTATGGATTCGGGGTCCCGCACAGGTATGGCGGAGCAGTCAAGACCGCCCCGCAAGAGCGGTCACGTGGACGAAGGGCATGTATCGATGAGCGATGAACCTGTCTTCAATCGCCGGGCCTTCCTGGGTTCGGCAGCGGCGCTGGGGGCGGCCGGCATGGCCGTGCCCGCCTGGGCGCAGCAATATCAGTACGACCCTTACGGCGCGCAGGCGCCGGATGCGGGCATGGCGGCGCAGCCCGCGGTGGGCGGCGGTCCGCAGCACAACATCTCCAGCTTCCGGATGCAGGACTGGCGGCCCTATTTCGACAACCTGACCAATGGCGCGATCCTGTGCGACATGACCTCGCGCGCGGTGCATTACTGGTCCGAGGACGAAAGCACCTACCGGCTCTATCCCTCGTCGATCCCGGTCAGCGAGGACCTGACCCGCACCGGCCGCACCGAGATCATCAAGAAGGTCGAGGGCCCCAGCTGGGCGCCCACGCCCGAGATGAAGAAGCGCAATCCCGAATGGCCCGATTTCGTGCCGCCGGGGCCGGACAACCCGCTTGGCACCCATGCGCTGTGGCTGAGCTGGCAATATTACCGCATCCACGGCACGCATGACACGCGCAAGATCGGCCGCCGTTCCTCGAACGGCTGCATCGGGCTCTATAACGAACACATCAAGGAACTCTACGATCTGACCAGGATCGGCACGCAGGTGCTGCTGATCTGACCCGAGGCGAAGGGGCCGCGCGGCCCCTTTCCCCGGACGCTCTGGACGGGGCCGGCGCCGATGGCTAGGCTTGGCGGAAACGCTGGATCGGACGGGATTTTTCCAGATGGACGACTGCCTTTTCTGCCGGATCGCCCGCAACGAGATCCCGGCCCATGTGGTCTACGAGGATGACGAGATCCTTGCCTTCCTGGACCTGCATCCGATCCGCCCCGGCCACAGCCTGGTGATCCCCAAGCAGCACCATGTCTGGTTCGAGGACCTGCCGCCCGACCTGGCCGCCCGCATCACCACCTGCGCGCAGCAGCTGGCGCGGCACATGAAGCGGATCTATCGGGTCGAGCGCGTCGGCTTCTTCTATACCGGCATCCACGTCCCCCATGCCCATGCGCATGTGGTGCCGATGCATCACAACCACGACGTTTCCTCGCAGGCCTATCTGCTGGACGGTGCCGGCGGCTTTTCCGCCCCGCCGCAACTGCCGGCCGAGGAAAACCGCCGCATCGCGCAGGACCTGTCGGCGGCCTTCGCCTGACAGGCCCGCCCGCGGGCGTCAGACCCAGCCGCCGATATTGTCGCGCACGACGTTCAGCATCACCTCGATATGGGCCGGGTCGTCGTTCAGGCAGGGGATATAGGTGAAGCCCTTGCCCCCGGCATGTTCGAAGCTCTCGCGGATCTCGCCGTTGATCTCCTCCAGCGTCTCGATGCAGTCGGCGGCGAAGGCGGGCGAGATCACGGCGATGTCGGTGATGCCGGCGCGGGCCAGTTCGGCCACATGCTCGACCGTATAGGGGCGCAGCCATTCCTCGGTGCCGAAGACCGACTGGAAGGTGGTGTCGATGATCCCGTCCTCCCAGCCCAGCCGCTCCTTCAGCAGGCGCGAGGTCTTCTGGCACTGGCAATGATAGGGATCGCCCTCGGTCAGGTAGCGTTTGGGCATCCCGTGATAGGAGGCGACCAGCTTGGCGGGTTTTTTGCCCTCCAGCGCCCGCTCGACCGAGGCGGCCAGCGCGTCGATATAGTCGGGCCGGTCGAAATAGGGATCGCAGGTACGGACCGAGGGCTGCCATTTCTGCGCCATCAGCGCGCGGAACAGCTGGTCGTTGGCGGTGGCCGAGGTCGCGCCCGCATATTGCGGATAAAGCGGCAGGAAGACGATGCGCCGGCAGCCCGCCTCGACCATCCGCTCCAGCACGTCCTGCGTCGAAGGGTTGCCGTAGCGCATGCAGAACTCGACCATGACCCGGTCGCCCCATTCCTCCTGCGCTCGCGCCCGCAGCGCCGCCGCCTGGTCGCGGGTGATGGTCATCAGCGGGCTTTCGTTCCGCTCCTCGTTCCAGATCAGCTTGTAGTTCGCGCCCGAGGTGAAGGGCCGCTTGGTCAGGATGATGCCCTGCAGCAGCGGCTGCCATTTCCAGGCCGGATAGTCGATCACCCGCCTGTCGGACAGGAATTCGTTCAGATAGCGCCGCATCGACCAGTAGTCATAGCCGTCGGGCGTGCCCAGGTTGGCGATCAGGATGCCGGTCTTGGCTTCGGGGATCCGGGGGTGGTCGGCAGGCGCTTTGGCTGGCGTCATGTTCAGTCTCTGTTTCTCAACTCGTTCAGCGCCTCGGCCAGGCTTTTCTGGGCCGAACCGGGGCGGAGAGGTTTCTGCTGCGACTCGGAAGGCGCCCAGCCCGTCAGGAAGACCAGATCGAAGCTGGCGCGGATACGGGACGGATCGTCGCGGTCGGCATGGTTCTCGGCCATGATCCGGGCGGCGCGGGCAAAGACCGCGCGCCGGGTCGGGCGGCGCAGGCGCGCGGCCATCGCATTGCCCTCGCCCATGGCGCGCAGGTCGCGGGCCAGGTGGAACAGGTCGCGATAGCTGGCCTGCTGGGTGATCTGGTCGGCCACCGGCAGCGCCAGCCCGGCGCGGTGCAGAAGCGCGCCCAGGTCGCGGATCTCGCCCATCGGCAGGATGCGCGGCGACAGCCCGCCGGTCACTTCGGCCTCGGCCTGGGCCAGGGCGGCGCGCGCTTCGTGCAGGGTCTGGCCGCCGAAGCAGACGCCGAGGAACAGGCCGTCCTCGCGCAGGGCGCGCGCGGATTGCACGATCTGGCCCACCGGGTCCTCGGCCCAGTGCAGCGCCAGGGCGTGGATCACCAGGTCATGCGCGCCGGCCCGCAGGTCCAGCACCGGATCGTCGGCCACCACCCTCGCCCCCGGCACCAGCCCGGACCACAGCGCGGGAAAGCCCGTCACCACGGCGGGCGCCGTAAACGTCCTGTTAATCTCGGCCAGCCTATCCTGGATCTCGGCGGCGGCGAATCGATGCAGCACATCGGCCAGCCCGGAGCTGACCGCGCGGGCGCGATTGCGCAGCAGCGCCTCGCGGTCGGTCATCAGGGGGCGGCCGGTAGCAGGAGGAATGTTCATGGCTGTGCAACATAGGGGGCTTCGCGGCGCGATGAAAGCGGCCTTGCGGCTGCTTTATCCGCCGCAATGCCTGGGCTGCGGCCAGCCGGTGGCGGGGTCTGATGCGGGCGCGGTCGCGCTGTGTCCCGACTGCTGGCGCGAGACGCGCTTCATCACCGGCGCCGCCTGCGGGCGCTGCGGCGTGCCCCTGCCCGACGACGGCAGCGGCGCCGGGGACGATTCGCTGGTCTGCGACGACTGCCTGCGAATCGAACGGCCCTGGCGGCGCGGGCGGGCGGCGCTGGTCTATGCGGGGACCGGGCGGCGCATGGTGCTGGCGCTGAAACATGGCGACCGGCCGGACATGGCGCCGCACCTCGCCGCCTGGCTGGCGCGGGCGGCGGCGCCGCTGGTCCGGCCCGGCATGGTGGTGGCGCCGGTGCCGCTGCACCTGCTGCGGCTGATGAAGCGGCGCTACAACCAGGCGGCGCTGCTGTCGGGGCCGCTGGCCAGGGCGCGCGGGCTGACCCATCTGCCGGACCTCTTGACCCGCAGCCGCCACACGCCGGGGCAGGATCATCGCGACCTGGCCGGGCGGATGGCCAATCTGGAGGGCGCGCTTGCCGTGAACCCGCGCCGGCTGGCCGCGATCGAGGGGCGGGCGGTGCTGCTGGTCGACGACGTCATGGCCTCGGGCGCGACGATGACCCATGCCGCGCAGGCGCTGCTGGCCGCGGGTTCGGGCCCGGTCTCGGTCGCGGTGCTGGCGCGGGCGGTCAAGGATGACTAGATAGGAAGGGCTCCCATCACCAGACAGGACCGCCATGACCACCACCCCCCGTGTCGAGATCTATGCCACCCAGACCTGCCCCTTCTGTCACCGCGCCAAGGCGCTGCTGGCGCGCAAGGGCATCGCCTTCGACGAGATCGACGTCGGCGCCCAGCCCGAGCGGCGGGCCGAGATGATCCAGCGCGCCCATGGCCGCCGCACCGTCCCGCAGATCTTCATCGGCGGGCAGCATGTCGGCGGCAGCGACGATCTTCAGGCGCTGGAGGATGCGGGCAAGCTGGCGCCGCTGCTGGCAGGCAGCCCGGCATGAGCGGACCGGGCGCCGAGCGGCCGTCGGCCCGGCCGCCATTCCCCGACCGGCTGGACGTGGCGCTGATCCAGCTGACGGTCGGCGACGATCCGCGGGAAAACCTGCCCGCGACCGTCGCGCTGATCCGCCAGGCGGCGGCGCAGGGCGCGCAAGTGGTGCTGACGCCCGAGGCCACCAACCTGCTGTCGCCCGACCGTGCCCGGCAGCGCGAGGTGCTGCGCCCCGAGGCCGAGGACGAAACCCTGGCCGCCCTGCGCGCCGAGGCAAGCGCGGCCGGGATCTGGCTGCTGATCGGGTCCCTGGCGCTGAAGGCCGACGACCCGGTCGAGGACCGCTTCGTCAACCGCAGCTTCCTGATCGCGCCCGATGGCGGCATCGCCGCGCGCTATGACAAGCTGCACATGTTCGATGTCGCGATTTCCAAGGCCGAGACCTTCCGCGAAAGCGCCGCCTATCGCCCCGGCGCCCGCGCGGTCCTGGCGCAGGGGCCGGTGCCCCTCGGGCTCAGCGTCTGCTATGACCTGCGCTTCCCGCATCTCTACCGGGCGCTGGCGCAGGCGGGGGCGCGGATCCTGACCGTGCCCGCCGCCTTCAGCCCCACGACCGGCGCCGCCCATTGGGAGGTGCTGCTGCGCGCCCGCGCGATCGAGACCGGCTGCTTCGTGCTGGCGCCGGCGCAATGCGGCACCCATCCGGCGCCGCATTCGCCCGGACGGCCCCCGCGCCGCAGCCACGGCCATTCGCTTGTCGTCGATCCCTGGGGAAAGGTCCTGGCCGATGCGGGTGTTACGCCAGGTTTGACGATGGTCCGTCTTGACCTGGGGGCGGTTGACGGGGCACGGTCCCGCATCCCTTCGCTGACCCATGACCGCGCCTTCGACGGCCCCTGATCCGATACCCCTGCCATGCCCATGACGCCCCCAGTCACCGCGCCCGAAAAGGCCCATGCCAACGACCGGCTGGCCGCAAGCCTCTTTGCCGAGGTGCTGATCGCCGACCAGCTGTCGCGCAACCTGATCAGCAGGGCGCTGCCGCGCGGGATGCAGATCTCGCATTTCTCGGTGCTGAACCTGCTGGCGCATGTGAACGAGGAACGCACCCCCGCGCAGCTGGCCGAGGCCTTCCACATCACCCGCGGCGCCATGACCAATACCCTGTCGCGGCTGGAATGGGCGGGCCATATCCATATCCGCCCGGACTGGGACGACGCGCGGCGCAAGTTCGTGGCGATCAGCCCGGCGGGCCGGGCCGCGCGCGATGCCGCCATGGCCGCCTTCATGCCGCTGATCGCCGATATCGTCCGCGACATCGGCCCCGAGCGGGTGCGCGTGGCCCTGCCCGTGCTGCGCGAATTGCGGCTGCGGCTGGGCAGCGCCACCGGCGCCGAGGGCTGAACGCGGTCTCAGGCGGGGCGGCGGGCGCTCAGCGCGTAGTTCACCGACAGGTCGCGGCTGGACAGGCTCCAGCGCCAGGACAGCGGGTTGAAGACCATGCCGCGCCGGTCCACGACCTGCAGCCCGGCGCCCTCGGCCATCGCCGCCAATTCATCGGGGGTAATGAAGCGGTTCCATTCATGGGTGCCCCTGGGCAGCCAGCGCATGATCCATTCTGCGCCGACGATCGCCGCGCCGAAGCTGCGCGCGGTCCGGTTCAGGGTCGAGACCACCGCCAGCCCGCCCGGCCGCAACAGATCGCGGCAGCTGCGGATGAAGGCGGCCGGGTCGGCGACATGCTCGACGATCTCCAGCGCCAGCACCACGTCGAACGCCTCGCCCTCGGCCAGCAGCGTCTCGGCGGCGGCGGCGCGATAGTCGATCTCCAGCCCCTGCTGTTGGGCATGCAGGCGCGCGACGGCGATATTGCCCTCGGCCGCGTCGGCGCCCGTCACGCTGGCGCCCAGCCGCGCCATCGGCTCGGCGATCAGCCCGCCGCCGCAGCCGATATCGAGGATTCGCAGCCCCTCGAAGGGCCGCAGGGCGCGCCGGTCGCAGGAAAATTCCGCGGCGATCTGGTCGGTCACATAGTCCAGGCGCACCGGATTCATCATGTGCAGCGGCTTGAACTTGCCCTTCGGATCCCACCATTCCGCCGCCATTGCCTCGAACTTGGCGATTTCGTCGGGGTCGATGCTGGTCATGGCACTGCTCCTTCTGGCGGGCTGTCGCGCTTGGCTATATACTGGGGCGATGGACAGATTGGCAGGACAAATCGGCGCGTCACATGGCCGCCTCCACCCGGCGACCGAGCCTTTCGACCGCCGCATGGTGGACGTGGGCGACGGCCACAGCCTGTATGTCGAGCAATGCGGCAATCCCGATGGCCGGCCGGTGTTGGTCCTGCATGGGGGCCCGGGCGGCGGCTGCAGCCCGTTCATGCGGCGCTTCTTCGATCCCGATCACTATCGCGTGGTGCTGTTCGACCAGCGCGGCTGCGGCCGCTCGCGCCCCACCGCCGAGGTCGAGGCCAACACCACCGCCCATCTGATCCGCGACATCGAATCGCTGCGCGCGCTGATCGGGCTGGACGACTGGCTGCTGTTCGGCGGCAGCTGGGGCGCGACCCTGGCCCTGGCCTATGCCCAGGCCCATCCGGCGCGCGTGACCGGGCTGATCCTGCGTGGCGTCTTCCTGGGGCGGCGCGCGGAACTGGACTGGTTCTATGGCGGCGGCGCCGGGCGGTTCTTCCCCGATCTCTGGGCCCGCTTCCAGGAGCCGATCCCCGAACCCGAGCGCGGCGACATGATCGCCGCCTATCACCGCCGGCTGTTTTCCGATGATCGCGGCCGGCAGGGGCGCTTCGCCCTGCCCTGGCTGATGTGGGAAAACGCGCTGGCGGGGCTGCAATCGGCCCCGGTCAGCCACGCCCCCGCCGATTACGCCCGCGCCTTCGCCCGGCTGGAGAACCATTATTTCATGAATGGCTGCTTCCTCGAGGAAGGCCAGCTGCTGCGCGACCGCCACCGAATCGAGCATCTGCCGGCCGTCATCGTGCAGGGCCGCTATGACATGGTCTGCCCGCCCGCCAGCGCCTGGGAACTGGCCGAGGGCTGGAACCGCTGCGAGCTGCGCTTCGTTCCCGCCTCGGGCCACGCGCTGTCCGAGCCGCGCATCTCGGCCGAGCTGGTACGCGTCACCGATGAGATCCGTGAGCGCGACCGCGCCGGGCTGCTGGCCGCAGAGCAGATCCGGGGCGGCGACCGCGCCGCCCGCTGAGCCGCCTCAGCAGGCGGGTGCCGTCTGGGTGCGGCGGGCGATCTCGGCCAGATCGGCATCCAGCGCGGGCGAGCCTGCCGAAACCGTCTCGGCGATCCGCTTCAGGCCGTGCCGCCAGTCCAGCCGCTCCAGCGCCATCAGGTGATTGCGCCGCGCCTGCCCCGGCGTCCATGCGGCGACCGCCTCGGCCAGGGCCTGCATGTTGTGGCGCAGGTCGATGCGGTCGAAATCCAGCGTCGCGCCGGGCCAGAACAGGCGGCGGAAGCTGTCGTCGTTTTTGGGCTGGATCCCGGCGACGGTGGCGCCGCAGGCCAGCGCGTCGGTCCAGCGGCCGGTGATGTATTCCTTGACCCGGTGCGTATAGGCATCGGTCGAGGCCAGGTTGGTATGGGCGATGACGAATTTCGTCGCGGCATAGGCCGCCATCACCCGGCGCTGGTTTTCCAGCAGATCGGGCACCAGCGGCGGCCGCCCGGCAAAGCGCAGCCCATGTTCCGCCGCCACCCGCTCGGTCGCCGAATCATCCTGCCAGGCTTCGGGCTGGCGGCCGATCCGCAGCAGGTCCACCGGCCTTTCGCCCGCATCCGAGCCCGCCCCCAGCACGTCCGCGCCCCAGTTCAGCGCCATCACCCGGTCGCCCAGGTGCCGGCGGTAATGGGCCAGCTCGTCCCGGCGGATGATGCAGATGAGGTCGATCCCGGCATATTCCGCGCGGCGCAGCGGATAGTCGTCGCGGAAGCTGTCGATGATCCAGGCGACCACCGTCCCATAGCCCTCGCGGAAGGCCGCGCTGCGGCGCAGATGGACGATATGGGCGGGCGAATGCAGCAGCGCCAGCAGCACGCGATCCCGGTTGCCGCGCGGGCGCGGGCGCAGGTCCCACAGCTTCCGCGCCCGGCCGACCCGCCCGTCCGGGAAGCTGCGGCGGCGGCCCTGGAACAGCACGGCCGTCAGCTGCGCCAGCGCCGCGATCGGCCCCCAGCCGCGGGCGTCGGCATCTGCCATGATCGTGTCGATTCGGGTCACTTGGGAAAAGCGTTTTTCGTGGATCATGACGGGCTGCTCGGCATGGCTCCTGCGATATCGCGGGGCTTGGCGACCCGGCACTTGCTTTTGGCCGCAAACCGGCCTATATGCAAGCCAACAGCGGTGCAGGCTTCCACCCCCTGCCCACCGGAGACTTCCGCACGGGCCCGCTGAAGGCCCGTTTTTCATTTCCGAAAGGACCAGATGTCGAACGATCTGATCGCCAAGACCGCCATCGACCGGCGCCTGGCCGAGATCATCGCCCCGGTGATCGAGGATCTGGGCTTCGAGCTGGTGCGCGTGCGGCTGCAGGGCGGCAAGACGGCGACCCTGCAGATCATGGCCGACCGCCCCGAGGGCGGCATCAATGTCGACGATTGCGGCGATATTTCCGTCGCGGTCAGCGCCACGCTGGATGTCGAGGACCCGATCGAGGACAATTATCACCTCGAGGTCTCCAGCCCCGGCATCGACCGGCCGCTGACGCGGCTGAAGGATTTCGAGACCTTCGAGGGCTACGAGGCGCGGCTGGAGACGAACCAGCCCATCGACGGGCGCAAGCGCTTCAAGGGCGTGCTGGCGGGCATCGAATCGCGCGACGGCACCGAGGAGGTGCTGCTGAACATCGAGGAAGGCGGCCAGACGCAGACCATCGGGCTGCAATTCGACTGGCTTTCCGACGCCAAGCTGGTGCTGACCGACGAGTTGATCCGCGAGATGCTGCGCCAGAAGAAGGAGGCCGGCGTCGAGATCGACCATCTGGACGAAAGCGCCTTCGACGCGGTGGAAACCGAGACTGATGGCGAAACCGAAGACAATGAAGGCGCCGACAGCGCCGATGCCAAGGAGTGAGTGATGGCGATCACCTCTGCCAACCAGCTGGAACTGTTGCAGACGGCCGAGGCCGTCGCGCGCGAGAAGATGATCGAGCCCGAGCTGGTCATCGAGGCGATGGAGGACAGCCTCGCCCGTGCCGCCAAGTCGCGCTACGGGTCCGAGATGGACATCCGCGTCAAGATCGACCGCAAGACCGGCCATGCGACCTTCACCCGCGTCCGCACCGTGGTCGAGGATGACGCGGTCGAGAACTATCAGGCCGAGCTGACGGTCGAGCAGGCCCGCCCCTATCTGGACGATCCCAAGGTCGGCGACGTGATCGTGGACGAGGTGCCGCCGGTCGAGCTGGGCCGCATCGCCGCGCAATCCGCCAAGCAGGTGATCCTGCAGCGCGTCCGCGAGGCCGAGCGCGACCGCCAGTACGAGGAATTCAAGGACCGCGCCGGCACCATCATCAACGGCGTCGTCAAGCGCGAGGAATACGGCAACATCATCGTCGACGTCGGCCGCGGCGAGGCGATCCTGCGCCGCAACGAGAAGATCGGCCGCGAGAGCTATCGCCCGAACGACCGCATCCGCGCCTATGTCAAGGATGTCCGCCGCGAGGCGCGCGGCCCGCAGATCTTCCTGTCGCGCACCGATCCGCAATTCATGGCGGAACTGTTCAAGATGGAAGTCCCCGAGATCTATGACGGCGTGATCGAGATCAAGGCCGTCGCCCGCGACCCCGGCAGCCGCGCGAAGATCGCGGTGATCAGCTACGACAACTCGATCGACCCGGTCGGCGCCTGCGTGGGCATGCGCGGCAGCCGCGTCCAGGCCGTGGTGGGCGAATTGCAGGGCGAGAAGATCGACATCATCCCCTGGAACGAGGACCAGGCGACCTTCCTGGTCAACGCCCTGCAGCCGGCCGAGGTCAGCAAGGTGGTCATCGACGAGGATGGCGGCCGGATCGAGGTGGTGGTGCCCGACGAGCAGCTGAGCCTGGCCATCGGCCGGCGCGGCCAGAACGTGCGCCTGGCCAGCCAGCTGACGGGTCTGGACATCGACATCCTGACCGAGGAAGAGGAATCCAAGCGCCGCCAGGCCGAGTTCAACGCCCGCACCCAGCTGTTCATGGATGCGCTGGACCTGGACGAGTTCTTCGCCCAGCTGCTGGTCGCCGAGGGCTTCACCGACCTGGAAGAGGTCGCCTATGTCGAGCTGGACGAGCTTCTGTCCATCGAGGGCGTGGACGAAGGCACCGCCGAGGAACTGCAGGCCCGCGCCCGCGACGTGCTGGAGGCCCGCAACAAGGCGGCGCTGGAAAATGCCCGCGCGCTTGGCGTCGAGGACAGCCTTGTTGATTTCGACGGCCTGTCTCCCCAGATGGTGGAGGCGCTGGCCAAGGACGGCATCAAGACGCTGGAGGATTTCGCCACCTGCGCCGACTGGGAACTGGCCGGCGGCTGGACCACGGTGGACGGCCAGCGCGTCAAGGACGAGGGCCTGCTGGAACCGTTCGACGTCAGCCTGGAAGAGGCGCAGAACATGGTCATGACTGCCCGCGTCATGCTGGGCTGGGTCGACCCGACCGAGCTGGGGGCCGAGGCGGGCGACGAGACCGGCGAAGGCGACGATCAGGAGGCCGGGGCCTGACCGCCCCGGATCTGGCCGGCGTGAGCCGTGGCGGACGCGAAAAGGACCGGACGCAGCCCGAACGGCGCTGCATCGTCACCGGAGAGGTTCAGCCCAAGCGCGGGCTGATCCGCTTCGTGGCGGGACCGGATGGAATGATCGTGCCGGACCTGGCCGAGAAGCTGCCGGGCCGCGGCATCTGGATCGCCGCCGACCGCGCCGCGATCGAGAAGGCCGCCGCCAAGGGGCTGTTCGCCCGCGCCGCGAAGGCGCAGGTCAAGGTGCCGGACGGCCTGGCCGACCTGGTCGAGGCGGGCCTGGCGCGGCGCGTGGTGGAACTGGTCTCGCTGGCCCGGAAATCGGGCAAGGCGGTGGCCGGTTTCGAAAAGGTCAAGGGCTGGCTGGCCGAGGGGCGCGCGAAAGTGCTGCTGCAGGCCAGCGACGGCTCGGAACGCGGCAAGGGCAAGCTGTGGACGCCCACGGGCGGACGCTGGTTCGGCTGCCTGACCGCATCAGAATTGGGTTTGTCCTTCGGGCGCGATCATGTCATACACGGCGCGCTTGCGGCGGGTGGCCTGACGGACAAGGTGATCGTGGAAGCCGGCAGACTGACGGGTCTGCGCGGGCATGACGGCGGCAATACGGCCGCCGGGAAGGAATGAAGACGCAGATGAGCGACAAAGACGGAAAAAAGACACTGGGACTGGGCGGTGGCCGCTCGGGTCAGGTCAAGCAAAGCTTCAGCCACGGTCGCACCAAGAATGTGGTCGTGGAGACCAAGCGCAAGCGCGTGGTGGTGCCGAAGCCCGGCGCCGCTCAGGGCGTGACCGATACTGCCAAGACACCGCTGGTCGCGAAGGTCGCGGGCGGTGACCGCTCGAAACGGCCCGCCGGCATCTCGGATGCCGAGATGGAGCGCCGCCTGAAGGCCCTTGCCGCCGCCAAGGCGCGCGAGGCCGATGATATTGCCGCCCGCGCCGCCGAGGAAAAGGCCCGCGAGGAAGAACGCGAACGCCGCCGCGCCGAGATCGAGGCCCGCGAACGCGAGGAACGCGAGCGCGAGGAGGCCCGCAAGGCCAAGGCCGAGGAAGAGGCCCGCCGCGCCCGCGAGGCCGAGGAACGCGCCAAGGCCAAGGACGAGGCGCCCAAGCCCGCGGCCCGCAAGGAAGACCCGCGCGGCAAGCCCGCCGCCGCTGGTGCCGGCGCCCGTCCCGCGCCGCAGGACCAGGCCGCCATCGAGGCCGCCGCCGCCCGCGCCGAGACCAAGGGCGTCAGCGCCGCCACCCCGCGCAAGACCGAACGCGACCGCGGCGACCGCGCGCCGGACCGCGATTCGCGCGGCAAGGGTGCCCGCGACGACAGCCGCCGCTCGGGCAAGCTGTCGCTGAACCAGGCGCTGGAAGGCGAAGGCGGCCGCCAGCGCAGCCTGGCCGCGATGAAGCGCAAGCAGGAAAAGGCCCGCCAGAAGGCGATGGGCGGCAGCCAGCGCGCCGAAAAGCAGGTGCGCGACGTGCAATTGCCCGAAACCATCGTCGTGTCGGAACTGGCCAACCGGATGGCCGAGCGCGCCGCCGATGTCATCAAGTCGCTGATGAAGATGGGCATGATGGTCACCGCGAACCAGACCATCGACGCCGACACCGCCGAACTGGTGATCGAGGAATTCGGCCACAAGGCGGTCCGCGTCTCGGATTCGGACGTGGAACAGGTCATCGACACGGTCGAGGACCGGCCCGAGGACCTGAAGCCGCGCCCGCCGATCATCACGATCATGGGCCATGTGGACCACGGCAAGACCTCGCTGCTGGACGCGATCCGTCACGCCAATGTCGTCTCGGGCGAGGCCGGCGGCATCACCCAGCATATCGGCGCCTATCAGGTGACGACCGAATCGGGTGCGGTGCTGACCTTCCTGGACACGCCGGGCCACGCGGCCTTCACCTCGATGCGGGCACGCGGCGCGCAGGTCACCGATATCGTGGTGCTGGTGGTTGCCGCCGATGACGCGGTGATGCCGCAGACGATCGAGGCGATCAACCACGCCAAGGCCGCCGGCGTCCCGATGATCGTGGCGATCAACAAGGTCGACAAGCCCGACGCCAATATCGACAAGGTCCGCACCGACCTGCTGCAGCACGAGGTCGTGGTCGAGAAGATGTCCGGCGACGTGCAGGATGTCGAGGTTTCGGCCAAGACCGGCCAGGGCCTGGACGAGCTTCTGGAAGCCATCGCGCTGCAGGCCGAGATCCTGGAGCTGAAGTCCAACCCGGATCGCTCTGCCCAGGGCGCGGTGATCGAGGCGCAGCTGGATATCGGCCGCGGCCCCGTCGCCACGGTCCTGGTCCAGAACGGCACGCTGCGTCGCGGCGACATCTTCGTGGTCGGCGAGCAATGGGGCAAGGTCCGGGCGCTGATCAACGACAAGGGCGAGCGCGTCGACGAGGCCGGACCCTCGGTCCCGGTCGAGGTGCTGGGCCTGAACGGCACGCCCGAAGCCGGCGACGTGCTGAACGTGGTCGAGACCGAGGCCCAGGCCCGCGAGATCGCCGATTACCGGATCCAGCAGGCCAAGGACAAACGCGCCGCCGCCGGTGCCGCGACCACGCTGGAACAGCTGATGGCGAAGGCCAAGGCCGACGAGAGCGTCGCCGAACTGCCGGTGGTGGTGAAGGCCGACGTGCAGGGCTCGGCCGAGGCGATCGTGCAGGCGCTGGAGAAGGTCGGCAACGAGGAGGTCCGCGTCCGCGTGCTGCATTACGGGGTCGGCGCGATCACCGAATCGGATATCGGCCTGGCCGAGGCGTCTCAGGCGCCGGTCATCGGCTTCAACGTCCGCGCCAATGCGCCCGCCCGCAACGCCGCCAACCAGAAAGGGGTCGAGATCCGCTATTACTCGATCATCTACGACCTGGTGGACGACATCAAGGCGGCCGCCTCGGGCCTCTTGTCAGCCGAGGTGCGCGAGAACTTCATCGGCTATGCGCAGATCAAGGAAGTCTTCAAGGTCACCGGCGTCGGCAAGGTCGCGGGCTGCCTGGTCACCGAGGGCGTCGCCCGCCGCAGCGCCGGGGTGCGCCTGCTGCGCGACAACGTGGTGATCCACGAAGGCACGCTGAAGACGCTGAAGCGCTTCAAGGACGAGGTCAAGGAAGTCCAGTCCGGCCAGGAATGCGGCATGGCCTTCGAGAATTACGACGACATCCGCCCCGGCGATGTCATCGAGATCTTCGAGCGCGAGGAGGTCGAGCGCACGCTGTAAGGCGTGCCCGGCCCGGCGCGGGTCCGCAGACGGATCCCAGACAGAAAAACGGGGCGCCTTTCGGTGCCCCGTTTCCCTTTTCGGAACCTGATCGAGGGTGGCTGGTCAGGCCCGCCCGCAATCGTGCCGGATCATTTCGAAATCGGTTTGCCTTCGAAGGTCTGATCGCCCACCCGAACCACGATATTGCCATTGGCCGCCGCGCGTTCGAACAGACCCTGAACGGAAATGTAGCTTCCAAGTGATATGGTACGAATCATGTCAAGTCCTCCTCCACCCACAAGCTAAACTTATTTCATAAAGGTTAAAAAAAAAGTCATATTCCTTCCCGGATCCCCAGAAAGTGGCATCCGAGGAAGGAAATCGCGACTTTTGTGCTGTCAGAGCCACATTTGTAACGATGGGATCAACGGAATATCGGCGGCCGGCATAGAGTAATTGCGCAAATCAGCGGCCCGGACCCAGGCCAGATTCTGCCCCTCGACGGCCCGCACGATGCCTTCCCAGCGCCGGCAGGCGAAGACCGGCATCAGCAGGTGGAAGTCGTCATAGCTGTGGCTGGCGAAGGTCAGCGGCGCCAGGCAGGACCGCCAGGTCTCGATCCCCAGCTCCTCGTGCAGCTCGCGAATCAGCGCGGCCTCGGGGGTTTCGCCGGGCTCGACCTTGCCGCCGGGGAATTCCCACAGCCCGGCCATGGACTTGCCCTCGGGGCGCTGTGCCAGAAGCACGCGCCCGTCGGGATCGATCAGCGCGACGGCGGCGACAAGGATCGTCTTCACCTGCGCGTCCCCGACACGACCTTCACGAACGATAATCCGCGTTGATGTCGATATAGCCGTGGGTCAGGTCGCAGGTCCAGACGGTCCGCGCGCCCTGCCCCAGCCCCAGGTCGACGGCGATCAGCAGCTCCTGCTTCTTCATGTAGGCGCTGGCCTTGTCCTCGTCATAGCTGTCGGAACGCCAGCCCTTCTCGGCCAGGACCAGGTCGCCGAAGCGGATGGTCAGCCGGTCGCGGTCGGCCTCGGCGCCCGACTTGCCCACCGCCATGACGATGCGGCCCCAGTTGGCATCCTCGCCGGCGATGGCGGTCTTGACCAGCGGCGAATTGGCGATGGCCATGGCGACCCTGTGGGCATCGGCGTCCGAGGCGGCGCCAGTCACCCGCACCTCGACGAATTTCGTCGCCCCCTCGCCGTCGCGGACCACCTGCTGGGCCAGGTCGCGCATCAGCCCGTGCAGCGCCTGCGTGAAGGCCCGGCCCGCATCGCTGTCCAGCGACGTGATCTCGGCCGCCGCCGCCCGCCCGGTCGCGGCAAGGATCAGCGCATCCGAGGTCGAGGTGTCGCTGTCCACGGTGATGGCGTTGAAGCTGCCGCCCAGCCCGTCGTCCAGCGCCTGCTGCAGCAGCTCTGGCGCGATCTTCGCATCGGTGAAGATATAGACCAGCATCGTCGCCATGTCGGGCGCGATCATCCCCGAGCCCTTGGCGATGCCGGCGATGCGGATCTGGCCGCCCTCGGCCTCGACCAGCGCGCCCGAGCCCTTGGGGAAGGTGTCGGTGGTCATGATCGCGCGCGCGGCATCGGCCGCGCCCCCGGCATCCAGCCCCGCCGCCAGATCGGCGATGACGGCGACAATCCGCTCATGCGGCAGGGGCTCGCCGATCACCCCGGTCGAGGACGAGAAGACCCGCCCGCGCGGCACCCCCAGCGCCTGCGCCACCGCGCCGGTCACCGCATCGACCGATTCCTGCCCGCGCGCGCCGGTGAAGGCATTGGCATTGCCGGAATTGACGATGATCGCCGCGCCCTTGTCGCGCCCCTCGCCCGCCGCCAGCTTGGCCTGGTTGTCCAGCACGCAGGCCGCGCGGGTCGAGGATTTCGTGAAGGCCCCGGCGATCGAGGCGCCCTCGCAGATGCGGATCAGGGTCACGTCGGTGCGGCCCTGGTATTTCACCCCGGCGGCGGCGCTGGCGAATTCCACGCCCTCGATCACCGGCAGGTCGGGAAATGCCGCTGGCGCCAGCGGCGAGACGGGAAGCCCGGCCTTGCCCATCATTCCGCCTCCAGAAGCTCGGCCTTGTTCAGCAGCGCGGGGTCCAGCCCCTCGGTCTTCTCGACCGTGGCGGCATCGACCAGGCGCTGGATCTCGGTCTCGACATTCTCGCGGCGGACCAGCTGCGCCAGCTGGTCGCGGACCTGGTCAAGCGGCGGCGCCTCGCGCAGGCGGGTCTCGTTCAGCCGAATCAGGTGCCAGCCGAACTGGGTCTCCACCGGCTCCGAGATCTGCCCGGCCTCCAGTTCCTTCACGGCGTTTCCGAAGGGTTCGACCATCTGGTCGGGCGTGAACCAGCCCAGGTCGCCCTTGTTCGGGCCGGAATTGTCGGTCGAATGCTCCTCGGCCAGGGCGCCGAAATCGGCGCCGCCGTCCAGCTCGGCCTTGATCGCCTGCGCCTCGTCCTCGGTCGCGACGAGGATGTGGGCGGCGGAATATTCGGTCACCGGCTCGGTCTCGGCGAACAGCCCGTCATAGGCGGCCTGCACCTGCTCGTCGGTCGGCTCGGCCTCGGCCACGGCCTGGATCGCGGCATTGGCCAGCGTGTTGCGGCGCTGCAGCTCCAGCTCGGCGCGCACGCCGGCATTGGGGGTGTCGGCGGCGGCCTCGGCCACGGCGGCCTGGCGGACCAGCTGGTCCAGCATCATGTCCCAGATCGCCTGGTCCGACATGCCATCGGTCGAGGGATCCTGCATCGACTGGCGCATCACGATCATCTGCCCCAGCGTGATGTCCTGGCCGTTGACCGAGGCCACGACGCTGTCGGCGCTCTGGTCCTGTGCCAGCGCCGCCAGCGGCATGGCAGCCGGCGCCGCGATCACGAATGCGGCCAGAATCGATCGTTTCAGCATGGGAATTCCTTCGCGTCTTCTGGCCCAAACGGCGGTGCCGGGCCGGGCCAACATTGACAGTCAGGCGGCCGGGCCCTACATCCCACGCAACCGTGGAAGGCGCAGCCGCCGCTTTCGTTCAGGACCCTGATACGGCAATGCAGCCGGGTCGGGCAAGTGGGCCCCAACTGGCAGGCTTTCCCATCAACGTGATTGCGAAGGTAACATGCTCGGCATCGGAAATCTGGCGAAACTGGTCTTTGGCACGCCCAACGACCGCAAGGTGAAATCGGTCCGGTCGCTGGTCGGCAGGATCAACGCGCTGGAGGAGCAGCTCAAGGCGCTGTCCGACGAAGGCCTGGTGGACAAGACCCGCGAGTTCCAGAAGCGCGTCGCCGAAGGCGAGGATCTGGACGCGATCCTGCCCGAGGCCTTCGCCAATTGCCGCGAGGGCGCCCGCCGCGCGCTTGGCCTGCGCGCCTTCGACGTGCAGCTGATGGGCGGCATCTTCCTGCACCAGGGCAATATCGCCGAGATGAAGACCGGCGAGGGCAAGACCCTGGTCGCCACCTTCCCCGCCTATCTGAACGCGCTGACCGGCAAGGGCGTGCATGTCGTCACCGTCAACGACTACCTGGCCAAGCGCGACGCGGAATGGATGGGCAAGGTGTTTCGGCAGCTGGGGCTGACCACCGGCGTCGTCTATCCCTTCCAGGCCGAGGCGGAAAAGCGCGAGGCCTACCGCGCCGACGTCACCTATGCGACGAACAACGAGCTGGGCTTCGACTATCTGCGCGACAACATGAAGGGCTCGGTCGAGGAGATGACCCAGCGCGGTCACAACTTCGCCATCGTCGACGAGGTCGACAGCATCCTGATCGACGAGGCGCGCACGCCGCTGATCATCTCGGGGCCGTCGCAGGACCGCAGCGAGCTTTACGTCGCGCTGGACAAGTACATCCCGATGCTGACGGACGAGCATTTCAAGCTGGACGAGAAGACCCGCAACGCCACCTTCACCGAGGAAGGCAACGAATATCTGGAACAGCTTCTGCAGGCCGAGGGCGTGCTGCCCGAGGGCCAGACGCTCTACGACCCGGAATCGACCACCATCGTCCACCATGTCAGCCAGGCGCTGCGCGCCCACAAGCTGTATCTGAAGGACCAGCACTACATCGTCCGCGACGACGAGGTGGTGCTGATCGACGAATTCACCGGCCGGATGATGAAGGGCCGCCGCCTGTCGGACGGGCTGCACCAGGCGATCGAGGCCAAGGAGGGCGTCAAGATCCAGCCCGAGAACGTGACCCTGGCCTCGGTCACTTTCCAGAACTATTTCCGCCTCTATGACAAGCTGGCCGGCATGACCGGCACCGCCGCGACCGAGGCCGAGGAATTCGCCGAGATCTACAAGCTGGGCGTGGTCGAGGTCCCGACCAATCGCGGCATCGCGCGGATCGACGAACATGACCGCGTCTATCGCACCGCCGACGAAAAATACGCCGCCGTGATCGAGGCGATCAAGGAGGCCCATGCCAAGGGCCAGCCGACCCTGGTCGGCACGACCTCGATCGAGAAATCCGAGATGCTGTCGGCGATCCTGAAGAAGGAAGGCATCCCCCACAACGTCCTGAACGCCCGCCAGCACGAGGCCGAGGCGCAGATCGTCGCCGATGCCGGCAAGCCCGGCGCGGTGACGATTGCGACGAACATGGCCGGCCGCGGCACCGACATCCAGCTGGGCGGCAATGTCGAGATGAAGGTGATGGAGGCGCTGAAGGCCGACCCGGACGCCAATCCCGACGAATTGCGCGCCCGGATCGAGGCCGAGCACGCCGCCGACAAGCAGGCGGTGCTGGATGCGGGCGGGCTGTTCGTCCTGGGCACCGAGCGCCATGAAAGCCGCCGCATCGACAACCAGCTGCGCGGCCGCTCGGGCCGGCAGGGCGATCCCGGCCGGTCGCTGTTCTTCTTGTCGCTGGACGACGACCTGATGCGCATCTTCGGCTCGGAACGGCTGGAGAAGGTGCTGTCGACGCTGGGGATGAAGGAAGGCGAGGCGATCATCCACCCCTGGGTCAACAAGTCGCTGGAACGCGCCCAGGCCAAGGTCGAGGGCCGCAACTTCGACATCCGCAAGCAGCTGCTGAAATTCGACGACGTGATGAACGACCAGCGCAAGGCGGTGTTCAGCCAGCGCCTGGAGATCATGGACAGCGAGGAGGTCGGCGAGATCGCCGCCGACATGCGCCACCAGGTCATCGAGGACCTGGTCTATGAATTCATGCCGCCCAAGACCTATCTGGACCAATGGGATGCCGAGGGCATGAAGGCCGCGGTGCGCGAACGGCTGAACATGAACCTGCCGGTCGACGACTGGGCCCAGGAGGAAGGCGTCGACCAGGAGGTGATGATCGAGCGCATCACCGAGGCGACCGACACCTACATGGCCGACAAGGCGGCCGCCTTCGGCGAAGAGAACATGCGCCAGATCGAGAAGCAGGTCCTGCTGCAGATGATCGACGAGAAATGGCGCGAACACCTGCTGACGCTGGAGCATCTGCGCTCGGTCGTGGGCTTCCGCGGCTATGCGCAGCGCGACCCGCTGTCGGAATACAAGACCGAGGGCTTCCAGCTGTTCGAATCGATGCTGGACAGCCTGCGCGGCAACGTGACCCAGCGGCTGGCGCAGATCCGCCCGCTGACCGAGGCCGAGCGCGAGGAGATGCTGCGCCAGATGGCCCAGCAGCAGAAGGCGGCGCAGGAACACCTGACGATGGAACACGGCGCCGAGCGCCAGTCCAGCGACGACGCCGACAAGCCCACGCCGCTGGTCGAGGGCTTCGACGAGGCGAACCCGGCCACCTGGGGCAACCCCTCGCGCAACGACGCCTGCCCCTGCGGCTCGGGCCGGAAGTTCAAGCACTGCCACGGCTCGCTGTAGCGGCGGCTGGCGCGACCGGCGGGCGGCCTATGGGCCGCCCGGACGCTCGGGCGACCCGAACCGGTGGCAACGTCGCGCAGGCATGACTTGCGCTCCCGTCGGAAGCCGCAGAATGGCTGTGAGCCTTGGAGCAACGGTGGGTTGGCGGAGAGGTTACGCACCGGATTGAAAATCCTCAAAAATACTCCCCTGAAATCAATTGCCTTCGTTGATCCGTTGACCGGGACATGCCTGGAACGGATCTTGAATGTTGCAACGCGGATCTCGGCTCCTCGACCAGCACCAGTGCCCCATCGCGCAGGGACCGCTGGAACTCGGCGGCCGGGATGCCATCGAGCCATGCGCGCCACGCATCCGGCGCGGTCAGGATGACCGGCTTGGCCGTCTTCCCAGACCGTCAGGCCGCCCGTCGTGATGCCATAGGTCGCCACATGGTCAGGCGCCATCCTGGCCAGCTCCGCCGGCCCCTCACGGCCCGCCGGCATCGCGAAGCCCTGCAGTAAGCGCGCCCGCCGCCCGGCCGGTGATCTCGGCCTTCGCCTCGGCCAGCTTGGCCTCCGAGGTTGCGCCGGGTGCCGCGAGGGCCTCAGCGCGTTCGGCACGCTGTTGCGGACATGCTCCAGGATGATGCGGATCGCGGCGTCGACGGACAGGTTGCCGGCAGCCGTCATGCGCATGGCCGCGTTGACGATGGTCTGGATGGTCGTTCTCCTTGATGATGGTCAGTCCAGCAGCGCGGCCCAGCTGCGGGAGCCGATGATGCCGTCAGCCACGAGGCCGTTGGCACGCTGGAACTGGCGCCCGGCGAGCGCATCGGCTTCCACAAGCACGCCCTCGACTATTTCTGGTCTGTCAATCGGCACGGAATCTTGCCCCCTTATTGGAGTGCGCCCCTGGGGGTGGACCAGTCAGACCGGTTGAATTGACCCCCTGCTGGCTTTCAGAGGAAGAAAGCCCATGTCCAGACGCCACCGCAGTCACAGTACCGAATTCAAGCGCCAGGTCGTCGCCGAATATCATGGCGGCGAGACGCTGCATGCACTCGGCCGCGGGCTCGCAGGTCAGCCGCAGCGCATCCGGCGCGGCGATGGTCAGCGGCGGTGGCGGTTCGCGATGCCGGGCCAGGATGTTCAGGACCACAGCTGCCGCCGGGGCGCCCTCGTTCAGGGCCTCGGCGCAGGCGGATTCCACCGCATCCAGTCCGTCGGTCGGGATCATGCTCAGGATCTGGACCATTTGCCGGTCGCCGTTCGGCACCTTGCCCAGCTTGCGCTGAACGCGCCTGATCGCTGGCGGCAGTTCCCATTCCTTGAAGGGAGCGCCGTTCCGGAGGGCGCCGGGCTTGCGGGCCAGCACCGGAATATAGTGCAGCGGATCGTAGATGGCCTTGTCGCGGCCGAAGGCGCGGATGTGCTGGCCGACGATCCTGCCGTCCTGCCAGAACTCGACGCGCTCGGCATAGGCGCGGATCTCGACCGGTCGACCGACAGCGCGACCGTCCACCGAGTAGCGGTTCTTGTCGAACCGGACGAGACAGGTCTTCGATACCGAAGCGGGCACGGCATGAAAGCCGTCGAAGGGGCCGACATAGGGCACCAGGCTTGCCCGCTCTTCCTCGAACACTTCCCGGATCGTGCGATCGCGAAGCTCGGGGTGCGGATGCGACCTGGCCCATGCAACACAGCGATCCTCGAGCCAGGCGTTGAGTTCGGCGCAGCTTTTGAACTTCGGTCGAGGCACGAAGAACCGCCGCCGGACAACGCCGACCTGGTTCTCGACCTGCCCCTTCTCCCAGCCTGAGGCCGGGGTGCAGGGCCGTTCATTGTGGCGCCATTGGTTCAAGCCCAATGGACGGCGGTTCGACGAGGTAATGCCCGCACATCTGCTGGAAACGGCGATTATAGGCGCGGTCGCGGCCGATGAAGATCGTGTCCACCGCCGTCTTCATGTTGTCGTAGATGCCCCGCGCGCAGGCTCCACCGAAGAAGGCGAAGGCCTTGTCATGAGCGTCGAAGACCATCTCCTGCGTCTCGCGCGGGTAGGCCCGAACAAACAGCATCCGGCTGTGGCAGAGGCGGATGTGGGCGACCTTCACGGTGAGGGTCGCGCCATCGATCACCACGATCTCGTGGCTCCAGTCGACCTGGTAGGCTTCTCCCGGATCGAAGCTCAGCGGCACATGGGCGGCGGCAGATGCCTCCTGCCGTGGACCAGGAGGCCGCGTATCGCCGGACGGCATCATAGCCGCCATCATAACCTCGGGCCCGGAGGTCCTCGAAGATGCGGATGCAGGTCAGGCGCTCGCGCTTCGGTTTCCGCGCGTTCACCGCCAGCATCTTGTCGAGCATGTCTTTCCGGGGCCCGATCTTCGGCAACGGCTGATTGGTCCGCTCGCAGGTGAGTTCCGTCGCACCCGACCGGATCACCTTGCGCACCGTGCTCCGCGATACCCGCAACTCCCGGCAGATCTGCTTGACCGACTTCTTGTCCTGGAAATACGCCCGACGGATCTTCGCAATCGTCTCCACAACCAGCATCCCGCACCGCGCCCCCAATGACCTCAGGGGCATCATGAACATCAGTGTAAGGGGGGCATTTGGGGCGCCGATTACCCCGCCACAGGGGCAATCTTGCATGCCGGTTCATAACCGACAAGCAGGGCGGCCAGGATTCCATGCAGACAGTCCAGCGCCGAGGGTTTCTCGATCTTGGCGATCAGCCCGGCGCAGCCCTGGATCAAACCCTTGGCCTCGGCCAGGTCCTCCGGCCACTGGACGAAGGACAGCCCCACCCAGTCGACGCCCAGAGACAGGCCGAATTCCAGGTCGACGCGATCCTTTTCGGTCAGGGCCGGCAGGGTCACCACCGTATCGGGCAGGTTCACGCCCTTGCGGTCGAGAATGCGGCCGCCGGCCAGCACGCGGGTGGCCGCGCCGGTCGGGCACGCCTTTGGCAACCCGGAGGCTCAAAGCGATGCGGTCATGCCCCCGTCCACGAAGAACATCGATCCGTTGAGGTAGGTCATCTCGGGCGAGGCCATGGCGAGGATGGCGGCGGCGATCTCGTGCGGGGCGGCGACACGTTGCAGGCCGTGGACATTGCCGCGCGCCCAGAGGCCGACGGCGGTCCTCCAGGCCGCGTCCGGGGCGTCCATGAAGCCTGCCTGCCGGCGGATCATCTCGGTATCGGTCGCGCCCGGGCAGATGCCGTTCACCCGGATGCCGCGATCCGCATATTCGAGCGCGGCCGTCTGGATCAGGCCCGCCAATGCCCTCTTGCTGGCATTGTAGGCCCCCAGACCGGGGCGCGCACCGACGATATTGACCGACGAGGTCACGATGATCTGCCCGCCCCGCGCCAGCATCCGCGGAATCTGCGCCCTCATGGCCAGGAAGACGCCGCGCACATTGGTGTCCTGCAGGTCGTCCCATTCGTCGGGCTCCGTCTCGTGAAGCGGCTTGCTGAAGCTGATGCCCGCATTGTTCAAGGCTATGTCCAGCCCGCCATAGGCCTCGATCGCCCTGGCGACGAAATCATCGATCTCGGCGGGATTGCGCACATCCGCCCTGACATACAGCGCATCGCCGCCGTCCCGGCGGATCGCATGTTCCACCTCGGCCCCCAGCTCCTCGCGGCGGCCGCAAAAGGCGACCCTGGCGCCTTCGGCGGCGAATGCCTCTGCCGCAGCGCGACCGATCCCCGAGGTCGCCCCGGTAATCATCACGACCTTGCCCGCGAAACGGCGGCTGCCGTCGCAGGTCACCCGTGCCGGTGGCGCCCCCGGTGCCGTCAGCGCCGCGCCGCCCGCCAGGCCGGTAGAGGCGCCGATGACCGTGCCGAGCGCCACGGCGCCCAGAAGACGCCGGCGTCCCGTATTGGCCGGTTGGCCTTCATCCTGGTCCATGAATCCTCCATCTCGCAGCTCTGGGCCGTCAGCCTAAGCGGGACCCATCATTCCGCAATCCGGCTTGCTCTGGATGCTTCGTGAAGCATCTCTTCACAATCCGCCGGAACAGGGGCTGCGGCAGCATTCAGGCTTCGAAACGGAAACGTTGCCCGATCATGTAATCGACAAAGGCTTTTAGTTTCGGCAAGCTCTGCGCACGGCTTGGATAATACAGGAAAAGTCCGGGGCTTTGCGGGCAGTATGCCTGCAATGCGGTTTCCATCCGCCCCTGCGCGACATGATCGCGCACTAGCGGTTCGGCCAGATAGGCAAGACCGAGGCCGTCGAGCGCCAGCGACAGCATCAACGCCTCGTCGTTGACGATCAGGGGGCCGGTCATGTCCACTTCGAATTCATGTCCGTTCTCGGTGAATTCCCATCGATATATCCGGCCCGAACTTTGCTGACGGTATTGAATTGCCCTGTGCGCGGAGAGATCCGCCGGCCGTTCGGGACGGCCATGTTTCTCGAAATAGCCCGGCGCCCCGGCAACGCAATATCGAAAGGGCGATGTCAACCTGACGCCGATCATGTCCGGATGGACCAGCTCGCCCACGCGGATGCCGGCGTCGAAGCCATCCCTGATGACATCCGCAAAGCCGGAATCGGCGACGATCTCTATCTGGACATCGGGACAGGCGGCACAGAAGCCGGGCAGGATCGGCCGGATCACGGGCGCCACCACGGAACGCGGAACGGTCAGCCGCAGCAGGCCCGACGGCCGTTCTCCCAGGCATCGGGCGGCTTCGAAGGCTTCGTGCAGATCATGCATCGCGGGACCCGCAAGCTCGAGAAAGCGCCGCCCCGCTTCGGTCAGGCCGACGCTGCGGGTCGAGCGCGCCACGAGGGCGACGCCGACCCGGGCTTCCAGCGCCCTGATCGCCTGGCTGACGGCCGATGGCGAGACACCCAGATCCGCTGCCGCAGCCCGAAAGTTGCGATGCGCCGCGACCTGGAGAAATGCCGCCACGCCGTCCAGTCCCCGCACTGTTGGCACAAGACAATCCTTCATGAACAATGTCGATGACATGGCTTTTTCTTCCCCAGGGACGCGGCGCATATTCTCTGCGCCTGGCCGCGATGCGACGATGGTGCCGGCTTGCAGCTGCACCAGAGGTTGAAGGAACGGTCGATCCGGGGCCTCCTCATGCCGTCACGAAGCCGCTGGGATCCGCGCATCGCGGCGATATTGTCCCGGCGGCGTGCCCGACCAGCACCGGAAGGCCCGACCGAAGGAAATCTCGGAATCGTAGCCGACGCTGAGGGCGATCCGGGTCAGCGGCATCTGCGAGGCGGACAGCAGCGTCTCCGCCAGCTCCATGCGCCGCCCGGTCGCATAGTCCATGACGGTCGCGCCGACCGTCGCGCGAAAGCGGCTTGCAAGCACGCTTCTGAACAGCCCCGCCTGCCTTGCCAGTTCGGCAAGCGTCCAGCGCCGCCCCGGCTCGCGATGCACCAGGGTCAGGACGCGCGCGATATGCGGATCGCGCAGGCCGCGCAGCCAGCTGGTTCCGCCCCCTGGATCGTCGGCGATGGAGGTGCCCACCGCATTGACGAAGATGATGTCCGCAAACCGCTCGATGATCGCCTGGAAGCCGGGTTCCTCGCGCGCGGCTTCCTCCAGGATCTGCCCGAGGATGCCGTCGAGCCAGGCCGGACCTTCCCGCAGGCGACCCCGCACCAGGATGACCTCGGGCAAGGCAGAGATCAGATGATCGGACCGGCGACTTGGAAAGCCGAAGACGCCGTTGACCATGCGCGTTCACGCGCCATCCCCTCCGGCGCGCCAGCGATCGAACCACCGGCCGCGGCGGGCCGAGATCCAGTCCGGGTCGATGCCGTTTTCCCGCAGGAGATCATGGAAGGGAACCCGCGCCGCGCCCGGCTCTGACATCAGGGCATGGGGGGTGCCTCGGGGCAGGACCAGCAGGTCGCCGGCCATCAGCTCGACCGTGCCCCGTCCCTCCATCTCGAGGAAGGCACGCCCCTCGGTCACGATGTGAAACGGGGCGCCCTCTACCCTGGCCTTGTCGAAGCCCCAGGGCGCGTGGAGGTCGGCGAAGCTGAGCACCACGCTGTCGAGCCGGAGATCGCGCAGGATCGCACTGAGAAGGTCCATGACCCGACGATAGGCGGCGAACTGCCCCGCCGCAAGCGCGGCGACAGCGATGCGCCGGCGAATCGGGACGATCGGTTGGCGATTCCGGCCGGCCAGACATTACATGGTCCCGCCTTCCCAAGGTAGCCAGACGAACGGCACCTTGCGGCTGATGCGCCGCATGGCAGGCCGGGTTCTGGAAACAAGGAGAGGCATCATGGCGCAGGGCATCTCGGGTTCGACCTCACGCAGGCAGGTTCTGGTCGCGGGGGCGGCCCTCGCGGCGACAGCTGCGGCATCGCCGGCGCTGGCCCAGGCAACCGCGGCCGACGGCCCGCGCGTCGCGATCATCGCCGGCACGAGTTCCGGTTTCGGCAGGCTCATGGCCGAGAGCTTCGCGCGTCGGGGCATCACGGTCATCAAAACGATGCGTGACGCAGGCGGCCGCAACAGCGGTCCCGCGGAAGAGCTGCGCGGACTGCCCCCGGACCCCTCGCTCGATTCACGGGAAATCGTGGAGGCGGCGCCGAATCTTGTCGCGACGCCCCCCGGCAGCCGCCCTGCCCGAGTCGTCGTGGGCCCCTACAGGGACGGAATCGAACGACTGAACAGCCTGCACGTAACCGTCCAGGCCGAGATGGCCGGATAGGCCGGAGGGTTTCATGAATCGACTGCCGGTTCGGTGCGTTCCGATGAAACCTCTGGCGCGGTCTGATCGCAGTTGAGACGTAAGCGGGAAGCGGTCGAGATGACGCTGCTGGGTGGATGGCTGCCTTCTCGGCATCCCATCTGGCCGGGCTGCCCCCGCGGCTTTATCCTGGCATCGTCAGAATGACGAGGTGAGCGAAATGTAGAACGCCCGTCCGGGTTCGTTAAAGGTGTTGGCGTCGCTGACCGAGCGATCCGTCACCGAATCCCATGTCCGCTGCGTGCGATGGATCTCCTTGCCGAACAGGTTCGTCACGCCGGCCGACAGCACCGCATTGTCGTTGATGTTCCAGCGCGAGCTGAGGTTGAACAGCGTATAGCCCGGCCGCTCCACCAGGATGTCATAGGGAATGCCGGTGCTGGTATTGGCCGTGCGCGGCTTGATGCGGCCGTAATTCGTCGCCGCCAGGGTGAAGGTCAGATCCTCGGTCGCGAACCAGTCGAGCGAGGCGTTGATCGTGTGCTTGGGCACAAGGCTCAGCGGCTGGCCGTTTTCCTTGTTCTCCGACTTGATCATGTAGGTCGCATTGGCATTGAAGGCGAAACGCTCGCCCAGGGGCATCGAGAAATTGCCCTCCAGCCCCTGCACGACCGCCTTGGGCGTGTTGTCCCAGATATAGACGCGGTAATTCGTCACCGGATCATAGCCGATCAGCGTATCGCCCGCCGCGATCCGGTTCTTGTAATCGTTGTGGAAGAAGGTGAACGAGCCGTTGATGTCGTTGAAGCCCTCATAGGCCAGGCCGATCTCGGCATTGATGCTGGTCTCGGGCTTCAGGTCCGGGTTGCCGTAGATATAGCAGGAATCGGGCCACTCGGGGATGGGCTGCGGCCGGGTCTCGGCATCGTCGTCGAATTGCTGGCAGCCTCCGCCGGCCGACATGTAGCGATAGTTCGGGTTCAGCTGGAACAGGTTCGGCGCCTTGAAGGCCCGCGCCAACCCGACCTTCATCGACCATTCGTCGCTGAAGCGATAGGTGGCGTTCAGGCTGGGGCTGGCGTTGAAGCCGAAGGTGTCGGCCCAGTCCAGGCGCAGCGCCGGAGTCAGCGTCAGCCGGTCGTTCCACTGGATGTTGCTTTCGGCGTAAAGGCCGATATTGGTCTGCTCGGTCTTGCTGGGGGCGTCGGTCGCGCCGCCCTCGGGGCTCTCCAGCACCAGCGTCGTCGGATCGCTCATCCGTTCGTGCCGCACCTCGGCACCCAGGGTCAGCGTCTGGTTCCGCCCGCCCAGGGTCATCGGCAGCACCCATTCGGTCTTGCCGGTGATGTTGTCCAGGGTCACCGTATCGAAGCGGAAATCATCCGCCACGCCGTCGCCATCGGTATCGACGCAGAACGACGGTGTCCCTTCATTCGCCCCCGCCGCGCCGCGGCAGATACTGGCATTGCGGGTGTTTTCCCATTGCAGATACGAGAAGGACTGGCCGAAATGGTAATCGCCGCGATGGGTCGCCCCCAGGGTGCGGCGATAGATGCGGCTGGTCGTGGCGCCGCTTTGGGCAAGCTCGTCTTCCGGGCTGCCCGGCTCGCCCGACCCTCCGGTCCCACGCTCGCCGACATAGACGTTGCCCTGGCGCGAGAAGTTGAACTCGAAATCCACCTCGTGCCCTTCGGCGGCTTGCCAGGTCAGCAGCGAGCCGATGTCCTTGTTGGTCACGCCCTCGCGGCCCGCAGGCGCGGTCTCGCTGCCGGCGGCGGCGTCGTTCAGTTCGGGCGAATCGCCGTCCTGCTTGTTGTAGTTGCCGGTCAGCCGGAAGGTCAGCCGCTCGCCCGCCGGGCCGGCCAGCATGAAGTTCGTGCGGACATTGTCGCCCTCCAGAGAGCTTTCGGGAGAGTTATAGGACAGCCCGACCGAACCCGTGAAGGTATCGGGCCGCTTGGTGATGATATTGACCACCCCGCCCGAGGCGCCCGAGCCGTAACGCGCCGCTGACGGCCCGCGCAGCACCTCGATCCGCTCGATCAGTTCCGGGGCGACCCAGTTCGAATCGCCGCGCGTGTCGCGTTCGCCCGCCCGGCCCATCTTGGCCGCGTTGCGCGACATGACCGGCTTGCCGTCGATCAGGATCAGGGTGTTTTCCGGCCCCATGCCGCGGATGTCGATCTGGCGATTGTTGCCGTATTGGCCCGAGGCCGCGTTACCGGTCAGGTTGACGCCCGGCATGCGCCGCACGATTTCCGAGATGTCGTTGATGACGGGCTGTTTCTCAAGGTCTTCGGCCGAGATGGTCGAGGCGCCAAGTGCCTGCTTGACCTGTTCTTCGGCGGTGATGACGATATCGTCCAGCACCAGCGTCTCGCCGGTGTCCTGCGCGGCAAGCTGGCCGGGCAGGATCGCCAGGGCCAGCCCGATTGCCGTCGTTGATGTCAGTCCAAGCGTCTTCAGCCTCATCTCGGAGTCTCCCTCGTGACAGGTTTTCGGATGACTGGCTGGCGGCTGGTCGTCGCATGCGTCCCCTCGTGCCGCCTTCGCATCCAGACACGAACGGCGAGGCAGCGGGGTTTGCGGCTGCAGATGGCAGAAGCTTCACGACAGCGTGAAAGTCAAGCCAAATGCGTCGATCCGGTCGCAAGGGGATCCGGGATCGGAACTCAAGCTTCAAGACATCTGACCGTAAGATCGCATTCCTTCCAGACGCTCGAGTGACGGGTGGCTCGCCCGACATTGGCGGCGTTTGAACGAGGTTTTTCCAAGCGCCGATCCTCATGCTTGTCGCACCCTGTGGCCGCCAATCCGCCCATGCGCATCAATCGGCATAGCGGACCCCCGGCTTTACCTGATGAAGCGATGCCACTGGTCATTGCGACGAAGCCGGCGACATGAACCGCTGTGATCGTCATCAACAGGCGGCGCTGTCAGCCAAGCTCCATCGTCGCGATGGCGAAGATCGTGCCGTTGCCCGTTGCCGGCGTGCCGCGATACATGCGCGCTGCGCGGAAGACGGGTTCGAACCCTGCGCCGCTCAGCGTCCCGGCGAGATCCGCGCGGCCCTGGGGCAGGTCCATTGCCTGCGTCCCGGCAGGGATTTCCAGGCTGGCGGCGCGGATCAGGCGCATCGCCGTCGCCAGGTCGGGGGCGACGACGGGACCGATCTTGGCCCCGTTTCGGCACTGCCGGATCGTCGCAAATCCGTCGGTGCCATGCGGTCCCCGGTGCAGGACGGTGCGTCGTGTCGCCGTGCCGGCAAGCCAGGCGGTCAGGAATTTCCTGCGGTCATAGCCGGTCGCCAGCCGGTCGAGCCGCAGCAGGTCGCCAAGATCGGCCGGTCCCGCGCGACGCACCCGGGGCTGCGCAGAGCCGTCCAGCCGGCCCTGCCATCGGGTGGTGTCGCCCCATGCCACGAAACCGGATTTCGCATAATTGGCCTGCTGCGCGGCGACCCCGTCCAATCCGACGCAGCGCGGCCCCGAATGCCTCAAGGCGTGCCGCCAGAGGGCAAGGCCGATCCCCTGGCCGCGATATTCGGCAAGGCACAGATACAGCCCCAGAAACGCCATCCGGGGGTCGTGATTGACGACCGAGATCGCGGCGACGATGTCGTCATCCAGCGCGGCGACGAAGAAGCCTTCCGGGTCGGCGGCATGGAAGGCCGCCGCGTCGTCGAGACCGGGGTTCCAGCCTTCCGCCGCCGCCCAGTCCAGCACCCGTCCCAGTTCCTCGGCCCGCATCCGGCGCAGGATCATGGCAACAGCGCCTCGCGCAGCGAGGTGGGGGCCGAGGCGCGGTTGCGCAGGTCCAGCGAGGTCATCAGGTCCAGCAGATGCTGCTTCATCAGTTCCTCGGCAAGTGCGCCGTCCTGTCTGGCCAGGGCGCGCAGCAGGGCCTCGTGGCCGTGCCGGTCGCAGAGCGCGCCGCGCCGCTGCCAGTAGAGGGCGATGACCAGGGACGACCGCGCGACAAGCTGCGCGATGAATTCGGCGATGGTGTTCTGATCGGCGATCCGCGCGATCTCGATATGGAACCGCCCCGAGAGATGGAGCGCCCGGCCCGTGCTTTGCTGCGCCATGGCCTCTTCTTCCTGGTCCAGATGCGATCGCAGCAGCGCCAGATCGGCAGGCGTGATCCGCTCGGCCGCCGAACGTGCGGTGCGCGGCTCCAGCAGGGCGCGCGCCTCGAAGACCTCGCGCGCCTCGCGGATGCTGGGCTGGGCCACGAAGGCGCCGATATTGCGCTTCAGTTCGACAAGATGCGTGTGGGACAGGCGTTGCAGCGCCGCACGGACGACGGTGCGCGAGACGCCGAAGATCTCGCCCACCTCGTCTTCCGAAAGCTTCGAGCCGGGGGCCAGGCGGTGCTCGTGAATGGCCAGCTCCAGGTTGGCCACGATCGTCTGAACGCTGGTTTCCTTCACGAATCGACCTCATCGCCCGCTTCTGGCCAGACTGTTCCAGCCGGGCGCCCGATCGGCAAGGCGAGAGAATCCGGCCCAATATTGTATACAATGATGGATCAAATTCCGCGCACGGCGCTGCATCAACGATGAAATCGCAAGCAGAGTCGGATTTCGACCCCCCTGCCCCGCCGATAATGCGATGCCGGGGCGCGATTCCGCTTCAGCCTTTCCGAAAGCCCGAGGCTGGAGAGGATGCCGATGCGAAGCCCCAACGATCTGGAACTGGTGCGCCTGACCAAACGCTATGGCGATACAGTCGCCGTCGATTCGATCAACCACCTGTTCGCCCCCGCCAGCTATGTCTGCCTGCTGGGCCCCTCGGGCTGCGGCAAGTCCACGACCCTGCGCATGATCGCCGGCCATGAGGCCATCAGCGAGGGCGCGATCGTTCTGGAAGGCAAGGAGATCGGCCACCTGCCCCCCGCGCAACGCGGCACGGCGATGATGTTTCAAAGCTATGCGCTGTTTCCCCACCTGTCGGTCAAGGACAATGTCGCGTTCAGCCTGAAGATGAAGGGCATCGACAAGGCGACGCGCATCCGAAAGGCAATGGAGCTGCTGGAACTGGTGGCGATGGCTCACCTGGCGGACCGGATGCCCGCGCAGCTGTCCGGCGGCCAGCAGCAGCGCGTGGCCCTGGCCCGCGCGCTGATCACCGAGCCGCGCGTGCTGCTGCTGGACGAGCCGCTGTCGGCGCTGGACCCCTTCCTGCGCATCCGGATGCGGGCCGAGCTGAAGCGCCTGCAGCGCGAGCTCGAGATCACCTTCATCCACGTCACCCATGGCCAGGACGAGGCACTGGCGCTGGCCGACGAGGTGGTGGTGATGAACAACGCGGTCATCGAACAGGCCGGGCCTCCGCGCGATGTCTGGAGCCGCCCGCGCACCGAATTCGTCGCCCGCTTCATGGGCGGCCACAACGTCGTCACCGTCGACGGCATTCGCTATGCGATCCGCTCGGATGCCGTAAGGCTGGGCCCGGAAGGGATTCCGGCGACGACCACCGGCGTCGAATATCAGGGTGACCGCGTGGCCGTGACCGCCATGACCGGCAGCGATGAAGAGGTCGTCGCGCTGCTGCCGGAAGAGGCGTTCTTCAACGCCCCCCTCAATCCCGGCGACGCCATTCACCTTGGATGGGAGCAACGCTGGCTGCACCCGCTGCACGCCTGACCAGAAAAACACGCCCAACGGACAAGAGAGGAAGTTCGATGTCGAAGATGAGATATTCACGCCGGTCCCTGCTGAAATCCGGCGCCGCCGCGGTGGCGGCCTCGGCGCTGCCCGCGCCGATGATCTGGGCACAGGACATCAGGAACGTCACCCTGCGGCAGTTCGGCACCGGCGTGTCGAACCTCAACGAGGTCGCCGGGAAGGTGAAGGAAGACCTGGGCTTCACACTGGAAATGACCGCGCTGGACAGCGACAGCGTGACGCAGCGCGCCGCGACGCAGCCCGACAGCTTCGACATCGCGGATATCGAGTACTGGATCTGCAAGAAGGTCTGGCCGACCGGCAATCTTCAGGCGATGGATACCGGCAGGATCGCCAATTACGACAAGATCGTGGGCATCTTCCGCAGCGGCAAGCTGACCCCCGAAAGCGTCATCGCGCAGGGCACCGCGCCCCATACAGTGGGCTTCATCGACAGCCCCGAGGCGACCAGCTTCGCCACCGGGGAAACCCGGTGGATGACGCTGATCCCGACGATCTACAATGCCGACACGCTTGGCATCCGTCCCGACCTGATCGGCCGTCCCATCGACAGCTGGGCCGAGCTGCTGAACCCCGAGTTCCGCGGCAAGGCGTCGATCCTCGACATCTCGTCCATCGGCATCATGGACATGGCCATGGTCTGCGAGGCGATGGGCGAGATCCAGTATGGCGACAAGGGCAACATGACCCGCGAGGAAATCGACCGGACCATCGCGATCTTCACCGAGGCCAAGCGCGCCGGCCAGTTCCGCGCCTTCTGGAAGTCCTTCGACGAATCCGTGAACCTGATGGCCTCGGGCGAGGTGGTGATCCAGTCGATGTGGTCGCCCGCGATCACCGCCGTCAAGACCCGCGGGATCCCCTGCGTCTATCAACCGCTGAAGGAGGGCTATCGCAGCTGGGGCGGCGGCATCGGCCTGTCGAAATCGCTGAGCGGGCTCAAACTGGACGCGGCCTATGAATACATCAACTGGTATCTCTCGGGCTGGGTCGGCGGCTTCCTGATGCGGCAGGGCTATTATTCGGCCGTGCCCGAGACCTCGAAGGAATTCATGTCCGAGAACGAATGGGGCTACTGGTTCGAGGGCAAGCCGGCAAGCGAGGAGATCACCAACCCGCAGGGCGACGTGATGGCCCAGGCCGGCGAGGTGCGCGACGGCGGCTCGTTTCACGAGCGGATGGGCAAGGTCGCCTGCTGGAACGCGGTCATGGATGAAAACCAGTACATGGTGCGCAAATGGAACGAGTTCATCGCGGCCTGACCGGCGCAGGCCCCGGCACCGCCGGGGCCGCGGCGCCCGCGGCGATGCCCGAGGGCCAGGCGGCAGGGCGGGGACATCCCCGCTCTGCACGCGCGGCCCGTGGCCGCGGGACCGTCGACACCTTGCAGGGCTGGGCGCTGGCATCGCCGCTGGTGATCGTGCTGCTGGCTTTCCTGGTCCTGCCGATCGTGATGATCGTCGCCGTCAGCTTCTGGCAGGCAACCGAATTCGCGATCGTCCCGGCCTTCTCGTTCGAGAACTATGCCTTCCTGCTGACCTCGTCGGTGACATGGCGGGTTTTCGGGGCAACGCTGCAATTCGCGCTGATCACCTGGACGCTGACCCTGCTGATCGGCTTCACCGTCGCCTATTACCTGGCCTTCCACATCCGCACCACGGCGATGCAGACCATCCTGTTCCTGGTCTGCACGGTGCCCTTCCTCACCTCGAACATCATCCGCATGATCTCGTGGATTCCCTTCCTGGGGCGCAACGGGATCGCCAACCAGACATTGATCGAGCTTGGCATCATCGACCAGCCGCTGGAATGGCTGCTCTATTCGGACTTCTCGGTCGTCCTGGCCTTCGTGCATCTCTACACGCTGTTCATGATCGTGCCGATCTTCAACACCATGTCGCGCATCGACAGGTCGCTGATCGAGGCCGCCCGCGACAACGGCGCCTCGGGCTGGCAGATCCTGACCAACGTGATCATCCCGCTGTCCAAGCCCGGCATCATGATCGGCACCATCTTCGTGCTGACGCTGGTCATGGGGGACTTCATCACCGTGCGCTTCATGTCCGGTTCGCAATCGGCCAATGTCGGCCGGCTGATCTCGAACGATATCGCGCTGCTGCAATATCCGTCGGCCTCGGCGACCTCGGTCGTGCTGCTGGTCACGGTGCTGCTGATCATCGGCGTGCTGATGCGCTTCGTGAACATCCGCAAGGAGCTTTGACATGGAACCGCGCCCGCGCAGCTTCTATCTTCTGACCGCCTTCTTCGTCCTGTTCGTGGTCTTTCTTTACGGCCCGACGATCACCATCGGCATCCTCAGCTTCCAGGGGCCGCAGGGCGGGCTGACCTTCCCGATGCGGGGCGTGTCCACCTACTGGTTCCACAACCTGTTTCAGCAGCAGGCGGTGGGCGATATCTGGGGCGCGTTCCGGCGGTCCTTCGCCCTGGGGTTGATGGTGATGGTGGCGACCGTGGTGATCTCGGTCATGGCGGGGCTGGCCTTTCGCAAGCGGTTCTTCGGGTCGGGGGCGCTGTTCTACCTGACCATCGCCTCGCTGGTCATCCCCTCGATCCTGATCTCGCTGGGGGTCGGACTGATCTTCAACCAGATCGGCGCGCGGGTGCACTGGTCCACCTCGGGCCTGGGGGCGCAGCTGACCTGGACCCTGCCCTTCGGCCTGCTGATCATGTTCGCCGTCTTCAACCGCTTCGACAAGCGCTTCGAAGAGGCCGCCCGCGACCAGGGCGCCACGCCCTGGCAGACCATCCGCCATGTCGTCCTGCCGATCATCGCGCCGTCGATCCTGGGCGTCGCGCTGTTCGGCTTCTCGCTGTCCTATGACGAATTCGCGCGCACCCTGTTGACGGCGGGCAGCTACAACACCCTGCCGCTGGAGATCTTCGGCATGACGACGAACGTGACGCGGCCGGTGATCTACGCGCTCGGCACGCTGACCACGGTGTTCTCGTTCCTGATCATCGCCGGCTTTCTGGGCACGGCCTGGCTGCTGCGCAAGCGCCGCGAGATGGCCGCGAGGCGGGCAGGCTGAAGCGGCCATGCGGCTTTTCTACCTGAACCCGAATTCGTCTGCGCACATGACCGAGAGCATCGTCGCCCATGCGCGCGCGGCGCTGCCGGACGCCACCATCATCGGCCATACCAATCACGGCGCGCCGCCCGCCATCCAGGGCCCCGACGACGGCGAGGCGGCCTTGCCCGGCCTTCTGGCGGCATTGCCGCTGGCGCGGCGGGAAGGCGCGGATGCCATCGTCATCGCCTGTTTCGACGACACCGGACTGGAGGCATTGCGGCGCCTCGCGCCATGCCCGGTCCTGGGGATCGGCCAGTCGGCCTGCGCCAGCGCCGCGCTGCTGGGACTGCGCTGGTCGGTGGTCACGACGCTTCAGGTCTCGGTTCCGGTGATAAGGGCCAATATCGACCGCGCCGGGCTTGGGGAAGGTTGCGCCTCGGTCCGGGCCTCGGGGATCCCCGTCCTGGAGGTCGAGCGGGGCGGCCCCGAGGTCCTGGACCGGCTGGCCACAGAGTTCGATCAGGCCTACCGACAGGACGATGCGCAAGCCATCGTGCTGGGTTGCGCGGGCATGGCGGGGCTGAAGGCGGATCTGGAGCGGCGCAGCCCCCTGCCGATTTTCGAGGGCATCGAGGCGGCCGGCCGGATGGCAGGCGCGCTGATCCCCCTGGTCCGGCGGCGGGCAGGGCAGGACATGACCGCCACGGCCCTCCGCATGGTCGCCTGCCCCCTGCCCGGCCCGGAATAGCGCGCCGTCAGCCCCAACACCGGCCCGGCGGCCCCCATCATGATGTTCACGGTCGCAGAAGGGCCCTCATCAGAAATCAGAATGGCCGAAGGAAGACGACGAGGATTGATCTTCCCCCGAAGCGACCTGCATCGGCGTGAACGAGGAAATCGCCCATCGCATCCCCGGCGGCAGGGTGATCGCTGCGGGCCTCAGCGCGTGGTGAGTGGCAGGGCAAAAAATCGCGATATCGCGGGAGTCCCCATCATCGAGGTTCATGATATCGACCTTCTCCGCCGGCATCCCACAGTCCCACCTCACTGTTGTCATAGGGCACCTGCGGCGATGCTGAGCGCGACATAGGCGGCAGCGTGGTCGCGGATGGCCGCAGCCAGCGCGCTGCGGGCGGTCAGCAGGTTGCGCTCCGCATCCAGCACGGTGAAGAAATCGCTCTGGCCGCCCTGGAACGATTCGCGTGCGAGGCTGACCGTCTCCTGCGCCGCGCGCTCCAGCCGGCGCTGCGCCTCGACATTGGTCGCGCCTCGGCCATAGGCAGACAGGCCGTTCTCGACCTCCTCGATGGCTGTCAGGACGCCCGAACGCCAGCGAAGCTCGGCCTGAACGGCACGGCTCTCGGCGGCGCTCAACCGCGCCCGGTTCGCGCCGCCGGAAAATATCGGCAGGTTGATCTGGGGTCCCAGCGCCCAGGTGGTCGAATTGCCGCCACCGCGGATATTCGTCGGCGTGATCGAGCCCGACAGGCTGACGGACGGCCAGAAGGCGGCCTCGGCCACACCCACGCGCGCGACGGCCGCGGCAAGCTGGCGCTCGGCGATCCGAATGTCCGGACGCGCGCGGATCACCTCTGCCGGCACCCCGACGCTCGGCCGGAACCTTGCAACGGGCTGGGCACCGCCGCGCTGCAGCGCCGGGCGCAAATCGGCACTGCGCGAAGATGTCAGTGTCGCCAGCTGGTTCAGCGCCTGATCGAAGCCGATTTCGAGCGCGGGAAGGCCCGCCTCGGCCTGCGCCACGGCCTGTTCGGCCTGCAGGACATCCAGCCGGCCGGCCTGGCCCAGTTCCTGCATCGAGCGGGTCAGGGCCAGCGTCTCGCGCCGGCTGGCGATGCTCTGCCGGGTCAGCGCGATGCTTTCCTGATGGAAGCGCAGATCGATATAGGCACCGGCGATCGCAGCGGCGACGGCCCGGCGCGATGCATCCGCGGACAACCTGGCCGCCTCGAACTCGGCCAGGGCGGCGGCGCGTTCGGCGCGATTGCCGCCGAAGATATCCAGCATCCACGACGTCGCAAGCGTCGCGGAACTGCTTTCGGTAATGCCCGTCCCCTGAAGGTCGCCGCGCGTTGCCGCGCCGCTGGCCTGCACCGTGGGCAGATCCGCCGCGCGAACCAGTCGAGCCCCGGCCTCGGCCTCGTCGATCATCGCGACGGCCTCCTGGATCGACAGGTTCCGCGCAAGCCCCTGCGCGATCAGGCCATCCAGCCGGCTGTCGCGAAAGCTGGACCACCAGGGGGCCGTCGCCTGCCTGGCGGGGGCAGAGGCCGCGAAGCTCTCGGCAAGCTCGGGTTCGGGTGGGGTGAATTCGGCGGTCGCGCAGGCGGCGAGGAAAAGCGTCAGCGGGAGAGCCGCAAGATGGCAACCGGACGGCCGCCGGATGCGGAGGACCTGGGTTCTGCTCATGTTTTCGTCTTTGATCCTTCAGGGCAGTGGGATCCGGACGGGGACGGGGCAAGCCGCGCCCCCACCGGGGTTATTCCGCCGGCTGGACTTCCGGAGCCAAGCCGCCAGCGGAATCCTTCCTGCCAAGTTTCCCGTGGGTGCCGGTCAGCTTCATCACCCAGACGAAGAAGATCGGCGCGAAGATCACCCCCAGCACCGTCGCGGCCAGCATGCCGCCGACCACGTTGATGCCGATGGCGTTCTGGCTGGCCGCCGAAGGGCCGGTCGCGATCGCCATCGGCACCACGCCCATGGTGAAGGCCAGCGAGGTCATCAGGATCGGGCGGAAGCGCAGCCGGCAGGCCTCGACCGTGGCGGACATCAGGTCCATGCCCTCGGCGATCAGGTCCTTGGCGACCTCGACGATCAGGATGGCGTTCTTGGCGGACAGTCCGACGATGGTGATCAACCCGACGGTGAAGAACACGTCATTGGACAGCCCGAACAGCGTGACCGCCGCGACCGAGCCGATCGCGCCCATCGGCACGATCAGCATGACCGAGAACGGGATCGACCAGCTGCCATAGAGGCCGGCGAGGCACAGGAACACGAACAGCACCGAAAGGCCGATCAGGATCGGCGCCTGGGAACCGCTTTCGATTTCCTGAAGCGACTGGCCGGTCCATTCGAAGGCGAAGCCCGCAGGCAGTTCGCTGGCCAGCCGCTCCATCTCGGCGATCGCCTCGCCCGACGAATGGCCGGGCGCCGCCTCGCCGTTGATGCGCATCGACGGATAGCCGTTGTAGCCCACGATCTGCGTCGGCCCATAGCTCCATTCGGCGCTGGCGAAGGAGGAAAGCGGCACCATGCCCCCCTGAAGATTGCGGACATTCAGCTTCAGCACATCCTCGATGTTCATCCGCGCGCCGGCCTCGGCCTGGACCATGACGCGCTGCATTCGGCCCTCGTTCGGGAAGTCGTTGACATAGCCCGAGCCGAGCGCGACCGAGATGGTGCGGTTGATCTCGCCGAAGGTGACGCCGAAGGCATTGGCCTTTTCGCGATCGATCCTGAGGTTCAGCTGCGGCCCCGGCGGCAATCCTTCGGTATAGACCTGTCCCAGAACCGGGCTTTCGGCTGCCGCGGCCAGCAACTGCCCGGTCGCTTCCAGCAAGGCCGCGTTGCCCAGATTGGCGCGATCCTGCAGGCGGAAGGCAAAACCGGAACTGTTGCCCAGGCCCTGGATCGGCGGCGGCGACAGGGCGAAGGCGATCGAGTCGCGGATCGAGAACAGCCGCCCCGACAGCTGGCCCGCCAACGCCTCGGCGCTCAGGTCAGGAGTTTTCCGCTCGCTCCAGTCATCCAGCGTCACGAAGGCCAACCCGGAATTCGGTCCCTGACCGAAGAAGGAAAAGCCCTGGACGACGACGATCCCGTCCACGCCCTCCATCGACAGCGCGTGTTCTTCGGCGGCCTTGGTCACCTCGCGAAGGCGGTAGGAGGTCGCGCCCGGAGGCGCCTGCATGTTGCTCACGAGGTAGCCCTGATCCTCCTGCGGCAGGAAGGCGGACGGGATCTGGACATAGAACCAGCCGAGGCCCACCACCAGGGCAAGATAGATCGCCATCATCCGCCCGGCGCGCCGGATCAGCCCGCCGACCGCGCCGGTATAGCCGCGCGTCGCCCTGTCGAAGCCACGATTGAACCAGCCGAACGGCCCCTTCTTCGAATGACCATGCCCCTTGGGGATCGGCTTGAGAAAGGTCGCGCAAAGGGCGGGCGTCAGCGACAGCGCCAGGAAGGCCGAGAAGAAGATCGACACGACCATGGTCAGCGAGAACTGCTGGTAGATGATGCCCACCGAACCCGGAAAGAAGGCCAGCGGCACGAAGACCGAGATCAGCGCCAGCGTGATGCCGACGATCGCGCCCGAGATCTGTCCCATCGCCTTCTTGGATGCCTCCAGCGGCGGCAGCCCCTCCTCGGACATGATCCGCTCGACATTCTCGACCACCACGATGGCGTCGTCGACAAGGATGCCGATCGCGAGGATCATGGCGAACATGGTCAGCACGTTGATCGAGAAGCCCGCCGCCAGCATCACCGCCAGCGTCCCCGACAGCGCGATCGGCACCACCAGCGTCGGGATGATCGTATAGCGCAGGTTCTGCAGGAAGACGAACATCACCACGAAGACCAGGCCCACCGCCTCCAGCAGCGTCATGATCACCTTCTTGATCGAGGCCGACACGAAGGGCGTGGTGTCATAGGGAATCTGGTAGCTGACGCCTTGGGGGAACAGCGGTTCCAGCCGCTCCATCACCGCGCGCACGCCCGCCGCGGTATCCAGCGCATTGCCGGTGGGCGACAGCTGGATGCCCATGGCCGCCGTCTCCTGCCCGTTCAGGAACGACTGGAAAGCGTAAAGCTCGGCGTCCACCTCGATCCGCGCGACGTCCGACAGACGCACCAGCGCACCATCATCGGAGGCGCGCAGGACGATATTGCCGAATTCCTCTGGCGTGCCCAACTGACCGGTGACCAGAAGCGTGGCCTGCACCTGCTGGCCATCCGGCGCGGGGTCCGCGCCTATGGACCCCGCCGCGACCTGTGCGTTCTGCTCGGCGATGGCCGAGGTGATGTCGGTGACCGACAGATCCAGGCCGACCAGCCTGGCCGGGTCGATCCAGACCCGCAACGCCCGCTCGGTCGCGAAAAGCTGCGCCCGGCCGACACCCGGAACGCGCCGGATCTCGTTGACGACATTGCGCGAGATGTAGTCGCCAAGCGCCACCGCATCGAGACCGGATTCCGGCGTGGCCGTCAGCGCCACCATCATCAGAAAGCTGGAGCTCGCTTCCTCGACCAGGACGCCCTGCTGCTGCACCTGCTGCGGCAAGGCGGATTCCACGCGCCGCAGGCGGTTCTGCGTATCCACCACCGCCTGCGAGATGTCGGTGCCCGAGGCGAAGGTGACGTTGATCGTCACCGCGCCGGTCGCTTCCGAGGTCGATTCGAAATAGAGCAGCCCCGGAATGCCGTTCAGTTCCTCTTCGATGGGCTGGGTGACCTGCCGGTAAAGCTCTTCGGGCGATGCGCCCGCGAAACGCGTCGAGATCGAGACCTGCGGCGGCGCCACGTCGGGATACTGGGAAACCGGCAGGCTGGGCAGCGACAGCATCCCGGCAAGCGTGATGAAGATCGCGATCACCCAGGCGAGAACCGGGTTGTCGATGAAAAATCGTGCCATGACCGACCTCAGTTGCTTGCGACAGCCGCAAAGCGTTGTTCGCAGACGCCTTGCGGGGCCTGATCCGGCAATGACGGGTCGCGCCAGCAAACCGGCGCGACCGGCGATCCGGGCCCGATCTTCTGGAATCCGTCCACGATGACGACATCGCCCCCTGCAAGGCCCTGCCCGATCACGACCTGGTTGCCCAGGGAACGGTGGGGAATCACGGGACGCGCCTCGGCCACGCCATCGCCATTGACGACATAGACCATCGCCGCACCCGAGGCGTCGCGTTGGATTGCCTGGCTGGGGATCGAGATCGCATCCGTTTCCGTGGCCTGCTCGACTCCGACCCGGACATACATTCCCGGCAGCAGCGTGCCGTCGGGGTTGGGAATTTCCGCCCTCAGCGTCACCTGCCCGCTCGATCGCTCCACGGTGGCCTCGGCGAACAGCAGCCGGCCGGGATGAGGATAGCGGCTTCCGTCGTCCAGATAGAGGGTGACGCCGGCCACGTCCGGCTCGAGCTGGTTCAGCCTTCCGGCGGCCAGGGCCGCACGCAGCTGCAAGAGCTCCGAGACCGGCTGCTGCATGTCGGCATAGACCGGATCCAGCTGCTGGATCGTCGTCAGCACCTCGCCCTGCGCCGAGACCAGCGCCCCCTCCGTTACCTGCGCGCGCCCGATCCGCCCCGAGATCGGCGCCTTTACCTCGGCATAGCCCAGGTTCACCTCGGCGGCGCGCAGCTGCGCCCGCGCCTCGGACAGCGCGGCCTGGGCCTGCAGCCGGGTGGCCAGGGCGGTTTCGTATTGCGCCTGGCTGGTGATGTTGCGTTCGCTGAGCGATTCGAAGCGCCGCTCGGTCTGCTGGGCTTCGACCAGTGCCGCCTCGGCCCGCGCCACGGTCGCTCGGGCCGCCTCGACCGCGATCTCGTAGGTCGCGCGGTCAAGCTGGAACAGGACATCGCCCTCCTCGACGATGCTGCCCTGCCGGAACACGCGCTTTTCGATGATGCCACCGACGCGGGGCCTCACCTCCGCGATACGGGTTGCGCTTATGCGCCCCGGCAATTCCGAGGTGACCGCGATATCCTTGGGCTGGACGATCACGACACCGACGTCCGAGGGAGGCATTTCCTGACCGGACTGTGCCAGTGCCTTTGAATTCTGCAGTGAGAGCGCACAGAGAAGTGCTGTCACGCCGATGAAGGCGGCGCGCCGAAAGCTGCGAGACATGGTCGTTACCTGATGGGATCAGCGTGGAGGATTGCGAGTCGTGAACTTGGTCATATGTCCAACTTGGACATGTGTCCAGCTTTAATTCCATCATGCGCCATGCTAGACAGGAGGAACGATGGAGTGGAGGCAGTTGTGGCTTATTTGAATCGTGACGAGCGGCGCGCGCAGATCCTGAATGCCGTCATCGACATCGCCGCGCGCGAGGGCCTGATGGCGACGACGGTTCGCCGGATCGCCGAAAGCCTGGACTGCTCGCCGGGCCAGATCCACCACATCTTCCCGTCGACCGATGCCCTGCGCGCCGAAGCCGTGCGCGAGGTCTGGCGCCGCCTGCATCCGCAACTTCTGGAGGCCCTGCGCCAGCTTCCGCCGCGGGAAAGACTCTTCGCCTCTCTGGATGGATGCTCGATGACCATCCCCGACTACCCCGCCGAACTGAAGGACATCGCCAAGAAGCTCTGGAAAGAGGCCTGGGACATCCGACGGGAGGGGGAGGTCCGCGAGGCCGTGCATGAGGGGCTGCTCAGCTGGCGTGAGGAGATCACGGAGGCCCTTCATGACGGCATTCGAAAGGGCGTCTTCCCGCCCGATCTCGACGTGCCGAATGTCTCCATTCGATTGCAGGCCGCCTGCCTGGGCTACGACCTGCTGTCCGAGATCGCCCTGTGCGGCGACTGCGCGCCGGACACCGCAACGTTTATCGAGGCTCTCATGAGCCGGGAAGGGCTATAGCCCATCAGCGCCAAGCGGCATCGCAGTTCCCGCATGCGCTACGGATCAGTTTCGCTCGGGATGCTGATACAGCTGTTTCGAGCGGTCCAGATGCGCCTGCATCGCCTGCACCGCCGCATCGGCGTCGCGTGCGGCGATCAGATCCACGATGGTTTCATGCTCTTGCAGGGTGGTGTCTTCATTGCCGGACCAGTGCAGCAGCCCGCCGTGATACTGAAACAGCCAGCGCAACATCGACTGGCTGGTGGCGATCAGGATCGGGTTGGCCGAGACCTGCGCGATCCGATTGTGGAAAGCGATGTCCGTGGTCACGAAGGCTGCCGGATCGCGCATCTGGCGGCGCTGTTCGGCAACCAGATCGCGCAGATCCTGGACATCCTCGGCGGTCGCCTGCGCCGCCGCGACACGCACCATGCCGCTTTCGAACATCCGCCGGGCTTGCTTCAAGTGCTCGAGCTGCGCCGGTTCCGAGGACAGCAGCATCCGCGCGACATCGTCGACACGGCTCAGCACGCTGTCGGCGCTGAGCGCGTTCACGCGGCTGCGTTCGCCGTGGCTGATGGTGATGAGACCCATCGTGTGCATGTGCTGCAACGCCTCGCGAACGGCGGGACGACCGACCCCGAAGCGCTCCATCAGATCGCGTTCGGACGGCATGGGATCGCCGGGCGGTATCTCGCCGCTGGCAATCAGGTCGCGCAGGCGGTCGAAGACCTGATCGGACAACTTGCGGCGGACGATCTTGTCGGGGTCGCCTGGCTGATCGCTGAGTTTCATGTCCTGCACCCGCATTCGTCGGTCCTGCTTCAGGATCTAGAGGAAGCGGGCACCGTTTGCCAGCCGAAGGGCGGCAGACCGTGCCGCGCATCCGGCGCGAGGTTCGCGATCAACGCTGTTGCGCCGACCTCAAGCCGCGCCAGCCCGTCGCGCACCCCCGCGATCCCGACCTTCTGCCCGGCAAGGCGGGCCAATGCCTGCACCACCGCCGCGACGGGCCGGAGCGATCCATCGGCACGGATCAGGCCGCGCGGGCCGTAAAGCTCTGCCGGGGTCCAGACCGTCACGCCCGCCTTGGCGATCGAGGCCGCAAGGCCAAGCGTCCATGCCGCCGCGAAGGCGCCGTCCTGGCGCGGGTCGTTATCGGTCATGCAGATGCGTTGGCGACCCGGATTCGGGATCGTGCGGCTTCCATAGGGATTCTGCCGCATGGCAATCGTCGATGGACCCAGGCGGTATTCCCCTGCCCCGATGATCGCACGGGCCGAAGCGAGGATATGCGGCACGGCCTCGAGCGTCTCCATCACCGACAGATCATCGGCGGCATGGACGATCGGGCAGAGGCCATGGCTGACGAAGTCCAGCATGTCGACCGGGGGCCGCTTGCGGTTCAGCTCGGGGAAAAAGCTTGCCATGCCGCCGCCCATGACCTGCCCCGCGAAGGCCGCGCGCGCGGCGGCATGGATGTCTGCCAGCGGCGGACATGGGGGCCAGGCCGAACCGGGGGGCGTCGATTGCCGGTCGACCGCCGGGCAGACCATGATCGAGGCGGGCACCAGCCCCGAAGCCGACAGGTTTTGCGCATGGCCCTCGAACTCTGACGCCAGATCGCCCTCGGGCGGGCAGGTGGCGATCAGTTCCAGATCATAGCGCGGATCGGGCAGCGCCGCTTGCAGCGCGGCGAAATCGCGCAGCTCTCGCAGTCCCTGGCCGATGGAGCTGTCCAGATGGCACAGCAGCCGCTGCGGCGCGATCCGGCGCAGATCGTCCGGACGCCCCAGCGCCTCGCGCGCCTGCGAAGCAGTCAGCAACAGCGCCGTCTCGGGGAAATCGCCTCCGCCTTCGGCCTGGCCGGCCCGGCTGGCCACGATGGCCGGCACCGCTGCCTGCGACCATGACACCCGCACCGCCTGCCGGATTTCCTGTCCATCGCCGATGGTATAGGGCCAGGGCAGCGCAAGCGGGCGGTTGTAGGTCTTGAAGGAGGCGTCGCCCCACTGGCGCTGGTCCTCCATCTCGAACACATCGCCCTCGAAGCGGCATTCGATCTTCAGGCCCGAGGCATGATGGGTCAGCGCGACGATGTCCTTGAAGGGTTGCCAGGGTTCGATCAGGCCGGGGAAATGCGTCTCTTCGACGCTGCCATCGGCGTGATCCACGCGAACGGCGGCCCCGGCGACATCATCGATCGGATGCAGCACCGTGAAGCCCGCGCGGTTGGTCTCGACAGGACCATGCGCCCGCGCCACCGCCTCGGCGACCAGACTGTCCGGCCCGAGGCACAGGGCGATCCGCGCGTCGAGCAGCGCGGCTCCGATCTTGTAGCGCGCGCGATAGCTGACATGCGTCTGATCGCCGGCCTCGACCTTCAGATCGGCGATCTCGGGCTGAACCGTGCCCCAGTCGCGATCGCGCACCAGAAACGAGATCGCCCGGATCGCTTCGACCTCGCCGATGCGAAGATGCCGCAACTGGCCGTTTTCCAGCGTCACGCCGGCCTTGCCCGCCACAAGCCGCCGGCGGGTCGGGGGCGGTTGATCGGTGCCGTAGAGATGCCGCGGATCCATCAGCCCGCCCGCAGATCGATGCGCGCGCCTTCGGCAGCCGAACGATAGGCCGCCTCGACCAGTTCCAGCGTCTTCAGATTGTCGTGGCCGCTGGTCTCGGGCTGAACGCCGTCTCTCAGGCAGTCGACGAAATGCTGCTGGATGGTCTGCACGCTTTCCTGAATATTGTGCCAGGGCCGCTCGGCCCAGGACAGAAGCGGCGGGGAAACGTCGCGGGTCTCCTCGGTGCCGTTCTTCTGGATCACCAGCCGATAGCCCGCCTCCAGCCGCAGCGTGCCGGCATCGCCATCGATTTCCAGCAGCGTCTGCGGGAAGGTCTCGGGCTGGCGGCGGGTGGCGTAAGAGCAATCGACGACGCTGGTCGCGCCACCCGCATGTTCCAGCAGGATAGTCGCGACATCCTCGCCCCGGATCCGGGGGTTGATGCGGCGCGTGGTCGCCGACAGGTTCGCGACATCGCCGAACAGGGCCCGTGCGATATCAAGGATATGGATACCCAGATCCTGGATGATGAAGCGCGGATCGGTGGCAAGATAGGGCTGGCCGGAAAACACGTCGTAACCGGAACGGAAGCTGACCCGCCCGAAGAAGGGCCTGCCGACCGCGCCCGCCCGCACCTCCTCGATGGCCGCGCGGACCGGCGATTGCCAGCGGAAATTCTCATGCACCATCAACACCTTGCCCGTGCGGTCGAAGGCGGCGACCATCGCCCTGGCATCCGTCATCGTCTCGGCGAAGGGCTTCTGGCAGATGGCGTGCAGTCCCGCCGCCGCCGCCATCTCGACCAGGGGGCGGTGCGCGGCGACGGTGGTGGCGATGTCGACGAAATCCAGATCCTCGGCCGCCAGCATCTCGGCTGCGTCGGCATAGTGGCGGCGGACGCCGAAACGCGCGGCGGTTTCGGCACGCCGGGCCTCGTCACGGTCGCAGAGGGCGGTGATCCGCACCCCGTCGATCCCCGCCCATCCGTGCATCTGGTTCCGGGCGAAGAAGCCGCAGCCGATCAGGGCACCTTTCAGCATCGTCCTATTTTCCCAACGCGGCTTCGGCCTGCAAGGCGACCCGAGCCTGAAGTTTCTGCTGCGCCTGATCAACGACCACGGCGGCGATGATCACAAGCCCCTTGATGACCGTCTGCCAGAAGGACGACACGCCCATCATCACCAGCCCGTCGGACAGCACGCCGATCACGAAGGCCCCGACGATGGTGCCGCCGATCCGCCCGCGGCCGCCCGACATCGAGGTGCCGCCCAGAACCGCCGCGGCGATCGCGTTCAGCTCGAAGGTCTGGCCGGTCGCGGGATGCGCCGCGACCAGCTGCGACGAGATGATCAGCCCCACCAGCGCCGCGCAGAGACCGCTGAACATGTAGACGAACATCTTGATCTGGTTGACCTTCACGCCCGACAGCGCCGCGCCGCGCTCATTCCCGCCGACGGCGTAGATATAGCGGCCAAGCGGCGTGCGGCGAGAAATATAGGCCGCGACGACCGCCACGGCGATCAGCATCCAGATCGAGATCGGCAGGCCGAGGAAGCTGCCCGCCCCGATCAGCCGGAAGGTGTGGGAGCCGTATTCGGGATTGCCGGTCAGGTTGGGAAAGGTGCGCCCGTCCGAGAACAGCATCGCCGCGCCACGGCAGACATAGAGCGTGCCCAAGGTGGCGATGAACGGGGCCACGTTCAGCTTCGTGATGAGAAAGCCGTTGATCGCGCCGATGAAGGCGCCGACGGCCATGACGATCAGGCAGATCTCGATGGTGTTGAAATGCATCGTCCAGCCGAAGCCCGGATCGATGCCATGAAGCATCAGCCAGCCCGCCACCATGCCGCACAGCCCGACGATCGAGCCGACCGACAGATCGATGCCGCCGGAAATGATGACGAAGGTCATGCCGATCGCCAGGAAGGCATTCAGCGCGACATGTTTCGACATGATCACCATATTGGCAGAGGACAGGAAGTTCGGCGCGGCGAAGGCGAAGAACGCGAAGACGACGATCAGCGCGATGAAGGTCCGCGCCTTCAGAAGCACCAGAAGCAGGTTGGCGTTGCCGGCCGGCTGCGGGGCGGCATCGGTGGTTGCGTGGCTCATGCGATTTCTTCCTTCGGCATGTTCGCGGGCGGCATGTTCGCGGGCGCATGGCCCTTGGCGGATGCGGCGATGACGGCGGTTTCCGTGGCCTGCCTGCGGTCGAATTCGCCGGTCACCCGGCCGTTCGACATCACGACGATCCGGTCGGACAGCGCCATCAGCTCTTCGATGTCGGATGTGACGAAGATGATCCCCAACCCGTCGGCGGCCAGCTTGCGCATGGTGCGGAACACCTCGGCCTTGGCGCCGATGTCGATGCCTCGGGACGGCTCGTCCATCAGCAGCACACGGGGGCGGGTCATCAGCGCCTTGCCGATCACCACCTTCTGCTGGTTTCCCCCCGACAGGCTGGAAACCGGGTTTTCCATCGAGGCGATCTTGACCGTCAGCCGCCTGACGAAATCGCGGACCGTGCCGCGCTCCTTCGACAGGTTCATGTGAAAGCCGGTGGTGAAGGCGCCAAGGCTGGACAGCGTCATGTTTTCGCGGATCGACAGCATCTGGACCAGCCCGTCGTTCTTGCGATCCTCGGGGATCAGCGCGATCCCGCGCCGGATGCGGCCCGCGACCGAGCGTGCCTTCAGCGGCCGGCCATCGACGAAGAAGCTGCCGCCGGCATGGGGATGCCGGCCGATCACGCATTCCAGGAACTCGCTGCGGCCCGCGCCCATCAGGCCATAGACGCCCAGGATCTCGCCCGCGCGCAGCGCCATGCTGACGTGATCCACGGCCATGCCGCCGCCGATCCGGGGCAGGGTCACGTCCTCGGCCCGGAAGATCTCGGCGCCATAGTCGTGCTCGACCTCCTTGGCGAAATCCTTCGACGCCTCGCCGATCATGGCGCGGACGATCCAGTCCACATCGACGCCCTGCATCGAGCGCGCGCCGGTGATCGCACCGTCGCGCAGCACGGTGATGTAGTCGCCGATGCGGATTAGTTCTTCCAGCCGGTGCGAGATATAGACGATGCCGACGCCCTGCCGCTTCAGATCGGCGATGACGCGAAACAGGATCTCGACCTCGGCCGCGGACAGGGCCGAGGTCGGCTCGTCGAGGATCAGGACGCGGGCGTCCTGCGCAAGGCTCTTGGCGATCTCGACGATCTGCTGCTGGCCGACCCGCAGATCGCCGACCATCGCGTCGGGGTCGATGTCATGTTCCAGCCGCCTCATCAGCTTGCGGGTTTCCTCGCGCTGCGCGGACATGTCGATGTCGACGCGGCCGCGGGTGATCTCGCGATTGATGAAGATGTTCTCGGCCACGGTCATGTTGGGAAACAGGTTCAGTTCCTGGAACACGATGCCGATGCCATGGCGGCGGGCCTCGTCGGTGCCGTTGAACCGCACCTCGGCGCCGTCCATCAGGACCTGGCCCTCGGTCAGTTGCTCGACCCCGGCGATGACCTTCATCATCGTGGACTTGCCGGCACCGTTCTCGCCGACCAGCACGTTGACCGCGCCCATGCGCAGGTCGAAATCCACCGCTTTCAACGCGCGCGTGCCGGGATAGACCTTGGTGCCGCCGCGAATCCGCAAGCCGACCGGATGCCGTTCGGCGCTCATGGCGCGACCTCTTCCAGCAGGGTCGGGACCAGCAGCAAGGGCTCGGTCGCGCTGCGCAGCGTCGTGGCGCCCTCGAAGCGATAGGTTTTTCCGGCAAGCGCGCCATCCGGCAGGTTCACGGCTTCATGCGCGCGGTCGTTCAGCGCCCGCGCCAGCTTGGCGAATTCGATCTGGTCGCGATAGTCGGTGAAGACGATGAAATCCGCCGCATCGCGCAGCGAGGTGCCGCGAATGACCGGGCCAAGCTGCACGGTCAGGTCGGGCTGTCCGTCGCCATCCACGTCCAGCGCCATCGTGCCGGCCCGCGATTCCCGGTTTGCCTCGATGACGGTGCCCTCGCCCTTCAGCAGGAAGTTCCACGGGCTGCCTTCGGCCTGCGGCCTGACGCCATGCGCGGCACCCGCTGCGTCCAGCCCCCCTTCCAGCGCCGATCGCAGCACCGGCAGTTCGATCGCCTTGTCCGAGACATAGGCGACCAGCTGGCCGTCGAAAACCTCCTGCGCCTTCAGCGCCATGCGCTGATCGTCGTCCAGCGGGGCTGCGGCATCCCCGCTGCCGGGTTCGGGATTGGGAACGATCTTGCAGGCCCCAAGCGCGGCAAGGCACATGGCCGAGGCAAGAATCGTGGTCATCGCGCGGTTCATCGAGAACTCCGATCATGGGCAGATCAGGCCCGCCCGGCGATGCCGGCCGGGCCTTTCGTCATGCGACAGGGCTCACTCGGCCAGGGCGAAGGTATCCAGCTTCTCGGCGTTGTCGGCGTTGATCAGGATGCAATCCATCAGCTGCTTCTCATCGACCCCGGTCGAGCCGGTCGTCAGGTATTCATGCGCCTGCTCGACCGCCATCTGCGCCTGCCGATAGGCCGGCTGAAGCACGGTCGCCTTGATGCCGCCCGCAAGGATCGAGTCGCGCACGTCGTCGGAACCGTCGAAGCCCACCACGATCACGTCGGTCCGGCCTGCCGCCTCCAGTGCGGCCCAGGCGCCCATCGCCATCGTGTCGTTGCCCGAGATCACGCCCTTGATGTCGGGATGCGCCTGCAGGATCGTCTCCATCCGTTCGTAAGCCTCGGTCTGGGACCAGTTGGCGGTCTGCTGGGCGACCATTTCCATGTCGGGATACTGGTCGATGATGTCGTGATAACCGGCCGAACGGATGCCGGCATTGGTATCGGCCTCGCGGCCCAGAAGCTCGGCATACTTGCCTGCCTCGCCCATCAGGCGGACGAATTCTTCCGCCCCAAGCTGCGCGCCCTGATAGTTGTTGGACACGATCTGGCTGACGGCAATGCCGGATTCCTTGATCTCGCGGTCGATCAGGAAGGACGGAATGCCCGCGCCCCTGGCGCGCTGGACGGCGGCGACGGTGGCATCCGCGCCCGCATTGTCCAGGATGATCGCCTTGGCACCGCGCGCGATGGCGGTGTTGTAAAGCTCGGACTGCTTGTTCGGGTCGTCGTCATGGACCATGACGACCGTTTCATAGCCCAGCTCTTTCGCGCGTTCCTCGGCGCCGACGGCTTCGGCCTTGAAGAACGGATTGTCATGGCTGGGCGTGATGATCGCGATAAGCCCTTCGGCGGCGGCGAAGCCCGGCATGGCGGTGGCCAGCGCGACGCCAAAGACTGAAATCATCAGCCGACGAGTCAGTTTCATGTTTTCCTCCCGTTTTGGTCAGGCGGAAACGCATCCACCTCTCCCTGACCGTGAAAGGCCGCGATCCCCGCTGTCGCCGTCAGCCGGCGAATGCCGTGGAGCGCGGCCGGCTACACCCTCTCAGGTGATCCGTTCGATGCTGGCGGCGACCTCGTCCCATTCGAAGACCCGTTTCCAGTCGTCGCGCATCAGCATCGGCTTGCCGAATTCGATCGCCTTGTTGCAGGCATCCGAGAACACGCCCTGCCGTTCCTCGAAGATCACGGCGGCAAGGATGTTCATATGCCCCAGCAGGAAGTCGCGGGCGCATTCCTTGCTGACACCGCTGCGCAGCACGACCTCGTCCATCGCCTCGCGCATGACGACCAGCAACGAGGCGCAGACGGTTTCGGACAGCCCCGGCTCCAGCATCGCCATCTGCTTCACCGTCACCTCATAGCTGCGGGCGACCGGGGCGTAGATCGCGCGGGCCACCCTGTCGCCCAGTTCGTAATGCTCTCTCGGGCCCTGCATCAGCGCATTCACCACGCCCTGCCTGGCGGCGACACCGCCGAAATGATCGCGACGGCCCGCCTCGGTCGTCTCGTCGTTGAAGATCGGCGGATGGCAGGGATGGGTGACGAAATAGGTGACGTCGTCGCGCTGGGGCAGATGCCCGGCGAAGGGCGCCGCCGCATCCAACACCACGATCATCGTGCCCGGAGCAACCTGCGGGACAACCGTCGCGGCCAGCTTGCCGATCACGGTGTCCGGCACGGCAAGGATGACGACCTGGGCCCCATCCAGCGCAGCAGGCATCTCGACGCAATCGACGCCAAGTTCGGCCTTCAGGCGGGCACGGCCTTCTTCGCCGACCTCGACATGGGCCACGTCGAATTCCGTCCGGGCAAGGTTGATCGCAAGGCGGACCCCCATTTTCCCACCTGCGCCAAACAGGGCAATTTTCGTCATATCTGATCCTTCCACGGGATTCGCGCTCTTGCCTAACTGGTATGATGAGATAATAATGATCTGACGATGTCAAGCGAGGAACGCATGGATTCTGGATCGACCGCTCCGCTGGTGACCTGGCTGGGCGATGACTTCACCGGATCGGCGGCGGTGATGGAGGTGCTGCAATTCGCCGGCCTGCCGTCGGTGCTGTTCACCGACATTCCGTCCCCTGCACTGGCCGCGCGCTTTGCCCATTGCCGGGGCGTGGGCATCGCCTCGACCGCGCGGAGCCGCGACCGGGAATGGATGACGGAAAACCTGCCGCGGCTGTTCGACTGGCTGCATCGCCTTGGCGCGCCGATCCTGCATTACAAGATATGCTCAACCTTCGATTCATCCCCTGGTTCGGGATCGATCGGCGCGGCGATCGAGATCGGCCTGCAGATCCGGCCCGCGGATGCCGTCCCCCTGCTGACCGCCGCGCCGCAGATGCGCCGCTATCAGGCGTTCGGGCATCTGTTCGCGGGCATGCTGGACGGCGTGTACCGCCTTGACCGCCATCCGGTGATGACCCGCCATCCCGTCACCCCGATGACCGAATCCGACCTGCTGAGACATCTGGTCGCGCAGACCAGCCTGCCCTCGGCGCTGATCGACCTCGAAGCGCTTGGGACCGATCCGCAGGCGGCGCTGCAAGCCGCGCTGACGGCGGGCGCACGGATCCTGTCGATCGATTCGATGGAGCCGGTCAGCGAGGCCGCCGCCGGACGGCTGATCTGGGAAAACCGTGATGCCCTGGGCCTCGCGGCCGGCAGTCAGGGGGTCGAATACGCGCTGGTGCGGCACTGGCAGGACAGCGGGATGATCCAGCCCCCGCCAGCGTGTCCCCCGGCGGCCCGATGCCATCAGATCGCGGCGGCCTCGGGCTCGGTCTCGCCGGTGACGGCGCGACAACTGGAATGGGCCGGCCGCAACGGCTTTGCGCTGCTGGCCTTTGACGCAGGTGCGGTCTGCGGAAGCGCCGAGGACCTGAAGGCCGAGGAGGCCCGACTGACCGCCGTGGCGATTGCCGCGGCGGGCCTTGGGCAAAGCCCGCTGGTCTATTCCGCAGCAGGCAACGACAGCCCCGAGGTGGCGGCCTTTCGACAGGCCCTGGCACGCTCAGGCCTGGACGCGCATCAGGCCAACCAGCGCATCGGCGAGGCCCTGGGCCGCATTCTGGATGCCACCTTGCGGACGACGGGCCTGCGACGCGCCGTCATATCGGGAGGCGACACATCCGGGCATGCGATGCGGCAGCTCGGCCTTTCCGCACTGGTCGCGACATCACCCACGATCCCCGGCGCGCCACTCTGCCAGGCTTTCGGCGAAGGCCCCCATGACGGGCTGGAGGTGGCGCTGAAGGGCGGCCAGATGGGGTCGGAAGACTATTTTGGCTGGATTCGCGACGGCGGCGGAAACCGATGATACAGAGGACCGAACCATGACCCAGATGATCCGCGTCACCTATCGCATCGAGACCGATGGCTGCATCGAGGCCATGGCCGCGAAGATCGCCGCCGATCAATCCACCGGCACCTTCACCGAACTGCCCGGCGAGACCGAGGCCCTGCGCGCCCGCCATGCCGCGCGGGTCGAACGGATCGAGCCGCTTGAAGACGCCACGTCACCCGGCTTCCCGACAGCCTCCCCCGGCCCGTTCCACCGCGCCGATGTCACCATCGCCTGGCCGCTGGAGGTGATCGGCACCGACATCGCCGCGCTGATGACGATCACCGTCGGCGGCGTCTACGCCATTCGCGGGCTGACCGGCGTGCGGGTGATGGACTTCGACCTGCCCGACGCATGGTCCGTCCATCCGGGCCCGCAATTCGGCATCGAGGGCTCGCGCCGTCTGACCGGCGTGGCGCAAGGTCCGATCATCGCCTCGATCATCAAGCCGTCCCTGGGCCTGTCGCCCGCCGAGACGGCAGGGGTCGTGCAGATGCTGTGCGAGGCGGGCGTCGACTTCATCAAGGACGACGAAAAGCTGATGAGTCCGGATTATTCGGCGCTTCGGGCACGGGTCGATGCGATCATGCCGGTGATCCATCGCCACGCGGACCGGACCGGCAGGAAGGTGATGTATGCCTTCGGCATCTCATCGGCCGATCCCGACGTGATGATGCGCAACCACGATTACGTGGCGCGGCATGGCGGGAATGCGGCGGTCGTGAACATCAACTCGATCGGCCATGGCGGCATGTCCTTCCTGCGCAAACGCTCGCGGCTGTGCCTGCATGCGCATCGCAACGGCTGGGACATCCTGACCCGCCACCCGGCCCTGGGGATGGAGTTCCGCGCCTATCAGAAAATCTGGCGCCTGCTGGGGGTCGACCAGTTCCAGATCAACGGAATCGGCGCGAAATACTGGGAGCCGGACGAGAGCTTCGTCAGGTCCTTCGGCGACGTGACGACGCCGATCTTCTCGGAGCGGGATCGCGCCCTGCCCGTCGTGTGCTCGGGCCAATGGGGCGGCCAGGCGGTCGAGACCTACAGGCGAACCGGCGGAACGCTGGACCTGATGTATCTTGGCGGCGGCGGCATCCATGGCCACCCCAACGGCCCGGCGGCCGGCCTGCGCGCCATCCGTCGCGCCTGGGCGGCGGCCGCCGCAGGTGAAACGCTGGACGAGGCCAGCCGCGACCACCCCGATCTTGCGGCGGCACTGGCCAGGTGGGGCGTTCCAGCACGATGAGTTGACGCCCCGCGAACCACCGAGCATAGGCTCGCGCATCGTCGAAGACATCCGGCTGTCAGTAACTATTGCACAGAGCCGAGCAATACAGGTCCCTCGGCGACGTGACGACGCCGAGCTACCTGGAACAGGCCAAGCCTGTCGTGTGCCCTGGTCAAAGGGTGCGTTCAGGTATGACCTGCCCCCCTGTGGGGCCCTCCGTCATAACGAGAGTCCGCGGGTGTGAGATTGTTAGGTCGTGTTGACAAAAGGGCTTCCCCTGTTCCGCTTCGGGTCGTCCTGTGATTCAAGCTCATCTCCAGGTGGGGATGAGCTTGGCACGCAACCTGATATCTGACGATGAGTGGGCCTTCTTCGAGGGCTTCATGCGGGCAGTCCGAAACCCGAACGGGCGCAAGCCGTCCAATCATCCCCTTGTTATGGATGGAATTTTCTGGAGTGAGGCGTGAGCCGCCTCCGGTCCGAGGCCGCGCCGAACGCGAACTGGCGCGCCATGGCGTGACCTGCCCGAGGAGTTCGGCAAGTGGTCGTCGGTCTACCGCCAGTTCCGTCGCTGGACCCTCGCGGGGCTGTGGGAGGATATCCTGGACGCGGCTCGAACCATGCGGGGATCGCGCCAGACAAGCTTCG
>NZ_QNRC01000039.1 GCF_003709565.1 Paracoccus sigandri | reverse complement strand
GGCCCGCCCTCGGCGCGGTTGGCCAGCCGCAGGGGCTCGATCGCGGCGCTGAAGGGCAGCATCGTGAAGCTGTCCAGCAGAAGGAAGGTGAAGCGGCGGGGCTTGACGGATGGCATGGGGCTGTCTCTCTCGTTGCGAGGGTGCCGGGCTTCGCCGGGCGCGGTCGCGAAGGACCGCCTGGCTTGCGACGGAAAGGTGACAGAGGGGGGCGCGCGAAAACTGAAGCGATGCGGCAGATCGGCGGTAGATTTGCGTCAGTCGCAGGATTGTGACGCTTGCGCGGCACGAAAAAAGGCGCGCCCCGCGAAGGGCGCGCCCGGATCTTCGGCAGGATCGCCGGATCAGATCAGATCAGGCTGGGCTCGATGCCCTTGCAGGCCTCGACCAGGCCCTTCACCGCGTTGACCGAATTGTCGAACATCGCCTGTTCGTCGGCATCCAGCGCGATGTCGACGACCTTCTCGATCCCGTTCGCGCCGATCACCGTCGGCACGCCGACATAGAGCCCGTCAAGCCCATAGGCGCCGGTCACATGGGCGGCGCAGGGCAGGACGCGCTTCTGGTCCTTCAGATAGCTTTCCGCCATCTCGATCGCGCTGGTCGCGGGGGCATAGAAGGCCGAGCCGGTCTTCAGCAGGCCGACGATCTCGGCGCCGCCGTCGCGGGTGCGCTGCACGATCGCGTCCAGTTTCTCCTGCGTGGTCCAGCCCATCTCGACCAGGTCGGGCAGCGGGATGCCGGCGACGGTGGAATAGCGGGTCAGCGGCACCATCGTGTCGCCATGGCCGCCCAGCACGAAGGCGGTCACGTCCTTCATCGAGACGCCGAATTCCAGCGACAGGAAATGCCGGAAGCGGGCCGAATCCAGCACGCCGGCCATGCCGCAGACCTTGTTCGCCGGCAGGCCCGAGAATTTCTGCAGCGCCCAGACCATCGCGTCCAGCGGGTTGGTGATGCAGATCACGAAGGCGTCGGGGGCGTGCTTGGCGATGCCTTCGCCCACGGATTTCATGACCTTGAGGTTGATGCCCAGCAGGTCGTCGCGGCTCATGCCGGGCTTCCTCGGCACGCCGGCGGTGACGATGCAGACATCGGCGCCGGCGATGTCTGCATAGTCGTTCGCGCCCTTCAGGCTGGCGTCGAAACCCTCGGACGGACCCGATTGGGCGATGTCCAGCGCCTTCCCTTGCGGCGTGCCCTCGGCGATGTCGAACAGGACGACGTCGCCCAGTTCCTTCATCGCCGCCAGATGCGCCAGCGTGCCGCCGATCTGTCCCGCACCGATAAGTGCGATTTTGGGTCGGGCCATGGGTAACCTCCGATTGCATGGATGGATTGTTGCGCGGTGGTTAAGGGGTCGCGCAACGAATCGCAAGCCTCTGCCGCCGCGGCGCGGCATTGTTGGCGCTGACACTTGCCATTTCCCCGGCCGGGGCGCATCCCCTGCGGGTTCGATGCGGGAGAAGGCGATGCTGGAACTGACGACTCAGGGCTGGATCCTGGCGGTGCTGGCCGCGATGGCGGTGGGCATGGCCAAGGGCGGGCTGGCGATGGTGGCGATCCTGGCGGTGCCGCTGCTGTCGCTGGTGATGTCGCCGGTGCAGGCGGCGGGGATGATGCTGCCGGTCTATGTCGCCTCGGATATCGGCGGGCTGATCGCCTTCCGGCGCGATTTCGACCTCGGCGTGCTGGCGACGGCGCTGCCGGGGGCGGTGGGGGGCGTCACCCTGGGCTGGGCCACGGCGCATCTGGTGCCGGACTGGGGCGTGACGCTGATCGTCGGCCTGATCGGCCTGGTCTTCGCGCTGAACGCCCTGATCCGGCCCGATCTTTCGGCGGCCCCGCGCCGGACCTCGCTGCCCAAGGGCAGCTTCTGGGGCGGGTTGGCCGGATATACCAGCTTCGTCAGCCATTCCGGCGCGCCGCCCTGGCAGGTCTATGTCCAGCCGCTGCGCCTGCCGACGGTGATCTATGCGGGCACGACGACATGGTTCTTCGCGGTCGTCAACTGGGTGAAGCTGGTCCCCTATGCCGCGCTGGGGCAGCTCTCGGCGTCGAACCTGAAGGCGGCCGCGATCCTGACGCCGGTGGCGCTGGCCTCGGTCTGGATCGGGTTCCGGCTGGTGCGGATCATCCCGCAGGTGCTGTTCTACAAGCTGATCACCTGGGGGCTGCTGGCGGTGTCGCTGCGGCTGATCTGGCAGGCCCTGGCCGGCTGACGCCGCAGTGCGGCGAAAATGCGCTTGCCATTTCTGGCGCATCGCGGCAGTTTCGCGCAAGAAAATTGCGAGGAGCTTGCCATGGCCCGCCCATACCGGTCCGTTCTCTACATCCCTGCCGCCAATATCCGCGCGATGGAGAAGGCGCAGGGCCTGGCCGCCGATGCGATCATCTTCGACCTGGAGGACGCGGTGGCGCCGGGCGAGAAGGCCGCCGCGCGCGAGGCGCTGGCCGGGGCGCTTGGCAACGACTATGGCCGGCGTGCGCGGATCCTGCGCATCAACGGGCTGACGACCGAATGGGGCGAGGCGGATGCGCGATTCGCGGCCGGGCTGGCGGGCCGGGCGGATGCGGTGCTGATCCCCAAGGTGGATTGCGCCGCCGACCTGGACCAGGCGGCGGCGCTGATCCCGGACACGCCGCTCTGGGCGATGATGGAGACGCCGCTGGGGATGCTGAACGCGGCGGAAATCGCCGCCCATCCGCGGCTCGAGGGCATGGTGATGGGCACCAACGACCTGGCGAAGGAGCTGAACAGCCGCTTCCGCGCCGACCGGCTGCCGATGCAGGCCGGGCTGGGCCTGTGCCTGCTGGCCGCCAAGGCGCATGGCAAGGTGATCGTGGACGGGGTCTTCAACGCCTTCAAGGACGAGGACGGCCTGCGCGCCGAATGCGAGCAGGGCCGCGACATGGGCTTCGACGGCAAGACCCTGATCCATCCCGCGCAGCTGGCCATCGCCAACGCGGCCTTCGCGCCCACCGAAGCCGAGATCGAGCTGTCCCGCCGCCAGATCGAGGCCTTCGAGCAGGCCACGGCGGAAGGCAAGGGCGTCGCGGTGGTCGATGGCAGGATCGTCGAGAACCTGCATGTCGAGACCGCCCGCAAGACGCTGGACCGCGCGGCGGCGATTGCGGCCATGGCCGGTTAGGGGCATGCTGCGCGGCAGCACATCCAGCGAAAGGACGCCAGATGCTGATCCTGATCCTTGGCGTGGCCCTGTGGTGGGGCGCGCATCTGTTCAAGCGTATCGCACCGGAACGCCGCGCGGCGATGGGCACCGGGGGGCGCGGCATCGTCGCCGGGCTTCTGCTGTTGTCGGTGATCCTGATGATCTGGGGCTATCGGGTCGCCGACGGCGCCTTCTTCTGGGGGCCGCATCCGGCGCTGAAGGGCATCAACAACCTGCTGATGCTGCTGGCCCTCTACCTGTTCGCGGCCGACGGGATGAAGACCCGCATGGCGGCCCATCTGCGCCATCCGCAGCTGACCGGCTTCGCGCTTTTCGCCGCCGCGCATCTGCTGCCGAATGGCGACATGCCTTCCTTCGTGCTGTTCGGCGGGCTGCTGTTGTGGGGGCTGGTGGAGATGGCGGTGCTGAACCGCACCACGCCGCGCCCGGCCCCGCCCGCCGGCCCCTTCCCGGTCCGCAAGGAAGCGATGGCCGCCGTCGGCGCGGTCGCGGCGCTGATGATCGTCGGCCTGATCCATGGCTGGATCGGCCCCAACCCGTTCGGAGCCTGACATGCCGCTGATCTATCGCCTGCTGACCGAGGAAGACAGCGCCGCCTTCTGCCACAAGGTCAGCGAGGCGCTGTCGAAGGGCTGGCAGTTGCATGGCAGCCCCTCGATCGCCTTCGACCAGCTGCGCGGCGTGATGCGCTGTGCGCAGGCCGTGACCAAGGAGGTCGCGGAGGACTATCACCCCGACATGAAACTGGGCCAGCAGTAGGGAACCCTGATGAGCAAGACCAATCCGGGACGTTTCTTCGAGGACTACCGCGTCGGCCAGGTGATCCGCCATGCCGTGCCGCGCACCGTGGCCGAGGGCGAGCGCGCGCTGTATCACGCGCTCTATCCGGCGCGCCATGCGCTCTGTTCCTCGGACGAATTCGCGGCCGCCTCGGGGCTGGAAAGCAGCCCGCTGGACGACCTGCTGGCCTTCCATGTCGTCTTCGGCAAGACCGTCCCGGATGTCAGCCTGAACGCCGTCGCCAATCTGGGCTATGCCGAGGGGCGCTGGCTTGCGCCGGTCTGGCCCGGCGACACGATCCGCTCGGAATCGCAAGTGATCGGGTTGAAGCAGAACTCGAACGGCAAGTCGGGTGTGGTCTGGGTGCGCACGCGCGGGCTGAACCAGATGGATCAGCCGGTGCTGGAATATGTCCGCTGGGTGATGGTCCGCAAGCGCGACGCCGAGGCGCCGGCGCCCGAAACGGTGGTGCCCGACCTGGCCGGGGCGGTGGCGCCGGGCGACCTGGTCATCCCCGAGGGGCTGGACTTCACCGGCTATGATTTCGAGCTGGCCGGCGAGCCGCATCGCTGGGGCGACTATGCGGTGGGCGAGCGGATCGACCATATCGATGGCGTCACCATCGAGGAGGCCGAGCATATGCTGGCCACGCGGCTGTGGCAGAACACCGCCAAGGTGCATTTCGACGCCACAAATCGCGAGGACGGCAAGCGGCTGATCTATGGCGGCCATGTCATCAGCATGGCGCGCGCGCTGTCCTTCAACGGGCTGGCCAATGCGCAGCTGATCGTGGCGCTGAACGGCGGCGCGCACGCCAATCCCTGTTTCGCGGGCGATACCGTCCGGGCCTGGTCCGAGGTGCTGGACAAGGCCGAAACCGGGGCGCCGGGCGTCGGCGCGATCCGGCTGCGGCTGGTCGCGACCAGGGGCGCCAGTGCCGGCTTCCCGCTGAAGGGCGAGGATGGGAAATATCTGCCCGAGGTCCTGCTGGATCTGGACTATTGGGCGCTGATGCCGCTTTGAGCGCCGGGATGGGCGGGGTCATCCAGCGCGTCATGATCGTGGGCGGGCCGGGTTCCGGCAAGTCCTTCGTCGCCACCCGGCTGGGCGCGCTCAGCGGGCTGCCCGTCCACCACATGGACCATATCCACTGGCTGCCCGGCTGGGTCGAGCGCGAGCGGCTGGAAAAGGACATGCTGACCCGCGAGATCCACGCGAAGCCGCGCTGGATCTTCGAGGGCGGCCATTCCCGCACCTATCGCGAACGCGCCGCCCGCGCCGATCTGCTGATCTGGCTGGACCTGCCGGTCGGGCTGCGCATCCGCCGCGTGCTGTGGCGCAGCCTGCGCCACCTCGGCCGGCGCCGCCCCGACATGGCCGAGGGTTGCCCCGAGCTGCTCGGCCGCCAGACCGTCGATTTCCTGCGCTTCATCTGGCGCACGCGCGAGACCTCGCGGCAGGCGGTGCGGCGGGTGATCTCGCCCCCGCCGGACGGGCTGCGCGTGGTGCATCTGACCCGGCCGGCGGCGGTGCGCGGCTTCCTGTCGGGCTGCCGCGGCGCGCCCGGCGGGGGCGGGCTTCTGGCCCCCGCCGCCGTGATCGCAGAGCGCCCGACAGAGGCGGGCGGCCATGGCGGGACCTGCGATTACAGGGGTTTGCGCTAACGATCCCCGGCGTCGGCGGGCGGACATTCCCGGCCGGAATCCCTCCGTTTCGCAGCTGCGGCGAATGTCCTGTGATCACAGTTGCAATTTGCGTGATCACAAAGCCCCGATTCATGTTTTTTTCCGGCCCTCGGCTGGCATAAGCGGGTGACAGATGGCACAAGAGGCGACAGAAGGACGCTAATCGCCAGCCCGCGAGGCCAGCCGAAAGCCTGCGACGGGTCGGACAGGAACCGACAAAGGAGCGCCGCATCATGGCCGATGTGAACCGGGGCAACCGGCCTCTTTCACCCCATCTCCAGGTCTACCGGCTGCCCATCGCGGCCTGGACCTCGATCCTGACGCGGATCACCGGGCATGCGCTGGTCGCGGGGATCGTGCTGATCGTCTGGTGGCTGGTCGCCGCCGTCTCGGGGCCGGGCGCCTTCGCGGTGGCCGACTGGGTGGTCCGGTCCTGGATCGGCTTCATCGTGCTGGCGGGCTCGGCCTGGGCGCTGTGGTATCACACGCTGGCCGGCATCCGGCACCTGTTCTACGACGCCGGCATCGGGCTTGGCATCGAGGAGGCGCGCAAGTCCAGCTGGGCGATCATCGCCGGGTCCGTGGCGCTGACGCTGCTGTCCCTGATCCTGTTCTTCATCGGCTGAGGCGAGGGCGAAACTCATGCGTTACATCACCCCCCTGAAAGCGGCGCAGGGCCTCGGCTCGGCCCATAGCGGCACCTCGCATCACTGGGCGATGACGGTCAGCGCCTGCGCGCTGGTGCTGCTGACCCCGGCCTTCCTGCTGGTCATCGGCAAGGCCATCGGCCTGCCGCGCGAGGCGCTGATGATGTATTTCGGCCGCCCCTATCCGGGCATCATCACGGCGCTGTTCGTGATCGTGGGCATGGTGCATTTCATCAAGGGCACCCGGATCATGATCGACGACTATTTCAACCACACGGCGCGCAAGGTGGCGATCATCGTCTCGGTAATCTTCGGCTGGGCCGTCATCGCGGCGGCGATCTTCGCCCTGGCCAAGATGGCCTTCACCACCATTGCGATCTGAGGACATCATGGCTGCTTACGAAATCCAGACGCATGAATATGACGTGGTCGTGGTCGGCGCCGGCGGCGCGGGCCTGCGCGCGACGCTTGGCATGGCCGAGCAGGGGCTGCGCACGGCCTGCGTGACCAAGGTCTTCCCGACCCGCAGCCATACCGTGGCCGCGCAGGGCGGCATCGCCGCCAGCCTGTCGAACATGGGCCCCGACAACTGGCAGTGGCACATGTATGACACGGTCAAGGGCTCGGACTGGCTGGGCGATACCGACGCGATGGAATACCTGGCGCGCGAGGCCCCCAAGGCGGTCTACGAGCTGGAACATTACGGCGTGCCGTTTTCCCGCACCGAAGAGGGCAAGATCTACCAGCGGCCCTTCGGCGGCCATACCACCGAATTCGGCGAAGGCCCTCCGGTGCAGCGCACCTGCGCCGCCGCCGACCGCACCGGCCACGCGATCCTGCACACGCTCTACGGGCAGAGCCTGAAGAACAACGCGGAATTCTTCATCGAATATTTCGCGCTGGATCTGATGGTCAGCGATGGTCGCTGCACCGGCGTGGTCTGCTGGAAGCTGGATGACGGCTCGATCCACGTCTTCAACGCCAAGATGGTGGTGCTGGCGACCGGCGGTTACGGCCGCGCCTATTTCAGCGCGACCAGCGCCCATACCTGCACCGGCGACGGCGGCGGCATGGTGGCGCGCGCCGGCCTGCCGCTGCAGGACATGGAATTCGTGCAGTTCCACCCGACCGGCATCTACGGCTCGGGCTGCCTGATCACCGAGGGCGCGCGCGGCGAGGGCGGCTATCTGACCAATTCCGAGGGCGAGCGCTTCATGGAGCGTTACGCGCCGACCTACAAGGACCTGGCCTCGCGCGACGTGGTCAGCCGCTGCATCACGCTGGAGATCCGCGAGGGGCGCGGCGTCGGTCCCGAAAAGGACCACATGTTCCTGAACCTGATGCACCTGCCGCCGGAAAGCCTGGCGGAGCGGCTGCCGGGGATCAGCGAATCCGCCAAGATCTTCGCCGGCGTCGACGTGACCCGCGACCCGATCCCGATCCTGCCCACGGTCCATTACAACATGGGCGGCATCCCCACCAACTATTGGGGCGAGGTGCTGGACCCGACCGGGGACGACCCGGATCGCGTCTTCCCCGGCCTGATGGCGGTGGGCGAGGCAGGCTGTGCCTCGGTGCATGGCGCGAACCGCCTGGGCTCGAATTCGCTGATCGACCTGGTGGTCTTCGGCCGCGCCGCCGCGATCCGTGCCGGACAGGTGATCGATCGCAAATCCTCGATCCCTGCGACCAATCAGCAACAGGTGGACAAGGCGCTGGAACGCTTCGACGGGCTGCGCCATGCGGGCGGCGGCACGCCCACGGCCGAGCTGCGCCTGGAGATGCAGAAGACCATGCAATCCGACGCCGCCGTCTTCCGCACCGACAAGACGCTGGCCGAAGGCGTTGAAAAGATGACCGCGATCGCCGGCAAGCTGGACGATCTGCATGTCACCGACCGGGGCCTGATCTGGAACACGGACCTGATGGAAACGCTGGAGCTGACCAACCTGATGCCGAACGCGATGGCCACCATCGTCGCCGCCGAGGCACGCAAGGAAAGCCGCGGCGCCCATGCCCACGAGGACTGGCCCGAGCGGGATGATGCCAACTGGCGCAAGCACTCGCTTGCATGGGTGGAAGGGAACAAGGTTAAACTGGCCTATCGCCCCGTCCATCTCGAGCCGCTGACGAAACTCGAGGAAGGCGGGATCGACCTGAAGAAGATTGCTCCCAAAAAGAGGGTTTACTGATGCGTTTTACTTCTTTCGCCGGACTGGGGATCGCAGCGCTGGCCTTGGCCGGCTGCGTCGCGACCACGCCGATGCCGGGCACCGCGCCCACCGGGCCCGCCGGGCCGGCCACGCCGACGGTGCTTGACGCGGCCTCGCGCCAGGTGGCGCGCAACGTGATCAACACGGAAATGCAGAAGCGCCTGCCGGGCGCCAATACCGCGCCCTATACCGATTGCGTGGTCAACAACGCCACCACGGCCGAGCTGATCGACATCGCCCAGGCCTCGCGTGCCGGCATCGGCGGCACCGCGGACAGCGTGGCCTCGATCGTCTCGCGCCCGGCGACGACGCAATGCATCGCCGCTGCCGCCCAGGGCGGGGCCGCCTGACATGATCCGGGCCGCCGCCCTTGTCCTGTCGCTGCCGCTGGTGGCGGGGCTTTCGGGCTGCGGCCCGGTCCCCGTCCACCAGGCCGAGGCCAGCTGCCTGCGCGACGCCGAACTGGCGGCGCGGCCGCGCGGCTCGGTCGCGGTCGGGGCGATCGGGGGCGGCGGCTCGACCCATGCCGCGGGACGGGTCGAGCTGGAACTGTCCTCGGACTACCTGCGGGGCCGCGATCCCTCGAGCGTGTTCAATTCCTGCGTCCAGCGTCGTTCGGGGGAATTCCCCACCCGCGCGCTGGCCGACCAGCCGGGCTGGCGGGGCTGACCATGGCGAAGCCGGGCAGGGCAGGCGACCAAGCGGGGGGCGGCCGGAAGGGCAGGCGTCGCCTGATCGCCCATGTGGGCGTCCAGAAGACCGGCACCACCTCGCTGCAGCGGCACCTGCAACGCAATGTGCAGGCGCTGGCCGACCGGCTGGTGGTGCTGACGCCGCAAGAGGGCACGCCGATGCGCCCGCTCGGCCGCGCCGCCATCGCCTACAGCCTGCGGCCCGCGCCCGATACCGAGGACGCGCTGCGCCTTGCCATCGGTGACGTGCTGGACGGCATTCCCGACAACGGCCTGCCGGTGCTTCTGAGCCACGAGAATCTGGCCGGCGCCATGCCCGGCAATGGCGGCGAGACGCGGCTCTATCCCGCGCTGCCGCGGATCGCCGCGCTGCTGGCCGCCCAGGCGAAGGATTTCGCGGTCGAGCTGGTCTTCTACAGCCGCAACATGGATCGCTGGCGTCCCAGCGTCTGGGCGCAGGCGGTGCGCACCGACGGCTATGCCGAAACGCTGGAGAGCTTCCTGGACCAGACCGCCGGCCTGCCCGGCTGGGGCGAGCTGGCGCGGCGGCTTGCCGAAGGGCTGGGCGCGGATCGCGTGACCCGTCTGCGGCTGGAGGATGAGCCCGACCCGCTGCGCCCCGGCGCCCTTCTGCTGGCCCATGCCGGGCTGTCCGAGGCCGAGATCGCCGCGCTGCAGCCGCTGGACGCCCCCTCGATGGAGCGGCTCAATCCCGGCTCGACCGAATTCCTGCGCCGCCTCAACGGCCTGGCGCTGAACCCTCATGCGCGGGACAGGGTTGCCGATCTTGTCGCCCGCACCCAACCCCTGTTCAATGCCGACTACCGGCCCGCAGGCACTCTCTGAAAGGAGCAACCCATGGTCCAGTTCACCCTGCCCAAGAACAGCCAGATCCGCGTCGGCAAGACCTGGCCCAAGCCCGAGGGGGCGACCAATATCCGCAAGTTCAAGATCTATCGCTGGGACCCCGATACCGGCGAGAACCCGCGGCTGGACACCTATTTCGTGGACCTGGACAAATGCGGGCCGATGGTGCTGGACGCGCTGATCAAGATCAAGAACGAGATCGACCCCACGCTGTCCTTCCGCCGGTCCTGCCGCGAGGGGATCTGCGGATCTTGTGCGATGACCATCGACGGCGGCAACCACCTGGCCTGCATCTATGGCATCGACGAGGTGAAGGGCGATGTCTCGATCTATCCGCTGCCGCATATGCCGGTGGTCAAGGACCTGGTCCCCGACCTGACGCATTTCTACGCCCAGCATGCCAGCGTGAACCCCTATCTGATCACCAAGTCGCCCACGCCGGGCAAGGAATGGAAGCAGTCGATCGAGGATCGCCGCAAGCTGGACGGGCTTTACGAATGCATCCTCTGCGCCTCCTGCTCGACGGCCTGCCCCAGCTATTGGTGGAACGGCGACCGCTATCTGGGCCCGGCCGCGCTGCTGCACGCCTATCGCTGGATCATCGATTCGCGCGACGAGGCGACGGGCGAGCGGCTGGACGAGCTGGAGGATCCCTTCAAGCTGTATCGCTGCCACACGATCATGAACTGCACCAATACCTGCCCGAAGGGGCTGAACCCGGCCAAGGCCATCGCCTCGATCAAGCACATGATGGTCGACCGGATGGTGTGATCGCGCCCCCGCGGCGGCCGGGGGCTTTGCGTCCCCCGCCGTGCTTCTCGGGGCCGGCCGTTTTCGCTTGATGGTATCCGCGTTTTCAGCGGATAGGCGGCATGTCGGGCAGCATCCGGCCCGATCTGCCGGCTCGGCCTGGCATTGACCCCGAGATGTGGGAAGCGATGCCCCCGAGGAAAGGGCGTTGTTCCAAGGACCCCGGAACAAAAGACGGCCCTCACCTCTGCCCGGACGCGGCTGGCTCAACGGCAGGCGGCGCTGGAACAGCCGGGCTGCGGCTGGTCGATGAAGCCGGGGGTGTGAGGGCAGAGAGGAAGCAAGAGCATCCTTCGGGACTCCTTGGGATGCTTTGTCCGAGAATGTCCCGAGTTGTCCCAATGTTCCGTTTCAGGGGCTGGTGCTGACTGCACCAAAATCATCCGAAAAACGAATTACAATCAACGCATCAGGCTGGTGCGGATTGGAGCGGGTGAAGGGAATCGAACCCTCGTCGTAAGCTTGGGAAGCTTCTGCTCTACCATTGAGCTACACCCGCATGCCGCATCAGCTAGCGCAAGGGGGATGGGACGTCAAGATGGCGGCGTCTAGCGCAGGCCCATTTCGGCCAGGGCGGCGGCAATGGCGGGGGGCAGGCTGTCCTCGGCCGCGCGGCCCCTGGGCAGGTCGGGGGGCGCCTCGTCGCCCCTCAGGTAGCGCCAGCCCTGGAAGGGGCGGCGGGGAACGGCGGCCACGCGCACCAGCTCGCGGTCGAGGATCAGCGCGCAGCGGCGGATGCCGTCCTCGCCACGGCGTTCCTCCAGCGCCAGAAGCCGCTGGCGGGCCAGCATCACGCCCTTGAAGACCCAGTAGAGCGAGCCGCCGTCCAGAAGCTCGGCCTCGCGCTTGGGCCACATGCGGGTGACGTGCATGGCGGGGCCGTCGCCATGGCGCTGTTGCTGCCAGATCAGCAGGTCCTCGGGGCCTTCGGCGCCGACGCAGAGTTTCATCAGGTTCAGGGATGCGGGCATGGGCGCATCCTAGGGCGGCGCGGCCCGTGCCGCAAGCGGGGTGGGGCGGGAACGGGAGGGGCGCTGCCCCTCTTGGCCTGCGGCCAATTCACCCCGAGGTATTTTCAAGGAGGGCGAGGGGGCCGGTCAGCGTTCGGTCAGCTTCAGTTCGATGCGGCGGTTCTGGGCCAATGCCTCGGGGCTGTTGCCCTGCGTCACCGGGCGGGTGTCGGCGAAGCCGGTGGCGGCGACGCGATTGGCGGGGAAGCCCAGGTCCTGGGTCATGTAGCGGACCACGGCCAGCGCCCGGCCCTGGCTGAGTTCCCAGTTGTCGCGATAGCGCCCGGTGCCGGAAAGCGGCGTGCTGTCGGTATGGCCGTCGACGCGGATGATCCAGTCGATCTCGGGCGGGATCTCGTCGGCGATGTCCGAGAGCATCCGGGCGACGCCGGCGATCTGGTCGCGGCCGGCCGGGGAGAGCGTGGCCTCGCCCGGCGCGAAGAGGACCTCGGACTGGAAGACGAAACGGTCGCCGACGACGCGGACCCCCTCGCGGCCGGACAGGATCTGCGACAGGCGGCCGAAGAATTCGGAACGGTAGCGGGCCAGGTCGCGGGCCTCTTCCTCGGCGCGCCGGCGGGCCTCTTCCTCCAGCGCCAGGCGGCGCTCGCGTTCCTCGGCGGCGCGCAGCAGGGCGGCGTTCAGCTGCTGGCCCAGGTCGGCGACGCGCAGCTCGGCCTCCTGCTGTTCGCTGCCGGCGGCGTCCAGCAGCGCCTGGAGCGAGCCGAGCTGCGCGGTCAGCGAGGCGACCTGTTCATTGAGCAGCGCGACCCGGCGCTGGCTGTCGGCCGACAGTTCCTGCTGTTGCGCCAGTTCGGCCTGGGCCACGGCCAGCAGCGCGGCCTGGCGCTCGGCCTCGGTTCCGCTGCGATCGGCATCAAGGGCCAGTTCCGCGCGGGCGGCTTCGGCGGCGGCCAGCAGGGTCAGCGTGTCCTCGGCCTGCCTGCGGCTTTCCTCCAGCGCCAGCGTCATCGCGGTCAGTTCGGTATCGGCGCTTTCCAGGCGGGCGCGCAGGGCGCGGGCGGCCTCGGCCTCGGTCAGGCGGGCGGCCTCGGCCTCGGTCAGCGCCTGCTGCAATTCGGCGGCCTCGGCATCGGCGTCCTGGTTGCGGCGGCGCAGATCGGCGACCAGGGCTTCCAGCGCCTCGCTGCGGGCGGCGGCAAGGCGCGCGGCCTCGGCCTGGGCGTCGATTTCGGAGCGGGCGGCGGCCACGGCCAGTTCGGCGGCCGAGGCGCGGTCGCGCTGTTCGGCCGCTTCGGCCTGCAGCGCCTCGCTGCGGTCGTGGTCCTGGCGCCGGGCGGCCAGCAGGGCGGCGACCTCGGCCTCGAAATCGGTGATGCGGCTGCGGGCTTCGTCGAGCTGGGCCTGGCCGATCTGGAGCTGGTTGGTCAGCCGGGCGATGCGGGCGGCGCGGTCGCGGGCCTCGGCCTCGGCGGCGCGGGCGCGTTCGGTCTGGGCGGCCAGGTCCTCCTGCAGGCCGGATTCGCGCTCCTCGGATGCCCCCAGCGCCTCGCCCAGGGCCGAGACCTGCCGGCCAAGCTCGTCCAGCCGCTGTTCCTGGCGCGAGATGGTCTGGCTCTGGCCGGCGATCGTGTCCTCGCGGTCGGTGATCGCCTCGCGCATCACCGATTGCACGACCAGCGTCACGGTCAGCACGAAGATCAGCACCAGAAGCAGCGTCGCCAGCGCGTCGACATAGCCCGGCCAGATCGAGGTCGAGAAACGGTTCGACGAGGGTCGGTGCAGGGCCATCTCAGCCGTCCCGGCGCGGCGGCTCGGGCAGGAGATCGTCGCGGAACGGATCGCCGAAGCGGGCGGCGCGCACGGCGCGGGTCAGCACCAGGATGTCCGAGCGCAGCCCGGCCAGCAGGTCCTGGCGCCCCGCGGCCAGATCGGCGGTCAGCCGGTCCAGCGCGGCCTCGATCCCGGACAGGTCGGCCGGCTGGGCGGCGCGGTGCGGCGGCTGTTCGGCCAGCTCCAGCATCCGGTCCTGCCCGTCGGCCAGCCGGTTCAGCGCCTCGGTCAGGCTGGCGGCGCGGGCGATGGCGGCCCGGGTTTCGGACTCGCCATGCTGGGCCAGCGATTCGATGGCCTGGGCCATGACGATCACCCGTTCGTCGGCCATCAGCGCCTGGTCGTCGCGCGCCGCGTCCCGTTCGGCATGGTAGAGCTGCAGCCGCTCCATCTGCGCGGCCATCTGCTCGAAGAAGCCCGAGATCGCGGCCTGGTCCAGCCCCTCGCCATCCGAGCCGGCAAGGCTGACGCGGGTGAAGCTCGACATCCATTCTTCCAGCTCGCGATAGAAGCGGTTCTGGCCATGGGTCACGAACAGTTCCAGCAGGCCGACGACCAGCGACCCGGCCAGGCCCAGCAGCGAGGAGGAGAAGGCCGTGGCCATGCCGCCCAGCTGCGATTCGAGGCCGTCCATCAGCTGCTCGAAGACCTGCATGCCGGTCTGGCCTTCCTCGGGCGCCAGCGCGCGGATCGTGTCGACCACCGCCGGAACGGTCGTCGCCAGCCCGTAGAAGGTGCCCAGAAGGCCAAGGAAGATCAGCAGGTTGGACAGGTATCTTGTGATGTCGCGCAGCTCGTCGATGCGGGTCGCGACCGAATCGAGGATCGAGCGGGCGGCCCCGGTCGAGATCACCCCGCCCGCCGGCCCGCGCGTGCCCAGCAGCGCGGCCAGCGGCGCCAGCAGGCGCGGGGCCGCGTCGCCGTCATCCTCGGCGCGGGCGGCGACGCCCTTTTCGACCGCGTTGCGGCGGCGGGTGGCGAAACGCTCGATCCAGCTGACCGAGCGGATCAGCTGGCCGACCTGCCAGAAACAGGCCAGCACGCCGATCGCGAAGACCCCCAGGATCAGCCCGTTCAGCCACATGTTGGCCTGGAAGATCGGCAGGATGCGGCCATAGATGAACCAGGCGCCGGCGCCGACCAGCACCAGCACGGTCAGCATCAAGACGATCTGCCGCACCGGCTGCGAGAAATGCGGATGCGCGGCCGTTCCGCCGGGCGGGCCGCCGGGTGATCCTGCGCGCGTCGCGGTGATGCGCTTGCCGGGCAGGTGCAGTCTGGTCGGTGGGGCGGCGGGCTCGTCGGGTCGCTGGCCAGAGGTCGGATCGCTCAAGAGGACGCCTTTCGGTTTCACGGGCGCGTCATGCGGGGCCGAGTGTAGGCGGCGGAAAGCCCGTTGCCAAGCGGTCCGAAAGTCAGGGCAGGGCCCGGATCAGCCGCCTTGGCCCATCAGCCTGCGGACGTCTTCGGACAGGCTGTCCAGCTCGGGATCGGCCAGCCCGATCTCGGCCAGGTGGCGGGCGGTGTTGAACAGGTAATCCGCGTTCGGCCCGCGCCCGCCATGGGCACGGGCGATGATCCGGGCCTGTTCCGCCCGGCACAGCCCGCCCGCGTAATGCCAGTGATCGTGCCGCATCACATAGGTCAGCGCCTGAACCTGCCGCCCGTCCTCCAGCCGCAGGGGCAGGATCGCCTCGCGATAGGCCTCGGTCGTCAGCTCGCGGGCGCGCAGATAGGCCATGACCTCGTCGTGATCGGCATCGGCGACGCGCATGGCCAGCCCGCTGCATTCGGCGCCTGCCGTCTCGTCGAGGCCCAGCACCAGCCCCGGCGATTCCTCGGTGCCGCGATACATGGTCGAGCGCAGGCAGAAGCTGCGGGCATAGCCGCCGAGCCGCGCCCTGACCGTCTCGACCGGATGGAAGCCGGGATCCCACATGAGCGAGCCATAGCCGAACACCCAGGAAACCGTCGTCATCGTCGTCCAACCCTTTCGCCAGCCATGAAGTTAGGTCACGATGCGCGCCGGTGAAACCCCCGCGGTTGCGGAAATCGGCGGGAAAGGCACAGGGGCAGGGATGCGCAAGGTTGTGGGGGTCGTGCTGCTGATCGCGGCGGCAATCGGCGGATTGTGGATCGGCGGCGAAAGCTGGGCGGCGGGCAAGCTGCGCGAGCTGATCGCAGAGCGGCCGGACATGCAGGCCGCCGCAGTCCGTCCGTTGCGCGAAGCCTCGCGGATCGGCTTGCGGCTGGACCGGCCGCAGCTGGCCTCGCCGGGCCTTGGTCTGGCGCCGGACTGGCTGGAGCTGTGGCTGTCCCCGCTGGCGCCGCTGCGGGCGGTGGCGACGCCTTCGGCCAGCGGGCGGCTGGACCTGTCGGGGCAGCAGGTGCCGTTCCAGATCGCCGATGCGCAGGCGCAGGTGGCGCTGTCGCCGCTGAACCGGATGGCGGTGTCGCATCTGGCGGTGGACAGCGGTGCGGTGCTGCTTGGCGAACAGGTCCTGATGCAGCGCCTGCGGGCCGAGGCGGATCTGGTCCGGCTGGGCGCCGGGGCGCCGTCCGCGGCCGGCGCCGCCTATGACCTGCGCCTGGCGCTGGAGGGTTTGCAGGGCGACCGGCTGGCCGTCCTGGGGTTTGCGCCGCTGGCATTGCCCGGCGCCCTGTCGGCCGAAGGCGCGGGGCGGGTCTGGCTGGAGGGCGCCCTGGGGGGCCTTGGCGGCAGCGCGGCGCCGCGCGTCGTGGGCGTCCAGACCGGTGGGCTGGAATTGCGGCTGGGCGCGCTGTCGGCGCGTCTGGTCGGGCGGCTGGTGCAGGGCGCGGACGGGCTGACCGAGGGGCGGGTCGCGCTCTATACCTCGGACGGGCAGGGCTTCCTGGACGCGGCGGCCGATGCCGGGCTGATCCCCGCCGATGGCCGGCTGCTGGCGCGGGCGATGCTGAACCAGATGGGGCGGATGCCGATGCCGGAACCCGCCGCGCCGGACGGGCTGGACTTCCCCGAGCCTACGGCGGGCGAATTGCGCATCCCGCTGATCCTGCGCGACGGGCGGCTGCTGCTGGGCGAGATGCCGATCGGGCCGGCCCCGGCCTTCCCTGGCTGAGGGCGGGTCAGTCCGCCTTGGCCGCGCCGGGGGTGCGGCCGAAATCCGGGGCCTCGGTATCCTGCCCGGCCTCGATGATGCCGCGCCGGATCGCGCGGGTGCGGGTGAAGTAGTCGTGAAGCTGCTGCCCGTCGCCCATGCGGATCGCGCGCTGCAGCACGAACAGCTCCTCGGTGAAGCGGCCCAGGATGTCCAGCGTCGCCTCCTTGTTGTGCAAAAACACGTCGCGCCACATGGTCGGGTCGCTGGCGGCGATCCGGGTGAAGTCGCGGAAACCGGCGGCGGAATACTGGATCACCTCCTCGTCGGTGACGCGGCGCAGGTGGTCGGCGACGCCGACCATCGTATAGGCGATCAGGTGCGGCGCATGGCTGGTCACGGCAAGGACCAGGTCGTGATGCGCGGGCTCCATGCTGTCGGTCTTGGCGCCCATCGCGCGGACCAGCTGGGACAGCCGCGCCACCGCCTGCGGGTCGCTGTCGGGCAGCGGTGTCAGCAGCCACCAGCGGTTCAGGAACAGCGTCGCGAAGCCGGCGCGCGGGCCGGAATGCTCGGTCCCGGCCAGCGGGTGGCCGGGGATGAAATGCACGCCTTCGGGAATATGCGGCGCGACGGCCTCGATCACCGCTTGCTTGACGGAACCCACATCCGTCACCGTCGCGCCGGGCTTCAGATGCGGCGCGATTTCCGCCGCGACATCGCCCATCGCGCCCACGGGCACGGCCAGGACGACCAGATCGGCGCCCGCGACGGCCTCGGCGGCACTGTCGAAGACCTGGTCGCACAGCCCGATCTCGCGCGCGGTGCGGCGGGTTTCGGCGCTGCGGGCATGGCCCACGATCTCGCGCGCCAGCCCGCCCTCGCGCATGGCATGGGCCATCGAGCCGGCGATCAGCCCCAGCCCGATCAGCGCGACGCGGTCATAGATGATGCTCATTCCGGCCTCCTTGCGGCCATGAAGCGGCCCAGGCAGTCGATCACGCGGGCGCAGCCCTTCTCGTCGCCGACGGTGATGCGCAGCGCGGCGGGCAGGCCATAGCCCGCCACGCGGCGCACCAGGATCCCGTTCTCGCGCAGCGCGGCATCGGCGGCCTCGGCTTCAGCAGGATCGGCGAAGCGGGCCAGCACGAAATTGGCGAAGCTTTCGTCGCAGCCGATGCCCATCTGGACCAGCGACTCGCGCAGCCGCTGGCGCAGGCTGGCGTTCAACTGGGCGCAATGGGCGGTGAAACCCACGTCGCGGATGGCGGCTTCGGCGGTGGCCATCTGGGCGCTGGACAGGTTGAAGGGCTGGCGGACGCGGTTCAGCACCTCGATGATCTGGCGGCTGGCATAGCCCCAGCCGATCCTGAGCCCGCCCAGCCCGTGGATCTTGGAAAACGTCCGCGTCATGACGACATTCGGATGCCGGTCGACCAGCGAGACCCCGCCGTCGAAACCGCCCGCGAATTCGGTATAGGCGCCGTCATGGACCAGGATCACCTGCGGGGGCAGGCCCTGGACCAGCCGCTCCAGCTCGTCCCCGCTCAGCATGGTGCCGGTCGGATTGGCGGGATTGGCGATGAAGACGATCCGCGTCCGGTCGGTCACGGCGGCCAGGATCGCATCGACGTCGATGCGGCGCTCGGCCTCGGGGACGGTGACCGGCGTGGCGCCGACCATGCGGGCCAGGATCGGATACATGGAAAAGCCGTGCTCGGTGGTGATGACCTCGTCGCCCGCCCCGGCATAGGCATGGGTCACGAATTGCAGCACCTCGTCCGAGCCCACGCCGCAGATGATCCGCTCGGGGTCCAGCCCGTGGACCTGACCGATGGCGCGGCGCAGGCCCGCGTGGTCGGTATTGGGATAGCGGTGCAGGTCGCCGGCCGCGGCGGCGAAGGTCGCGCGCGCCTTCGGGCTGCATCCCAGCGGGTTCTCGTTCGAGGACAGTTTCAGCACGTCCTGGCGCCCGGCCAGACTGCTTTCGCCGCTGACATAGAGCGCGATTTCCATGATGCCGGGCTGCGGGGTGATCTGGGTCATGGCACCTTCCTTTGTCGGCGCCGGTTTAGTCGCCGGGCGCGGGCATTGGAAGGGCGGAAATGCCGGCCTAGACCGCCGCCTGGGCGGGCTTCCAGCGGAAGCGGGCCAGGATGACGGCGTGATCGTTGCTGCCGCTATGCTTGTGATCGGCCCAGTTCAGGTGGTCGTTCACCACCAGCATGTCGTCGAAGCGCCACAGCCTGCGCCGCGAATTGTCGTAGAACTGCTCGCTGACCAGGATATGGTCCAGGCTGTCATGCTGGTCCTGGTAGATATGGGTGTAATAGACATCCCGGATCGAGCGGTATTCCTGCAGCACCTGCGCCGTATAGAGCGCGTTGTCCCCGCCCCCGGTGGACAGCGTGGTCAGATAGCGCGGCTGTTCGGTCAGGATGTTCAGCGTATTGGAATCCTTGCCGTCGTTCATGTCGCCCAGCAGCACGACCGGGGTCTGGCTGCCCTTGGCGATGCGGGTGATCAGCACGCGCAGGGCGGTGGCCTCGGCGGTGCGGCGGATCGTGGACAGCGCATAGCCGAGCGCGGTCGCGTGCGGGCCGTGGACCTCTTTGCGGTACCAGTCGCGTTCGCGCCAGACCTCGGCCGGGCGGCGGGACTTGAAGTGGCAGACGAAGACCTCGATGGCCGGGCAGCGCGGATCGGGGCGCACGGTCAGGCGCAGGACCGGGCGCGAGAAGCTGGACAGCGCCACGCTGACCTGGGCCTGCTGCGGATCGTCCCCGGTCGAGCGCAGCACCATCTCGGGCGGGAAGTCGGTGATCCATTCCGGCTCGCCCTCCAGCATCTCGCGGCGGACGGCGGCGGCGCAGGTGATGCGGCGGCCGTCGTGGCCGGGGGGCGTCAGCGCGACATGGCTGTCCTGCAGGCCCGAGCGGCGCAGCGCGTCCTCCAGCGCCTCGGGGGCCCACAGCTCCTGGAAGCCGAAGACATCGGCGTCCATCCGCGCCATCGCCCGCGCGGTGAAGTCGATCTTGCGCTGATAGACCTCGACCGGCCAGCCGGCGGTGTCGTTATAGACGGCGCGGCCGGGAAGCTGCAGATTCAACAGGTTGAAGGACGAGAACGAGACGTCGCGCGCAGCCATGATCAACCCCGGAACCCATTGCGGCCTTGCCGCCAGCCTAGCATGGATCGGGATAATGGGCACGCAAAAGCGCCAGCCACGGCAGGGCAACGAAAAAGGGGCCGCCCGGCGGGCGACCCCTTTCGCGATCGGGTCGGCGAAGATCAGTTCTTCGCGTAGAATTCGACGACCAAGTTCGGTTCCATCACCACCGGATAGGGCACGTCGCCCAGGGCCGGGGTGCGCACGAAGTTGGCGGTCATCTTGTTGTGGTCGACTTCCAGGTAGTCGGGCACGTCACGCTCGGCCGAGGCGACCGATTCCAGCACGATGGCCAGTTGCCGCGAACGCTCGCGCACCGAGACCACGTCGCCTTCCCGGACGCGATAGGACGCGATGTTGACGCGCTTGCCGTTCACCTCGACATGGCCGTGGTTCACGAACTGGCGGGCGGCGAAGATGGTCGGCACGAACTTGGCGCGATAGACGATGGCGTCCAGGCGGCGCTCCAGCAGGCCGACCAGGTTCTCGCCGGTGTCGCCCTTGACGCGCTCGGCCTCGGCATAGATGCGGCGGAACTGTTTTTCGGTCAGGTCGCCGTAATAGCCCTTCAGCTTCTGCTTGGCGCGCAGCTGGGTGCCGAAATCCGACAGTTTCTGCTTGCGGCGTTGGCCGTGCTGGCCGGGGCCGTATTCGCGGCGGTTCACCGGGGACTTGGCGCGGCCCCAGATGTTTTCGCCCATGCGGCGGTCGATCTTGTACTTGGCAGCGGTGCGTTTGGTCATCGCTGATCTCCTTTTGTCATGTCAAAAGGGCGTTGTCCTTTCCCTTGGGGCCTTCCCCGCGGGCGACAGGCATCCCCTTGCGGGGGCCGCCAACACCAATGAAGTGCGCGCTTATAGACGCATCGGGCGCGCTGTCAAGCGATCCGGCCGGGTTTTCCGCAAGGCTCAGCCCAGCTTGCCGTCGGGCTGGAAGAAATGCGACAGCGGCAGGGCGGCGGCGCCCAGCATCCGGGCGCTGCGGCCCAGGCTGCCCTCGACGATGCGCGGACGGTCTATCCCGGCGGCGGGCATCGCGGCAAGCGCCCGGCGCGTCGCCTCGGCCAGCCGCGCGCGGGTGGCGGCGGGCACGGCGCCGTCCAGCACCACCAGCGACAGGTCCAGAAGCGCGGTCGCGGACATGGCGGCGAAGGCCAGGGCGCGGCCGGCCTCGTCGGCCCATTCGGCCTCGATGGCGTCTGGCACCTCCCAGCCGGCATCGTCGGGGGGCAGCGGGTGGCCCAGCCGCGCTTCCAGCGTCGCGACCGAGGCAAGCTCCAGCAATTGCCGGCCGTCGGGCATCGGCAGCGATCCCAGCGCCCCGGCATTGCGCCGCGGTCCCAGCCGCAGCCGCCCGTCCAGCACCACGCCGCCGCCCGCGAAATGCGCGATATAGAGATGCAGGAAATCCGCCGGCAGCGCGGCGCGGCCGAAGACCAGTTCCGCCGCGCAGGCGGTGGAGGCGTCGTTTTCCAGAAAGACCGGGAAGGGCAGGTCGCGGGCCAGTTCCGCCTGCAGGTCGCGGCCGCGCCAGGGCGCCATCTCGTCGCCCCAGTCCCACAGCCGGAACGGCGCGGCGATGCCCAGCCCGGTGATTCGCATCCGCGAGGCGGCGGGCAGGCTGGCGGCCAGCGTGTCGATTCCCTGCCGCGCGAAGCTGATGACCCGGTCGGGATGGGCGAAGGGGCAGACCTCCTGCCGGTGCATCCGCACGCTGCCGGTGAAATCGACCAGCGCCAGTTCGATCAGGCGCCGCCCCAGCTTGAGGCCCAGGAACCACGCCCCGTCTGGCGCCAGCGCCAGCGGCGTCGAGGGCTGGCCGACCTTGCCGCGCACCACCTTGCCGGGATCCAGAAAACCCTCGGAAATCAGCTTCCTGGTCAGGTTGGTGATGGCCTGGGCCGACAGGCCCGTCCGCTGCGCCAGCGCCGCCCGCGCCAGCGGGCCGTGACGCCGGATCAGCGACAGGATCAGCCGCTCGTTCCGGCTGAGATCGCGTGCCGGGCTGTCATTCGCGCTGTCACTTGCCATGAGATCGTCCTCCCTTCCGGTATTAATCAACATGATTGATTTATTGACAAGCGGCTTTTCATCGGGCTTTCTTGGCACCGAGGCGGATGAGGGGATCCGCGAATCTGGGAGGAGATCCATCAATGACCATCAAGACCGTTTTTCGCCTGTCGCTGGCCGCCTCCGCGCTGGCCCTGGCTGCCGGGGCGGCGCAGGCGCAGGCGCAGGGGCCGGTCAAGGCCTGCCTGATCACCAAGACCGACATCAACCCCTTCTTCGTCAAGATGAAGGAAGGCGCAACGGCCAAGGCGCAGGAACTGGGGATCGAGCTGATGACCTTCGCCGGCAAGATCGACGGCGACCACGAGACCCAGCAACAGGCGGTCGAAAGCTGCATCGCGGCCGGGGTGAAGGGCATCCTGATCACCGCCTCGGACACCAAGGCGATCGTCGATTCGGTCAACCAGGCGCGCAATGCGGGCATCCTGGTCATCGCGCTGGACACGCCTCTGGACCCGATCGACGCGGCCGACGCCACCTTCGCCACCGACAACCGCGAGGCCGGGCGGCTGATCGGCGCCTGGGCGGCGGGCAAGCTGGGCGATGCGGCGGCGGAGGCGAAGATCGCCATGCTGGACCTGTCGGCCGCCGGCGCGACGGTCGACGTGCTGCGCGACCAGGGCTTCCTGGAGGGCTTCGGCGTGGACGTGAAGAACGAGAATGTCATCGGCGACGAGGACGATCCGCGCATCGTCGGCCACGAGGTCACCTCGGGCAACGAGGAGGGCGGGCGCGGCGCGATGGAGGCGCTGCTGCAGCGCGATCCGAGCATCAACGTCGTCTACACGATCAACGAACCGGCCGCGGCGGGTGCCTATGAGGCCCTGAAATCATTCGGAAAAGAGCAGGACGTGCTGATCGTTTCCGTCGATGGCGGCTGCCCCGGCGTCGAGAATGTCGCGGCGGGGATCATCGGCGCGACCTCGCAGCAATATCCGCTGCTGATGGCCTCGCAGGGGATCGAGGCGATCGCCGCCTTCGCCGAGGACGGCTCCCGGCCCGAGAACACCGAGGGGCTGGATTTCGTCAATACCGGCGTGAACCTGGTGACCGGCGAGCCGGTGGACGGCGTGCCCTCGATCAGCGTCGAGGAAGGCACCGAGCAGTGCTGGGGCTGACGCCCTCGGGCCCGCTTCCCGCCTGACAGACCCGGCGCGGCGACGGCGCACGCCGCCGCGCCGCCTTGCCCTCAGGAGAGATTTCGATGTCCGACAGTCCCGACCCCGTGGTCGAACGGAGCCCGGCCGAAGAGGTGGCCCGGTTCGAGCACCACGCGCGCAGCCCGTTGCAGCGGCTGCAGCATTTCCTGCACCGCTATCCGACCATGGTTCCGGTCATCGTGCTGGTCCTGTCGCTGATCGTCTTCGGGATGATCTCGCCCAATTTCTTCTCGGCCTTCAACCTGTCGCTGATCATGCAGCAGGTCGCCGTGGTCGGCACGCTGGCCGCCGCCCAGTCGCTGGTCATCCTGACCGCCGGGATCGATTTGTCGGTCGGCGCGGTGATGGTGATGATCTCGGTCATCATGGGCAAGCTGTCGGTCGATTTCGGCATTCCGGTCCCGATCGCGATCCTGGTCGGCCTGGGCTGCGGCGCGCTGACCGGCGCGCTGAACGGGCTGCTGGTGACGCGGCTGAAGCTGCCGCCCTTCATCACCACGCTGGGGACATGGAATATCTTCCTTGCGTTGAATTATTATCTTTCGGGACGCGAGACGATCCGCAGCCAGACCCTGGATGCCGAGGCGCCGCTGCTGAAACTGTTCGGCGAGCGCTTCACCATCGGCGGCGCGGTCCTGACCTGGGGCGTGGTGCTAATGCTGATCGTCTTCGCGGTGCTGTGGTATGCGCTCTACAAGACCGCCTGGGGGCGGCGCGTCTATGCGGTGGGCGACGATCCCGAGGCCGCGGCGCTGGCCGGCATCCAGACGAAGCGGGTGCTGATGTCGGTCTATGTCGTCGCCGGGGTGATCTGCGCGCTGGCGGCCTGGTCCTCGATCGGGCGGGTGGGCTCGGTCAGCCCGACCTCGTTCTTCGAGGCCAACCTGGAATCGATCACCGCCGTGGTGATCGGGGGGATCTCGCTGTTCGGGGGGCGCGGTTCGATCCTGGGGCCGCTGATCGGGGCGCTGATCGTCGGCGTCTTCAATTCCGGGCTGCGGCTGGCCGGCGTGGACGTGCTGTGGCAGCTTTTCGCGACCGGCTGGCTGATCATCGTCGCCGTCGCCATCGACCAATGGATCAGGAAGATCTCGTCATGACCGAACCGCTTCTTTCCGCCCGCAACCTGGTCAAGCGCTATGGCCGCGTGACCGCCCTGGACCATGCCGATTTCGATCTTTATTCGGGCGAGATCCTGGCCGTGATCGGCGATAACGGTGCCGGGAAATCCAGCCTGATCAAGGCGGTATCCGGCGCGGTCCAGCCCGACGAGGGCGAGATCCGGCTGGACGGCCAGCCGGTCAGCTTCGCCAGCCCCCTGGAGGCGCGCCGCGCCGGGATCGAGACCGTCTACCAGACGCTGGCGCTGTCGCCCGCGCTGTCGATCTCGGACAACATGTTCATGGGCCGCGAGATCCGCCGCGAGGGGATCATGGGCAAGTGGTTCGGAATGCTGGACAAGCCCGCCATGGACCGTTTCTCGCGCCAGAAGCTGTCGGAACTGGGGCTGATGACGATCCAGAACATCGACCAGCCGGTCGAGACCCTGTCGGGCGGCCAGCGGCAGGGCGTCGCGGTGGCCCGCGCCGCGGCCTTCGGCAGCCGGGTCATCATCCTGGACGAGCCGACCGCCGCGCTGGGGGTGAAGGAAAGCCGCCGGGTGCTGGACCTGATCCTGGACGTGCGCTCGCGCGGGATCCCGATCGTGCTGATCAGCCACAACATGCCGCATGTCTTCGAGGTGGCGGACCGGATCCATATCCACCGTCTGGGACGGCGGCTGTGCGTCATCGACCCCAAGGAGCACACGATGTCGGATGCGGTGGCCTACATGACCGGCGCGCGGGTGCCCGAGGGGGTGGCCGCGTGACGAGGGGGGCGGAAGGGGAAGGGGGGCGCTGCCCCCCGTCCTGCGGACTCCCCCCGGGGTATTTCGACAACGGAGACGGGCAGCAGGTCCTGCGGCGGATCCGCGGGCTGGAGGGGCGGCGGGTGCTGGTCGCGGTGGCCGGGGCGCCGGGATCGGGAAAGTCGACCCTGGCCGCGGCGCTGGTGGCGCGGCTGGCGGATGCGGTGCTGGTGCCGATGGACGGGTTCCACCTGGACGACCGGCTGCTGGCGGCGCGCGGCCTGCTGGCGCGCAAGGGGGCGGTCGAGACCTTCGATGCCGAGGGTTTCGCGGCGCTGGCCGGGCGCCTGGCGCAGCCGGGGCGCGAGGTGGTCTTTCCGCTGTTCGACCGCGCGCGCGAGATCGCCATTGCCGGGGCGGGGGTGGTGGAGCCCGCGCATCGGATCGTCGTGGTCGAGGGCAATTACCTGCTTCTGGATGCGGCGCCCTGGAACGGGGTGCGCTATGACCTGGCCATCGCCTTGCGGGTGCCCGAGGCCGAGCTGCGCCGGCGGCTGGAGGCGCGCTGGCAGGGCTTGGGCAAGGATGCGGGCGCGGTGCGCGCGCATCTGGCCAATGACCTGGCCAATGCGCGGCGCGTCGCGGAAGGATCGCGCGCCGCCGACCTGGCGCTAGTCGTCGAGGAAGCGCATCAGCCAGAGCGCGAGGCCTGAACAGGCCAGCGTCGCCACCACCACCGGCAGTGCCGTGCCGTCATAGAGCAGCCCGACCGGCGCCGCGATCAGCACCGCCGCGAGCGTCGAGATGGCCGAGACGATCGAGGCGGTCATCCCCGCGATATGGCCCATCCGCTGCAGCGCCAGCGCGTTCAGGTTGCCGAAGGTCACCCCGGCCATGAAGAAGACGCTGACCGCCCAGAGGAAGAAGGCCGGGAATTTCAACGGCTCGGGCAGCAGGTCGCCCATCAGCAGCACCAGCATCGCGCCCGAGACGCAGGTCTGCATCGCATAGGCCCATTTCGCGATCCGCCGCATCCCGAAACGGACCACGAAGACCGCGTTCAGGATCGTGCCGCTGCCCGACAGCAGCGCCATCAGCGCGAACCAGGCCGGGAAGCTGGCGCCCTTGCCGTAGGCCTCGCCGAACAGCTGCTGGGCCGAGGAGAGCAGCCCGAACATCTGCCCGAAACCCAGCGTCAGGATCAGCGTGCAGAACATCACCTGGCGATCCGACAGCACCTCGCGCGCGGCGGCGGCAAGCGTGCCGGCGCGCAGCGGGCGGCGGCGCTCGGACGGCAGGGTCTCGGCCTGGCGCAGGTTCAGCCAGCCCGCGCCGATCAGCGCGAAGAGCAGGAAGGCCAGGAAGACCCCGTGCCAGCCCGCCATCCAGATGAAGCCCGCGCCAAGCGCCGGGGCGACGGCGGGGATCAGGATGAAGACCATCATCACGAAGCTGGTGATGCGCGCCATCTCTCGTCCCTGGTAGAGGTCGCGGACCAGTGCCAGCCCGACGATGCGCGGCCCCGAGGCGCCCAGCCCCTGCACGAAGCGCGCCAGCAGCAGCATTTCCAGCGACTGGGCCATCAGCGCCGCGATCGTCGCGCCGATATAGATCCCAAAGCCGAGCGTCATCGCGGGCTTGCGCCCGATCGCGTCCGAGATCGGCCCGGCGAACAGCGTGCCCAGCCCCATGCCCGCCACGAAGGCGGTCAGGATCAGCTGGGCGCGGTTCACGTTTTCCGGCGTCAGCTCTGCCGCGATCTCGGGCAGGGCGGGCAGCATCGCGTCGATCGAGAAGGCGATGGTGGCGAACAGGAATGCCAGCATCGCGATGAATTCGGGCAGGGGCAGGCGGCGCTGCATGGCGCTGCCTTCATGGCCGATGGCGCTCATTGGGGACCTTTCCAGTGATGCGCGCCCGTAACATGGATTTGCATCATGTGCAATACTGGGCAGGGGCGGCTCAGCCGGCCAGCTCGTCGATGACCTGCTGCCAGAGGCTTGCGGGCTGGGCGCCGCTGACCGCATGGCTGTCGGCGACGATGAAGGTCGGGACCGAGTTGATGCCGCGTTCGCGGGCATGGATCTCGCGGCGGGCGATCTCGTCGCGGTCGGCATCGCTGTCCAGCAGCCGGCCGACCAGCGCGCCGTCCATCCCGGCGGCTTCGGCGATGCGGGTCAGCTGGGCCGGGTCGCCGATGTCGCGCGCCTCTTGCCAATGGGCGCGCAGCAGGCCGGACATGACCCGCGTCTGGGCGCCTTCCAGGCCCGCCCAATGCATCAGCCGATGCGCATCCGTCGTGTCGGGCTCGCGCGCCGAGGGGTTCAGCGCAAGGCCAAGCGCCGCCGCGCGCTCGGCCACGGCGCGCGAGGCTTCCTCGGCCCGCGGGCCCAGCTTGGCGTGAAGATATTCGATCCGGTCCATGCCGCCGCGCGGCATCTGCGGGTTCAGGCGGAACGGGTGCCAGGCGATCTGGAACGGGTGGCCGGGGCGGCTTTCCAGCGCCCGGTCCAGTTCCAGCTTGCCGATCAGGCACCAGGGGCAGACGGGATCGGCGAAGATGTCCAGCCTGGTCATGCCATGTCCTTCCGGTGGCTGTCGCGCAGGGCGCGGCGGTTGATCTTGCCGGTCGGCGTGCGGGGAAGCGCGTCCAGCCGGATATAGTCGCGGGGCTGCTTGTAGCGCGCCAGATGCGCCTGGGCCAGCGCGCGCAGCTCCTCGGCCGGGGCCGGGCCGGTCCAGAAGGCGGCGATGATGCTGCTGCCGGGACCGACCGCGATCTCGGCCACGGCGAGATCGCCCGCGCCGGGATGGGTGGCCAGGACCTCCTCGATCTCGGGCGGGGCGACGCGGAAGCCGCCGGCATTCATGATGTCGTCGGCCCGGCCCAGCAGGGTGATCGCCCCCGACGGGTCCGCCTGGGCCTGGTCGCCGGTCAGGAACCATTCGCCCCGCATCCGCGCGGCGGTTTCCTCGGGCTGGTCCAGATAGCCCAGGAACAGGCCGGGATCGTCGCGGCGCAGGGCCAGCGCGCCGGGTTGGCCGGCGGGCAGCGGCCGGCCGTCCTGGTCCAGGATGGCGACATGCCGGCCGGGCTGCGGATAGCCCGCCGTGCCGGGCGGGGCCGGGCGGGCGGGGCTGCCCGACAGGAAGGTGGAAACTTCCGATGCCCCCATCGCCTCGTGCAGGTCGGTCCCGGTGCGCGCCTGCCATGCCGCGCGCAGCGCCGGGTCCAGCCTTTCGCCGGCGGCCAGCCCGTGGCGCAGGCTGGCGATCGGTTGCCATTCGGCGCGCAGCAGGCGGCGGAAGATGCCGGGCGCCCCGGCAAGGATCGTGGCGCCGTGGCGGCTGGCCAGCAATGGGATCTGCTCGATCGCGGTGCCCTCGGCGGGGATCAGGGCGGTGGCGCCCAGGGTCCAGGGATCCATCAGCCCGGTCCCCAGCGTGAAGGTCCAGTTGAAGGCGCCGGCATGCATCATCCGGTCATCGGGGCGCAGGTCGTACCAGCCCGCGAACATCATCCGCCGGGCCAGGATGGCGCGATGGGCGTGCATCACCGCGCGCGGCTGGCCCGACGAGCCCGAGGTATAGATGACATAGGCCAGCCGGTCGGGCGAGCCTTGCGCGAAATCGGCCGGGGGCAGCTCGGCGAAACCGGCCAGCTCGGCCTCGGCCAGAACCGGCAGGGGCTGATCGGGCAGGGCGATGCCGTCGCCCGCGACCACCATCGCGGGACGCAGTTCGGCCGCCAGCCTGGTGATCTCGCGCGCCGTCAGCATGGCCGAGGTCGGGACCGGCACGATCCCGGCGGTGATCGCCCCCAGATAGGCGACGGGGAAAGAGGGCCGGTTGCCCAGCCGCATCAGCAGCCGGTCGCCGGGCCGCAGCCCCGTCCGCAGCAACCCCGTGGCCGTGCCCCGCACCGACGCGATCAGCCGCCCATAGGACCAGCGCTCGGCCCGCGCGGGCCCCACCACCGACAAGGCCAGCTTGTCGGGCAGCGCCGCACCCTCGCGCAGAACATGTTCGGCCAGGTTCACCCGCGCCCCCTCCGTTTCATGCCGCGCGCGCCCCGCATCTTCTCTGATGCTGTGACCGCCCCCCGACGGCATCTGTGTGCCAAGGTGGGTCTGCAATGATCCACAAAGGAGAGCGGTCATGTCGGAGATTATCACGGTCGGA
>NZ_QNRC01000038.1 GCF_003709565.1 Paracoccus sigandri | reverse complement strand
CCGTGCGGATCGCGGCCGAGCCCCTGCTGGACCTTCAACGCCAGGCTGTCCATCCCGCACCTCATGCCCGTCACGCCGCCCGCAATCCAAACCTTTACCCCGGCAGGAAAAGCGATCATCGCGGGTCCAGCACGACAAGCAGCGCCGCCAGATGCGAAGGGGAAAGCGCGGTGGGGATCGTCATCCGCCGACCATTCGTCAGGGTGATCTCGATCCGGGCATTGTCTGCCTCTCTCGAGGGCTGCTCCGTTGACGCGGGAGGAGACCCTTCCATCACCAACGGCATGAACCCACCAGCTTCCGGCGCACCGAGCATCCCGCGGCGATACTCGCGCCGCCAGATCGAAAGCAGCGACCGCGAAATCCCATACCGGCGGGCCGTCGCTGAGCCCTGCCGGTAGCCGCGCAGGCTCTCCTCAACGATCCGGACCTTGTCCTCGTCAGACCAGTGCCGACGACGGCCAGCCCCAACGGCGGCGAAGATCTCGATTGGTGAAACAACTGAAGCGCATGCCATAAGGCAATGCCTTACAACCATTTGCTCAATCAGAGCAGACGGTCCTCACCGCAGGCTTACGGTTCGGCAGCAACGGCACTGGCATGGGGGTCCGACTGTCGCGCGCCCGCTTGCGACCGCGCCTGCGCCGCACCGACAGACCTTCCTCCCGGTAAATCCGGTAGAGCCCTTCGCCCTACAAACGATCCCCCGGATCGTTTGCTTTACGGGCTCCGATCTCGTTCATGACCATGCCCTTGCGCTCCAGCATGATGCCCACGCGCCGATAGCCGAAGCGGCGGCGCTGCTCGGCGATCTTGTGCATCTCCTCACGGATCTCCGGGTTGTCGGGCGGCCGCTTGCGCCGCACCGTCTTCGGATCGACACCGATCAGAACGCAGGCGCGACGTTGAGAGATCGGATGATCCCTCAGCGCCCGCAGCACCGCGTCCCGCCGTTGCACCAGCGTCGTCAGGGCTTTCCCAGCAGATCCTTCAGCACCACGTTGTCAAGCATGGCATCGGCCAGCAGGCGCTTGAGCTTCGCATTCTCGTCCTCAAGCTGCTTCAGCCGCTTGGCGTCGGACAGGTCCATGCCGCCATACTTCGCCTTCAGCTTGTAGAATGTCGCGGGGCTCAGCCCATGCTTCCGACAAAGCTCGGACGTGGGCAAACCAGCCTCCTGTTCCTTGATCATCCCGACAATCTGTTCATCGGGGCTTACGCGGCCCCACTGGGGCCACGGTCCTCTCTTCATCGGTAAAACGGCTCTTCCTCATCTCGTCTGCTCCTTCAGATTGGGCAGGCTCTACATCACGGCGAGGGAACTTCCGGCGGGCAGGTCAGCCGACATTCCCAAGGATTAAGCCATCCATTCAGATTATTGGCATAAACTTGAAGGATCGCCCTCTAAAAACTTATCCGCTCACCCTTTCAGAGCGCGAACATCAAAGACCACTAACGATCCGTCCTTGAGGAGTCCGCAGGGATAGAAGCCAGCACGATATACTTGAAATATATCCTCAAGAAATGAAATGCCCTCTTCGTCGGTAACGTAACGTCCAATCGCAACTAACTTCAGCAATTCGAAAGAATCATACGCAACCACAAGCCAGAACTCTTCCTTTTAGCTTAAGCCTGACTTTAATTGCTTTTTTCTCAGATCCATTTCCCTGGGCGCAAGCTTGGCCCAAACCTCCTCTGCTGCAGATTCCAGTTTAGCCCCTCCCTCCCTTGCATTCGCAGTACTGTAGACCGGGGAAACTGAAGCGTCGATACTATCTTTCCATATATGATACCCCGGCGGGGGATCTTGCGTGTTCTCAAGCTCCATCGCTCGATTCAAATCCGCCTCAAGCTCGATGTTTTTTGGCAGAAGACCGGGCCGATTACCGGAAAGAAAATCCGCCTCCCCCGCAAATATAATTGACTCAAGGAAATGTGAATTCATTATTTCCGTCAAAACCCTGCACTCCTTAGTGTTTTATCCCAAAGAGATCGCATCCTTTCGGTACCAGTTACTGTACCGCCTGGGGTAAATCTTCCACTCATATCTGCGCTGCGAATCGGCAAGCCGTTGTATTGTTGTTGACGCAGGAAGTTTTGCATGCGTGCGATTTCGGTAGCGACATGCTGTAGACCGCGCGACAGGTCAATGCGATCAAGCGCGGACCTGACAGCATCATTATATCCTTTATGACTACCCTAATGTCGCGTCATCGGGCTAGCTCGATTAATATTACTTGCTGCATTAGCACCACGGTCCGGCAAGAACATGCCGTTATTGGCGCCGTCGATATCTATGCCAGAAACACGCACAGTCGGATGATTACTCAGCTGTCCGGGTATCAGATGCTGCGCCTGGCGGCACCGCGCCCGTGTGCCGCGCGGCGGCCCCATGTCATCCATCATATTGGCGCGCAACTTGTCGGAACACCCCGCCAACCCCAGCGGATCGCCACAACCCTTCGGATCATTCCATTTTAAACCCATCTAGAATTCTCAATCATAATTGCAAGTGCCTCACTTCCAGGCTCTTCCCCCGTTCAGAAAGAAGTCTGCCTGCTACACCATCCAAATTCCCAATCAACTCATCCTTAGTGACTTTCAGTCCATCCATAACGACGGTGCCATTCAACGCATCTGAAATCTCAAAGACCTTTCCTGCAAAACGAACGATAAACTCTGAACCGATACTCGCCATCGGATATTCTGCAACAATGCAATCCACGACATCCTGAGCGTCAACCAAACTACCGCTGCGAGACAAGTTGAGGATTGCATAAATGTCAGACTGCCACGGCGGATATATATCGTCTCTATCAAAACTGTAAGTATCATAGCTCAAAGTTGCCCCAAGAGTCTTCAGTATCCTGTTCAAATTTCCCGGTTTAATTTCCGCAGGAAGTCCGACTTCCACAGGGACTGCCTCATAGAAATCTGCACTCATCTGATTCCTCGTATGGTGGGTCGTGTATGGCGGAAAGGTTCCACTTCCCCGTGCCAGTCCGGCGCCAATTCTCTTAAATTCAGCGGAGTATGTTCCCATCATATTGCTGGGGGAAAACATGGTGAAGTTCTCGCGCCCCTCTGGTCAGCTCGACTTTCGATCACTGAATTACGATGAAAGCATCATTTTTTAGATAAAATAAGAATGCTCGGAAGATATCCTCCACCTTCGCATCAGGCATCTGCTCCCTCATATTCAAGCAAATACTCTGAAGGGATTGAACGTCCATAAGATAATCAAATCCTAATTCGATCGCAACATCTGGCAGATCGACTTTCTCGTCTTCCACATCGTCGGGATCGTGAATTAGGCAGACCGTATCCATATTGATCGGCTGGCGTCTATCGATAAATATCGCGTCGCTCCAAGTCAGATCTTCAAACTGATCCAACGCCTTACGTAATGTCATCATATTTTTTCCATGCCCCTCACCTGCCGCCTCCCCAATTTTCCATACCGCCCCTTTGGTTTGGATGGAGATTTTCTTGCACGGGTCCAGGCACGCGATGCTGCGCGATCGGAAGAAGCTGCATCGCAGATTCACGGTCTGCGTAATGACGCCAAGTAAGATCGGAATGCGGCGATTTTTTGATATGCACCATGTGACCCTGGGCTATTCCGGGATATAACCGCTCCATTTGCCGCGCAAAACCGGATCGGATTGCATGGCCTGAAGCAACTGTTAATTGGATATTTGGAAGTGGAGTTTGTCGCTGCGTCCCGGATAATGGGTTCCATTCCCGTAAGCCGCGCCTCAAATGCCATCGAATAAAACGGACTGGAAAGTGGGCACCCAGAAGCATCCGAGCACCCCGCCAACCCCAGCGGATTGATCCAGCCATTCGGATGATCTACACAGCCTTCCGTCTGTCAAAATGACCGAATACATAAAGTATTAAAATAAGCTCAATCAAATTTTTGGAAGTTTGAAAGAGCCTGCCGTATCAAGTTTTGCACGACAATCGGTCCCGCCGTCATCATTCGAGGGAAACGTGCGTAGTCTTCTGATGTAGCATTCCGAACTTCATCATCACCTTTGCAAAGCAGGCCGCCAATGATGTGATAAGGGATTTCATCATTACCCATGACCCCTGCGGAACCAACCACTTCCCATATTTTTTTTTTCGTAACATTTTTTACGCTGGGGTACAGAACGCGGACATTATCTTGACCCATCTTCATCACAAGATAATCTCCATCAATCGCACGAACATTTTCGGCGCACTGGAAGCAAGCAGGGTAAACAACTATGCCGCATACGTCTTTGTACCTGTTAGAAATCCAGATCACCTTTGCCGCAACAAAGAAATCATCAATAGGGATTCTCAGCAGGTCACCCTCTCTCATGCTTAACTCCTTGGAATCCAGGGAATCCCCACTCTCGGCATAGCTTCGTCGAGAAGAATGTTCTTGTAAGCATCTGGGAGCCCCGCAGTATCGTAGATAGATGCATTCGGATTCGTTGGACTATAGGAACGAATCTTATTGAGAAGGTTCGTCAACGGATTGGTCGACTTCGCTCCACCATATGTATCCATTAGGTATTGTTCAAGGAACTTTGCTTCAGCTTTGGTCAGGTTGTTATCATATATGATTTCCTGAATCAGGTGCCCCTTGTCCACGGAATTTTCATGAGCATATCCACGGGCAGGTGCGTCACCACGCCCAACATAGGCGATCCGGTTTCCTTGTGTGGGGTCACGCAGTACATACAAGCCTTGGCCATTTATCGGGTCGTACCTAGATCCTGTTCCACCACGCGGCCTTTGTCCAGGAGGTGTGTAGCACCCCGCCAACCCCAGCGGATCGACCCAGCCATTCGGATCGTCCACATATCCTTGCGGCCTGACGCCCCCCGCCAGCCCGATCGGGTCGGGCGACAGGTATTGCATCGCCTCGGGATCGTAGTAGCGGAAGCGGTTGTAGTGCAGCCCGCTTTCCGCGTCGAAAAACTGCCCCTGGAAGCGGATCGGGCAATCCGTGGGAGGGCTGTCGTCATTGGCGGCGCGGCGCGGCAGGCGCAGCTCGGCCAGATCGCCCCAGAGCGACAGCTCGCCCCGCCAGGCGACCTCCTCGCCGTCTTCCGACAGCAGCTCGCGCGGGGTGCCCAGGTGGTCGGTGACGATATAGTGCAGCCGGCCGCGCTCGATCTGCGCCAGCGGACGGAAGCTGCCGGGCTCATAGACCCAGTGCCGCGCGGCGTCCCAGGCCACCGTGCCGTCGGCGGTCATCGGCGCCTCGGCGATCAGCCGGTCGCCTTCCCATTGGCAGGCGAAACCGCCCTGCCCCGCCGCCATCCGGGCGATCCGGCGGCCCATCGGGTCATAGGCATAGCGCCAGCACTGCCCGTCGGGGGTTTCCAGCGCCGCAAGCTGGCCCAGCCCGTCCCAATGCATCCGCCAGACGCGCGGCCGGAAGCCGGGCTCTTCGACGCGCTTCTCGATCACCCGGCCGCAGCTGTCGTGGCGATAGAGGACGCGGCCGCGGCGGCGGACGCGACCGGCGCTGGTCTCGACCGGCTGCGTGCGGCCAGCCTCGATCACGGCAGAGATGTTGCGGGCCGGGTCGTATTCGAAATGGCGCAGCAGCGTCTGGCCCGCGGGCGTGTCGCGCCGGGTGGTGGTCACCTGCCCGCGGTCGTCGTAATCCAGCCGCACCTCGCCCAGCACGCGGTCGTTGATCGCGATGGCGCGGCCCGCGCGGTCCCAGTCATAGGTGCGATGCGCCCGCGCGCCGACGCGGGTGGCGATCTCGACCGGGCGGGCGCCGCCCAGGGCGCCGATCCGCGCCTCTTCCGGCAGGCGCGCGAAGGGGCCGGCGATCTGCTCGGCCAGCTGGCCCATGACCGTGTGGCCCTGCGCCAGCGCGAAACCGGCGGGCGAGTGGCGCAATTGCTCCAGCCCGCGGGGGTCGTGGCGGAAGGACAGCGGCGCGTGATCGCCGATGCGCAGATCGGCGGGCAGCCCGGCACGGGTCCAGCCCTCGGCCAGGTACAGCACGTCGCCCGAGCGCGCGACGCGATGCCCGGCGACGGAATAGTCCAAACTGATCTGCCGCCCGTTCAGCCGTTCGGCCACCACCCGGCCAAGCGCGTCATAGTCGTATTCGACCGTCGCCACGTCATTTTCGGCGCGGATCAGCAAGCCGCGCGGATCGTAGTCATAGCGGGTCTCGGCCACGCCCTCGGGGGTGGTCACGCGCAGCGCCAGCAGCCGGCCGGCGGGCGAATGGCGGTAATCCGTCCGGGTCCCGTCCGGCGCGGTCTTGCGGATGACACGGCCCGCCGCGTCATGTTCGTAGCGGGTGACAAGGCCGGAATAGTCGCGCTCGGCCACGACGCGGCCGGCGGCGTCATGGGTGAATTCGTAACGCTCGCCCAATTCGTTGACGACGGCGGTCAGGCGCATCTGGCGGTCATGTTCCAGCCGCAAGCGGTGGCCGCGCGCATCGACGGTCTCGACCGGCAGGTCGAAGGCGCCATAGCGGAAATGGCGGCTGGCGCCGGTCGGATCGGTGACCTGGGCCAGCTGGCCCTCGACATCCCATGACAATTCGCTGACCGAGCCGTCGGGCTGTTCCACGCGGCGCAAGGCGCCCCGCGGATTGTCCGGCCCGCGCGTCATGTCATATCGCGTCGTCGCGCCGATCTGGTCGGTCAGCCAGCGCAGCCGGCCCTCGGTGTCGAAGCCCATGCGGATCTCGTGCCCGTCGGGATCGATGCGGCGGCTGGGGCGCAGCAGCGGGTCGTAATGGATCCGCTCCTGCACGCCGCCGGGCAGGTCGATGCGCAGGACCTGCCCCCGCTCGCCCAGCCCCAGCGAGCTGTTGCGCCCCAGCGCATCGGTCGCGCCCACCAAGTTGCCGCGCGCGTCATGGCGGTATTCGGTGCGGTTGCCCGCCGGGTCGATCGCCGCCACAAGCAACCCGCCCGGGCCGTAGTCATAGGCGGTGGCATGGCCGTCGGGATCGGTGGCGCGGGTCAGGTTGCCAAGCGCGTCATAGGTGAATTCATGCCGGTTCCCCAGCGGATCGACCCGCGCCGTGACGTGGAAGGCCCGGTCCCATTCGGTCAGCCAGACATGGCCCAGGGGATCGGTCTCGCGCCAGACCACGCCGTCGTCGGTCCAGTCCCACAGCGTCAGCTCGCCATCGTCGGTCCGCGTCGCCGTGCGCCGGTTCGCCAGGTCATAGTCCAGCGTCACCCCGACATGGCCGCTGTCGGACCAGGTGCGGGTGATCCGCCCCTCGGGGCCCCAGGCATAATGGACATGGGTGTCCTTGGCGTCGCGCCAGCCGATGATCCGCCCCTGCTCGTCATAGTCGTAGCGCAGATGGCCCATCTGCGACGACCGCACCTCGGTCAGCTGGCCGGCGCGGTTGTAATCCCACGCGAAGCTGCAATCCTCGCCATCGGCGGCGTCCAGATGGGCGTGGCGGATCAGCCCGTCCCGGCTGTGGACCTGGAGCGCGAAGCCGTCGGAATGCTCGACGCGGCGCAGCCCGTCGGGACCATAGAGGAAGGCGATGCGGTTGCCGTTGCGATCCTCGATCCGCGACAGGCGGCGGATCTCGCCGCCCTCGTCGGCGAAGACGTGGAACAGCTGCATCCGCCGGTCATAGAGGAACAGGTCGGCACCGCGCCGGCCCAGCAGCTCCAGATGCGGGAAGCGCAGGTTGTGCGACAGCACCTCCTCGCCCGGCGCGTGGAAGGTGACCAGCGTGCCTTCCGGGCTTTGCCAGGTGATGGTTTCGCCGCTCAGGCGCAGGTGCTGCGCCCAGGTCCCGGCCCAGCTCTTGCCCTGCACCCCGAAGGAGTCCGGCGCGTGGCAGCGGTCCAGGACCAGCGGGATGGTGCCGGGGATGTGCAGGTCGGTACGCGTCTCCAGGAACTGCCCCGTCGCCACGTCGACCGGGCAGCCGACCCCGCTGCGGCAGCTGGTCGGCGCGTTGCCCATGGCGCTGGCCGAACTGTCGCCCCGGCGCGGGCGACCGCGCGGAAAGGGCAGGATGTCCATCAGCACCAGCCCCGAGCGGACCAGCCGGCTGGCCAGGCCGACATCGATGGGCAGCGACTTGGCGCTGGTCTTCATGTCGATGGCGATGCTGGCAAGGCCGTCGTTGATGGTGCCGTCGCAGGTGGTCTTGTGGCCGATCCGGGCGATCGGCATGTTGTTGGCCCAGACCGTCTCGGCCCCCTCGGCCACGGCCGAGACCGAATGTTCCTGGCAGGCCACCTTGTCGCCGACGCGGGCGACGGGCTGGTTCTCGAAGAAGACGTCGGGCGAGCCCTCGGCGATCTTGCCCTTGTTCGTGCCGTATTGCCCCACGGCCGAGGCGAAGCCGAAACCCGCCCCCGCGACCAGGCCGCCCGCCGCCGCCCCGGCCGCGATGACCAGCAGCGCCGCGCCCCCGGTCGCTGCGACCAGCGCGCCCACCGCCACCGCCGCGACCGCGCCCAGGACGATCCCGCCGATCATCGACCCCAGCGACAGGCCGGTATTCTCATGCGCGACGTCATGGTCGAACCGGGCCGGCATCTCTCCGGGGCCGGCGATCGGGACATAGCCCCGGTCGCGCATGAAATCCGACTGCATGAACCAGTGCCCGGCCTTGTCGCCAAGCCAGCTGCCCGCCATGCCGCCCAGGAAGCCTGCGCCCGCCGCCACCGCCAGGGGCAGCGCCGCCGCGCCCGCCGCCACCGAGGCCCCGCCCAGGGTCGCGCCGCCGACCAGCGCCGTCCCCCCCGCCCAGGCGGCGGGCAGCGCGACCGAGGCCGCCATCGCCGTATACTGGAAAGCGTCGCTTTCGCCGACGGCCAGCGCCTGGTCCCAGACCTGCTCGCCTGTGCTCAGCCCATATTCCTGCTGTAGCGCGTCGTAATGCGGATCGCCCGAGGGCACATAGGGCTGCGATGCCTGTCCCGAAGGCGTCGAGGACCCCGCCGCCGTGCCCTTGTAGCCCGAGCTTGCGACCTGCCCCAGATGGACGCCCTGCAGGATGCTCATCGGCCTAGGCCCCCGGCGGGCTCAGCCGCAGCGAGCCGATGATGCGCTGCACCTCGGCGCGCTGGGTCGCGCTCATCTCTCCGGGCATCGAGGCGGTCAGCACCAGCGCCCGGTTTCCCGACAGGACCGTGGTGATGATCTGGTGCATCGGCCCCTGCTTGGCCACCCAGCGGCATTCCAGCTGCACCGCCGCATGGCCGTTCAGCGCCACCTCGCGCTGGTCGGCGATGGTGAAATCCTTCAGGCTGGCCTTGGCCTGCTTCATCTGGTCGTCGACATATTCCTGGAAGCTCATGCCCCAGGGGATGTCGTCGCGGGTCACGGTCAGCGACAGGCCCGGCTCTCCCAGGCGGCTGGCGGACAGGATGTTGATCGACTGGTCCTTCCAGTCGGCGGGCAGGTCGATGCTGCCCTCGTTCAGCTGATACATCATTCGCCCTTGTTCAGATGGATCATGCCCGCGACCTGATCCAGCACATCCTCGGTCAGCGTCACGCGCGTGCCCCCGAAGGCCAGCACGATCCCCTCCTTGGTCATGGTGATCGAGCCCGCGCCGACCGCCAGGGTGATGCTGTCCTCGCCGGTGACGGAGATCACCTTGGATTGCTGCACCATCTCCTCGGTCGAGGTCATCTGCATCTTGATGTCGGAATGGGCCGAGACCAGCTTCTGCGCCGTCATGGTGATGTCGTCATCGGCGGAATAGGCGATGACGCCCGGCCCGGCCCGGCCCGCCACGGCGGTTTCGGTGATGACATTGGCCTGCGCAGCGCGGGTCAGGGCGACGGTCTCGGTCAGGTTGCCGCTGTCGACCGATTTCTGCTCGTCCCCGGTCTGGACGGTGATGCTGCGATTGCCCGATTCCACCAGGGTCGATTCGTTGTCCTTGATGACCCGCTCCAGGTCCTTCTGGGCGTGCATGAAGATCTTCTCGGCGCCGTTGGCATCCTCGAAGCTCAGCTCGTTGAAGCCCGAGCCCTCATGCGTCTTGGTCTTGAAGCCGCTTTTCGTCTTGCTGGCGGGCAGGCCGTAGATATTGCCGTTGGCGCCATTCACGACGCAGCCGGTCACGATCGGCTTGTCGGGGCTGCCATCGATGAAATCGACCACCACCTCCATGCCGATGCGCGGGATCACCACGCCGCCCAGCCCGTTGCCCGCCCAGTTCTGCGCCACCCGGCAGCGCATCGAGCGGCGATCCTCCAGGTCCCAGTGGAAGCGCACCAGGATGCGGCCGAATTCGTCGCAGTCGATCTCGCCCTCGCCGACGACCACGGCGGTCTGTGGCCCCTCGACCACCGGCTGCGGCGTCCGCTTGGGCGCGGTCATCGGCGCGGTGTCGGGCATCAGCACATAGCGGCCGGTGAAGGAGTAACCGTCGCTTTCCGCCCCGCCCGAGCCATAGGCCTCGCTGACGAAATGATAGGCCGCCGACAGGCACAGGTAACGCTCGCCCGTGCCGGGAACCGGATCGCCGGTCAGCTGCACCACCTTGCCGGCGCCAAGCGACAGGCAGTCCCCGGTCGCGCGGTTGCGACGGTCCTGCCCGCGTTCCTGGTTCATCCGCACGCGCGCCAGGATGCGGCCGCCGTCCTGGTCCAGGTAGTCGCCCGGATATTCATAGCTTTCCAGCTGACCCAGCGCATGGGCGGCGTCGCCCAGCCGGTTCACCTCCATCGCCGCCGTGGGCGACTTGAAGTTGTAGTCGATCAGCCGCACCGCGCCGGTGGTCAGGTTGCGCTCGGGCGTCCAGTCCCAGAAATGCTCGCCCTCGGGCTGGTGATGGCCGTCATAGCTTTTGTAGGGCCGCGCGCCGATGCTGTCATGGGACAGCACGTCGTCGGTCAGCACCAGCGTATGGCTGCCCATCTGGTGGCGGAAATGGAAGCTGATGCCATGCCGCTCCATCTGGCGGCGGGCGAAATCCAGGTCCGATTCGCGATATTGCACGGTATATTCAAGGACCGGATAGTCCTCGGACAGCTTGATCTCCAGCGCCGGATCGCCCAGCCCGGCATATTCGGCCAGCAGTTCCTGCAGGATCTGCACCACGGTCATGTTGTGGAAGATCTTCTGGTTGCGCCTGCGCCCGGCCAGCCAGAACCACGGCCGCAAGGTCAGGTCATAGCGGTGGCCGTTCTCGCCCACGCCGGCCCAACGGGCCTGGGTGACGATGCCGTCGAAGGCGCGGCTGCCCTCGCGGCCCTCGATCTGGACCGTGGCATGGGTGCCGACCAGGGCGTCGAAATCCACGTCGTCGCCGGCGGCCAGCGCCTCGACATGGAACTCGAAGAGTTCGTTCATGAAATCCGCGCCGTCAAAGCGCAGCAGAACCAATGCATCCGGGCCAAGCGCGGTGGTCAAACGACCGAGGCGTTCCGCCTGTTTGAAAGGGGCGTTCATGGGGTGCTCCCCGCGACGATCATCTCATAAAATATGCCCGCAGAATGGCATCCTTTGCGTGACAGGGCCACTACTCTTGTTAACCATGCGCGGATTCATGTCGGAGACCCGTCCATTTGCGCGTTTTCCGGTTTCAGAACAATGACATCCAGCGCCGGAGCGGCCCCCGAGCCATGCAGTTCCTCCAGCACGCGGGGCAGCAGCTGGGCGGCGGGCGATCCGGCAGGGGCCGCCGCGACCGAGGCCAGCGGCGCCTCGGTGGACAGCGCCACCAGCAGATAGGCCCCGCCGGCCTCGGCGGCACCCGTTCCGATCGCGACGCCGAAGCGGTCGCGGCCATCCTCGCCGCGCTGGCTCTGCCCGGTCAGGTCGTAGACCGCCCCGTCCGGCGCCACCAGGAACAGCCACAGGTTGCGGTCCGACAGGTTCGACACCTCGCCCCGGACCTGGAAACCCTCGGCGGCAAGATCGACATCCGCCGTCAGGCCCGGCGGCGGAGCGGGCCGTCCCGAGGCCTCGCGCAGGAAATCCAGCGCGGGGCATTGCGCTTCGCCGACGCGCTCCTGCACGACGGATGGCCGCGTGCCGAAGGCCGCGTCATAGGCCGCGACCAGCGCCGAGGCATCGAAATCCCCCGCCGCCAGGACCGAGATCATCCCGGCATTGGCCCCCTGCCCGATCCGCAGCGCCAGCGTGCAATCGGGCAGCGGCTGTTCGGCCAGGAAGCCCTCGCGGGTCGATCCGTCGCGCGGCGCCAGCGCGGCCGGGGCCGGCTGCGCCACCTCATCGGGCTGCGGCGCCGGGGCGTCGGGGCGCAGCGCCAGATAGCCGGCCCCGCCCGCCAGCAGCGCCAGGACCACGCCAGCCAGCGCCCAGCATCCCCGGCGGGCTGGCGGCGGGGCCGCGGCGGACGGCTGCGGCGCGGCGGGGGAAAGCGCGGCGAAGGGGCTGTGCGACTCGGTGGCCGGATCCTCGGCGATGACCGTCGCGCCCTCCTCGGCCGAGGCCGGCGCGGCGGCGGACGACCACAGCGGCAGCCGGTATTGCGCCGGCAGCAGCATCGGATCCTCGATCATCCCCAGCACCTCGGCCATGTCGCGCGGACGGCGCTGCGGATCGGGTTCCAGCATGTGCTGAAGCAGCGGGAACAGCCGGTGCGACACGCCGGTCAGGTCCGGGATCGCCTGCCGCGCCGCCGAGGCCGAGACCACCGAATCGCCCATCGCCAGCGGCTTGCCCCGCGCCACCGTGGCGATCAGCAGCGCCAGGCCATAGACATCGGTGCGCGGCCCGATCTCGCCGCCCCAATGGCCCAGCTGCTCGGGCGCGATATACTTGAACTTGCCCGCGAAACGCCCGGCCAGCCCATCGCCCAGCTCGGTCGAGCGGGCGATGCCGAAATCGATCAGCACCGCCTCATCGATGTGGTCGTCGCGCAGGATCACGTTGTCGGGCGACAGGTCGCGATGGGTGACGCCGCGGGCATGGGCGCGGCCCAGCCCCGCCGCCAGCCGCCGCATCAGCACCAGCGCCGCCATGTCGTCCAGCGGCCCGTCCTCCTTGATCCGGGTGCCCAGGTGGCGGCCCTCGACGAATTCCATGATCAGGCAGTAGCGGCCCAGCCCCGCGTCCAGCACGAAATTGTGGTAGCGCACGATGGCCTCGTCGCGCAGCTGCACCAGCACGCGCGCCTCGCGCCGGAACAGGTCCAGCACCGATTCGTCGCGCGCCAGATTGGGCAGGATCACCTTCACCGCCACCGGATCGCCGGTGAAGACGTTCTCGGCGCGGTAAACCTCGCCCATGCCGCCGACGCTGACCAGCGTATTGATGCGATAGTTGTTGTTGATCAGCGTGCCCGGCTCGACCAGCCGCACCGAGCCGCCCTGCGCCGCCGGCTGGTCGCCGATCAGCGTCGGATCAGACGCGGCCGGGACGGGGGGCGACGAGACCGCCTCGGCCGAGATCACCGTGCGGTCGGGAATCCCTTCCGGCGGCGTGGCGATCACCGTCCGGTCGGGAGGGCTGGCATCGGGATTGGCGTCACCGCCGGGTTCGGCATGCCCCTGCCCCGCATCCTTGTCCCCGTCCTCGTCCGGATCGGAACTCAAAGCTCTTCACCCTCGGGCTCGGGCAGCGCCTCGCAATCGATCACGATGACGCTGACATTGTCATGGGCGCCGCGCGCCAGCGTCTCGGCGACCAGCCGCGCGGCGATGTCGGGCGGAGGGGCGGGCAGCGAAAGCTCGTGCGCCAGGTCGGCATCGTCCAGATGCTCGGTCAGCCCGTCCGAGCAGATCAGCAGCCGGTCGCCCGGCCGCACCGCGCCGCTGACCGTTTCCGGCCGCGCCTCGGGACCGATGCCGATGGCGCGGGTGATGACGTTGCGGCGCGGCGCCACGCGGGCCTCGGCCTCGGTCATCGTGCCGGCGGCGACCATCTGCGCCACCTCGCTGTGATCGCGGGTCAGCGGCGTCAGCGCCTTGTCGCGCCACAGATAGACGCGGCTGTCGCCCGCCCAGATGCACGTCAGCTCGGCCCGGTGGATCAGCAGGATGGCGATGGTCGCGCCCATCGCGGACAGCCCGTTGGTTTCCGCATGGGAAATGATGCGGTGATGGGCGCGGTCCAGCCGCTCCAGCACGCGGGCCCGCTGGTCCTGGGCGCTGACCGGCACGCCAAGCGAGGCCAGTTCCTCGACGATCAGCGCGCTGGCCACGTCGCCCGCCGCGTGCCCGCCCATCCCGTCGGCCACCGCCCACAGGCCCATCTCGGGCATCGAGGTCAGGCTGTCCTCGTTATGGCTGCGCACGCGGCCCTTGTCGGTCAGCGCGCCCACCCGGAAGGTGAAGGTCAGATCGGATCCCGTCATGCCGTCCCCCGCTCGACATCCTCGGCCGCGGGGGCCTGGACGCCGCCCGCGATCAGCCAGCCCATCTCGGACGGCCCCGGCCAGCCCTGGCAGGCCAGCATTCCCGCCGGGCCGTCCTCGCCCGCCGCGAACCACCAATAGCTGCGCCCCGCCGCCGCATGGGCATGATCGGCCCCCGCCAGTTGCCCCAGCAGCGCCTGCGGGCCAAGTTCGGGATTCATCGCCCAGAAGGTCGGCCAGTCGGGCTGCGGCTGGTCCGGGGGCGCGGGCAGTTCCGTGCGCAGCCGCAGGGCCGCGTCGCGCGGCTCGAAGCCCTTCGCCTCGAACAGCGAGGCCATCGCGCGCCCGGCCGCGACATGGAATTCCTGCGACGGATCCTGCACCGGCGCGGGTCCACCCGCCTGCAAGACCAGCAGCGGAAAGCGCCGCCCGGCGCGGTCGCGCGACGGCGCCCAGACCCCGCGCAAGGGCAGCCCGCCCGCCAGGGCCCCGCCGATCCAGAAGCCAAGCCCCGGCGCGGCGTCGAAACCGGCCTGCCAGCCCTCGCCCGCCGCCGCCCGCCAGTCGCCCAGCACCGCCTGCATCCAGTCGCCAAGCACGGCGAAGACCCCATCGGGCAGCCCGGCCGCGATGAAGTCGCCGAAGCCCGGATGCTTGCCGTAAAGCCCCGCGTCACCCGCTGTCAGTCGATGCTCTGCGGACATTCGAATTCCCTGATCTCGGGCATGGTGAAGGGATTGGCGATGGCGTTCACCGTGAAGTCATAGGTAATGTTGCGCCCGCCCAGGACGAAGGTCGCGCGCAGCACGTCGCCGCGCTGTTCGCGGTAGGTGGCGGCGTTCAGGAACTGCATGAAGGTCCAGGAACTGCCCTCGAAGCGCATCACCGATTCGCGCTGCAGGGGCGGCGACAGCTGCAGGATGGTCGAGCGCCCGGCCCCCGGCCAGACCACCGTGCGCGACAGCGATCCGGTCGCGGTCTGCACCACGGTGTCGTTGATCGCCAGCACCGCGCTTTCGACCGACGGATGCGCATCGACCTGGGCCACGGTGATCTCGACCGAGGGGCTGGTGCCGCCGCCGGCGAAGAAGGCGCGGCGGATGCGCTCGGCCCGCTCGAACTGCTTCAGGGTCGTGGGCGACAGGCGGCCGCTGATCTCCTTGTCGTCGCGCCAGGTCAGCCCGTCGGTGCTGCGTTCGACATAGGGTTCCAGATATTCGGTGAAATAGCGGTCCATCTCGCCGCCCGGCCCGAAGAAGCGCGAGAAATTGTCGATCGACAGGCTGCGCGAGGACGAGGCGAAGGGATAGGCCGAGGTGATCGTGTCCCGGCAGAAGAAGGTGATGCGGTCGGTCAGCGCCCGGTTCATCACCTCGATCGAGGCATCCGAGGCGCCCGAGCGGAAATCGCTTTCGGCCCGCGTCACCATCCGGGCCAGCGGATCGGGCAGCTGCGAATTGTATTGCGTCAGCGTGTTCAGCAGCGTCGGCAGCGCGGCGGCGGACTGGTCGGGATTATGCTCGGCCAGGCGCAGGTTTTCCCAGATCGCGCCCAGATTGCCCAGCAGCGTGTCGACGGGCCGCTGGCCCGGCTCGCCCTCGGCCAGCAGGTGCCAGTTCTCGAAGGCCTTGGAAATGGCGTCGATGGGGGCGGTGACGCTGTTGGTCTGCTCGGAGGCGCCGCCCGCGCGCAGCTGCCCCTTGGCGCCCTGCTGCGTCGCCGCGTCCAGCAGGATCCGCTGCACCCCACTGGAGCGCGACTGGATGCGCGAGGTCAGCTGGTCGCCGATCGCCGAAGCGACGCCGCCCGCCGTTTCGCCCGCGTCCTGCTGCGGCGCCTCCGGGTCGATCCCTTCCAGCTGCTCGTATTCGCGCGACAGCCGGGTCTGGGCCGAGACCTCGCGCACCAGCGCCAGGATCGGCGAGGCCGAGGCCGAGGCGGCATTGCCGAGCGCCGCATATTGCGGCTTGTCGGCGACCATCGAATTCAGGGTCAGGTTGTCCAGCACCCCGTTCCAGGCGGCGATGAAATCGCCCCGGTAACGCTCCATCAGGTCGCGGTCCAGCCGCGCCAGCCGCCCCTCGATCTCGGTCGTGTTGGCCAGGTCGCCCAGCACCCACTGGTCGCGGCGCAATTCCTCGCCGACGACGGCCAGCTGGTCGTAGAAATAGGACCAGAAGCCCTCATAGGTATAAAGCCCCGGCACCGTCAGGCTGGCCAGGTCCGCGCCGTCGCGCGCCGCGAAGACCTGCGTGGCCACGCCGCCGCCCACGGCGCTTTCCAGCTGCCAGTCCTCCAGCCCCCGCGCGATGGCGCCGTCCTTGATGATCGCATAGGCCTGTTCGTCCAGCGGCAGCTGCGCGATGGCGGCACGGGCGCGTTCCACCGTCGCCTGGTCCAGGTCGACCAGCAGCTTGCGGCTGTCGTCCAGCCGCAGCATCGCGGTCAGATGCGCCTTCAGCTGGTCGATCAGGTCCAGCCCGGTCCGGCCCGGATATTCCTGCCGCCAGGACTGGTCGAACCAGGCCAGGATCGCGTCGTCATCGGTCGTCTCGCCCTGCTTGCCCAGCAGCAGATAGACCTTCAGCGCGCGATAGATCTCGGTCGTCTCGCCCGCGGCGATGGTCTGCGGGATGCGCCGTTCCAGGTCCAGCACCAGGCGCGGGCGCAGCATCCGCTCCAGCGCCTCGGCATAGCTGTCGGTGGCGACCCGGTTCAGCCGCTCGCGCTGGCCAAGGCCCAGGCCCTCCCAAAGCCCCGGCCGTTCACTGTCGCCGTAACCCGCAGGCATGGTGGCGATGGCGTTCAGCAGCGGCACGACGGGGCGCAGGTCGGTGTCGTCGATGACCTCGCGCTGCAATTCCTCGGCGGCGGCGCGCATATAGGCGGCGGTCTGCGCCTCGGCGGTGCGGACCAGCTGCAGGTTCTTCCAATAGCTGTAGCCAAGCGCCGCCGCCCCGCCGACCGTCGCCAGGATGATCGCCGCCAGCGCGGTCGTGCGGATCAGCGCCGCGCGGCGCACCGCCTTCTGGTCATGCGAGACCCAGCCCTGTTCGGGAAAGATCACCCGGCGCAGCAGGTCGTGGATGAAGAAGCTCTTGCCGCGGCCCGACATGAAGGCCGCCTGGAAGCCGGGCCCCAGCGACGCCCCCGCGCCCGGCTGCTGGATCGCGCCCAGCACCTGGTCGACCGGCGTGCCCTCCTGCGTGCCCGAGGTGAAGTAGAAGCCGCGCAGGATCGCGTTGGTCTTGTAGCGCGTGGGCTCGAAGACCCGGCGCAGGAAGCCAGCCACGTTGTCGCGCAGCAGGGCCATCTGCCCCGGCAACCCGAAGATCGCGATGCGGGCCACGCCGTCGGGTTCCTCGGACAGCCGGTCGATGATCTCGTCCGACAGCCGGGCGACCAGCCGGTCGAATTCCTGCGGCACGGCCTCGTGGGTGATGGCCTTGCGGTCCTTGGTCTGGAAGGTCGCGCCCCAGACCAGCTTGCGCCGGTTCAGGCTGAAGCTGGCGAAATATTCCCGGAAACCCGCGATCAGGTCGGCCTTGGTGAACATGACATAGACCGGGAAGTCGATCTTCAGCTGCTCGTGCAGCTCGGCGAGGCGGGCGCGGACGGTCTCGGCATGGGCGGCCAGCGTGGCCGGGTCGTCCTTCATCATGTCCTCGGCCGAGAAGGACAGGATCACGCCGTTGATCGGCCGGTTCGGGCGGGTGCGCTTCAAGAGGCCCAGGAAGGCGTCCCAGCTGGCCTTGTCGGCGACCGCATCGCTGTCCTGGGTGGTATAGCGGCCGGCCGTGTCGATCAGCACGGCATCCTCGGCGAACCAGAAATCCATGTTCCGCGTGCCGCCGAAGCCAGAGACCGCATTGCTCTGCGCCAAGGGGAAGTCCAGCCCGGAATTGGCCAGCGCCGTGGTCTTGCCCGCGCCGGGCGGGCCGATGATGACATACCAGGGCAGGTCGTAGAGCGAGGAGGCGCCGCCCGATTTCTTCAGCACCGCCAGCGCCTCGGTCATCTTCTCGGCCAGGATCTTGCCGTCGCCCTCGGGCTCGGGCGGGATCAGCGCGTCCTCGATCTGGCGCGCGGCGCGGACCCGCCTGCGCCAGCGGACCAGGATCACCGTCAGGAAGACGGCCAGGATGGCGCCGATGATCGCCAGCCGCAGCCACAGCCCGGCCAGCGGCGCCCAGCCGGTCATCGGCCCGCCGAACCAGACCGCAAGGCACAGCGCCGCCAGCCCGACGACGGTGACCGTCCAGCGCCACCAGGCGTGGCGCCTCCAGCGGGGGGTGGGGACGTAGATGCCAAGCAGTCTCAATTGACGGTCTCCGTGCTGTCCGGCGCCTGGCCTTCGGGATGCGGGACCAGTTCGCGCTGCTCCGCCCCGCTCGTCTGGTCCGGGGCCGTTGCCCCATAGGTGCCTTCGCGGGCCAGCAGGATCTCGACCCGGCGGTTCTCGGCCCGGCCCTCCTCGGTGGCGTTGTCGGCGACGGGCTCGTCCTCGCCGCGCCCCTCGACCGTGACGCGGGCCCGATCGTCCAGCAGCGGCGACAGCACCCCGGCCACGCTTTCGGCGCGCGCGGTCGAGAGCTGGTAGTTGTCCTTGAACCGGCCCCGCCCGGTCAGCGGCACGTTGTCGGTATGGCCCTCGATCAGGATCGGGCCGCTCTCGCCGTTCAGCACCTCGGCGATGCGGCTGGCCAGGTCGGCGAAGCCCGGCTTCACCTCGACCGCGCCCAGGTCGAACAGCTGCAGGTTGCCCACCCGGATCGCGATATAGTCGCCCTTCGCCTCTACGCCGACGCGGCCGTCGGAAATCTCGGCGGCGAAGGCCTCGCGGATGCGGTCCAGCTGCGGGATCTCGGCGACATAGGCCGGGCCGGGCGCGGCGCGGTCGATCTGGATCACCGGCCGGTCCAGATGCAGCCCGCGCATCACCCCCGCCGCCTCGGCCCCGTCGCGGTTGATCAGCGTGGCGAAGACCGCGAAGATGCCGACCAGCGCCGCGGCGCAGACGCCCAGCACCGCCGGGACCGGGATGGCGGCGAAGCGGCGCCCGCGATCCTGCACCACCGGCTGCCACATGACCGAGACATCCTCGTCCGGGCGCGGATGGACGCGGCGCAGGCTTTCATAGATGGCGCTGCGGATGCGCGCCAGTTCGGCCGCGCCGTTGGGCATGGTGCGGAACTGGCCCTCGAACCCCAGCGACAGGCAGACCAGCATCAGCTCCAGCAGGTTGTAGTGCTGGGCCGGGGCCTGCATCGCCTTCTCAGCCTCCTGGAAGAAGCCGACGCCGGAATCGCGCTTGTGGAAGAACCGCGCGACCATCGAATATTGCTGCCAGTTGCCGCGGTCGCTGCCCGGCAGGTTCTGGACGATGTCGTCCGCCGTGCCCGACAGCGCATATTTCGCCACCAGCGCCTCGTGCGGGTTCACGCCGGCGGTCAGGGCGTTACGCTCGAACCGGTCGATCTCGCGGGTGACATGTTCCATCAGCGGCGCGACCTGCAGCTCCACCAGCCCGGTGCGCAGCCGCCCCAGCAGGATCAACAGGCTGGCCGCCGCCGCCAGCAGCGGGTTCGAGGACGACCCCGCCCCCAGGTCGCGGACCTTCAGCGCCTCGTGCAGCGCGATCCGCGGGGCCTGGCGGGCGGGCTGCTGGGCGGGCTGGGCGCCGATGTCGGGGAAGAAGCCGCGGCTGTCCAAGCCGGGCGCGCGCCCGATCTGCGAAGGATCGCCATAGACCGGACCCGGCGCGGGGGCGGGACGGCCCAGCCAGGTCTGGCCGCTGCCCGCCGCGTTCCCGAAGGGCGAGGTCCCCGGCCCCTGGTCGCCGAAGGGCGAGGCCGAGCCGGGCGCAGCCTGCCCCGGCTGACCTTGGCCCGGCCGGCCCTGGCCGGGGCGCCCGATCATCGTGCCGCCGTCGTCGCCGCCCGGCTGCGGGCGTCCCCAGGCATCGCCCGGCCGGCCCTGGCCAAAGGGCGTCCCGCCCGGAAGCGGGCCGCCGAATACCGTCTTGTCGTCGTCGTCGCCGCCTGCCATCAGGACCTCTCGGGCACCGCCCACAGTTCCAGTTTCAGATGCGGCCAGTCGCCCGCGAAATGCATCCCGATCGCCGGCGCGGTCGAGAATTCGCGCCACAGCGGCGAGTTCTTCTCAAGCCGGAAATAGACGTTCGAGGACAGTACCCGGATCTGGCGCGGCGGATTCGGCAGGTGCTGCAACCCGATGCCCGGCAGGTTGTTGTTCACGATCTCGGACATGCGGGTATTCGGGCCGACCTTGCACAGTTCGGGGAACTGGCTCTGCACCTGGGTCAGCGGCTTGGCGCTTTCGACCTCGACGATGAAGCTGGCCTCGCGGAACAGGTTGCGGTCGCGGACCTCGGCCAGGTAGGAGTTCTGGCGCACCTCGCGCAGCGGCAGGCGGATCGCCCGGCCGACCTCGCGCGACAGCAGCCGCTGGATGTCGGCCACGATCTGCGAGAAGGATTCCTTGGGGTCGTCATGGTCATAGGCCGGATAGTCCGGCGCATGGCGGCTGCCGCTGTCGAAGGTCGCCAGCTCTCCGGCAAGAGCCACCAGGTCGCGATACAGCGTCTCGGGATGGATGGCGAAGGTGCGCGACAGATGGCGCAGCACCCCGACATGGCGGTTCAGCACCATCAGCATCAGGTAATCGCTGGCCTGCAGCCCGCCCCCGGCCGAAGGGTCGGTCGCATAGCGCGCAAGGCTTTCCAGCCGTGCCTCGATCCAGCCGATCACGCGGGTCAGATAGCCCAGGATCTGCGGATGCGCGCCGATCACCAGCGAGGGCGGCGGGAAGGTTTCGTCCAGCGTGACCACGCCGTCGCGCACCTCGGTGATGCGGGCCAGGCGCAGGTTCTGGTATCCGGGGCGCGGGGTCTTGCGGATCGCCAGCTCCAGCCGCGGCACGGCCAGCTCCAGCACCTGCTCGGTGCGCATGGCGCTGCTGACATCGCTGACCGTCTCGGTCACGATCCCCCACCGCGTCGTCGCGCCCTCTTCCTCATAGGGGGCGGTGTCGCGCATGTTGGGCGAGCTGTCGGGCAGGGTCAGCCAGACGAACTGCCCGGCCGCATCGTCGGGCACCGGCACCGCGACCGGCAGCGGCCCGGTTCCCGGTGCGTCGAAGGGCGTGCCGTCGGGCATGATCCCCGACACCGCGCGCAAGGACAGCATCCCCTGCTGCGCCTGGTCGCGATCGATCGCCAATTCGCCCACGCCCCAGGGATAGGGCGTCACCAGCCGGGTGCGGGCGTGCAGCAGATGCTCGTGATAGCGGTCGGCCTGCTGCAGATGCTGGGGCTGCATGAACAGACCCTCTTTCCAGGCGACCTTGCTGAACCAGGACATGCGGAGACGGACCCCTTGAATTCTTCAATCAATCTGCGGGCCCCAGGCCCCTTGCCGGTCCCGGCCCCGAAGGGCCGGCGGACCGGGTGTCACAACGACGCGGGCCAAGACTAAGCAATGGGGCGGGCGAAGCCAATCAGAATTGCCAGCGCAGCTGCCCGGTCACGCCCACGCTGTCCAGCCCGTCGCCGAAACGCGCATCGATCCGCGCGCTGGTCGAGAATTGCCGCCCGCGCCCCGTCTCGCTGAGGACCTTGATGTAGTTCGCACCGATGCTGATCTCGCCATAGGCGCCCAGGTTGTCCGAGACCAGCCGCTGGCTTTCGAAATCCGGGTTGTTCGGGCCCGGCGAGAAGATCGAGACCGTCGGATCGGCGAAATCCTTGTAATAGGTGCCGGTGGCGAAGGCATAGAGCGCCTCGTTGCGGGCCGGCTCCACGAAGGTGCGCGCCACCGTGGCGCCGACGAAGCCGATCTGGCGCTCGCTGTCCTCGAAGCTCAGCCGGTCGCCATCGTTGAAGGTGATCGAGTCGGTGGAGATGCGCGACCAGGCGAAGCCCGCCGTCGGCACCACCGCCCAGCCCTCTTCGCCGATCGGGATGCCATAGCCGATCGAGCCGCTGATCGTGTTGGCCGTGCTGGTGAAATCGTCGTCCAGCCCCAACCCCGCCCCGACGATCGCCTGGTTGCGGATGCTGAAATCGGTCGTCTCGTAGCGATATTGCAGATCGGCCTGGAAACGCCCGTTCGTCGCCGTCGCATAGACCCCGCCATAGGCCTGGGTGAAATCGGCCCTGGTGATGCTGACCAGATTGTTGGTCAGGGCCTGCGAATTGCGCCCGTCGACCGCATAGACCGGCTGGGTCGTGTCGCCCTGGTTGACGCCGCCCAGAACGCCGAACGCCATGTCCCAGCCGGCATAGCGGCCGTCGAAACAGGCCAGGTCGCTGCCGACCTGCATCCCGTAATAGGTGGCGCGGATCTCGCTTTCGATATTGCTGACGCCGTTGTCGGTGGCGCCGGTCGCCGTCGCCGTGCCGCCCGTCACCCGTCCCCAGGCGCCGACGCCGCAGGGCTTCTCGCTGTCCTCGTAGGCCAGGCCGGTCACGAAGGGGCTGGTCGGGCGGTTGACGACCGAGCCGATCAGCGACTGGGTCAGCGCCACGTTGCCGAACAGCGCGCCGATGGCCGGGTTGGTCTGGCTGACCAGCTCCAGGTCGCCGAAGGCCTCGGCCTGGTCAACCGAGAAGACGACCCGTTCCGAACTGCGCTCGATGGGGTCGTAGTCATAGCTGAAGTTGTTGGCCGAACCCTGCGATTCGTCCACGTCCAGCAGCGTGACGCGCTGGCCGGGCTGCGCGGTCACCTCGTCCGAGACATAGTTGAAGTCGAGATTGATCATGCCCTGCGTCGCGCCGCCCCGGACCTCGATCCGGTCGGCCACCATCCGGCCCAGGTCCACGTCCAGCACGTAATCGCCGTTGCCGGACAGGCCGCCGACCTGCAGCACGCCGTCCGCGCGGCCGTCCCCGGCCAGGCTCAGCACGCCGTTGTTGCGGACCGCGCCGGTCACGCGGGCCTGGTCGCGCAGCGCATTGACGGTGCCGTCGTTCAGCAGCGCGCCCTCCAGCGCCCCCGCCAGATCCAGCGTGGCACCCTCGGCCACGATGGTGCGGGCGGCGGAAATCCGGTCGCCGGCCGCGATGCCAAGATCCTCGCGCAGGGTGAAGTCGCCGCCGATGGACAGGTCGTCGCCGATGGTCAGCCCGCCCGCCGCATAGTCCAGGTCGCCGGTGATCCGGCCGCCCAGAACCGCGTCGCCATGCGTCACCAGCGAGCCCTCCAGCGCGCCGGTCTGCACATATTGCCCGCGGTTCAGCACGTCGCCGACCAGCGTGCCCTCGACCGTGACCGTCCCGTTGCGGCGGTTCGTCACGCCGCCCCCGGCGGTCAGGCCGTGCCCCTCGGCCACGGTCAGCGAGGCCGCGCCGCCGCCCGCTGCCGGGGCATTGACCAGCGCCCCGGCGACGCTGACATCGCCGGTCGTCCGCAATGTGCCGCTGTTGTTCAGGTTGCCGCCGATGGCGCCGCCCCATTCCATCTGCCCGTCATTGGCGACATTGCCGCTGATCGTGCCCCCGCCGGCCAGGCTGCCCTGGTTGCGAAGCGCCGCGTCCAGCGTGCCCCAGACGGTCATCCGGTCGTTGTTCACGACGCGGCTGGCCGAACCCAGCCGGTCCCCGGCCCGCACCCGGACCACGCCGTCATTGGTCAGCCCGGCCACCGCCAGATCGCCGCCGGTGCGCAGGGTGCCGCTGTTGCCGACCTGCCCGGCCGAGCCCGCCAGCGCCGCCGTGCCGCTGTTGGCGACATCGCCCAGAGTCCCGTCGAAGATCACCGTCCCGCTGTTGTCCAGCGCGCCCTGGATGCGGCCCGAGCCGCTCAGCGTGCCGGCATTCTCGGCATCCCCGGCGATCACGCCGCCGTTCAGCGCCACCGTGGCGCCCGCACGGTTCTCCAGCCCCGAATTCAGCCGCCCGCCGATGGTCATCGCCCCGCCCTCGCGGTTCTCGGTGCTTTCGGCGGTCACAGAGCTGCCATTCGCGATGGTGAAGCTGCCGGAATTGGTCAGGCTGTCGACATTGTGCAGGTTGCCGGTGCTGTCGTCGTCGCTGTTGACGACGAAGCTGCCGCTGTTGTCGATATTGTTGCCCGCCGCGTCCAGGTTGGCCGAGACCCGCGTGCGGCCGCTATCGCCGTTGCGCAGGTCGTCGGTCAGCGTGGCATCCTCGCTATAGGTCAGGTTGCCCTCGTTGGTGACCGCGCCGATCAGGTCGACCCGGCCGCCATCGATGTCCGAGCCCTCTTCCAGCTGGATATTGTCGGCCTCGATGACCAGCGAACCGGCGCCACTGACCCCCACCGCGCCGGAATTGGTGAAGGTGCCGTCGGCGACGCGCAGCCGCACATCGGCCGCGTCCGAGGTCATGTCGATGTCGCCCCGGTTGGTCAGATCGCCCCGCACGGTTGAGCTGGAGGCGATGTTGACCAGCCCGCCGAGCGCATTCACCAGGTCGCCGACGATGGTGGCCCCGTCCAGCGCGATGGTCGCGCCGTCCTGGTTGGTGATCGCCGCGCCCTCGCCCGTCACCTCCAGCCGGCCCGCGACCGCGATGGAGCCGCTGTTTTCCACGTCGCCTTCCGAGCGCAGCCGCTCGCCGCCGCCGATCTCGGTGCTGCCGCTGTTGGTCAGGCTGGCGACGTCCAGGTTGCCATTCGTGGCCAGCGTGCCGCTGTTCGCCACAGCCCCGGCCGAGCCGCCGATCGTGGCCGTGCCGTCATTCGTGACCGAGCCGCTGATCGCCGCGCGTCCGTTCAGCGTGCCCTCATTGGTCACGTTGCCGGCGATGCCGCTGCCTTCCGAGAGCGTGGCCGTCCCGGTCTCGCTGTTGCGCAGGTCGCCGCGCAGATTGCCCTGCACCTGCAGGGCGGCGTTGTTCGTCACCCCGCCCGCCGCCGCCAGCTCGTCGCCGGCCGAGATCACCGTGCGGTCGTTATTGGTCAGCGAGGCCACCGACAGATCGCCATTGGTCGTCAGCTGCCCGCTATTCGTCACCGCCCCGGCCGAGCCGCCAAGCGAGGCGCTGCCGCTGTTGCTGAACGCGCCGGTGATGGCGCCGGTGCCGGTCAGGCTGCCCGCGTTCGAGAGATTGCCCCGGATGGTGCCGCCCTCCAGCCCCAGCGTCGCATCCGCGCCATTGGTGATCGAGGCCAGCACCTCGCCCTCGACCGACAGCTGGGCATTGTTCTGGATCCGGGTGCCCGAGGTCAGCCGGTCGCCATCCGAGACGGTGAAGCCGCCATCATTGGTCAGCCCGCCCACCGACAGGTCGCCGCCTGTCGCCACCGTCCCGCTATTGGCCAGGGTGCCGCCCACCGCGCCGCCGATGGTGGCCGAGCCGCTGTTGGTCATGTCGCCGGTGACATTGCCGGTGCCGGTCGCCTGCCCGGCATTGACCAGCGGCCCGTCGATGGTGCCGCCCTGCAGGACCAGCGTGGCGCCCGCCTGGTTTTCCAGCGCCGAGGCCAGCTGCCCGGCGACGGTCATCTCCGCGCCCTCGCTGTTTGTCGCGGCCTCGGCCTGGACCGCGCCGTTCTGCTCGATGGTGAAGCTGCCGTTGTTGGTCAGCTGGCCGACCGAGTGCAGGTTGCCGTTGCCCGCGCTCAGCACCTGGAAGGTGCCGTCATTGGTGACGTCGAAGCCCGCGGCATCGACATCGGCCGCCACGCGGGCCAGCCCGCCCTCGCCATTCGACAGGTCGCCGCTGAGCGTGGTATCCGAGGTGAAGTCCAGCTCGCCCGCGTTCAGCACCTCGCCGATCAGGTCGACGAAGCGGCTGTTGACGATCGAGCTCGCCTCCAGGATGATCAGGTCGGCCAGGATGGCCAGCCTGCCGCCGCCGCTGCCGGTCACCCGGCCCCAGTTGCGGAACGTGCCACCCTCGACCTCCAGCCGGGCATTGCCGGGGATCTTGTTGATCAGCCCGCGGTTTTCCAGATTGCCCGCGATGGCGGACTCGCCGCTGAGGATCAGCGTGGCGTCGCTTTCATTGGCAAGGCTGCCCTCCAGCCGGCCGCCATGCATCTCCAGCCGGGCGCCGGAATTGTTGGTCAGGGCCGGATCGGAGGCGGCGATGTCCAGGCTGCCCGACAGCACGATGGTGCCGTCATTGGCCAGGTGGCTGGCCGAGCGCAGCGTGTCCCCCTCGCCGATCTCGACCCGGTTGGCATTGGTCAGGCCGCCGACCTCCAGCAGGCCGTCGACGCCGACCGTGCCGCGGTTGACCAGCGTGCCGCCGATCGTGCCGCCGCCGTTCAGCGTGCCGTCATTGGTGACGCCGCCGCTGATCGTCCCTCCGTCCAGCGTGGCGGTGGCATTGGCCTGGTTCTCCAGATCCCCGGTCAGGCTGCCGGCGATGGTGGCCTGGCCCTGGCCGCGGTTCGACAATCGGCCGGCCTGGACCGAGGCCCCCTCCTCGATGGTCAGCTGCAGCGAATTGACCAGCGTGGCCACGTTCTGCAGCCGCCCGGCCGGGTCGGGATCGGCGGCGGCCGCGATGCGCATGGTGCCGTGGTTGACGACATCGGTGCCGTCCGCGTCCAGCGTGCCCGAGACGATCGCCAACCCGCTGACGGTATTGCGCAGCGTCCCCGCCAGCGTCGTCGCGCCCGAATAGACCAGCCGCGCCGAGTTCACGACATTGCCCACCAGATCGATCAGGCTGCCGTCGATGTCCGAGGCGTCCTGCAGCTGGATCTCGTCCGCGATGATGCTCAGCCGGCCGGCGCCGCTGGTCAGGATCTGGCCACGATTGGTGAAGGTGCCGCCGACGACCTGGACCGAGCTGTCGGCGTCGCCAGTCGCGTCCAGCGTGCCGCTGTTGCGGAACATGCCCCGGATCTCGGAACTGGCGGCCAGGTCCACATGGCCGCCTTCCTCGTTGATCAGCCCGCCGATCACCGTGGCCGCGTCCAGCACCAGCCGCCCGCCGTCCTGGTTCGCCAGGCGGTGCCCTTCGGTCGTGATCTCGACCTCTCCGGCGATGGTCATGTCGCCCTGGTTGGTGATCCGCCGTTCGGATTGCAGCCGCTCGCCCGCTCCTACCGTCGCCGTGGCACCGTCGTGGTTGACCAGCTGCAGCACGTTCAGCGCGCCGTCCACATCCAGGACGCCGTGGTTCTCGAACCGGCTGGTCGAGCCGCCGAGCCTCGCCTCGCCCCGATTGGTGACGACGCCCTGGATCTCGCCCGAACCGCTCAGCCGGCCGGTTTCCGATACGTTCACGGTCCAGGTGTGCACGCCGTCCAGTTGGGCCGTGCCATCGACGGTCATCCCGCCCCGCGTCAGCCCTTCGCTGCGCAGGGTCGCGCCCTCGTCGACGGTCACGCCGGACATGTTCCGGCTGTCGGCCAGGTAATAGACCGTGCCCTCGCCAGTGATCCGCATATGGCCGCGCAGGGCGGATTCAAGCTGCAGCGTCAACCCGTCGCGGACGTCGAAGAACACCTCGCCGCCGCTGGCGAAACTGGCCGCGATCTCTCCGCCGCGCAGCGTGTATTGCCCGGAGCGCACCTCGAAACCGCCCGGCCGCACCGTGCCGTCGATCGTCACCATGACCGCGCTGCCGTCTTGCTTGGTCAGGATGCCGACATCGCCGGTGGCCAGGGGATGGAAGTAGGGCCACGCCGGATAGCGCCAGATCGGGTCGTCCGCGCTCCAGCTGACATCCGACGAGGGATCGGTCACGCCATCGCCGGGGATGTCGTCCAGAAAGGCCTGCGCGAACGCCGTGGCCGGGCTCAGCACCAGGGGCGCCAGCCCGATCAGCGCGGTCGAGGCCAAAAGGCGGGCGCGGCGAAAATCGCAATGGGGGCGGTGGGCAATATCGATCATCGGTAAATGTCTTCTCTCAATCGGGATGTCCTGAAACGGGACAGTCGGCGGCCGCCATGCACTGGATACCGCGACGGATGCAGTCAAAACAAGCTTTCTGTGCAGGGCGGCCAGCTTTCGCGGGCTTTTTCAGCCGCCCCCGGCCGATCTCAGCCGGTCCATCGCGGCGACATAGGCACGGATCTCGGGCGAGACGGGCGGCTCGGGGGCCAGGGCCACCTGCGCCGCGCCCGCCCCCGACATCTTGCGATCGGCCCAGTTGCGCAGATCGCCGATGCTGTAGCCGCGCAGGAACGGGTTGGCCGAGACGACCTGCGGCCCCATGACCTGCAGGACCGTGGCCGAGGGATCGGCGCGCAGCGCCTGGTCCGCCCCGGCCGGCCCCAGGAAATGCGCCAGATACAGCCGCCCCGGCGAGATGGCATGGCCGCGGGCGCGCAGGAAGGCCTCGTTCTCCTGCGCCAGATGCCGCACCATCTGCCGCGACAGGTCGGGGTTCAGCCGCAGGTCCAGCAATTCGCGCCGCGACAGGCTGCGGGCCATGTCGGGGCGATAGCTCTGCATCATCCTCAGCCAGGTCGATTCGATGAACTGGCCCAGGCCGGTCGCGGTCGACAGCGGGTTGCGCGCCGCCGCGTTGCCCGCGCTTTCGACGGTGATGATGCGCCCGATCAGCGCCTCGATCGCGTCCGAGGCCAGCACCTCGCCCGCGCTGCTGAGCCAGGGCAGCGGATCGACCGGCGCGCCGTCCGACAGCAGTTGGAAGACCAGCCCCGGCGCCGATTGCCCCTCGGGGCGGCCGACGGTGCCGATCACCGTGCCGCCGGCGACATGGTCCTCCGCCGCCGCCGAGGCCGACAGCGAGGCCAGCCCGGAATAGCGGCTGACCATGCCGTTCTCATGCGTGATCTCCAGCCGCGCGCCGTCGCCCGTCCCGTCGACCGAGCGCGCGGTGATCCGCCCGCCGCCCGCCGCCATGACCGGGCTGCCCTCGGGCGCCGACCAGACGACATGGCCGCGAAGCCGGTCCGCCGCCCCCTCGCCGTCGCCCGCCCCCTCACCCGGCGGCACGAAACGCTGCGACAGGACGCCCGCGACCGGCGGGGTCAGGCTGACGCCGCCCTCGCGGCGCTGCACGCGGGCCGAGGGGGCATGGCAGGCGAAGCCCTCGCCCTCGGGGACGACATAGCAGGGCCGCTCGCCGCCGGGGCCGCTGATGCCCGCGAACAGGATCGCGCCCGGCTGCGCGGGACCGGCGACGGGCGCATAGATCAGCGTCAGCCGGTCGGCCTCGTCGGCATAGCTGTCGAGGTCGTAGACCTTGGACATCATCGCCAGGGCCTCGCCGATGATCTCGGGCGGGACGTCGTTGCGCAGCGCGGCGGAATAGACCAGGTCCAGCAGCCGCTGCTGCCCGCCCGTTCCGGCGCCCTCGCCCTGCCGGGCCAGCAGGTCGTCCAGCAGCGGCTGGTCCGCCCAGGCATCCGCCGCAGGAACCAGCTGCCCGGCCGGATTCATCGCCAGCGAGCCGACATAGCCCCCTGCGCCGTAAAGCGACAGCTGCACGACCTCGCGCGCCCCGCCCCGGCTGCGATAGCGCAGCGCCAGCACCGATCCCGCCGGCAGCGCGCCCTCGATGCCGATCTGGCTTTCGATCCGCGCGGCCAGGCGTGCGGCGGCACCGGTGTCGAAACCGTTCTCGGCCAGCAACTGTTCCGCCTCGACCTCGCGTGTGGTCTCCAGGATCAGGTCGCGCCACAGCGGCGCGCGCAGGCTGGCGTCGCGCAGGAAGGCCACGCCGCTGGTCGCGCGCTGCTCGGCGGGCAGCTGCAGGCCCGAGGGCGCATCCGGCCGGAAGGCGGCATCGGTCAGGCGCGCCCGGCTGCGTTCGGCCTGAAACAACGCGAATTCCTCGCGGGTCGAGGGCAGCATCGCCACAAGCTGCCGGTCGCGCGACAGCAGCGGGCCGTCCAGCAGCGTGACCATGCCGCCCGGCACCGTCCGGGGGCCGCGGCCGGGCAGCGCGGCGGGCGCCGGCAGCTGCCGGGCATCGCGCGGGCCGGCATCGTCAGGGGCGGGGATGATCAGCGGATCGCCCGGAATATCCGTGAAGGTATCGGCGCGCACCACCGGGGCGATGTCGAACTGCGCCTCGACCTGCACCAGCCCCTCGTCCATGTCGCCGCCGCGAAACCATGCCAGCTCGGGGCGGAACTGCCACCAGCCGATGGTCCCGGCGACGGCCAGGACCGACAGGCCCGCCCCCCAGCGGATCGCCAGGACGCGGCGGCGGCGGCGGCGCGCGCCCTGGCCCATCTGCCGGAAACGCGGATCGACCTCGGCCGCACCCATCAGCGGAACACGCCCGATCCGATCAGGCCGGGATTGATCCGGCGCGGGCCGGACTCGGTGGGCTGGGCCGGCTGCGCCTGTGGCTGCGCGCGCGCGGCGGCGGGCGCGGTGCCGCCGCCGCCGCCC
>NZ_QNRC01000037.1 GCF_003709565.1 Paracoccus sigandri | reverse complement strand
CCCTCGAAAATCGCAACGCGCGGCTGAGACCCCCGCTCGGGCTACGCCCTCACGGAGGTCTCAGCCGCGCGCAAGGGTGGCCGACTTTTACGCCGCCCCGTGGCAGGTTTTTACGCCGCCGTTGACAGTAGGCATGTCAGGAACAGCGACCATATCGCCGACGATCCCGGCATTGTTGAACGCGCCGTCCAGTGATCCGAATTCTTCAGTAGCAAGGTCAACCAAGCTTTGCGCGTAGGTTTCATCCTTCACATCACCCGGAAGGAAAATCGCTCGGCCGTTGCCCTGGTTGATGGTCTGGGCCAAAACTTCTAGTTTTTCTGACCTACGGGCTCCCAAGATCAGGTTTACGCCCTCACGTGCGAACAGCAGTGCCGCGGCTGCGCCGATCCCGCTACTGGCTCCAGTGATGATGATGGATTTGCCTTGCAGTTCCATGCGTGTCTCCATGAATTGAGTCTCATGCGGCAAAGATGCGTAGTTCAATTCGATGCAGGGCACGCGAAACGGGCGTCGCATTCATTTTAGAGCATTGATCCAGTGAAGGTTGCCAGGCGCTCGCAGGTCGATTTGCGGCGTGCTGAAACAGGACGAGGACTTTTGGGCACGATCTGGAGGCACGCGGACCGTTTCTGCCTTTCGGCCGAGACGCCGCATCGCGGAGCAGCTTCACCATATCGGCAAATCGGTCTCAGTTGCAGCAATTTCAGCCGGTCGATGACGGCCGTCGAGGGCTAAGACAGAGGCGCCGACTGTCGCGGGTGTGTGGAAAAGGGCGCCATTCAGGCATTTGAGTAGGTAGTTTACCGCTTGCAGAAGGAATGTCAGCCGTTTGCGAGGTCCGATAACATGTTACAGATGCGGGCCACGACGCCGGACACCAGACAGCGATTCCTGCAGACCGGCCATTGCAGTGCTCCCGCATCGTCGGCGATAGAATGAGGCCATGGCACGAACGATCCTCGACAACCGGCGCGCCCGTCGTCTGTTCCTCGACCGGCATTTGCTCCTGCGCTCGGGATCCCGCGCTGGAAAAGGCGCGGATCTGGAAGGCGTGCTCAACGATCTCGGGTTCGTTCAGGTCGACAGCGTCAACACGCTGGCGCGCGCGCATGACCTGATCCTGTGGTCCCGCCGTGGCCGTTATCGGCCCGAGGCGCTCGAACAGCTTGTCGCGCATCGCAGAACAGCATTCGAACAGTGGACCCACGACGCCTCGGTCATCCCGATGTCATTTTACCCGATGTGGCGGCTGAAGATGGCCCGCGCCGAAACCCGGATGCGCGAACGGTGGCCGGCTGCGCGCCGTGCGGGGTGGGAGGCAGAGATCGACACCGTTCTGCGCCAGATCGCCGATCACGGGCCGACCTGTTCCTCGGATGTGGGACCAGACGAAAGCAAGGCCTCATCAGGCTGGTGGGACTGGCACCCGTCGAAGACGGCACTCGAATTCCTGTGGCGGTCCGGTCATCTCGCCGTCTGTCATCGCCAGGGCTTCCGGAAGTTCTACGATCTGACCGAACGCGTCATCCCGGCCGAATACCGCGACAGACGCGCGGATCATGCCGAGAACGTGGATTGGGCGATGTCCGCCGCACTTCAGAGACTTGGCTTCGCCACAAGCGGCGAACTGGCCGCTTTCTTCGACATCGTGACGCGAGAGGAGGCGAAGACCTGGTGTGCCGAGGGGCTTGCAGCAGGTCGGATCGTCGAGGTGGGCATCACGATGGCAGACGGCTCGGTAAGGCGATGCGTCACGACCGATCCGATGCTCGATCTTGCCGCTGCCTTGCCCGAACCATCCTCGCGAGTGCGCATCCTGTCGCCGTTTGATCCGGCGCTGCGCGATCGGGCGCGCACCGAACGCCTGTTGGGCTTTCATTACCGGATCGAAATCTTCGTGCCGGAAGTGATGCGGAAATACGGCTACTACGTCTTTCCCGTGCTGCAGGGAGATCGCATGATCGGAAGGCTGGATGTCAGGCGTGTTAGCAACGCTCTGGCTGTCCTTGGATCCTCCACAGCGCGACCGCCCGCTTAGGGCTCAGTACGGTCTTGCGGCGATGTAGCGGCGTCAAGCGGATGAGGCACAAGCCGGTCGAGGCCGAACGGCCCAAAGCTGCCGCTCAGCCTCACCTTTCGCTGCGCGGCCACATTCACCGAAGCCGCCGGTCGACGGGTGCACTAGCAAAATCCAGGCGAGTAGCCAACATCCATCGGAGGCCGGCACCCTGCACCGCAGCCTCCGCAAAGCAGTGGCAGAACAATGCCCTTCTGTTCGAACATTGTGGTGCATACACTACACTTGGAGTTTGGAGGACCGATATGGCGTTGAAGATGGATATGGACTCGAAGAAAGCTGAACTTTTGTTGCGAGCGGCGTTGCTGGACGACGCGTGTAACGTCGCGGAACGACTGGCCGCGCTGAGTGCCGAAATCGATGTCGATGATGACGGTGAGGCATCGATAACGTTGGATCTGGATCTCTGGCCCGAAGGCAAAGCCTCCCCGGAAGCTGAGGCCATTGCGAAAATGTTGTGGCTCGAGATCGAATGGTCTTCGACCACCGGAACCTTTCCGTTTGCTTGGCCGGGTCTTGGCGAGCATTCCGACAAAACTACCACCTACTTTAAGATGGTTCTGGATGCATACGGCCGCCAGAAGCCCGAAAGTAGCTCTTAGGTCATGTTGACAAAAGGCTTAGCCAGAGCCTGATGCAGGCGACGTCTACGAAGCCGAGGAAGCTATCTGCGGTTTTGTCGTAGCGGGTTGCCAGCCGGCGGCTGTTTTTCAGCTTGTTGAAGCAGCGCTCGACCATGTTGCGCAGGGTGTAGATGGTCATGTCGACAGCCTTGCGCACCTTTCGGTTCTTTCGCATTGGGATCATTGGCAGGGCGTTGCGGCTCTCGATGTCTTCCCGAATTTTATCAGAGTCATAGCCCCTGTCGGCGACCAGAACTGCTGGCTGCGGCAGGTTGTCGGCCATCACCATATCATAGCCGGTGTAGTCGGAATCCTGCCCAGGCGTGATCTCGGTCCTCATCGGGAGGCCAGCACCGTTGACGCGGAGGTGGATCTTGGTCGAGAACCCACCTCTCGAACGGCCAAGAGCCTCTTTCGGAGTCCCCCTTTTGCGCCCGTCGCATGATGATGGGCACGGATCACGGTGCTGTCGACCATCTGCAGCTTGTCTGGCGCAATCCCCGCGTGGTTCAGCGCGTCGAGGATATCCTCCCACAGTCCGGCCAAGGTCCAGCGGCGGAACTGGCGGTAGACCGACGACCACTTGCCGAACTCTTCGGGCAGGTCGCGCCAAGGCGCACCGGTTCTTGCGATCCAGAAAATACCATCCAGAACAAGACGATGATCCGCAGGTTTCCGCCCATTCGGGTGTCGGACGGCACGAATGAAGCCCTCGAAGAAGGCCCACTCATCGTCGGATATCAGGTTGCGCGCCAAGCTCATCTCCCACGTCGAGATGAGCTTGAATCATAGAACGCCTGCCAGCGGAATCCCTTTTGTCAACACGACCTAGTGCCAGAGAATGTCTGACACACCTGCTGCTTCCGGCATGATCTGGTCGATTTGGACATCCGCGCACGCAAATCGAATTTTTCCTGTCCGCAAGTTTGATCCGTCCGGGGGCGACCTGCGTAATGACGATGGAGGGTACGGATATTGTCCTCTGCGAAACACTACTTGACACAATGGAGAAACGGAATGCTACGCAAGTTTCTGATGGGGGCTGCGGCAACGACCATGCTGGCAGGTGCCGCCATGGCGCAAGATGCGACCTCGGACATTGTTGATACGGCAGTTGCCGCGGGCGATTTCACGACGCTGGTTGCTGCGGTTCAGGCGGCCGGGCTGGTGGACACGCTGAAAGGTGAAGGTCCCTTCACTGTCTTCGCGCCGACGGACGCGGCCTTTGCGGCCCTTCCCGAAGGGACCGTGGACACGCTGCTGAAGCCGGAAAACAAGGATCAACTGGTCTCGATCCTGACCTATCACGTGGTTCCGGGTGCGGTCATGTCTTCGGATCTGACCGAGGGGATGTCGGCAGCCACGGTTCAGGGCGGCGAGGTGACCTTCACGCTTGATGGCGGCGCGAAAGTCAATGACGCCAACATCACCACGGCCGATATCGCGGGCTCGAACGGAGTGATTCATGTCATCGACGCGGTGATCATGCCTCCTGCCAACTGAGGCGAATGGCACAGTTGATCATATGTAAACCAGATAGACCCCGGCTGTATCAGCCGGGGTAGCGTTTTATAGCGATCAGCCGCGGCTGGATTTGGGGATGAACCGGTCGAACATTGCGAGCATGATGATTCCCGCGCCGCAGATCATGGCGATCAGCCAGTCGCCGGCGCCCGCATTGGCCACAATGACGCCGAACAATGCCCAGATGACACCGGCGCGATAGGACCAGACGTGCGGACGGACGAAGGCGACCGCAACAGCCGCAATCAGGACGCAAATGATCAGCGCAATGGCGGCTGTTCGCGGCGGCAATATGCCATATCCCGTCGCCACCACCGACAGGGCGACCCCTGATGCAGCCGTCAGCCAGCCGGTGTATAGCCCGATGGGTGCCCATTCGCGGCAGCCGGGCCCGACCCGCAGCATCGCCATGATCGCAGCCGCCGCCATCACCAGGATCATCGCCGTGGCGATCGATGGGGAACGGAGGGCAGCCTCGATCCAGAACACGCCGATGAACAGGCTGATGCCAAGGGGCCAGGCAGCGCGCCCCCAGCCCGGCATGGTTTCAGGGCGCCAAAGAGCCCATACCGAGGCAAGAATCAGCCCCAAATAGATCAGCCCCCAGATTGAAAAGGCCCATCCAACGGGTTGGGCGGGCCAGCGGTCCACCTGCACGGGAAAGCTTTCCGTGTAAAAGCCGCCAAAGCCATTCGACAGGACGGGCGAAACGGCGAAACCCACAGCCAACAGCAGTATGATGATCCTTGCGTTGCGGTCATTCATTTCAGGTCTCCGATATGGTGGCGCGAAACTGTGCCAAGGCCGCCAGCGCGGCATTGCGCCCCTTGGCCAGCATGGATGGGGGACCGGGGAGCCAAGGTCCGCGGTTCCACGCCGGTGGAATGCTTTGCAGCCAGACCTCAGCCTCTGGGCAAGAGGCACCGTCAAATCCAGCAAGCCAGCGCCGGCGATAATCGCCCTGAGGGTCGTATTGTTCCGCCTGCCTCTCGGGGTTGAAGATGCGGAAATAGGGCGCCGCATCGGGGCCGCAGCCCGCCACCCATTGCCAGTTCATCGCATTGGCGGCCGGGTCCCAATCGGTCAGGCAATCGGCGAAATGCGCCAGCCCCGCGCGCCAGTCGATCAGCAGATGCTTGGTCAGCCAGCTTGCAACCACCATGCGCACGCGGTTGTGCATCCGGCCCGTCAACCACATCTGGCGCAATCCGGCATCGACCAGCGCCACCCCGGTTTCCGCCCGCTGCCAGCCGATCAGCTCGGGGGCGTCTTTGCGCCAGGGAAAGCCCTCCCATTCGGGACGGCAGCAGGCAACCGGCATCTGCGGGAACTCGATCAGCAGATGCCAGGAAAAGTCGCGCCAGATCACTTCGGACAGGAACTTGCCGATGCCGGCTGCGTGTTCGGGCGACACCTCGGCCCTCAGCATGGCTCTGGCCCAGACCACGCGTGGACTGATTTCTCCCACCGCAAGATGATCGGAGAGGCCGGAAGTCGCGTCGAGATCGGGGCGATCACGCCCGCCGGGATAGGCAGAGGCTCGGTCGAGAAAGTCGTCCAGCCGGGCAAGCGCGGCGCCTTCGCCCGCAGGCGGGGCAAACTGCTCCAAGGCGGCGCGGCCACGGTGCAGGTCCGGAGCGAGATCCAGTTTCAGTGGATCAAGCCCCTGAAGCGGCTCGGTGCAAGCTGTGATCCGCCGCGGCGCGTCAGCGGCGGGCCGATCGGGGCCGAGCTGCCGCACTGCCCGCGCAAAGGGGGAATAGACCCGATAGGCGCCCCCATTGCCTGTTCGGATCGCCCGGGGGTGCACCAGAAGATGGCCCGGATGCAGGACCAGCTCGGCACCCGCAGGCCGCAGGGCCGCCCGCATGCGGCCTTGCAGCGTCCGCATTTCGGATGTGGGCCAGTCGGACTGGTGCAGCCTGCGCACTCCCAGCCGCTTCATCAACGGTGGCAGGATCTCATCCGCCTCGCCGCGCAGGATCGTGATGCCCTTGCCGCCGGTGCGTTGCCGAAGGGTGGCATCCAGCGATTGCAGCGCGCGCATCAGCCGCCAGCGGCTGGCCGCGCCCTGCGTCATGGTCAGCCGGTCGATGATGAAAACCGGCAGCAGTGGACCATCGGCAATGGCGGCCTGAAGCGCGGGGTTGTCATGCAGACGAAAATCACGGGTCAGCCAGAGGATGCCGGGCGCCGCCATTCAAGCCGCCGCATCCGCGTGGTCAAGCGTCACCTGCACCACATCGCAGCGCCCTGTGGCAAAGGCAGCGGCGCAGCCCTCCAGATAGAACTGCCAGCCGCGCAGGAACGCGTCACCATAGCCAAGCCGCTCGATGCGCGGGCGCTGTTGCATCATCCTCTCGCACCAGATCCGGCAGGTGCGGGCATAATCCGGGCCGAAAGCGTGGCTGTCTTGGACGCGCAGCCCGGCCTTTGCGGCCTCATGGATGATGATCGCAGAACAGGGCAGCATGCCGCCGGGAAAGACATGCTGACGGATGAAATCCGAGCGGCGGCGATATACCGAAAACTCGGCATCAGGCACGGTGATCGCCTGCAAGACCGCCCGCCCACCCGGTGCCAGCCGCGCCTTGAGGGTGGCGAAATAGGTCGGCCAATAGCGTTCTCCCACCGCCTCGATCATCTCGATCGACACGATGTTGTCAAAGCTGCCCGTCACCTGACGGTAATCCTGAAGCCGCACCTCGGCGCGGCCATCCAGCCGGGCATCGGCATAGCCCTTTTGCGAGGGCGACAGCGTGATCGCGGTCACGTCATGGCCGTGATCCGCAGCAGCTTCGGCGAACCCGCCCCAGCCGCAGCCGATTTCCAGCAGGCTTTCGCCCGGTGTCAGTTGCGCCAGGATGCGCGCGTTCTTGCGGGCCTGCGCGCGCGGCAGATCATCGCCTTCACCAAACAGTGCCGAGGAATAGGTCATGCCGGGATCAAGCCACAACTGGTAGAACTCGTTCCCCACATCGTAATGCGCGCGGATATTGCGCCGCGATCCACGCAGACTGTTTGGCCGCATCAGTCGGTCGACCAGCCGCATTCGCATGGCCTGAAGCCGCCCCGGCTCTCCCCAACCGGCCCGAAGGCCAAGGTTGCGCAGGGCCAGCGACAGCGTCGCCTCCAGCGTCTCGCTGTGCCACTCGCCGGCGATCCAGCCTTCGCCCAAGCCCACATCGCCGCGCAGCGCCAGACGCGGAAGCAGCCGCCAGTCGCGGATCTGCAAGTCCGCCTCGGGGCCGGCGCTGCCAAAGCGGTGGCGAGTGCCCTCGGGCGTGGTAAGGGTCAGGATTCCATCGCCGATCCCTTCAAGGGCGGAAAGAAAGCGGGACTTGAGGGAGCGTGTCGCAAGGCTCATCGACTGATTTCCTGATCGGGTGGGGTGGGAACGCGGCGATAGGCAGCGCCTTTGAGTTTCAGGCGCAGCGCGTGCCAATAGATCTGGGCAATCACCCGCAGCGCACCGCCCGGCCGGCGAAAACTTGTTGCAAGAACCCCGAGGGTGGTCAGCGGCACCAGGCGCCCTGTCATGGCGGTGTCGATGCCGCCCGCGCCGTCCTGTTGTGCGATGCGGATGGCGATGCGGTCGGGGTGCAGGGCAAAGCGGAAATGATACTCCCCCGCCACGTCCTGAAAGGGCGAGACGTGAAACACCTTGCGCGCGGTCAGTTCCGTTTCAGCGGTAATCGGCGCAAGGTCGGGGCGGGCCAGCAGATAACTGTGGCGTTGGCCGAAGGTGTTGTTGACCTCGGCAATCGCGGCGATCAGCGCGTCGCCCTGGATCAGCATCCAGAAGCTGACTGGGTTGAACCAGTAGCCCAAGAAACGTGGCTGCGTCACCAGCACCAGCACCAGCCCCGGACGGCGGGCGATCCCGGCCGCGCCGAACTGCGCCCAGGCCCAGTGGGCGCCGGTGCCCGCGCCACGCGGGCCGCCGTGGTCGGAGTCGTAAAAGGCGATCAGGCCAAACCTGTTATGCCCCATCAGCCGGGGCGGGTGAAAATGTTCAGGCGCCAGCAGCAGATGATCGGCATGGGTACGGAATGTGTGGCGCAGGGCACCGCGCCGGGCATGGGTCACCAGCGCGGGCATCGCCAGCACCTCACCCGCCTCAAGCCGCGCGGCGAGGGTCATGGCAGCACCGCCACAGGCAGCAACCGCCGCGCGATGCGCATGGCGCTGGCAAAGCCGTCTTCGTGAAAGCCGTTGCGCAGCCATGCTCCAGCAAACCAGGTGTTGCGATTGCCCTGCATCGCGGCAATCCGCGCCTGTGCGTCCAACGCCGTAAGATCAAAGACCGGATGACGGAAGGTTACCTGATCGTAGATCAAACGCGGGTCGATCCCGTCACCCGCGTTCAGCGTGACAAACAGCGGATCGTCGTCCGGGATATTCTGCAGCCTGTTCATCCAATAGGTGACGGCCACACCCGCTCGCCCGGTATCGCCCCGGCTGACCCATGAACTCCAACATCTGCGGCGGCGCGGCATCACGGATGGGTCTGCGTGAAGGACAGCCTGGTTGGGCTGGAACCGGATTGCCGAAAGGGCGGCCTGTTCGGTCCCGTCAGCATCACTCAGCATCGCGAGCGCCTGATCGGCATGGGTTGCAAGGATGACATGATCGAAACTTTCGGCCTCTGCCCCTTTGGCGCGCAGGGTTACGGTTTCGCCGCTGCGCGTGACCGCCCCCACGGAAGTGCCGGGGCGCAGATCGACTCCGGCCTGCACCAGCGCCGCCAACAGGCGCTTGACATAGGAGATCGAGCCGCCGTCCACCGTCCACCACCGGTGATGCTGGCCGCGCGACAATAGCCCGTGGTTGCGCATGAACCGCACCATCGCACGGGCCGGGAAGGCCCCGATGTCGTGATCGGGCGTGGACCAGATCGCCCCGCAGAACGGATAAAGGTAATGGTCGCGAAATCGTGCACCCAGACGCATCCGCGCGATCAGGGCGGCGATGGTCATCTCGGGCGCTGCCGCCACTTCGGCCTCGGCCCCGGCATTGAAGCGCAGGATGTCGCGGATCATCAGGTGAAAGCGCGGGTCCACGATGTTGCGGCGCTGGCCGAACAGCGCATTGCCGGACCGCAGCGCATATTCCACCCCGCCAGCGTCCAGCGAGACGCCAAAGCTCATGTCGCTTTTGACGATTGGCACGTCAAGGTCGCGAAACATCGCCGTCAGATGCGGGTAATTGACATGGTTGAACACGATGAACCCGGTATCGACCGGCTGATCGCCCCGCTTGCCGGCAAGAACCGTGCGCGCATGGCCGCCAAGCCGGATCGCTTCTTCGTATAACGTAACATGATGGTGGCGCGACAGAACCCATGCGCAAGCCAGGCCCGATATGCCCCCGCCGACGATGGCAATTCGCTGCGGCGCGCCGTTGATGATGTCAAAAGGCATCTGGACTCCACTAACTCTTTGACAAGCTTACGCGTGGAACCTGGCCTTGGATCAATCAAACCGAAAAATTGCCGTAAGAATGATCTGCTACGCCTTGTCACCCGTATTGCATGGCATGAACACTGCATTTGCACCTGTCGAGCCTTGCACTTATAGAACGCTCAGTCCGATGGCACCGCCACTGGTCGATAGCGGTGCCGTGGGTGCCACAGTGGTGAGTCAGCAGCCGATGAGTGATCTTTCCGAGTTGAGTCGAGATTTGATCGCTGTCCGCGACAGCCGTGACCGCGCGGCGTTCGGACGGCTCTTTGACCATTTTGCCCCAAGGATCAAGGCGATGATGCTGCGCGGCGGGCTGCGCGACGGCACTGCCGAGGATGTGGTGCAGGATGTGATGCTTGCGGTCTGGCACAAGGCAGGGCAGTTTGACCCGCATCGCGCCGACGCGGCCGGTTGGATCTATGGCATTGCCCGGAACCGGCGCATCGACATGGCGCGCCGCCGCCCGCTGGCACAACCCGACGAGATGCCCGAGCTTGAGAGCCTGGAACCCGACGCAGACCAGATCATCGCTCTGCAGCAGGAGGCGCGCCACCTGGCCGAGGCACTTGCGCGACTCGCTCCCGAACAGGTCGAGGCGCTGCGCGCCGCCTATTTCGATGACGTTCCCCATAGCGGTATCAGTGAAATGACGGGCTTGCCGCTTGGCACCATCAAGTCCCGCATCCGCCTTGGCCTTGAACGCCTCCGGCACGAGCTGAAGAAGATAGCACCATGACCGCCATCCGCCACCACATCCCCGACGACATGCTTGACGCGTATCGCGCTGGAACCTTGCCACATGCCTTCGGCGTGGTCGTGGCTGCGCATCTGTCACTTTGCGACCAATGCCGCGCCCGCCACGAGGCGGCAGACATGATCGGCGGCGCGTTTTTGCTGGGTGCAGAGGGTGCAAACCTGCGCGCCGATGCACGCGACCGTATGATGGCGGCACTGGACGCACCGGCGCCGAAACCGCCCCCGCGCGCCTCTGGCCCGTTTCCCTCGGCTGTGATGCACGAATTGGGCGGAAGGCCGCCGCACTGGCGCATGTTGGGCGGTGGCATCCGCCAGCAGATCCTGACCACCGATCGTGAAGGCTCGCTGCGGTTGTTGTATATCCCGCCGGGCAAGGCCGTGCCCGAACACGGGCATAGCGGGCAGGAATTGACGCTGGTGCTGCAGGGCAGCTTTTCCGACAGTGCGGGCGCATTTCATCGCGGCGACGTAGAAGTGGCGCATGACGAGATCGACCACCAACCCGTGGCCGGCCCAGGCGAGCCTTGCATCTGCCTGGCGGCAACAGATGCGCCCCTGCGCTTTCGCGCGCTGATCCCGCGGCTGTTGCAGCCGATCTTCCGGATTTGAAGGATGGGCCATGCAGGCCGCCGCATCTGGATCATTGGTGCCAGCGCCGGGATCGGCGCTGCACTTGCCCGGGCGCTGGCCGGGCAAGGTGCGCAGCTGATCCTTTCCGCCCGCGATGGTGACGCGCTGGAGGTGCTGGCCACGGAATGCGGCGGTGCGCAGGCCCTGCCGCTGGATCTGGGACAACCCGAAACGCTGGCAGCGGTGGTGAAGCGGCTTGCGCTTGAGGCGCCGCTCGATGCGATCATCTGCACCGCCGCGCTTTATGATCCCGGTCGCGTCGCCGACATCGACCCCGCCCAAGCCGAGGCGATGGTGCGGGTCAACATCCTGGGCATGATCGAGGTCGCCCGCCAATGCCCCCCGCTGCTGCGCGACGGTGGACAGTTGGTGCTGTTCGGATCGGTTGCGGGCTATATCGGTCTGCCGGGGGGGCAGCCTTATTCAGCGACCAAGGCTGCGGTGAACAACCTGGCCGAAACGCTTGCGGTCGAACTGGCACCGCGCGTGGACGTGCGGCTGGTCTGTCCTGGCTTCGTCCAGACCAGATTGACAGCAAGAAACGACTTTGCCATGCCCGCAATCATCACTCCCGAGCAGGCGGCAGAGGCGGTGCTGCGCGGGATGCAGCGGCGGGGATTCGAGATCCATTTCCCGCGCCGCTTCACCTGGGTGATGAAGCTGGTGCGGGCCTTGCCTTATGCGCTCTCGCTGCGCCTGTTGCGACGCTTGGGCTGATCGTTCAGTTAAATCGCCCCGAAAGTGCCAGAACGCCAATCCAGGCTGAAAATCCGGTCAGCAGCATGCCCCACAATCCATCGATGATGACCTGCTCCCACGACCAGTCGGCGAGCGTGGCGTAATTAGTCATCTCATAGGTACCATAACACATCAGCCCGATGACCATGCCTCCGATCAACGCCTGCAGGGGATCGTTGCCCTTCAGCGCGGGCCAGGAAACCAGCCACACAAGCCCGGCGATATATCCCAGATAGAACAGCGCTGCCGGACCAAGCCGCAGCGGATCGGCAAGAAGATGGCCGACATTGCGCTCGAACACCGGCCGGATGAGAAACCGGATCCCTATCGCATCCAGAGCGAGAAACACCGCGGCGGTTGCAGTATAGAGAAGCGCGACTTGAAGCATGGGGAGTCCCTCGAAATTCTTGAGCTGCCAGTTGTCGTCCAGCCGCCGCAGATAGGGCGAACCTTCTGCTATTCGGGCCATTTTCTTTGCTTTACGCACATAACCTCGCAGCAGATCAATTTTTGCGTGCAGAACGGCAGACTGATCGTCCCTCATTATAGACGACAGCGCCGAGCGCATTCGGGCCCCAGGGACGGTGTGGACGTCAACCTCCGCTGACACCTGACGGCATAACAATGCGCCAAACCAATGCTTTCCAAGCACGATCTGAGATCGTGTTCAATAAAATATAATACAATCAATGCGTTACAATTGGAGAAGGTTGTCTTTCAGGCCCTTTCCCTCCGCCATCATCCCTGTTGCGAACACGGACAGGCGCCCATCGCGGCGCGGAAATAGTCGCGTTTCAAAGGGCTTTGTCTCCCCCATGCGAACCTTTGAGACCGCGCGCCAGGCCCGTTCCGGGCTCTGAACGGCGCTCCGTCTCTGTTCGGGCGAACCTCGCCGATTTCGGTTCGGTCGTATTTTTCCTCGCCTTTCCAATGGCCTGAATTTCAACCCCGCCAAAACTTCGGTCCTTGCGTCAATCGCCATCGACGGGAACAGAGCCGCAACACGCAAGAGGCGCAGCCGCTGGGTGCGCTGGCCGAACGGCGCGTAGCGGTGGCGTTGTTCTCGCGGCTTCATACATGAAACCGCTGACGGAATTCACCTGGCGTCAGGCCGACGACACGGTGGAACACCTTACGGAAGGCTGCCGGGTCTCGATAGCCGACCTCCCAGGCTATGGCGTCCACTGACTGTTGGCTGAACTGCAGCAACTCGCGCGCACGATTGACACGCAATCTCTGCGCATAATCGGTCGACGTAAGCCCCGTGGCTTTCTGGAACCGCCGCAGGAACGTCCGTTGCTCCAGACCGGCATGGCCGGCCAGCACGGCAAGCGCAGCCTCCTTTCCACCGTTGGCCTGCATCCAGTGCTGGACCCGCAGAATTGCAGCATCGCCGTGGTTCAGGCGCGGCGCAAATGAGCTGTAGAACCGTTGCTCCCGTCCTGGCGGGTCCAGGAGCAGGATCTGCGCGGTTTCCAGCATGACCGAGGGGCCAAGAAAACGGTCAACCAGCTTCAGTCCCAGATCGGTCCAGGACATCAGCCCTCCGGCAGTGAGGATGTCGGCTTCGTCGATGATCAGCTGATCAGGATCCAGCACGACGCGCGGAAACCGGGCGGCAAGTTCATCCGCATAGGCCCAGTGGGTCGTGGCGCGGCGACCGTCCAGCAGCCTGGTTTCGGCGAGTAGAAAGGCGCCGGCGCAGACCGACGCGAGGATCGTCCCCTGGCCATGCGCCGAGCGCAGGCCCGCGGCGATCGGCGCGGCGGCTTCGGCTTTGATAGGCGACCCGAGGGCAGGCGGAAGCAGGAGTACGTCCTGCCCGACGCCCGGCGTGACTGGAGCGAGACCGGGGTCGCAGCTCCATTCCGTGATGCGAAGCCTGGGCAGGTCCTCGGGACGCTTCGAAGCCACGTTTCCGGCGATGCCGAACAGATCCACGAGTCCGAGGACGGCTGAAACCTGCGCGCCGGGATAACGGACAAGGCCGATGTCTATGATCTCGGTCATGGGGCCTCATTGTCGATATCACCTTGTATTATGTCGATACCGCCAATGGTGAAGCAAGAGCAGTCGGGCGATATGGAAGGCGGAGCAACAAAGGAGCTTTCCCATGAGCAATCGCGCGATCCTCGTCGTGGACATGCAGAACGAGTACTTCCCCGGCGGCAAGCTGCCGCTGTCGGGCATCGAGTCCGCTTCCGCCAATGCCGCCCGGATCATGAACGCCGCCCGTGCGAAGGGCGACGTGGTCGTGAACATTCGGCATGAAATGCCGGGCGGACCAATCTTCACGCCCGGCACCGAGGGCGTCGAGATCAACGCCTCCGTGGCGCCGGCTGCGAATGAAGCGGTGATCGTGAAGAACTTCCCCAACTCGTTCCGCGAGACAGGGCTGAAGGCGCTTCTGGACGAGAAGGGTGTTGAAGAAGTTGTCGTTGTCGGCGCCATGAGCCACATGTGCGTCGATGCGACTGTGCGCGCGGCGAATGACCTCGGCTATCGCACCACCACGATCCATGACGCCTGCGCGACCCGCGACCTCGAATTCGACGGCTCGACCGTCCCCGCGGCCGACGCCCACGCCACAATCATGGCCGCGCTGGCTTTTGGCTACGGCGAGGTAACCGACACGGAAAGCTGGATCGCAGCCTGATCGTCAGTCGAACACCCGCACCGGCTGCTCGCCCCACGGCAGGGCCGCCACCGCGCAGAGGTCGAGGATGCTGATCGTCGAGGGCTCGCGGTAGACGACTAGCCGCTCGAGCACATCCGGCGCGAGCCAGGCGAGACGCAGGAGGCGGCTGACGTATCGGTCGGACAGGCCCTCGTCGGCGGCGAGGTCGGCGAGCGTGGCGACGTCGCCGCGTTCCAGCCGCTGCCTCCAGCCCCATGCGCGGCCGATGGCGCGCAGAAGGTGAGGATCCTGCCCGCGGCCCATAGCGGCCTCGACATGCTTCGGCGGCAGGATCCGGGGGCGACCGCCGCGGCGGCGGAGTTCGAGCGGGATGTGGACGCGCAGGGTCTCGGGCGCGGGCATCAGGCCACCTCCTTCCTCGGTGGGGCCATCAGCGCGGCGATGGCGCCGAGGCCATCATGGCGCAGGTCGATGGCGAGGCCGGCCTCGCTTACGGTGATGCGCGCGACCAGAAGCTGGACGATGCGTGCCTGCTCGGCCGGGATGAGCGCCTTCCAGAGATCGTCGAACTGCGCCAGCGCGGCGACAACGGTGGTCTCTTCGAGATCGGGGCGGTCCTTCCGGACCGCCCGCGCGGTGCGCGCCGCCACTCACTCAAGGCCGGGCTCGAGGCGTTCCGCGCCGGCGGTGACCAGGAAGGCAAGCACCTCATTCTCGAGGAAGGTATGGATTACGCCCGTATCGCGATGACCGCCGAGGATGCGCAATGGATCGAGAGCCGCAAGTTCAGCCGCAGCGACATCGCCATGTTCTTCGGGGTGCCGCCGCATATGATCGGCGATACCGAGAAGTCCACCAGCTGGGGCACCGGCATCGAGCAGCAGTCGATCGGCTTCGTGGCCTATACGCTCGAGGATCACCTGACCATGTGGGAGGAAGCGCTCGACCGCGACCTGATCGGCGCGGATGATCTGCTCTATGCCCGCTTCAACCGCGCCGCCCTCGTCAAGGGCGACATTCGGGCCCGCTGGGAGGCTTATGTGAAGGGCCTGCAATGGGGCGTCTGGAGCCCCAACGAGATCCGCACCCTCGAGGACCAGAATCCACGTGACGGCGGTGATGTCTATTACCCGCCGCCGAACATGACCGCAGAAGCCGGGAAGGCGGAGAACGAATCTATCGATCCCGACGCCCAAGCCGATCCCTGATCTCGGGGCTGGAATGCAGCCGGCGCTGCCTCAGTTCGTAAAGGCGTCGATCAACTCGATGACCGAGAGAATCTTCCGTGTTTCGCGATCAACCCGATAGACGCGATGGCCATCGCGGTAATAGCGCCAGTCGTCACGGGTCTCGAGATTCATCCTGCGAGGATCGCGAATGACCCGGTAATCGTCGATCCGCAGGATATCGCCGATCCGGACCCCGTAGCGGTCATGGTGCCGCCGACGCTCATGGTGCCGGTGACGATCAAAATCCCTGCGATCGTCATATTTTCTGGCCTGGCCGGGGGGAACACAGGGCGGGTTCTTCTTCGCCAGCCCCGGCGGGCAGTGTCTTGCCTGGCTGGTCCGGAAGTGGTCACGATCATGGGTTTTGCCCCGTCCCGGGTCTGCCGAGGCCGGCACAGCGACCACGGTGGCGGCGGTGACGGCCAATACGGCCAGTTTCTGGAAAATACGCATGGGTCTGCTCCGTCATACTCTTGGTTGAGCAGATAAACGACAACCGCCGCTGATTATCCATCACAAGCGCCTGAGGCGCGGAGAGCGGCAGGAAACTGCCGGTCTTTCTTGCTCAGCTATGAGCCGCACACATCCGAAAGGACCATCTGATGAGCCTGCGTGATCTTCCGGCCGGACCGGTCTTGCCGCGCCCCGCGGCGTTCCAGGCCGATGCGCCATCGGACGCGCTGGCCCGATGGGCTGCCATGCCGGCTGCGGCAGCAGCCCCGACAAAGGGCGACAGCACCATCACCATCTCCGACGTGATCGGCGAGGATGGCATGGGCGGTGGGGTCAGCCTGCGCCGGATCGCGGCGGCGCTGAGCAGGATCGGTCCGAATGCGGTCACCGTGCAGATCAACTCGCCCGGCGGTGACATGTTCGAGGGCATTGCCATCTACAACCTGCTGCGCGCCCATCCGGCCGCGGTTACCGTCGAGGTGCTGGGTCTTGCGGCATCCGCCGCCTCGATCATCGCCATGGCCGGGGACGAGATCCACATGAGACCCGGCAGCTTTCTGATGCTGCATAATGCCTGGGGCGTGGTGATCGGCAATCGCCACGACATGGCCGAAGCCGCCACGCTTTTTGAGACCTTCGACGCCGCCCTGACCGAGATTTATGCCGCGCGCAGCGGCAGGAGCAGCGAGGAAATTGCCGCGCTGCTCGATGCCGAGACCTTTCTGGGCACCGAGGAGGCGATTGCCGCCGGGATGGCGGACGGAATTGCGCCCGATACAGGCAACCGACCACGCGTGGAAGCTGAGCCGCCCACCATGGCGCAGGCCCGCCCCGACATTCAGGCGCGGCGCCGCATCGACGCGGCTCTGGCGCAGCAAGGCATCCCCCGCAGCGAGCGGCGCGCGATGCTGAAACAGATTACCGGCACGCGCAACGCTGCCGAACCCGCCACGCAGAACGCTGGCATCCCCGTGAGCGCCATCCGCCAGCTCATCGACACCATCCGCTCATAAGGAAACCATCATGGGCATCCAGAAATCCCCCCGCATTCGCGGGGCCGTTCGCGTGCGCGCCGAGGCCGGCGACGCCAACGCCATCCTCGCCGATCTGAACCGAGCCTTTGCCGCCTTCAAGGACGAGCATCAAGCCGAGATCAACGGCATCAACGCGAAGTTCGCCGATGTCGTGCAGGCCGAGAAACTCGAGCGCATCAATACCGAGATCACCAAGCTGCAGTCTGCGCTGGATGAGACCAACACCATGCTAGCCGCAGCCAAGCTGGGCGGCGCAAGCAGCGCGGATCGGGCGGACAGCCCCGAGACCCGCGAGCACGCCCGCGCCTTCAACCAGTTCTTCCGCCGCGGCGTCGAGGCCGGGCTTCGGGAACTGGAGGTGAAGGCCGCGCTTCGCACCGACAGCGATCCCGATGGCGGCTATGTCGTGCCTGATCAGATGGAACAGACCATCGACCGGGTGCTGGGCTCGGTCTCGGCCATGCGGTCGATCGCCAGCGTCATCTCGATCTCGGCCGGCAGCTACAAGAAGCTGGTCAATCAGGGCGGGGCCGCAGCCGGCTGGGTCGGCGAACGCCAGGCCCGGCCCGAGACCGCCACGCCCACCCTGGCGGAACTGGCCTTCCCGGCAATGGAAATCTACGCCAACCCCGCCGCGACCCAGACCCTGCTCGACGATGCGCGCGTCGATATCGCCGCCTGGCTGGCCGAGGAGGTCTCGACCGCCTTCGCCGAGGCCGAGGCCACCGCCTTCATCACCGGCGACGGGGTCAACCAGCCCCGCGGGCTCTTGTCCTATGACACGGTGGCCAACGCCTTCCAGTCTTGGGGCAATATCGGCTATACCGCCTCCGGCGTGGCCGCGGCCTTGACCGACAGCAGCCACAATGGCGTCGATGCGCTGATCGATTTGATCTACTCGATCAAGCAAGGATACCGGCAGAACGCCCGTTTCCTGATGAACAAGTCGCTGCAGGCGACGGTGCGCAAGCTGAAGTCGAAGACCGAGGAGCTCTATCTGTGGCAGCCCCCGGTGCAGGCGGGTCAACCGGCGACGCTGCTGGGCTATCCGATCACCGACGACGACAATATGCCGGATGTGGCGGCGGGGGCGTTCCCGGTGGCCTTTGGCGACTTCCGCCGTGGCTATCTGATCGTCGATCGTTTCGGCGTCCGGGTTCTGCGTGATCCCTATACCAACAAGCCCTACGTGCATTTCTACACCACCAAGCGCGTCGGCGGCGGGGTGCAGAACTTCGAGGCGATCAAGCTGCTGAAGATCGCGGCCTCCTGAGCCCGTGCGGGCGGGGTCGCTCGCCCGTACCACACCTCCATTCCTGAAAGGACACTTCGATGAAGGACATGCATTCCGATCTCTCGGTGGCCTCGGCCATCGACGCGGCGACGCTGACGGCGGACAGCACGCCAACAGCGATCGACCTGCGCGGCTATGACGCCGCTGAAATCGTGCTCGCGATCGGCGCTGGCGGCATCACGTTCACGTCCAGCAACAAGATCGAGTTCAAGCTGACGCAGTCCGATGACGACGCAAGCTATGAACCGGTCACCGAAGGCGATATGCTCGGTGTTGATGAAATCAGCACCGGTGGTGTCATCAAGGCACTCGTGGCGGCGCATGCAACGGCCAACGTTTATCGCTTCGGCTATGTCGGCGGCAAACGATACGTGAAGCTGCTGGCGGCGTTTTCAGGCACCCATGGGACCGGCACGCCGATCGCAGGCGTCGTGATCCGGGGTCACGGCCAGATCAACCCGCAGGCCGCACAGGCCTGATGCTGACGCGCGGGCGGCGATGGTCGCCTGCCTTCTCTTGCGGAGATTGCTGATGACCACCCTTGTTCGCACCACAGCCCCAGCGGAGGCCCCGATCACGCTGAGTGAGGCAAAGGCGCAAATCCGCGTCGATCACAATGAGGAAGATCTGCTGATCCAGCATTATATTGACGCGGCCACCTCGCTCCTTGATGGGCCGGCGGGGTTGCTTGGGCGCTGCCTGGTGACCCAAAGCTGGCAGATGAGTATCGACGCTGTCACCGGGCCAATCCTGCTGCCGTTTCCGGACAGCACCATCGATGATGCAGTGTATACTGATGCTGCAGGTGGCACGCTGGTCTATGATCTTGCGCTGCAGGACCAGCGTCTGCTGCTCCGGCCGAGTTCAGGCCACGGTCGTCCGGTGGCGATCACGTTTACTGCCGGCTTTGGGTCTGCCGCCGATGTGCCGGCAGCCATTCGCCAGGCGATGCTGCTGCTCATTGCCCATTGGTATGACAACCGCGAGGCGGTCACAATGGGAGCGGCAGGATACTCCATGCCCATGGCCGTTGATGCGCTCCTGGCGCCTTATCGCAGGGTTCGGTTGTGACGGCCGGTAGATATGATCGCCGCGCACAGTTTCGCCGCCATGAGGAATATGATGACGGCTATGGCACCGTCTATCGCTGGGAGGATCATGGCGATCCGGTCTGGGTCCAGCTCACCCATGTCAGCGACAGTGAGAAATGGCAGGCCGCCCAGGTGCAGGCAACCGTGACATCCCGCCTGCGCCTGCGCTGGTCAGCGTTCGCCGCCGATATCACGCCCCTCGATCGCGTCATCTGCGAGGGGCGCGATTACAACATCACGGGCGTCAAGGAAATTGGGCGACGCAAGGCCATCGAGATCACCGCAAGCGCTCGCGCCGACCAGACCTGACAAGGGAGGCACCCCATGCCGCCTGATCCAAACGCGAGAAATCGGTATGATTTGTCAGAGCACGAGTTCGAGGCGATGCTCGCGCGCGCCGCCGAGGAAGGCGCAAAGAGGGCTCTTGCAGACGTCGGCCTGGACGGCCACGAGGCAGCGCTCGATATCCGTGACCTGCGCTCCTTGCTCGACTGTATCCGGCTGGTGCGTCGCACCGCGATGCAAACCGCCGTGCGCATGATCACCACCGGCGTCATGCTGGCGCTGCTCGCGGGCACCGCGATCAAGCTCAAGATCTTCGGCGGCAGCCCGTAGCCGCGCCCCATCCCCTTTCATCAGCCACAATCACCCGCCCTCGAGGCGGGTTTTCGTTTCTGGAGACCCCCATGAGCACGACGTTTTACGACCATTGGCAAGATGTGCCGGATGGCAGTTGGCGGTGGCCGAACTTCAGCCCGGCCGAGATCGCCTGCCGGGGCACCGGTAAGCTGCTGATCAACGAATCCGCGCTCGATAAACTGCAGGCGCTGCGTGCCCGGCTCGGCAAGCCGTTGATCGTCCGCTCTGCCTATCGCAGTCCAGAGCATAATCGCGCGGTTGGCGGGGCAGTGCGGTCGAAGCACATGGACGGCGCTGCCTTCGACATCGCCATGGCGAACCACGACCCGGTGACCTTCGAGGCAGCGGCGCGGGAGGTCGGGTTCCTCGGCTTCGGCTTCTATCCGCGCTCGGGGTTCATCCATGTCGATCTTGGCCCCGCGCGTCAGTGGGGCGAGCGGTTCCCGGTCCGGGCGACGGCATTTGCAGCGGAGACGCCGCCCGCACGCGAGGTGCTGGTTGACAGCCGCACCATGAAGGGTGGAGGCGCGGCTGGTATTGCGACGCTGGGCGCAGCCGGGGTCGAGGTTGCGCAGAGCGTCCTGGCCGAAACCCAGTCCACTATCCTTCCGCTGGTCCCGTATCTCGACACGTTGCGCTGGGTCTTCATCGCTGTCGCTCTCATCGGGATCGCGGTCACGATCTACGCTCGGCTCGATGACTGGAAGCGGGGGCGGCGGTGATCGGCGGGCTCCTCACCGGGATCGCCACGAGCCCATGGATGCGGGCGGCACTTCAGGGGCGCCAGACCGCACGGCCAGAACATCGCCTTCTCGGAAGGCTGATTTTTTGTTTGCCTCTTGGCGAGCCTTTGACAGGTACACCCGGTCCCTATCAACGACCTTGTTCTCACCGATAATGGCAGACCGGAAAGCGCGAATACTCTCGCCGTTCTTGACGTGGTACTGCGACGGATTGATGACGAGCCCACGCTGACCTCTAGCAGATATCCGCCACACTTGCGTGACGCCATCCTTCAAGCATCAACGTCGTGCTCCTTCGGGTACCCACCCACGACAACGGCGGCGAGCTCGACCGGCACGAGGTGGTAACCGCCGCCATCGGCCTCGCCGCCTACTTCTGCAATCTGCACAGCGCGTGGCAGCGCGACTCGATCGAGAATGCCGACAGGCGGCTCCGCCAAGACCTTCCAGGCAAGACCAGCCTCGGAGATTACAGCGTTGGCGACAGAAAGGCGTCTCTCTTTGCCGCTGCCGGTTGTTTCTCTTGAGCATTTGGAAGTACCATAAGCATTGGAACATGAGCTTTCTGCAGGGAGGGGCAAACCGTCGTGTCGGGGCGAACGGAGAACACATCGGGTGTAAGCGATTTTCTGCTGGAACTTTACCATGACGCCTCGGAATGTACGCCCGACGAACTCCGCCTCCGCGTGTTGAAAAACCTGCAGCGCTTCATTCCCTTCGATTTCGGGGTGTGGGGTGGTGGCTGGGCGGATGGCCGGCTGGTCACGGACCTGACCGTTCTCAACCAAAGCGAGGCGATATTGGGCGAGTGGGCCTCTGTCGCCCAGGAGGACGCCTTCTGCGACCTGACACTCAATCGTCTGGGCGCGACGGCCCGCTTCGATGACGTTCCGGACTATCGCAGAAGTCTGGCCTACAACGAGCATTGGCGACGCTTCGACGCCTCGCACATGATGGCCACCATCGTCGGTGAAAAAACCGACGGCTATGTCAGCTTCGTGGGACTTTGCGCGGATGACAGGCCGATGACTTTCTCCGACACCGAGCGCGTGTTCAAGCAGTTGCTTATGCCGCACTTGTCCCAGGCGCTGCGCATGAACCGAGAACTGTGGACCGGCCGCGCCGCGATAGGCCATGAAGCTGTCGGGCTGATCGACGGGGAAGGTTGGGTGCTGTGCGTCCATGGGCCTTTCCATGATTTTACCGCAAACGAATGGGGTGCGCGTGTCGCACAGCTTCCCGCCCACGTTATGAGCGCGCTCAAACGCGGCCGACGGTGGCGGGGACAAATGCTGGACATGCGTTTGTCTTTATTCGGCCGAAATTATTTCGTTCACCTGTCGATCCATCCGATCCTTTCGAGCTTGTCTCCGCGTGAACGCGAAGTCGCTCGATTGTTCGCATCCGGCATGACCACCAAGCAGGTCGCGCGTGCCCTGGGCACATCGCCCTCCACCGTTCGCAATCAGATTGTTCACATCTACGAAAAGCTCGGTATTTCCAGTAAATCGCAGCTCGCGATACTTGCTGGCGGGAAGTAACTGTCCGTGCTGCGCTGTCAATAGAGCAAATGCTCTATTCTCAATCGAGCCTGGACTCGGAATACCTTGGGTAGCCTGCCAGATGAGAGCGGGCGTAACTGGAGGATGCATGTGGGATTTTAGTGTTGGCAGGGCGATGGGTCTGATGATGCAGACCCTGCCTTTCGTCGTGCTCAGGATGGCGGTCTATTTCGGGATCACGCTGGCCTATGTTCTGGTGACTGGCGCAGGCGCGGGCATCGGCTTCGGCGTCGGCGCGCTCGGCGATGCCGCCTTTCAGGCGGGCTCGACCTTCTGGGGCGGCCTGATCGGCTTCGGGATTGTCGGAGCCGTCATGTACTGGGCGCGCGAATATATTCTCTACATCGTCAAGGCCGGTCACATCGCCGTGCTGGTCGAGTTGATCGAAGGCAAGCCAATGCCCGAGGGGCGCTCGCAGGTCGAGCATGGCAGAGTCGTTGTGACGCAGAGATTCGCCCAGGCCAGCGTGTTGTTCGCCGTCGACCAGCTTATCAAGGGCGTGTTGCGGGCGGTCACGGGGCTGATCCGCGGCATCCTCACCATATTGCCGATACCCGGTGCCCGGCAATTGACCGGCATTCTGCATGCCTTTCTGCAAGTGGCCGTCGGGTTCATCGATGAGGTGATCCTTGCCTACGCGATCCGGACCGGCTCGACCAATCCCTGGGGCTCGGCCAAGGACGCGCTGGTGCTCTATGGGCAGAACTACAAGGTGATGCTCAAGAATGCCACCTGGCTGGCCATCATCGTCTATCTCCTGAGCTTTGTGGTTTTCCTGGTGATGCTCGCGCCCGCGGCGCTGATTGTCTACCTGATGCCCGGCGCTTGGGCGGCTGGCGGGTTCGTTTTCGCGTTTCTGTTCGCTTGGGCGTTCAAGGCGGCGCTGCTCGAGCCGTTCGCCATTGCTTGCCTGATGCAGGTCTATTTCAAGACCATCGAAGGCCAGCAGCCAGCTCCTGAATGGGATGCACGACTGGAGCAGATGTCCAAGAAGTTCCGCGAACTCAAGGCGCGTGCAGTTGGCAGCCAGCCTCAGCCCGATGCCAGTGCCCAACCTGCCTGACAGGACAATATGAGGAATTTCGTCATGAGACTGTTCGCCGTCTTGCCGCTGACGCTCGCCACGCTCTCCCTGCCGTCGATTGTATCGGCAGCCGAGGATGTGGTGATCGTTTACGACGGTTCCGGATCGATGTGGGGGCAGATCGATGGAGTCGCCAAGGTCGAGATAGCGCGCGAGGTTATTGGGGATCTCATCGCCACATGGCCTGAGGACGCCAAGGTGGGGCTCATGGCCTATGGGCACCGGCGCGAAGGTGACTGCTCCGACATCGAGACCCTGATTGCACCGGGCCCGCTGGATCGGTCCGCCTTCGTTTCGACGGTCAACGGGGTCACGCCACGCGGGCGTACGCCGCTCACCGAATCCGTTCGTCAGGCCGCCGAACTGCTTTCGTATCGCGACACGCAGGCAACCGTGATCCTGATCTCGGACGGATTGGAAACCTGCCAGGCCGATCCTTGCGCGCTTTCGGCGGAACTGGCGCAGCAGGGCGTCAACTTCACCGCCCATGTGGTCGGCTTTGATCTGACCGAAGAAGAACACGCAGGCCTTGCCTGCATTGCAGAAAATACGGGCGGGGTCTTTGTTCCCGCGCAAGACGCCAATGACCTGCGCGATGCCCTCGCCCTGGTGCAGAGCGCCGTGGACCTTGAGCCGCTCTTGCCATCCCAACCGGAGCCCGAGCCCGAACACGAGGTCGACGCCGACATCGAACTCGAAGCGCCCGCTGCTGTCCTCACCGGCGCCAGCTTCACCGTCTCGTGGTCTTCCACCATCGATCCGCAGGATTATGTCACCATCGTTCCCGTTGGGGCGGATCAGAACACCCGTGGCGTTTATCAGCGGGTGCGCGGCGACACTGAAAATAGCCTGACCGCGCCCGCCGAGCCGGGGCTTTACGAGGTGCGCTATGTGCAGAACGAGGGCGCGCGCGTGCTGGGCTCTGCCCCGGTGGAGGTTGTCGAGGCCAAAGTCTCGATCTCCGCTCCCGACGAGGTGACGACAGGCGCCAGCTTCGTTGTTTCCTGGTCGTCTTCTATCCATCCGCAGGACTACGTCACCATCGTTCCCACCGGCGCCGACCAAGGCGCCTATACCAATTACCAGCGGGTGCGCGGCTACAATGAAAACAGTTTGACCGCCCCCGCCGAGCCGGGGCTGTACGAGGTGCGCTATGTGCTGAACGAAGGCACACGCGTGCTGGCATCTGCCCCGGTGGAGGTTGTTGAGGCCGAAGTCTCGATCTCCGCTCCCGACGAGGTCACGACCGGAGCGAGCTTCGCCGTTTCCTGGTCATTTTCGGTCCATCCGCAGGACTACGTCACCATCGTTCCCGCTGGCGCCGACCAAGGCGCCTATACCAATTACCAGCGGGTGCGCGGCTACAATGAAAACAGTTTGACCGCCCCCGCCGAGCCGGGGCTGTACGAGGTGCGCTATGTGCTGGACGAGGGTTCGAGGACGCTCGCTTCGACGCCGGTTGAGGTTGTCGAGGCGAAGGTCGTCCTGAATGGCCCCAGCATGGCGCGAGCACAAACACCGCTGCGCATCAACTGGTCTATGGCCATTCACCCCCAGGACTACATCACCATCGTTCCGGCTGGCGCCGATGAGGGCACCTATCAGGACTATATCCGCGTCAGGGACAATCTTGAGGGCGATTTCGACGCGCCTGCCGAGCCCGGTCTTTACGAGATCAGATATGTTCTCCAGGAGGGCGCGCGCACGGTTTCAAGCCTTATGCTCGAAGTCGTCGGGGCCGATGCTCCGCTCGATGATGGCGCGGGTCTGGTCCTACCCTCGCAGGCCCGCCCCGGCGAGACCATCAACGTTTCCTGGTCCGGTGGTGCCGACAGCGCCGACCAGCGTATTTCGCTCGCTCGTGCCGATCAGGCCGATTTCAGCTGGATCGAAGCCCATCGCATCGGCGAGGAAACCACACTCGAACTGACCATGCCGAATGAGCCGGGCCGCTATGAGGTCCGGTATCTCGATATCGGCGGGCAGGCCGTTCTCGGCCGTGCCATCGTGGAGGTGGAATGACCATGTTTGGGATCAGACAATCTCGCCGACTTGCCGTGGCGGCCATCGCGCTGGCGCTTCCTTTTTTCACCTCCCTTGCCCACGCCGAGATCGACGGGTCAGGACCGGATGCGTGGCGGGTAATGGGTGTCGCGCCGAACGATGTGCTCAATGTCCGAATGGGGCCAGGCACCAACTATCCGGTGATCGAAACCTTTGCGCACGACGAGCGCAATCTGCAGCAGATCACCTGCGTTCCGTTCTACACGATGGCGCATTTCTCGGCGATGACCGAAGCAGAACTCGATGCCCTGCCGCCGCGCTGGTGCCTGATGCGCACCGCCGATCTGACCAAGGCCGGCTGGGTGGCGCAGCGTTACCTTATCGCCGATTTCGACGAAGAAATCCTGTTCGGGGATGGCGAGCCGCAAGAGGTCATGGACGTCGAAAAGATCCTTCCCGCCCCCACGACCGGCGCGCAGGCGTGGTCAGACACCGACCTGGTCGAACATGCACGTGGGCTTGTTGCGGCACTCTATGAGTACGACAACCCCGCCCTGGGTCAGAGCCACCTCGATCCGGCGGCGCCCGATGTATTTTTCTCCACCGAATTCAGGGAGGCGCTGCGATCCCGCCCGCCCGGCGCGGACCTGCTCATTGGCGCGCAGGATTTCCAGGGCAGGGTTTCCGAGCCGGTGCCTGACCCTGATCAGCCCATGTTTCGGGGCATGATCACGATCAATGTCGAGGTCGAGAATTTCGGCCAGACGCACACTGCCGTCTTCCGCCTGCGCGGAGACACCACCCGGCCCGACGCGCCGCTGCGCATTTTCCGCATCGAGCACGACGGCTGGTCGTACCCGTAAGTGCATAAAGGACTTCTTCAATGAAACTGTATCAAGCGCCTATCCTGGCAGCATTCGGCCTCACCCTGTGCCTGACGCAACCTGCACTGGCGCAAATCGCGAAAACGGCGATGGGTTCAGTCGAGGCGACGATCGGCGACAGCGCCTATTCCGGCGAAACGCTCGATGTACCATCGGAGGGAACATCGACGGCCGAGATTCGATCCTTCGGCCCGGTGACCTCTATCCAGATCCAGGCGCACGACCCTGAGTCCGAAAGCCTCATGCGCAACGTCCTGACCATCGAGGTTTCGCTGATGGGGAGCGACGCGTCCGCCTCGATCATGGAAACGACCATTTCCTGGTGGCCGGAAGGAATGAGCCCGCCCTATTATCTTGGCGAAGACAGGGGGACGGCACCCGAAGTCGTCTTCGATAGGCTTTCCCTGGAAGATGGGGGCAGCGCGCAGGGCCGCTTCTCGGCCGTCCTCTGCCGCAGGGACAGCTTGCTCGCGGAAGCCGACACGAGCGATTGCCTGCCGGTCGAGGGCACGTTCGATACCGCATTGCGCAAGGCCGAGACCGATTACTGAAAAGGGAAATTTCGGGCGCTCTGGATGAAGGGGGAAGTATGGCAGGCTCTGGAACGGTGATACCGTGGTTGAAGCGGGGCGCGCTCATTTGTGCGCTTGCCTTGCCGACCCTCGCATTCGTCCCGCAGGCCGGGGCCCAAACCGTCGATCCAAACGCGCCCTACGCGGACGCCTATGACGTCATGAACCGCGGGAGGCTGGTCGGCTCATGGCGGGGCACGATCAGCGGAAGCTCGATTTCGCAGGCCGACGGGCAGATGGAAGGCCAGGCAAGGGTCATGGGTCATTATGAAGGCAGCAATGCCCTTGGCCTTGTCCTGCATGATCATCGCCATCGCAGCGGGCTGGATTATTCCGAGATCCGTATTGCCGGCATCCCCTGCGGCCCGGACGGCGCGGTGATGCAAGCAATCGACCCGGTTGAATTCCAGCACGTCCCGGCCGGGGCGTATGCCTCGGTTCATTTCATCAATCGTCTGGCCGACACGGGCCGGGATGATTTCGAAGTCGGAGTGGGAGGGTGGTATGGAGCGGGACTGGACAATCCCGCAAGCCTCCAGACCCGGTGGAGCGATGACGGCTTTACCCTGAGGCTGACAGGCAGGTTCAAGTCGATCGTCTATCCGGTTCGCAACCACACGCTCGATTATGAGCGTCTAAGTGAAGGCTATCACGATCACATTCACCTGGACGTGGAATTCACGATCGCGAACAGCCCGGAAAATCAGGGCGCGTTGGACCTGACACTGTGCGAGGAGCCGGATGTCTTTCACGTGGTCGAAACCAAACCCTTGAATGGGCGCGAGAACGTGATCCTCGAGGGGGCGGATTTCTTCATCGAATTCAGCGCTGCGGTTGCAGAGGGTAGTCTCGATTCCCGCACGGTCATCATGACGACGCGGGACCGGAACAACGGGCTCAGCTTTGTTGATCTCGAACTCGGTCTCGAAGACGAAAATGGCATTGACGATGACAAGTCGCTTCGGATCGCACCGCGTGAGCCGCTGCGCTCGGGCACGGTCTATGAGATTACCGTTGTGGGGGGCGATGCGGGCGTGCGCGGAAATGAGCGGCAGGTTCTGGAACGGGATACGACCTTCTTTGTATCAACGATAATCGATCCGGATGACTTGCGGTTTGGCATTTACCAGGTGTCCCGCAATGCGCCTCTCGTCCATGGCAAACCTGCTGCCGCGCGCATCCAGGTCGAATGGGAGGAACTCAAGGACATTCACCCCGATTGGCAGGTTCTCGATTATCCGGTTCTCGCCGAGGTGCTAGACGATCGGGACAACACGGTCTTCCCTCAGATTCAGCAGCGGGTCGAACGGCCCGACCAGTACACCGATGAAGACCGGCGGCTGGGAGAACACACAGTCAATCTGTTTGGCTGGACCCCGTCCCCGCAGAACGACCCGCGAAATTTCAGGGCCGAGATCACGCCGGCTGACCATTATCCCGAGGATGTGGAAATCGCCCCCGCGATCGTCGAACGGACGCTGGATTACGCAGCTCAATCCATCGACCTCCTGACGTTTGACTACTACATCGCCGCGCACTCGGAGTGGAGGGACAATATCGACATCAAGCAATCCCGGCAGGTTGTACAGGCTGCGCAACAGGACGGCGCATTCGCAAACCAGATATTCCCGGTCGCAAGGGTCAGAGGGCGTTTCCAAGGGACCTACAACCTGCAGGATACGATCTGCACCATCCCCGGAGTGGAATGGGTTGTCTGCGAAGACGGCTTCCGTTTCTGGGACAATCCAGCGAGCCAGGCGGCTGGTTTTAACGAGTGGAATGCTCTGGTTCGCCTGTTTCACGAGCACGTCGCGGCACATTCGAATGCCGATATCCTTGTTTCCTACCACCCGCCAAGTCTTGGAGGCACTGGCATCACCCAGGCACCGTTCGAGCAACCCGAGTCCCTGCGGCGCAGCGGTGATGAACCCTACTGGTTTGGAAGTCCCGATCCGGATCTGCTCGACAGCCTTCATGCCGACCGGACGGGCCAGAACACCATCATGATGAGCACGTGGATACCGACGGACCGGATGTTCCCCGGCATCCTGCTTTCTCCGCTGGTAGCCCATGAATTCGGTCACGTCTTCGGCCTGCCGCATACACCCTATGCTGAAAACAACGCGCACAGGCAGGAGATATGCCGCACGGGCTATCAGACCGTTGCGCCCGGGATTGACGGAATGCGGATCGCGCTTGACGGATCGAATGGCTGGCAGAAATCGAGCGAGCACGGAAACGCACAGACCCGCGCACCCCTGCTGAACCTGATGTTCCCCTGCCTTTACGAGCCGCACAACGACTACTGGATTGATCCGAACCAGTATAACTGGCTGGTTGAGAACATGCCGGCCATGCTGCGTTATACGCGCGACCGGCGAGCCGAAGCCCCGTTTTTTTCTCGTGTGCAATTCGCGCAATTATCAGATCCAGCGGCGAGCAACGTCGTTCGGAGCGATGCAGTCCTTGAATTGCCCGACGCCCGTTGGATCATGCTGTCAGGGATGGGTGACGGAGCCGAAGCGACACTGATGCCTGCTATCGGCGTGCCGGGACCGCGCGAGCCGCTTTCGGGCGATGGCCCTTATGAATTGCGCGTTGAGGGCGCCTCCGGTCAACTTCTCGCCCGCGCATCAGTGGGACCACACCCTTTCGAGACCGGCCTCTGGCCATTCGCCGTAACGGTTCCGGTCTCGGGCGACCCCGCGCGGATCGTCCTGCTCCGCGATGGCGAGGTGCTGGCGGAACGCTGGGCCGATCCGGCGCTGGCGGCACCTGAAATTCTCTCGCATGTTACCGGCTCGACATATCACGCGGGGGAAACTCTCGAGTGGGGCAGTGCTTCGCCCGAGGGGCTGACCTATACCGTACGGTTCACTGCCAATGGAGAGGATTGGACGACGCTGGCCGTGCTGCTGGGCGAGCCGCGTTTCACGCCGGATCCCGCAACCTTGGGGCCGGGACCCAACCCGGTCTTCGAGATCGTCGCCCATGATGGCGTGATCGAACAAGCGACACGCCTGCCGGTCGCGATCGATGTGCCGCTGGAGCCGCTGACGGTCTGGCCCGAAGACGGTGCGTTGATCGCGCGTGGCGAGACCGCGCAGATCGCTTTTAACGTTCCGATCGATGCAGACACGCTCGGCGCTGTTGTGCTCGAGGCTGATGGTCAGATTGTTCCCGCTCATGTCGCGCGCTCGCTTTCGGGCATGGCGGTGACCATCGCGCCGCAGGAGCCTCAGGCCGAAATCACCTATACGGCGTATGTGGACACGACACTGAAAGCAGAGGACGGGCGGCCACTCAACACTGCCATCCGGATCGACTTCACCGCCGAACCGCCCGATCCGATTGAGGTATCCACTGCCTGGGAACCGACCCGGCAGGCACTGTTGGCAGATCGACAGATTGACGCCGATGCTGCCGAAGCGTCTGGCGCTGTGGACGCCGTTGAGCAACCCGCCTTAACCGGCCAGGGCGAGATCACTCTCGAACTTGGCGAGCCGATCAGCCTTCCCGCGCGCATTCTGCGCTGTGAGACGGTCGGAGCTGAGTCTGTCACGCAGCTCGAGATCGACTTCGAAACGACACCGGGAGACTGGGTGGAAATCGCGATGAGTCGCGATCAAGAGGAAGCGTTGATCGTTGAAATATCACCTCGCGGCCGCGAGATCATGGCTATCAGTCAGGGAAGCGCCGACGACGGCTGGTATCTTCGGTTGGTAGGCGAACATGTCTCTGCCCGAGCTCATCTCGGTGAGGGGAGCGACCAGGTTGAGTTCGCCATGTCCGGAGAGTGTTATTTGCCACCGTGAAGACTTATATGGGCCGCAACCATCCTTTGCCGACCATCCGCTGCAGCTTCGCAAACCCAGGGCCACCCCAGTTTTGTTCAAAGCATCCGTTAGGACGAGGGAGAAACGCGCGAAAGTTGGTGATGCCCAAAGTGGCGGCATATCATGGCGGTGTCGAGTCGCCGTCAATTCTCTGCCGAGAAAGGGATATGCCACATGTCAGAGACTACCATCACCCAACTGCGCGATCCATCGGGATTTAGCACCGACGCGCTCACGGACGTCATTCGCGGTGGTGCGCGCCAGTTGATTGAACAGGCGGTCCACGCCGAGCTTGCGACGCTCATGGCGGCCTTTTCCGAGGAAAGGCTTGCGGACGGGCGGGCACGCCTGGTTCGTCATGGCCACCTGCCGGAGCGCGAGGTGATGACCGGCATTGGTCCGGTGCCGGTAAAGGTGCCGCGCGTGCGGGATCGGGGCGCTGGCGCAGACAAGATCACCTTCACGCCCAGCATTCTGCCCCGCTATCTGCGCAAAGCGAAATCGGTCGAGGCGCTGCTTGTCAATCGGCACGCAACTTTGACCCCCTTTCGGCGCCCAATAATGACCCCGCTTGGTCAGCACGGGTAGCTGGCCCGATGCGGTGTAGCCTCCATACAGCGCAACCGGATCGGGCCAGCGGCGTCT
>NZ_QNRC01000036.1 GCF_003709565.1 Paracoccus sigandri | reverse complement strand
TTGTCCGAGCAATGCAAGAGCGCCGCATCGGCATTCGACTTCAGCGCCGTCTTGCGCCCGCCGCGCGGCGCGGTATCGGCGGTGATCACCAGCTTGGCGCCGCAATCGTTGATCCGGTTGGCCAGCGCGTCCGGCGAAAACCCTGCGAAGACAATGGAATGGATCGCCCCGATCCGGGCGCAGGCCAGCATCGCATAGGCCGCCTCGGGGATCATCGGCAAATAGATCACCACCCGGTCGCCGCGCATCACGCCCTGCGACAACAGCACATTGGCGAAGCGGTTCACCTTTTCCGACAGTTCCGCATAGGTGATGTGCTGGGCGGGATCCTTCGGGTCGTCGGGCTCGAAGATGATCGCGGTCTGGTCGGCGCGTTCCGGCAGGTGCCGGTCCACGCAGTTGACGCAGGCGTTCAGCACCCCGTCCTCGTACCACCTGATCGAGACCTGCCCCAGCGTGAAATCGGTGTTCTTGACCTTGCCGTAAGGTTCGATCCAGTCCAGCCGCAGCCCCTCGCGGCCCCAGAACCCCTCGGGATCCGAAATCGATTCGGCATAGAGACGCGCATAACCCCCGGCATCCACATGCGCCTCTCCGAAACCCGAAGGAACACCACGTTTCTCAATGATTTCAACACTCATGGAAGATCCTCCTCGCAACCTTGCGCAGCGCATGAGCCAGCCGGACGATGACAGGCAAGCGACACGCGAAACGCCCCCAAGGAAATGTTAAGCACAAAGGGCATGATCGCGTAAACCCTTTTCATAAAAAGATAATTTTGTAAATTTATTCACATGTTTTGCAAATAATCAGTAAAGATATTTACAATGGGCGATCCGGCCACCCGCCGGCCCGCGTGAAAGAGGCGCGCCTTGCGGCAGGTCGCGGTGCGGGAAGCTGTCTGATCCCACGATGTGAGAGTGCGATCCGGCCCGCGCTCCATCGCGGGACGGGCCAGGCGATTGCCCGGCCGCCGGAATGGCTCTAGCCTCGGATCATGGTCAGCCCTTCGGCCGCTGCGCCGCTCCATAGCCTCCTGCTCGGCATCTATCTTGCCGCGACGACGCTTGTCGCGGTTCTGATCTGCCTTGCCTGGTTCATGTCTCCGCTGGGGTTGGGCTTCGCCGAATGGCCGGAGGATCCCGGACAGCGGCGGCTTGCCCTGCGCCTCTTCGAGATCAGCTATCATCTCGGGCTTCCGGTGCTGATCGTGACGCAGCTTGCCTCGGCCTGGCTGGCGGCAAGAGGCAGGCGCAAGCTCGCTTTCCTGCTGCCGGCCATGTCGATCGGCAGCTTCGGCATCCTGATCAAACTGTTCCTGGCGCAAATGGGCTAGAAGCCGCCTGCCCCTGCCCCGTCAATCCGGCCGGTTGCGCCGATCCGACATCAGCCGCGCCAGGCCGGGCCGCCATAAGCAAGACCGAAGAGGCGCCTCAGTCCCAATAGGCGGCGGCCATGAAATCGCGGCGGTCGAAGCCGCGTTCGGTCAGGCTGCGGCGGACGGCGCGGGCCTGGTCGGCGCGGGCGGCGAACCAGACGAAGACGCCCTTGCCGGGGGCCACGGCCTCCTGCGCGCCCAGCAGGTCGTCGGTCCGGGCGACGCGCGGGTCGGCGGCCAGCGGGCCCAGGTCGGCATAGCTGGCGCGGACTACCGCCGCGACCTCGCCGCGGGCCAGCTCCAGCATCCGCGCGATGGCCGGCAGCGCGGTCTCGTCGCCGAACAGCCACAGCATCTCGGCATCCGGGCACCAGCCGCCGCCGGGGCCGATGATGCCGACCTCCTGCCCCACCGGGTCGCCGTCGGCCCAGTCGCAGGTCGGACTGGCCTGGTGGCGGAAGATGTCGAAATCCAGCCAGTCCTGCTGCTGGTCGATCACCGTATAGACCGGGCGATGCAGCGCGTCCGGCCCCTCGGGCCAGACCGTGCGGCCATTGGCGGCGACGCGCGGCCAGATCGGCGCCCGGCCCGGCTGCGGCAGCAGCAGGCGGAAATGCAGGCTGGTCTCGCCGAAGCGCGGGGCATCCGGCCCCTGCAGCCGGACGCGCAGGAAGCCCGGCGTGCGCGGCGTGACCGAGACCACCCGCATCAGGGACAGGCCCGGCGCCAGCGCGCCCTCGTCCACGCGGTCCCATTGGACGGCCAGGCCCTCGGTCTCGAACAGCTCGGTCGCGCTGTCCTGAAGCGTGCCGATCAGCCGCGCCTCGGGGGCCATCAGCTCGATGCGGACCGCGTCATCCTCGGGGACCAGGCGCAGCTCGCTGCCCCAGACGAACAGGCTCAGCCGCTCGGGCGTCTCGATCAGCGGCACCTCCCACAGGGCGGCACGGGCCTTCAGCGCGGCGACGGCGGCCCCGGCGCGGGCGGGGATGATGCCGACCGAGCGATGGGTTCTGAGAACGGACATGGCAGGCTCCTTCCTGCTGCTGCGGGCATTCGCAGGCAGGACAGCTATACCAGATCATTTCTCTCAACAATAGCCGGGACGCGGCTGCGACATCATTTCCGCCGCATCGCGTCCATCAGCGCCGCCCCGAAAGAGCCGGGACCCTGATCGCCCCTCGGCGCGGGTTTGGGCCCTCTGCCGCCCTTGCCCTGCCCCTTGCCCGGCGACGGCGCGGGCCCGCGCGCGGACCTTTCCCCCGCGGCCGGGGCGCCGCCATCCTTGCGCATGGTCAGCCCGATCCGCTTGCGCGCCACGTCGACCTCGGTCACGCGCACCTTCACCACGTCGCCGACCTTCACCACCTCATTCGGGTCCTTGACGAAACGGTCGGCCAGCTGGCTGATATGGACCAGCCCGTCCTGATGCACGCCGATATCGACGAAGGCGCCGAAGGCCGCGACATTGGTGACGGTGCCTTCCAGCGACATGCCGGGGCGCAGGTCGCGGATGTCCTCGACCCCCTCGGCGAAGCTGGCGGTGACGAAGCTGGGACGCGGGTCGCGGCCGGGCTTTTCCAGTTCCGCCAGGATGTCGCGCACGGTGGGCAGGCCGAAATGCGCGTCCACGAACTGTTCCGCCCGCAGCCCCTTCAGCGCCCTCCCGTCGCCCATGATCGCGCGGATGTCGCGCCCGCAGGCGGCCACGATCCGGCGCGCGACGCCGTAGGCCTCGGGGTGGACCGAGGAGGCATCCAGCGGCTCGTCGCCGTCGCGGATGCGCAGGAAGCCCGCGCATTGCTCGAAGGCGCGCGGCCCCAGCCCCGCCACCTTCTTCAGCGCCGCGCGCGAGCGGAAGGCGCCCGAAGCGTCGCGATGGGCGACGATGTTCTGGGCCAGCGACGGCCCCAGCCCGGCCACATGGGCCAGCAGCGGCGCGGATGCCGTGTTCAGGTCGACGCCGACGGCGTTCACCGCATCCTCGACCACGGCTTCCAGCGTCTTCGCAAGCTGGCGCTGGTCCACGTCATGCTGATACTGGCCGACGCCGATCGATTCGGGCGGCACCTTGACCAGCTCCGCCAGCGGGTCCTGCAGACGCCGCGCGATGGAAACCGCGCCGCGCAAGCTGACGTCCAGGCCCGGAAATTCCTTCGCCGCCTGTTCCGAAGCCGAATAGACCGAGGCCCCCGCCTCGGACACGACCACCCGCGTCGGCGCCTTCACCTCCTTCGGCAGGCGCTTCAGCACATCGCCGACCAGCCGCTCGGTCTCGCGGCTGGCGGTGCCGTTGCCGATGGCGATCAGCTCGACCCCGTGGCGCGCAATCAGCGCCAGCAGCGTGGCCTCGGCCCCGCGCAGGTCGTTCTTGGGCTGGAAGGGATAGATCGTCGCGGTGTCCAGAAGCTTGCCGGTCGCGTCGACCACCGCCACCTTGACGCCGGTGCGGATGCCGGGATCCAATCCGATGGTCGCGCGCGGCCCGGCCGGCGCGGCCAGCAGCAGGTCCTTGAGATTGCGGCCGAAGACGCGGATCGCCTCGTCATGGGCGCGCTTGCGCAGCTCGGTCAGCAGGTCGATATACATGGTGTTCGACAGCCGGACGCGCCAGCACCAGCCGGCCACGCCGCGCAGCCACCTGTCGCCCGGCTGGTCCCCCAGCGGCCCCAGCGCCTGCGTCACGATCCCCTCGGCCCGCTGCGCGCCGGTCTCGGGCTCGGGCGAGATGTCGATGGTCACGATCTCCTCCTTCGCCGCCCGCAGGATCGCCAGGGCGCGGTGGGCGGGAATGTCGGCCCATTTCTCGCGATGGTCGAAATAGTCGCTGAACTTGGCGCCGGCCTCTTCCTTGCCGGCCACCAGCTTTGCCGCGATGAAGGCCTCGCGGCGCATGAAATCGCGCAAGTTCCCCAGCAGCGCGGCGTTTTCGGACAGTTCCTCGACCAGGATGTCGCGCGCGCCGTCCAGCGCCGCCTTGGCATCCGCCACCGCCTCGGTCACATGGCCCGCCGCCAGCGCGGCCGGATCGGCGGCGCGGTCGTCCTGGATGGCGCGCAACAGCGGCTCCAACCCGTTTTCGCGGGCGATCATCGCCTTGGTGCGGCGCTTGGGCTTGAAGGGCAGATAGATGTCCTCCAGCGCCGCCTTGGTCTCGGCCCCGGCGATGGCGCGGGCCAGGTCCTCGGTCAGCTTGCCCTGCTCGGTGATCGAGCCCAGGATCGCCGCCCGCCGCGCCTCCATCTCGCGCAAGTACGCCAGCCGGTCGGACAGTGTGCGCAGCTGCGTGTCGTCCAGCCCGCCGGTCACCTCCTTGCGGTAGCGGGCGACGAAGGGCACGGTCGCGCCGCCATCCAGCAATTCGGCGGCGGCACGGACCTGCGCGGGCGCGGCGTTGATCTCGGCCGCGATGGTGCGGGCGATGCGGTCAGCGGTGGCGGTGTCCTGTGCGGCCAAGGCGATCTCCTCTCGGGGCTGTCGGGAGGATCGTTCTAGCCGCAAGCGACGCTTCCGCCAAGCGCCCCCGCAAGCGTCGGGGACTGGCCTCAGTCGTCCCCTGCCGCGTCCGCGGGCATGTAGAGATCGCCCCCCGCGCGGTATTTCTGCGCCATCTCCTCCATGCCCTGCTGGGCACGGGCCTCGGCGCGGATGTCGTGGCTGATCTTCATGGAGCAGAATTTCGGCCCGCACATCGAACAGAAATGCGCCAGCTTGTGCGCCTCCTTGGGCAGGGTCTGGTCGTGGAAGCTGCGCGCGGTGTCGGGGTCCAGCGACAGGTTGAACTGATCCTCCCAGCGGAATTCGAAGCGCGCGCGGGACAGGGCGTCGTCGCGGATCTTCGCGGCCGGATGACCCTTGGCCAGGTCGGCGGCATGGGCGGCGATCTTGTAGGTGATGACGCCGGTTTTCACGTCGTCGCGGTCGGGCAGGCCCAGATGTTCCTTGGGGGTGACGTAGCACAGCATCGCCGTGCCGAACCAGCCGATCATCGCCGCGCCGATGGCGCTGGTGATATGGTCGTAGCCCGGCGCGATATCGGTGGTCAGCGGCCCCAGCGTGTAGAAGGGCGCGCCCTCGCAGGTGGCCAGCTGCTTGTCCATGTTCTCCTTGATCTTGTGCATCGGCACATGGCCGGGACCCTCGATCATCACCTGGCAATCCTTCTGCCAGGCGATTTGCGTCAGTTCCCCCAGCGTCTCCAGTTCCGCGAATTGCGCCGCGTCATTGGCATCGGCGATCGAGCCGGGCCGCAACCCGTCGCCCAGGCTGAAGCTGACGTCATAGGCGCGCATGATGTCGCAGATCTCGTCGAAATGTTCATACAGGAAGCTTTCGCGGTGGTGGTGCAGGCACCATTTCGCCATGATCGAACCGCCGCGGCTGACGATCCCGGTGACGCGGTTGGCGGTCAGCGGGATATAGGGCAGCCGCACGCCCGCGTGGATGGTGAAGTAATCCACGCCCTGCTCGGCCTGTTCGACCAGCGTGTCGCGGAACACCTCCCATGACAGGTCCTCGGCCACGCCGCCGACCTTCTCCAGCGCCTGATAGATCGGCACGGTGCCGATGGGCACGGGGCTGTTGCGGATGATCCAGTCGCGGATGTTGTGGATGTTGCGGCCGGTGGACAGGTCCATGACCGTGTCGGCGCCCCAGCGGTTCGCCCAGACCAGCTTCTCGACCTCTTCCTCCATGCTGGAGGTCACGGCCGAATTGCCGATATTGGCGTTGATCTTGACCAGAAAATTGCGGCCGATGATCATCGGCTCGATCTCGGGGTGGTTGATGTTCGCTGGGATGATCGCCCGGCCCGAGGCCACCTCGGCGCGGACGAATTCGGGGGTGACGTGATCGGGGATCGCGGCCCCCCAGTCATGGCCGTCGCGCAGCAGCTGTTCCTTCGCGGCGCGGCGGCCCAGGTTTTCGCGGATGGCGACGAATTCCATTTCCGGCGTGATAATGCCGGCGCGGGCATAGGCCATCTGCGTCACCGCCCGCCCGCCCGTTGCGCGCAGCGGCCGATACTGGCGCGGGAAGGCCGGGGTCAGGCGTTCACCCGTGGCGAAGCCGTTATCCTCGGGCTTCACGACGCGGCCGGCATAGCGTTCCACATCGCCGCGCGCCTCGGCCCAGCCCTCGCGCAGGCGCGGCAGGCCCTGGGCGATGTCGATGGCCGCATCGGGATCGGTATAGGGGCCCGAGGGATCATAGACCGTGACCGGCGGCTCCATCGCCGAGGGGTGCAGGTCGATCTCGCGCATGGGCACCTGCAGGTCGGGATGGATCCGGCCGGGGTGATGGACCTTGCGCGAGGCGGGAAGCGGTCCGGTGGTGATGGTCGGGACCGGAGCGTGTTTGTTCATGGCGTCCTCTCAAGCAGCGACTCGAAAAGACCCAAGTGATGGCAAGGGCAGAAAGGGACCGATCGCGGTCCGGTTGCGGCCGCCACGGCCCAAAGGACGACGCGGCGCCCCTCGGTCTTCCTACGCCAGTATCAACTGGGTCAGGTTCAAAGGGTCGCGTCACCGTGACAGCCCTTGCGGGATTGCCACCAATCAGCCTCTCAGTCCCTTGGGCGGGACTCCCCTGACAGCGCCGAGGGTTCCAGAGCCGGCCGGACTTGTCAAGCCGGCAGCGGCAGCGGGGCGTCGCCCCCGCGCTCATCCGCCACCGCTTCGCGCAGGATCCCGGCGATATGGACCAGCTGGCCGGACAGCGGGTTGGTCTTGCGCCAGACCATGCCGATGGTCCGCGAGGGGCGCGGCCGGGGCAGCCGGACGACCGAGACGCGGGCCGAGCGCGTCTCGATCGGGATCGCCATCTGCGGGATCAGCGTGACGCCGATCCCCGCGCCGACCATCTGCACCAGCGTGGACAGCGAACTGCCCTCCATCAGGTCGCGCGGCAGCGAGGACGACATCTTGCAGAAGGAAATCGCCTGGTCGCGGAAGCAATGCCCCTCTTCCAGCAAGAGCAGCCGCATCTCGCGCAGCTTCTCGGGCTCGGGGACGGGCTTGCCGGCGTCCTCCTCGGGGCGGACCAGCAGGAATTCCTCGTCGAACAGCGCATGTTCGCTGAGCGAGGGTTCGGACACCGGCAGCGCCACGACGGCGGTGTCCAGCCGCCCCTCCATCAGGTCCTCGATCAGCCGCTGCGTCACCGCCTCGCGCGGGCGCAGGTCCAGCCCCGGATAGCGCGCCGCCAGCCCCTTGATGATGCGCGGTAGCAGATAGGGCGCGACGGTCGGGATCACCCCGATCCGCAGCCGCCCGATCAGCGGGCTGTGCGAGGCGCGCGCCAGGTCGCCCAGCTCGTCCACGGCGCGCAAGATGTCGCGGGCGCGGGCCGCGAAGGCCTCGCCCAGGGCGGTCAGCCGGATCTGCCGCGTGCCGCGTTCGATCAGCGGCGCGCCCAGGATTTCCTCCAGCTCCTTCATCTGCAGGGACAGCGCCGGCTGGGAAATCGCGCAATCCTCGGCCGCGCGGCCGAAATGGCCGTGGCGGGCCAGGGCCTCGAAATAGCGCAGATGTTTCATCGAGAGTCGTCGCATTTGATTTGCATATCGTATGGATTAGAAAATGCAAATTTATCTTATGCGGATTGGCTGCTATCCCTGTCCGGGAAGGGGGTCGGAATCGCCTGGGGGATTCGCGCAAGCAAGGCCGCGCCGTCCCGCGGAAGGTTCGCCCCCCGCTCCTGAAACTGCAGCCATACCTGGAGAGCGACATGGATGGAAACGATATCGCCAGCACCGGCAAATGCCCGGTGATGCATGGCGGGATGACCGCGATGGGCAAATCGGTCATGGACTGGTGGCCGAACGCGCTGAACCTGGACATCCTGCACCAGCACGACACCAAGACCAACCCGCTGGGTAAGAACTTCAACTATCGCGAAGAGCTGAAGAAGCTGGATGTCGAGGCGCTGAAGGCCGACCTGCGCGCGCTGATGAACGACAGCCAGGACTGGTGGCCCGCCGACTGGGGCAGCTATGTCGGCATGTTCGCGCGGGTGGCCTGGCACGCGGCCGGCTCCTACCGCACCAGCGACGGCCGGGGCGGCGCCAATACCGGCAACCAGCGCTTCGCGCCGCTGAACAGCTGGCCCGACAACGTCAATACCGACAAGGGCCGCCGCCTGCTGTGGCCGATCAAGAAGAAATACGGCAACAAGATCAGCTGGGCCGACCTGATCGTGCTGGCGGGCACCATCGCCTATGAGACCGCCGGCCTGAAGACCTATGGCTTCGCCTTCGGCCGCGAGGATATCTGGCACCCCGAGAAGGACACCTATTGGGGCGACGAGAAGGAATGGCTGGCCCCCAGCGACGGCCGCTATGGCGATGTCGCCAATCCCGCGACGCTGGAAAACCCGCTGGCCGCCGTGCAGATGGGCCTTATCTACGTCAACCCCGAGGGCGTGAACGGCAAGTCCGACCCGCAGGCGACCGCGCTGCAGATGCGCGAGACCTTCGGCCGCATGGGCATGGATGACGAGGAAACCGTCGCGCTGACCGCCGGCGGCCACACCGTCGGCAAATGCCACGGCAACGGCAATGCCGCCGATCTCAGCCCCGATCCCGAGGCCGCCGGCCCCGAGTTCCAGGGCCTGGGCTGGTTCAACACCAAGGGCCGCGGCATCGGCCGCAATACCGTGGTCAGCGGCCTGGAAGGCGCCTGGACGACCAACCCGACGCAATGGGACAACGGCTTCTTCCAGATGCTGTTCAAGCATGAATGGACGCTGACCCACAGCCCGGCGGGCGCCTCGCAATGGCAGCCGATCAGCATCGCCGAGGAAGACAAGCCGGTCGATGTCGAGGATCCGTCCATCCGCCACATGCCGATGATGACCGATGCCGACATGGCGCTGAAGGTCGACCCGATCTATCGCGAGATCTCGCTGCGCTTCATGAACGACTTCGAGGCCTTCAGCGACGCCTTCGCCCGCGCCTGGTTCAAGCTGACCCATCGCGACATGGGCCCCAAGGCACGCTACCTGGGCCCGGACGTTCCGGCCGAGGACCTGGTCTGGCAGGACCCGATCCCCGCCGGCCGCAGCGATTACGACGTGGATGCGGTGAAGGCGAAGATCGCGGCCAGCGGGCTGTCGGCCAGCGACATGGTCGCCACCGCCTGGGACAGCGCGCGGACCTTCCGCGGCTCGGACATGCGCGGCGGCGCCAATGGCGCGCGCATCCGCCTGGCCCCGCAGAAGGACTGGGAGGGCAACGAGCCCCAGCGCCTGGCCCGCGTGCTGTCGGTGCTGGAGCCGATCGCGGCGGAAACCGGGGCCTCGGTCGCCGATGTCATCGTGCTGGCCGGCAACCTGGGCGTCGAGCAGGCCGCGAAGGCGGCAGGCTTCGACATCACCGTGCCCTTCGCGCCGGGCCGGGGCGATGCGACGGCGGAACAGACCGACGCCGACAGCTTCGCGGTGCTGGAGCCGCTGGCCGACGGCTATCGCAACTGGCTGAAGCAGGACTATGTCGTCAGCCCCGAGGAGCTGATGCTGGACCGCACCCAGCTTCTGGGCCTGACCGCGCCCGAGATGGTCGCGCTGATCGGCGGGATGCGGGCCATCGGCACCAATCACGGCGGCACGAAGCATGGCGTCTTCACCGACCGCGAAGGCCAGCTGACGACCGACTTCTTCGTCAACCTGACCGACATGGGCAATAGCTGGAACCCGGTGGGCGGCAATCTCTACGAGATCCGCGACCGCAAGTCCGGCGCCGTCAAGTGGACGGCGACCCGCGTCGACCTGGTCTTCGGCTCGAACTCGATCCTGCGGGCCTATGCCGAGGTCTATGCCCAGGACGACAGCCAGGGCAAGTTCGTGAACGACTTCGTCGCCGCCTGGACCAAGGTGATGAACGCCGATCGCTTCGACCTGGCCTGATCCGTCAAGACGGGCCCTTCCGCGACGCGGAGGGGCCTATTCCCCGTCCTGCGGTTCCTCTTGCGGCTTTTCCAGCGCATGTTCGCGGTACAGCCCGGCATTCGCCATCAGGAAGACGAACAGCAGCAGCGGCAGGCCGAAGGTCTTGAACCAGACCCAGCTGGATTCCGACATCAGCCGCCAGACCAGCTCGTTCGCGACCGCCAGCGCCAGAAACATCGCCATCATGCGGAAGGTCAGCTTGCGCCAGCCCGCATCGGTCATCGGCAGCGCCTCGGACAGCACCGCCCCCAGCCAGTTGCGGCGCGAGACCAGCGCCACGGCCAGGATCGCCGCGAACAGCAGGTAGATGATCGTCGGCTTCATCTTGAAGAAGCGCGGATCGTTCAGCCAGACCGACAGCCCGCCGAAGACCAGCACCAAGACCAGCGTCGCGATCTGCATCGGCGCCAGCTTGCCGGTCAGCCGCCACAGCACCAGGGTCGAGGCGACCAGCACCGGCACGAAGATCAGCGTGGCGAAGACGAAGGCGCCATAGTCGCGGCCCATGACGCTGACAGTATCGTCGCGAAACAGCATGAAGACCGCGAAGAACAGAATCACCGGCCCCAGCTCCAGCGCCGATTTCACCCAGGGTTTCGGTTGCTTCATCCGGTCCTTCCCGCCTTGTCCGCCAATCCTCTTGGACCCTGCTTGTCGCCGATCCCGGCCGCGCGGGCAAGCGCGCCCCGCGCCGTGGCGGTTCCGGCGGCGGGCCCGGCTGTCAGTCCAATACGATCGCTGCCAGGATCGAGCCCGGCAGATCGCCGCCCGGCTGGTCCTGCTGCACCAGGATCACATGCCGCGTGTCGTCGGGGAAACGGTCGTCCGAGACCTCGCCCGCGCGCACGTTCAGCCGCAGCGGCGCCGCGCCGTCCCATTTCGCCAGCCGCTCCATCGCCAGGACGACATTGGTATAGGTGATCGACCGCCCGTCATTCTCGCCGCCGCGCACCTCGACGCTGCGCTCGGGCAGGAAGCGGATCAGCGACACCTCGACCTCGCCGCCCAGGTCCGACAGCGGCATCAGCTCGATCAGGTCCGCATCCGCCTTCTTGCTGCGCTGCACGTTCAGCAGCGCGGGCGCCATCTGATGCGTCTCGATCAGGCCCTTGATCTGCGCGGGTCCGGGGGCGACGGCGGTATCGGTTCCCGCGACGATCAGCTGCGGGGTATAGACCGACCGCTCGCCCGCGACGCGGGCATAGGCTTCCTGCCGGGCGCTGAATTCCGGGCGGGCGAAACTGTCGGCCCAGCCCAGATAGTCCCAGTAATCCACATGGAAGGACAGCGGCAGCACCCCGCGCTGCCCGGCCAGCATCGACATCATCGCATCGGCCGGCGGGCAGGAGGAACAGCCCTGCGAGGTGAACAGCTCGACCACCACCGGCATCGCCGACAGCCCCAGCCCGTCCAGCGCCGGCGGCGGCATGTCGGTGGCCGCGAAGCTGTTGAACCCGGCCAGACCCTCGGCCGAGGAGGACAGATCGGTCGGCGGCGCCGCGCGCCCCGGCGCCGAGGGGGCCGAGATCACCGGCGCCCCTTCCCCGCCCTTCGCCGATGTCGCCCGGTCGCGGCCGCCGCCGCCGGCATCCCTTTCGGGACCGCCCGCGGCCTGCGCGCCCAGGCCGTCGGCGAGGGCGCAGACCGGCAGCGCCATCAGCGCCGCGCAGAGCAGCGCCGGCACCGGGAATCGCACCGGGAATCGCACCGGGAATCGCACCGGGAATCGCCAAGCCGGGATTCGTCTGTTCGTGGAGGTCAAACCGTTCATCTTGCCTCCTCCATAGCCAATCGCGCGCGAAAAGAACAAATCAAGGCTTCGTTAAACCTGCGAGAGCGATGGGGGCGTGCCCCTTGAGCAACGCCCCCAAATATGGTATGCGATTGCATACAATGTTTTTGCCGACCCCTCGTGCTGCATGCTTGCGCCGCATGGCAGCATCAGGCAAAGCAGGGACACGCATGTCCGACCCATCCATCTCGCAGACAGGGAGGCCCTGATGCCGATTCAGACCGGAACCGATACCGCCAAGACCCGCCGCAGCCTGCAGGTCGGCGGCCGCGACTACGCCTATTACTCGATCGACGCTGCCACCGAGGCGGGACTGGGTGATTTCTCGAAACTGCCGGCCGCGCTGAAGGTCGTGCTGGAGAACATGCTGCGCTTCGAGGATAACGGCCGCACCGTCAGCGTCGACGACATCAAGGCCTTCGCCGAATGGGCGACCCAGGGCGGCAAGAACCCGCGCGAGATCGCCTATCGCCCGGCCCGCGTGCTGATGCAGGACTTCACCGGCGTGCCCGCCGTGGTGGACCTTGCCGCGATGCGCGACGGCATCATCGGGCTGGGGGGCGATCCCCAGAAGATCAACCCGCTGAACCCGGTGGACCTGGTCATCGACCATTCGGTCATGATCGACGATTTCGGCAATCCCCGCGCCTTCCAGCGCAACGTGGACCTGGAATACGAGCGCAACCTTGAGCGTTACACCTTCCTGAAATGGGGCCAGAAGGCGTTCAACAATTTCCGCGTCGTGCCGCCCGGCACCGGCATCTGCCACCAGGTGAACCTGGAATACCTGGCCCAGACGGTCTGGACCGATACCGACCAGGACGGCGCCGAGGTTGCCTATCCCGACACGCTGGTCGGCACCGACAGCCACACCACCATGGTCAACGGCCTGGCGGTCCTGGGCTGGGGCGTCGGCGGGATCGAGGCCGAGGCCGCGATGCTGGGCCAGCCGGTGTCGATGCTGATCCCCGAGGTCGTCGGCTTCAAGCTGACCGGCCGGATGATGGAGGGCACCACGGCCACCGACCTGGTGCTGAAGGTCGTCCAGATGCTGCGCCAGAAGGGCGTGGTCGGCAAGTTCGTCGAGTTCTACGGCGAGGGGCTGGACCACCTGCCGCTGGCCGACCGCGCGACCATCGCCAACATGGCGCCCGAATACGGCGCCACCTGCGGCTTCTTCCCGATCGACAACGAGACCCTGCGCTATCTGCGCAACACCGGCCGCGACGAGGACCGCATCGCGCTGGTCGAGGCCTATGCCAAGCAGAACGGCTTCTGGCGCGGCGCCGACTACGATCCGGTCTATACCGACACGCTGCACCTGGACATGGGCGACATCGTCCCGGCGATCTCGGGTCCCAAGCGCCCGCAGGACTATACGCCGCTGAACCTGGCCGCGCGGGCCTTCTACAAGACCGTCGCGGAATATCGCGGCGTCGACCTGTCGGTGGCGGCGAACGAGATGGTCGACGAGGGCGGCGCGGTCGTGGCCCCGGCCAATGACGTGCGCAAGACCGTCGCGGTCGAGGGCAAGGACTACGCGATCCGCGACGGCTCGGTGGTGATCGCGGCGATCACCTCCTGCACCAACACCTCGAACCCCTATGTGATGATCGGCGCGGGCCTGGTCGCCCGCAAGGCGCGCGCGCTTGGCCTGACCCGCAAGCCCTGGGTCAAGACCTCGCTAGCGCCGGGCAGCCAGGTCGTCGGCGAATACCTGGAGGCCGCCGGGCTGCAGGAGGACCTGGACGCGCTCGGCTTCAACCTGGTGGGCTACGGCTGCACCACCTGCATCGGCAATTCGGGGCCTCTGGGCGATGCCGCGATCTCGAAGGCGATCCACGACAACGACCTGGTCGCCACCGCCGTGCTGTCGGGCAACCGCAACTTCGAGGGCCGGATCAGCCCCGACGTGCGCGCGAACTATCTGGCCTCGCCGCCGCTGGTCGTGGCCTATGCCATCGCGGGCGACGTGAACATCGACCTGACCAAGACCCCGATCGGCAAGGACCAGGACGGCAAGGATGTCTATCTGAAGGACATCTGGCCGACCGCCCAGGAAGTCGCCGAACTGGTCGAGGCGACCGTGACCCGCCAGGCGTTCCAGAGGAAATACGCCGATGTCTTCAAGGGCGACGAGCGCTGGCAGGCGGTCGAGATCACCGACAGCGAGACCTATGACTGGCCGCCCAGCTCGACCTATATCCAGAACCCGCCCTATTTCCAGGGCATGTCGAAGGATCCGGGCGAGATCAGCGATATCGACGGCGCCCGCATCCTGGCGATCCTGGGCGACATGATCACCACCGACCACATTTCGCCCGCCGGATCGTTCAAGCCGACCACCCCGGCCGGCAAATACCTGACCGAGCGGCAGGTCGCGCCCAAGGATTTCAACAGCTACGGCTCTCGCCGCGGCAATCACGAGATTATGATGCGCGGCACATTCGCCAATATCCGCATCCGCAACGAGATGCTGGAGGGCGTCGAGGGCGGCTATACCAAGGGGCCGGACGGGCAGCAGACCTCGATCTTCGACGCCTCGATGGAATACCAGGCGCAGGGCACACCGCTGGTGATCTTCGGCGGCGTGGAATACGGCGCCGGCTCGTCGCGCGACTGGGCGGCCAAGGGCACCAACCTGCTGGGCGTCAAGGCGGTCATCGCCGAGAGCTTCGAGCGCATCCACCGCTCGAACCTGGTCGGCATGGGCGTCATCCCCTTCGAGTTCACCGAGGGCGAGAACCGCAAGTCGCTGGGGCTGAAGGGCGACGAGGTGGTCTCGATCCACGGCCTTGCGGGCGAGTTCAAGCCGCTGTCGCTGGTGCCCTGCACCATCCGTTATGCCGACGGCACCGAGAAGACGATCCAGCTGAAGGCCCGCGTCGATACCGAGGTCGAGATCGAATATCTGAAGAACGGCGGCGTGCTGCATTACGTGCTGCGCAACCTGGCGCGCGCGTGATCGCCGCCCCTGCCCCCTGCGGGGCGTGAACAGGCGAACGGCCCCCGGAGACATACCGGGGGCCGTTTTCGCTGCCGGTGGAACCGGCCTTGACCCGCGCGCGCCCCTGCCCAAGGATGGCGCGGCATTCACAAGCGGCACCCGATGACTTTCCCCCTGACGAAACCCGACGAGGCCGAGCTTGCCCGCCTGCAACGCGGCGAATTGCCCGACGACAACATGTGGTGGTCGTGGTGGGGCGATTTCATGAATTTCGGCGACTGGATCGGGCCCTGGCTGTATCACAGGCGCACCGGCCGCTATCCGCGCCATTGCGCGCCCGGCCATGTGCCCGAAGGCGTCGCGGTGCATTTCACCTGCGGCAGCATCCTGCAGAAGATCCGCAAGAAGAATCGCGCGGTCGTCTGGGGGTCGGGCATCAAGAATCCCGATGACTATTTCATGCGGCCCAAGCAGGTTCTGGCGGTGCGCGGCCCGCTGACCAGGCGGGTACTTGAACAACGGAGATACGAGCAGCCCGAGGTGATGGGCGATCCGGGCCTGTGCCTGCCGCTGTATCATGCGCCGCAAACCGGCGGCAGGAAATTCCGCCTGGGCCTGATCCCGCATGTCTATGACATGGGATTCTGGCGGAAGAACAAGAGCCTGCTGCCGGAGGACACGGTCCTGATCGACCTGAAGCGGCCGATCGAGGAGGTGATCGATCTCATCCGTTCCTGCGAGGGCACGCTGTCGACCTCGCTGCACGGGATCATCGTGTCACATGCCTATGGCATCCCCACGGCCTGGATCGGATCCTTTTCGAAGGAACTGGAGAGCGATTTCAAGTTCCGGGACTATTTCCAGTCGGTGGGCATGGACCTGACCGGGAAGGATCGCCGGAAGATCGCCCTGCCCTTCGATCCCGGCGACTATGCCGCCGATCTTGCCCTGCCGCCGAAGGACCTGAAGGCGATGGCCCGCGAACTGCTGGCGGTCTGTCCGTTCTGACCGGCCAGCTTTCCCGACCCGGATGCAAAGCGGTTTGACTGTCCGGCTGTGGCGGATAATCTGCGCCTCGCCCCGCCGGAGGGCGTAACGATATGAAAAGATAGGGCAGCGCCGATGCAGATGGTCTTTCACCTCGGGGTGCACGCAACCGACGGCGACCGGATGCTGAAGACATTGCTGAACAATCGCGCGCCGCTGCTGGAACAGGGCACCGAGGTCATCACGCCGACCCGCTATCGCGGCATCTTCGAGGAGGCGCTGATGGCGCTGAACGGCGGCGTCGCCACGCCCGAGATGGAGCAGATCATGCTGGACGCGGTGCTGGAACATGACGGCACCCAGCGGGTCGTGCTGTCCAATGCGGGCTTTCTGGGCGCGCCGGGCCGGGTGGTCGGCCATGGCAAGCTCTATCCCCAGATCGCCTCGCGGGCGGCGGCGCTGGCCAATCTGTTTCCCGATGCCGATTGCGAATTCTTCCTGGCCATCCGCAATCCGGCGACCCTGCTGACCGAGGTCCGGCCGCTGGTCGCGGGCGGCAATTACGACGCGCTGATGCAGGGCACCGACCCGCGCGCCCTGCGCTGGAACGATGCGATCCGCCGCCTGCTGGGGGCGCTGCGCGGGCGGCGCGTGGTGATCTGGTGCCACGAGGACGTGCCGCTGATCTGGCCCGAGGTGGTGCGGCTGGCCGCCGACATGGCGCCCGACCTGCCGCTGGCCGGCGCGTTGATCTATATGCACGAATTGCTGGGCGATGCCGGGCTGCCGAAGCTGCGCGCGGCCCTGGCCGGGCGCGACCAGCTGACCATCGCCGCCCGGCGCGGGATCTATGCCGAGATGCTGGAACGCCACGCGCTGGCCGGCGCGCTGGACCAGGTCGTGGACCTGCCCGGCTGGGACCAGGCGCTGGTGGACGAGGTTTCGGCCCGGTACCGCGCCGACATCGCCGAGATCGCGGCGCTGCCGGGCGTGGAATTCGTGACCGCGTAGCGGCTCAGGCGCTTTTCGCGCGGGCCAGTCGGCGGGAATTGGCGCGGGTGCGCCGGCCATAGGGGCGCAGCGCCGCCGACAGCACGCGATCGCCACTATGGCCGCGGCTGGCCGCCTGGATCGCCGCATAGAGCGATTCCGAGGCCGCCGCCTGTTTCTCGGCCACCATGCGGAAGGGCTCGCCTGGGCTTTGCGTGACGATGCCCATCATCCCGGCCATCCGCATGGCGATGACCATCTGCGATTCCAGGGCGATGCGCCCAATCTGAAGCCACAGGTAAAGGGGCAGGTTGCGCGAAGTCAAAACCTTCGCCGCAGCAGGGGTGATCATATGCATGTTCCAAATAGGTTCGTCATAGACGGGCATGGTGCGACTTAGTGCCGCGCGGCGCAACCAGCACTTTTGTATAGCTCCTGCCCGCCTGGGGAATGGCTGAAGATCGGGCACGGCGGCTTGGCAAGACGCGCGGCCCGTGTATAGAGGCGGGCCATGGACCAGCACAGCATCACCCTTCGCCGCCCGGACGACTGGCACCTGCATCTGCGCGATGGCGCGATGCTGGCCGCCGTCGCCCCGCATTCGGCCGCATTCGGCCGCGCCATCATCATGCCCAATCTGGTGCCGCCCGTGGTCACGGGCGCCCAGGCCGCCGCCTATCGCGATCGCATCCTTGCCGCCCTGCCCGAGGGCGCGGCGCTCAGTCCGCAGATGACGCTCTACCTGACGGACGGCACCGATCCCGCCGATGTGGTCAGCGCCCATGCGGCGGGAATCATCCGCGCCGTGAAGCTCTATCCCGCCGGCGCCACCACCAATTCGGCCAGCGGCGTGACCGATGTCGACCGGGTGCGCCCGGTGCTGGAGGCGATGGCCGAGGCCGGCATCCCGCTTTGCGTGCATGGCGAGGTGACCGACCCCGCGGTGGACATCTTCGACCGCGAGGCCGTCTTCATCGACCGCGTGCTGGACCCGGTCCGCCGCGCGACGCCCGGCCTGCGCGTGGTGATGGAGCATATCACCACCAGCGACGGCGTGGCCTATGCCCGCTCCGGCGGCGACGGCCTGGGCGCGACGATCACCACCCATCACCTGGTCATCAACCGCAACGCGATCCTGGCGGGCGGCATCCGGCCGCATTACTATTGCCTGCCGGTCGCCAAGCGCGAATCGCACCGGCTGGCGCTGCGCGAGGCGGCGACCAGTGGCGAGGCGCGCTTCTTCCTGGGCACCGACAGCGCGCCGCATCCCGACAGCGCCAAGCTGCAACCCTGCGGCTGCGCGGGCTGCTTCACCGCGCCGAACACCATGTCGATCCTGGCCCATGTCTTCGAGGAAGACGGCGCCCTGGACCGGCTGGAAGCCTTCGCCAGCCTGAACGGCGCCGCCTTCTATGGCTTGCCCCCCAACGAGGACCGCATCCGGCTGGTGAAACGCGACATCCCCGCCGACTATCCCGCGCAGATCGTGGCGGGGGACGAGACCGTCACCGTCTTCGACCCCGGCTTTCCCCTGTTCTGGCATCTGGAGGACGCATGAGCCTGACCTTTCCCACCCGCGAGGAGATCGCCCGCCTGTCGGCCCGGATGCTGCTGGAGATCCGGGCGGTGGATTTCAACGCGGCCCAGCCCTTCACCTATGCCTCGGGCCTGAAGGGGCCGACCTATGTCGATTGCCGCCGGATCATCAGCTTTCCCCGCGTGCGCGCCACGCTCTTGGATTTCATGGCCGCGACGGTGATGCGCGATGCCGGTTTCGAGGCCTTCGACAACGTCGCGGGCGGCGAGACCGCGGGCATCCCCTTCGCCGCCATGATGGCCGAGCGGCTGGCCCTGCCGATGACCTATGTGCGCAAGAAGCCCAAGGGCTACGGCCGCAACGCCCGCATCGAGGGCGTGATGCACGAGGGCCAGCGGGTGCTGCTGGTCGAGGACCTGACCACCGATGGCGGCAGCAAGCTGTCCTTCGTGGACGCGATCCGCGAGACCGGGGCGGCTTGCGCCCATACCGCGGTGATCTTCTATTACGGGATCTTCCCGGAGACCACGCAGCGGCTGGCCGATCACGGCGTCAGCCTGCACCATCTCTGCACCTGGTGGGACGTGCTGGCCGAGGCCCGTGCGCAATCCGCCTTCGACGAGGCCACGCTGGCCGAGGTCGAGGCCTTCCTGAACGATCCGCGCGGCTGGCAGGCGGCAAACGGCTGATCGCCGATTTATCCACAGGCGATCCACAGATCCGCCCCCCGAAATGCGGCCGCGCGGGATTTCGCGCGGCCTTCATATGGGGTAAAAGGGGTCTCATAACCACAAGACAGGGGCAGAGGGGCAGATGAGCGGCTTGCGCGCGATCATTCCGGGGCAGCAGGACGCCGGCGAGGAAACGCCCGCCGTCCCCTATTCGCTGGAGGCCGAGCAGCAGCTTCTGGGCGCGCTCTTGACCAACAACGACGTATTCGACCGGGTCAGCCAGATCATCAAGCCCGAGCATTTCTATCACCCCGTCCATGCCCGCATCTTCGACATCTGCGCCGAGCGGATCCGCAAGAACGCGCTGGCCAGCCCGGTCACCATCAAGGCCTTCATGGAGCATGACGAGGGCCTGAAGGAACTGGGCGGCGCGCCCTATCTGGCGCGGCTGGCGGGGGCGGCGATCTCGGCCTATGCGGCGCGCGACTATGCGCAGATGATCCGCGAATTCGCCCTGCGGCGCGAGCTGATCGCGCTGGGGCAGGACATTTCCGCCCGCGCCGCCAGCGTCGAGGTCGATGACGATGCCGAGGAGCAGATCAAGGCGGCCGAGCAGACGCTCTACAAGCTGGGCGAGCAGGGCGTCGCGGAACGCGGCTTCCAGAGCTTCCTCAAGGCCGTGACCGGCGCCGTGCAGGCCGCGAACGCCGCCTATCAGCGCGACGGCAAGCTGTCGGGGATTTCTACCGGGCTGGTCGATCTGGACGGCAAGATGGGCGGGCTGAACAATTCCGACCTGATCATCCTGGCCGGCCGCCCCTCGATGGGCAAGACCTCGCTGGCGACCAACATCGCCTTCAACATCGCCAGGGCGCACAAGACCGGCGAACGCCCCGACGGCACCATCGGCACGGTCGAGGGCGGCGTGGTCGGCTTCTTCAGCCTGGAGATGTCGGCCGAGCAGCTGGCCGCGCGCATCCTGTCCGAGGCCGCCGAGGTCCCCAGCGAACGCATCCGCAGCGGCAACATGGACGAGGCCGAGTTCCGCCGCTTCGTCGAGGCGGCGCACGCGCTGCAGAACTGCCCGCTCTATATCGACGACACGCCCGCCCTGCCGATCAACCAGCTGGCCGCCCGCGCCCGCAAGCTGAAGCGCACCCATGGCCTCGACGTGCTGATGGTGGACTATCTGCAGCTGCTGAAGGCCGCCAGCGCCAAGGACAGCCGCGTGAACGAGGTTTCCGAGATCACCCAGGGCCTGAAGGCCGTCGCCAAGGAGCTGAACATCCCGGTCATCGCGCTCTCGCAGCTGTCGCGCCAGGTCGAGAACCGCGAGGACAAGCGCCCGCAGCTGTCGGACCTGCGCGAATCGGGCAGTATCGAGCAGGACGCCGATATCGTGATGTTCGTCTTCCGCGAGGAATATTACCGCGAGCGCGAGAAGCCCTCGGACAGCGACCTGGATGCGATGGCGAAATGGCAGCAGGTGATGGAGACCTGCCACGGCAAGGCCGAGGTGATCCTGGGCAAGCAGCGCCACGGCCCCATCGGCACGGTCGAGCTGTCCTTCGAGGGCCAGTTCACCCGTTTCGGCAACCTTGCCCGCGACCGGCAGAGCCAGTGGGACTGAGACCGTGTCCCTGCCCGTCCCGGCCGTCGCCATCGGCCTGCTGATCGCGTCGAATGCCTTTCCCACGGTGGCCCGGCACGGCCATCCGAACCACGGCAACCGCGCCGCCGGCGACGGTGATCGCGCGCGGCTGGTTCATCTGCCATGACTTCCGCCAGGACCGCCCCGCATCTGCTGACCCTTGTGGCGCTGACCGGCATGGCGGCGCTGTCGATGAACGTGTTCCTGCCCTCGCTGCCGGGCATGGCGCGGGATTTCGGCGTGGAATACGGGGTGATGCAGCTTTCCGTCTCGGCCTATATCGGCGCCAGCGCGGTGTTGCAGCTGCTGGCCGGGCCGATCAGCGACCGGCTGGGGCGGCGGCCGGTGGTGCTGTGGGGGCTGGCGATCTTCCTTCTGGCGACGATCGGCACGCTGCTGGCGCGCGACGTGACCACCTTCCTGGTCTTCCGGCTGGTCCAGGCCAGCATCGCCACCTGCATGCTGGTGCCGCGCGCGGTGGTGCGCGACCTCTATGACGGCAACCGCGCGGCCTCGATGATCGGCTATGTCACCATGGGCATGTCGGTGGTGCCGATGCTGGCGCCGGTCATCGGCGGCGTGCTGGACGAGGCCTTCGGCTGGCGGGCGAATTTCGCCATGATGGGCCTGCTGGGGGTGATCGTCATGGCCATCGCCTGGCGCGACATGGGCGAGACGGTGCGCGGCGGCGGCATCCCGCTGCGCCAGCAGATGCGGAACTATCCGGTGCTGGCGCGCTCGGTCCGCTTCTGGGGCTATTGCGGCGCGGCGACGCTGTCCTCGGGCTCGTTCTTCGCCTATCTGGGCGGCGCGCCCTTCGTGGGCGAGAACGTCTTCCACCTGTCGCCCGCCCAGGTCGGCTATTTCTTCGCCGCCCCCTCGATCGGCTATCTGCTGGGCAATGCGGCCTCGGGGCGCTGGTCCGCGGTGATCGGCATGAACCGGATGATCCTGGCCGGCGCCATCATCTGCCTGGCCGCGCTGGCCGCGGCGCTGATGGCCGACCTGCTGGGGCATGTGCATCCCTTCATCTTCTTCGGCGCCATCGCGGTGATGGGGCTTGGCAACGGCATGGTCCTGCCCAGTGCCAATGCCGGCATGATGAGCGTCCGCCCCGAGCTTGCCGGAACCGCCAGCGGGCTGGGCGGCGCGCTGGCCATCGCGGGCGGCGCGGCCCTGTCGGCGCTGGCCGGGGCGATGCTGCAGCCCGGCGCGGGCGCGACGCCGCTGCTGGTGATCATGACCGGCTCGGCGGTGGGGGCGCTCATGTCGATCCTGTGGGTCATGCGGCGCGAGGCGCAGCTGAACCGGATGGGCTGAACCCGTCTCAACCCGATCTTAACCTTCCTGCGCCATGGTCGGGGCCATGACAGCCCTGACCGCCCCTTTCGCCAGCCACGTCCCCGGCCGCCTGCGCGCCCTTGCCCACGTCGCTTTGCAAACGCTACAGAAGGTTTTGCAAAGCGTGGAGGGTTTCATGGCGACTCAGAAGATCTATGCCGGCGCGTCGCTGCGCGAGACGCGGGCGCGGGCCGGGCTCAGCCAGCGGCAATTCGCCGACCGGCTGGGCGTGTCGCTGCCCTATCTGTCGCAGATGGAAAACAACCACCGGCCGATCTCGGCCGGGGTGCTGCTGCGTCTGGCGCAGGAATTCGGGATCGACCTGTCGGCCCTGGCGGCGGGCGACGCCGACCGCATGGTCATCGACATGCAGGAGGCGCTGGCCGATCCGCTGTTCGACACCGTGCCGCCGCTGGCCGACCTGCGGCTGGCCGCGACCAATGCCCCGGTGCTGGCGCGGGCCTTCCTGGATCTCTACCGCGCGCATCGGCAGGGCCAGGAACGCCTGGCCGCGCTGGACGAGGCGATCGGGGCGGCGGGCCAGAACGCCATGGCCACGCCATGGGAGGAAGTGCGCGACTTCTTCCACTATTGCGACAACTACATCGATGCGGTGGACCGCGCCGCCGAACATTTCGCCTGCCCCGGCGGCCAGCGCGGCGATCCCTGGCAGATCGCCGTCCAGGCGCTGGAGGGCAAGGGCATCCGCGTCACGCTGGCCGAGATGCCCTCGGGCGCGGTCTTCCGCCGCCAGGGCAGCCAGATCACCATGAACGCGGCGGCCGAGGCCCCGACCCGCGTCTTCCAGCTGCTGCATATCGTCGCCCTGGAACGGCAGCACGAATTGCTGGAGGCGACGCTGGACCTGGCGCGCTTCCGCAGCGACGCGGCCCGCGACATTGCCCGGATCGGCATGGCCAACTATTTCGCCGGGGCCGCGCTGTTGCCCTATCGCGCCTTCCTGACCGCCGCCCGGACCGAGCGCCACGACCTGGAGCGGCTGGCCCATCTGTTCGGCGCCTCGCTGGAACAGGTCGCGCACCGGCTGTCCACGCTGCAGCGCCCCGCCGCGAAGGGCGTGCCCTTCTTCTTCGTCCGCGTCGACCAGGCCGGCACGATCACCAAGCGCCACTCGGCCACGCGGCTGCAATTCGCGCGCTTCGGCGGCGCCTGCCCGCTGTGGAACGTGCACCAGGCCTTCGAGCAGCCCGGCCGCTTCCTGCGCCAGCTGGCCGAGACGCCGGACGGGGTGCGCTATCTTCTGCTGTCGCGCGACGTCTCGAAACCGGCCGGGGCCTTCAACGCGCCGGTACGCCGCTTCGCCATCGGCCTGGGCTGCGAGGTCGCCCATGCCGAGGGCATGGTCTATGCCGACGGGCTGGACCTGTCGAAGCCGCGAATCTTCGAGCCGATCGGCATTTCCTGCCGAATCTGCCCGCGCCCGGACTGCCATCAGCGCTCGGTCCCGCCCATCGACCGGCCGCTGCGCATCCCCGCAGACAGGAATGGACCGCTACCTTATGAAATTGCGTGACGATTTTTCGCTGAACCGTCCGGTTTCGGCGGATTTTCGCGCGAAGCGGCGCATATCCGCCCATCTGCTGCGCGCGCGGCACCTCGTCTGTTGCCATGAAGGCACAGGTCCTGTTTATCGCAAGGCGAGCGAAACCAGCGCGCCCCGGCCAGAACGGGCGCAACTCGCCGGGGGACATGCCTTGCCGAAACGCCTGATGAACCGACTGAACGCATCGTTGGAAAACTGGTTGCCCGAGCAACGCCTTTTTCTTCGATCGGACAGCACGACGCGTTTCATCCGGCTTCGCCCCGTCACCCAGCTTGTCGCCATCGGCGGCATCACCCTGGCCTTCTCCTGGACGATGGTGGCCAGCTCGATCCTGGTGATCGACGCGGTCAGCTCGGGCTCGACCCGCGACCAGACGATGCGCAGCCAGGCCGCCTTCGAGGCGCGGCTCGACCAGCTTTCGGCGGAACGCGACGCCCGCGCGGCCGAGGCCGTGGCCGCCCAGAACCGCTTCACCATCGCGCTGGACCAGGTTTCCAAGATGCAGTCGCAACTGCTGGCCTCGGAAGAACGCCGGCGAGAGCTGGAGACCGGCCTGGGCGTCGTCCAGTCCACGCTGCGCAACGCCATCGCCGAACGCGACAGCGCCAAGGTCGCCGCGCAGCATAACGGCACCGACGATTTCGGCCCGCTGGCCGACGGCAACCTGAACGAGGAATTCTCGGTCGCGCTGGACATCCTGTCGGGCGAGCTGAAACAGGCCGCCACCCAGCGATCCGAAGCCGTGGAAGAGGCCGAGCGGTCGCGCATCGCCATGGAACAGCTGCAGCAGGAACGCGACGAGATCATCGCCCGCAACGACGAGATCCTCTCCGAGGTGGAAAGCGCGGTCGCCTTCTCGACCAAGCCGCTGGACGACGTGTTCCGCTCGGTCGGCATGAACCCGGACCAGGTCCTGCAGACGATCCGCTCGGGCTATTCCGGGCAGGGCGGGCCGCTGACGCCGCTGTCGCGCTCCAGCCGCGGCGACGCCTCGCTGAGCGAACGCGACGTGAAGGCCCGGCAGATCATGGTCACGCTGGACCAGATGAACACCTACCGCATCGCCATCGAGAAGCTGCCGCTGGCCATGCCGGTCAAGAACTCGTTCCGCTATTCCTCGGGCTTCGGCCGCCGCTGGGGCCGCGCGCATGAGGGCGTGGACATGGCCGCGCCGGTCGGCACGCCGATCCATGCGACGGGCGACGGCGTCATCACCTTCGCCGGCCGCCAGGGCGCCTATGGCAACCTGATCAAGATCGAACACGAGCTGGGCACCGAGACCCGCTACGCCCATCTGTCGCGCATTCGCGTGAAGGTCGGCCAAAGGGTGTCGCAAGGCGAATTGATCGGTGATATGGGGAATACCGGACGCTCGACCGGCCCGCACCTGCACTACGAGGTGCGCGTGAATGGTCGCGCCGTCGATCCGATGAGCTTCATCAAGGCTGCAGAAAATGTTTTCTAAGACCCGCGTAACCGAGAACCGTCCCCAGCAATCCGGCGCCGAAGCCGCGCCCGCGCCCAGCCCCGCGCCCGAACGCAGCGAGGCCGTCCCGGCGCCGCAACCACCCCAGCAACGCCAGCGCAGCGCCCCCTCGGTCCTGTCGGCGGACCTGACCGTCACCGGCAATATCCTGACCGAGGGCGACATCCAGATCGAGGGCACCGTCGAGGGCGACGTGCGCGCCCATCAGCTGGTGGTCGGCGAATCCGCCACCATCAAGGGCGAGATCGTCGGCGACGAAGTCGTGGTGCATGGCCGCGTCGTCGGCCGGGTCCGCGGGCTGAAGGTGCGCCTGACCGCCACCGCGCGGGTCGAGGGCGACATCATCCACAAGACGATCGCCATCGAATCCGGCGCGCATTTCGAGGGCTCGGTCCAGCGCCAGGACGATCCGCTGGCGGGTGGTGGGACCAAGAAGCTGGCGCCTCCTTCGGGCCACTGATCGCCGCGGCAGCGGCCCGGCCCCTCTGCCGGATGCGGCCCGCGATGCGGGCCGTTTCGCATTCCTGCCTCCCGTCGCGCGGGCGGTTGCGTTCCGGCGCGGCTTCGGCTCTGGTCGCGGCGGGCGGCATTCTTCGCCGATGCGATAATCAGCATAGCGACATCGGGGAAAACCATTCGCGCCCGCTGCCGCTAGACTGGCCCCGATCCGGGCGGGGGCGAGGCGTCCGCCGGATCGCGAGAGGGAGGAGAGGAATGAAACTGCTACGCTACGGCCCGTCCGGGTCCGAACGTCCGGGCCTGCTGGACGGCGCCGGCCGGGTCCGCGACCTGTCGGGCCATATAGACGACATCGCGGGCCAGGTGCTGACGCCCGAGGGGCTTGCCCGCCTGGCCGCGCTGGACCCCGAGACCCTGCCGCTGGTCGAGGGCATCCCGCAACAGGACCTGCGGCTTGGCCCCTGCATCGGCCAGGTCGGCAAGTTCATCGCCATCGGGCTGAACTATGCCTGCCACGCCAGCGAGGCCGGCATGGAGCTTCCGGCCGAGCCGGTCATCTTCACGAAATGGACCAGCTCGATCGCCGGTCCCGACGACCCGCTGCACCTGCCCGCCGGCTCGGCCGCGACCGACTGGGAGGTCGAACTGGGCATCGTCATCGGCAGCACCGCCCGGAACCTGTCGGAAAGCGAGGCGATGGCGCATGTCGCGGGCTATTGCGTCGTCAACGACATCAGCGAGCGCGACTGGCAGCTGCGCCGGGGCGGCACCTGGGACAAGGGCAAGGGCCATGACGGCTTCGGTCCGCTGGGGCCCTGGCTGGTCACGAAGGACGAGATCGCCGATCCCGCCGCCCTGCGCCTGTGGCTGGAGGTGGACGGCGAGCGGATGCAGGACGGATCGACCGCGCAGATGGTCTTCGGCGTCGCGCGGCTGGTGGCGGAATGCTCGCGCTATGGCACGCTGCATCCGGGCGATGTGATCACCACCGGCACGCCCGCGGGCGTCGGCATGGGGATGAAGCCGCCACGCTATCTGCGCGCGGGCCAGCAGATGCGGCTTGGCATCGACGGGCTGGGCGTGCAGAACCAGCAGGTGATCGCGGGCTGAGGGAAGGCGCGGATGGCAGGACCGGGCATCATCGTCACCGGCGCGGGCAGCGGCATCGGCCGGGCCACCGCGCGGCATTTCCTGGCTCATGGCTGGCGCGTCGCCCTGATCGGCCGGCGCGAGGCGGCGCTGCGCGAGACCGCGCAGGACCATGCGCAGGCGCGGATCCTGCCCTGCGACGTGCGCGACGCGGCGGCGGTGGACGCGGCTTTCGAGACCGTCGCGGCGGAATGGGGCCGGATCGACGCGCTGTTCAATAATGCCGGGCGCGGGCTGTCCCCGGCCCTGCCCGACCAGGTGGCGCCCGCCGATTTCCGCGACGTGATCGACATCAACGTCACCGGCATGTTCCTCTGCGCCCGCGCGGCCTTCCGCCTCATGCGGGCGCAGGATCCGCAAGGCGGGCGGATCATCAACAACGGCTCGATCTCGGCCCATGCGCCGCGGCCGGGCTCGGTCGCCTATACGGTGTCCAAACATGCTGTGACGGGGCTGACCCGCAGCCTGTCGCTGGACGGGCGCGATTTCGGCATCGCCTGCGGCCAGATCGACATCGGCAATGCGGCGACCGAATTGCTGGTAGAGGTCAGCCGATCCTCGCCCGCGCCCGAGCCGCTGATGGATGTCGCGGTGGTCGCCGATGCGGTCCTGCACATGGCCAGCCTGCCCGAGGGCGCGAATGTCCAGTTCATGACGGTGATGGCGACCAACATGCCCTTCATCGGGCGGGGCTAGGGCCGCTAGGGCATCAGGCGGCGATACATGTGCCAGCTGGCATGGCCCAGCACCGGCAGCACCACGAACAGGCCCAGAAACATCGGCAGGATCCCCAGCGCCAGAAGCCCGGCGATCACCGCCGCCCAGGCCAGCATCACCGCCGGATTGCGCCCCACCGCCCGGAACGAGGTGATGATGGCGGTGATGAAATCCACCTCTCGTTCCAGAAGCAGCGGCAGGCCGACCACGGTGATGCAGAACAGCACGCCCGCGAATCCCGCCCCGACCAGCGTGCCCACCAGCAGCATGACCAGCCCCCGCCCCTGCAGCAGCACCTCGGGCGAGGAGGTGATGTTGGTCAGCGCCGACACGCCCATGAACAGCGCGAAAACGGTATGGGCGACGAAGACCCAGAACATGAACAGCAGCAGGATCACCATCGCCATGGACGGGATCTGCCGGTTCCTCTGGGCGAAGACCACGCGGGTGACGGCACGCCAGTCCAGGGGCTCGGCCGCCTCGATCCGGCGGCTGACATCATAGAGCCCGACCGCCGCGAAGGGGGCGATCAGCGGGAAGCCCAGGATGAAGGGAATCAGCCACCAGTCCTGCCCCGAGGCCAGCGCGACCGCCGCCAGCACCAGCCCGCCCGCGACATAGAAGGCGGAAAACAGCAGCCCGAAGGCCGGGGCGCGGCGGAAATCGCGCCAGCCGTCGGCCAGCGCGCCCCCAATGGCCGCGAATCCGACCTGTTCCGGCTCGGGCAGGTCGTCGGGCCTGTCGGGCGCCGGATCAGGTAGTGGATCGGGCAGCGGATCGCGGGGCGGCTGGGGCACGGGGCGCGGAATCGAGGGGTCGGAACGGATCATCACTTGCCTCCCATGGATCTCGCGCGCAGGGAAAGGTTAGTGCGCGACCGCCGGGCTGGCAACGCGGATCAGGCCGGCGCGGATCAGGCGGGCGCGGATCAGGCCCGTGCCACCCGGCGCATCAGCGCCTCGCAGACGGCGGGGGTGACGAATTTCGACACGTCGCCGCCCAGCCGGGCGATCTCCTTGACCAGCTTCGAGGCGATGGCCTGCCGCTGCGCATCGGCCATCAGGAAGACGGTCTCGATGCTGGAATCCAGCGCCCGGTTCATGCCGACCATCTGGAATTCGTATTCGAAATCGGTGACCGCGCGCAGCCCGCGCACGATGACCGAGGCGCCGACATCGCGCGCGCAGTCGATCAGCAGGTTCTCGAACGGGTGGACCAGGATCTCGCCGCCGGTGCGGGTGACGATCTCGGCGCATTCGGTGCGCACCATCTGGACCCGTTCGTCCAGATCGAACATCGGCCCCTTGTCGCGGTTGATCGCGACGCCGATCACCAGCCGGTCGACCAGCGCCATCGCGCGCTGGATGATGTCGACATGGCCCAGGGTGATGGGGTCGAAAGTGCCGGGATAGAGGCCAATGCGCATGATCTGGCGTCCTCAGTCAAACCTGTTCCCCCAGCCAAAACGGATTCGAGCCGGGATTGCAACCGCTTGAACAGGGGAAGGCGGGTTTTCAGCTGCCCATGATCATGCCGGTCAGCGCCTCTTTTTCGGCCGCCAGTTCCTTCAGGCGCCCGCTGACCGCATCGCCGATCGAGATCACGCCCAGCATGTTGCCGTCCTCGTCGACGACCGGCATGTGGCGGAAGCGGCCCTTGGTCATGCGGTCCAGCACGTCCAGGGCGTCGTCGGCGGTGGTGCAGGTCTGCACGGTCCGGGTCATCACCTCGCTGATCGGCGTGGACAGGATCTCGGGGCCGTGGCCGCCCAGCTGGCGCACGACATCGCGTTCGGACAGGATCCCCTCGGGCTTGCGCCCGTCGGACGAGACCACGGCGGCGCCGATCCGGTGTTCGGCCAACAGCTGCGCCGCTTCCGCAAGCGTGGCCTGGGGCGGGATCGTGACGATCGTCCCGGCCTCGATCCCCGGCTTGCCCGAGGTCCCCTTCATCGACAGCAACTGGTTCACGAGCATCGCGGCTTTCTCCTTCACGGCTTGGTTGAGTTCATCTTTTGCCCCGAATCCCAAGCCGTCAAGTCCGACTTACCGGCTGCCGCCACAGCAGCGCCTCCAGCCGCTGGACCTCGTGGCGGATGCGCTGCGCAAGCTCCTCGGCCAGCAGGGTCAGGCGGCGCGAGGCGCGGTCGTCGGCATGGCGCAGCAGCCAGAAGGCGCGGGTCAGCGCGATGCGCCGCGCCAGCACCGGGCGCAGCTCGGGCACGAAGGGCATGGCGAAGTCGTGGACGATCCCCAGCCCCGCCCCGGCCCGGATCGCCTGCATCTGCACCGAGACCGAATTCGAGCTGAGCGCCGCCGAATCGGCCCCCGTCTCGGACAGGTAGTCCAGTTCGCGGTCGAAGATCATGTCGGGGATATAGCCGATCATCCGGTGCCCCTTCAGGTCCTCCAGGTCGCGGATCGGCGGATGGCGGTCCAGGTAATCCGCCTGCCCCGCCAGGTGCAGCCGGTAATCGGTCAGCCGCTGCACCACCAGCCGCCCGGTATCGGGGGGCGAGACGGTGATCGCCATGTCCGCCTCGCGCTTGGACAGGTTGACGACGCGCGGCTGCGCGACGATCTGGATCTCCAGCCCCGGATGGGCGGCGCACATGGCCCCGGCCACCTGCGGCAGCAGGTAGTTCGCGCAGCCGTCCGGCGCCCCGATCCGCAGCTGGCCCGAGATTCCCGTCTCGCGCCGCACCGCCTCGGCCGCCGCCAGCGCCGCCTTCTCGGATGCCTCGGCCGGGGCGACCAGCCGCTCGCCCGCCTCGGTCAGCGCGTAGCCCTGCGGCGTCTTCAGAAACAGCACCGCGCCCACCGCCGCCTCCAGCCGCGCCACCCGCCGCCCCACGGTCGAGGCATCCATGCCCAGCCGCCGCCCCGCCCCCGACAGGCTTTCGCTGCGGGCCACCGCCAGAAAAATGCGAAGATCATCCCAGTCCACGGCCCCGCCCTTTGCAGAAATGCAAATCCCTTTTGCCAGACTGCCCCTTTTTGCCGCATTTCCGCAAGGCTACAGTGCCCCCCAACCGCAAGGAGGATGCAATGCAGGAACTCTATCACTGGATCGACGGCAAGGAAGTCAAGGGCACCTCGGGCCGCTTCTCCGATGTCATGAACCCCGCCACCGGCGAGGTGCAGGCCCGCGTGCCGCTGGCCAGCGCCGACGAGCTGAACGCCGCCATCGCCAGCGCCGAGAAGGCGCAGCTGGTCTGGGCCGCCACCAACCCGCAGCGCCGCGCGCGGGTGATGATGAAATTCGGCCAGCTGATCAACGACAACATGGACGCCCTGGCCGAGCTGGTCTCACGCGAACATGGCAAGACCCTGCCCGACGCGAAGGGCGACGTGCAGCGCGGCCTCGAGGTGATCGAGGTCTGCATGGGCGCGCCGGCCCTGCTGAAGGGCGAATATACCGACAATGCCGGCCCCGGCATCGACCTCTATTCGATGCGCCAGCCGCTTGGCGTGGTCGCGGGCATCACGCCCTTCAACTTCCCGGCGATGATCCCGCTGTGGAAGATGGGCCCGGCGCTCTCGGCCGGCAACGCGATGATCCTGAAACCGTCCGAGCGCGTGCCCTCGACCTCGCTGATGCTGGCCAAGCTGGCGCAAGAGGCCGGACTGCCCGACGGCGTGCTGCAGGTCGTGAACGGCGACAAGGACGCGGTGGACGGCATCCTGGACCACCCGGCCATCCAGGCGGTGGGCTTCGTCGGCTCGACCCCGATCGCGCAATACATCTATGGCCGCGCGGCGGCGAACGGCAAGCGCGCGCAATGCTTCGGCGGCGCCAAGAACCACATGCTGATCATGCCCGACGCGGATCTGGACAAGGCCGCCGACGCGCTTCTGGGCGCGGGATTCGGGGCGGCGGGCGAACGCTGCATGGCGATCTCGGTCGCGGTGCCGGTGGGCGACGCCACCGCCGACGCGCTGATCGAGCGGCTGGTGCCGAAGATCGAGAAGCTGAAGGTCGGCCCCTATACGGCGGGCGACGACGTGGATTTCGGCCCGGTCATCACCAAGGCCGCGCAGGACCGCATCAACCGGCTGATCGCCTCGGGCGTGGATCAGGGCGCGAAGCTGGTCGTGGACGGGCGCGACCTGAAGATCCAGGGCTACGAGGACGGCTTCTTCTGCGGCCCGTCGCTGTTTGACAACGTGACCCGCGACATGGAGATCTACAAGGAAGAGATCTTCGGCCCGGTCCTCTCGACCGTCCGCGCCCAGAGCTACGAGGACGCGCTGAACCTGGTGATCGACAACGACTACGGCAACGGCACGGCGATCTTCACCGCCGATGGCGACACGGCGCGCGACTTCGCCAGCCGCGTCAACGTGGGCATGGTCGGCATCAACTTCCCGATCCCGGTGCCGCTCAGCTACTACACCTTCGGCGGCTGGAAGAAATCGGCCTTCGGCGACCTGAACCAGTACGGCCCCGACGCCTTCCGCTTCTACACCAAGACCAAGACCGTCACCGCCCGCTGGTTCTCGGGCATCAAGGACGGCGCGGCGCTGAACTTCAAGGCGCTGGACTGAGCCCGTTCATCTTGGCGCAAATATCCCGCCGGGGTGAATTGGCCGCAGGCCAAGAGGGGGGCGCGCAGCCCCCCTTTTTCCTTGCGCCACCCCTCCGCCTGTGCTGCCCTGCCCCATGCGCACGCCCCCTCTCGCAAGGACGGCCATGACCCGTGAACCCGACTTCACCCTTGGCATCGAAGAGGAATACCTGCTGGTCGATGCCGCAACCGGCGACCTGGCCGAGGCGCCCGACGCGCTGATGGCCGCCTGCGCGGCCGAGCTGGACGACCAGGTCAGCCCCGAATTCCTGCGCTGCCAGATCGAGGTCGGCACGCCGGTCTCCGCCGACATCGCCGAGGCGCGCGGCCATCTGGCCCGGCTGCGCGGCTCGATCGCCCGGATCGCGGGCGAATACGGGCTGGCGCCGATCTCGGCCTCCTGCCATCCCTTCGCCGACTGGCGCGACCAGCACCATACCGACAAGGACCGCTACAACGCGCTGTCGCGCGACATGGGCGGCGTGGCGCGGCGGATGCTGATCTCTGGGATGCATGTCCATGTCGGCCTGCCCGACCCGGCCATGCGCATCGACATCATGAACCAGCTGGGCTATTTCCTGCCACATCTGCTGGCGCTTTCGGCCTCCAGCCCGTTCTGGCAGGGCGAGGATACCGGCCTCGCCTCCTATCGCTCGACCGTCTTCGGCAACATGCCCCGCACCGGCCTGCCGCCACATTTCGCCAGCTGGTCCGAATACGAGCGCTCGGTCAAGGCGTTGACCGACCTTGGGATCATCGAGGATGCCAGCAAGATCTGGTGGGACCTGCGCCCCTCGGCCCGCTTTCCGACGCTGGAGACCCGCATCTGCGACGCCGCGCCGCGACTGTCGCAGACCGTCACCCTGGCCGCGCTGATCCAGGCCACGATCCGCATGCTGTGGCGGCTGTCGCGCAGCAATATCCGCTGGCGCCAATACGACAATTTCCTGCTGGGCGAGAATCGCTGGCGCGCGATCCGCTATGGCACGGCCGAGGGGCTGATCGATTTCGGCGCTGGCCGGATCGAGCCCTTCACCGACCTGGCCGAGGACTGGATCGCGCTGATCTCCGAGGATGGCGACGCGCTGGGATCGCAGGCCGCGATCGCGCAGCTGCGCGACCTGGTCCGCCACGAGAATGCCGCCCAACGCCAGCGCACCGTCCTGTCCGGCGCCCTGGCCGCCGGCGCCAGCCGCGACGAGGCCCTGCGCGCCGTCGTCCACTATCTGATCGAGGAGTTCCGCAAGGATCTGTAACCGGCGGTCTGTGACCGGGGCCGCTTGCAAAACTGCTGCAAGATTTGGCAACTAAACGCATGTTCAATTCTTGGGTCGAAGGGGAGGAAGGGCCATGGATTTCGCACTCGGCGAAGAGCAGCAGGCGATTTTCGACATGGCGCGGGATTTCGGCGGCGAACGGATCGCGCCCTTCTCGCGCGAATGGGAACAGGCGGGCACGATCCCGAAGGAGCTGTGGA
>NZ_QNRC01000035.1 GCF_003709565.1 Paracoccus sigandri | reverse complement strand
GCTTCGCCGATGCGGGTGACGTGCTGGCGACCGAGCCCGACGAGGTGATCGTCGCCACCGGCGGGCTGCCCCATGTCGAGGTGCTGGAGCAGGGCAACGATCTGGTCGTCTCGGCCTGGGACATCCTCGCGGGCGACGTGAAGCCGGGCCAGAACGTGCTGATCTTCGACGATGCGGGCGACCATGCGGCGTTGCAGGCCGCCGACCTGATCTCGGCCACCGGCGCGGCGGTCGAGATCGTGACGCCGGACCGCAGCTTCTCGCCCGAGGTGATGGCGATGAACCTGGTGCCCTACATGCGCAACCTGCAAAAGCGCGACACCACCTTCACGGTGACCTGGCGGCTGCAATCGGTCGCCCGCGACGGCAACCTGCTGCGCGCCACCCTGGGCAGCGATTACGGCGCCTTCAGGCGCCAGCGCATCGTCGACCAGGTCGTCGTCAACCACGGCACCCGCCCGCTGGACGAGCTTTATTTCGACCTCAAGCCCCTGTCGGCGAACCTGGGCGAGGTCGATTACGAGGCCCTGACCACCGGCAAGCCGCAACGGATCCGCAAGAACCCCGAAGCCAGCTTCCGCCTCTTCCGCATCGGCGACGCCGTCGCCGCAAGAAACACTCACGCCGCAATCTACGACGCACTCAGAATCGTCAAGGACCTGTAAGGACGAGGAAAAAACGCCGCGAAGAGGAAGGGCGACGCGCTAATCCTCGAAGCGCGTCGTCGCGTCGCGATCCTGTTCGTAGCGGTGCGCAAGCGGAAAGGCCGGCAACCAGGATTCGCGGCGGATGATCCAGCTTTCATAGGTCGGCATCAACTGGTCCGGGGCGTCCAGGCTTCCCAGATGCAGCTCGATCTCGTCCGCCGTGCGGGCGAAGACCGGCGAGCCGCAGCGCGGGCAGAAGAACCGCCCGGCATAGTCCCGCGTCTCGCCCTCGATCGCCACCGCCTCCTGCGGGAAGATCGCCGAGGCGTGAAACAGCGCCCCGTGATGCTTGCGGCAGTCGAGGCAATGGCACAGGCCGACCCGGTAGGGCGCCCCCGAGGCCACGATCCGCACCTTGCCGCAAAGGCAGCCGCCGGTGAACCGATCCATGTTGCGTTTCCTTCAGGTGGTCGGAATGGTCGGGCTCAACCGTCGGGCGTCCATGAAAGTTTCGGGACGGCGCGCATTCATGCCGGCGCCCTGCGCGCATCGGCAGCGCGTCATGCGGGCGGCGGTCTTCGCGATCCTCGGATCCTGCCCGGAGGTTCCGCCGGCGGGCGCGTGCCGCAAGGTGCCGCCGCGCCGGGTGGCTGGTCGCATTGCGACGGGCAGCCTCGGCCGGCCGGCGGGCTGTCCAATCCGTTCGCGTCGTCGAAGGTGATCGTCCCGGACCGGGCCGTCAGGCGGCCAGGCCCTCGGGCTCGGGCCAGCCATTGGCCCGGCAGCAGGCGGTCAGTGTGTTGGCCAAGAGGCAGGCGATGGTCATCGGCCCGACGCCGCCCGGCACCGGGGTGATGGCGCCGGCGACCTGGGCGGCGCCCTCGAAATCCACGTCGCCGACCAGGCGGGTCTTGCCACCTTCCTCGATGCGGTTGATGCCCACGTCGATCACCGTGGCGCCCGGCCTGATCCAGTCGCCGCGGATCATCCGCGGCCGGCCGACGGCGGCGGCCAGGATATCGGCCCCGCGGCACAGGCCCGCCAGGTCCTTCGTGCGCGAATGCGCGATGGTCACCGTGCAGCTGTCCCCCAGCAGCAGCTGCGCCATCGGCTTGCCAACGATATTGCTGCGCCCGACCACCACCGCGTTCCGCCCGGCCAGATCGCCCAGCCGGTCGCGCAACAGCATCAGGCAGCCCAGAGGCGTGCAGGGCACCATCGCCTTCTGCCCGGTCGCCAGCAGACCGGCATTCGAGATGTGGAACCCGTCCACGTCCTTCGCGGGATCGATGGTGTTGATCACCGCGTCGGCATCCATATGCGCGGGCAGCGGCAGCTGCACCAGGATGCCATGCACCGCCGGATCGGCATTCAGCCGTTCGATCAGCGCCAGCAGATCCGCCTCGGAGGTCTCGGCCGGCAGCTTGTGCTCGAAACTGGCCATGCCGGCCTCGCGGGTCTGGATGCCCTTGTTGCGGACATAGACCTGGCTGGCCGGATCCTCGCCCACCAGCACCACCGCCAAGCCCGGCGTGATGCCGTGTTCGGCCTGCAGGCGCGCGACCCCGGCCGCCACCTTGGCGCGCAGGGCGGCGGCGAAGGACCGGCCGTCGATGATGTCGGCGCTCATGTCCCGACCCCTTCCAGCCGCGCGGCGGTTTCGGCCAGCGCGTGCCACAGCGATGCCGCGGACGAGCGCGCGCCGATGATCGCCAGCCGGTCGTCGGCCCTGCGGATCGCGAAGACGCCCATATGGTCCAGCACGGTCCGCGTCGCGCGGCCCGCGCCGAAGGCCGCGGCGTCGATGTTCACCAGCTTCTCCATCAGCGCCCGGATCGGTGCGTCGCCGCTGTCCGAGACGATCTCGAAGGCCGCCCAGCCGTCGGTCTGTTCGGTGATGGAGCAGCCGGGCGCCTCGGCGGCCAGCGCGGCCGCGAAATCCTCGTCGGCGCGGCCCGGCGCCTCGATCATCCACTGGCCCGGCCCGGTCCAGAAACCCGAGACGCCCCGGCCCTCGGCCCAGCCGCCGGGGCCGGGCAGGGCCAGGCCGAAGGGGGCGGGCTGCGCCGTCCCGCGCCGAAGCGCCAGCGAGGCCAGCGCCAACCCGGCATTCTCGGTGATCGTCAGCGCGCCCGCGTGACGCTGCGCGGGGGCATCTGCGCCAAGCGCGGTCAAGGTGGCCAGCTCAGTCACGGACACGTCCTCCCTCGGGGTCGACGAAATGGGGCGAGACGACGCGGAGCCGCATCGACTGGCCCTGCAGCGGGTTGGCGGCGACGATCACCTCGCCCATGCGCTCGCTGCCGTTTTCCAGGAAGCCCAGGCCGATGGCATGGCCCAGATGCGGGCTGAAACAGGCCGAGCTGATCCAGCCCTGGTCGGTCCCGGTCCCCTGTGGCGCCCCTTCGGCGAACAGATGCGCGCCGGCGACGACCGGATCGGCCGGATCGACGGGTTGCAGCCCGACCAGCACCCGCCGATCCACCGCCAGCCCCTCGCGCCGCGACATCACCGCGCCGATCGAATCCTTCTTCGTGCTGACCATGCGGCCCATGCCCAGCATCTGCGCGGTGGTCTGGCCGTTCAGCTCGTTGCCCGCGGCATGGCCCTTTTCGATGCGCAGCACGCCAAGCGCCTCGGTCCCGTAGGGGGTCGCGCCCAGATCGGCGCCCGCCTCGAGCAGCCGCGCCATCAGCGCATTGCCATGGCGCGCGGGCACCGCGATCTCATAGGCCAGCTCGCCCGAGAAGCTGATGCGGAACAGCCGCGCCCTCAGCCCGCCGCAGATGGTCAGCCCGGCGCAGGCCATGAAGGGGAAGGCCTCGTTCGACAGGTCGAAGCTGTCCACGATCCGCTCCAGCAGCCGGCGGGCGTTCGGGCCGGCGACCGACAGCTGCGCCCAGGCGTCGGTGGTCGAGATCAGCTGCACGTCCAGTTCCGGCCACAGGCATTGGCGCGCGAATTCCATGTGCCGGTAGACCGGACCCGCCTGCGCGGTGGTGGTGGTGACGACGTAATGCGTTTCCCCAAGCCGGGCGCAGGTGCCGTCGTCCCAGGCATGGCCGTCCTCGCGCAGCATCAGCCCATAGCGGACCATGCCGACCTTCAGGCTTTTCATCGCGTTGCAATAGAGCCGGTCCAGGAATTCGCCCGCATCCGCGCCCTGCACGTCCACCTTGCCAAGCGTGGTCACGTCGCAGAGGCCGACGCCCTTGCGGGTGGCCAGCACCTCGCGGTCGACCGTCTGGCGCCAGTGGCTCTCGCCCGGACGAGGGAAATACTGCGCGCGCATCCATTGCCCGACCTCGGTGAAGACGGCGCCCTGCGCGGTGGCCCAGTGATGGGTCGGCGTCAGGCGGCGGGGGCGGAAATGCGCGCCCGTGTCGCCGCCGCCCAGCACCGACAGCGCCACCGGCGTATAGGGCGGGCGGAAGATCGTGGTGCCGGTCTGGGGGATCGTCCGGCCGGTCAGTTCGGCCATCACCGCCAGCGCCGTCACATTGGCGGTCTTGCCCTGGTCGGTCGCCATGCCAAGCGTGGTCCAGCGCTTCAGATGCTCGACCGGGCGCATGTTTTCCTGATGGGCCAGGGCGATGTCCTTGACCGTCACGTCGTTCTGGAAATCGACCCAGGCCCGGCCCTTGCCCGGCACATGCCACAGCGGATGCAGGTTCAGCCCCGCATCCTCGGCCTGCGGCAGGTCGGGCAGCGTCGCCGAGATCTCCAGATCGGCCAGCGCCTCCTGCGCCGCCTGCGCGCCCGATGCCAGCGCCTGCGCGGTCGAGCCCTGTCCGCTTGCGGCGCCGGCGACCCGCATCCCCGCCGGGCCGTCCGTGCCGGGCAGGAAGCCGTGCCGCGCCTCGTCCCAGGCCGGGCGGCCGCGATGATGCGAGGCCAGATGCACGTTCGGGTTCCAGCCGCCCGAGACGCCAAGCGCGCCGCAGTCGATCCACCGGCTGCCGCCATTCGCGACGACCTCGATTCTCGTCAGCCCCAGGCGGCCCTTCGCATTGCCGACCACGCCCGTGATCAGCGGGTAATCGCCCTGCGCCCGCACGCCCTCGCGCGGGTCGATGACGGCGGCGATCTCGACGCCCCTTGCGGCAAGGTCCAGCGCAGAGCGGTGGCCGTCGTCGTTGTTGGTGAAGATGGCGACGCGCGGCGCCGGGCTGACCGCGTAGCGGTTGGCATAGGTCCGCATCGCCCCGGCCAGCATGATGCCGGGGCGGTCGTTATTCTGGAAGGGGATATGCCGCTCGGTCGCGCCGGCCGCCAGGATCGTGCGGCGCGCGGTGATCCGCCACAGGGTCTGGCGCACCCGCCGTCCGGGCGTGGCCAGATGGTCTGCGACACGCTCGACCGCGCCGTAAATCCCGTGGTCGAAGGTCCCCCAGACGGTGGTGCGGCGCATGACGCGCAGGTTCGGCAGGCTGGCGAATTCGGCCTCCAGCCCCGCGATCCAGTCCGTGGCCGGGGCATCGTCCAGCGGCGCGCTTTCGGCCAGCAGCCGCCCGCCCAGCCGGAAATCCTCGTCGGCCAGGATCACCCGCGCGCCGGTGCGCGCCGCCGTCAGCGCCGCCGCCAGCCCCGCCGGGCCGCCGCCGATCACCAGCAGGTCGCAATGCAGGAAGCCTGCGTCATAGGCGTCGGGATCGGGTTCCTTCGACAGGCTGCCCAGGCCGGCGGCGCGGCGGATGGCGGGCTCGTAGAACCTTTCCCAGAAGGCCCTGGGCCACATGAAGGTCTTGTAATAGAAGCCCGCCGCGAAGAAGGGCGACATGAGGTCGTTGACCGCCAGCAGGTCGCGCCGCAGCGATCCGACGCGGTTCTGGCTGCGGGCCTCCAGCCCCTCGAACAGTTCCACCACGGTGGCGCGGCTGTTCGGCTCCTGCCGGGCGCCCGCGCGCAGCTCGACCAGGGCGTTCGGCTCCTCTGACCCGGCCGCGAACACGCCGCGCGGGCGGTGATACTTGAAGCTGCGGCCCATCAGCCGCACGCCGTTGGCCAGAAGCGCCGAAGCCAGCGTGTCGCCCGAATGGCCGGCGAAGCCCTGGCCGTCGAAGGTGAAGCGCAGCGTCTGGCTGCGGTCGATCAGCCCGCCGGTCAGGCGCGTCATGCGGCACCGCCTTTCAGCCTGGCCTCGCGGGCCAGTTCCGCGCCCAGGATCTCGTGCGTGACGGTGTTGCGGGTGACGACCAGCCAGCTTCGGTCGCCCTGCTCGTGGAACCACAACTCGCGATGGATGCCCGCCGGGTTGTCGCGCAGATGGACATAGTCGTGGAACCGCGCCGCCGCGCCCTCGGCCATGCCGTCGGGCCGGTCCAGCAGCGCGGCATCGCCCAGATAGGTGAATTCCGAGGAATCGCGCAGTCCGAGAAGGGGATGGGGGATCAGCATGTCATTGCCTTGATATGGGGGCCTTGATGCAGGTTGGGCTCAGTGCAGGTTGGGCTGCGCGCCCATGCCCTTTTCGTCGATGGGACGCCCGCGGGCGAAGCGGTCCAGCCGATAGGCGCGGGCGGTGTCATGCGGGGTGTCGGTGGCCAGAAGATGCGCGAAGGCATGGCCGCTGGCGGGCGTCGCCTTGAAGCCGCCATAGCACCAGCCCGCGTTCAGATAGAGCCCCTCGATGGGCGTGCGGTCGATGATCGGGCTGCCGTCCATCGACATGTCCATGATCCCGCCCCAGACCCGCAGCAGCCGCGCCCGGCCGATCATCGGCATCAGCGCCATGCCGCCCTGCGCCACGTCCTCGATCACCGCCATATTGCCGCGTTGGGCATAGGAATTGTAGCCGTCGATATCGCCGCCGAAGACCAGCCCGCCTTTGTCGGACTGGCTGACATAGAAATGCCCGGCGCCGAAGGTGATGACGCCGTCGATCACCGGCTTCAGCCCCTCGGTGACGAAGGCCTGCAGCACATGGCTCTCGATCGGCAGCCGCATCCCGGCCATCGCCATCACCCGGCCCGAGGACCCCGCGACCGCCACGCCGACCTTGCCGGCGCCGATATGGCCGCGCGAGGTCTCGACGCCCCTGACCCGGCCGTTCTCGATCCGGAAGCCCGTGACCTCGCAATTCTGGATCAGGTCGACCCCCGCCATGTCGGCGCCGCGGGCATAGCCCCAGGCCACGCCGTCATGGCGCGCGGTGCCCGCCCGGCGCTGCAGAAGCCCGCCCTTGATCGGGAAGCGCGCATTGTCGAAGTTCAGGAACGGATACATCGCCCGCACCTGCGCGCTGTCCAGAAGCTCTGCATCCGCCCCCGACAAGAGCATCGCATTGCCGCGCCGCCGATAGGCGTCGCGCTGCGCATCGGTGTGGAACAGGTTCAGGATCCCGCGCTGGCTGACCATGGCGTTGAAGTTCAGTTCCTGCTCCAGCCCCTCCCACAGCTTCATCGAGAATTCGTAGAAGGGCTGGTTGCCCGGCAGCAGGTAGTTCGAGCGGATGATCGTGGTGTTCCGCCCGATATTGCCCGATCCCAGCCAGCCCTTTTCCAGCACCGCGATGCGGGCCTGCCGGAAGGTCGTCGCCAGGTAATAGGCCGTCGCCAGCCCGTGCCCGCCGCCGCCCACGATCACGTAGTCATAGGCCGGCTGCGGCTCGGGGTTGCGCCACAGGGGCTGCCATCCCTTGTGGCCGCGCAGCGCCTCGGTGAATACGCGAAATCCTGAAAATCGCATCGCCTTCTCCTGTCGATGGTTCCGTTATGCCACGGGGGCAGGGACATGATTTGCCGGATATTGCCATTTCGTTGCCTGTTTCGGACAATGGCCCGATGCTGCGGCAGCAGGGAGGCCGGAATGAGTCGCGCGATGCGGGGCAGCCCGCCAAGGCGCTATGGGTTCGTGCTGATCGACGGCTATGCGCTGATGTCCATGGCCTCGGCGGTCGAGCCCTTGCGCGCCGCCAACCTGCTCAGCGGCCGGGCGCTGTTCGAGCTGACCTTCCTGTCGGCGGATGGCGGCTGGCAGCGCAGTTCCGTCGACAGCGCCTTCGAGACCCTTCCGCTGAAGGCCGCGCGCCCGGATTTCGACGTGGTCTTCGTGGTCGCGGGGGGCGAGCCGATGGGCTATCGCGATCCGCGGGTGCTGGGCTGGCTGCGCAGGCTGGATCGCGGCGGCGTCGCCCTGGGCGGGATTTCCGGCGGCGCGGCGATCCTGGCCGCCGCCGGCTTGCTGCGCGCGCGCCGCTTCACCATCCACTGGCAGCATGTCGACGCGATGCGCGCGCGCTATCCCGATGCGCTGATCGAGCGGCGGCTGTTCGTCATCGACCGCGACCGCTTCACCTGCGCCGGGGGCATGGCGCCGCTGGACATGATGCACGCGCTGATCGCCGCCGATTTCGGCGCGGAACTGGCGCGGCAGGTCAGCGACTGGTTCATCCATACCGGCATCCGCAGCGCCGAGGCGCCCCAGCAGCTGGACGCCACCCGGAAATACGAGCTGCGCCACCCGGCCCTGGCCGCCGCGGTCGAGCTGATGGCCAGCCATATCGCCGATCCGCTGAAGCTGTCCGACCTGGCGCATCTCAGCGGCATCGGGATGCGGCAGCTGGACCGGCTGGCGCAGGCGCATTTCGGCAAGAGCGCGATGCGCTTCTATCGCGGGCTGCGGCTGGAAAAGGCGGCCGAGCTGCTGCGCCAGCCGTCGCTGTCGCTGACCGAGGTCGCGGCGGCCACCGGCTTCGCCAGCCCCAGCCATTTTTCCCGCGCCTTCAAGGAGGAATTCGGCACCGGCCCCGGCGCCTGGCGCCAGGCCGGCCCGCCCGGTCGGTGAGCATTCCCGGCGAGGACGGGAGCCCCGCGCCAGATCCCGACAGGTATCAAGGTATCGTCGTGCCCCCTTGCGGCAGCCGCGCGCCGCCGTTCGACGCCGATGCCCCGCATGGTCCCGAAGCGCCGATCGAGCGGCCGGCGACATGTCGGTCGGTCGCGACCCATCCGCAGCGGAAATGGCCGCGCGCCATGCCGGGGTGGTCCGCTGCCCGGAATTGGTGCAAGATGGATCCATGCAACGGCTTTGCGACATGCTATCCGGCGGGGGAACCCCCTCTGCCCCGGCCCGGTGCCGCCTGAACCGTCCTGGGGACGGATTCATGCAAGCCGATGACGAATTCACGCAACTTGCCGCCGTTTCAACCGCGCTATTCCGGGGTATCGCTGGTCAGGCCCCGACCTCTGCCCTGGGGAAAGAGGGACATGGAAATACTTAGTTTCATTGCGAATAACTGGCAGGTCATCCTGCGGCTGGCGGGCGAACACATCTCGATCGTCGCCGTGGCCGTGGGCCTGGCGATCCTGACCGGGGTGCCGATCGGCATCGCCATCACCCAGAACCGGCGCGTCGCGGATGCGGTGCTCTATGTCGCCTCGATCATCGTCACCATCCCCTCGATCGCGCTTTTCGGGCTGATGATCCCGATCCTGTCGAAGATCGGCCAGGGGATCGGCTGGCTGCCGGCGGTGATCGCGATCCTGCTCTATTCGCAGCTGCCGATCGTGCGGAATACCTATACCGCCATCACCAATGTCGATCCGGCGCTGCGCGAGGCGGCCATCGGCATGGGCATGACGCCCTTCCAGCGGCTGACCCGGCTGGAGATCCCCATCGCGATCCCGGTCATCATGGCCGGCGTGCGGACCGCGGTGGTGATGAATATCGGCGTCGCGGCCATCGCCGCCTATATCGGCGCCGGGGGTCTGGGCGTGCTGATCGCGCGCGGCATCTCTCAGACCGATCCGCGCCAGCTGATCACCGGCGCGCTGGCCGTCTCCCTTCTCGCCATCGTGGCCGACTGGGCGCTTTTGCGGCTGCAAAAGCGGCTGACCCCGGCCGGGCTGAAACGCTGACACCTCCGGGCAAGGACCTTTGCGGATGATCCGACTCGAAGACCTGACCAAGAGATTCAAGACCCCCGGCGCCGATATCGTCGCCGCCGACCGGGTCAACATGGAAGTGCCCACGGGCGAGATCTGCATCCTGCTGGGGCCGTCCGGCTGCGGCAAGACCACCGCGCTGAAGATGATCAACCGGCTGATCCCGCCGACCAGCGGCAAGATCTATATCGACGGCAAGGACACCTCGCAGCTGGACGACATCCAGCTGCGGCGCAATATCGGCTATGTGATCCAGCAGATCGGGCTGTTCCCGAACATGACCGTCGAGGAAAACATCTGCGTCGTTCCCCGGCTGCTGAACTGGGACATCCGCAAGGCCCGCCAGCGCGCCGCCGATCTTCTGGACCTGGTGGGCCTGGACCCGCGCCAGTTCCTGCGCCGCTATCCCAAGGAACTGTCGGGCGGCCAGCAGCAGCGCGTCGGCGTGATCCGGGCGCTGGCCGCCGATCCGCCGGTGATGCTGATGGACGAGCCCTTCGGCGCCATCGACCCGATCAACCGCGAGATCATCCAGGACGAGTTCCTGAAGATGCAGGCCGAGCTGAAGAAGACCATCATGTTCGTCAGCCACGACATCGACGAGGCGGTGAAGATGGGCGACAAGATCGCCATCTTCCGCGCCGGCCGGATCGAGCAATACGACACGCCCGACATGATCCTGGCCCATCCCGCCAATGCCTTCGTTGCCGATTTCGTGGGCGCCGACCGCACGCTGAAGCGGCTGCGGCTGGTCACCGCCGAGGAGGTGGCCACGACCGAGGTGCCGGTGACTGCGCGCTCGACCAAGGTGTCCGACGCGCTGCAGCAGCTGACCGTCGCGCGGGCCCGCCGCGCCGTCGTCATCGACAGCGACCACCGCCCGGTGGGCTTCGTGACCGCCGAGGAGATGGCCGGCGGCTCGGGCGAGGTGCGCGACTTCGCCCATCCGCTGCCGGCGACCGTGCCGGTGCGCGCCGACCTGCGGGCCGTGGTCTCGGAGATGTTCGCCCATGACACGATGTGGCTGGCCTGCACCGACGATCACGGCCGTTTCGCCGGGGTCATCACCCAGCCCGACGTGACCGCCGCGCTGCGCGCCACCTATGGCGCCGGCAAGGGCGCCTCGGACCAGGCCCGGCAACAGGGCAGCGGCCGGGATCAGGGGGCGCCATGACTCGCGGGCTGGGACAGAGACGCGGACTGGGGGCCGGGCGCGGGGCCAGCCTGCTGCTGGTCTTCCTGCTGGGCATCTGGGTCGCAAGCTCGGGGCTGCTGGACCAGATGGCGATCTATTGGGACGACATCACCTATCTGACGCGCCAGCATGTGTTCCTGGTGGCCAGTTCCGGCGGGGCGGCGATCCTTCTGGGCGTGCCGGTGGGCATCTGGCTGTCGCGCCCCTCGATGGAGCGTTATGCCGAGACGGTGATGCAGGTCTTCAACATCGGCACCACGATCCCGACCCTTGCCGTCATCGCCCTGTCGATGACGCTGCTGGGCATCGGCTTTCCGCCGGCCTTCTTCGGGCTGTTCGTGGCCTCGCTTCTGCCCATCGTGCGCAATACCTATGCCGGGCTGCTGGCCGTGCCCGCGCATCTGAAGGAGGCCGCGACCGGCATGGGCATGACGCGCTGGCAGATCCTGATGCGGGTCGAGGTGCCGAACGCGCTCTATGTCATCTTCTCGGGCATCCGCACGGCGCTTGCGATCAACGTGGGCACCACGCCGCTGGCCTTCCTGATCGGCGGCGGGGGCCTGGGCGAGCTGATCTTCACCGGCATCGACCTGATGGACACGGGCATGTTGCTGGCGGGCGCGATCCCGACGGCGGCGCTGGCCGTGGCCGTCGACTTCTTCATGGGGCAGGCGCAGCTGCGGCTGATCCCGAAAGGCGTGAATCCGCTTCGATAAGGCGGACCCTGAACCAGCAACCAACGGGAGCTACCACAATGAACATCACCCTCAGATCCGGCCTTGCGGCGCTTGCCTTCGCGGGTTTCGCGACCGGCGCGCAGGCGGCCGACATCGTCGTCGGCGGCAAGAACTTCACCGAACAGCAGATCCTGTCCGCCATCACCCAGCAGGTGCTGGAGGCCAACGGCCACCGGGTCGACAATCGCGCCGGCATGGGCTCGGCCGCGGTGCGCCAGGCGATGGAGAACGGCCAGATCCACGTCTACTGGGAATATACCGGCACCTCGCTGATCACCTACAACAACATCGAGGAGCGGATGGACCCGCAGCAGACCTATGACACGGTCAAGGAACTGGATGCCGAAAAGGGCATCGTCTGGCTGAACCCGTCCGAGGCGAACAATACCTATGCGCTGGCGATGCGCGCGGCCGATGCCGCCGAGAAGGGCATCGCGACCATTTCCGACCTGGCCGGGGCGGTGAATGGCGGCCAGGCGCTCAGCTTCGGCTCGAATGCCGAATTCTATGCCCGCCCCGACGGGCTGAAGCCGCTGGAAGAGACCTACGGCTTCGAATTCGGCCGCGCCAATGTCAAGCGCATGGATACCGGGCTGGTCTATCAGGCGCTGCGCGACAGCCAGGTCGATGTCGGGCTGGTCTTCGCCACCGACGGCCGCATCCCCGCCTTCGACTTCACCGTGCTGGAGGACGACCAGGGCTATTTCCCCAGCTACGCGCTGGCCCCGGTGATTCGCGCCGAGGTGCTGGAAGCCAATCCCGAGATCGGCGACCTGCTGAACGAGGTCTCGGCCAAGCTGGACGACCAGGTGATGGCCAGCCTGAATGCCAGCGTCGACGTGGACAAGGTCTCGATCGAGAACGCGGCGGCGAAGTTCCTGCAGGATCACGGCTTCAACTGAGGCGGAAAGGGCGGGGGCGGTTGCGCCCCTGCCACCAGCGTGGCGATTCGCAAGGGCCGGGGGCGATGGCGAACAACAACAGGATCACCGTCGGCGCTGCGCAATTCGCCAGCGAGATCGGCGATGTCGATGCCAATCTGGACCGCCACCTGCACTGGATCGCGCGGGGGCGCGAGGCCGGTCTGGACATGCTGGTCATGCCGGAGCTGTCGCTGACCGGCCATTACGGCTCCGAGAACCTGCTGGGCGCCGCCATGTCGCGCAAGGACCCGCGGCTGAAGCGGCTGGCCGAGGCGGCGGGGCCGATGGCGGTGGTGCTGGGCTTCATCGAGGAAGGCCCGGCCGCGCAGTTCTACAATTCGGCGGCGATTCTGCGCGATGGCGGGATGATCCACCTGCATCGCAAGGTGAACCTGCCCACCTATGGCAAGCTGGAAGAGGGCAAGCACTACGCCCCCGGCCGTTTCGTCGAAACCTGCGAGCTGGACAGCCATTGGCGCGCGGGGCTGTTGATCTGCGCCGATCTCTGGAACCCGGCGCTGACCCATCTGGCCTTCCTGCATGGCGCGACCATGCTGGCCTGCCCGGTCAGTTCCGCCGTCGAGGCGGTGGGCGCCGATTTCGACAATCCCGGCGGCTGGGCGCTGACCTGCCGCTTCTACGCGATGATCTATGGCGCACCGATCATCATGGTGAACCGGACCGGGACCGAGCGCGACCTGACATTCTGGGGCGGCTCGCGCATCTGCGATCCCTTCGGGCGCGAGCTGGCCGTCGCCGGGCGGGGCGAGGAGATGATCCTGGCGACGCTGGACTATGACCTGCTGCGCCAGGCGCGGCACCTGCTGCCCACGGTGCGCGACAGCAATCTGGCGCTGGTCCAGCGCGAGACCGCGCGGCTGGTCGAGACGTTGGGAGTGCCGGATTTCGTGCGCGACTAGGACGGCGGGACGGGCAGCGGCAGGACGGGGCAGGGGCAGCGGATCATGACATCGCCATTTCACGACTTCCTTCACGACACGCGGGCGCAGGATCTGCCGCCCGAGGTGCTGGCCCTGGCCCGGCGCTGGCTGCTGGACCTCTTGGGCGTGGCGGCGGGCGGCAGCCGGACCGCGCTGTCGCGCATCATCCGCGACCATGCGGCGGCGCAGTTCGGCGCGGGCAGCCGCGCGGCGCCGATGCTGATGGACGGCCGCCAGGTCAGCCCGGCCGGGGCGGCGCTGGCGGGGGGCATGACCATCGACGCGCTGGACGGCCATGACGGCCACAAGCTGACCAAGGGCCATGTCGGCTGCGGCAGCTTCCCCGCCCTGCTGGCGCTGTTCCAGTCCGAGGGGCGGGTGGATGACCGCGATTTCCTGGCCGGGCTGGTGCTGGGCTACGAGATCGGCACCCGCGCGGGCATCGCGCTGCACCGCACCGCCTGCGACTATCACACCTCGGGCGCCTGGGTGGCACTCGCGGCGGCGGCGCTGGGGGCGCGGGTGCTGGGGCTGGACGCGGCGCGGACGCGCGAGGCGATCGGCATCGCCGAATATCACGGGCCGCGCAGCCAGATGATGCGCTGCATCGACCATCCGACCATGGTCAAGGACGGCTCGGGCTGGGGGGCGATGGCCGGGGTCTCGGCCGCCTTTCTGGCGGCGGACGGGTTCACCGGCGCCCCCGCGCTCACCGTCGAGGGCGCGGATGTGGCCGATCTCTGGGCCGATCTGGGCCGCAACTGGCGCATCGCCGAGCAGTATTTCAAGCCCTTCCCGGTCTGCCGTTGGGCGCAGCCGCCGGTGCAGGCCGTGCTGGACCTGCGCGCGCGGCACGCCCTGACCCCCGATCAGGTCGAGCGGATCGAGATCGCCACCTTCCACCAGTCCCGCCGCCTTGCCACGCGCGCGCCCGCCAGCACCGAACAGGCGCAGTATTCGACCGCCTTTCCCGCCGCCGTGGCGCTGGTGCGCGGGCGCGTGGACCCGCAGGATGTGGCCGAGGACAGCTTCGCCGACCCGGAGATACGCCGCCTTGCCGACGCCATGACGATCACCGAGCGCGAGGATTACAACGTCGCCTTCCCGGCCCGGCGCCTTGCCGATGTGCGGCTGGTGCTGCGCGATGGCCGGGTGCTGGAATCGGGTCCGACCGAGGCGTCGGGCGATCCCGAGGCGCCGGTGCCGATGGAGGCCGTGCGCGCCAAGTTCCGCGCCTATGCCGCCCCGGTGCTGGGCGCGACCCGCACGGCCGAGTTGGAGGATGCCGTGGACCGGCTGGGCGACGGCACGGGCGCGGGGCGGTTCTTCGGCCTGCTGGGCGCGGCCTGAAGGGTCAGCCCGTGCGGCGGGACCGGGCGCGGGCGACCCTCGCCTGTTCGCGCATCTCGCTGGGACGGATCTTGTAGAACTCCTTGACCCATTTCGAGAAATGCGAAGTCGAGGCGAAGCCGGTGGCGATGGCGATGTCGATGATCGGCTGTTCGGTATAGAGCAGCATCTCGCGCGCGCGTTCGACCCGCAGCGACAGGTAGTATCGCGCCGGGGTCATGCCCAGGAAATTGCGGAAGTTCCGCTCCATCTGCCGCTCGCTGACATTGGCCAGCCGGGCCAGCCGCTCGATCTGCAGGGGCGTCTCGATATTGGCCTGCATCAGGCGGACGATCATCTGCAGCGATTCGGGCAAGGTGCCGATCTGCTCCATCCGGCCGCCCTGCTGGCTTTCATCCGCGTCGCGGATGCGGGCGTGGTGGAACTGGTTGGCCACGCCATTGGCCAGGTCGCGGCCATGCAGATCGGCGATGATATGCAGCATCAGGTCCATCGAGGCCGTCCCGCCCGAACAGGTCAGCCGGTTGCGGTCGATCTCGTAAAGCGTGCCGGTGATCGGCAGATGCGGGAAATCCTCTTCGAAGGCGGCGCGGTTTTCCCAGTGGATCGTGCAGCGATAGCCGTCCAGCAGCCCGGCCTTGGCCAGCAGATAGCTGGCCGTCGACAGGGCGCCGATGGCCCGGCCGCGATGCGCCGCCCGCCGCATCGCGGCCAGATAGGGGCGTTCGTCCTGCGGATCGACCCGCGCGCCGCCGCAGATGAACAGGGCGTGGTTGCGCTCGATCGCCTGATCGACATGGATCGCCGGAAAGGGAATGCCCGAGGATGGCATGACCGGCTGCCCGTCGATGCTGCATAGATCCCAGCGGAAGACATCGCGCCCCAGCAGCCGGTTGGCGGCCCGCAAAGGCTCGGTCGCCGAGGCGAGGCTGAGCATCGAGAGCCCTTCCAGCATCAGGAAGGCGAAGCACAAAGGCTCGCCCGTGTCGTGGTAGAACATCGGCGGGTCCGGGTTGCGATGCGCCATGTTCGGTCAAGCCGCCCCGTTCTTCAAGCCGCCGCGCTTCAAGCCGTTCCCATCAGGCAGTCGCCATCCCGGCGGGCAGCCAGCCCTGAAGTGCATCCCAATCCGGCTCCAGCCGATCGAAGCGTCCCAGCCGCAGGCTGGAGAGATCGGCGAAGTCGCAGCGCCCCTGCATCACCAGCTGCATCAGCGCCCGGCCCGAGGCGGGCGACAGGCCGAAGCCCACGCCGGACAGGGTGGCGACGGTCAGGTTCTGCCACGGGGCCGGGCGGTCCATGACCGGGCGGCCGTCGGGCGTGTTCTCGATGATGCCCGACCAGCTGCGGATGACGCGGGCATGGGCGGCCTTGGGCAGCAGTTCGGCCACGCGCCGGGCGATGCTGCCCGACAGCGGGGTCGAGGGGCGCGGGCCGCCCGATTGCTCCTCAGTCTCGACCCATTCATGCGGGCCGCCGCCATAGGCCAGGTTGCCGCGCAGGGTCTGGCGGCCATAGAGCCCGTTGCCGTCGATCCCCCCCAGCGGCATCAGCGGCAGGGGCTCGGTCACGATCATCTCGGCGCGGGCGGCGCGCATGGGGATGGCGACCTCCAGCATCGCGGCCAGCCGGCCGGTCTGCGGACCCGCCGCGATGACCAGGTGGTCGCAACTGATGACGCCCCTGTCGGTCTCGACCGCCGTCACCCGGCCGCCCTGCCGCCGGAAGCCGGTGACGGTGACGTGCTGGCGCACCCGCCCGCCCCGGTCGCGCAGCGCCCAGGCATAGGCCTGCACGGTGCGGTGCGGGTTCGCATGGCCGCCGAAATGGTAGTAATGCCCGGCATGGATGTTGTCCCCGGCCAGAGGCACCAGATCGCGCACCGCCTGCGCGTCCAGATCATCGACGCGGAAGCCCTGCTTGCGGGCATTGGCCGCGGCGCGGCCGTAAAGCGTGAACTGCTCGGGCGACAGCGCGATGCGGATGCGGTTCGGCCGGAACTCGGTCGGATAGCCCAGCAACTCGTCCATCATCGGCCACAGCCGCTGTTCCTCGGCGAAAAGCGGGCTGTGGTGATGCGAGCAGCCGCCGCCATTGCGCCCCGAGGCCTCCCAGCCGACGATGCCGCGTTCCAGCACAAGGACGTCGACGCCCGCCTCGGCCAGCCAGAAGGCGGTGGAGAGGCCGGTGACGCCGCCGCCGATCACGATGACCGAGGCGCCGCGATTGTCGTCGCCGGACGGGATGCCGGGAATGGGATTATTCACTGACATGTTCCTTCTGCGTCGCAAGGGCGGCGACCGTATAGTGGTCCTCGACATCCCAGAAGGGGACCCATTGGCGCGGCATTCCGAACCAGGAATCCCAGGCGGCGGCGATGGCGGGATCCTCGGGCGTGGCGGCGGCGGCCAGGCTGAGCGGGCGGACCGGGCTGCGATAGCCGGCCAGCGGCACCACCCCAAGCGACAGATCCTCCTGCAGGGCCAGCAGCGCCTGGATCTGCTCGCGGCAGCGGCGGCCCTGACAGGGGCCCATCCCGGCGCGGGTCAGCCGCTTGATCTGGTCGGGATCGGGTGGCCCTTCGCCAAGGATCTCGGTCAGGCTGCGCGTCAGGTTCGGCAGATGCGGCGCGTTCAGATAGCGCGGCGGGCTGACATCCAGGATCTCGCGCGCCGTGACCTCCTCGCATTGGCAGACCGGCATGTCGGCCACGGCCTCCACCACCGAGGCGCGGACCCAGGCCTTGCGGTATGCGCCCAGATCGGCGGCGGGGCCGGGCTGCGGGGCATCCCCGACCGGAGCCTCCGCCAGCCCCAGCGCCGCCAGCGCGGCCCCGGCGGCCAGCCGCCCCTCGGCCTCGGCCAGCGCCGGATCGGCGGATTTCGCGGGCCAGATCCCCGCGCAGTCGCCCGCGGCGCGGATGCCGGCCAGGCTGGTCTCGCCGCCCGCTTTCAGCACGGGCACGAAGCCGCCGCGATCATTGTCGAAGGTGCAACGCGCCCCGGCGGCCTGCAGCAGGTCGATCATCGGCACCGCGCCCACGCCCAGCAGCACGGAATCGCAAGGGATGGTGCGGTTGCGCAGCATCAGCCCGGTGACGCCATCCGCGTCCGAGGTGACGCCGCGCGGCGCCTCGCCGGTGACGATCTCGACCCCGGCGGCGCGGATGCGCGCGACCAGATCCTCGGGCGCGGCGGCGGCCTCGGCCTGTTCGACCACGGCGGCGATGGTCACGCCCGCGTCGATCAGGTCCAGCGCCGCCAGCAGTGCCTCGGGGGTCGAGCCCAGCATGACCGCGTGGCGGCTGTCCAGCGCATCGTAGAGCCGCGCCAGCATCAGTGCGGCACCGGCGCCCAGCACGCCGGGCAGGTCCCAGCCGGGAAAGGCCAGCCCCATGTCGCGCCGCCCGGTGGCCACCACAGCCTGATCGAAACCGACCAGATGGCTGCCCTGTTCCTCGTCCATCAGCCCGGCGACCAGGCCGGGCATCCAGCCCAGGTTGGGCTGGTTGGCGAACAGCCCCCAGCAGGCGGTGCCAAGGCGGATGTCGACGCCCAGATCGAACAGTTCGACCAGATCGGGTCGCGCCTCCAGCATCCGTTCCGTCATGGCGTTGCGGTTGCGGACCCTGCCGCCCATCCGGCCGCCCCAGATCTGCGGGACGCTTTCGCCCATGGTTTCGAAGGGCACGGGATGTTCGTCGACCAGCATCACCTGCGCGCCGCCCTGATGGGCGTGGCGGGCGGCGGCGATCCCGGCGGGGCCGGCGCCCACGACCAGAATCTGGGTCCGTTCCGCGATCTCAAGGCGCTTGCCGGCGACGGATCGGGGGTCTGGTGTCATCTTGCGTCCTCTGGCGACTGCATCGCGGCAGGGCCATCCTTGGTGTAAAGCCCGCCGGGCCGGCAGCAGGTTTTCGACCCGAAGGGAAAGAAATCCGACCCGGACCCGAGGGGGTCAGGCCAGCCTGATTTCGACATCCGACGCCGCGCGGGTCGAGCAGGCCAGCACATAGCCCTCGGCCGCCTCTTCCGGCGTCAGCCCGCCATTCGGCCGGCTGTCCACCCGGCCCGAGACAAGCTGCACCATGCAGGTGCCGCACATGCCCTCGCCGCAGCCGCAGGGGATGATGACGCCCTGGCGCAGGCTGGCCTGCAGCAGCGTCTCGTCGGCGCGGATGGCGATGGCGCGGCCGTTCACGGTCAGGCCGAAACCGGGGCCTTCGGGGGCGGCTTCGGTCATGGGCGCGCCGGCGGGGGCCACGCCGCCGAAGCTTTCGGTATGGAACTGCATCCGCGCGCCGCCCTCGGCGGCATGGATCAGCCGGACCTCCTGCATGAAGCCCTGCGGGCCGCAGCAGAAGACCTGACGGCGGCCCAGATCGGGGATGGCGGTGGCCAGCCGCGCCCGGCTGACGCGGCCGCGATAGCCAAACCATCCCGGCGCGACGCGGCTGACGCTGATCGCCACCGTCAGATTGGGCATCCGGGCCTGCAATTCGGCCAGTTCGCGGGCAAACAGCACCTCTGCCGGATCGCGCGCGGCGTGGAACCATGCCAGGTCGGCCTCGGGATCGGTCTGCGCCAGATGCCGCAGCATGGCCATCATCGGCGTGGCCCCCGACCCGCCCGAGACGAAGGCCAGCCGGTCGTTCTCGCGCAGCCCCAGCGTGAAGGCGCCGCGCGGGGGGCGGGCCTCGATGCCGCTGCCCTCGCGCAGGTTCTCGTGCAGCCAGCGGGTCGCGCCGCCCGGCGCCTGCGCCTTGATCGTCAGCTCCAGGTCGCCCCCGGTGCCGCCCGAGATGGTGAAACTGCGCCAGACCGGACCGCCCGGCAGGGGCACCTTCAGCACCAGCGCCTGGCCGGGGGTGAAGCCCACCGGGCCGCTGCCCGCACGCAGGCGGAAGGTCTTGACGGTGGGCGTCTCGTCGCGGACGGCGATGCAGGACAGCGACAGCAGGGCCGCCGAAGGGGCTTGCATGTCCATGCGCCTTACTCCGCCGCGATCCGCGCCTGCGGGCCGCCGGTGAAATCCGCCATCTTGCCCGCATACCATTCCGAGAAATTGTTCAGCATGAATTCCGAGGGCGCATAGGGGCCGGGCCGGTAGGCCCGCGACAGGATGCCGCGATGGTTGTTCTCGGCCAGCACGCGATCCTCGTCATTGGTGGCCAGCCAGACCTCGGTGAGGCGCGTGAGGTCGTAATCCACGCCCTCGACCGCATCCTCGTGGACCAGCCATGTGGTGCGCACCTCGGTGCGGTTCGCCGACAGCGGCAGGACCCGGAATTGCAGGATGTGGTCGGAGAGGAAGTGGTTCCAGTTGTTCGGCACCCGGAACATGCGGACCGAGCCAAGGTCGGGCTCGGTGAAATCGGCCAGAAGCTTGTTGCAGGCGGGCTTGCCGTCCATGGTGAAGGACAGGCAGTCCTCGTTGAAGGGCAGGCGGATGCAGCGGAACTCAACGCCGCCCTCGGCCGGCTTGTGCGGCAGGCCCAGCCGGTCCCAGCGCGCGGTGGAACGCTCCATCAGCCCCTGGAACTGCGCCTTGACCAGCGGATCGTCGGGCAGGGCGAATTCGACCAGCGTCACCAGCAGCTCGGGATGGTTGCCCGCGCAGTGATAGCATTCGCGGTTGTTCTCGATCACCAGCTTCCAGTTCGCCTCCTCGACGATGGTCGAGGTGAAGGCAACCTTGGTGCGGTCGGGCATATGCGGGGCGATATAGGGCGTGACCCCGGCGCGGAAACGCGCCAGCGACGGGGGTTCGTCGGCAAGGCAGATATAGACCATGCCGCAGATCACCTCGACATGGACGGGGGCGAGGCCGTGGGCCGCCTTGTCAAAATCGTCGGGCATCTGCCGGGCATTGATCAGGCTGCCGTCCAGCTCGTAGACCCATTGGTGATAGGGACAGACCAGCCGGTTCGCCCGGCCTCTTTCCTTCTGGCAGATCATCGAGCCGCGATGCCGGCAGCTGTTGTGGAAGGCCGCGATCTCTCCGTCCCGGTTGCGCAGCACGACGACCGGATTGTCGCCGACCTTCAGCGTCAGGTAATCGCCGGGACGGGGGATCTCGACGGTGCTGCAGGCGAAGATCCAGTCGGTTTCGAACACCGCCTGCATGTCGGCGCGGAAGATGTCGTCGTCGACATAGAAGTCGCGGGGCAGGGAATGGCCGGGCTGGCGCTGGCCCAGCAAACCTGCAATCCGTTCTTTCAGCATTCTGCAAACTCCGTCAGGGATCTTTCCGGGATGGCGCGTTCTTGGGCCTGCTGCCCGGCATCCTGTCCGGGCCGGGCGCGCGCTTGCGGCAGGGATTCGACATCGGCGACCAGCTTTCCGACGAAGCGCCGCCCGTGCCGCGACCACGGGCGCAAGGCCGCGCTGGCGGCAGGGCATCCGATGCGCTAACACTCCGGCCGGCCCGTCCATGGGGCCGATCGCGAAGCGGCAGGGGTAGCATGATCATTTGCGATTTCGGACCGGGTGGCCGGCCCGTCCGATTCGACGAGGCGCGGGAACTGATCCTGGCCCATCGTGCCGACCAGGTGCGCCCGGCTTTGGCGCGCGCCGATGCCCTGCGGCGGCAGGGGTGCTGGATCGCCGGATGGATCGCCTACGAGGCCGGGCTGGCCTTCGAGCCGCGGCTGGCGCCCTTGCTGCGCCCCTCGGACCAGCCGCTTCTGGTCCTGGGCGTCCATGATGCGCCATCGGCGTGGGAGGCTGCGCCGGAAACTTCGGAAACCGCCTCGCTTTCTCCTCTGAATCCATTGATAACACAGAATCAATACCGGGATGCCTTCCGGCGCGCGCAGGACTATATCGCTGCCGGGGACTGCTATCAGATCAACCTGACCTTCCCGGTCGAGACCCGGCTTCTGCGCGGCAGGCCCGCCGGTCTGGCGGCGGCGCTGTCGCGGCTTCAGCCGGTGGGCTATTCCTCTTACGCCGACATGGGCGCGGGGCCGGTGGTGATCTCGCGCTCGCCCGAGCTGTTCTTCAGCCTGACCGCCGATGGCCGGATCGAGGCCCGGCCGATGAAGGGCACCGCGCCGCGCGCCGCCGATCCCGACAGGGATGCCGCGCTGGCTGCGGCGCTGGCGGCATCCGAGAAGGACCGGGCCGAGAACCTGATGATCGTCGATCTGCTGCGCAACGACATCTCGGTCCTGGCGCGGGTCGGCAGCGTGCGCGTGCCCGAATTGTTCGCCGTCGAAAGCTTCGCCACGGTGCATCAGATGACCTCGCGCATCACCGCCGAACTGGCCGCGCCCGCCGATCTTGCGACGCTGATGCCGGCGCTGTTTCCCTGCGGCTCGATCACCGGGGCGCCGAAGATCCGGGCGATGCAGATCATCCACGAGCTGGAGCCCTTCCCGCGCGGCCTCTATTGTGGGGCAATCGGCTGGATGGCCCCGGACGGGGCGGCGGCCTTCTCGGTCGCGATCCGCACGCTGTCGGTCGAGGGCGACCGGGTGCGGCTGAATGTCGGCGGCGGCATCGTCGCCGATTCGACCGCCGAGAGCGAATGGGAGGAGGCCCTGTGGAAAGCCCGCTTTGTCCAGCCGCTGACGACCCGCAGCTGAGGCTGATCGAGACCGCGCTGTGGGACGGGCGCGCCTGCCCGCTGCTGGGCCGGCATCTGGCGCGGCTGTCCGACGGCGCCGCCAGGCTGGGCTGGGTGCTGGACGTGGCGGCGGCGCGCGCGGCGCTGACCGGACCGGCCGGGCGCCCCGCCCGCCTGCGGCTGCTGGCCGACCGCGACGGCGCGATCACCGTCGAGCAGGCGCCGGTTCCAGCCCCGATCACCTGCTGGCGGCTGGGCCTGGCCGCGCAGCGCCTGCAATCGGGCGACCCCTGGCTGCGCCTGAAATCCACGCACCGCCCGGCCTATGACGCCGCCCGGCGCGCGATCCCCGCCGACCTGGACGAACTGGTCCTGCTGAACGAGCGGGGCGAGGTCTGCGACGGCACGATCACGACGGTCTTCTTCGACCGGGGCGATGGGCTGCGCACCCCGCCGCTGACCTCCGGCCTTCTGCCGGGGGTGCTGCGCGCCGACATGCTTGCCCGCGCCGCCTGCGCCGAGGAGGTGCTGCCCGGTGCCGAGCTGCCGCATGTCCGGCTGCGGGTCGGCAATGCGCTGCGCGGGCTCGTCCCGGCGGTCTGGACGGGCCGGGCGGTCTGACCGCTGCTTCCGCAGCGTCAGGGGGACAGGAACCGCTTGCCAAGACCCGGATGCCGGTCAAGACTTGGCCTCGAACCGTTCCGGGGGCGTTGCCGGATCGTGGACGAACTATGATTCCATATGTGAATCATGTGATTGCTGGAAGGATCTGCGATGATGGATGAGGTGATGCGGAAACGGCGGGTCGCGCCGACGGCCCCAGGCAGGGCGATGCCGCTGTGACCGAGGGCGGGCTGATCCTGACCTTCAACGCCGGTTCCTCGACCGTGAAGCTGGGCTTCTACCGCGTCGAGGGCGCGCGGGCGACGGCGCTGGGGCGCGGCGTCATCGATTTCCGCGACGAGCCGCTGGAATTCCGCGTCACGCTGGAGGGGCGCAGGCTGACCCAGCCGCTGCCGGGCGCCGACGCGCAGGACATGGGCGCGGTCCTGGCCCGGTCGCTGGACTGGCTGGGCGGGCATCTGCCGCTGGACCGGCTGCGCGCCATCGGCCACCGGGTCGTGCATGGCGGCGACATCTTCACCGGCCCGGCGCGGATCGATCCCGCCACGCTGGCGCGGATCGAGGACCTGGCCAGCCTTGCCCCCCTGCACCAGCCGCAAAGCCTGCGGCTGATCCATGCGATGCGCTCGCTGCTGCCCGACACGGTGCAGACGGCATCCTTCGACACCGCCTTCCATGCGACCAACCCGCCCATCGCCCGCCGCTTCGCCATTCCCCGCGCGCTGCATGACCGGGGCGTCAAGCGCTATGGCTTCCACGGGCTGTCCTATCACTTCATCGCCGGCGCGTTGCGGCGGATGGGCCTGCCCTCTGACGCGCGGGTGGTGGCTGCGCATCTGGGCAGCGGCGCCAGCCTGTGCGGGATGGCTGGCGGGCGCAGTCTCGATACCTCGATGGGGTTCTCGACCATCGACGGCATCCCGATGGCCACGCGATCGGGCACGCTGGATCCGGGCGTGCTGCTGCACCTGCTGGGGCCGATGGGCATGAGCCTGGCCGAGGTGGAGAACATGCTCTACCGCGAGAGCGGGCTGCTGGGCGTCTCGGGCATCGACGCCGACAGCCGCGAATTGCTGGAGAGCGCCGCCCCCGAGGCCGCCGAGGCGATCGAGCTGTTCTGCTTCCGCATCGCCGGCGAGGTCGCCCGGCTGGCCGCGACGCTTGGCGGGCTGGACGCGCTGGTCTTCACCGCCGGCATCGGCGAGAACCAGCCGCGCATCCGCGCGATGGTGGCCGACCGGCTGGCCTGGCTGGGCGTCGCGCTGGACGCGCCGGCCAATGCCGCCAACCGGATCGAGATCGGCGCGGATCGGGCGCGGGTGCGCTGCCTGGTCATCCCCACCGACGAGGAACAGGTGATCGCCGATCAGGCCGTCGCGCTGCTGTCGGCGGATCGGGGCTGAGCCCGGCGCGGCGGGGTTCACGGCGCGCATCTCGGCTCTGGCCGAATCGCCCGCCGGCTGCAAATCTCCGCCCGGATGCACCGGATCGCCCATCACCCGCTTGCCGCATTGCTGCGGCGCCAGGCCGGCTCGCTCTGCGGGACCGGGGTGGTGCTGGGCACGCTGTTCCTGGCCGCCTCGCTGACGCCCAGCCTGGTGCCGCGCAGCGACGTGATGCAGGGCACGCTGGCCGGGATGTGCTTCGGGGCGGGCTACGGGCTGGGCGCGGGCTTCGCCTGGCTGTGGCGCTACATGCGGCTGCCGTTCCTGCCGCATCGCTTCCGGCCGGCGCTGAACGTCGCGCTGGCGGTCGTCTGCCTGGGCGTCGTGGTCAGCTTCCTGTCGCAGGTGCCGGACTGGCAGAACTCGATCCGCCTGCCGATGGGGATGGAGCCGGTGGACAGCGCCCATCCGATCCGCCTGTTCGCCATCGCCGCGCTGGTCTTCGCGATCCTTCTGCTGCTGGCGCGGCTGTTCGCGCTGGCCTCGCGGCACCTGTCGGGGCGCGCGCACCGGATCGTGCCGCGCCGCGTCGCCAATGTCGTCGGCACGATCCTGGCGGCGCTGATCTTCTGGACGCTGGCCAATGGCGTGCTGTTTCGCTCGGTGCTTTACGTGCTGGACGGGTCCTATCGCGAATATGACGCGCTGATCGTGCCCGACCAGCCCCGCCCCGAGGATCCCCGGATGACCGGCAGCGCCGAATCGCTGGTCGAGTGGGAGATGCTGGGCCGGGCGGGGCGCGAATTCATCGCCAGCGGGCCCGAGCCCGCCCGGATCGAGGCGCTGACCGGCCGCCCGGCGATGCAGCCGGTCCGCGTCTATGTCGGCCTGCCCGCCGCCGACAGCGTGGCCGAACGCGCGGCGCTGGCGCTGGAGGAGCTGAAGCGCCAGGGCGGCTTCGACCGTTCGGTGCTGGTCGTGGTCACGCCCACCGGCACCGGCTGGATCGACCCGGCGGCGATGGACACGCTGGAGATCCTGCATGGCGGCGACGTGGCCAGCGTGGCGCTGCAATACAGCTATCTCTCCAGCCCGCTGTCGCTGATCGTGGAGCCCGAATACGGGGCCGAGGCGACCTTCGCGCTGTTCAACGCGATCTACGACCATTGGCGCAGCCTGCCCGCCGATACCCGGCCGCGCTTCTATCTGCACGGGCTCAGCCTGGGCGCGATGAATTCCGAACGGCTGGTCGAGCTGTCGGGGATCATGACCGACCCGGTCGACGGCGCGCTGTGGAGCGGGCCGCCCTTCGAAAGCCGCCTGTGGCGCGCCGTGACCGATGCCCGCCAGCCCGGATCGCCCGCCTGGCTGCCGCGCTATGGCGACGATTCGCTGGTCCGTTTCGCCAATCAGAGCGGGCTGGCGGCGCCGGCCGAGGCGCTGTGGGGGCGGATGCGGATCGTCTATCTGCAATATGCCAGCGATCCGATCACCTTCTTCGACCCGCGCGACTTCTATCGCCCGCCCGCCTGGCTGTCGGATCCGCGCGGTCCCGATGTCTCGGCCGAGCTGCGCTGGTATCCGGTGGTGACGATGCTGCAGCTGGCGCTGGACATGGCGGTGGGGACCGGCACGCCGATGGGTTACGGCCATGTCTATGCGCCCCAGCACTACCTGGATGCCTGGGTCGCGATCACCCGCCCCGCCGGCTGGACGCCCGAGTCGCTGGCCCGGCTGCGCGACGAACTGGCCGCCGGCGCCGGGATGGCCGGGGATTCGGACAGCCGAGGCGGCTAGGTCGGGCCGGGATCAGGTCGGGTCGGGATCAGGTCGGGCCGGATCAGGTCGGCCCAAGGGTCAGGTGGGGCCAGGATCGGCCAGCCTGCCGATCGCCTCGCCCAGGCCCAGATCGTGGTCGAAGCGGCCATGGGCCAGGAAATGCAGCACCTGCACGATGACGACGGGGTTGTTCATCATGAAGGTATGCGTCACCGGCAGCACGATATGATCGGCCATCCCCTCCAGTCGCGTGCTCTCGACCGAGACCTTGCCGTCGTTCGGCCCCTCGAAGCTCAGCGACAGGATCGGGTTCACCGTGCGGTCGCCGGCGATGATGCCCAGTTCGTAATCCGCCGGCGGCAGCCGGTTCGGCACGCTGTCGGCCTGGGTGCCAAGCTGCAGGCCCGCCGGCCCGTTCACGAAGCGGAACAGCGCCAGGTCGCCGAAGACATCCACCACCTCGGAGCCGTGATTGGGCGGCGCCAGCATCACCACGCGGCCCAGCCTGTCGGGGCGGTGATCCATCAGCCAGGCGCGCAGCAGGATGCCGCCCATGGAATGGGTGACGAAATCGATCCGCCCGGCCTGGTCCTGCGCGCCGCATTGCGCCGCCGCCTGCCCGACATAGTCCAGAAGCTCCTCGATCGGCAGGTCGGTCGAGGGATAGGTCTCGCTGACCACCAGATAGCCCCGGTCCTCCAGCGCGGTCTCCATCAGCTGCATCGAGGCGTCGCTGCGCGCCAGCCCGTGCAGCAGCACCACGCAATCCGCCGCCAGCGCGGGCGCGGGCAGCAGCGCCAGAAGCAACCATCCGATCCGCAGCATCGGTCCCCTTTCGATCACGGTCGCGGCCAGTCTTGCCACCGGCACCCGCCAGTCAAGCCCGACCCGTCAGGTCCCGACATTCGCACGGAAACGTCAGCAATCCGTTACCGCAATGGAATAATTGCCCCCGGCGCCCGTTCTGATCCAGCATGGCCCGCAAAGGAGACCCCGATGGCACCCGGCCCGGACGAGACATTCAGAACCGATCTTGTGGCGCTGGTGCCCCGCCTGCGCCGCTTCGCGCTGAGCCTGACGGGCAATCCGCAGGACGGCGACGACCTGGTGCAGGCCGCCTGCGAGAAGGCGCTGCGCAATGCCGCCCAGTTCACCCCCGGCACGCGGATGGACAGCTGGATGTATCGCATCGTCCAGACGCTGTGGATCGACGACCGCCGCCGCAACCGCACCCGCGGCACCACCATCGCCCCCGAGGACGCGAACCTCTCGGACGGCGGGCGCGGCGCCAACCTGCCCGAGGACCGGATGATGCTGGGCAAGGTCCGCGACGCGATGGGCCGCCTGCCCGAGCCGCAGCGCGCCGTCCTGTCGCTGGTCGCCATCGAGGGGCTCAGCTACAAGGATGCCGCCGAGGTGCTGGAGATCCCCGTCGGCACCGTCATGAGCCGCCTTTCCCGCGCCCGCGAGGCGCTTCTGCCGCAACTGGGCCTCAGCCAGGGACGCCGCCAATGAGCCGTGAAACCGTGATGGACAAGGAAACGCTTGCCGCCTTCGCCGATGGCGAGCTGTCGCCCGAGGAGGCCGCGCGCGTCGTCATGCACCTGGCCGACCATCCGCAGGACCAGGCCTATGTGGACGACCTGATGGCCGCCAATGCCGCGCTGGTGCGGGCCTTCGCCGGGCCGGTGAACGAGCCCGTGCCGGCGCGCTTCCAGCAGCTGCTGACGCCCGAAGCCGCCCCCCAGCCCGGCGCGACGGTGGTCCCGTTCCGCGCCCGCCTGCGCCGCCGCGCGCCGGTCCTTGCCGGGCTGGGCGGCGCGCTGGCCGCCGCTTTCGTCGGCGCGCTGGTGCTGATGCAGCCGGATGCGGCGGACCCGACCCTGACCGCCGGCCCGGTCGCGCCCGGCAGCGCCCTGCACGGGGTCCTTGCCGGGCAGCCCTCGGGCCAGCCGGTGGCCTATGGCGCGGGCGAGCTGACCGTGCTGGCCTCGATGCCCGCCGAGAGCGGCTTCTGCCGCGAGGTCGAACTGCTGGACCGGGCGGCGCGGAGGATGCAGGTCGCGCTGGCCTGCCATGACGGCGCGGGCTGGAGCGTCGATGTCGCGATGTCCGAAACCCTGTCGCCGGGTGCCGAGGGGCAGGATTTCCTGCCCGCCAGCGGCGCCGAGGGCGTGCTGCTGGACCGCTGGCTGGAGCGGCGCGGCGCCGGGCTGGCGCTGACCGCCGAAGAGGAAGCCGCCGCCATCGCCGAGGGCTGGGCGCGCTGAGGCGCGCCCTTCTTCAGCTTCCCCGGCACAGCCGGTCGGCCAGGATCAGCCCGTGGCCGTAAACCTCGTCATGGCCTTCCGCCCCCAGGTCGCGGGTCGCCTGCGCCAGCCGCCGGGCGACCGCTTCCGGCGCCAGCTCGGGTTCCCGCGCCAGCAGCATCGCCGCCCCCGCCGTGACATAGGGCGTCGCGAAGGAGGTGCCGGTCTTGGGCCGCGCCCCGCTGATCGAGGTCGCCAGCAGCAGCCCGACCCCCGGCGCCGCCAGGTCGACATGCCCGCCCCGCTGCGCGCCGCGATAGATCCGTCCGCGCCCGTCCACCGCCGTCACCGCGATCACCCCGTCATAGGCGGCGGGATAGGCGGCGGGGGCGGCCGGGCCGTCATTGCCCACCGCCGCGACCAGCACCATGCCGCGTTCCGCGACCAGCCGGGCGACGGTCGATTCCAGCACCGTGTTCGCCGGGCCGGTCAGCGCCAGGTTCACCACCCGCACGCCGCGCTCCTCCATCGCGTCCAGCCCGCGCAGCAGGGCCGAGATGTCGGCGCGCTCGTCCTGGCCCGCCAGCGAGAAGATGTCGGCCACGACCAGTTCCGCCTCGGGCAGAAGCCCGCTGACGCGCGAGCCGGGCGTGCCGGCCAGCAGCGAGACGATCGCGGTGCCGTGGATCTTGCCCGAGGGTTCGGGTTCGGTCCCCAGCCGGACCAGCTCGATCTGCGCGTCGGACAGGAATTCATGTTCGGTATTCACGCCGGTGTCGATGATGCCGATGGGCTGGCTCAGCGGGCAGGACCGGCGCCGCTCCTCCGCCTCGGGCCAGCCCACCAGCCGGTGAGAGGCGCAATTGCCGTGGGTGCAGTTCTCGGGCGCGGCGGGCGCCGCCGCCGTGCTGACCGCCTGGTCGGTGCGGTAATAGTGGTTCAGGTCCGCCGCTGCGCCGCTGGGAAGCTGGCGCACCCGGTCGCGCGCGGCTTCCAGGTTCTGGCCCGAGGGCGCCGACAGCCGGTGCAGCGTGCTGTCCAGCGCGTCAAGCGGCACGGTCTCGATCACGCCGAAACCCTCGCCCAGCAGCTGCTGCAGGTCCGCCTCGTCCAGGTCGGTCACGACCAGTTCGGGCGCGTATTCCGGCAGGGGCGCCGGGGCAGGGGCCGGGGCGGGCGCCGCGCGGCGCTGGACCTGCAGCGGAATCCGCAGCCGCAGCCCGCCGCCGCGGTCGTCATCATCATCGTCGTCGTCATCGTCATCATCGGCCCAGGCGGCCGGGGTCCAGCCGTGATGGCCGGGTCGCGGGTCGGGCAGGCCGGTCAGGATGGTGGCCCCGGCCAGCAGGGCAAGAAGGCACAGGCGATGGGAAAGCGGCATGGATCGGGACCTTCCGTCTGAAATCATCTGGGGGCCCGCAACGGGCCCTGGCAAGAACGGCTGCCGCGGCAGTTTATTCCGCCCCCGCCGCCCCTGTCGATCCGCGCGTGTTTTCCGGCGGAACTCTGCTTGAGCCCGCCGGGCCTTTCGCATATCGGTTTTCTCATGCGTATTCTGTTTCTCGGCGACGTGATGGGGCGGGCGGGCCGCCGGGCGATCAGCGACAGGCTTGCGGGGCTGAAGGCCCGGCTGAAGGCCGATTTCGTGATCGTCAACGGAGAGAATGCCAGCGGCGGGCGCGGGTTGACCGCGGGCCATGCCCAGCTGCTGCTGCAATCGGGCGCCGATTGCATCACCCTGGGCGACCATGCCTTCGACCAGAAGGACATGCTGGCCTTCATCGACCGCGAGCCGCGCGTCCTCCGCCCGCTGAACATCGCGCGCGAGGCGCCGGGGCGCGGCTTCGGCGTCTTCAGCGATCAGCGCGGCCGCAAGGTGCTGGTCCTGCAGGCGCTGGGGCAGGTCTTCATGTCGCGGCCCTTCGACGATCCCTTCTCGGCCGTGGACGGCGTGCTACGCGCCTATCCGCCGGGGGGGCTGGTCCAGGCGGCGGTGCTGGACATCCATGCCGAGGCCACCAGCGAGAAGATGGCGATGGGCCATTTCTGCGACGGCCGCGCCAGCCTGGTCGTGGGCACCCATACCCATGTGCCGACCGCCGATGCGCAGATCCTGAACCGCGGCACCGCCTATCAGTCCGATGCCGGCATGTGCGGCGACTATGACAGCGTCATCGGCATGGAGAAGGCCGAGCCCCTGCGCCGTTTCCTGACCGGCCTGGCCCGCGACCGCTTCACCCCGGCCGAGGGCGAGGCCACCCTGTCGGGCGTCCTGGTCGAGACCGACGACCGCACCGGCCTGGCCCGCGCCCTGACGCCGGTGCGCGACGGCGGCAGGCTGGCGCAGAGCGATCCGGGAACTGCCTAAGGCCATGGCTGCGGGTTGTCGCGCCTGTCCGCGAACCGGGCAGATCGCCGCCTGCCGGCGCGTCGCGCGGAAGGCGTCCGGTGCCGGCCGGGTTGCGGCCCGCGATTGAATCGGCGAAACAGGCGCCAGAAGGGCCCGCCGCGGTCCGCAGAAGAGAGTGCCGAATGCTCGGACTGGAACTGACCGGAACGGCCGCCGCCGTCACCACAATCTTTCTCATCATCGGGATGTTCGTCCTGTTCATCCGCGAAACCTATCCGCCGGAAGTGACCGCCATCGTCGGCACGCTGGCCATGGTGCTGCTGGGCATCCTGCCGGTGGACCAGATCTCGTCCGTGCTGGCCAATCCGGCGCCCTGGACCATCGCCTTCATGTTCATCATCGTCGGCGGGCTGGTGCGGACCGGGGCGCTGGAATGGTTCGGGCGCAAGGCGGCGCGCCATGCCGGGAACCGGCCCATGCTCACGCTGGCGATGATGTCGGTGCTGGTCTGCGTGATGTCGGCCTTCGTCAACAACACGCCGCTGGTGGTGGTGATGCTGCCGATCTTCATCCAGCTGGCCAAGGAGATGGACACCGCGCCCTCGAAGCTGCTGATCCCGCTGTCCTACCTGTCGATCCTGGGCGGCACGCTGACGCTGATCGGGACCTCGACCAACCTCCTGGTGGACGGGGTGGCGCGCAATTCCGGCATGGCGCCCTTCGGCATCTTCGAGATCACCCCGGTCGGGCTGATGGTGGCGATCTTCGGCGTCGCCTATCTGGTGCTGATCGCGCCGCGGCTTCTGCCGGCGCGGGCCTCGATGTCGCAGATGCTGTCCAATCGCTCCAGCATGAAGTTCTTCACCGAGGTGGCGATCCCCGAGGATTCCTCGCTGGTGGGCAAGACCCTGGCCGAGATCGACATCTTCAGCCGCGACAACGCGCGGGTGATCGACGTGCTGCGCGGCGACGCCTCGCTGCGCCGCGACCTGGCGGCGGTGCAGCTGGAGGCCGGGGACCGCGTGGTGCTGCGCACCCCCATGTCCGAGGTTCTGGGGCTGAAGAGCCACAAGGAGCTGCGCACCGTCGACAAGCTCAGCTCGGTCCAGACCACCACGGTCGAGGTGCTGATCACGCCGGGCTGCCACATGATCGGCCGCAGCCTGGGCTCGATGCGGCTGCGCCGCCGCTATGGCGTCTATGTGCTGGCGGCGCATCGCAAGAACCAGAACATCGGCCGCCAGCTGGACGACCTGGTGGTGCGGGTGGGCGACACGCTGCTTCTGGAGGGCGCCCCCGACGACATCCAGCGGCTGGCCGCCGACATGCAGATGGTCGAGGTCGCCCAGCCCTCGGAGCGCGCCTTCCGCCGCAGCCATGCCCCGATCGTGGTGGCGGTGCTGGCGGGCGTGGTGCTGCTGGCCTCGCTCAACGTCGCCTCGATGCTGGTGCTGTCCTTCATCGGCGTGGCCATCGTGCTGATCACGCGCTGCATCGATGCCGACGAGGCGCTGAGCTTCGTCGACGGCCGGCTGATGGCGCTGATCTTCGGGATGCTGGCCGTGGGCGCGGGGATGGAGAATTCCGGCGCCGTCACCTTCATCGTCAGCCATATCGGCCCCTTCCTGGAAAGCCTTCCGTCCTGGGCGCTGGTCCTGGCGGTCTATGTGATCGCCAGCATCCTGACCGAGGCGGTGACCAACAATGCCGTGGCGGTCATCATGACCCCGGTGGCAATCTCGATCGGCAACCATGTCGGCGTCGATCCCCGCGCGCTGGTCGTGGCGGTGATGATGGCGGCCTCGGCCAGTTTCGCGACGCCGATCGGCTATCAGACCAACACGCTGGTCTATGGGCCCGGCGGCTATACCTTCATGGATTTCGTCCGCGTGGGGATGCCGATGAACGTGCTGACGGCGGTGGTGACGACGGTGTCGATCTGGATCTTCTTCCCGATCTGAGCGGGGTGGCGGCCGGCTCTCGCTCTTGTCTTGCGATGGGGGCGCGGCCTGGACTAAAAGCGCCCGAATCCAGAATTTCCGAACTGCGAAGGACGACCGACCATGGCAGGCCATTCCAAATGGGCAAACATCCAGCATCGCAAGGGCCGCCAGGACGCGGCGCGCTCGAAGCTGTTTTCCAAGCTGGCCAAGGAAATCACCGTCGCCGCCAAGATGGGCGATCCCGATCCCGAGAAGAACCCGCGCCTGCGCCTGGCGGTGAAGGAGGCCAAGGCGAAATCGGTCCCCAAGGACGTGATCGACCGCGCCATCAAGAAGTCGCAGGGCGGCGATGCCGAGAACTACGAGGAGATCCGCTACGAGGGCTATGGGCCCAACGGCATCGCGCTGGTGGTCGAGGCGATGACCGACAACCGCAACCGCACCGCATCCAACGTGCGCAGCTATTTCACCAAGTCGGGGGGCGATCTGGGCCAGACCGGCTCCGTCAGCTTCATGTTCGACCGGGTGGGCGAGATCATGTATCCGGCCTCGGTCGGCGACGCCGACACGGTGATGCTGGCCGCGATCGAGGCAGGCGCGGATGATGTCGAGAGCGACGAGGAAGGCCACTGGATCTATTGCGCGGATACCGCGCTGAACGAGGTCGCGACCGCTCTGGAGGCATCCCTGGGCGAATCCGAGACCGCGAAGCTGATCTGGAAGCCGCAGGCCCCGACCGAGATCACTGACCTGGAGACCGCGCAGAAGCTGATGAAGCTGATCGATGCGCTGGAGGACGATGACGACGTGCAGAACGTCACCGGCAATTTCGACCTGTCCGAGGAACTGGCCGCGCAGCTGTAAGGCTTGCGTCCCGCGACGGCCGGGGGCGCTGCCCCGTCGCCGGCTGGTTCTCGAACCAGTGGCGCACCAGCCGGCGACCCCCGAGGATATTTGAGCCAAGATGAAAGGGGCCGTCAGGGCAGCAGGTTTGCCCTGGCGGCTTTTCTGATGGCGCGGGTCAGCGGGGCGAGGGCGGGGGCGGTGATGCGGCTGGCCTGCCAGAACAGCGGCACGTCGAGCGGCAGGTCGGGGGCAAGATCGACCAGGCGGCCGGCGGCGAGGTCCTGGGCGATCAGGCTTTCGGGATTCATGCCCCAGCCGAGGCCGAGCCGGGTGGCCTGGGCGAAGGCCTGCGAGGAGGGGATGCGGTGGATCGGCAGCGTCACGCGCCGGCCGGTCGCCAGCCGCGTCCAGCGGTCCTGCAGGGCGTCCTTGGCGTTGAAGCTGAGCGCGGGGGCCAGCGCCAGCGCGGCGGCGTCAGGGCCTTGCGGGAAGTGGCGGGCGGCGAAATCCGGGCTGGCGGTGGCGCGATAGCGCATCCGGCCGAGGGCCAGGCTGTCGCAGCCCGAGACCGGGCGGCTTTCGCTGGTCAGCGCCGCGATGACCTGGCCGGCCCTCAGCCAGTCCTGCGCGTGGTCCTGATCGTCGATCACCAGGTCCAGAAGGCCGGGGCTGGCCGCCAGCGGCGCCATCGCCCAGGTCGCGAGGCTGTCGGCATTGACCGCGATGCGCAGCACCGGGGGCGGGCCGGGGGCGGCGCCGAGCGCCGTTTCCAGCAGCCGCACCTGGTCCAGATGCGCGGCCAGCCGCAGCCCGGTCGCGGTGCCGGCGACCGGTGGGCCGCGATCGACCAGGACCGCGCCCATCCGGTCCTCGAGCGTGCGGATCCGCTGCGAGATGGCCGAGGGCGTGACCCCCAGCGCGGCGGCCGCGGCCTCGAAGGAGGCGCGGCGGATGACCTCGGCCAGGGCGACCAGCGCGGGATAGTCCATCATTAGCTGTGCTTCATATGGATGATTCGAATTCATTTTACTTGAATTCGCCGCCGGGCCAGAAGCAAGGCCGGAGGTGCGCTGATGCTGTCCTATCTTGCCGGTCTGGGGACCGGGCTGTCGCTGATCATGGCCATCGGGGCGCAGAACGCCTTCGTGCTGAAGCAGGGCTTGCTGGGCCGGCATGTTCTGGCTGTCTGCCTGTTCTGCGCCGTCTCGGACGCGCTGCTGATCGGGCTGGGCGTGGGCGGCATGTCGGTGATCGGGGCGCGGATGCCGGCCCTGGTCGAGGCGATGCGCTGGGGCGGCGTGGCCTTCCTGCTGTGGTATGGCGCGCGGGCCTTCCGTGCCGCCTGGCGGGGCGGCGCGGCGCTGCGGCCCGAGGGCGGGGCGGCCGGGCTGGGGGCGACGCTGGCGATGATCGCGGCGCTGACCTGGCTGAACCCGCATGTCTGGCTGGATACGGTGGTGCTGCTGGGCTCGATCTCGGCGCAATGGCCGGAACGGGGCGCCTTCGCCGCCGGTGCGGTCAGCGGCTCGTTCCTGTTCTTCTTCGCGCTGGGCTACGGGGCGCGGCTGCTGGCGCCGCTGTTCAGGCGGCCGCGCGCCTGGCAATGGCTGGAGGCCGGGGTGGGCACGGTGATGTGGTCCATCGCGCTGCGGCTGATGATCGGCTGAGCGGGGCTTGCACCCGGCGGGGGAACGCGCTCAATTGCAGGTCATGCAAATCTACAGCGATACGCGCCGTGACCTGATCGGCATCGGCTGGATGCTGGCCACGGGGCTGTGCTTCGTGGCCGTCAACGCCATCGTGCGCGGGCTGGAGGGGGCGCTGCCCGCCTCGCAGGCCGCCTTCATCCGCTTCCTGATCGGGCTGGTCTTCCTGGTGCCGGTGCTGGTCCCGGCGCTGAGGCGGGGCTTTCCGGCGCCGGTCTGGGGCCAGTTCTGCCTGCGCGGCGCCTTGCATGTGCTGGCGGTGATCGCCTGGTTCTATGCCATGTCGCGCATCACCGTGGCCGAGGTGACGGCCATCGGCTATCTGAACCCGATCGTCGTCACCATCGGCGCCGCGCTGTTCATGGGCGAGCGGCTGGCCGCGCGCCGGATCGCGGCGATCTGCGTGGCGCTGCTGGGGGCGGTGATCGTGCTGCGGCCCGGCCTGCGGGAACTTGATCCGGGGCATCTGGCACAGGTGCTGGCCTCGGTCGCTTTCGGGGCGTCCTACCTGGTCGCCAAGCGCCTGACCGAGCGCGTGTCGCCCGCCGTGGTGGTGGCGATGATGTCGCTGACCGTCTCGGTGGGGCTGGCGCCGATCGCGCTGGCGGTCTGGGTGCCGCCGACGCCGGCGCAGGTCGGCTGGCTGGCGCTGGTGGCGCTGTTCGCGACGCTTGGCCATTACACGATGACGCGGGCCTTTGCCGCGGCGCCGCTGACGGTGACGCAGCCGGTGACCTTCCTGCAGCTGATCTGGGCCAGCCTGGTCGGCGTGCTGATCTTCCACGAGCCGCTGGACGGCTGGGTGATCCTGGGCGGCGGGCTGATGATCGGGGCGATCACCTTCATCACCTGGCGCGAGGCGCGGATCCGCGCGCGCGCCGTGACCCCGCCGCCCGATGCCACGAAGGCCTGAATCACGAAGGCCTGAATCACGAAGGCCCGGCGCTACCTGTTGGGCCAGAGATTGGCGTGGCGGTTGACGTCCTTGTAGAGCAGGTAGCGGAAGCGGCCCGGTCCGCCGGCATAGCAGGCCTGCGGGCAGAAGGCGCGCAGCCACATGAAATCGCCGGGGCCGACCTCGACCCAGTCGCGGTTCAGCCGGTAGACCGCCTTGCCCTCCAGCACGAAAAGCCCGTGCTCCATCACATGGGTCTCGGCGAAGGGGATCGAGCCGCCGGGCTGGAAGGTGACCAGCGTGATGTGCATGTCGTGGCGCAGGTCCTCGGGGTCCATGAAGCGGGTCGTGGCCCAGGCATCGGTGCCGGGCATGGCGGCGGGCGCGATGTCCTGCTCGCGCGTCACGATCGGGTCGGGGCGCGTCAGGCCCTCGACCGGCTGCCAGCGCTTGCGCCACCAGTGAAAGCCGCTCCGGCCGGGGCCTGCGTTCCTGACCGACCAGGCGGTGCCGGGCGGGACATAGGCGAAGCCGCCGGGGGCCAGCCGGTGGTCCTGCCCGTCGATGGTCAGGCGCAGCGCGCCCTCGGTGACGAAGATCGCGTGCTGGATCTCGGGGTCGTCCTCGGGCAGGTCGCTGCCGCCGCCCTCGGCCAGCTCGACGATATACTGGCTGAAGGTCTCGGCGAAGCCCGAGAGCGGCCGGGCCAGGACCCACATGCGCATCCCCTGCCAGCCGGGCAGGAGGCTGGTGACGATGTCGCGCATGGTGCTGGACGGGAT
>NZ_QNRC01000034.1 GCF_003709565.1 Paracoccus sigandri | reverse complement strand
CGAAAGACCATCGAACATCGGCGCTTGCAGCACCGCAAGCTCGCCGCATAACATCAACCCCAAGACGAGGCCCGCTCTCCGCTAATCTAAGCCCCGATCTGAGCCAAATGTTCTGACGACGGACAGCGACAGCGGCGTGACCAGCAGCCGCTCCATGCCAAGCGCCGACCAGTCGCGCTGCGCATCCTCCAGCAGCTTGTCGGACTTCGAGATCCAGACCGCCTTGCGCCGCCCCTGCATCCAGTTGTCGAGGATGATCGCTGCGGATTCCCGGCCCTTGCCGACGCCGGTGCCATCGCCGACCATGAACCCTTGGCGGAAGCGGACGGCGCCCTTGGCGTCCTCCGGCGTGGCAGCAAGATTGTCGAGCGTGTCGTCCACCGTCCAAGCCCCGGCGAGGAAGCCCGTATGGGCCTCGCCGGCATAAATCACCGTCTCCAACTGCGCCTCGGACAACTTGCCGAGAATGTCCTTCGGCAGCGTCGGGCGGTAGCTCGGCTTCGGCGGCGCGATGCTCGCCATCGAGGCGGATTGCACGAGCTGGGTCGGATGCGCTTGCGCCCCGGCAATGCGGATCGTCTGAAGTCCGTATTCCTCATAGATCGCATCGGAGAGGCGGCCGCTCTCTGCCGGTTCCCAATCCACGGTCTCATAGGCGAGTGGAACGCCGTCCGGCTCGGCTAGCTGCGTGGCGGGTGCGGCTCGGGCTGCGCGATTGACATAGCCGCGCACGGTGCGGGGTGCGGCAGGTCGTGCGGTCGGCACGGCGACGGCACGATCGACCGGCAGCCGGGCCGGAAGCTGCTCGGCCAGCCAGCCCATCAGCGTGGCCACGTCCGGCGCGACGCCGATTGCTGTCGGAAACACGGCGGGATCGTCGGCGGGCAGCTTGTCGATGACGGTCAGTCGCGTGTCGATGGTGGTGCCATGCTTGGCATAGACCGAGCCGTCGATCGCGGCCGAGAAGCTGACGCGGCCTCGCTCCTGCAGCCGCGTCCAGGAGGCAGACCACGCCGGGTTGTCGGGCGCGAAGCTCGCGCCGGTGATGGTGACGAGCCGCCCGCCGGGCGCGAGGCGCGCCAGCGCCGAGGCGACATGGCGGAAGGCGGCATCGGCCATGCGCCCCTCGACATTGGCCACGGCAGAGAACGGCGGGTTCATCAGCACCACCGTCGGGACAAGGCCGGGATCGAGGTGATCGTCGATCTGGGCAGCGTCGAACCGCGTCACCGACAAGGCCGGAAAGAGGGAAGACAAGAGGCCGGCGCGGACCTCGGCCAGTTCGTTGACGAGCAGCGCGCCGCCGGCGATCTCGGCCAGGATGGCGAGGAGCCCGGTGCCGGCCGAGGGCTCCAGCACGCGGTCGGCGTGCGTGATCGCCGCCGCCGTCACCGCAGCGAAGCCGAGAGGGATCGGGGTGGAGAACTGCTGGAAGGTCTGCGCTTCCTCGGAACGCCGGGTGTGGGTCGGCGGGAGCCCGGCAATTTTCGTAAGCTGCGGCAGGATTGCCGACGGAGACCCGGCTTTGCGGAAAAGCGCTTTTCCGTATTTGTGCAGGAACAGGACCGTCGCCGCCTCGCAGGCGTCATAGGCCAGCTTCCAGGTCCAGGCGCCGGTGGCATCGGACGCGCCGAAGGCTGCTTCCATCGCGCCGCGCAAGGCGGCGGCGTCGACGCGCTGACCGCGCTCCAGATGCGGCAGCAGCAGACCGGCAGCGGTGAAGACGCAGGCTGCGGTCTCAGCGTCATGGTCGAGCGGAAGCGACGCGGTGGCGGATGCCGCCGCGGATGCGGAAATCATGTTCATCGGGGATTCCTCGGGAGAGCGGGACAGGATCGAGCCTAAGCGGCGCTCTCTCTCGACCGCACCGGCTCAAATCCCTTCAGGCCCACCTCTGGCTCTCCCGAATCCGCAGGCCCGGGGATTGATTTTGTTCCCTTTATGTTCTAAATTCGGAGCATGATCAGCACGGAGGACCCATCATGGAATCCACCAGCTTTGCCCTGCCCGCCACGCCGCGCCAGATCGCCTATGCCCGGTCCCTGGCGGTCAGGAACCACACGCTACTGCCTTGGGATGCGCTGCAGGACCGGCGGGCGCTCAGCGCCTGGATCGATGCCCAGGCAAGGATGACGCCGTCGATCCCGGACAGCCTGCCGAGCTCGAAACAGGTCGCCTTCGCGGAACGGCTCGCACGCATCAAGCGGCGCGCGGTCCCGGACGAGTGTTTCCGGGACCGGCAGTTGCTGTCGCGCTGGATCGACTGCAATCGGTAAGGCTCAGGAAGGTGCGATACGTTGCGATCAGAAAGTCGCTTCCCAGTTCCTGCCGGCGGCGAAGACCCGCAGGATGGTGACGGTCTCGGCGCCGACCGCGAAGGCGATGGTCAGGCGCCGCTCGAAGCCGACGATGCGCAGGCCGGGGCGGATGTCCGACCGCAGATGCCCGCGTTCGGAGCCGATGCCGAGGCGGCGGCAGAAGGCCTCCACCCTGTCGATATAGCGGATGGCGACCGCCGGAGAGGCGGCCTCGGCGATCCAGTCGTAGAGGCCGATAAGATCCTCCGCGGCTTCGGGCGCGAAGGCGACGCGGCGTTCCTTCATGAGCGCCCCGAGAGCATCCTCGCATGCCGGTCGCGAATGGCGCCGAACACGGCGTCGGCCGAGCGGGCGCGATCGGGGTTCGCTTCCATCGCGTCATAGACCGGGGCGACATCTTCGCGCAGCCAGCGTTCGACGGCGGCATTGCGCTCCTGCAAGGCGCGCAGGCCGGCCCGGATCACCTCGCTCGCCGAGGCATAGCTGCCCGAGGCGACCAGTTCGTCGATGAAGGCCGCATGTTCGGCCGGCAGGCTGACGGTGCGCTTCTCGGTGCTGGCCATATTGGGTCTCCATGCCGGTATGGGAAATTCATACCATGCTCTGCTGTCCTTGTCATCCCGCCCGTGAATCAAGGAACAAGCGTCCGACCGTCGGGCCGGGCGCTTGCAGGGGTCAGTCGATGGCCCGGAGGATCTCGCGTGCCTCGGGGTGATCCGTGGCATAGGCGTAAAGCCGGGCAAAACCGTCCGCCAGTTCGTCGGAATCGAAGCTGAACGACAGGTGCGAGAAGGCGAAGAGCGTGGCGATGATGCCGGCGGCGCCGGCCGAGACCTCACCCTCGTAGCCATTGCCTTCCCAGGAAAGGCGGAAGTGGGGCTTCGAGGTCGGCGCCATATAGAGCGGTTGGCCGGCAAGCTCGTAGAAATCCCAGATGCCGCCGCCGTAGTCAGTTGGGCTCAGCCGTTCCATGAAGCTGAACACCGCATATTCTCCGATGATCAGCAGGCGGTGGCCGAAAAGACGGGGAAGAAACTCCGTGCGGCGGTTATCTGGGACCAGCGTCGCATCGTTGAGTGCAGGGGGTGGGAGGGTCATGACATGGTTCTCCGGGAAGAGGAAAAGGGATGCGCTGCCGGAAGGCACTCTCGTCCCTCCACAGGCGCAGCCTCTTCCCGGCCCCCCTCTGCCTCTTGAACCGTGGGGTAAGAGCATTTATCTTACTCCTGTCTTACCTCTGGAGTTCGACCCATGGCCCAGCCCGATCCCCTGATCACCACCGTCTCGACCAAGGGGCAGGTCATCCTGCCCAAGGCGATCCGCCAGCGCCGGGACTGGGATGCCGGCACCCGTCTGGTTGTCGAGGAAACGCCCGAGGGCGTGCTGCTGAAACGGGCGCCGGCCTTCGCGCCGACCCGGCCGGAAGCTGTCTTCGGGATGCTGCCCTTTACCGGCGCGCCGAAATCGCTCGAGGATATGGAGGCCGGGGTGCTGGCCGAGGCCCGCCGGCGCCATGATCGCGATTGATACCAATATCGTCGTCCGCTACCTGACCGGCGATCACCCCGAGCAATCGGGGCGGGCGCGCGAGATCGTCGACGGGCAGCCGGTCTTCGTGCCGGTGACGGTGGTGCTGGAGACGGAATGGGTGCTGCGCAGCGCCTATGGCTACAAGCCGGGTGATGTCGCGCGTGCTCTGCGGGCCTTCGGCGGCCTGCCGCAGGTGACCATCGAGGATGCGGCAACCGTCGCCACGGCCTTCGAACTCGCCGAGCGAGGCATGGATTTCGCCGATGCGCTGCATCTGGGCCGCTCGGCGGGGCAGGAGACTTTCCTGACCTTCGACCGCAGGTTCGTGAAGGCGGCGCAAGCCGCCGGGATCAACCTCGTCCAAGAAGTCTGACGGGTCAGCCGAACCGCTTGCCATCGGCGGTGAAGGTGTAACCGTTGGTGGTGATGGCCTCGTCGACCGCCTCGTCCGAGGTCAGGTATTCGTATTCGCGCTCGAGCTGGCGGTAGAGCCAGCGAGAGAGATCGCGCAGCGCTTCGGTGACGACGTCCTCGGCATCGGCGGTCATGTTCTGCCAGGTAGGACTGTCGCGGGTGACGGAAATCGCCATGCAGTATTCGTGGCAGTAATGCCCGCAATGGCTGGCTTCGGCGCGAAGCTGGTAGAAGTTGCGCCGCTGGACAGCCTGAAGGGCATCGGCGATGCCGTGCAGGATCGTGTCCAGCGGCGCATGGGACCGGATCTCGGCCGGAGCGTTCTTCCGGTAGGAATAGTGGCATTCGAAGCAGGCACCATCGCCTTGCGACCAGAAGCCCGTGAAGAAGATGCGCGGCTCCTGCCGCGAGCCGCCGCCCATGAGTCGGACGGTGCGGGTCTTGAAGCGGATGCCGAGGATTTCCGCGATCCGCTGGAAATCCTCATAGACCGCATCATACCAGTCGTAGTCGAAGCCGCCGTCGCGATACCAGGCGCGGGCCTTGTCCTTCGCCGTGTCTGAAAGCTCGTCGAGGCGATAGACCGTGGTTTCGATGACCTCAGGCATAGGGATCGCCTCCGTCCAGAACGATTTCCAGCCAGTTGCCGCTGTCGATCCGGTCCACCGTCTCGCCGGTGGCGAGATCGAGGGCGTGCGCGCCGCCGCCGAAGGCGTTCACCCTGGCCTGGGAACAGGTCGTGGCGAATTGAAACCCCCATAATCCGGTCAGGCCGAATTCGGCGGCGCAGCGCTTGACGAACCGGATCAGCTGTTCGGGATCGCCGCTGACGTCGTCGCGAATCCAGAGTTGGCCGCTGTTCTCGGGCTGAATCGAGAGCAGGAAACCATCGGAGGGCAGGTCTTCCATACCGTCCTCATTCGCGAGGGCGTCATGGAGCTCCAGCGCGCGGGCGGCATTTTCCGGGCTGCCTACATCGAGGATGCAGGAGAAATGGGTGAAATAGTCGGCCATGTCAGGCTCCTTCCTGAAACGGGAAAGCCCGGCGCGAGGCCGGGCGAGGATGAAGGGTGATGACGCGGAAGGCGTCAGAGGCGAAACTGCGCCATGAGCCGTTGGGCATCGGCGTGGTGGCGCAGCATCTCGCGATAGAAGCGCTTGCGCGCATCCCGCTTCGCCGGATCGCGGAGGGCGGATCGAGCCAGCTTCCGGCGCGCGGCGCGGATGACGGTGCGGTTGCTGTCCCAGACCAGGATGTCGAGGCGCAGATAGGTCGCATGCATCGTGGCCTCCTAAATGTTGATGCGTTCGCACAGGGCGTCGATCCGGGTCAGATCAGCACCGGCATGCGCACCGACCCTGGTGAGGATGCTCCTGAGCGGCGGGTCGCCGTCGCGGCGTGCAAGGGCGACTTGCAGGAGTCGCAGGCCCGCGAGCATGGCGTCGCGCTCCTTGCCAGTAACGCTGATGTTCACGAACCCCTCGATGATCTCGCCGTCTTCGAGCCGACGGACACCGTCATATTCGTCGATGTCGTAATCGTCGAACTCCGATATCTCGCCGGTGGCGACCCACTCGCCATCGTAGTTGGTGCTTTCGGCAAGCGCTTGAGCCTCTTCCGGCGTGGCGGCCTCGACCACGGTTTCGTAGTAGACGAAGGCGTCGCGACCTTTGCGGACGACATATTTCGGCATGGGGAACTCCATACGGATTGGGCCCGGCGAGCCGCCGGGTCGAATGGGCGAAAATCGAGAACGAGGTCAGGCGGCCCGCGGCAGCCGCAGCAGGTCAGCAGCCGTCTCGCGCCAATAGGGATCGACCAGTCGCGCTTCGAGCAGGCTGGCGCGAGCGCGGTGATCACGGGTGGAGGCCGCATCGCCGCGTCCGGATGCCGAGAAGGCTATGCTGCGCAGACGGCTGGCCTCGGTGACGACGCGGCGGGCCTCGGTGTCGGAAGCGACGGGTTGCTGCCAGATGACGATGCCTGCCCGGATTTCCCCGGCGAGGACCAGGCCGAGATCGCGATCCTGAATGATCACGATGCGCGGGCGAAAGCGCAGCGTATCGTCCGTGTCGATCCGGATGTCGCCGTGTGCGACGCGCCGGTTGGCGATCATCATGGCGTCTTTAGGCGACGGGCATTCGCCGATGACGGCCATGCGGTCGAAACCGTCGGCATCATCGAGGCCATGGTAGCCGACAGCACCACAGCAGGAGATGCGCAGCGGCAGCTTCTGGGCGTGGCGCAGCCGCGGCAGCACCTCGCGCGCGACGATTTCGCCGATGGGAATGAGTCCGGCCTGGCGGGACAGGGTCATGGGATATCCTCCGCGACGGGCGGCGGAAGCCTCTCTCCCGCCTGCAACCCGTCACGGCCAACCGGCCCGCCCTCTCACTCTCGTTCCCGGGTTTGGATCAGCACCAGGGCTCCCGCCGCCCGGCCCAGGTTCTGGCCAGCCCTTCGCTGACAAGGATGTCGCCGACATCGCGGCCGTCGACGCGGATCGCCGCCAGGGTCCGGCCATAGCGGTCGGTGCCCTGGCGCAGGATCTCGATCCGCCGGCCTCGCAGGAGTTCGGCAAGCCGCATCTTCGATCGCAGCGCGAGGTCGGATTCGGAAGCGCAGCGGCCCTCGATCTCCGGGGCGTCGATATTGAAGATCCGGACGGCCTCTCCTTGCCGTCCCGGACCAAGCCGGACGGAATCCCCGTCCCAGACCCGGATTTCCGCCGGTTCGCAGGACGCCGTGCAGAGCAGGACGGAAACGACGATATGGCTGAGCATGGCGGAGGGCTTTCATCTGGACGGGCGAAGCGGGTATCCGCCGACGGTTTTTCCCGAAGCGGGACGAGATCGCAATGCGGATCGGCCGCAGGTTCGGGCCACGGTCAGCGGCAGGGCGGCCATTGCCGGGTAGGACGGCGGGGGATGCGGTCCCCGTGCCCAGGTGCAGCTTTCATGGCCGTTCAGTCCCAATAGCCGTCGGCGATTTCACGGGCGATCATCGCGCGGGCCTTCATCATCACATCGTCGCCGGAAGTGTCGATATGCCCGTAGAACCGCGTCCGGGCGCCATATGCGGTCCAGTCGGCATAGCGGCAATATTCGCGGGCGTCGAGCCGGAAGGCGCGCATGTCCTCGGCCCAATGCGGTTTCGGCTCGACGACCACGGTGACGCCGCCCCGCGTTTCCTCCCAGGGAAGCGAGCGTTCCGAGGGCGGATTGCGGCGGTCGTCGGCGAAGATCTCGTCGACCGTCATCATGATGCGCCTCCATCTTCGGTCTCTGGAGCGGGGTTTGCGGGATCGGCGGGATCGGGATCGCCGCATTCGATGCGGCAGGTCATCGTCGAGAAATACTCGCCGTGATCGGCCATTCGTTCGAAATACTCGCTGCCGATCTCGTCGGGTGGTGGCGGGGCGTCGTCGAAAGCATCGTTCCACCACTCGCGGGCAATTCGGGTGCGCCAACTGGCGGCGTGTTCCGGATCAGTAAAGACACGAACATCCGTGCCATGCGGGTGCTCGTATATGGCGACATGAACGGGTTGCCGGGCGATGTAGCCCGAGGGCTGGTTGGTAGAGGTTGGCATGGTCACCTTTCCTCCTGAAACGAAAGCGGCCCGGCGCGATGCCGGGCCTTGGGTTGAAATGAGGCAAAGCGGGGCGCCCGAAGCCGCCCCGCGCGAGGTCATTCTGCCGCGACCGACTCCGCGGCATCTTCTTCGTCCGAGGGAACTGCGTCCTCGTCACCGGCGAGGAAGGCCGGCAGGTCGAAGCCCTCGTCATCGGTGATTTCGGCCTCCACTTCCGGCTCGGGCCTGCGCAGCGGCTCCGGCAACCAGCCGGTATCGGCCAGCAGGCGCTCGGCCTCCTTGGCCATGTCGCCCTTCTTCAGATGCCCGATCAGTTCGGCGGCATGATCGCCGGCACCCTCGCGTACCGCCTCGATGATCCGCGCCTTGGTGACGCGGCCGATATAGTTGCCGACGGTCGGCTTCCATCCCGCCTCGACCAGATCCAGGCCGGTGGCCTGGGCCAGCCGGTCGGCTTCGCGCAGGCGGCGCTCCAGACCCTGCTGGCTGATACCCGTGCCGCTGTAGGGATTGGGGCGTTCGTAGAGTGCATTGACCCCGAAGCTGACGCAATGGGCGAGCAGGGCATGGCGGCTGGCCTGGTCGAGCTGGTCCAGCCAGTCCCAGAGCCGGTCGTCGTCCTGCCCGAGCGGAATGTCGCGCTTCCAGGCCTCGTGGCGCTCGTCGATCCGTTTCGCCGAGTCGCTCTCGCCCAGTTCCGGCGATTGCACCGGCAGATGCACGTCGCGCACCTGGGCCTGGAGTGCGCAACCGGAGACATGCGCGCCGAAGCAGTCGAGCACCAGCTTGTGCAGCAGCGCGGTCATGGCGATGCGGGGATTGGAGGCGACGGCATCGCGCAGGGCCAGGGTCCGATGCGCGGTCAGTTCGATGACCAGCCGCTCGGGCAGCGGCTTGATGGCATCGCCCTCGTCGTCTTCCTCCTCGGATTCGGACGGCTCGCCGCCGATGGTGATGATCGCCCGCTGGTGGCTGCCGGGTTCCGCGCCATCGGGCGTGGCGACATCGGTGCCGTCACCACCTTCGCCGTCGGGATCGGTGGATGCTTCGTCCTCGGGCCGGACGAAACCGCGCTCGACCAGCGGCGAGCCGTCGCCGTCGATACAGATGAAGACCCCGGCGCGGGCGATCTCGGCCGGGTCGTAGACCACCGGACGGAATTCGAAGGCCCGCAGCGCCTGCTCGATCTCGTCGAACCGTTGATAAACCTCGTCCGGCAGGTCGCCGGCCTCGGCATATTCGGCTTCCAGCCGGTCGTACTCGTCGCGCAGTGCCTCGCGGGTGGCGCGTTCCTCCTCGGTCAGGGCGACCGGGGTGCCGGTCAGTTCGCTTAGCCCATGGTCATGGCCGTAGGGGAAGCTGACCGCGACCTCGATCCATTTCCAGCCCTCGGCGGCGATGGCCTCGGCCTCGGCTTTCAGCTTTTCGCCGACCAGCCGGTCGAGCAGGATCGGATCCTGCAGCCAGCCGCCCTCGTCCTGCTGGAAGAGATCGCGCAGGACATAGCCGCCGGCCGCCTCATAGGCCTCGATGCCCACGAAACCCGCGCGCTTGTCCGAGGCGGGCACGGTGGTCTCGGTCAGCATGCGGCGAATCTGCCAGGGCTCCTTGGCCCAGTTGTCCTTGATCGCGTCCCAGACCTGTTCCTGTCGGGCATGATCCTCGACCACGGTGAAGGCCATGAGCTGTTCCAGCGTCATGCCGTCCCCGGCATAGGTCTCGAGCAGTGCGGGCGAGACCGAGGCCAGGCGCAGGCGCTGCTTGACCACCTTCACGTCAACGAAGAAGGCGGCGGCGATGGCCTCCTCGGTCATGCCCTTCTCGCGCAGGGCGAGGAAGGCGCGGAACTGGTCGAGCGGATGCAGCGGTGCACGTTCGATGTTCTCGGCGAGCGACACCTCGTCGATCAGGATATCGGCGCCGGCCTCCGAGACGACGCAAGGCACCGGCGCGGTCTTCGCCAGACGCTTCTGCTTGACCAGCAGTTCCAGCGCCCGGAAGCGGCGGCCGCCGGCAGGCACCTCGAACATGCCGGTCTCCTTGCCGCCGTCATCGACGACGGGGCGGACATGCAGGGACTGGATCAGCCCGCGGCGGGCGATGGACTCGGCCAATTCCTCGACCGAAACGCCCGCCTTCACGCGGCGGACGTTGGACTGCGAGAGGGCGAGCTTGTTGAAGGGGATGTCGCGCGAGGACGACAGGGTGATCTTCTGAACGGCATTGGCCATAAGTCTTGCTCCGCGACGGGCGCCGGGAGCCTCTCTCCCGAACCCCAACCCGTCGCAGACCTTCCGTCACTCCTCTGACTCTCCCGCCCTCAGGCCGGGGCCGAAGGCGAAGCGATCGAGCCCGCCCGGACGGATCGCCAGACCCCCTTGCCGTTCCGCGAGAGCCGCCAGCGCTGCGCGGAGATTTCCGTGCCCTTGGCCGTCCTGCGAGCCGGGATGTCGAGGAGATAATCCGCGCCCTCCTGTTGCCATGCGCCCACGACCGTCATTCCGTCGCCGAACTCGACGAGGCAACCCGGCGGGTCGGCGCCGTCATTCTCGACGGTGACGCGACCATGCGGAAAGGCATGGCTATGTGTGAAGGTGAACCGCATTCGTGCCTCCGGTTGTCGCGCGACATCATCACTGGGCGAAGCCTATCAGATATTCGGTGTCCTGGCCCGGGCAGCCTGATAGAGGTTTCTCTCGGCCTCCCGGATGCTGCCCGTCCGCCGCGCCGCCTCGACCCAGACCGAGATCGGAGCATCGCCGGTGAACAGGATGTCCCGTTCTATCCCCATGCCGAAGGGCAGGCGGATCGCCTTCATCTCGGTGAAGGACCAACAGCCGAGTTCGGGACGCTCGATATCGGCGAGGCCGGACATGAGGTCGCCGTCCTCGTCCAGTGCGGTGGCCAGCCAGACGCCGGCGCCGAAGGGGTTGAAGAACTTCACCACCGGCACATGATCGACATCGCGCCGGCGGCCGTTGGCGAGAAGCCGGTCACGCAATCCATCGGTCAGGAGGATCATGCCATCGCCCTCCCATCGGTCGAGGTCGCATTCGTCTCGCTATCGTGCTCGGCGGGCAGATGCGCCAGGATCCAGTCGGCGGCCTTGCTGGCCTGCGAGGCGGCGCGGACGATGGCGCGGGAATCCTCGCGCATCACGTCGAGCCAGGAGGCCAGGTAATCGGCATGGCGCACCGTCGGCACGATGCCGAGCGAGGCGCAGCAGAAGGCGGCGCTCATCTCGGCGATCAGCTCTTCGAAGGCGTATTTCCTGGTGCCGAAACTGCCGGAGAAATCCCGGTTCAGCCGCGAGGCATGGCCTGTCGCGTGCGAAATCTCGTGCAGGGCGGTGCGGTGCCAGTTGATCGGCTCGAAATAGGCTTGCGGGGGCGGGACGACCACATGGTCGAGGGCCGGGACATAATAGGCCCGATCCCCGCCGATGCGGAAGTCGATGCCGGTGGCCTTGATGAGCGCCTCGACCCGCGGCTCGATCAGGCCGGGGGGCGGAGGTGGCGCGGCCATGGCGATATCCTCGGGCAGCCCCTCGCATTGCGCGGTGTTGAACACGGTGAACCGCTTCAGGAAAGCGATCTTCCCCGGTTCATCGCCGGTCTCGTGAGCCCGCCGCTTTTCGTCCTCCGGCGTGAAGCGGTCGGCATAGACGACAGTGGTGCCGCGCTCGCCCTTGCGGACATGGCCGCCGAGCGACAGCGCCTGGCGGAAGGTGAGCCAACCCTGTCCGGGGAAACCATGCTGGACCACGGCGCCCCAGAGGATCAGGATATTGATGCCCGAATACCGCCGCCCGCTGCTGGCATTCTGCGGCAGGCCGAGCGGGGCCTTGGCCGTGGCCTTGCCCCAGGGTTGGACCCAGGGAAAGCGGCCCGCTTTGAGCTCGGCGATGATCTTGCCGGTGATTTCGTCGTAAAGATTCGTGCGCTTGCTGCCGCCAGCGCGGGCGGTGCGGTCCTGTCTGGCCATCGGGATGATCTCCGCGACGGGCACCGGAAGCCACTCTCCCAGCCACAAACCCGTCACGGCAAACCCCGCCCGCACTCTGCCTCTCTGGGAGACATTCCAGGTATTCGCTGGACTCCGGTATTTCCGCGATCTACCGTGATATCTGTCGAGCCTGAAAATCGTATCGGGCCTCGACCTCCTCGCATCGCCAGCCGCCATGGATCATGGCTCCGGCCTGCGCTTCAGCCCACAAATCAACGCAATCTCGCCGCGCAAGCGGAAGGAGTTTCCATGGTCGATGCCATATGCGCCTGCGGTGCTCTCAGACTGTCCTTCGGCAAACCGCCCGAATTGACGGCGCTCTGTCATTGTTTCGCATGCCAGAGAAGAACCGGCGCGCCGTTCAGCGCCAATGCGTTCTATTCGGTCGAATGCGTCGAAATCATCGGAACGTCCACGGAATTCATTCGCATCGCCGATAGCGGCCGCAAGGTCCGGATGCGTTTTTGCCCGATTTGCGGCTCGACCGTCTATTGGCAGGCCGAGGCTGCGCCGTCCTGGATCGGGGTGGGGGTCGGCTCGTTCGCCGATCCGACCTTCGCGCCGCCGGTCGTGTCGGTATTCGAGCAGTCGAGACATGCATGGGTGCGGCTTGACGAGAAGGTTGAGCGTTTCCAAGGGCTTCCAACCGGCTGATCCTGGCCGAGGAAACTGACAGGTTCCGGGTGATGCTGGTCTCGTCATGCCGCTCGCACGCATGGCCATGCGCGTCGGACAGCATCGAAAGGCGTCCAGGCGCCCATGCTGCGGCGCAGAATGCATAGCGGCCTTGCCGGTATCACGGCTACTTTGCACGATTTGCCCGGCATATATCCGTCTTGTCCGAAACGAGCCCGATGATTGGGCAAGATGAAAAAGGTGTCGAAATGTCCGCTGTCGAAATGAGCCATAACCATGCTGCCGCCGGCTTTGGTGGGGTCTTTGCGCGCGTGACCGCGATGATCGCCGCCTGGAACGACGCCCGCATCACCCGCCGCGAACTGAATGCGCTGACGGATCGCGAGTTGAACGATATCGGCTTGGCTCGCGGCGATATCGAGCGTGTCGCCCGCGGCATCTGAAGTCCTCCTGAACGATGAACGGACCCCGTGGCGGTGCTGCGGGGTTTTTTCTTGCGCGTGCGAGTAAGGGCAAGGTTCATCCAGCTCCGAATGTGACCATCGCCGCACTTGCGCTGTCACGTGCCGAAGGCTTTCACCGCAAATCCCGCTGTTCCCGGTGGAAAAGGGCATACGGCTGCTCGGCGTCACGCTATCCTCGCTGGAACCGCAGGGCGAGGACGGCAGAGAGGAGCAGCTCAGCCTCGGCCTGCCTGGGCTGTAAGAAAGATTGATCGGGAGGGGAGAATGAAGCGGAAGGACGAGGAACGGGCCGCCGCAAGCCTGGCCAGGGGCATGGCGATGATCTGCGTCCGCAACACCATGCTGGAAGATCTTCACGCCGGGTATGTGCCGATGACGAAGACCGGGGATTTCTCCGATGTCGTCGTCATTGACGGGACGGGCAGACGCATTCCCTGGCTGGAACTGTCGCGGCTCGACGACGGTGAGATGCGCGACCTGATGCGCCAGGTGGTCGATCGCCTCTACACCTTCATGCTGCGCATCGAGGATCCGGCGTTCCGGGATGCCATCGATCCATGGATGAATGCGGCGGCCAGGTGGGACGATCCTGTTCTCGATCCCGGTCTGGCAAAGACCGGGTCGTGGACGGAATGACCTTGTCGCTGCCGGAACGGGTGATGAAGCGCCGGGCAGCAGGCGTAAATCATTCGTAGGGGGCGGAAGGACATGCAGGCAGCTTAAGGGCGTGACCGCACGTCCGGCCCGTCGCTCAGATGGCGAAATCTTCCAGAGACCTGCCGGCTTCCAGCCCTTCGACAATCCAGGCGGGCTTGCGGCCGCGACCGCTCCAGGTGATTTCCGGGTTTTCTGGGTGACGGTATTTCGGGGCAGAAGTCGCGCGCTTCCGGGAAGAGGTGACGTCGACCAGATCGCCCAATGAGAAGCCGTGCTCCTTCGCCACCGCCTCCGCCGCGGCGCGGGCCTCGGCTTTGCGGCGATCCTCGAATGAGGCGATGGCTTTCGCAACGTTCTTTTCCAGCTGCTTCAATTCGGTCAGTGACAGGGCATTGAGATCGATATCGGTCATGGGGATCCTCGCTTTTTCCGGTCCCCGCTTAAACGATTGGATGTGACCCGGCAATTATTTCAGTTGGCCATGTTTCCGGCAGGATTGCGATGTCCCGTAAGCCGTATTGCCTCGGTCTTCGCAGTCAAGCGCCTTATCGGATAGCATGGGGTATGAAAGGAGGGTGAGTCACCGGGAGGAAATAACGCGATGGAGATTGATGAAGACAGGATAGATGACGCGGTCCTCGCGCTGCTTTACCTGACGCTTGACCGCAATGGCCGGGCGTGGAAGGGACACGACTGGGGCTCTATGAACCGGCTGCACGAGAAAGGCTTCATCGGCGATCCGGTCAACAAGGCAAAATCCGTCTGGCTCACTGACGAAGGGATAGCCAGATCGGAAAAGCTTTTTCGCGAGATGTTCGGCAAGGGGGAAGACCGACGCTCGGTCGACGACGAGAGCAGGATTTCCGAATGATTATTCTTCTCTATGGAGCGTGGGTTTAGGGGACACCCTTTTCAGCACAGCATGAAGGCCGTGAGCAATGCGACGGGGAGCCCATAGGCCCGCCACAGCAGCAGCCCCGCGGCGACCAGGCCCAGGGCGATGGCGCAGGCCAGCAGCCGCTGGGTGCGGGTCAAGGGCGGCAGTGCCTCCTTCATTCCGTGGCCAGCCTTGCAACCGGCGCGTCCCTGATCGGCCAATGCAGCAAAGCGGCAAGCACGGCGATGGCGATCGAGATCTGCCAGGCGAGGTCGTAGGAGCCGGTCGTGGCATAGGCATATCCCGCCCCCCAGGCCCCGAAGAACGAGCCGAGCTGATGGGACAGGAAAACCATGCCGAACAGCGTCGAGACATAGCGGACGCCGAAGATCTGGCCGACGAGACCGCTGGTCAGGGGCACGGTGCCGAGCCATAGAAAGCCCAGGGCGCAGGCGAACAGCGTTGCCGACAGCGAGGTGATCGGAAATGCCAGGAACAGCGTCATCACCACCGCGCGGGCAAGGTAGATCCCGGCCAGCACATGCTTCTTGCGCCAGCGATCCGCCGACATGCCGAAGACATAGGAGCCGAGGATGTTGAACAGCCCGACCAATGCCAGCGCCCGCGCGCCCACCGCAGGGTCAAGGCCCTTGTCCACCAGAAACGCCGGCAGATGGGTGCCGACGAAGGCGACGTGAAAGCCGCAGACGAAGAAGCCCGCGTTCAGCAGCCAGAAGCCGGAATGGCCCGCGGCCTCGCGCAGGGCCTCGCCGAAGCTTTGCGAACCGGCAGTGCCGGCCTCCGGCAGCTTCGGCCGTCCGGCGATCCCAATGGCCAGCAGGACCATCGTTCCGGCCAGCGCGGCATAGATCAGCAACGTCCCGCGCCAACCGAAGGTGCCGATCAGCCCCTGCGCCACCGGCACCAGAAGGAACTGGCCGACCGAGCCGCCGGCGGTCACGATCCCGGCCGCCAACCCGCGCTTCTCGGGCGGCACCGCGCGCACCGCCGCCCCGATGGCCACGACGAAGGTCACGCCCGTCATCGCAAATCCCACCAGAACGCCCAGCGTCAGGTTCAGCCCGAACGCACCCGAGATCCCGGCGGCAAGCGCAAGGCCAAGGGCATAGAACGTCCCGCCCGCCGCCGCCACGCGCCCGGCCCCATGCCTGTCGGCCAGGGCGCCGACCAGGGGCTGCGCCAGCCCCAGGATCAGGTTCTGGACGGCGATCGCCAGCCCGAACGCCTCGCGGCCGACGCCGATCTCCAGCTCGACCGGGCGCAGGAACAGGCCGAAGGACTGCCGGATGCCCATGGCGATGGTGACCAGCGTGGCCGCGCAGATGAGCACGATCCATGGATTGCGGGGCGAGGATGTGACGGGCGGCATGGCTTTCCTGAGGCTGGGAATCGGATCCGGGACGGGCTTGTCAAATTAGATAATTATCATAATCTATATTGACCCGTCCAGACCGCACCGCCGGGACATTCCCGGCCAGAGAAAGGAATGCCCCATGGAAAGCAACGAACCGCCAACCCGGCTCTGGCTCGACGATCTGACGGTCGGGCAGGAGTTCCTGAGCGATGCGCATCCGCTCGATGCCGAACAGATCGTCGCCTTCGCCAGTGAGTTCGATCCCCAGCCTTTCCACCTGGACCCGGAGGCGGCACGGCAGAGCTTCTTTCAGGGCCTCGCCGCCAGCGGCTGGCATACCATGGCGATCACCATGCGGTTGCTGGTCCAGAGCATGCCCTTTGCCTGCGGGATCATCGGGGCGGGCGGGGAAATTTCCTGGCCGCGCCCGACAAGGCCGGGCGACATCCTGCGGGTGAAAAGCCGCATCGATGAGATCCGGCCATCGCGCTCGCGACCCGATCGGGCTATGGTCCTGGCCCATAGCGTGACGCTGAACCAGGCGGACGAGATATTGCAGGACTTCAGGGCGAAGCTGCTGGTCTTCAGGAAGGAAGCATAGCGATGGGACGATCCTCGGCCGGGCAGGCGCTGCAGAACCGCGCCAGGATCGTGGAGATCGCCAGTCGCCTGCTCCACGAGCGCGGCGTCGAGGCGGTTTCGGTCGCCGACATCATGGCCGCCGCCGGCATGACGGTCGGCGGCTTCTACAAGCATTTCGCCTCGAAGGAGGCGCTGGTCGAGGAGGCGAGTGCCTTTGCGTTCGCCGACGCGCTGTCGCTGTGGCGCAAGATCCTGGGCAAGACCGGCCGGACCGCGGAGGAATTGCGCGCGGGGCTGGTCGAACAGTATCTGCGGCCCGACCCGCAACGGCATTGCCCCATCATCGCCTTCGCGCCCTACGCGGCCGGAAAGGATGACGGATCATCGGCGCGCGAGGCCTATGACAAGGGCACCGCGGCGCTGCTGGAAACTTTTTCCGCCGGCTCCGCGCCGGATGGGACGACGTCCGACGCTGAACCGCCCGACCCCGAGGCTCTGCTCCTCTTCGCCGCCATGATCGGCGCCCGGGTTCTGGGCGAGGCCGCAGGGGATGTTCCCTGGGTCGGTGCCGTCAGAAAGGCCGTGGTGGAGGCGGTGGCGAAAAGCTGAGCACGGCCATGATCGGCTGCGATGCCGTCGCTCGCGACGGCTTCGAAGTGATCGCTTATGTGCTGAAATCAAATGGCATCCCCGGGTCGATCGGGATATCGGCGGGGCAGGGGGCTGAAGCGGATGCTTGGCGCGGGCTTTTTGCCGTTTTCTGCGATGTTGCCATGTATCCTGCGCGGTGCGGCAATCGACAGCTGTTGCTCGTCGGAAAAAGGGTGCGCCGAACCCTTGAGCTTGTGCGAGCGTTGAGCCGGTTGCGATGCCTTGGACAGGAAAGCCGCCATGAGGATGATGACGTTGCCCCTTTGCGTGACACTGCTGCTCGCCGGATGTGCGGAAGGCGTGCCGGAGGCGCCCGGCGAAGGTAGGCCGATGGATGAGGTGCCTCGCCAGCAGCGCCTGCCGAATGGCGACCGTCAATACGGTTTCAAGAACGGCTGCGTCATCGTCCTGGAACCGCAGCGCGCCGTGGTCAAATCCGAAGGAGATGCCTGCGCCCTGCACCATCGCGACATTGCGCTGCTTTATGCCTCGGCGGATTGAGGGCGCAGGTTTCCCGGTTGCGCGGGGCGCGGAACCGTGTCCTGTTCATCGCGACGCTTGGGGGCGAGCATGGCACAGAACATCTACGACAATCCCGATTTCTTCGCGGGCTACAGCCAACTGCCCCGGCAGGTGCATGGGCTGGACGGTGCGCCTGAATGGCCCGCGATCCGCGCCCTGCTGCCGGATGTGGCCCACAAGCGCGTGGCCGATCTGGGCTGCGGCTTCGGCTGGGCTTCACGCTGGTTTCGCGAGCAGGGCGCGGCCTCGGTCACGGGGTTCGACCTGTCGCGCAACATGATCGCTCGTGCGCGGGCGGACACTTCGGACCCGGCCATCGACTACCGCATCGCCGATCTGGAGGCGCTCGACCTGCCCGAGGCGGCGTTCGATCTGGTCTACAGCGCCCTGACCTTCCACTATGTTGCGGATTTCGTCCAGCTGATCCGTATGATCCACAGGGCGCTGGCGCCCGGCGGCGATCTGATCTTCACCATCGAACATCCGATCTTTATGGCCGCAGCGCATCCGCACTGGACCCTGGACGAGGATGGCCGCAAGACCTGGCCGGTCAACGGCTATTCCGTCGAGGGCGAGCGCCGCACCGACTGGTTCGCCAAGGGCGTGCTGAAGCATCACCGGACGCTGGCCACCACGCTCAACACGCTGATCGGCGCTGGCTTCGCGCTGCGCCGGGTCGAGGAATTCGCGCCGACAGCAGAACAGATTGGCGAGATGCCCACCCTGGCCGAGGAACTGGAACGGCCGATGATGTTGTTGGTCGCCGCGCGCAGAACATGACTCCTTGCGCCGCCCGCGGTCTTGCCTGGGCGGCCGTCGCACAGGCCTTGGCCGGTTTCCAGGCTCCATGCGCGATTGTGGGGCCGTCGGGCTTTCTGGATCTGACCTTGCGCGCTTGTTGCACCGGCATGTGTGAGGCAATCTCGGCGGTGCAGCGCAGGAAGCAGAGTCCCATAGCACCACCATGTCGAGAAAAACCCTGAACAAAGCCAATCTCGGAAAGCTGGGGGCGGAAAAGCTCGCCGAACTGGTCATGGATCTGGTGGAGGGGAGTGCGGCCCTGCAACGCCGCGCGAGGATGGAACTCAGCGCCGCCCAGGGCCCGAAGGAGTTGGCCGCCGATATCCGCAAGCGGTTCGCGTCGCTTCGACGCTCGACCGGCTTTGTCGACCGGAGCGGGCAGCGGGCACTGGTCAAGGACCTCAGCGGGTCGCTGGGAATGATCGAGACCAGGGTCGCGCCGTATGATGCCGACGAGGCGTTCGAGTTGCTCTGGTCGTTCCTGCAATTGGCCCCGTTGCTTCATGAGCGCACGGACGACAGCCATGGGTCGGTCGGCGATGTCATGCGGGAAGCCGTGGACGCCATCTCGAAGCTGTCGCCCAGGATATCCGTGAACCCCAGGGCGCTGGCGGAACGAATCCTCGATGCGGTGGCCGACGCAGGCTATGGCGAATTCGACGGGATCATCCCAGCGACGGCAGAGGCCCTCGGTCCGGAAGGACTGGATCATCTCAAGCGGATCACCGAGGATTGGGCGTCGTCGCGCCCCAGCGAGCACGAGTTGGCGAAATACCGGGGCTTCGGTTTTTCGTCTTCCCCCGAAGACAGCGTCCTGCGCAACAGGCAGGGCACGAGGTCGATCATCCTGGCGGATGTCGCCGACGTACAAGGCGATGTCGATGCCTATTTGGCCCGGTATTCCGCCGAGCAGCTGACTTACGGCACCATCGCGCCCGATGTCGCGCGCAGATTGCTCGATGCGGGCCGCATCGACGAGGCCTTCGATATCGTCGCTCGCGCCCGGGCCGCCGAAGACGGCAAACCGTTTCGGATGTTCCGCTACGATCTCGACGAGGTCTACGAGGAATGTCTCGAGAAGCTGGGCAGGCACGATGATCTGCGCAAGCACCTGTGGGACACGTTCGAGCAGGTTCTCAGCGAGCGCAGCCTGCGGAAATACCTGAAATCGCTTCCGGACTTCGATGACGTAGAGGCCGAAGAGAAGGCGCTCGAATTCGCCGAAACCTACCCCCATCTCGGTGCCGCGATCGGCTTTCTTGTGGGCTGGCCCAGTCACGAGCGCGCGGCCCGGATCGTGATCCTGCGGGCGCAGGAACTGGACGGAAATGCCTACCATCTGCTCTCGACGGCGGCCGACGCCCTTGAAGCCGGATATCCGCTTGCCGCCACGCTGATGCGCCGGGCGATGATTCAGGACAGCCTGGATGGCGGGAAAGCGAAGCGATACCGTTATGCCGCCCGCCACCTTGCCGAATGCCGGTCATGCGCACCGGCCATCGAAGATCACGGCGGTTTTCCCGCACATGAGCAGTTCGTCGCGGCACTCAGGCAGAAACACGGGCGGAAATATGGCTTCTGGCAACTGGTCGATGGGTGAGGTTCGCCCATTTTTGCCGATCGGGCAGAACTCACGTGGCAACGCAGCATTTCGAATACCATTCGGTTGCGGTGCGGTCGGGTTGAGCCGGAAGACATACGGAATGTTTCAGCCATTCGATTGAGGCGGCATGCAGCGGCCGCTCTCTTGACGCGCAATGGCAGAGCGATTACCCATGGGTTCGTTCCTAAATCCAGCCGGGAATTGTCGATGTCGGAGCTTGTGCAGAACCACTGATCGCCACCGGATGCCGGGGTGATCGCAAACCGGGCCGAGTGCTTGCGCTCCTTCGCCTGGTGCTTTGTGGTTCTGGAACAGGCAACATCATGAACATCTCGAAAGACGAACAGCGCGTGTTGCACGTGCTGGCGCAGGGCGGTCTCATCCGCTACACGCGCGCATCCAACGGTAAGCTGATCGAGGCCGATTGCTTCACCCATGACGGGTCGCTGCTGGTGGGCTGCACGCTCGACATCATTTCGCGGCTGCGGCGAAAGCGGCTGATCGAGTCGCGCAACTCCGGCCCCTACCGCATCTCGGGGACGGGCCGCCGGGCGGTCCGCTCGCAGCCCGACAACCGCACATCATGAGGACCAGCATGGACATCCGCCTTGAAACCCCGGCCGACGCAGCCGCCATCCGCCAGATCACGCAAGAGGCCTTCGCCGGGGCCGAGCATGGTTCCGGCACCGAAGGCGCGATCATCGACGGCCTCAGGGCGGCGGGGACGCTGACCCTGTCGCTGGTCGCGGAGGAGGGCGGCTAGGTCATCGGCCATGCCGCCTTCTCGCCCGTGACCATCGCCGGTCGCGATGCGGGCTGGTTCGGGCTTGGTCCGGTCTCGGTGCGGCCCGACCGGCAGGGGCAGGGCACGGGCAGTGTCCTGATCCGCGAGGGGTTGGCGCGGCTGCGCGACATGGGGGCGCAGGGCTGCGTGGTGCTGGGCGATCCCGGCTATTACCGGCGCTTCGGCTTTGCCGTCGATCCGGGCCTGACGTTCGAAGGAGTGCCGCCGGAGTATTTCATGGCGCTGGCATTTGCCGCCGTCTCGCCCTCGGGCGCCGTGACCTATCAACCGGCCTTCTACGAAAGCTGAGGCGCGGCGGGCGGCACCACCAGCGACGCCGCCCGCCCTGGTGCTTATGCGTCAGCGTCAATGGCGGTCAGCCCGGCGGCGACGCAGCCAGCGTGGATAATGCCCGCAGGCGCGCCGACCACGCCGATGCCGTCCAGGCCCGCAGGGCGGGAAGCCGTCATTCGCTGCAAAAGCATGAGAGCCCTTGGGCATCCAAGAGCGCGTCACTCTGGAAGACGGGCTGCGACCAAAAACTAGGCACCAAGGCCTCCGGCGTTGCGCCTCAAGGCCGGTGAGAGGCCCACCACCCACTATGCGATTTCCACCGCCCCCCTGTGAGCCCGCAAAGCGAATGGCCTGACATGTGAAGACTGGCAGGGCCCCTGGCGGTTGAGCACGGCTACAAAACCGCAGGACAAGTATATATACATACACCAGCGCAGCAATTCCTGCGAGGGGGACACCGATATTATGAAACTTACACGCATTGAAGTCTTCAATTTTCGCAAATTGCGTGGCGCCCGCCTCGACATGTCGGATAAGCAGACGCTACTCGTCGGGGCCAACAACAGCGGCAAGACATCGGCCATGAAGGCGCTGCGCAAATTCCTCAAGGATCGCGGCGGTATCGACACCCGTGATGTGACAGCCTCAAACTGGGCCGCGATCGAACAGATCGCGGGCGCCTGGACACAGGAGGCCGAGGCGGATCTCAGCTCGCTCCTAGCCCAGCTTCCGTTCCTCGACGTCTGGCTCCATGCGGACACGTCAGAGCTCCACCATGTCGCGCATCTGATCCCCACACTTACCTGGACTGGCGGCCTGCTCGGCGTACGTCTGCGCCTTGAGCCCAAGAAAGGGGCCGACATCAAGGCGGGCTACCTTGCCGCGCGCGGAGCCGCCGAGGCGCTGCAGCCGGATGGCGCAACGGCCAACGGTTTTGCGCTTTGGCCGCGCGATTTTCGGGAATTTCTGGACAAACGCCTGAAGGACCTGTTCGAGTTGAACGCCCATCTTTTGGACCCTGGAAGCTTTACAGCGTCTGGAGCAGTGTCTCCGCCGCCCCTGCCACCCCTGTCAGAGGGGATCGGTCCCAACCCATTTGCCGGTCTCCTGCATATTCGTGAGATTAACGCGCAACGTGGGTTCGCCGATGCCGGTGACGGGAAAGGCGATGATGGTGAGCTCGTCCATGCCGCTAGCCGCAAGATCGCAAGCCAGATACAGCCCTATTTCCGCAAACATATTGACCCCGAAACGGAACCAACGTCGGACGACGTCAAAGCGCTTGAGGCGATTCATGATGCCGAGACCACCTTTAACGCCCGTCTCAAGACTGGCTTCGCCAATGCCATCGAGGAACTCGAAAAGCTCGGCTACCCCGGCGGACTCAACAATCCAAAGCTCTTCATTGCTACGCAGATCAAACCCATTGACGGACTCGATCACCCTGCGGCTGTACAATACGATATCTCGGGCGGCACATCCGGGGTGAAGCTGCCCGAAAGCTACAACGGTCTGGGCTTCCAGAACCTAATCTCCATGGTGTTTCAGCTCATGCGTTTCCGGGATGACTGGATGCAGGTAGGCAAGTTCAAATCACAGGCGGTGACCTCGGACGACAGGGGCATCGAACCCTTGCAACTGGTGCTGATCGAGGAGCCGGAAGCGCATCTGCATGTTCAGGTACAACAGGTCTTCATGGCCAGGGCCCACAAGGTACTGCGTAACCATGACGATCTGAAGAAGGAGGACTCGGCCTTTACCACGCAGCTGGTCGTAAGTACCCATTCGGGCCATATCGCGCACGCCGCAGCGTTTGAGGAGCTGCGCTATTTCAAGCGCGAGCTGCCAGGTCAAGGAGTTGTGCCCACTGCCGCTGTGGCGAATATGACGGGACTCTTTGGCGGGGACACACTAACCCAACGCTTCGTGACTCGCTATCTGTTGAGCACCCATTTCGATCTGTTCTTCGCCGACGCTATCATCGTGATCGAGGGTGCTGCAGAGCGGATCCTGCTGCCGCACCTGATCCAACATCACTACCTTGACTTGGCTGCGGCCTACCTTTCCTTCCTTGAACTGGGGGGCAGTCACGCGCATCGGTTGCGGCCTCTGATCGAGGCGCTAGGGCTGCCGACACTGATCATCACCGACCTAGACGCGATGGCAGAGGTTGATAAAGGCGGTAAGGTCGTCAAAGAATCGGCCCTGCCTTGCTACGGGACCGCTCAAACCACCGCAAACCACGTGCTAAAGGCTTGGCTCCCAAAGCTGGCGGAGATCGACTTGCTTTTAGCCCCTCCCCCAAAGGCCGTGTGTCACACCGCCCCCGACCGCCCCATCGCTGTCAGCTACCAGACCCCGCAAACTGTGACGCAGGGTGGTCAGACCAAGGACATCACGCCCAGCACCTTCGAGGATGCTATTGCTCTCGCCAATAAGGAGGCGGTGAAGGAAGCCGGAGAGGCCGAGCTGGCTTGCCGCATGACCCGTGCCTTTGCGGAGTTCATCTCCACCGCGCCCACGCCTCAAGACCTCGCGAAGTCACTTTTTGAAAGGCTAAGAAAGTCCCCGGACAAAGCTGCCTTTGCTTTGGATCTTCTTTACATCAAAGACATCAAGACGTTGCGCGCGCCGCCATATATCGACACCGGCCTTACCTGGCTCGCAAGCCAGCTGAAGAGCGGGGAGGGCGCGTTGTGACAGACGTGACAGACGCCACCCGCGACGCTGGCGCTGACGCGACGATCCGCGCGTGCCTGTCCCTCGATCAGCCGCGCAGCTTCTTTCTCTTTGCCGGGGCGGGATCGGGCAAGACGCGCTCTCTGAAGCAGGCACTGGAGGGGTTGGACACACAGACCCTGACCACCTTGCGCAAGCACAGCCGCAAGGTCGCCGTGATTACCTATACCAACGCCGCCGCAGATGAGATCACGCGCCGCGTCAAGGCTGATCCGGTGTTTCAGGTGCAGACCATCCACAGCTTCGCTTGGTCGCTCATCGAGGAGCGCACGGCGGATATTAGGGGCTGGCTGGAGAGCCGCTTGCAGACAGAAATTGCCGAGATCCAGGCAGCCCATGCGAAGGGCCGGGCGGGCACCGACGCCCATGACAAACGCGTCAAGAAGATGGCCTCCAAGACAAAGCGGCTGGAGCGCCTGGCCGAGATCCGCGCCTTCACCTACGCGCCCGTGGGGGACAATTTTGGCCGCGATGCGCTGCAACATACCGAGGTCATTGCGCTCGCCGCGCATTTCCTGACTGAAAGCGAGACGTTCCAGAACATCGTTCTGGCGCGCTACCCGTTCATCCTGATCGACGAGAGCCAGGACACGATGAAACCATTGATGGAGGCGCTTTTGACCTTCGAGGCGCGCCATCGCGGCCGCATTGCCCTAGGGTTGCTCGGGGACACGATGCAGCGCATTTACACCGATGGTTTGCGCGATCTCGACCAACGGGTGGGGGATTTCGCGCAGCCGGCCAAACAGATGAACCACCGCAGCCGCGCGCGGATCGTGGACCTGGCTAATGCGATCCGGCGCGACGATGATGGCCGCCAGCAGCGGGCGCGCGAGGACAAACCGGGTGGCACCGTGCGCGTCTTTCTTGCGCCAAGCGAGGGCACGGATCGCGCAGGCTTTGAAGCCTCCACCCGGGCGGAGATGGCCCGCATCACCGGAGACGCCGCGTGGCAGAACGCGGAGGCGATCAAGACCCTCACAATCGAGCGTCACATGGCCGCCGCGCGTCTTAGTTTTAGTGAACTGTTTGAGCCCCTGAGCAAACCCGACAAGCTCAAGGACGGGTTTCGCGATGGCACCTTGCCCGCGATGCGGCTTTTCACCCACCGGATCTTACCTTTGGTAACGGCACAAAGGAATGGGGATGCCTTTGCCGCAATGGCGGTGCTGCGCGACGGCTCACCGCTGGTCGATAAGAGAGGTATCCGGACGGGGCGCGGGGGCCAGGTGACTGGCCTCGACGTGGCGCGGGCGGGCGTTGCAGCGTTGATGACGCTATTTAAGGACGAACGAGATCCGAGTTGTGCCGAAGTGTTAGCGGTCGTGGCCGAGCACCGGCTGTTCCCGATCCCCGACCAGCTTCGGCCCTGTTTACCTGACGACAGTCCCGTGACCCAGGACATGGCAGACATTCTTGCCGAGCTTGGTCCCACTTTTGACGTGCAGGACTTGACTGCGCCCGAGGCCACACCAACCACCGAAACCACCGTCACCGAGGCCTGGACACAGGCGCTTGAGGCCCCGTTTTCCCAGGTGGAGCGCTACCTCGCCTATGTCGAAGACCGCAGCCCCTATGGCACCCACCAAGGGGTCAAGGGGCTCGAATTTCCCCGGGTCATGGTGATCGCCGACGACGTCCATACACGCTTCAAAGGCCTTGCCTCGTATGAGACGCTGTTTGGCGTGAAACCCCTAAGCGACGACTCCCGGAAAAAGGCGAGCGCGGGTGAGGAAACCACGATCGAGCGCACCCGCCGCTTGCTCTATGTCACCTGTACTCGCGCAGAAGAGAGCCTCGCGCTTGTGCTATATTCCGAGGCCCCCGACACGATCCGCAGGTTTCTGATTTCCAACGGATGGATGGTCGAGGACGAGATCGTGATGGCTGCGACCGACGGGACCTATCAGGAAACTGCATTGCGGCGCTGAACTGTTCAGTAATGACCGACGTCGGCGCGTGCTTCATTGCGAGTTCGATACACCTTGATGGCTGTCCGTTCGGTCTTCAGCGTTGAGAAGAAGCTCTCCATCGCGGAATTATCCGTTACCCGCGCGGCTCATCGAGCAGGTGATCCCATTGTCGGCCAGAAGCCTTTGAAACTGCTCGCTTGTATATTGCGATCCTTGGTCTGAGTGATGCAGCAGAGCATCGGCCTTGCCGCGTCGCCAGACCGCCATCATAAGCGCATCCATAACCAGCGACGCATCCCGATTTCCCTTCATGGACCAGCCCACGGCGCGCCGGGAAAACAGGTCCAGCACGACCGCGACGTAGAGCCAGCCTTCCGCAGTCCAGATGTAGGTGAAGTCGGCCAGCCATTTCTGGTTCGGCCGGTCCGCCTGAAAGTTCCAGTCGAGGAGATTGTCGGCGATGACCGACCGTTCCCTATCGTCCCTGGGCTTTCCCCGACGCCTGGGCCGCGCTCGTAAGGCATTGATCCGCATCAATCGTTCGACCCGGTGAAGCCCGCAGGCCAGTCCTTCTTCCAGGACATCCCGCCAGACGCGGCGTGCGCCATAGGTCCGGTCGCTGATCTTGAAGCTCGTCTCGATCGCTGCGACGATCTTCGCGTCATGGATCTCGCGGATGCTGGTCGGACGGCTGAGCCAGGCGTGAAATCCAGAACGGGACACAGCCAAGACCTCGCACAGCCAGCTGACGGGCCAGATGTGGCGATGCTTGGCGATGAAGGCGAACCTCATATCACCTCGCGCGCGAAAAAAGCAGCCGCTCTCTTCAGGATGTCACGCTCTGCCGGCACGCGGCAAGGCAACATTCTGGACGCACCGACTTCGACCGATCTCGCGATGAAACGAGGGAGGAAGCTGTTCTTTCAGGTTGAAAACACGGTCGGCACATGGGACTAATTCAGGACTTGAACGCACCCCGAGGCCCGATCAGTGCAGCAAATTGAAGTTAACGTTGAAAATGACCATATTCAGCGAATTACTACTGCGAAACCTCTAGCAGCCATTTCGGAACTCATCTGGAATGCCTACGATGCGGATGCGCGCGAAGTAAAGGTTGAGCTAGAAGCGGGTCAACTAACAAAGCTCGGCGTCATTCGAGTTGTCGACGATGGAATCGGCATTCCCGCCGACGAGGTCGAAAAATTCTTCAAATCATTGGGTGGATCTTGGAAGAAGCGTGCAATTAAGACCGATGGTGGCAGGGCAATTCATGGAGAAAAGGGGCAAGGACGTTTTAAGGCATTCGCACTCGGCGAGCGTGTAACGTGGGTTTCCTATCATGCCGGCAAGAAATTCTCGATCAGTGGTGAAAAATCGGATCTGAAGCGCTTCACGATTTCAGATACAATCCCGTCTTCAAGCACAGGCTGCACTGTGGAAATCGAGAATGTGGTTCGAGATTTCGAAATTTGGTCGGCAGACGGGTTTGCCGAGCATGTTCGGGATGTGTTCGCGCTCCAGCTCTACGAGGACCCTGCTTTCCGTATCATCTATGACGGAGAAGAAATCGACGCACGGGACGCAATTCGTGACGTGACGCCTTATGAAATTTCGGCGACCACCGAAGATGGCCATGAGTACAAAGCCACGCTCGACATCATTGAATGGAAAAAGAAGGTCGAGCGGAAGCTGATGCTTTGCCTACCCGGCCGTTTCAGTTTCCACGAAATGGCTCCGGGAATTCATGCACGTGGCTTTGACTTCACCACATACTTGACCGCAGACCATTTTCAGGACCTTGCGGATGATAATACAGAAGGGCTGGTAGAGCTCGATCCACCGTCCATGGCACTTGTCGATGCGGCGAAAGCCAAGTTACGCGAGCACTTTCGTGAGCGCGAAGCGGCGCGCTCACGTGGAAAAATCCAAGAATGGAAAGACGCAAAGATCTATCCCTATGAAGGGAGAACGTCTGATCCCATCGAGATAAACGAAAGACAAGTCTTTGATGTCGTCGCATTGAATTTGGCCGACTATAGCCCTGATTTCGATAGAGCTCCGTCCAAGCAGCAAAAGCTGATCCTTCAGCTCGTCAAGGCGGCAATTGAAACCGGACCGGGTGCCCTGCCCGCAATTCTGGAGAGTGTCGTAGACCTTCCCAAGGCGAAGCAGGAGGAGCTGGCAGACCTTCTTCGAAAGACTTCGCTTACAGCTGTTATCAATGCCGCAAAAGCTGTCACCGATCGCCTCGAGTTTTTGCGAGCCCTGCAAATTCTGGTATTTGACCCAAAGTCTAAACGTCAGCTGCTCGAACGGTCGCAGCTTCACCGGATTATTGCACAAGAGACATGGATTTTCGGAGAAAAGTTCAACCTGATGAACGACGACGAGGATCTGTCCGCGGTATTGCGAAGCCATATCGAATTGCTGGGTAGCGACAGTGACGCTGGCACTGCTCGGGATACACTCGCGCCAAATGCACCAGTTCTCGACGCCGAAGGCAAAGCCGCTATTGTTGATCTGATGCTGTCTTGCCGGATGCCTACGGCCACCGACGAAGAGCGCAAACACCTTGTCATAGAACTAAAGCGCCCAAGTCAGAGCCTCAACGAAGACGTCATCAACCAAATCAAGAAGTACGCAAAGGCCGTGGCGCTTGATGACCGCTTCAAGCACTCGAACGTGGAATGGGACTTCGTCGCGGTTGCGAACCGCTTCACAAAAGACGCAGAGTTCGAAGCGCGGCAAAAAGACAAGCCTCGTGGATTGGTCCTCGAAATCGATGACCCGATCAAGATCCGTGTTTGGGCCAAGACTTGGGGAGAGATCATCCAGGAGGCCGAAGGGCGTTTGACTTTTTACAAGCGCCGCTTGGAGTATCAGGCCAATGACAAGGAAGCTTTGCGGTATCTACGCACGATCAACGCAGACTACCTGAGTGAAGAGGTCAAGGAACGAATTTCGGTCCTTGATGCAGAAGAAGGCGTGGCGGCGGAGTAGGCTTCGGGCAGCGCTTTGTTCAGCTGTACCAGGACCTATCGTCGAAATGATGGGCAACCAAAGTCAACTTGGTAGGCTTTTCAACTGGCGCTTCGAACCTCAGCCAGAATGGAAAGTCGTGCTGAATTTCCGCTGCGTCGTGCTTAGAGCCATAGTGTAAGGTGACATTTGCGACACCTGAAAAGCGCACAGCGATCACCTGTGAACGCAATGCTTCAACTTCGATTTCGGCATCGTCGATCCAAGGGTCGATTGCGTATCCTTTGCCTGCCAGAATATCGATATTGTCGAAGGTCTGCTCGATCAACGCGTCCGACATTGCGCGATAGACATCGTCCGCCAAGGCCTCTTTAACGGCGCTTCGTCCTTCAGAAAATGACACAAGGAGGCCCTCAAGCGCCACCAATGCTTCATCGATGAATGACTTGATGGTCGCCTCGTCATTTACCAGTGTGTCAGGTCGAACATGTGTTGCTTTGTTCAGGGCTTCTATCGATCTGATCGCCGCGCGGTGCAAATCGTCGACGTCCAATCCTAACTGTTCAACAAATGCGTCTGATAGGCCACCCTGCGTGGAATAGATGGCCTTCTGGTACCGTGTAACGGTCTTCGTGTTTGGTTCTTGTTTAAACCAATCGCATGCCCGTACTTCATCGTCCGGCGCATCCGCATTCAGGATATGTCCAAATAGCTCTCGCAATCCAGCCGCTGCAAGATGCAATCGAACAGGATTGTTCTGATCGTTTGCGACCATGAGACTGCCCGCAAGTAAGTCGCGGGAAAACTGATCCGGAAGACGATCCTCGACTCTCACATGGTTACCCTTCTAGTCGGATCTGAGCAATATCATTTCGTCGGCAGGGCAACCACTAAACAAGCCGTCGATTTACCGCCTGATGGATGCCTTCAACAAAAGCTTTGATCAGGTCGGCTGTGTCCTGGACGAACTCCTTAGTGAATATGTCAAGTTCGTTGCCCTCACTATCGTAGCCATTCCGGTGGACGCAATCGTGGCGAAGCAACGCTGCTTTGAAGATGCTCGCCTTGTCGGAGGTAAGATCGAAAATTCGAATGCCAAGAGCAATGTTGTAAAGAATATCCACCTTCTTGAGGTTGTGGTACAAGACCTTGCGCAAGTGCGTGCGAACTTTGCGCTCGACTAGGTCTGGATCACTCGAGATTTCGAAAAGTGTGAATTTCTCTCTCCCCAGATCCTCGTCCTTCTCGATTAGTCGTTGCATGGCCCCCTTATCGCGCAAGACTTCATTGAGCAGAGTGTCGCCGAGATAGGCTTCCAGCGCGGTGATCTGTTGGGAGAAAATCATTCGATTGACGAGGTCATTACCACGCACGCCGCCGTGGTCTGCGAGCAAATCGCCGGTATGATGATATGACGCCATGAAAACCTGATAAGGGTTCGCAGGCGCCTCGTAGTCGAGCCAGTCGTCGGGTTCTGGCTCGCCGTGTTCAAGACCGTAATCGAAATCCTCAATGACCTCGTGCTTGCCGGCATCGGTGATGTGATGGTTTTCGATGCCTATAGGGTATTCCCAAAGCCCCCAGGTCAGATCGCCAAGTTCCGGATGGTCGATCGTCGCCTCATAATGGATCTCAGATCCCATCGAGCGATTGTCGCCGCCAACGGCATCCCAGTCTAGGTCGTGGCTTTCTATTTCAAATACTTCGTCGGTCGAAGCATGACGAATGCGCGCCACTCCTCTGCAATAAACTTCCATGTGCCCTCTGGCTAACTCGCTCTCATACGCTTAGGCGTGGCAGAATGGTTGCGAAATTAGCGGCGAAGCGCGGAATTTCACAGTGGAAATTTAACCTCTGCGCGCTCTTGCTTCCGAGCAGGCATGGCGTTGAGTAAATCAGCGTATACTTCTGCTTCGTGCGCTGCCCACCCCGGCCACGGCGGGCGCACTGATCGTCCGACTACTGCGAAGTGCGGTCGTTCGTGGTGAGCGCAGCGAGCTTCCGCTTCCCGCCCTCCTTTGCTGTTCATAAGTCGCGCCTGCGCTGCCGCCATTTGGGCCTGTCTGGCTTGCTCTCGGGCGGCCTCCTGAGGTGAGGAACCTGACAGCGGGGCCTCAGCGGGCTATCTGCTGGGGTCCATCAACCACCGGGAGGCAGCGATGAGCGACGAACACGCGGGCAAGGGCGTCCTGCATCTGCCGCCTGGCGAGGGACGGCGCTACGCCCTCGGCCGGATGACGGCGGTGTTCAAGGCCGACGAGGACGAGACGGCTGCGCGCTACAGCGTCTCGGAATGGTGGCTGGAGCCCGGCGCCGACGGCCCGGGCGCGCATTCGCATGAGGCCAATGATGAGATCTTCTACGTCATCGCCGGCACGGTCAGCTTCCTGGCCGGGGCGGACTGGCTGGACGCGCCGCAAGGGACCTTCCTGCGCATCCCGGCCGGCGTGGCGCATGATTTCAGGAACCGCACCGCCGAGCGCGTCGGTGTCCTGAACGTCTTCATCCCCGGCGGGTTCGAGCGCGACATGCCCGCCATCGTGGATTGGTTCAGGGACAATCCCTAGGTCGATGCGCGGCAAGGCCACGATCACGGCGGACCTTCGGCGGCTTGGCCTGCGGCCGGGCGACCTGGTGATGGTCCACGCCTCGCTGAAGGCGCTCGGCCCGGTCGAGGGCGGCGGGGCCGGGGTCGCCCAGGCGCTGCTGGATGCTGTGGCACCGGGCGGCACGGTGATGGGATATGCCTCCTGGGACCGCTCGCCCTATGAGGAGACGCTGAACGGCGCCCGGATGGACGAGGCCCTGCGCCGCGCCTGGCCCGCCTTCGATCCCCGGACCGCCGGGACATATCGTGGCTTCGGCCTGCTGAATCGGTTCCTTGCAGAGCTGCCGGGGGCCCGGCGCAGCGCCCACCCGGATGCCTCGATGGTCGCGGTCGGCCCGCTGGCCGGGACCCTGGTCGAACCGCACCGGCTGGGCCAGGCTCTGGGCGAGGGCTCGCCGCTGGAACGCTTTGTTCGCCTCGGCGGCAAGACCCTGCTGCTGGGCGCGCCGCTCGATGCGGTGACCGTGCTGCATTACGCCGAGGCCGTCGCCGACATCCCCGGCAAGCGCCGCATCAGCTACGAGATGCCGGTGCCGGGCCCGGATGGCCGGACGGTCTGGCAAGCGGCGACGGATTTCGACTCGAACGGCATCCTCGATTGCTTTGCGGTCGAGGGCCAGCCGGATGCGGTCGAGACCATCGCCCGCGCCTATGTCGAGACGGGTTGGCACCGCGAGGGCATGGTCGGCGCCGCGCGCTGCCATCTGTTCGACGCGCAGGATATCGTCGCCTTCGGCGTCGACTGGCTCGAGCGGCAGTTCGGATCGGTAAACCCTTAGATTCGCCGTGACGGCGCGGCCTGCCCCTATCCCGGGAGCGTTCGTTGCAAACTGTCAGAAAACTGCATATATTCCTGACAGGAGATAAACCCATGCAACGATTGACCGAACAGATCCTCGCGCATGCGGAGCGGCTTCCCGAGGGAACGCCGCTGACGGCGAAGGGCTTGCTGCATCTTGGCAGCCGGGCAGGGGTGGACCAGGCCTTGTCGCGTCTTGCCGAGCGCGGGCAATTGATCCGGGCCGGCCGGGGGCTTTACCTGCGCCCGGTCACCAGCCGGTTCGGCACCCGCGCGCCTTCGGTGGAACAGACCGTCGAAGCACTGGCGATGCAGCGCGGCGAGGTGATCGTGCCGAACGGTGCAGCGGCCGCGAACGACCTCGGCCTGACTACCCAGGTTCCGATACGGTCGGTCTATCTGACCTCTGGGCGCAGCCGGACGATGTCCCTTGGCAAGCAGATCGTGGAACTGCGCCACGCACCGCGCTGGCAGCTTGCTTTGGCCGACAAGCCGGCCGGTCAGGCTGTTCGCGCCCTGGCTTGGCTGGGGCCCGAAAAGGCCGATCTGGCGCTGAATGCCCTGAAGCGAAAGCTGCCACCAGCGGCATTCATGGAACTGGTGACGGCTGCGCCGCAATTCCCGGCCTGGCTTGCCAGAAGCGTCAGCAAGGCGGCCCATGGCTGAGGCGTTCTTCACTCTGTCGGCCGAGGACCGGCGGGAGGCATTGCGCGTGGCCGCCGATCGCTCCGGTCGTCCGCTGCATCTGCTGGAAAAGGATATCTGGGTAGTCTGGGCGCTGCAAACACTCTTCGGTTCCGCGTTCGGGGAGCACCTCGTGTTCAAGGGTGGAACCTCGCTGTCGAAGGCCTATGGCGTCATCCAGCGCTTCTCCGAGGATGTCGATCTGACCTATGACATACGCAGGCTGGTGCCCGATCTCGCCGGAGACGGCGAAGAGGTCCTGCCGAAAACCCGCAGCGAGGAGAAGCGCTGGTCCGCTGCGGTTCGCGAGCGCCTGCCGGAATGGGTGGAGAAGGATGTCCAGCCCTTGATCGCCGAAGCGATGACGAGGGAGGACCTTCCGGGCACCATCCGCATCGAGGGCGACAAGCTGTTCATCGACTATGAACCGGCCGGGCGCGGATCGGGCTACGTGTCACCCTCGGTGATGCTGGAGTTCGGGGCTCGCTCCACCGGTGAGCCGGCGAGTCCTCGGGAGGTTGACTGTGACGCTGCCGGCTTTGTCGAAGGCGTTTCCTTTCCCGCGGCCCGGCCGCGTGTCATGCATGCCGAGCGGACATTCTGGGAGAAGGCGACTGCCGCGCATGTCTTCTGCCTTCAGGCCCGCCTTCGCGGTGATCGCTTTGCCCGGCATTGGTATGACTTGGCCAAGCTGGATGAGGCAGGTCTTGCCGATGCCGCGCTGGCTGATCGCGACCTGGCACAGGCGGTCGCCGCGCACAAGCAGATGTTCTTTTCCGAGAAGGCCGCCGACCGTTCGATGATCGACTACAGTGCGGCTGTGGCTGGGCAACTGCGGCTTGTCCCCCAGGGCGAAGCTTTGGCGGCGCTTGGCGATGACTACCGGCGCATGACCGAGGACGGGTTTCTGCTCGCGGATGCGCCGCCCTTCGAGGCTGTCATCGAGCTGTGTGGGGACATCCAGGCCCGGGCTAATCGGAAACTAGGTGGGTAGCGTTCGGATTGGCGGCCCGGCTTGGCATTGACAGATTGGGCGGGAAGGGTAGGGTCAAGGAATAGGGCCAGTCACGGCTCCTACCATGTTCGAGCTTGGTTCTCGCGTTCACGGAGAGTAGCAGGAAGGGCGATTATCTCTTTCTATACAAAGACTTCAAGCGAGTGTTGGTCTCGGTGGTTGCAGGCCCCCGCAACCAGAAATCCTACACTTTCTTCAACCTCCTGTTCGCAGGAGGTTTTTTGCTGTCCGCATGCCTGATCCACCGCCAGGCTGAGGCCCAGGATCGCCGCCAGCGAGCCGTGCAGTTCGACCTGGGGCAGCATCCGCTTGCCCAGGCCGGGAACCGGCGTGACCACAATCTTGTCGATGAGTCCGCGGATCGCCTCGCGGGCTTCGCCCTCGGCCTCCGGCTCAGACAGTCCGGCGATCAGCGCCTGGATCCGGTCGTGATAGGTCTCGGCGATGCGCGGATGCAGACGGGTCGTCGTGGGGGTGGGGGCCGCGGCCAGGTCCTGCTCGAGCTGCTTCTGCCGGGCCTCGAGCTGTTCCATCTTCGCCCTGATGCGCTCGGGCGGCGTGCCGGCGAGCAGGGCGTTCACCAGCACGTCCTGGTCGCGGATGACCTTGGCCAGTTCCTTCTGCTTGACCGCGCGGTCATCGACATGGCTGGCGGCCAGGCGATTGCGCTCGGCGATGTATTCGGCGACGAAAATCTTGACGAGGTCCGGGTCCATCAACTGCTCGGAGAGGATCGACAGGATCCGGCCCTCCAGCTCCTGGCGGGTGATGCCGGTGCGGTTCGTGCAGATCGACTTGCCCTTGTTGCGGGAATTGCTGCAGCCGAAACGGTCCTTGCCCACGGTGGAGAAACCGCCGCCACAGCAGCCGCATTTGACCAGGCCGGTGAGCAGGAAGCGCGGCTTGCGCCGCTCCCAGGCTTCCTTGTCTGTCTGCTCGATCTTGCGGCCCTCCTGGCGGGTCTTGACCCGGTCCCAGAGCTCCTGGTCGATGATCCTCAGTTCCGGCACCTCGGTGATGATCCATTCGGATTCCGGGTTCGGGCGGGCCTGGCGCTTGCCGGTGCTTGGGTCCTTCACGAAGCTCTGTCTGTTCCAGACCAAACGCCCAACATAGAGCTCGTTGTTGAGCACGCCGGTGCCGCGTTTGGGATTGCCGTGGATGGTGGACTTGTCCCAGGCCCGGCCGCGGGGGCCGGGGATGCCTTCCTGGTTCAACAGGTCGGCGATGCGGTTCGGCGACAGGCCGTCGGCATAGCTCTGGAAGATGCGGCGCAGGATGGCGGCCTCGTCCGGATTGATCTCACGGTCACCGCGCCTGATCTCGCCATCCTCGGTCAGGCTGCGCAGCACCGTATAGCCGAAGGCATTGCCGCCGCCGGATTTGCCGGCCTCGACGCGGCCGCGCAGGCCGCGGCGGGTCTTGGCCGCCAAGTCTTTCAGGAACAGCGCGTTCATGGTGCCTTTCAGCCCGATATGCATCTCGTCGATGCGGCCCTCGGCCAGGGTCTCGATGGCGACGCCGGCGAAGGTGAGGTTCTGGTAGAGCGCGGCGATGTCGGCCTGGTTGCGGCTGAGCCGGTCGAGGGCTTCGGAGATCACGATGTCGAAGCGACACGCGCGGGCATCCTGCTGCAGGCGCTGGATGCCGGGACGCATCAGCGAGGCGCCGGAGGTGGCGGCGTCCTCGTAGCTGCCCACGATCTGCCAGCCGGCGCGGGCGGCGCGCTCGCGGCAGAGCCGGATCTGATCCTCGATCGACGATGCAGATTGCAGGTCCGAGGAATAGCGGGCGTAGATGACGGCGCGCAAAGTCATGGGCGGATCTCCGATGGGGCAGGCTTCAGCTTGGCGGTGAAGGAGCGGTGAGGGAAAGTGGGTGAACGGGTACCGAGATGGCACGACAGGTCGGGCGGATACGGTGTCGGTACCCTGCAGCCGGATCGCGCCGGCGGTTCTCGCTCAGCCCTGTTGCTCGGCGGCATGATCGGCACGGGCGGCGTCGCGCGCCATGGCGCGGACCAGGGCCAGCAACTGCTCTTTCTGCAGGGACGGCAGCACAGGCGACGCGGTGGGCGCGGGAGCGGTTGCTCCCGTCTTGCCCTTGCGCCGCGCGCTTTGTTGCCCTGCCTGTGCCAAATGCAATTCTTCCTCGGGCCGCGAAGAGCAAGGCTCCCGCGGGTCATCTCATCCATCAATCCGGTGTTCACCCGGGTCATGAGTTCATTATAGGGCATCGAGAGAAACTCCGAAGACGATCGGGACTGAGAAAATGCCGGAATATGTGGATAACCTATGTCGGAAGACGAAAAACTGGCGATTTTATGGGTTGCATGCCTTCGGAGGCTGTCTGTTCCGCAAGCACATCGGCAGGGAATTGAAAAAGAACAGGAAAGTTCCGGATAATTCTGTTTGGGAGATAAAATATCTCAAGAACCGGAAACGTCTTCTGCGAAAAGTCAAGAAGTAAAAATGCGCCGGCAGGCGCAACGCAGAATCTGGTCGAAAAAGAAATAAAATAGAAAAACCGCCGCAGGCGGATGCGCAGGAACATCGTCGGGAAGAAAGTGAAAAACCGGCGCCGCCTGGATGGCGCCGGAAAAAGGATCCCCGCAGGCTGCATGGATACCTCTCTGTAAGAAAAGAGATCCTGGATGGTGTCGGGCAATCCCGATCCGGCGCGCATACTCCTCGAGAGAAAGACGGTCTTGCGGGCAGGAAAGGGATGTGGGGCCTTCAACAAGGCTCCGGCGCGGGCTCTTCGCAGGATGCTCTGCACTCGACACGCAGGTGCGCTATGCAGATCCAGGGTATCTCATGCGCGATGGTGCTCTCAGCTATTCTCGGCGATCCGCTTGCACGCGGTGCGCAGGCAGTCCCTGATCAGCGTCAGCAGGCTTTGGGTTTCCACGAGATCCAGCGGTTGCAGGCCGTCGATCAGCAGCGCCATCGCTAGATTATCCGGTATGATCGGTGTTTCGTCGGGCGTTCCCGCAGATACGGGTGTCCCGAGACGATACCACCTGCTGACGGTGCGCGCCCAACCGCCGGCTGGACAGAGCGACAGCAGCCCCGAGGTGCAGATTGGGCCGTCGCGCAGCACGGGATGGCCGCTGACGCATCCCGCGAGTACGACGCTGCCATGCAGAGTCCTGAAGGTTTGCCAGTGCTGCAGAATCGGCGCGGTGGCGAGTTCGGCACGGGGCGGACCTGCGTCGAGAGTCGCGAGAACGGAACAGACGTGCCTGAGAACGTGATGCTGATGATGCATGAGATGCTCCTGTCGTCGAGAAGAGGAAAGCTTGTTGAGAAACAGGGATAGCCGCATGATTGGGCCGGCCTTGTTTGCGGCGGGGGCGCCGGATCAATCCGATGCCGTGGGCTCCGATGGGGAGCTGTCGGTTGGCTGATGCGCGTCGTCACCGCTCTGCGCATGTCGGTGACTGTTGCCCGGTGCGGGATGGTCGACGGGTCGTTCGGAGGCCGGGCCGTATCGCGGATGCTCGACAGTGGCGATCCGGGTCAGCCATGAGTGCAGTTCCGGCCCCGCCAGTTCGCGCTGGCGCAGCAGGGCTTTTGCCATGTCGCGCAGCAGGGATTCCTGCGCTGCCAGAATATCTGTGGCGCGCTGTTCGGCGGCTTCAAGCCGCTGGCGCACCCGTGCATGGATCACGGGATCGCGGAGCAGTTCGTAATCCGCCGCGGCGGTCCAGACCGGTCCATCGGCACCGAGACCGAGGATCACATCGATCGCCAGCGCGAGCCGGGTTGCCTGTGCGAGGTCGGAATCCGAAGTGCCGCCGGCACCGCCCGAGACATCGCCGAGCACCAGGCGCTCGGCCGCTCGGCCGGCCAGGTTGTAGGCAATCTCGCCTTCGAGATCCTCCAGCACGGCCTGCTGCGGGCCGCTCTGCCGGATCGTCTGACCGCCATCGGGCAGGATCAGCAGACGCTGAACGGTTCCGCATCCAAGGGCAGCGCAGGCGATCGCATGGCCACATTCATGCAAGGCCACCCGCCAGTCCGTGGCGGCTTGCGCAGGGTCGGCGTCGATGCCGAGATGGCGGCGGATCGCCTTTACCGATAGCGACGTCCTGTCATGCCGCGCATCGGAGCGCGCGGCACGGATTGCGGCATCCACCGCCCCCGCGCTCTGGCCGACGCAGATGGTCGCCAGCGCCTGAAGATCGTCATCGGCGATCTCGTCCCGTAAATGGCGTCGTAGAATGCCATGGATCGTGGCCCGATCCGGTAGCGGCACGGCGAGCTTGATGTCGAACCGTCCGGCGCGGAGCACAGCCGGATCGATGCGGTCAATGTGGTTGCAGGCACCGATGACGAGCACGCCTTCCTCACGGGCGATGCTGTTCATCTCGCCCAGAAACCCATTGATGACCTGCATCTGATAGCGACTGCCATGCGTGTCGCCATCCTCGCGCGAACCCACCGCGTCGATCTCGTCGATGAACAGGATGCTGGGTGCCAGCCGTCGTGCCTCGGCAAACGATTTGCGCATCTCGCGCAGCATGTCGCCGAGATGGCCGGCGCTTTGCCAGACAGCGAAGCTCCCTTCAACACAAGCGATACCGGCGCTGTTGCCCATCGCCCTGGCGAGCCATGTCTTGCCCGTGCCCGGCGGGCCATAGAGCAGCATCGAGTGCGACAGGTCCGTCCATTTGACCTTGCCCTGCAGCCAGAGGCGCAGATCGGCGATCATCCGGCGTGCCGCATTGAGCGCCGGGCTGCTGCCGCTCATCGCATCGAGATCGGGACCGTCCTGCTGCGACGAGTCGCAGAGTGCCGCGATGCGCTCCGCCACCTTGCCCGCCGTCGCGGCGCGCAAGGCCAGGCGCAATGCGGTGAAGGGCAGGGTCGCCAGCACGCGGTCATCGGGAAGCGCATCCCGAACCGCATCCTCATCGATGCGGCCGGTGGCACTGTGACTGTGACGCAGATGCGTGATCAGCACCTCTCGATTCAGAGCTGTCAGGCGGATGACATTCGGAATGCCCTGTTGCATGCCGGGCGGCAGGCAGCCTGCATCCGGCGCGAGCAGGATCAACCCGCCATCGCGCTCCAGGGCCTTGTCGATCCCGCGATGGAATGCCTGCTGTCCGGTCGCGGTGATCTCGTCACCGCGCGCTTCGGGCGCGAGCAGAATCGGCGTATCGTCAGGCCCGTAATGCTTCGGCTCCGTCGTCAGCGGCACGCCCGGCGCGAACAGCTGCTGGCGGATCAATCCCAGCGCAAGTCCAAGCTGGGCGGGCGCAATGCCAGTGATCAGGGTGATCGCTTCGGGTGCTGTATAGCGCCGCATATCGGCCTCGCTGCCAATCGTCGCCGCGAGGCGGATCGCCATCGACAAGCGGTGTGCAGGCAAGCGCGTGGCAGGGCGGTTGTCATCCGCAACCAACGCTTCATCCGCATCGGTATCGCACGGAGCGTTCCCCGTGTCTGATGGCAGATGCGGTTTGCCTTCCGCCTCGGACGACATGCTGGGCTGGCTGTCGCCCAACTCGCCTTGCACTTCCGTTTGCCGGAGTGCCGGCAATTCATCGACGGGGTCGGGATCGGCCGGCGCGGCTGCAATGCCGCGCGCCTTGTCGCGCGCCGCTTGCTGCGTGGCATACTCCGCTGTCAGTCGTGCAACCACCGCGTCGGCATAGGCTCGCCAGGATGGGATGAGGTTTGCTTGATGGGGCATGAGGGCATCTCCTCGGAAAAGGAAAACATGGCGGGGCAGGGCGCGCCGTCTGGCGCGCCCGCTATGCCGTCGCGGATGGGGGGGTGGCTCTGCGTCAGCGAAGCTGCGCTGCGAAGCGAGGGGCGGTCAGGCGGCCGCGGGCTGCGTCCCGATGCCGTGGAGCATCGACAGGATCAGCGGTGTTAGCGTCGCGTCATAGATCTCCGAGCGCACCCGGATCTGACCGCGATAACTGGCCGGATCGACGACCGCCTCGGGATGCGCGGCGCGCAGCCGGGCATGCAGTGCTTTCTCGGTGCGGATGGCTTGGTGGCCGGAGGCCATCTCGACTGTCCGCAGGATCTCGCAGGGCATGGCGCGGTCGATGCGCAGCTGATGCAGTAGGCGGGACTCGGGGTCGCGCGAGTAGCCCAGCTTCACCAGCTCGCGGCCGTTCGCCAGGGTGAAGCGCATGGCATAGAGATAGCTGTGCGCCGCCGCCCAGCCCTGGCCGCAGCAGCTGCATTCGAAGCGGCCGGTCTGCATGTTCGCGCGTGCGATGCGCTGCAACGCGCCACAGCCGGCGGCATGGGCGTAGAGCCTGTAGCTCGGATCGCCTTCCGGATCGGGACCGAGCAGCATCCAGCCGCGTTTGCGCGCCTCCGACGCTTCGGTCGCGGCGTGGCAGGTCTCGCAGCGCAGCGCCACTTTCCCGGCCAGGATGCGCTTGACCATCTCGTGCTGGCGGCGGACTTCATGGCCGCAGGCGGCGCGATAGAAGCTGTAATGCCGATGCTCGGGGTCACGCTGCAGATGCACCAGGCCTGCGGATTCGGCATCGCGCTCCAGGCGCTGCAGCATGCAGGCCGGACATTGCGGCTCGGCCGACATCAGGTTGAAAATGCGGCTGGCGTGGACATGGCCGCAGCTGCGACAGCGCAGTGCGAGATGATAGCGGTCGCGGATGCGCCCGGTGATGTTGAAGCCCTTGGCATGTGCAGCTTCCTGCCAGTGCGTGTGGATGGCGCCGGGGTAGGAGGAAAACTGTTCCGGAGGAAGGGTGTCCGGATGCACAGACAGGATGTTCTTCTGCTGGGGCTGGGACGACGACTGGTGGCTGGGGTGGCTGTTCAGGTTCATCTTGACATCCTCGATGAGAAGGGATGGCGCAGACATGCGGGGCCATTGCCGGGCCCAACGGGATCGGCAGATGCGGCGCGATGCGTGCGGTGTGGGGCCAGCCATGCCCGAGGAATCGGATGGCTGGTGATGATCGGTGCTGTGGGGAGAAATCCGCGTGCGGCTGCGAAACGGCAGTGCGCGCTGCTCAGGTCAGGCCGTCAGGCGGCAAGTTCCGCGCACGGCTCGGGGGCAGGGCCACCGATCTCGTCGCCATTCGTCTCGGCATAGAGCTGCAGCGAGGCGAGTTCGTCGATCAGACCGCGCGCCGTCCTCAGCATCTGCCTGACCGGCTCGGTGATGGGACCATTACCCGGCCGGTAGAGCTGCCCATCGAGGCGCGGCAGCAGGTAGTGCAGCCGCTGGAACATGCCGGGCTCTTCCGAGCCGATCATGGCGTCGATCAGGCGTGCTGCACGCTGCAGAAGCAGATCTTCGACACGGAAAGGACGTTCGCGCTGGATCGCCGACAACAGGGTCGCGACATCGGTAAAGGCATTCTCGGCATCGGTCAGCCAATGGCGACAAGCGACATCCCAGATATCGATGCCCTGAAGATCGCGCTCGGTTTCGGCATGGCGCGCGAGAGCGTCCAGCAGGCCCGAAAACATCCTCGAGATAGCGGTAGGGGGACAGCTGACCAGATGCGGCAGCACTTCAGTCGCCGCAAGCGGCGTGGTAGGGATGGCTTTAGCCATGGGCGGTCTCCTGATCCGAGATCGGTTGTGGTCAGAGCGAGGGTGGGAGGTGCAAACTCTTGCCTTCGCTCGCACATTATGACATTGTGAATTCATCAAGTCAACAAAGAAAAGCGATGTCATGCAAGAAAAACGCAGAATGGGCCGCCCACCTGTTGATACCGAGGCGATTACGCTCCGCCTGCCGCGCGAAATGATCCAGGCACTGGATGATCGTCGCCGCGAGGAATCGGACCTGCCAACGCGGCCGGAAATGCTCAGGCGCCTGCTTGCAGATGTGCTGCAAGTTTCGGATAGGGATTGACCACAGAACTTCGTGATGTCGGGCCATTCAGTTATGGAAATCCACATATCCGCACAGATGATCTGTATCGGCGGGTTTTCCTGGAATCAGAATGGGTTTCCGGTGGGGTCTGAGCAGGTTAGCCTGTTTTTGGGGCGGGAACGCTTGTCTGTTGTCCGATAATCTCTCCATGAACAGGCCGCCCCATATTATCGGGCCGGGAATACCGTTTTAATGCTGAAGGTGGGCCTCCTGACCTGCCAGGCGCTTGCACAGAACCGGTCTGCCGTCTCGGGATAATGTAAGTTTATGATTGAAAACAATAATAATTTTATCCCACTGATAAAAACGACTGTGGTCAAGCATCGAGTGATGTCGAAAAGCTGCTCGGATAAAATCGTGGGCCTGTCGGGGCTTCAAAAAAACAGCGCGGGCAGCAAGGATGCTGCCCGCACGCTCAACCGGAGGGTTGGATCTCAGCTTTCCGTCGAGACGCTGCGTTTTGTGCGCGCCCTGGAGGCAGGCTTTCCGAATTTCTGCTCAGCTGCAATTGCGCGCAGATAGCTGCCCAGAGTACTCGCGCTGATCTTGATGCCGCGCTTGTGCAACTCCTCCGAAATGTCTTTCAGGGAATAGCCCCCGCCCGTGATCTGGGCGCGGATATCCGGCGCGAGAGCAACCACAACATCGCGTGCGGTAAGTGTTGCCTTCGGCTTTGGCGGCAATCCTGCCAGCTCACTGCGGAGCTTCTCGACCGTGTCTGGTGTAATCTTCATGTCGGGTCCTTCTTCGATTTTCTGACCGACACTATTAATAAACCCATATTCCGTCACCGTGACAAGAGGCGCTGTTGCGCAAATCAGCTGATGACCGCACTTTCCCATTCCCCGGACACACTTATCCTGCGGCCACGGTCATCGGGATACCGAGCGCCGTGAAGCGGTTGAGGACCGCCGCGCGGATTTGGACC
>NZ_QNRC01000033.1 GCF_003709565.1 Paracoccus sigandri | reverse complement strand
GCTCGACGATATACTGGCTGAAGGTCTCGGCGAAGCCCGAGAGCGGCCGGGCCAGGACCCACATGCGCATCCCCTGCCAGCCGGGCAGGAGGCTGGTGACGATGTCGCGCATGGTGCTGGACGGGATCACCGCATAGGCCTCGGTGAAGACCGCGGTGTCGGTGGTCAGGTCGCTCTGCGGCGGAAGGCCGGTGGCGGGGCCCGCGTAGCGGGCGGCGGGATGGGGCGACAGATCGGTCATCGAGGGCTCCTGCGGCGGATGGGTTGCGTGCCTTTCGGGATGGTCATACATGCTGCACCTCCTTGTCCGCCTCGCTCAGCGGCGCGGGTTCCTCCAGGATGTCGAGGCTGTCCAGATCCTCGCCATCCAGCACGCGGCGGGCACGATCCCGGTCGATATCGCCGACCCAGGAGGCGACCGCGACGGTGGCCACGCAATTGCCCAGATAGTTGCCCATCGCGCGGGCGATCCCCATGAACCAGTCCACCGACAGCACCAGGACCAGGCCGATCGCCGGGATGGCGGGAACGGCGGTCAGGGTCGCGGCCAGGATCACGATGGCGGAACCCGGCACCCCATGCGCGCCCTTCGAGGTGATCAGCGCCACGCCGAGGATCGTCAGCAGGTCGAAGAAGGACAGGTCGGTATTCGTCGCCTGGGCGATGAACAGCGCCGCAAGGGTCAGGTAGATCGAGAAGGCATCGAGGTTGAAGGAATAGCCCGTGGGAACCACCAGCCCGACCGTCGAGTCCTTGATGCCAAGATGTTCCAGCTTGCGCATGGTCTGCGGCAGCACCGCATCGCTGCTGGCGGTGCCGGCGACGATGCCGATCTCGGTACGCATGTAGCGGATCAGCTTGACCAGGCTGAAGCCCGAGACCCGCATCACGAGGCCGAGGATCGCAAAGACGAAGATCGCGACAGTCACGTAGAACAGCGCCACCAGATAGCCCAGCTGCGCCAGCGAGCCGATGCCGTAGCTGCCCACCGTATAGGCGATCGCCCCGAAGACCCCCAGCGGCGCCAGGCGGACGATGAAGCCCATGATGCGGAAGGTGGTGTCGCCGGCAAGCTCGATGATCGACAGAAGCGGGCGCCCGCGATCCCCCAGCAGCGACAGCGCGCAGCCGAACAGCACCGCGACGACCAGCACCTGCAGCACGTCGCCGGTGGCGAAGCCGCTGAAGATCGTGGTCGGGATCAGCTTCATCAGGAACTCGACCGTGCCGCCCTGGCTGACCTGGTCGGCGCGGTCGACATAGGCCCCCAGCGCCGAGGCGTCCAGCATGCTGGTGTCGATGTTCATGCCCGCGCCGGGCTGGAAGACATAGGCAAGCACGATGCCCAGGACCAGCGCGATGGTGGTGATGACCTCGAAATAGATGATCGCCCGCACGCCGACCCGGCCGACCTTCTTCAGGTCCCCGGCCCCGGCGATGCCGTGGACCACGACGCAGAACACGATGGCGGGGATCAGCATCTTGATCAGCTTGATGAAGCCGTCCCCCAGCGGCTTCATGCTGGCGGCGAATTCCGGCGCGAAGAAGCCGACCACGATTCCCAGCACCAGCGCAATACAGACCTGTCCGAACAACGATCTGGACCAACTCGGCATATTCCGTCCTCCCTGAAACGGGCGGCCCGTCGCAGAAGGCCGGCAAGGCTGCGCGCGTCACCGGCAGGCATCCGCCTTGCCGAATTCGCCGCAGCCCGCCCGGATGTCCTGTCGGGCCGCATCCTTGAGTGGCAGGATGATTGGTCAATTCGACAATCTGAGTCTAATATCAAATTACCGCAGATCTATTCGGTTTTGATATGAGAATACGCCAATTGCACTGTTTCGTGGTTCTGGCCGAAGAGCTGAACTTCACCCGCGCCGCCCGGCGGCTGAACATGTCGCAGCCGCCATTAAGCACGCTGATCCAGTCGCTTGAGCGCGAGGTGGGGACCGAGCTGCTCAGCCGCACCAGCCGCAAGATGGCGCTGACCCGCGCAGGCGAGGCCTTCCTGCTGCGCGCCCGCAACATCCTGGCCCAGCACCAGCGCAGCCTGCTGGAAATCGACGAGATCAAGGCCGGGCAGCACGGCATGATCGAGATCGGCACGACCGGGTCGATCCTGCGCGGCGGGCTGGCCGATCTTCTGGCCACCTTCTGCCGCGACCATCCGCGAATCACGGTGCGGATCCATGAACAGTCGCCGACCATCCAGATCAGCGAGGTGATCAGCCGCCGCGCCGATGTCAGCTTCAACCGCTCGATCCCGGCCGATGACGAACTGGCCTATGAATTCGCCTGGCGCGAGGAACTGGTCGCCTTGCTGCCCGACACCCACCCGGCCGCCGGGCAGGAAAGCGTCTCGATCCGCGAGCTGCGCCACGATGCGCATGTGATCCTGCGGCCGGACAGTTCGGATTTCGCGGCCTATGTGATGTCGCATCTGTCCAGCAGCGGCTATCGGCCCAGGATCTCGCAACAGGTGGTGGATGCGCAATCCATCCCCAGCCTGATCGTCGCGGGCTTCGGGGTCGGCGTGGTTCCCTCGGCCATCGCGCGGCTGACCTCGGGGCCGCTGGTCTTCCTGCCGATCCGCCCGGACCCGCCGGTGTCCGACGTCTTCGCGGTCTATCGCCAGCACGACCAGACACCGGCCTTGCAGGTCTTCCTGAAGGCCATGCGCGAGGTTCTGGGAAAACCGCCGGGCGGCGATCGGTCCTAGAGCACCGCCCGCCGATAAAGATGCCATGTCGCGTGACCGAGGATCGGCAGCACCACGATCAGCCCGACGAACAGCGGGATCGTCCCCAGCACCAGCGCACCGGCGACGATCAGCCCCCAGAGCGCCGTCGCGCCCGGATTGCGGCGCGCCACCGCAAGCGAGGTCGCCAGCGCCACCTGCACGCCCACCGGCCGGTCGATCAGCAGCGGGAAGGACACCAGGCCAAGGCAAAGCACCAGGGCCGCGAACAGGAACCCGACCCCCATCCCGATCAGGATCATCTCCCAGCCCGCCGGGGTGGTCAGCGTGTCGCGCAGAAAGGCCACGATGCTGTCATGGGGCACCGGCCCCATCGTGGCGGCCCAGATCAGATGCGCGGCATAGAGCCACAGCACGAAGATCACCGCCAGGATCAGGCCCAGCACCAGAACCGGCCCCAGAACCCGCCCGGTCAGCGTGGCCAGCGCCGCGCCCCAGTTCGTCGCCTCGCCCCGCTCGCGCCGCCGGCTCATCTCGTAGAGCCCGATCGCCGCGACCGGCCCGACCAGCGGAAAGCCCGCGATCAGCGGGAACAGCAGATGCACCTGCCCCGAATTGAAGGCCCAGAAGGCAAGCACGAACCCCATCAGCGGATAGAGCGCCACCACGAAGATCACGTCGGTGCGCAACGCGGCAAAATCCTCGGCGCCCTTTCGAAGCGCCACGCGGATGTCCTCCAGGCCGATCTGCTTGACCTCGGGCCGGCTCGTCTCGTGGCTGCCGATCCCGTCCAGCGCCGCCCCGAGGCCGCGGCCGACTCCGGCCAGCCTCTGCGCGCTCCAGCTCAGCGGGTTTCCGATCGTTTCGCGGGGCATGGCTGCATCCTCCCTGCTTCGAGGGCCCGAAACCGGGCGATGCGTCCGCCGACGAGGCCGGCAAACGCCCGCCAACGGACCGGGCCGAACCATCCTCGCCCTCCAGTCTAGCAGATACAGCGCCAGGTTGCACTCCTGGAATCAGCCGCGCCGTCTTGCACTACTTTGGCAGAAGTCTGTTGAGCATTTTTCGCCACTTCCTACGGCAGCGGGGACAGTTGGCGGCGGCTGACTGAGCTGGATCAAGATCGTCTGCCTGATAGCTGGTAGGCTCGGTTGCGGCGGGGGAGCTGGGGCCCTTTTTTTCCAGCCCGCTGCCTTCAGGCGTCGGGCTTGCAGGAAGGCGAACGCGATCATGGTCATGAGCGCATGTCCTGCCATGATCGGCCCTCGAAGTGGTCAAGGCCCAACTCTTCCTTGAGTTGCTGATGGGCTTGCTCACAGACCCAACGGGCCTTGATGGCCCCGGCCAGTTTATTGAGCGGTGTGTCGGCCGGCAGGTTGCTGAGGTAGTATTTGCGCTCGCCGGTGGAACGGTACTCGCCGACCAGCCAGACCTCCTCGCCGGGCAAATGCTGCTGGCCAAGATTGCCAAGGCGCTGCGGCGGTCCGTCGGCGACGCGGACACGCATGGCAGCGAACCGGGCTGAGAGCTTGCCTTTCGTGCCGCGCCGCCAACTCACGGCCTGCCACTTCGCCTTCCCAAGTATCTGCTGCGCCGGGCGAGATGGGACATCGGGGACATGGTTCTTACGCGGTCGCCCGCGACCGGCGACCGGGAAGATCAGGGCAACCTTGGCCGGGTAGACCTTCTGCTTGTGAGGGATGCCCACGGCCCAGGTCAGTCCGCGCTCGGTGAGCGCCTGCCGGAACGGGCCAGACAGGCCATAGCCGGCGTCGGCCAGGATGCCGCCAAAGCGCGCAGCTGCGCTGCGCACACGGTCGATCCCGGCCAAGGCGATCTCCGGCTTGGGTCACGGTAGGTGCGCGCCTCGTCAGGAACCTTTGCCCGACCCATGCGCGCCGTATCACTGGTCCAGCTCTCGGGCAGAAACAGCCGAAGCCCGATCATCACGGGCACTTCGCCTGATGCCAGCGTCACCGACACAAGGGTCTGGCAGTTGGCGTTCTTGCCGAGCGCCGACGCGTATTGCGGTGCTATCCCAGGGCATTGCTGCCGCGCCTGCGGCGAAACGGGCGCGTGGCACCAGTGCGGTCGACCCACGACCTCACGGACATGCAGCGGTCCGGGCAGGATCGGTGATGCGGCGTCACCGCGCCGGCGTCGGCGCGGCAGCAGGGTCATGCTCTGGCCGTCCCATGCGCCCGGCGGCGATCAGGTGGTTTCTGACGTGCCGGACAGCTGGCGGCGGAACCACAGCGCGTAGAGCGCGGGCAGGAACAGGATCGTCATGAAGGTCGCAAGGATCAGGCCGCCCATGATGGTCAGTGCCATCGGCCCCCAGAAGACCGAGCGCGACAGCGGGATCAGGGCCAGCACCGCCGCGGTCGAGGTCAGCGCCACGGGGCGCGCGCGCAAGAGGGTCGCCTCGATGATGGCCTGGCGCATGGGCATGTGCCTGCGCAGGTTCGCGTCCACCTGGTCGACCAGGATGACCGAATTGCGGATGTCCATGCCCGACAGCGCCAACAGCCCCAGCAGCGCGACGAAGCCGAAGGGTGTATGCGTCAGGTTCAGCACCAGCGAGGCTCCGATGAGGCCAAGCGGCGCGCTGAGCAGGATCAGCACCAGCCGCGACACGCTTTGCACCTGGACCATGATGACCGTCAGCATCAGCAGCAGGACGCCCGGAAAGACCTTGGCGATGGAAAGATTCGCCTTCATCGATTCCTCCCACGCGCCGCCCTGGGTCATGCGGTAGCCGGGGGGCAGGGCGGCGCGGATCCCGTCAAGCTGCGGCCACAACGCGGCGCCCACGTCGGGGCCCTGCACGCCGTCGATGACATCGGCGGCGACGGTCAGGGTTTCCTCGCGGCTGCGCTGCCAGATGATGGGTTCCTCGTTGACGACATGAACGGCGGCGACCTGCGACAGCGGCACCGGGCGGCCGTCGATATTGGCGACGACCGTGTCGGACAGGAAGGCCGGGTCGTTGCGCCGCGCGCCTGCCGCCCGCAAGATCACGTCGAGGCTTTCGTCCTGCTGGCGCAGGACCCCGGCCCGCGCGCCATCGACCGCCATGTGAAGGCGCGCCGCCAGTTGCGCAAGGCTCAGGCCAAGCAGGCGCATCCGGTCCGGCTCGATCTCGAGCTGCAGCGCGGGCGACAGCTCGTTCCAGTTCATGTGCGGGTCGATCATGCGCCGGTCCTGGGCCATGATCCCGCGCACCTCGTCGCCGATCCGGCGCAATTCCCGCGGGTCGGGGCCCGAGATGCGGATCTCGACCGGATAGGCGACCGGCGGGCCGAAGGAAAAGCGGATGACGCGGGCGCGGGCCGCCCCGGCAAGGCCCTGGGACAGGGCCTGTTCCAGCCGCTCTTTCAGCCTCTCTCGCGCGGGGATGTCGCGGCCCAGCACGACAAGCTCGGCATAGGCGGGGTTCGGCAGCGCCGGGTTCAGCGCCAGCCAGAAGCGGGGCGGCCCCTGCCCGACATAGGTCGTGACCGAGGTCGCGTCGGGATCGCCGTCCAGGAAACGCTCGACCTCGGCGGCGGCGCGAGCCGTCGCCTCGATGGAACTGCCCTGGGGCAGGCGAAGCTGGACGAACAGATCGACACGCTCGGATACCGGGAAGAACTGCTTCTGCACGGTGACGAATCCAAGCCCGGCCAGCAGGAACAGGGCCGCGATGGTCCCGATCACCTTGCCGTAATGGTCCACCGCCCAGTGAACGGCCCTGCGCAGCCCTTCGTTCACGCGATCCTGCAACCGCTGGATCCGGGGCGAGTGCCGGTGTCCCTGTGCCGGCAGCAGATGCACGCCAAGCCAGGGCGTCAGCATCACCGCCACCAGCCACGAGGCGATCAGCGCGATGGCGATCACCCAGAACATCGAGGCAAGGTATTCCCCCGTCGATGAGGGCGCGAAGCCGACCGGCATGAAGCCGATGAAGGTGACAAGCGTGCCCGTCAGCATCGGGAAGGCGGTCGAGTTCCAGGCCATGCCCGCCGCCTCGCGCCGGGATTTACCGGCCTCGATGCTGCGCAACATGCTTTCGATGGCGATGATCGCGTCATCGACCAGCAGCCCCAGCGCGATGATCAGCGCCCCCAGCGAGACACGGTGAAGCTCGATCCCCATGGCGCGCATGACGACGAAGGTGATGGCCAGCACCACCGGCACCGACAGCGCGACGACGATCCCCGTGCGCCAGCCCAGCACGACGAGGCAGACCGCCAGGACGATGACCAGCGCCTCGACGAAGGCGGTCATGAACTCCTGGATCGCGTCGTCGACCACGGCGGGCTGGTTTGCCACGCGCTGGACCTCGATGCCCTGGGGCAGGTTCGCCTCGGCCAGGGTGCGGGTGACGATGCGGTCGATGCGGGCAAGGTTCTCGCCCTCGGCCATGACGACGCCCAGGATCACCGCGTGCTGGCCGTCATGGCGCACGATCTGGGACGGGGGCGCGGGATAGCCGACCGTTACCTGCGCCAGGTCGTCCAGCCGCAGCACGCTGTGACCGACCGGGATCGGGACGGCGCCGATGGCGCCGGCAAGCCCGTCGTCCGCGGCAAGGGAGATCCGCAGCCGCTGCTGGCCGTTGTCCAGCGAGCCGGCATCGTGCTGGCGGGTGAAATCCGCAAGCGCGGCAGAGATCGCCTCGGGCGGGACGCCAAGCGTGCCGATGCGCGCGTCGTCATATTCGACCAGCACCTGCCGCGGCTGCTTGCCATAGCTGCGAATGCGGGAAATCTCGGAATGGCGCAGCAGCGCGATCTGCAACCGGTCCGCGATCCGTTCCAGGTCGTGCGGACTGGCCCCTTCGCCCTTGATCGCCAGCAGGACGGAATCGACATCGCCGAATTCGTCGTCGACGAAGGGGCCCTGAACGCCCTCGGGCAGGGTGCCGGCCATGTCATACAGCTTCTTGCGCAGCTGATAGAAGGATTGCGGCACCTGCGCGGGCGGGGTGTGATCCTTGACCCAGACCTGCATCGCCAGATAGCCGGGCGTCGCATAGGTGTCGATGCGGTCGAAATAGGGGATCGTCTGAAGCTTTTCCTCGATCGGGTCGGCCACCTGGTCGCGCATTTCCTGCGCCGAGGCGCCGGGCCACAGCGCGACGACGTTGACCACCTTGATCGCATAGCTGGGATCCTCGGACCGGCCCAGCTTCAGGTAGGAATCCAGCCCGGCAAGGCACAGCACGACGGCGAAGAAGCCGACCAGCGCGCCGTGGCGCACCGCCCATGCGGAAAGGTTGAACGAGATCATCCCCGGCCCTTCATTCGGCGCCTCATTCGGACGCGCGTTCGATGGCATGGACCTGCTGGCCGTCCCGAAGCCGGTTCGCCCCGAGCGCCACGATGTCGAAGGGGCCGTCGGCGGCGGTCTCGACCAGGGCGCTGTCGCCTTCCAGCCGCCGGACCGTCACCGGCAGGCGGTGCAGCCTGCCGCCCTCGACCCGCCAGACCGCCGGGGGGCCGCCCATGCCGTCGTCGAACAGGGCCGCGGCGGGAAGGCGCGTCAGCCCCGCGCCCCGGTTCGCGATCTCCAGCGTCAGCCAGCCGGTATTGCCGAAGGCAAGGCCCGCGACCTGATCCTCGGGCAGCGCGAAGCGGGCGCGGTGCATATGGGTCGCGGGATCGGCCAGGGGGCTGATCTCGCGCAGGGAAACGGCGATGCTGCGATCCGGCGCCCCCCAGGGGGTGAAGCTGGCGGATATGGCGTCGCGCTGCGCGTAAAGCGTTTCGGGCAGATCGGTTTCCGCATCCAGCCCGGGCGTTCCGGCGATCCTCAGGACGACCTGCCCGGCAGAGACGATCTGCCCCGGCTCGATGTCGCGCCCGGTCACCACGCCGTCCGACCGCGCGCGCAAGGTCGCATAGGCCAGCGCGTTCGCCGCGATGTCAAGCTGCGCCTGCGCCCGGTCCAGGCGCGAATGCGCCTCTTGCCGGCTGCGCCGGGCGCTGTCCAGCCCGGCCGTGGACACGACGCCGCTTTCGCGCAGTGAAAGGGTGCGATCCTCGTTGGCGCGGGCGACGGTCAGGGCCTGGGTGGCGGCGGCGACCTCGGCCTCGGCCTGCCGGACGACCAGGTCGAAGTCGCTGCGGTCCAGCCGGGCGATTTCCTGCCCCGCGCCGACCGCGTCGCCGATCTGGACCAGCCGCGCCTGCACCCGTCCCGGCACCTGGAAGGCATGGGGCGTTTCGCTGCGGGGCTGCAGCACGGCGACGGTGCGCCGCGACAGCTGGCCGGGCTGGGGCCGGACCTGCTGGGTGATGACCGTGACCGGGGGCGGCATGGCGGTCCCGTCGGCATCGGCGGCGCTTCCCATGGAGCGCGCCAGCAGCCACAGCGCGGCGGCAAGGCAGCCCGCGCCGCCGAGCGCCGCCATTGCAATCGTCTTGCGCATTGTCACTCCTTCGCGATGCGCCACCTGCCCGGATCAGTCGCCGCGGGGGCGGCGCAATTCCAGGATCGCGATGATCGCCAGGACAAGGCCGATCCCCAGCAGGATCGGCGTCGCGCCCATGGCGACGGCCCAGACCTGCAGACCCACCAGCGCCAGTCGAAGCCCCGCATCCATGCGGCCGAGCTGGACGGTGGGCATCCGCAGCCGGGCGATGGCCCAGATGATGACGAAGCAGCCCGCCAGGTTGATCAGGAACATCGTCGTGGCGTCCACCGGCCGGAAGGCGGTGTCGAAGCCAAGCTGCGCGTCCAGGCCCCGGATGACGCCCAGCACCACGGCGGCAAGCGGCGGAACCGCAAGGCCCGCGGTTGCGATCAGGTCATAGATCGCACCGAAGCGGACCAGGCGCGCATAGCTTTCATTGGTCATCCGAAATCACCTTCTGCTGTAACGGGTCGGGAATGGACTTGAGCAAGTCACGGATCTCGCGGAAGCGGCCCGGCTCCAGCCCGCGGGCGTGGTCCAGCACCGCAAGGATATGGGCTGCGCGTTCGTCCGGCGTCACGACATAGCCGGGCTGGCCTGCCCGCTGGCGCAGGGCATATAGCTCTGGCAGCTCCGGCCCGGCCTGGATCGTCACCTGGCCAAGCGGGGTGGCGACGTTGCACAGGCCCAGGGGCAGGAAGAAGATGTCGGGGTTCTCGATCTGATAGGTCATCATCAGCGCGTTCAGCGCCGCCTTCGAGGTGGCATAGCTCAGCATTCCCGCCCGCTGCCTCTGCCCCGAGATCGAGGCCGAGGCGATGACCTGCCGCGGCCTCTGCGGCAGGGAAAGGCAGGCATCCAGCGTGGCCTTGACGCCGCCCGCGTTCAGCGCCAGCACCGCCATGAAGTCCTGCGCCGCCACCCGCTCGGCGCGGGCGGGCGGCGGGCCGAAGGTTCCGGCATTGGCAAAGACGGTGTCGAAGCCCGCGATCCCCGCCCTGTCGCAAAGCTGCCGGATCGCCGGTGCGACCAGGGCGAAATCGGTCAGGTCGGCGCTGATCGCGTGCAGCGACGGATGCCCGGCCAAGGCCGCGTCGGGCAGGCGGCGCGACAGGCCGCAGACGCGATGGCCGCGCCGCAGAAGCGCCTGGGCCAATGCCGCGCCGATGCCGCTGCTGATCCCGGTGACAAGAACGTTTCCCATCGCCCGCGCCCTAGAACTTGCCGGCGCTGTAGCCGCCATCGGCGTCCAGGACCGCGCCGGTGAGGTAGCTTGCCGCATCGCTCAGCAGGAAGACGGCGGCCTGGGCGACCTCCTCGGGCGCGGCCATGCGCTTCATGGCGGTGACGGCCAGCTTGCGCCGCGTCGCCTCGGGGTTGGCGGCCAGCCGCTCGGCCGAGTTCATGCCGCCAAGCGTCGGTCCCGGCGCGATGGCGTTGACGCGGACGGGGTGGCGGCCGGGCTGCGCCGTCGCCGCCTCGATCGCGGCGACGCGGGTCAGGCTGTTCACCGCCGCCTTGCTGACGGAATAGGCCGCCTGGTCGCCGATCACCTGCACCCCCGCGCAGGACGAGACATTGACGACGCTGCCCCCCGGCTGCATGTCCAGCCTGCGCAACTGCCGGGTCAGGCAGCGCAGCGTTCCCGTCAGGTTGATGTCCAGCACGCGCTGCCAGCTGCCCACATCGATGTCGCGGACCGGCGCGCGGGGCGCGGTGACGCCGGCATTGTTCACGGCATGATGCAGCGGGCCTTGCCGGTCGAGATGGTCGAACAGCGCCTCGACCGAGCCCGCATCGGCGATCTCGCAGGGGTGGAAGCTGCACGCGCCCCCGATCTCGGCCGCCGCGGCATGGCCTTTCTGCGGATCGCGGCCGGTGATGACGACCTGCGCCCCGGCCCGTGCCAGCAGCGTGGCGATGCTGCGCCCGATGCCCTGCGTGCCCCCGGTGACCAGAACGTTCCTTCCTGAAAACGACATGCGGACCTACGAATAGCTGATATGGGACGGGCGAAGGTATTTCGGATTGACGCAGCAATAGACCCGGTCAAGCTGCGGATTTCCCTTGTCGCGGAAGCAGTTGCCGTCGAAGCGGCATCGGTCGACGGGCTGGCCCGCGACGGTCTTCGCAACCAGGTCGTTGTCGGCGAACAGCGCGCGGGTCATGCCGATGAAATCCGCCCCGGTCAGGTCCATCGCCGCTTCCGCCTCGGCCAGGCTGCCGACGAAGCCCGCGAAGCCAAGCGGCAGCCGCGTCGCGGGCCTGAGGGTCGCGACGCCGCGGCGAAGGCGGTCGTTCGCCTCGGGCGAATAGCGCAGCATCGCCGCGAAGGTCTGGCCGATGGACATCGAGCAGGTGATCGCCACCGCGCCCGCCATCTCCAGCATCTCCAGGCAGGGGGCCAGCAGTTCGGGGCGCTGGCCGCCCTCGGGCAGGCAATCGTCGATGCCCAGCCGCACCGAGACCGCCAGCGCCGGATGCGCCTGCCGGATCGCCCGCACCACCTCGATCAGAAAGCGCATCCTGCGCGCCGGATCGCCGCCATAATCGTCGTCGCGGCGGTTGGTGTGAGGCGACAGGAAACTGCTCAGCAGATAGCCGTTCGAGGCCTGAAGCTGCACCATCCGCGCCCCCGCCATCCGCGCCAGCCCCGCCGCCGCGACGAATTGCTGCGTCACCTCGGCGATGTCGGCGCGGGTCATGGCGACGGTCCGATAGCCGGGATCGGCTGCGGCCATGCGCGGGCAGGGCACGCCGCTTGGCGACAGCAGCGGCCCGCCGCTGCGCGTCGCGCTGCCTTGCGCGCCGTAATGCTGAAGCTGGACGACCACCGGGCAATCGTGATCTTCCCCCAGGCGCAGCAGCGGCGCCAGCGCGCGGGCCTGCGCCGCGTCGTGCAGGCACAGCCCGCGCCGGTGCAGCCGTGACGCGGGATGGATCGAGGCATTACCCAGCACCACCATCCCGCATCCCCCGGCGATGATGCCCCGATAGAAGCCGGTCATCTCGTCCGAGGCGGTTCCGTCCTCGTGGGCGACGTCGATACCCATCGGCGCGAAATAGATCCGGTTCTTCAGCCGCAACCCGGCGGACAGGCGCAGCGGTCGAAGAACGCGCGCGAAACGCGGTGGGGTCATCGGCTATTTCGCCGCGCGCGTCGCGATGGCCGGCCGGCTGGCGGCGGCATCAGGATCGTGCCGCTCGGCGAAGAAGCAGTGGCACTTGATGGTTTCCTGCAACCGATAGCGTTGATCGGCGGACAACTCGGCGAAATCCATCTCGTATTGACCGCCATGGTCCCGCGGCGTCCGGGCCTGAAGCGGCAGCGTCAGAAAGCCCTGGCCCGAGACGTGAAGGGTGATGCTGTGCGGCGGCTGTTCCGGCAGCGCCGGGGCCCGGAAGCGGATGCCGGTCGAGGACAGGCGTTCCAGGGCGACGCAGAGGATCTCGCCCCGCTGGTCGGCCAGGATCGCGCGCTGCAGGATGCGCGACGAGGGCGTGAACCAATGCGCGGGCGGGAATTTCAGCGTCCGCATCCGCTTGAACAGCTTCATCTTCATCGCGCCGCCCTGCAGCCTGATGCGCGAGACCATGCGCCCGTTCTGATAGAAGGTCGCGGTCTTGTCGACGAAGCGCGGCTGCTTGCGCGCCAGTTCCTGCGTCTGGGTGACGACCACGTCCAGCGCATAGGCGGATTCGACATAGCTGTAGAATTCCACGTCGAGGCTGGAAATCGAGATCGAGACCTCGCCCCGCGAATAGCCGCTGTGATTGTAGAAGTAATGATACATGGCCTGGCGTGCGATCTCGATCAGCATCAGGCCGGGCACATGTTCATGCGTCTTTCTATAGAAGAAATAATTCTGCGTGTCGTTCAGGACGCGATAGCGATTGACCGGGCAGATGCCGTTTTCCAGCCTGTCGGCCAGGATCTGGCTGACGGCCTGCCGTTGCCTTTCCGTCAGCGCGCCGCCGTCCGGGTGAATATCGACCACCTCCCCGATACCACTTGGAACGACGATGTTGTCGACGCACCAGGTATCGCCCTCCAGCCGATATGTCCGGGCGATGTCGGTTTCGAGACCAGGGACAGCGTTGACGCAAGCCGCGGGAATATGCGTCGGCTGATGGCGCAGGAAATACCGGTCACCGATGCGGGCATAGGCTTCGTCAAGCAGGGCTTTTTCCGCGGGCGCCAATACGCGGTCCAGTTCGGCGGTGGTTTCCCGGTTCAGTCGCGCGGGCAATACAAGTTCGAAATCGCTCAGCAGAACGTCTTCAGCGCAATCCTTGTGGAGAATTTCCGGGGTGATTGTATACTGAATCATGACCATAACCATTGCGAAAATAAAAAAGTATCAGGAAATACTGTCGAGCATGCCTCGGACGATGATCCCATGCGCGGGTTTGACCGGCAGCATGTAGATCCGTCCCAGAAACTCCTTTGTCTTGACCGAGGTGGTGATCGAAAGTTTCTGCCGCAAACCGGTTTCCCGGTCCAGCTGCAGCGCAACAACGACCGTCAGGTGGCGGTCGTCCGAATAAAGGACAAGCTCGTCGTCGCTGATGGAATGGACGTCGAAGAAATCCAGCTTGTTCCCGGCAGCGACGGTCCGGGGCAGATCGCCCGTCGAAAAGCCGCCGATCGACTCGATCCCGACCAGCCGGCAAAGCGCGTCGCGTATCCGGAAGGCCACGCGCAGGAAAAGCGGGTTATACGAGGTCATGGCGCGATAGACCTCAAGCGCCGTCATGCCCGGTTCGACGAAGGTTTCGTCCCTGTGGCGATAGTCCAGCTGGTCCACCGGGGTTTCCAGCACATTTTCGACGGCCATCGGATTCGCCATCCTCGCACCTGCCCTATGCCGAGATCAGGGCGATCTGCGCCAGTTCCGCCTTCAGAAGCATCTTTTCATAAAGCTGGTCCGGGCTTTCCTGCCTGCCGATCATATGGGGAACGGCTTCGGCCACCGCGGCCTTGATCGCGGCCTCGTCGATGAATACCGATTCATAGACCGCGATCGTGGGCAGGAATGTCGCCTTCACGTAACGGACGGTTTGCTGAAGGGGGCGCAGCAATTCGTCGATGGTATGATTGTTGAACCCGCCTGCGCGATAACCCGCGGAAGGGGCGCCGACAGTGGTGACGGCCAGGATTTCCTTTCCGGCCAGCTTGTCTCCGCCCCGCGCATAGGCGAAGCCCGGCAGGAAGACATCATCCAGCCATTTCTTCATCAAGGCGGGCATCGAATACCAGAACAGGGGAAACAGCAGGACAATGCGATCATGTTCGGCCAGAAGGGTTTGTTCACGGGGGATGTCGAAATCGTAATTTCTGTGACTTTCCGAAAGGCGGTGAATCGTGGCCGGAGTTCTGGAAAGCTGAGACAGAAACTCCGCATTCACACGAGAATGTTCCAGGTCGGGATGACCTGCCACGACAATCGTTTTCATAAAACCACCCGTGAATCAGAAAAAACTTTGAAAAAACCAGTTGGACGAAAATATGGTATTTTCCTAAAATGGCTTTCGAGGTGCCGCAAGGTCAGGCTTTGCGCACTGGCGGAATTCCGCTTGCCTTGCATTTGCATGGGCGGTTTTCCCGGGTATCGATGGCGGGGAAATATTTTCCCATATCGGTTCTGTTGTGAAAGGTGTCTCCGAAAACCCCCGCGATTCTCCTGTCGCCGAAGCGCAAGGGGCGAGCGTTACCGGAAAATCGGGGCTTTCCGTGCTGTACATCCTGTCGCAAGCGGTAAAACACCTGCGACAGGATGACGCCGACCGGGCGCATGAACGGGTGGAAATGGACGAGAACCGGCTTGATGTGGGTTCGCTGCTCACGCCCGGCGCATCCGTCGCTATGGGACCCAACGCCCGTCCGACTGGCCGGTCTCGCCCGCGATGGACGATCTACACCCGGCTGGCGGTCGGGCGCGTGACGCGGCGCGGACAGGGATCCTGAACCGCGCCGGCCGGTCGCTCAGAAATGAACCGATCGGGTCGCTTCCGGCTTTTCCAGCGGCGGAGAGAAGCGGGTCAGGTCGATCCCCTCCACGGCCGCCTTGTATTCCTCGGCACTGGGCGTCCGGCCGAGGATTGCGGAAAGCACGACGACCGGGGTCGAGGCAAGCAGGGATTCCCCCTTCTTCTCGGCCGCGTCCTCGACCACCCGGCCCTGGAACAGGCGCGTGGACGTGGCCAGGACCGTGTCGCCCTTCTCGGCCTTTTCCTGGTTGCCCATGCACAGGTTGCAGCCGGGCCGCTCCAGATACAGGATGTTCTCGTATTCGGTGCGGGCGGTGCTTTTCGGGAACAGGTCGTCGAACTCGAAGCCCGAATATTTCTGGAGGATGTCCCAGTCGCCCTCGGCCTTCAGCTCGTCGATGATGTTGTAGGTCGGCGCGGCGACGACCAGCGGCGCCTTGAACTCGACCTTGCCCTGCGCCTTTTCCAGGTTCTTCAGCATCTGGGCGACGATCTTCACGTCGCCCTTGTGGACCATGCATGACCCGACGAAGCCCAGGTCGACCTTCTTCTGGCCGCCGTAATGGGAAATCGGGCGGATCGTGTCATGGGTATAGCGTTTCGAGACATCCGCGTTGTTCACGTCCGGGTCGGCGATCATCGGCTCGTCGATCAGGTCCAGATCGACCACGACCTCGGCGAAATATTTCGCGTTGGCGTCGGGCGCCAGCGCCGGTTTCTCGCCCGAGCGGATTTCGGCGATGCGCCTGTCGGCCTTGTCGATCAGCCCGTGCAGGGTGCGCGCCTCGTTCTCCATCCCCTTGTCGATCATGATCTGGATGCGCGATTTCGCGATTTCCAGCGATTCGATCAGGGTTTCGTCCTGGCTGACGCAGATCGAGGCCTTGGCCTTCATCTCGGCGGTCCAGTCGGTGAAGGTGAATGCCTGGTCGGCCAGCAGGGTGCCGATATGGACCTCGATCACCCGGCCCTGGAACACGTTCTCGCCGCATTGCTGCAGCATCTGCGCCTGGGTCGCATGGACCACATCGCGGAAATCCATATGCGGCTGCATGCTGCCCTTGAACGTGACCTTGACCGATTCCGGGATCGGCATGGTCGCCTCGCCGGTGGCCAGCGCCAGCGCGACGGTGCCGGAATCGGCGCCAAAGGCCACGCCCTTGGACATGCGGGTATGGCTGTCGCCGCCGATGATGATCGCCCAGTCGTCCACGGTGATGTCGTTCAGCACCTTGTGGATCACGTCGGTCATCGCGTGATAGACGCCCTTCGGGTCGCGCGCGGTGATCAGGCCGAAATTGTTCATGAAGGCCATCAGCTTCGGGATGTTCGCCTGCGCCTTCTTGTCCCAGACCGAGGCCGTGTGGCAGCCCGACTGATAGGCGCCGTCGACCAGCGGCGAGATGGTGGTGGCCGCCATCGCCTCCAGCTCCTGCGCGGTCATCAGGCCGGTGGTGTCTTGCGAGCCGACGATGTTCACCCTGACCCGCGCGTCCGATCCCGCATGAAGCACCTTGCCCGGCGTCACGCCGACCGCATTGCGGTTGAAGATCTTCTCGACCGCGGTCAGGCCCTGGCCCTCGTGCGAGATTTCCTTGTTGGGGGCGAAGACCGGGGTCGGCTCGATGCCCAGGGTCTCGGCGGCGAAGGTCTGCAGCTTCTTGCCGAAGACGATGGCGTAGGAACCGCCGGCCTTCATGAACTCGACCTTCTGCGGCGTGAAGGCCGCGGCGACGTCGACCAGCTCCTTGCCGCTTTCGTCGCGCAGCGTCCGGTTCTTCGCGTCGATGGTCAGCACGGTGCCGGTCTCGACCGAGTATTTCTGTTCCAGGATCGGATTGCCGTCATTGTTCAGGATCGGCTTGCCGTCCTCGCCCGTCTTGCGGACCCAGTTCTTCAGGTTGATGCCGATCCCGCCGGTCACGTCCACCGTGGTCGCGAAGATCGGCGAGATGCCGTTGGTGCCGGCGACGACCGGGGCGATGTTGACGAAGGGCACATAGGGGCTGGCCTGCCTGCCGGTCCACAGCGCGACATTGTTCACGCCCGACATCCGCGACGAGCCCACGCCCATCGTGCCCTTTTCCGCGATCAGCATCACCCGCTTGTCGGGATGCTGCTGCTGCAGCGCCCGGATCTCGGCCTGGGCCTCGGGCGAGATCATGCATTGGCCGTGCAACTCTCGGTCCGAGCGCGAATGCGCCTGGTTGCCGGGCGACAGCAGGTCGGTGGAAATGTCGCCTTCGGCGGCGATATAGGTCACGACCTTGATCTCGTCCTCGATCTCGGGAAGCTTGGTGAAGAACTCGGCCCTGGCATAGCTTTCCAGGATGCCCTTCGCGACCGCATTGCCGGCCTTGAAGGCGGCGTCCAGCCGGGCCATGTCCGCGTCATAGAGGAAGACCTGGGTCTTCAGCACCTCTGCCGCCTGCTGCGCGATCGCGGCATCCTCGCCAAGGGCAAGGTCCAGCAGCGCCTCGACCGAGGGGCCGCCCTTCATGTGCGACAGAAGCTCGAAGGCGAAGGCGGGGGCGATTTCCGGCACGACGGCCTCGCCCAGGATGATCTTCTTCAGGAACGTCGCCTTGACCCCCGCCGCGCTGGTCGTGCCGGGCAGGGTGTTGTAGATGAAGAAGTTCAGGGAATCGCTGCGATATTCGTTGCCGGCATCCTCGATCTGCGCGATGAGCTCTGCCACCAGGGCGCCGTCCTCGATGGGCTTGGGATGCAGGCCCTGACCCTTGCGCGTTTCGATTTCGGTCAGGTAGTCTGTGTACAAGCTCATGACGGTCCCTACGATTTTCAGTGCCGGATCAGGCTGGACCACCGCGCCGCACGGATCTTCGGCACGCAGCGGACAGCCAATTGTATGCGGATGTATACCGGAAAGCCGCGCGGAGCAAGCGGCCATCTCGCCCCGCAAGCGCCGAAACCGGGGCCTGGGCCTTGTCCCGGTTGCGATCGGCAGGGCGGCAGGCCGCGGGGCACATCAGCGATTGGCTGGGCTTCCGGTCAGGAATCGACCAGCGGAAGCAAGATACCCCGTGCCGGGACCGGCCTGGAGAAGCCGTAATGCGCATGCTGTGGCGCACCAGGCGAAAGCGGCATGCAAGCAGTTGATTTCAGGAAAAGTGGTGGGCGACCCTGGAATCGAACCAGGCATGGGTCTCCCCGGCGGAGTTACAGTCCGCTGCCGCACCTTGCAGCACGTCGCCCGCCGATTGCCGTCGGCGTGGTGGGGTGATTATCTGCCGCGGGACAAGGCGTCAAGCGCATTTCCGGGGCTTGCGCGCAGGCTTTTCGGCGCGCAGAGAGAAATCCGCAGGAAAGGAACCGCCGCATGGCCGAAAAACCGGGCAGATCGAAGAAACCCACCTGGGTGATCGACAAGGAACGCAGCCGCCGCGCCGCCGCGGCCGAGACGCTGTGGCTGTTCGGGCTTCATGCCGTGCGCGACGCCCTGGCCAATCCCGCGCGCCAGAAGCTGCGGCTGGTCGTCACCCGCAACGCGCTGGAGCGGCTGGGCGATACCGGCGGCATGACCCCCGAGATCAGCGATCCGCGCGTCTTCGGCAAGGTGGTGCCGCTGGCGCCCGACAGCGTCCACCAGGGCGCCGCGCTGGAGGTAAAGCCGCTGAAATGGGGCAGCCTCAGCGAAGCCGCGCTGCGCGACGCGCCGGGCGAACGGCGCCCGCTGCTGGTGGCGCTGGACCGGGTGACCGATCCGCACAATATCGGCGCCGTCCTGCGCTCGGCCGAGGTGTTCGGCGCCCGCGCGGTGATCGCCCCGGCGCGGCATTCGGCACCCGAGACCGGCGCGCTGGCCAAGACCGCCTCGGGCGCGCTGGAGCGCCAGCCCTATCTGCGCGTGCCCAACCTGGCCGAGGCGCTGGCGCAGCTGAAGCAGATGGGCTTCACGCTGATCGGCCTGGACGGCACCGGAGAGCAGGAACTGCCGGCGCTGCTGGAGGGCCTGCAGGGCCGCGCGATCTGCCTGGTGCTGGGGGCCGAGGGGCCGGGAATGCGCGATCTGACGATGAAAAGCTGCGACCATGTCGCGCGAATCCCCTTCGCCGCGGATTTCGGGTCCTTGAACGTGTCGAACGCGGCGGCGGTCGCGCTTTATGCCGCGTCGCGCGGGTGACATCACATCCATGCGACATCGTGCCGCGATGCGTTGAGAATCGGTCCCGCCGCCGCCTATCTATGCTGGTGCCCAGCCCGTCGGATATCATGCGTTTCCTGATCCTGTTCCTTGCGATGCTTTCCCCCTCGCTGCCCGCAGCCGCGCAGGACTGGGCGCTGGAGGGTTATGACCCCGTCGGCTATGTCGCGCAGGGCCATCCGGTGCCCGGACGAAGCGAGATCGCGACCATGTGGAAGGGCAAGATCTGGCACTTCGCCAGCGAAGAAAACCGCGCCCGGTTCGAATCCGATCCCAATGGCTATGCCCCTGGATTCGCTGGAAATTGCCCGGTCTCTCTGTCGGAAGGCCGCAAGGAGGCCGGCGATCCGCGCTATTTCATGCTGGTGGGCAACCGGCTCTACCTGATGCGCTCGGCCCAGGCGCAGCGCCAGATGCAGCAGCACAGCGACGAGGTGCTGGCCAAGGCCACGGCGGTCTGGAACGCGATGCGCTGACGCTCTCGTTCGCGCGACTGCGAATCACGAAATCGCGAAAGGGCTGGAACTTTCCGCAGGTGATGCACATTTGTCTAACTGAACATGACCACGGAACGGTCATGTTCAGATCACTGTCCCTCGTTCCGCGACTTGCGCCCGGCCAGATTTCTGGACCGGGCGCCTTTTCTGTGACAGGCTGCTGCAACTTATGGGTGAGGGGGAGGAGGCCCGACATGGATGCTGAACTGATGGAAGACGAGGATGTCGCCCGGATCGCGCGTTCGGCCAGGGTGATCGCGGTGGTCGGCCTGTCGCCCAACGAAGCGCGTCCGTCCTGGGGGGTGGCCCGCTATCTGCAGTCGCAGGGGTTTCGCATCATTCCGGTCAATCCCGGCCATGCCGGCAAGACCCTGCTGGGGGAAACCGTCTATGCCGACCTGTCGCAGATCCCCGCCGATGCCCGCGTGGACATGGTCGACATCTTCCGCCGTTCCGAGGCCGTGCCGCAGATCGTGGACGAGGCGCTGGCCCATCTGCCGGACCTGAAGGTCATCTGGACGCAGCTTGGCGTCATCCACGATGCCGCCGCCGAAAAGGCCCGTTCGCGGGGCGTGACGGTGGTGCAGAACCGCTGCCCCAAGATCGAGTTCCCGCGCTTCCTGTAACGGCTGCCCGACATGAAAAGGCCCCGGAATTCCGGGGCCTTTCGCTTGCGCCTAGTTCTGCGAGGCCTGCAGCAGGTCGGTGATGCGCCGGACCGAGGCGCGGCGATTCTCGCGGATGTCGCCTTCGGCGCGCACCTTCAGGAACTGCTCGCCATAGCCCTGCGCGACCAGGTTCTCGGGCGGGACGTCGAAATATTCGCTCAGCGCCAGCGCCACCGATTCGGCGCGGCGGTCCGACAGCGCCAGGTTCATCGCGTCCGAGCCGACCGTGTCCGTATGCCCCTCGATCAGGAAGATCTCGCGCGGGTTCTCGGCGATGGCCTCCTGGATCACATGCCCCAGCGTCGACAGCTGCCGCGCCTGGTCGGGCGTGATCGCGGCCGAGCCGGTGTCGAAGGTGATCGCGTCGATATTGATCGGCGGCACCAGGGCGCGGACTTCGGGGATGTTGCGGATCTGGCCCAGGGTGAAATGGCGGTTCACCTCGGCCTCGCGGCGCAGCGCGGCGGCCAGCGCCTCCTCGTCCATCGACGAGGTGCCTGAGGGCACCGGCGCCGGGGCGGGCAGCGAGGCCACGTCCACCGGATCGACCTCGGCGGTGTCGTCGATCAGCTGCGTGCTGCGCCCGTCGGCCGAGATCAGCGTGCGCCGCAGCACCCGCAGGTCGGCATCGCGAATCGTCACCACCCTGCTGCCATCGGGCCGGCTGACCACGGTGCGCGACGAGCCGTCGTCGAAATTCTCGGTGGTGACGGTAGAGCCGGGCTGGCGCAGCAGCGCCACCTCGTCCTTGATGACCTCCTGGCTGCCATCGGGCCGGGTGACGACCACGCGGTCGGGCGAGCTGAGCGCGACCTGGCGGTTGTTGTTCAGCATGCTGCCGACCGCCAGCGCGCCCAGGCCCAGCACCAGCGCCTTGGTCAGGTCGCTGCCGCTGTCGTCGTCGTCATCGTCGCGGGCGCGGGTCTGGCCATTGGCCCCGGCCAGCGCATCGCGCAGGCTGGTGGCGAAATCCTCGGAGGAGGAGCGGCTGTTCTGCTCGGTGATCAGCTGCTCGAAGATGCGTCCCTGGGCCTCGCGCTCTTCCAGCGCCGCGGCGCGGCGGGCGGCACGTTCCTGCGCCGCCTCCAGCGCGGACTGGGTTTCGCGAACGTCCTCTTCCGCGGCGCGGGGCACGATCCGGCCCTCGCCGTCCACGCGGTTCATCTGCTGCGCGGCCGGCGCAAGCAGCAATTCGCCCCGCGGATTGGTGGCCACGACCACGCCCTGCGGCGTCACCATCGGGCCGCCATCGGCGCAGGGCGGCGCGCCGCCCGCCAGGCAGCGCAGCTGATCGGTGCTGAGGCCGCCTTCGATCTCGTCGTTCAGCACGCGGCCGAGGCCGGGCATGTTGCCCGCGCGCTGCCGCGCCTGATCGCCCTGCGCCAGGCCCAGGCGGCCCTGGCCGGCCTCCTGCTGCTGGCTTTCCTCAAGACGGCGGCGCAGCTCGTCTTCCTGATCCTCGGCCTGCCGTTCGCGCTGCTCGTCCTGGCGCCGCTCTTCGGCCTGCCGCTCACGCCGTTCGTCCTGGCGTTGCTCCTCGGCTTGCTGCTCACGCTGCTCTTCCTCGAGGCGCTCCTCCAGGCGGTGCTGTTCCTCGCGTTCCTCCTCGGCGCGGCGTTCTTCCTCGGCCTGCGATTCACGCTGCTGCGCTTCCTCGCGCTCACGGGCCTCCTCGTCGGCGCGTTCCTGCTCGCGTTCGGCCGCGCGCTGTTCTTCTTCCTCGGCCTGGCGCTGCTCTTCGGCCTGGCGCTCCTGCCGTTCCTGCCGGCGGCGCTCCTGCGCCTCGTCGCGTTCGGCCTGCTGCTCGGCTTCCTGGCGCTGGCGTCGTTCCTGCTGCCGGCCCTCGCGCTCCTGCACCTGCTCGTCCTGCTGTGCCTGACGTTCCTGCTGGCGGCGCTGCCGTTCTTCCTGGCGGGACTGTTCTTCCTGCTGCTGGGCTTGCTCGTCCTGCCCGGCGCGATCGTCCTCGCCCCCGCCTTCCTCGCCCTGGCCTTCCTCGCGGCCCACGGCCCTTTGCGGCGCGTCGTCCTGCTGCTGCTGAAGCTGGTCCCTTCTGGGCGGTTGCTGCTGGGCCAGCGCGAAATCGGGGGCGAGAATGGCCAGGCAGGCCACGATCGCCGTGCTGTTGTGAATGATCCGGCGCATAGAGGGCTCCTTTCCCCTTGGTCGGTGCGGTCATGGCCGCATCCCTTAACAGCCTTCCGGGCGCGGGGTTCCAAACAAGCGCGTGACCCTTTCGTGATCCCGCCCGTCGCGAACCCGGCGGTGCCGGATGGGCTGGGTCACAACGAAACGGGCGCGGGTTTATTCCCGCGCCCGTTTCCGATTTTCGCTGTCGGCCTGGCGCGGCCGTTCAGATCCCGTCGCCCACGAAGGCCTTCTCGACCACGAATTCCTTCGGATCGGAATTGGCGCCCTCGCGCAGGCCGAAGCCTTCCAGCACCTCCTTCACATCGACGTTGAAGGCCAGGCTGCCGCAGATCATCGCCCGGTCGGTTTCCGGCGAGATGGGCGGCAGGCCCAGGTCCTGGAACACCTTGCCCGAGGTCATGTTGTCGGTGATCCGCCCCATCAGCGGCGATTCTTCGCGCGTGGTGGTCGGGTAATACAGCAGCCGGTTGGCGAAATCCTCGCCGTAAAGCTCGCCCAGCAGCGGGTCGTGGCGCAGGTTTTCGACCAGCTCGCGGCCATAGGCCAGCTCGTCGGCGGTGCGGCAGGTATGCATCATGATGACCTGCTCGTAACGCTCATAGGTCTCGGGGTCGCGCATCAGGCTGGCGAAGGGGGCGATGCCGGTGCCGGTCGCCAGGAACCACAGCCGCTTGCCCGGCAGCAGCGCGTCAAGCACCAGCGTGCCCACCGGCTTGGGGCGCAGGATGATCTCGTCGCCCGGCTGGATATGCTGCAGCTTCGAGGTCAGCGGCCCGTCCGGCACCTTGATCGAGTAGAATTCCAGCTCCTCGTCCCAGTTGGGCGAGGCGATGGAATAGGCGCGCAGCAGCGGCTTGCCGTTGTCGCCCAAGAGCCCGATCATCACGAATTCGCCCGAGCGGAAGCGCAGGCTGGCGGGGCGGCTGACGCGGAAGGAAAACAGCCGGTCGGTCCAGTGCCGGACCGAAGTCACGGTCTGCGCGTCGGGAAGGGTTTTCGCGGGTTTCTGGGCAACATCGGCCACGGTCATATCCAGCGTCATGTCGAATTTCCTGAGTGTTCTAGGCGTTAATGCGGCCGGGCGAAAGGGGGGCGCTCAGCCGGCAAGCTGCGACCGATGATCCCAGTCGCGCCAGTCGGCGCGGGCAAGCCATTGGTCCTCGGGCTGGCGGGCGGCGATGTCGGGGGCCACGGCGACCTCGTCGAAGCCCACGCGGCGGGCCATCGCATACTGGTCGGCGATCAGCCGGCCACTGGCGCGCAGCCGGCCCTGGAAGCCCAGCTCGCGCAGCCGGCGCGCCAGCGAGAAGCCGCGCCCGTCGCCGAAACCGGGAAAGTCGATGGCGACCAGGCCCCGATGCAGGTGGTCGACCAGCTCCTCGGGATTGGTGTCCGGGGCCAGGGTGATTTCGGCTTCCTCGGTCTGGGGATGGAAGCCGTCGTCGCGGACGATGATCTGCTCGCTCATGCCGGAACCTTTCCGCGGACCATGCGCCCGCCAATGAAGTGAATGCCGCATTCCGATTTCTCGCTGCCGCGCCAGCGACCGGCGCGCGGATCCTCGCCCGGCTTCACCGGCGAGGTGCAGGGCGCGCAGCCGATCGAGGGATAGCCCTTCGCGACCAGCGGATGCCGCGGCAGGTTGTTCTCGATCATGTATTCCTGCACATCCTCGGGCCGCCAATGGGCCAGCGGATTGACCCGCAGCCGCAGCGGCGGCTCGGGCTCGAAGAATTCCAGCGCCGCGCGCTCGCCGTTCTGGAACCGCTTGCGGCCGGTGATCCAGGCGTCATAGCCCGACAGGGCCTGCTCCAGCGGCAGGGTCTTGCGGAAGTTGCAGCAGGCATCGGCATCGGTCTTGTGCAGCGTGCCATGGGGATCGTGCAGCGCCACCTGTTCGTCGCTGGCGCGGATCACCTGCACATTGGTCAGGCCCAGCCTGGCCGAGACCTCGCGCTGGTATTCCAGCGTTTCGGGGAACAGCATCTGCGTGTCGATGAACAGCACCGGCAGGCCCGGCGCCGCGACCGAGACCATGTGCAGCAGCACCACCGATTCCGCCCCGAAGGAAGAGACCAGCGCCACCCGACCCAGATCGGGGTCGTTCACCGCCCGCCGCAACACCTCGGTCGCGGCGTGGTGGCGATAGCGCTGGTTCAGTCGCGCGGCGCGGCCGTCCAGCGTGTCGTCAAGCATGGGCGGCCTCGGGGTAAAGGGCGGCCTTGAAGGGCGCGGGGCCCAGGCGGCGATAGGCGTCGATGAAGCGTTCCGAGACGTCCTCGCGGATCTCCAGATAGGCGCGCAGCAGCCGGTCGATGGCCGGCACAACCTCTTCGGCGGGAAAGCCCGCGCCGGCGCGCTGGCCGATGGCCGGGATGTCGTAGCCGTCGCCGCCAAGCGTGATCTGGTAGTTCTCGACGCCCGCGCGGTCCAGCCCCAGGATGCCGATATGGCCCAGGTGGTGATGGCCGCAGGCATTGATGCAGCCCGAGATGCGGATGTTCAGCTTGCCGATCTCGTCCTCCAGCCCCTGCTCGCGGAAATGCTCGGCGATCTCCTGCGCGATGGGGATCGAGCGGGCGGTGGCCAGGGTGCAGTAATCCATGCCGGGGCAGGCGACGATGTCGCTGGTCAGCCCGGCATTGGCGGTGGCCAGCCCGGCATCGCGCAGCGCCGCGTAAAGCGCCGGCAGGTCGGATTTGTGGACATGCGGCAGCACGACGTTCTGGTCGTGGCTGACGCGCAGGTCGGCATGGCCGTAGCGTTCGGCCAGATTGGCCAGCAGCCGCATCTGTTCGGCCGAGGCATCGCCCGGCGTGGCGCCCGGCGCCTTGAAGGTCACGATGACGCTGGCATAGCCGTCCACGCGATGGGGATGCAGGTTGGTGTCGGTCCAGCTGCGGAAGCCGGCGCTTTTCGCGCGCTCGGCTTCATAGTCGCCCTCGGGCGCGTTGCGGAACGAGGGCGGCGCGAAGCGGTCGCGGAAGACGGCCAGCGCCTCGCGGTCGGCGCCGTGGAAGTCGCGGCGGCGGCGGGCGAATTCGTCCTCGATCTCGGCCCGCATCACGTCCAGGCCGCGCTCGGAGACGGTGATCTTGATGCGCGCCTTGTACTTGTTGTCGCGGCGGCCCGACAGGTTGTAGGTCGCGATGATCGCCTCGACATAGGGCAGCAGGTCTTCCTCGGGCAGGAAGTCGCGGACCACCTGGCCCAGCAGCGGCGTGCGGCCCAGGCCGCCGCCGATCCAGACCTCGAAGCCGGTCTGGCCGTCGCGCGTGACCAGCCGCAGCCCGATGTCATGGGCGGCGACGATGGCGCGGTCCTTCGCGCCGCCGGAAATGGCGATCTTGAACTTGCGCGGCAGGAACTGGAACTCGGCATGGTCGGTGGACCAGCTGCGCAGCAGTTCCGCATAGGGGCGCGGATCGGCGACCTCGTCGACCGCGGCGCCCGCGAAGGCGTCGGTCGTGACGTTGCGGATCGTGTTGCCCGAGGTCTGGATCGCGTGCATCCCGACCGAGGCCAGCAGGTCCAGCATATCGGGGATGTCCACCAGCTTGGGCCAGTTGAACTGGATGTTCTGGCGGGTGGTCCAGTGGCCATAGCCCTTGTCGTAATGCTGGGCCAGGTGGGCCAGCATCCGCATCTGGTCGGGGCTGATCGTGCCGTAGGGGATCGCCACGCGCAGCATGTAGGCGTGCAGCTGCAGATAGACGCCGTTCATCAGCCGCAGCGGACGGAACTCGTCCTCGGTCAGGCTGCCGTCCAGCCGCCGGGCGACCTGGGCGCGGAACTGGGCCGCACGGTGGCGAACATAGTCGGTATCGACCGGGCGGGCGTCAAACATGAGCTGGCTCCGATTGCTGCGGGTTTGCTTGCTGCGGATTTGCGGATTTCCGGGCCTGGATGCCGTGGAAATAGTTGGACGGGCCGCGCTGGCGGAACGCCTCGCGGAAATGGGTGGGCTCGGGGCCGTCGGGGCCGCGCCGCGCCTCGACGATATAGGGGCCGACCACCAGGTTCGCCTGGCCGATGGCCTTCAGCAGCGCCAGTTCGGCGATGGCCTCGTCCTCGAACAGGGTCGCCTCGGCGGGATCGTCGGTCCAGCCGTCCTCGCACATCCAGACATTGTGGCCTTCACGCAGATCGTTCGCGGTGATGACGCCGGGTTTCGCGGCGCTTGGGGTGAAGGCTTTGCTCATCTGTGGGCCCTTTCGGTTGACCTGCCTAATATAGAATATTGTTCTGGATTTTTGCGATAGATTCGTGAAAATAAGGACATATGAACTTGCAGGACGGTCATGTCAGAACAAATTCCCGACAATGCGGTTGCAGAGAAAACGCCCGTCCGGCTGGATGAGGTGGACCGCAAAATCCTGTCCCTGCTGCAGGAGGATGCCAGCCTGTCGCTGGACCAGATCGCCGAGCGGGTGGGGGCCTCGAAAACCCCGGTCTGGAACCGGATTCGCAAGCTGCGCGACGCCGGCGTGATCCGCCGGCAGGTGGCGATTCTGGACCCCGAGGCGCTGGGGCTGGAGGCCTGCTTCTTCGTGCTGATCCGCACCAGCGAACATGACAAGGACTGGGCCGCGCGCTTCCTCAAGGCCCTGCGCGAACGCCCCGAGGTGGTCGAGGCGCATCGGCTGGCGGGCGACATCGACTATATCCTGAAGGTGCAGGTCAGGAACGCGCGGGCCTATGACCGTTTCTACCAGTCGCTGATCGGCGAGGTGAAGATCCACAACGTCACCGCGCTGCTGTCGATGGAGGAGATCAAGTCCTCCAGCGCGCTTCCCATCCCGGATGCGGCGGGCTAGGCTGCCCGCGTTCCGCGCGGTGCAAACGATGAAGGGGGCCGCATGACCGGCGAATACGTGATCTGGCACAACCCGAAATGCTCGACCTCGCGCTTCGTGCTGGCGGCCATGCGCGAGGCGGGGATCGATCCGGTGGTGCGCGACTACCAGAGGGATGCGCCCTCGGCCGCGGAACTGCGCGAGGCCTTGGCGGCGCTGGGCATTCCGGCGCGGGCGCTGCTGCGGCGCAAGAACACCCCCCATGACGAGCTTGGCCTGGGCGATGCGGCGCTGGACGAGGCGGCGCTGGTCGCGGCGATGGCCGCGCATCCGGCGGTGATCGAGCGGCCGGTGGTCTTCACCCCGCGCGGCGCGGCCCTGTGCCGCCCGAAAGAGAAGATCTTCGAGCTGCTGCCGGGACAGGGCGGCTGATGCGGCTTCTGCCCCTGCGCGATCCCGGCCATCTTCCGGCGCTGGATCCCGGCCTGCTGCCGGAAGGCCCGCTGCCGGGGCAGGATCCCGCAGGCCCCCCGGTCCGGGTGCTGCTGCTGTATGGCAGCCTGCGCGACCGCAGCTATTCCCGCTTCGCCGCCGAGGAGGCCGCCCGCCTGCTGCTGCGCATGGGGGCCGAGGCGCGGATCTTCGACCCCTCGGACCTGCCCTTCCCCGACGCGCATCGCGACCTGCATCCGGCCGTGGCCGAACTGCGCGCGCTGGCGCATTGGGCCGATGCGATGGTCTGGTCCTCGCCCGAGACGCATGGCCAGATGTCGGCGCTGATGAAGGCGCAGATCGAGCATATCCCGCAATTCATCGACGGGGTCTGCCCGACCCAGGGGCAGGTGCTGGCGCTGATGCAGGTCTGCGGCGGCAGCCAGAGCTTCAACGCGCTGAACAACATGCGCATCCTGGGGCGCTGGATGCGGATGCTGACGATCCCGAACCAGTCCTCGGTCGCGCGGGCGCATCACGAATTCGACGCCGAGGGGCGGATGCGGCCCTCGGCCTATTACGACCGCATCGTCGACGTGGCCGAGGAATTGCTGCGCTTCGCCCTGCTGACCCGTCCGCATCGCGCGCTGCTGGCCGACCGCTATTCGGGGCGGGCGGCCGATCGGCGCTGAGGCGGCCTATTCGTCCACGACGTTCAGGATCTGCGGCAGCGCCGGGCAGGGCAGCAGCTGGTTGCGGGCCACGTCGGCCAGCGTGTGGTTGTGCAGGAAGACATAGACATGCGCCGACAGGCTCTCCCACAGCCGGTTCGACAGGGTCTGCGCCCGCGATCCCGACACCCCGCCCGAGGCCCCCGCCCCGACATGCATGGCGCTGACCGTCTCGTCCACGGCCTCCAGCACCTCGGCGATGCGGATCGTCTCGGGCGCGCGGGCCAGCCGATAGCCGCCGCCGGGGCCGCGGACCGAGGTGACCAGCCCCGCCCGGCGCAGCCGCACAAACAGCTGCTCCAGATAGGGCAGCGAGATGTCCTGCCGCTTCGAGATCTCGGCCAGGGAGGTCAGGTCGTCGCCCTTGGCGATGGCCAGGTCGACAAGCGCGATGATCGCATAGCGCCCCTTGGTGGACAGTTTCATCGCTTCTCCTCCGGTATTCGGCCGGGCCGGTCGGCCGGTCCATTGACGGCTGGCATATGCCTGCGCTATCCCGCCTTGGCCTGTTCCTTGCGCAGATCGTGCAGACATCCCAGATAGCTGGTCTAGAAGCCATGCGCCAATGCGTCAAGAAACTCACCAGCCTCGAAGGAAGACGATGCCAGAGCTGATTTTTCCCGGACCCGAAGGTCGCCTTGAGGGTCGCTACCACCCCCAGCCCGGCAAGCCCGACGCGCCCATCGCCATTGTCCTGCATCCGCATCCGCAATTCGGCGGGACGATGAACAACCGCGTCGTCTATAACCTGCATTACGCGTTCCACAACATGGGCTTCACCGTGATGCGGTTCAATTTCCGCGGGGTCGGGCGCAGCCAGGGCGAATTCGACCAGGGCATCGGCGAGCTGTCGGATGCCGCCTCGGCGCTGGACTATCTGCAGGCGATGAACCCGAATTCCAAGCATTGCTGGGTGGCGGGCTTCAGCTTCGGGGCCTGGATCGGGATGCAACTGCTGATGCGCCGCCCCGAGATCACCGGCTTCATCAGTGTCGCGCCGCCCGCGAACATGTATGATTTCAGCTTCCTGGCGCCTTGCCCCTCCTCGGGGCTGATCGTGAACGGCACCGCCGACCGGGTGGCGCCGCCCAAGGACACGCATTCGCTGGTCGGCAAGCTGCGCGAGCAGAAGGGCATCACCATCACCCACGAGGAGATCGAGGGCGCGGATCACTTCTTCCGCGACGACGAGGCCCATATGAAGCCAATGATAGAGCTGGTGCAGAACTATGTCCGGCGCCGGCTGACCGAGACCACGCGCTAGGGGCGGCTTGCCCTGGAAGGGGGCGGATATGGACAGGCTGAGCCGTCACGTCGGGTTCCTGAACGAGGCCGACCGGCTGAAATCGGTCCATCGCGCGAATGTGCTGATGGACCTGTCGCGGCCCGAGAACAGCGCCGAGCACAGCTGGCATGTGGCGCTCTACGCAATGGTCTTCGGGGCCTCGGACCGGGCGATCCGGATGCTGATCCTGCATGACCTGGTCGAGATCGACGTGGGCGACCATCCGATCCACCTGGCCCACGACCCCGGCCATGTCGCCGATGCCGAGGCGCGCGCGGCCGCGCGGATCCTGGGCCTGTCGCCGGATGGCGAGGACCTGCTGGCGCTGTGGCACGAATTCGAGGGCGACAGGGGCGAGGATGCACGGATGGCGCGGCGCATGGACCACGGCCAGCCGCTGTTCCAGGTCCTGTCGGCCCCCGTGCCGTTGCGGGACCATGTGCGGATCGTGCGCGACAACCTGCATTCCGGCCGCGCGGCCCGGCTGCGGGCGGAATGGCCTGACGCCTTCGCCCTGGCCGAGGCGATGCTGGAGGGCGAGCGTCCCGGCGAATCGGACCTGGCCGCGCGGCTGCGCTTCCTGGCCGAGGCCGACCGGCTGAAGACGGTCCATCGCGCGAATACGCTGATCGACCGCTCGCGGCGCGAGAACAGCGCCGAACACAGCTGGCACCTGGCGCTTTATGCGCTGGCGCTGGCGGATCAGGCGCAGGCGGGCGTCGATATCGGGCGGGTGATCCGCATGTTGCTGCTGCATGACCTGGTCGAGATCGACGTGGGCGACGTGCCGCTGCATTCGGCGGCGGGCACGGCACATGGATCGGCCGAGATCCAGGCCGCCGAGGCGGCCGCCGCGCGGCGGATCTTCGGCCTGCTGCCGGGCGCGCAGGGGGCGGAATTCATGGCGCTGTGGCAGGAATTCGAGGCGGCCGAAAGCGCCGATGCGGTCTTCGCCAAGGCGCTGGACCGCTGCCAGCCGGTGCTTCAGAACCTGGGGTCGGGCGGCGCGGGCTGGGTCGAATACGGCGTGACGCTTCGCGACGTGGAAAGCCGCGTCGGCCGCTGGATCATGCCCGGCGCCCCGGCGCTGTGGGACTGGCTGCACCACCGCTTGCGGCTGCATTTCGGCTGATCGGCCCGCGGCCCCGCCACGCGCCGCTGGCCTGGCGGCGGGGCCGGCTGCCTCAGCTTGCCAGCGGCTGCCCGTTCGCGCTGTGGCGCGCCGCCAGCTTGCGCGCGCGCTTGCCGGCGACGAAGGGGCGCGCGCCCAGCACGGCCTGCGGATCGTCCAGCAGTTCCGGGAAGATCGCGCGGATCTCGGCCTCGGCCTCGGCGCCCAGGGCCGCGACCGCCATCGGGCCGGGATAGAGCGATTCCGTTTCCGCGCCATTCGACATCAGCACCTCGTGATGGTCGAACATCAGGTGCAGATAGGTGACTTCGGCCGCCTCGTGGTCGATCTCGATCCCCGGAATTTCCACCAATTGCTTGGCCGGGACCAGGATCTCGGCGGCGCCGAACATCCGCGCGGCGATGGCCGAGCGCACCAGGATGCGATGCTGGGGCGAGACCACCAGGTCCTGCGCCGGCTGGCCGGCCCCCAGCGCGCCCGCCCGGATGCGGATCGGGCGCAGCTTGGGATTGGCGGCAAGCGCGTCCGCGCCCAGCCGGCGCGTGCCCCGCCAGCGGATCGGCTGCGGGCCGTGGTCGCGCGTCCAGACCAGGTCGCCCACCGACAGCGCCTCGACCGGGCGCTGGCCGTCCGGGGTGCGGATCATCGTGCCGGCGGTGAAGCAGGGCACGATTTCGATATCGAAGATATTGGGGTTGAACGAGATCGTGGCCGCATAAGTGGTGCTGGGAAGCGGCGTGGCCGAGATGACGGTGACGCCGCGCAGGCCCTCGATATCGTCCCAATCGTTGACCGAATCCCGAGAGGGGCGGAAGAACACATCGCCATTGGCCATCTGGATGCCGACGCCGTTTTCCTCGCGGGTCGTGCCGTCGGGCATGGTCAACTGGTAGCGGACGCTGGCGAAACCGGTGATCTGGCTTGTGACAATGCCGCCTGCAGAAGGCGAATCATATGTCATGTTCGAAGGGCCGTTTGCATGGCCGTTATAGGTCGTGGCAAAGGCTTGGTCGGTTATCGGCCGCCCCCACCGGTCATAGCCGGTGATGATCGTCCGGGTTTCCCCCGTGACTTCCACGGCGCGGATCTGGTTGGGGCCGAACGCCGTATAACCGATGGTGGAATCCGCGTCTGCCTGGGAAAGCGGCGTGCCGGGGTCCGAGTTGACCTGCGGTTGATTGCCAAACCAAAGCCAATTCACTGTCGCGGGCATGACGCCTCCAAAATGATACTGGTTACACACACTTAATAGGGGCATTCACTACCACGGTTTCGCGCCGGGGGTATCTGTTTTTTTTGGGCAGGTTTTTAGGAAAACTGGTGGCATCGCCGCTGTCCGCTTGCGCCGGGTGGCGCGCGCGGCCTGCAGATCGCGCGGAAATCGGCATACAATCGCATACCGTCTTTCAATCCATCCGCTTTCCGGCTATAGCCCGGCCAGCACGAATCCAACGCCAAAGGGAGACATCCATGTCGAAGATCAAGGTCGCAAACCCTGTCGTCGAGCTCGACGGCGACGAGATGACCCGGATCATCTGGGACTTCATCAAGCAGAAACTGATCCTGCCCTATCTGGATGTCGACCTGAAATACTATGACCTGGGCATCGAGGAGCGCGACCGGACCGACGACCAGATCACCGTGGACGCGGCCGAGGCGATCAAGAAATACGGCGTCGGCGTGAAATGCGCCACCATCACCCCCGACGAGGCGCGGGTCGAGGAATTCGGCCTGAAGAAGATGTGGCGCAGCCCCAACGGCACGATCCGCAACATCCTGGGCGGCGTGATCTTCCGCGAGCCGATCATCTGCCGCAACGTGCCGCGGCTGGTGCCGGGCTGGACCCAGCCGATCATCGTCGGCCGCCACGCCTTCGGCGACCAGTATCGGGCCACCGATTTCCGCTTCCCCGGCGCGGGCAAGCTGACCATCAAGTTCACCGGCGAGGATGGCGAGACCATCGAGCACGAGGTCTTCCAGGCCCCCGGCGCCGGCGTCGCGATGGCGATGTACAACCTGGACGAATCGATCATCGACTTCGCGCGGGCCAGCATGAACTATGGCCTGGTTCGCGGCGTGCCGGTCTATCTGTCGACCAAGAACACCATCCTCAAGGCCTATGACGGCCGCTTCAAGGACCTGTTCCAGAAGGTCTACGAGGAAGAGTTCGAGGAGAAGTTCAAGAAGGCCGGCATCCATTACGAGCATCGCCTGATCGACGACATGGTCGCCTCGGCGCTGAAATGGTCGGGCGGCTATGTCTGGGCCTGCAAGAACTATGACGGCGACGTGCAGTCCGACACCGTGGCGCAGGGCTTCGGCAGCCTGGGGCTGATGACCTCGGTGCTGATGACGCCGGACGGGAAGATCGTGGAATCGGAAGCGGCCCACGGCACCGTCACCCGCCACTATCGCGAGCATCAGAAGGGCAACGCGACCTCGACCAACTCGATCGCGTCGATCTTCGCCTGGACCGGCGGGCTGAAGCACCGCGCCAAGCTGGACGGCAACGAGGCGCTGAAGACCTTCGCCGAGACGCTGGAGAAGGTCACCGTGCAGGCGGTCGAGGACGGCTTCATGACCAAGGACCTGGCGCTGCTGGTCGGGCCGGACCAGAAATGGCTGACCACCATGGGCTATCTGGAAAAGGTCGACGAATACCTGAACAAGGCGCTGAACTGAGCCGCCGCAGGATGCAGGAAGGCCGGGCTTAGCCCGGCCTTTTTCGTCGGGGGGATCCGCATGGTCGAAAGCTGGACATTCTGGGCGGTGCTGTCGGCGGTCTTCGCGGCGCTGACGGCGATCTTCGGCAAGGTCGGCGTGGCCGGGGTCGGCGCCGATTTCGCGACCTTCATCCGCACCGTGGTGATCCTTGCCGCGCTGGCGCTGATCCTTGGCGCGACCGGGCAGTGGCAGGGGGTCGGCGGCGTCTCGGGGCGCAGCTGGCTGTTTCTGGTCCTGTCGGGGCTGGCCACCGGGGCCAGCTGGGTCTGCTATTACCGGGCGCTGAAGCTGGGCGACGCCGCCCGCGTCGCGCCCATCGACAAGCTCAGCGTGGTGCTGGTCGCGCTGTTCGGCGTGGCCTTCCTGGGCGAGCGGCTGAGCCTTGCGAACTGGGGCGGGGTGGCGCTGATCGCCGCCGGCGCCGTGCTGGTCGCCTGGCGCTGAGCGCCGGATTTGCGGCTTAACACCGGCCGGCATCTGGGATAAGAGGCGGCAAGCCTCAGCCGGAGCCCTGCCATGAAAGCTGCCGTCGTCACCTTTCCCGGATCGAATTGCGACCGCGACCTTGCCGTCGCGCTTGAACAGGCCGGGGCCGATGTCGCTCGCGTCTGGCACAAGGACGAGGCGCTGCCCGCGGGGACCGATCTGGTGGCGGTGCCGGGCGGGTTTTCCTTCGGCGACTATCTGCGCTGCGGGGCCATCGCCGCGCATTCGCCCATCGCCGCCGCGCTTCGCGACCATGCCACGCGCGGCGGCTATGTGCTGGGGATCTGCAACGGCTTCCAGGTCCTGACCGAGCTGGGCCTGCTGCCCGGCGCGCTGATGCGCAATCGCGGGCTGACCTTCCTCTGCCGCCCGGCGGTGCTGCGGGTCGAGACCACCGACAGCGCCTTTACCGCCGGCTATGCCAAGGGCCAGCAGATCACCATTCCGGTCGCCCATCACGACGGCAACTATCAGATCGGCGCGGAGGGGCTGGCCCAGCTGAAGGACCAGGACCGCATCGCCTTCACCTATGCGCCCGAGATCAACGGCTCGGTCGCCGATATCGCCGGGGTGCTTTCCGCCAACCGGCGGGTGCTGGGAATGATGCCGCATCCCGAACGCGCGGCCGATCCGGCCCTTGGCGGGGCCGATGGTTTGCCGATGTTCAGGGCATTGGTGAAGGACCTGGTGAACGCCTGACTTGAGCGGCGGGCGTTCTGGGCATAAATTGCGTCAGTTGAGCATTTTAGCCGGACCCGCGCCTTGAGCGATGACAGCGATATCAGACGGCGTCGCCCCAGGCGTCGGAGCGATGAGCCGCAGCGGGCCAATCCGTGGTGGCTGCGCTCGGCGTTGGCGCTGTTCTTCCTGACGGCGGCGGCGGCGATCTGGACGACCAATGCCTGGCTGACCGAGCGGTTCTCGGAGAATACCCGCGTCCGGGCCGAGCTGCGGCTGGCGCTCTATACCGGCAACCTGATCTCGGAATTGCAGCGGACCGCGGTCGTGCCGCTGCTGCTGGCCCGCGACCCGGCGCTGATCGGATCGCTGAACAACAACGAATTCTCGACCACCTCGGCGCGGCTGATCGCGGCGCAGAAGGAAATCGGCGCGGCATCGATCCGACTGCTGGACGCCTCGGGCCGGACGGTGGGCTCGACCGACCGCTACCAGATCGGCACCAACCAGGTGACGGCGCCCTATTACGTCGAGGCGCTGCGGTCGCGCGATACGGTCTTTACCGTCTATAATCATGGCTCTGGCGCCTATGAATTCACCTATTCGCGGGCCGTGATCTCGGACGGGCGGACGCTTGGGGTGATCGTCGTCGGCACCGACCTGACCCGGCTGGAACGGTCCTGGTCCGGGATATCCGACGCGGTCGCCGTGACCGACAGCGAAGGCCAGATCATCCTGGCGACCGAGCCGCGCTGGCGCGGCCTGACCCTGCCCGAGGCGCTGTCGGTGCGCTCGGCCCCCTCGGCGATCCAGCGCGCCTTCCAGGTCACCGCGGACTGGACCAACAACCCGGCCGACGCCTATGTCCAGGGCCGGGCGGTGATGCAGAACGAGGCGCGTGTGCCGTTCCGCGGCTGGCGGATGATCAGCTTCACCACCTACGAATCCATCCGCGAACGGGTGAACGCGGTCCTGGCGCTGGAGATCATGGGCTTCGCCGTCCTGCTGGCCGCCGCCTTCTATCTTCTGTCGCGCCGGGCGCGGATGCAGTCCGAGGCCTATATGCGCGAATCGGCCGACCTGCGCGAGCTGAACCTGCGCCTGACCAGCGAGATCGCCGCCCGCGAACGCGCCCAGAAAGAGCTGCGCGTGGCCGAGCAGACCGTGCAGCAAAGCTCGAAACTGGCGGCGCTGGGGGAAATGTCGGCGGGCGTCAGCCACGAACTGAACCAGCCGCTGGCGGCGATGAAGACCTATCTGGCCGGGGCGCGCCTGCTGTTGCAGCGCGGCCGCAGCGAGGAGGCGCTGTCCAGCTTCCAGCGCATCGACGACCTGATCGAGCGCATGGGCGCCATCACCCGGCAGCTGAAATCCTATGCCCGCAAGGGCGGCGAGGCGGTCGAGCCGGTGGACCTGCGCAAGGCGGTGTCCTCGGCGCTGACCATGATGGAGCCGCAATTGCGCAACGGCACCATCCGCGTCACCCGCGCCGTCCCCCGAGAGGCGGTGACGGTGCTGGCCGACCGGATCCGGCTGGAGCAGGTGATCATCAACCTGCTGCGCAATGCCGTGGACGCGGTGAAGGACCGCCGCGACGCCCGGATCGACATCACCGTGCAGGCCGGCGCTCACGCCTATGTGTCCGTTCGCGATAACGGGCCGGGTGTTTCCGATCTGGAAAAACTGTTTGAACCCTTCTGGACAACGAAGAAGCCCGGCGAGGGAACCGGGTTGGGTCTGGCGATCTCCTCGACGATCGTTGCCGATTTCGGAGGCCGCCTGACCGCGCATAACGAAACCGAGGGTGGCGCCGTGTTCAGCGTTGAACTGCCATTGCATCGGCCGGGCGAGACGCAACAGCCGCTGGCGGCCGAATGAAGATCGAAAAAGGAGTGACCGTATGTCGCGCAAGTTGAAGATCGCGATCGTGGACGATGAGCCGGATATGCGCGAATCGATCAGCCAGTGGCTGGTGCTTTCCGGGTTCGAGACCGAAAGCTATGCCAGCGCCGAGGATGCGCTGAAGGTGATCGGGGCCGACTGGCCGGGCATCGTGGTATCGGATATCCGCATGCCGGGCATGGACGGGATCAGCTTCCTCAAGCGGCTGATGGGCATCGATTCCGCGCTGCCGGTGATCCTGATCACCGGCCATGGCGACGTGCCGATGGCGGTCGAGGCGATGCGGCTGGGCGCCATGGATTTCATGGAAAAACCCTTCAATCCCGACCGGATGAGCGCGCTGGCCAAGAAGGCCACGCAGGCGCGGCGGATGACGCTGGACAACCGCGCCCTGCGCCGCGACCTGTCCGAGGGCCAGCAGGTCATGTCCAAGCTGATCGGCACCAGCCCGGTCATGGATCGGCTGCGCGAGGATATCCTGGACCTGGGGCAGGCCGACGGCCATGTGCTGATCGACGGCGAGACCGGCACCGGCAAGACGCTGGTGGCCCATGCGCTGCACGCGGTCGGCCCGCGCGCCTCGAAGAAATTCGTGCCCGTGTCCTGCGCGGCCTATAACGACGAGGCGCTGACCGCGCGGCTGTTCGGCCCGCTGGAGGACGGCATCCCCGCGGTCGAGGAGGCGCGCGGCGGGACCCTGTGCCTGGAGGATATCGAGGCGCTGTCCGAACCCTTGCAGGCGCGGCTTCTGGCCTTCATCAGCGACCAGGGCACCCCCGCCGAGACGCGAATCATCGCCATCTCGAACGCCCGCGCGGAAGGCCGCAAGGCCGAGGATTCGCTGCGCCCGGACCTGTTCTATCGCCTGTCCGCGCTGAAGATCACCCTGCCGCCATTGCGCGCGCGGGGCGAGGACATCCTGGCGCTGTTCACCCGCATGAGCGAGCAGTTTTCCGAGGAATACGGCTGCGAGCCGCCGCAGGTTTCCGCGCAGGAGGCCGCGCAGCTTCTGCAGGCGCCCTGGCCCGGCAATATCCGCCAGCTGATCAACGTGGCCGAACGCGCGGTCCTGCAGAACCGGCGCGGCTCGGGCTCGATCGCCTCGCTGCTGATGGCGGATGGCGACGACAACCAGCAGGCCACCACGACCGAGGGCAAGCCGCTGAAGGAATATGTCGAGAGCTTCGAGAAGATGCTGATCGACAACACCATGCGCCGCCACAAGGGCAGCATCGCCAATGTCATGGAAGAGCTGTGCCTGCCGCGCCGGACGCTGAACGAGAAGATGGCGAAATACGGCTTGCAGCGCGGCGACTACCTGTAGGCTTCGCTTGGCGCGTCTGCCGCAAAAAGAAGCGGGGGCGGTAATCCGCCCCCGAATCCTTTGATCCCTCTCGCCGTCACCGAACACTCTTGAACACAGGCAAAGCCCGCGAGGCTGGGATCCTGTTCTTTCAGCCGCCAGAACACGCGGCGCAACATCGCACCATTTACCCGTCACCACTTACAAGACGGGGTCCCGCGCATCCCCTGCAGGGATGTCCGGGTCAGACAACCAGATACACAGAAACCGGCAAAAACGGTCTCCCTCGTCCTTCACACGACCTCCGGCAAGGCCGGAATTGCGAGCCGCAGAAAGCCTGCCCACCGCCGAAGAAAACGGGTGGAGTGGGTGGCGGTATCTTTGGAAAACTGTCTGGCAGGTCCTTCCCTCGGATCGCAGGGCCAATCTACTTTGACTCGCGGATCAATCAACCTGTCCTTTTGGTCAAATGCCTTGCTTCCCGATGCGGGTTTGTTTCAGATCAATGGGTTGAGGAAAATCACTACAATTCTAGCGGGTTTTCTTTCCGCTTTCGCGATAGGTGGCGCAAGGTAAAACATCCGGCAGTTGTCGCACCCTGCTTGCGGCCGGTGAAATCCGCTCGGGCCTTGCGTCGGAAGGGGCGCGGGTTTAACCCCGCAGGACAGCAGAACAAGGCGTCCCGACAATGAGCGATACATCCGCCAAGGGTCTTCACCCGCGCACCCGTGCTGTCCATCACGGCACCCGTCGCAGCCAGTATGGCGAGATGGCCGAGGCCATCTTCCTGACGCAGGGCTTCGTCTACGATTCGGCCGAACAGGCCGAGGCGCGGTTCCAGGGGACCGGCCCCGACGAATTCATCTATGCCCGCTACGGCAACCCGACCAGCCGGATGTTCGAGGACCGCATCGCCGCGCTGGAGGGGACCGAGGACGCCTTCGCCACCGCCAGCGGCATGGCGGCGGTCAACGGCGCGCTGTTCGCGCTGTGCGCGCCGGGCGATCATGTCGTCGCGGCGCGGGCGCTGTTCGGGTCCTGCCTCTATGTGCTGGAGCTGCTGGCCAAGTTCGGGGTCGAGGTCAGCTATGTCGATGGCGCCGACCTGGACCAGTGGAAGGCGGCGCTGCGCCCCGGCACCAAGGCGGTGTTCTTCGAATCGGTCTCGAACCCGACGCTGGAGGTCGTCGACCTGAAGGCGGTGTCGGACCTGGCCCATGGGGCGGGCGCGCTGGTGGTGGTGGACAATGTCTTTGCCACGCCGGTCTTCTCGAAGGCGGTCGAGCTGGGCGCCGATGTGGTGGTCTATTCCGCGACCAAGCATATCGACGGCGGCGGCCGGGCGCTGGCCGGGGTGATCTGCGGCAGCCGCGACTATATCCGCGGCACGGTCGAGCCCTATCTGAAACATACCGGCGGCGCGATCAGCCCCTTCCACAGCTGGATCATGCTGAACGGGCTGACGACCATGGACCTGCGGGTGCGGGCGCAGGCCGACAGCGCGCTGCGGATCGCCCAGGCCATGCAGGGCCATCCGGCGCTGAGCCGGGTGATCTATCCGGGCCTGCCCGACCATCCCCAGCACGGCCTGGCCATGGCGCAGATGGGGTCGGGCGGGACGATGATCGCGCTGGAGGTCGCCGCCGGCAAGGAGGCCGCCTTCGCCGCGCTGAACCGGCTGGGGATCGTGCGGATCTCGAACAACCTGGGCGATGCGAAATCCATCGTCACCCATCCCGCCACGACCACGCATCAGCGGCTGTCGGACGAGGAGAAGGCGCATCTGGGCATCACGCCGGGCCTGTTGCGGCTGTCGGTGGGGCTGGAGGACGCGCAGGACCTGATCGCCGACCTGAACCAGGCGCTGGAGGGCTGAAAAGCCGCAAAGGCGCCATATCGGGCCGGATTCGGGGTGAAAAACCGTTTCCGGCCCTTTAGAACGGGGGGCGCGGGCCCCATATCTGGCGCCGCTGTCCCGCAAGGAGGATGACCGCATGACCGAAGCCCGTCCGATGGTCCCGGCCTATCCGGCCCTGGTCCGCGAATATGACGCGGATTTCCGCGCAGGTCCGGACTACAAGGCGGGGCTGCCCGACCTGCAGAACGGCCCGGCCAGCCTGATCGTCGGCGCCCGCGCCCCGATCCAGCATGTCGGCATCTCGAATTTCCGCCTGCCGATCCGCTATCAGACCCGCCCCGATTCGCTTCATGGCGGCGGAGAGATCCAGCTGGAGACCAGCGTGACCGGCACGGTCAGCCTGGAGGCCGACCGCAAGGGCATCAACATGAGCCGGATCATGCGGTCCTTCTACGGCCATTCCGAACATCTGTTCAGCGTCAAGGTGCTGGAGGCCGCGCTGGACGACTACAAGGCCGATCTGGACGCTTTCGACGCGCGCATCCAGATGCGGTTTTCCTATCCGATCCGCGTCGAGTCGCTGCGCTCGGGCCTGTCGGGCTGGCAATATTACGACATCGCGCAAGAGGTGCTGGAGCATCGCGGCCAGCGGCTGCGGATCATGCATTTCGACTACGTCTATTCCTCGACCTGCCCCTGTTCGCTGGAACTGGCCGAACATGCGCGCGAGACGCGCTCGCGGCTGGCCACGCCGCATTCGCAACGCTCGATCGCGCGGATCTCGGCGGTGATGAAGGGGCCGGAAAAGTTCTGGTTCGAGGACCTGGTGGACATGTGCCGCCGCGCCGTGCCGACCGAGACGCAGGTGATGGTCAAGCGCGAGGACGAGCAGGCCTTCGCGGAACTGAACGCCTCGAACCCGATCTTCGTCGAGGATGCGGTGCGCGCCTTCGCCAAGCAGCTGCAGGACGACCCGCGCATCGGCGATTTCCGCGTCGTGGCCAGCCACCAGGAATCGCTGCATTCGCATGATGCCGTCAGCCTGCTGGTCGAGGGGCCGACCTTCGCGCAATCCTCGCTGGACCCGATGACCTTCGCCGGGCTGCGGGCCTGAGCGTCCTTCTGCGTCCGGCGCGCCCGTGATCCGGGCGCGCGAGCGGGCTTATTCGGCCGGGGCTTCCTGGTTGCGATGGCCGGGCCGGGCGGCGTCGAACTGCACCGGATGGACCTGGCCCAGCCAGGTCTCGGTCAGCGGCGCGCCGTCGCGCGACAGATAGGCGCGGATATCGGCGGTATCGACGCCCTCGGCCGAGATGTCGAAGACCAGCCGCCAGCGATCCGTGCCGACCACCGGCAGGGCATAGGCCTGTTCCAGCGTCACCCCCTCGGGGACGGTGATCTGCGGCTCGACCCCCTCGTCCTGGCCGAGGCCCGACAGTTCCCAGCCCTGGAAGTCGATGACGATCTTCAGATGCCCGTCCGGGCGCGGCTGGCCGGGAACGCCGCCCGCGCCGATCCGCGTCGCGACGGTCTTGGCCAGCTCGCCATCATCCGGGGCGTCCTTGACCCAGTGCAGCGCATAGTCGAAGGCCAGCTCGCTGCCCGCCTCGGGGGGCTCGGCCGGGTTCCAGAACGAGACGATATTGTCATAGATCTCGTCATCGGTCGGGATCTCGACCAGCTGGACCTGGCCCAGGCCCCAGTCGCCGCGCGGCTCGATCCAGACCGAGGCGCGCTTGTCGTAGAAGACGCCGTCATCCTCGTAATTGGCAAAGTCGCGGTCGCGCTGCAGCAGGCCGAAGCCGCGCGGGCTTTCGGTCATGAAGCTGGAGGTGATGACCCGGTCGGGATTGTTCAGCGGCCGCCAGATGCGTTCGCCGTCGCCCATCACCATCATCAGCCCGTCGGCGTCATGCACCTCGGGGCGCCAGTCGAAGCCCAGCACCCGGTTGGTTTCCGAATACCAGTACATCGAGGTCAGCGGCGCGATGCCCAGCCGCGCCACCGAGGCGCGGAAGAACAGGCGCGAGGCGATCTCCATCTTCTGGCCCTCGTCGCCCTCGCCGTCGCGGATCTCCATCCGGTAGGCGCCGGCGACCGAGGGGCTGTCCAGCAGCGCGTGGATGATGACGTCGGTCTCCTCGTCGCCCTCGGGCGCGGGCTCGACATAGAATTCGGTGAAGCGGGGGAATTCCTCGGGCTCGGCCATGCCGGAATTGATCGCCAGCCCGCGCGCCGACATGCCGTATTGGTCGAACGGCCCCGAGGTGCGGAAATACGAGGCGCCCAGGAAGCTGATCCAGTCGCTCTGCAGCCCCTCGTCCATCAGCCTAAAGCCCGCAAAGCCCGCCTGGTCGGACAGGGCATGGGCGGGGCTGTCCTCGGGCATCTCGAAGAAGCGGCGGTCATACAGCACCTCGCGGGCCATGCCGTCCTCGACCACGCTCATCTTCACCGGCGTGCGGAAATAGGTGCCCAGGTGGAAGAACTGCATCGGCATGTCGCCGACCGTGACCGTCGCGTCAGGCTGGAAGCGGATCTTCCAATGCGCGTCATAGTCGATGCGCTCCAGCACCTCGGGCTGGTCGACCTGCGGCTCGGCATAGGGGCTGGCGGCCAGTTCGCGGGCGCGCTCGGTCAGGATCTCGAACGAGAAATCCTGCGCCTCGCCGAATTGCGGCGCGAAGGCGGCCTGCTGGGCAGCGGGGGCGGGATCCTGCGCATGGGCAGGTGCGGCAAGCGGGGCGGCAAGGCCCATGGCAAGGGCGATCAGGCGAAGGGCGGGGCCTGGGGCAGGTCGCAATTTGGCTTCTCCCTGGTTGGAGCGAAAGAACATTGAAGTTTCAGGATCATGGCGAGCGGTAACATATCGGTATGATGCGCCCCGCCGGCAGGCAAGCGCCGAGTGGCCGCCGGGGACGAATCGAGACCCGCCTGCGGGAAATTGCCAACACCAGGCGCAGGCCCTGCGGGGGCGCGCGCGAATTCATGCTGATGGCCGGCGATCCGGCGCCTGCCGCGGCGTCGCAGGGAACCGGAGCCCGGCTGGCGAAACATCCGGCCGGGCCGCATTTCGGCAGCCAAAACAATGGGTGACGCGGCAAATCCGTGATAGGATCAATGCAGGAGGGCATGTCATGTTCAAGCATATTCTCACGGCAACGGATGGGTCCGAGCTGTCGCAGCGCGGCGTCGAGATGGCCACGAGGCTGGCGATGGCCTTCGGAGCGAAACTGACCATCGTGGCGGCGTCCGAGCTTCGGATGGGGGTCGTGGCCGCCGAGGGCTATATCCAGCCGGACGATTTCACCCGGATGCGGGACGTCTCGCTCAAGCAGGAACGCGAGCATCTGGCCGAGGCGGGCGCGCTGGCGCGCCGGATCGGCCTGCCCGAGGCGCTTCTGCGCACCGTTCAATGCGACGAGACCGACCCTGCCGACGCGATCGTCCACAAGGCTGCCAGCCTCGGCTGCGACCTGATCGTGATGAGCTCGCGCGGCCGGCGGGGGCTGACGAAGCTGGTCCTGGGCAGCCAGACGGCAGAGGTCCTGGCGGGGACGCAGGTCCCGGTGCTGGTGGTCAGATAGCGGGGCCTGCGATCGGGCGGACCGCGCCGGTGGTTTCGGCCCTGAACCGGCATCGGGCGGGGCGCAGCCTAACCCCGATGGCGCCGGGCGCCGGTGAATGCCCTCGCCCGGTTCTCGCGCTTGCCCGAACCGGCGTCTTGATCGCGCCTTGGCCGGTGGCGGGGATCGTCTGGGGCAGCACGACGGAAGGACAAGGGCCTGCCCGTTCCAAGGCAAATTCTGCGCAAGGTTTTGAATTCGCTGGTGCCGCCAGAAGGATTTGAACCCTCGACCCCCTGATTACAAGTCAGGTGCTCTACCAGCTGAGCTATGACGGCGATCCATCGTGCCTAGCACGCCGATGCGCCGACTCGCAACCCGTCTGTCCGCCCGCCCCGACCGGCCGCGCCTCAGCCCTATCCGGGTAAGCGTCCCCGCCCGCGACAGCCACGACGCCTGGGCTGCCGAACCGCCCAGCCGGCGAATGACGGGCTTCGAGGTGATCGGCCGGAGCTTCCGAACCGATGAGCGGACAGGCATATCGGCCGCGATCACCGCAGGCCAGCCAACCGCCTTCCCAAGAGCCCGGAATCAACTCCGCGCGGCCGATGGCCTGCCCACCTTTCCGCGGTGTCAGGTGGCGGTTCCAGCATCCCGTATCCGCGTGATTTTCGATAATTTACGAATATAAATCAGACTGTTGTGCGGGGGCGCGGAGAATTCGGACTCCATCCCGACAGACCGGGGTTGACACCATCTGCCCCCCTATATAGGTAGCCCCTCGTTGGGCCCGTAGCTCAGTTGGTAGAGCAACTGACTTTTAATCAGTGGGTCACAGGTTCGAATCCTGTCGGGCTCACCATTTTTCTATTTGTGTCAAGCGACACTAGTAAGTATCGCAAACGACAGTAAAACTATCTCAAACGACAAGCGAGATTAACTCAACCCTCGATTTCGGGGGTTTTGAGGCGTTTTGGGCGGACACGGAAAAGCCCCGCCGAGCCAGTCAACGGGGCGATACTTTTCGTGTGAGCGGAAGTCAGATCGCGATGATCGGGGCAGCTTCCTCGTGCAGGTAGATCTTGCTGCAATGCTCGGGTAGCCGGATCGGCCAGACCTCTGCCTTGTCGAGCCGGGCGGCCACATGTTTGGCCTGTGTGCCAAGCGCGTGGGCCATCAGCCCGAGCGGCAGGTATCTGGCAAGGAATCGGTCCAGTTCCTGCGGAGATACCCGTGACTGAGGGTATCGCGTGCGCGGCCCCCGCACTCTCTTGCTGGCGATTATCCCCGTGCGGAGCAGCAGGCTGATGGTGGAACTGTTGACATGGAGCCGCTTGCGAAGATCGTCATGTCTCAGGCCCTCCACGGACTGGACCGCGAAGTGGTCCAGCACCTCATCCAGGTTCAGAAGCACGGCAGGCAGTCCGTCAGCGCCGCGCCCTCGCGCAGAACATGTTCGGCCAGGTTCACCCGCGCCCCCTCCGCTTCATGCCGCGCGCGCCCCGCATCTTCTCTGATGCTGTGACCGCCCCCCGACGGCATCTGTGTGCCAAGGTGGGTCTGCAATGATCCACAAAGGAGAGCGGTCATGTCGGAGATTATCACGGTCGGACTCGATTTGGCGAAGAATGTGTTT
>NZ_QNRC01000032.1 GCF_003709565.1 Paracoccus sigandri | reverse complement strand
CGGCAGGTCGATGCCGAAGGCGGGACGGATGCGGCCGATCAGCCGCGTGGCCAGCAGGGAATCGCCGCCAAGGGCGAAGAAGCTGTCGTCGATGCCGATCTCGGGGGTGCCCAGCACCTCGGCGAAGAGCTCGGCCAGGGCGGCCTCGGTCGGGTTGCGGGGTGCGCGGCGGGGTCCGGCCTCGGCTTCGGGTTCGGGCAGGGCGCGGCGGTCCAGCTTGCCGTTGGGGGTCAGCGGCAGGGCCTCCATCGCCACGAAGGCGGCGGGGACCATGTAGTCGGGCAGCGCCTCGGCCAGCGCGCCGCGCAGCGCGTCGCGGTCCGGCTGGCCGACGACATAGGCGACCAGCCGCTTCTGGCCGGGGCGGTCCTCTCGTGCGATGACGGCGGCTTGCGGATGTCCCGCGCGGGCGATGGCGGCCTCGATCTCGGCGGGTTCGATGCGGAAGCCGCGGATCTTGAGCTGCTGGTCGGCGCGGCCGACGAACTCGACCTGCCCGTCCTCGCGCCACCGCGCCAGATCGCCCGAGCGATACATGCGCCGGCCGGGCGCGAAGGGATTGGCGAGGAAGCGCTCGGCCGTCAGGTCGGGCCGGTTCAGATAGCCCTGCGCCAGACCCGAGCCGGCGATGTAGAGCTCGCCCACGACGCCGATCGGGACAGGGTGGAGTGAGGCGTCGAGGATGTGCGCCTGCATGTTGTCCAGCGGCCGCCCGATGGGAACGGCGCCCTCGGCCGAGGGGGCGATCTCGCAGGTCAGCGCGAAGGTGGTGGTTTCGGTCGGGCCATAGCCATTGACGATCCGCAGGTCGGGAAAGGATCGTTGCAGACGGCCGATCGCCGCCGGCGACAGCACGTCCCCGCCCGCCCAGACCTGCTGCAGCCCGGCAAAGAAATCCGGCGCGGTGCGGGTGAATTCGTTGAAGAGACCGGCCGTCAGCCAGGCGCAATCCACCCGATGCCGTCGGACCACGCGGGTCATCTGCGCCGGGTCGGTGGCCTCGGGCGGGCCGATGACGATGGTGCGCCCGTTCAGCAGCGGCATCCACAGTTCGAAATTCGATGCGTCGAAGGCATGCGGCGAATGCAGCAGCACCCGCTTGTGGCCGCTGGCAAAGCGGCGGTCGCGCGTGAAATCGGCGATGTCGCGATGGCGGATCGCGACCCCCTTCGGCTTGCCGGTGGATCCAGAGGTGAACATGACATAGGCCAGCGCATCGGGGTCGGGCCGGTATGGTCCGGGTGTCGCGGCGGGCAGGGCTTCGCGGTCCAGCCGCAAGAGGTGGCGCGCCGCGATGTCGCGTCCGTCGATGGCGGCATCGGCGATCAGATGCGCCGCCCCGGCGGCTTCGATCACCTCGGTCAGGCGCTGGTCGGGATGCAATTCATGCAGCGGCACGTAATGCCCGCCGCATTTCAGCACCGCCAGCGAGGCCGCGATCACATCGGCCGAGCGGTGCAGCAGCATCGCGACCGGCTGTCCTGCGGTCAGACCCTGCCTCTGCAAGGCCGCCGCCAAGGCGTCCGAACGCGCGTCGATATCGGCAAAGCTGTGGCAGGCATCGCCGTCGATGACCGCGACGGCATCGGGTGTCCGCTGGACGATGTCGGCGAAGAGCCCGGTGATGGTCGCGGGCGGCAGGTCGGTGAAGGTGTCGTTGAAATCCGCGATCCGCTGCGCCTCGGCGGGGGTGAGCAGATCGGTGCCGGCCAGCGGGCTTTCGGGTGCGGCCAGCGCGGCAGCCGCGAAGCCGAGGAAGCGGTCGAGATGGGCCTGCATCTGCGATTGCGTCGCGATTTCGGTATTGCCGTCGAAATTGACGGTAAAGACCGGGCTGCCGGGAATGCCGACGATGGTGATCGAGACATCCTGCACCGCACCGTTCGACAGCGCCGTCAGCCGGGCCGGAATACCCGCGAAATCGAAATGATAGTCGAAGGGGACGATATTGATCCGCGGCCCGAAGCCGCGCGCATCGCTTCTGGCCAGCTTCAGGATCTCGGCGCTGCGGCAGCTTTGATGCTTGATGGCATGACGGATTCCTGTGCCGGTGGCGCGGGTCAGGTCGGTCAGCGCGGTCTGTGGGTCCATGTCCAGGCGCAACGGCACGACATTGGCCAGCATTCCCGGCGCATTGCGCGTGGCACGGGCTCGGGCCGCCACCGGAAAGTCGAACAGCATCGACGGACGTCCGGCGATGCGCTGCAGATAGGCGGCGGCCAGCGCCGTCAGGATCTGCGGCCAGCGGGCGCCGACCGTCGTTTCGGCATCCAGCAATGCGCGGGCCAGATCGGCGGGCACCGCCCCGCTTGCGCGGTGATAGGCGGACGAGCTGCGATGGGGCGAGCCGTCCAGCCCGGCAGGTTCCGGCGCATCGGCCAGGAAGGCGCGCCATGCCTCGATATCCCGCGCGTGGCGATCCGATGCGCGATAGCGTTCGTCCTCGGACAGGATCGCCTCGACACTGTCGGGACGATCATCGGTGGGGGCTGGTCCGCCGGTCAGCGCGGCGTAATGCGCGGCCAGCCGGCTGTTCATCAGCGAGCCGCTGAAGCCGTCCATGATCGCGTGGTGGTAACGCTGGAACAGCACCGCGCCGCCATCCGCCAGCCGATACAGCACGAAGGTATAGGGCGGCTGGGAGGCCAGATCATAGACATGGCGGCAGCGCCGCTGCATGTCGGCCTCGGCCTCGGCCATGTCCGCGCAGTCGATGACCTGCAGCGCGCTGCCCTGGTCTTCGGTGAAGAACTGGCGCGGACCGTCGGCCGTGTCGACGATCCGCAGGCGCAGCGTGTCGAATTCGGCAACGCTGGCATCCAGCGCCCGGCGCAGCGCGTCCGCGTCGATGCCGCCTTGCAGGTGCAGATGGCCGCGCAGGTCCAGAAGGTCATTGGCCGGGTCGAGTTGCTGGGCGAACCAGATCTCTGCCTGGGGGGCCGAAAGCGGATGCAGATGGCGGGGATTCATGGTCATCGGAAAGGCTCCGGTAATCGGTCGGCGTCAGGCGGACAGCGGTGTCGGCAGGGCGGCGGCGGGAAGCGAGGCGGCATGGCTCTGGCGTTCGACCAGCCGGGCATAGAATTCATGCGTCGCCACAAGGTCGCTATGCGTGCCAGAGCCGGAAACCCGCCCGCTTTCGAGGAAATAGATCAGATCGGCATCGAAGACGGTGGACAGGCGGTGCGCGACGACGATGTTGGTGCGGCCGGCCCGCAGCCGGTCCAGCGAAGCCTTCACCTGACGCTCGGTTTCGCCGTCCAGCGCCGAGGTGGCCTCGTCCAGGATCAGGATCCGCGGGTCGCGCAGGAACATGCGGGCGATGGCGATGCGCTGGCGCTGGCCGCCCGACAGGTTGTTGCCCTGTTCGATCAGGTTCGTATCCAGCCCGCGCGGCAGGGCTTCGATGAAGCTCAGCGCATCGGCGCGGTCGGCGGCGTCGCGGATCTGGTCGTCGGTGAACCTGCCGGCCAGCCCATAGGTGATGTTGTCGCGCACCGAGCCCGGCATGACCGGCGCATTCTGCGGCACATAGCCGATCATGCGCCGCCAGTCCTGCAGGGGGATGCGCGCGATGTCGGTGCCGTTCAGGGTAATCCGTCCAGAAACCGGCAGGTAGAAGCGTTCGATCAGCGACAGGATGGTGCTTTTGCCGCTGCCGCTGGGGCCGACCAGCGCCGTGGTGGCGCCGGGCGCGAAGTTCAGCGACAGATCCTTCAGGACCGGCTGCTGCCGGGCGTCATGCGCCTGATAGGCAAAGGAGACATTCTCGAAGCGCAACTCGCCGGCGCGCGCGGGGGCGGGATCGGCGGCGTCGTATTCCTCCTCGGTCTCGTCCAGCAGCACGGCGATGCGGGCGGATGCCCCCTTGGCGCGCTGCAGTTCGGCCATGAACATGGTCAGCTGCATCAGGGGGGAAATGACGTTCAGGATCGACAGGATGAAGGCGGTCAGGGTGCCCACGCTCATGGTGCCGACGGATACGCGACTGGCACCGTAGATCAGGATGGTGACGATCGCCGCCGTCATCGCCAGCTGGATCACCGGCTCCAGCGTGGTGTTGATGGTCGAGCTGCGCATCCCCAGACGGCGCAGATTTTCCAGCGCCTTGCCGATGCGGCGGCTTTCGCGCTGCTCGGCGGTGAAGGCCTTGACCAGCCGGATCTCGCTGAACACCTGGGTCAGCAGGCCGCTGAGCCGCGCGGCCTCGTCCTGGGTGCGGCGGCTGAGGCCGTCCAGCAGCATCGACAGCGGCACCAGCACGGCGAATGCCGCCAGCAGCGCCCCCAGCAGCGTCATCGTCAGCGCGCTGTCCAGCGAATACAGCACCGCCGCCACCCCGATCAGCATCATCGTGCCGGTGATCAGGTTGACCGCCTGCGTCGTGGTCAGGCTCGAGATGCTTTCGCAGTCGCGCATGATCCGGCTGACCCTTTCGCCGCTGCCCTCGCGGTCGAAGGCGGGGATGGTCAGGCGCAGCATCTTGTCGGACAGGCGCTGGCGCAGGTTGGCGACGATGTTGTGGCCGATCCGGGCCAGCAGCAGCGACGAGAGCGCATTGAACAGGGTGGCCCCCAGAAGCGCGGCGATCAGGAAGGACATGGTTTCGCTGATCAGCCCGCCGCTGCCTGCGGTATCGACCACATTGCGCGTCAGCAGCGGAAAGACCAGCGAGCAGGCGACGCCCGCTGCCGCGGCCAGGGTGGCTGCGATCAGGGCGGGGACCGAGGGCCGGCCTGCGCGGATCAGCCTCAACAGCGGCGAGAAACCGGATGCCATGTCATGTCCTCCATTCGGGCGGCAGGGTGCCGTTCCGAAAGAAGCATGGCGGCGATTCGGCGCTGCGGCTAAACGCCCATCCGGCCCTGCATGTTCTGTCCCATACAGATGAGGGGGTTAGTTTCGGCGCCCGCGTCTGGCATTCAGGTCAACCTGTTTGCGATGCGCCCGAACCTGCACCGCGCGGGCAGATGCGCCGCCACCCACCATTTCAGTCGCCGGATACGCTTGCTATGGACCACGCCCGAATTCTTGACAGGGAAGCCGACGGCCTGCTGCTGATCGCGCCGCTGGCACCTGCGTCGCAGGCCCGCCCGCGGCTGCTGGCGCTTTATCGCGACCGACTGGCCGCGATACCCGAATCGGGACGGGATGCGTTCTTGACGGGGCGGGCGATGGCGACGCGCGGGATGCGCGTGCTGGGACTGCGGCCGAAGGTGGTGGCCGAACGGATCGGGGCGGCCTGGCCCGAGGGTCTGGCCGGAGCGATCGGCCATGGCGGCGGGCAGGTCGGCGTCTGGCTGCGGCGGGACGGCACCGAATCGCTGGGACTGGATCTGCGGAAGATCGGGGGCGAGGCGCAGGCAAAGATGCTGTCGCAGCACGAATGGCATCTTCTGTCTCGGCAACCCGGACTGGCGCGGATGCGGCCCGAGGAACGAGTGGCGGGCGCGATCTCGGCCAAGCACGCGCTGGCCCGTGCGCTGGCGCTGCAGCTTGGTGTCGCCGCCAGTCCTGCGGCTCTGCTGGTCCGACCCTCGGCACGGTCGGGCATCTGCCTGGGCCTTGCGGATGCGCGCCAGCACGGGCTGAGCGCGGAAGATGGTTTCCGGGTGGAACTGCGGGTCATGCCGGGGCTGGTGCTGACCCGTGTCGCAGTCGGACAGCTGGCGCGGTTGCGGCTGTGCTGATGCACGCGGCCCCCGCAGATGCGGGGGACGGAATGGGCGCGTGCAGGCGGGGCGCTGTCGGCTTGCGATGCATTGTCCGAGGCTTCGGGCAATCAGGAAGCAAGGAGCGCCTGCCCATGTTCACGATGATCCGGCCGCATGAAACCGCCGCCAATCCGCAACTGATGCGGGCCATGTTCCGGCTGCGCAAGCGGGTCTTTCACGACCGGTTGAACTGGCAGGTCGCGCTCTGCGGGGATGAGGAGCGTGACGCATATGACGACCTGGAGGCCAGCTATCTGGTCTGGTGCTCGGAGGATCGCAGCAGGCTCTACGGTGTCGTGCGGCTGATGCCGACAGACGGGCCGACCCTGCTGCATGATGTCTTCTGGGCCACGCATGGCCGCAATGCCGATCTGATCGCGGATGACATCTGGGAAGGCACGCGGATGTGCCTGGACGACGAGATGTTGGCCCGTGATTTTCCCGACATGGATGCGGGCAAGGGCTTCAGCCTGCTGCTGCTGGCCTTGTGCGAGGCCGCGCTGGTCTTCGGCATCCGTCGGCTGGTGTCGAATTTCGAGCCGATGATGAGCCGCGTCTATCGTCGTGCGGGCGTCAGGATGCAGATGCACGGATCGGCCGATGGCTATGGCCGCCGTCCGGTCTGCTGCGCCTCTTTCGTGGTGTCGGATCAGGTGCGGCGGGACATGCGGCAGGCGCTTGGCATCGCGGCGCCGCTGTTGCGTCCGACGGCCCCGATCGTGCCGCCCTGTCCGGTGCCGAACCCGGCGCCGGTGACGCGGATCCCCGCCATGATGCATTGACCAGCTGATATTGGAACCGGAATTGGACAGCTTTGCCCTCTATTGCCTTGCCGCGGAAATCCGTCCGGCCGAGACCCTGCGGGTTCTGGGGCTGATCGAGCGCAGGCTGGCCGGCAACCCCGCCGATCCCGAGGCCCGGCTGTACAAGGGCGCGCTGCTGGCGCGCCTGGGCCTGGAGATGGGCGATCCGGGCCAGGCGCGGCGCTTTCTGGGTGCCGGGATCGGGATCATGCGCGCGATGCCGCCTGCCGATCCGTCGCGGCCCGTGGCGCATCTGCGGATGCTCTATGCCCGAGGCACGACGCAGGTGTTGCTGCCGGTGCCGCCGATGACGCTGCCCGAGGTGGATCAGGGCATCGCACGGATCCTGGATCATCCTGGTTTCGGCCGGTTGCATGGGCCGCGGCGTGCAGTCGTGCTGGGGATGCGGGCGCATCTGCTGAAGCAGCAGGGGCAGGACCGGACGGCGGCGCGGATCTGGCGCGCAGCCACCCGGATCGAGAACCGGATCAGCGGCTTTCCCGACGCGCCGCCTCAGATCATCCTGTAGCGCACCGCCTTGGCCACCGCCTGCGCCAGCGAGACGCAGTTCAGCTTGACCCGCGCAAGCTTCAGATAGCTGCGCACGGTATGTTCCGACAGGTTCAGGATGATCGCGATCTCGCTGTAGGTCTTGCCCTGGGCGGTAAAGCGCAGGCATTCATATTCGCGCGGCGCCAGTTGCGGGATGCCCATCGCATCCGCCGCCGCCTCGGCCAGCGCCTTCACATGCAGGTCCATATGCGCCTGCGCCAGCCCGTCCAGGTGCTCGGCCACATGCCCGGCCCAGCCCTCGGACCGGATACGGCTGATCGACAGCACGCTCTTGCGGCCATGCGAATCGACATGGACGAGGCTGTAGCCGACCGTGCCCAGCCCCGCCTGCACGAATTCTTCCATCGTCTTGACCTGGTCGTCGTCCAGCACCAGATCGGACCAGAAGAAGGCATCGTCGCCTTTCTGCGCGCGCTGCAGGACGGGGTCGGAAACCGCCATGTTGTTCAACAGATAGCGGCTGACCCAGCCTTCGGGATAGGTGGTTCTGACGAATGGATTGTCCAGCCCGACGGTGGGGTTGTTCAGGATATGCAGCGTGATGTGATCCACCTTCAGGATCTCGCGCATGGTCTCGATCGCTTCTGCGGTGGAATCGGCGGGCAGCAGGGAACGGGTAAGGGTCATTTGCGTCCGGTGGTTGCGTCTTGGGCCGTGGGAACGACTCGCGGCGAAGTTTACCTTAGGCAAGCTCTGTGACGCTTTCCTGTGCCAAATTCGGTTGAGCCGAAATTCGCCTGTTTTGTCTGGCAACCGTCCCCCGGCCTCGGCATCAAACCGCCGGAGGTCGGGGAACCCCTATCCGGCAGAGGTTTTCTGAACCGTCCTGTCGATCCGATCCGCGGCCGGGGATTGCGGCAGATGGGCGGCGGGCTGATCGCGGGCCGGAAGCAGGGCCAGCCGCGCGGTTGCCAGGCCGGCGGCGGGCGGATCGGCCGGGGCCGGCGGCGGAGCGGTGGCCGTGTGGTCGGGCGGCGGGTCGGGCAGGAAGCGTGCCGCGTGCCGCCCAAGCGCGTCCAGATAGGTCAGCATCACCGGCACCACCACCAGCGTCAGCAGCGTCGAGGAAACCAGCCCGCCGATCACCGCATGGGCCATGGGTGCGTTCTGGCTGGTGCCCTGATGCAGGCTCAGCGCCATCGGCAGCATCCCCAATATCATGGCCAGCGTGGTCATCACGATGGGGCGGAACCGGATGCGGGCCGCGCCCACCAGCGCGTCGTAGAGGTTCGTGCCCTCGCGCACCTGCTGATTGGCGTTGTCCACCAGCAGGATGGCGTTCTTGACCACCAGCCCCATCAGCATGATGAAGCCGATCGCCGACATCACGTTCAGGCTGGAGCCTCCCAGCCACAGCCCGACCATCACCCCGATCAACGACATCGGCAGCGACATCATGATTGCCAGAGGTTGCAGGATGCTGCCGAATTGCGAAGCCAGCACCAGATAGATGAAGATCACCGCCAAGAGCAGCGCCGACGCCGCCGAGGCGCCGGATTCCGCCATCTGCTCGGCCTCACCGCCAAGCGAGAAGCGATAGCCCTCGGGCAGCGGCATCCGTGCCGTCAGTTGCGCTATCTGCGCATGGACGTCGCCGGGGGCGTCGGGCGCCAGGTTGGCCTCGATGGTGACGCGGCGCGACAGCTGTTCGCGCAGGATCTCGACCGGGCCGCTGCGCTGCTCGATCCGGGCGATCTGGTCCAGCCGGATGATCTGGCCACTGTCGGCATCGACGCCCACCGGCAGATTGCCCAATGCGGCGACGCGGCTGCGCGCGGTCTGATCCAGCCGGATCACGACATCATGGCTCTGGCTGCCGGGGGCGGTCCAGGTGGCGATGGTCTCGCCAGTCATCATCGGGGCCAGGACCGCACCCAGATCGCGTGCCGAGATCCCCAGTTCGCTGGCGCGTTCGCGGTCCAGCTCGATCCCGATTTCCGGCTGGGCCTGCCGCATCGACGAGGTGATGTCCTCGACCCCCGCGATAGCCGCCAGCCGCCCGGCGACCTGGTCGCCGATCCGCCGCAGGACGTCGCTGTCCTGGCCCAGAACGACGATCTGCACCGGCTTGCCCGCACCGCCGCCCAGATCGCCCTCGGCGCTGACCTCGGTCTGCAAACCCGGAAAGCGCCGAAGTATGGGGCGCAGGCTGGCGGCGAATTCCATCGCCGAGGCATTGCGCTGTGCCTGTGGCACCAGCGTCACGCCGATGGTGGCGGTGTTTTTCTGGCCGGTTCCGACCGCGGCTGCGCCGATGCTGGCATAGGTCGCGGCGACCTCGGGCAGATCGCGCAGGCGCGTCTCGATCTGGCTCACCCGTGCGGCGGTATAGTCCAGCGACGATCCGGGCGGGGTCTCGATGCTGATCGAGACGCGGCCGTTATCCTCGGCCGGCAGGAATTCCGCCCCGACCGTCGGGATCAGGGCAAAGCTGGCCATGAACAGGCCGAAGGCGATTCCCAACGTTGTCAGCCGGTGGCGCAGCGACCAGCGCAGCACCGACAGATAGCGCCCGGTCAGCCGGTCGAACCCGTCGTTGAGCCGGGCGATCGTCCTGCCCACCGGCCCGCGCCGGGCATCGGGATGCGAGGCCGGATCGTTCCAGACGCTGGACAGCATCGGGTCCAGGGTGAAGGCCACGAACAGCGAAATCAGCACCGCGACCGAGACCGTCGCCCCGAATTGCAGAAAGAAGCGGCCCAGGATGCCCTCCATGAAGGCCACCGGCAGGAAGACCGCGACGATCGCCAGGGTGGTGGCGGTGACGGCCAGCCCGATCTCTGCCGTGCCCTCCAGCGCGGCGCGGCGATGGCTTTTGCCGGCTTGCAGATGGCGGGTGATATTCTCGCGCACCACGATGGCGTCGTCGATCAGGATGCCGACCGACAGCGACAATGCCATCAGCGTCATGATGTTCAGCGTGAATCCCAAGAAATACAGTGCGACCATGGTGCCGATCATCGAGATCGGCAAGGCCAGCCCGGTGATCACGGTCGAGCGCCACGAATTCAGGAACAGGAACACGATCACCACCGACAGGATCGCGCCCTCGACCAGCATGTTCTGCACGGCAGAGACCGAATCCTCGACCGCGCCGGCCTCGCTGGCGATGACCTCGATACGCACGTCGCCGGGCAGGCTGTCCGCGCCAAGCGCCTGCGCCGCGTGCGCGATGCCGCTGGCGACGGCGATGGTATTGGCGCCCTGAACCTTCATCACATCGATCGCCAGCGCGGGCTCGCCATCGCGGAAGGCAAGGCTTTCGGCTTCGGCGGGGCCGATGCGGATATCGGCGACCTCGGACAGATGCACCGGCTGGTCGCCCCGACGACCGATGACCAGGTCGCGAAAATCCCCGACCTGCGTCAGCGCGCTGCGGATCTGGAGTGATTGCGACGTGGCGCCTTCGGTGATCGTGCCCGAGGGCAGATCCGCCGCGTTGGCCGCGATCGCCGTGCGGACCTCGGACAGCGGGATGCCCTGGGCGGACAGCCGGTCGGGGTCGATGGTCACATCGACCTGTGCCGGAACCCCGCCCACCAGCGAGACGCTGCCCACGCCGCCGACATTGCGCAGCCGGTCCAGGACGTGATCCTCGGCCAGTTGCGTCAGTTGCGACAGCGACCGCTGGTCCGAGCTGATCGCCAGCGAAATGACGGGCGTGTCCGACGGATCGAACTTCAGAATCGTGGGCATGTCGGCGGCGTCGGGCAGGCTGGACTGGATCCCCGCCATCCTGTCGCGCACGTCGTTCATCGCCTCGGCCGAGGACATGCCAAGATCGAACTGCATCAGCACCATCGCCTGTCCGACCTGTGCGGTGGACCGGATCACGTCGATGCCGCCGATCGTGGCCATCGTATCCTCGATGGGCTTGATGATGTCGTTCTCGACCGCCTCGGGCGAGGCACCGTCATAGGCCACCACGATGGCGACGGCGGGCACATCGACATCGGGCATCTGTTCGACCGGCAGGCGCTGCCACGAGAACAGGCCGAAAACCGTGATCGCCAGCATGACCATCACGGTGAATACGGGATTGTTGACGCTGACGCGGGTCAGAAACATCAGCCCGGCTCCTCGATGCGGACATCCATGCCCTCGCGCAGTTCCGCCAAGCGCCCGGACACGATGCGGTCCGACGCCTCCAGGCCCGAGACAATGGCGATCAGATCGCCGCCCGACATGGCCGCGCCGGTGGCAACCTGTTGGCGGACCAGGCGGCCATCGGCGATTTTCAGCACATGGGGGCCGCCGGCGTCTTCACGCAGGCTGTCGCGCGGGATGGCAATGGCGTCGGGGATGCTGTCCATCTCGATTTCGCCGCTGACGAACATGCCGCCGCGCAGGATGTGATCGGGATTGTCCACCCGCACCGTCACCGCGCTGTTGCGGCTGCCTTCGCTGGCGACGGGGGCGATGCCCTCGATCCGGCCGGCGAAGTCCCGACCCGGCAGGCCCTGCACGGTCAGGCGGACATTCTGGCCGGGTTTCAGCGGCACGCTTCTGGCGACCGGGACATTCATCGTCGCCAACATGCTGGACAGGTCGGCCAGTTCGAACAGGACGGCGCCGCTGGCGACGGTCTGGCCCGGCTCGGCCTTGCGTGCGGCGATGATGCCGTCGAAGGGGGCAAGGACGCGGGTATCGCGCAGGGCGATCTCGGCCGCGGCGACGGCGGCCCGCTGCATCTCCAGATTGGCCGCCTGAACCTCGAGGTTGCTACGTGAGGTTTCCAGGTTGGCGGCGGCAGAGATGCCACGATCGGCCAGTTGTTCGGACCTTTGCGCCTGTGTCTCGGCCAGAAGCGATTGCGCGCGGCTGGCCGCCAGCGATGCCTGCTGCTGGCGCAATTGTGCCTCCAGGCTGTCGCTCTCGATCTGCAGTAACAGATCGCCGTGCGATACCCTGTCGCCCAGCCGCACGCCCACCTCTTCGACCGTGCCTGCGGTGCGGCTGGCGATCTCGACCTGCAGATGCGGGCGCAGGGTGCCGCTGACCGGCAAGGCCTGGCCGAGCGTTTGCGGCTGCACCGTCGTCACATCCAGCGGATGCAGCAGGATTGCGGTGTCGACCTCGACGGGGGCATTGGCGGTCGCGGCGGGCGGGGCAGAGGCCGGGACAGAAACGACGCCGACAAGGGCCAGCGCCAGCACGGCCACGATCCCCCACGGCCAGATCCGTCGTTGCGGACGGGTGCCGGCAGCCTCGTGCCGCAATTCGCGGGTGGTCTTGGCCCAGTCGGGCTTGTCATTCCGGCGCGCCGGAAAGGTGTGTGCTTCGGTCGAAGGCTCGGGCGACATGCGGCGTGATTCCGTTTCTGCGCAAGGAGCGGTGCCCCGCCAGAATGCCCATCATGAGCCAAATGCGGAAAACGCCAGATCTGCCCCGCACAGATGTGGGGGGATGGTGTCGGAATGTGCTGCTGCATGAACCCGGCGTTGTCGCGCAAATTGAGGTGGGGCGTAACCGATGCGCGCTATCATACCGAGGGCTTCGTCTCGCGGTTCCAGCGCAAGGGCACGGTGATCGTGAGCTTCGCCTTTACCGAATGGACGACGCTCTGCCCGCTGACCAACGCGATCCTGACACAGGTGGATGACCGGATCCTGACCGAGGATCTGCCGATCACATTGGTGACGGTTTCGATCGATCCGGTTAGCGACACGCCGGAGAAGCTTGCGGCCACGGCCGCGGACTATGGTGCCAGCGAGGACTGGGTCTGGCTGACCGCCGCGCCGATGGAGACCTTCCTCCTGCTCGACAGTCTTGGGCTGCCGCCCGGACCCATCGAAAGCCACGATCCAATGCTGCTGATCGGCGCCGTGCGGACCGGCGCGTTCCAGCGGATCATCGGCCTGCCGGAACCGGAGCGGCTGATCGAACTCGCCCTGGGGTTCTGATGCGCCGGATGACGGCCGCGCTGCTTCTTGCCGCAATCGTCGCGGGACATGCGGCGACGGCCGAGGTCTATTTCACCGGCGAGGGAACGGCGGCACTGATCGCCGGGGGCACGGTCTGGACCGAGGGGCGGCTGTTTCCCTGCGTCAGCTGCCACGGCGCGGACGGGCGCGGCACTGCGGAGGGTGCGACGGAGATCCCGCCGGTAACCAGGCAGGCCTTGAGCCGTGCGACCGACCGCCGTCCGGCCTATGATGCCGAGGGTTTCGCGCTTGCGCTGCGCACTGGCCTGCGCCCCGGCGGCACGCCGCTTTCGGCGGCAATGACCCGCTACGAGATGACCGATGCAGTGATGGAGGCGCTTGTCGCCACGCTTGGCCGGATCGAGGCCGAGGACCGCGCCGCCTTCGGCCCGCGCGCCGTGCGGGTGGCCGCGCCAGAGGGCGGCAGGGGAAGATCGCGGCTTGCCCCTCGCCATCGCCGCTCATGCGACGCTGCCGATGCCGATGATCGACCTTGCCTGCCGGACAGGCTATCCTGCGCCGGCCCGGCCCTGGCCCAACGAGGAAATGCAAGACGTGACCATCCCTGCCCGCCGCCCGACCGGCGCTGCCGCCGAGCCCGTCTTCGGCTCGACGGTGCAATATGTCATCGACACCCTGGCCATGCGCATCGTCTCGCAGGAATATGGCACCGACGAGCGGCTGCCCTCTGAGCGGCAGCTGGCGCAGGATCTGGGCGTGGCGCGGAACACGGTGCGCGAGGCGCTGGACCAGCTGGAGGCGCGGGGCATGATCCGGCGCCGCGCGGGGTCGGGGTCCTTCGTCACCTACCATGCCGGCGCCAGCAGCGAGGCGCTCAGCCCGGTGGCGGCGGAAACCGGGCCGCTGCATCTGCAGGTCGTGCGCAGCATCCTGGAACCCGAGATGGTCCGGCTGGCGATCATCAACATGTCGCCGCGCCGGATCGAGGCGCTGGGGGAAACCCTGTCGCAGATGGAGGCCGTGCAGACCGACGCGAATGCCTTCGTCCGGCTGGAGGAGGAGTTTCACCGCCAGATCGCCAGCGGCACCGACAATCCCCTGCTGATCGCCTGCTACAACCTGGTGATCGACGCCCGCCGGCAGGCCTTTCGCGCCGCCATGTATCGCCGGCACCTGACGCCCAGCCGCATCGCCATCTACCAGCGCAGCTACAACGCCCTGTTCAATGCCATCGCCGCCCGCGACATCGAGGAGGCGACCGAATTCATGAAGCTTGCCCTGGTCGAGGACCAGAAGCTGCTGCTGCAGGAGGACTGAGCGCCGCCGCGGCGTCGAGGCGCTGATACCACATCTGCCCAAGCTGCTCCAGGTGGTGGCGCAGCAGCGGGGCGTGGCGGCCCAGCCAGTCCAGGACCGAGCCGAACTCGATGATCCGGGCCCTGCCGTCGCGGATGCCGACGACGGGCCAGTCGCCGACCAGCGCGTTGTCGATGCCGAACAGCTCGCTGCCCCACCAGCGCGCGGTGCCGAAGACATGCGGCATCTGCTGGTGGCGCTTCATCGCCGCCAGGACCGTGATCGGCGCCATCGTGTCGGCGCTTTCGACGGCATTCTGCCACAGGTCGAGGATCGAGGCGTATTCCCAGCTCACCGCGCTCCATTCGCCGGGAAAGCGGGCGTTGTAGGCGTCGAAGAACGCCTTGGGGCGGCGAAAGAAGAAGGCCTTGTCGGCCAGCAGCGGGTCGTCGAAATCGGGGAACTGGAAAACATAGCGCGACATGAATTCGGCCGAGGTGCGGGCGATCAGCCGGGGATAGTCGTCGCCGGTGCAGGCCAGGATCGGGCCGCGCCAGCCCAGGTCATGCGCGGCTTCGGTCAGGGCGGTGGTCATCGGCGCGGGCGAGGTGCACCAGCACAGCAGGTCCGGCGCCTGCTCCAGCATCGCCCGCACGATCGAGCGCGCGTCGGTCTCGCCCGGATCGTAGCGGATTTCCCGGACGATCGGCCGGCCCGCCGCCTCGAAGGCGGCGCGATAGACGGCCAGCGAGGGCAGGCCCAGCCGGTCGGACTGGCTGCACAGCGCCACCCGCCGCATCCGAGGGCGGGTGCGGGTCAGCCATGCGACGCCGGTGACGTTGAACAGCGGATGCAGCTCGGCCGGGGCGATCAGGGACGGCGTGTCGGGCGACAGGTCCGAGGGCAGCAGCGTCGCCACCAGCACGCGACGCGCCATCAGATAGGGCAGGGCCGGCGCGAAACTGTCGCCGCCAAGCGTCAGGACCAGGCGCACGCGCTTTCGCTCGACCATGTCGCGCGCGGCCTCGAGGGTGGCGGCGGGATCGGCGGCGCTGTCATGGGCGACGATTTCCAGCCGGTGGCGCTTGCCGGCCACCATCAGGCCGCCATGGTCGTTGATCCAGTCGGCCCAGATCCGGCATCCGCTGAGGCCGGGCGCGCCCCAGCGTTCCTCGGGTCCCGACAGCGGCGCCAGGAATCCGACCCGCAGCGCCGACCGATTCTCGGCATTCAGCCGGGGAATCGAGCCGGTGACGACAAGCTGCTGGGCAAGAGATGGCGTGCGCATGATCCCCTTCATAGCGGAAATCTGCCGCTTTCGGCGCCAGAAAACCACGGATTCCGTATTCCGGTGAAGAAAAAATGTTGACCTGTGGGCGCAATCGGCCCTTACTTGGTTCAGGCCGATGGAACCAGTTGCCAAAATTGGTCCATACCGGCAAACAGGGAGCCAATAGCATGAAGAAGCGCGTTGCCATCATCGGCGCGGGACCTTCGGGGCTTGCGCAGCTGAGAGCCTTCCAGTCAGCGGCCCAGAAGGGCGCCGAGATTCCCGAGATCGTCTGTTTCGAGAAGCAGACGAACTGGGGCGGGTTGTGGAACTATACCTGGCGCACCGGGCTGGACGAATACGGCGAGCCGGTGCATTGCTCGATGTATCGCTATCTGTGGACCAACGGCCCCAAGGAGGGGCTGGAATTCGCCGATTATTCCTTCGAGGAGCATTTCGGCAAGCAGATCGCCTCCTATCCGCCGCGCGCGGTGATGTTCGACTATATCGAGGGGCGGGTGGTGAAGGCCGGGGTCCGCGACTGGATCCGCTTCTCGACCGTGGTGCGGCATGTCGAATATGACGAGGCCGCCGAGACCTTCACCGTCACCGCCCATGACCTGGTCGAGGATCACATGTATGCCGAGGAATTCGACCATGTGATCGTGGCCTCGGGCCATTTCTCGACCCCGAACGTGCCGGAATACGAGGGCTTCTCGACCTTCAACGGCCGCATCGTCCATGCCCATGACTTCCGCGACGCGCGCGAATTCGCCGGCAAGGACGTGCTGGTCATGGGATCGTCCTATTCGGCCGAGGATATCGGCTCGCAATGCTGGAAATACGGGGCGAAGACCGTCACTTCCTGCTATCGCAGCGCGCCCATGGGCTTCAAATGGCCCGACAACTGGCAGGAAAAGCCGGCGCTGGTCCGGGTCGAGGGCAAGGAGGCCGTCTTCAAGGACGGCTCGCGCCAGGAGGTGGACGCCATCATCCTGTGCACCGGCTACAAGCATTATTTCCCCTTCCTGCCCGACGACCTGCGGCTGAAGACCGCGAACCGGCTGGCGGCGGCGGATCTCTACAAGGGGGTGGTCTGGGTCCACAATCCGCGCCTGTTCTATCTGGGCATGCAGGACCAGTGGTTCACCTTCAACATGTTCGACGCCCAGGCCTGGTATGTGCGCGACATCGTCCTGGGCCGGATCGAGGTGCCGCAGGACAAGCAGGTGCTGATGGCCGACGTGCGCGAGCGCGAGGAACGCGAAGAGGCCTCGGACGACGTGAAATACGCGATCCGCTACCAGGCCGATTACGTCAAGGAACTGATCGGGGAAACCGACTATCCCAGCTTCGACGTGGATGGCGCCTGCGCGGCCTTCTACGAATGGAAGAAGCACAAGGCCGAGGACATCATGGCCTTCCGCAACCATTCCTATCGCTCGGTCATCACCGGCACCATGGCGCCCAGGCATCACACCCCCTGGAAGGATGCGCTGGACGATTCGATGGAAGCCTATCTGATGAACTGATCCGGGTTCCCCCGACTGGGGCCGGGCATCCGGCGCCGTTTTTTCCCCTGGGAGGTCCAGATGCTTCAGCTGCCGCCAGAACGCCTTTTCCGGCCCGGCCCGCCGCGCGGAACCCATGCGCGCCGCGCCGCCGGCTTTACCCTGCCGCCCGGCGTCGAACGCTATTCCGTTCCCGGTGCGGGCGCCGTCGCGGTCCAGATCGCCGCCGGCGACCGGGTCGAGATCATCAATGACGAGGGCGGCCAGCGCTGCGAGCTGCTTGCCGCCCATGCCGACGGCCGGCTGGACGCCGCGATCCTGGGCGCCAGGGCCGATGCGCCCGCCGACGGGTTGCGCGCGCTGCTGTCCTCGGACAGGCCGGGGCTGAAAGCGCTGCGCCGCCGGCTGGCCGAACTGGGCGTCTCGCTGAACGATGCCCGCGCCATCGGCCTGTTCGGGGCGCAATCGCGGCCGGGCGAGACCGTGGCGCTGACCGCCGCCGCCCCCGGCTGGCTGATCGCCGCCGCGCCGGGCGGGGTCATGGATTTCGAGGCGCAGGACACCTCGACCCCGCTGACCCTGCGCATCACCCGCGCCAATCCGCGCCGCCAGGGGCATTTCGCCCTGCCCACGCCGCTGGCCGATCCGGTCCTGGACCTGCGGGTGAAATCCGCCACCGCCCAGGCCTATACCGTCAAGGCCGGGGATTTCATCCAGATCATCGACGTGGACGGCCGGCAATGCACCGACTTCCAGTGCTTCGATGCGCGCAAGCTGGACCGCGGCATCGTGCATCCGCTGGACGTGACCACGACGCGGACCTTCCAGGGCCACGCCTATCCGATGCCGGGCCTGCACGCGAAATATTTCGACCACGACCTGACGCCGCTGGTCGAGGTCGTGCAGGACACCTGCGGGCGCCACGATGCCTTCGCGCTGGCCTGTTCGGCGAAATATTACGACGATATCGGCTATCCGGGCCATGCCAACTGCACGGACAATTTCAACGCCGCGCTGGCGCCCTATGGGGTCGAGGCCCGCGCCGGCTGGATGGCGGCGAATTTCTTCTTCAACACCGGCATCGACGCGCATGGCGTGATGTATGCCGACGAGCCCTGGTCGCGGCCCGGCGACTATGTGCTGCTGCGGGCGCTGACCGATCTGGTCTGCGTCTCCTCGGCCTGTCCCGACGACACCACCGCCGCCAATGGCTGGCACCTGACCGACATCCATATCCGCAGCTATGGCGCGCGCGAAAGCTTCAGCCGCGCCACCGCCTGGCGCGCCACCCCCGACGCGGAGCCGATCATGACCCGTGAGACCGCCTTCCACCAGAATTTCGCCGTCCTGACCCGCGATTTCGTCGAGTATCGGGGCTTCTGGCTGCCCAATTCCTTCCCCGAATGCGACCCGGTCGAAAGCTATTGGGCCTGCCGCGAGGGCGTGGTGGTCATGGACCTGTCGGCGCTTCGCAAGTTCGAGGTGACCGGCCCCGATGCCGAGGCGCTGATGAACTGGGTGCTGACCCGCGACGTGGCCAAGCTGGGCCATGGGCAGGTGGTCTATTCCGCCATGTGCCATCCGCATGGCGGCATGATCGACGACGGCACGCTGTTCCGCCTGGGCGAGCAGAACTTCCGCTGGATCGGCGGCAGCGACGAGGGCGGGGTCTGGATGCGCGAGCAGGCCGAGAAGCTGGGCCTGAACGTGATGATCCGCTCCTCGACCGACCAGATGCACAACCTGGCGGTGCAGGGGCCGAAATCGCGCGAATTGGTGGCCGGGATCGTCTGGACGCCGCCGCATCAGCCCGCCGTGGCCGATCTGGGCTGGTTCCGCTTCACCGTCGGCCGCATCGGCGGCGAGCGGGGCGTGCCCGTCGTGGTGTCGCGCACCGGCTATACGGGCGAGCTGGGCTATGAGATCTTCTGCCATCCCAGGCATGGCGACGTGGTCTTCGAGGCGGTCTGGAACGCCGGCCAGCCGCTGGGGATCAAGCCGATGGGCCTGGCCGGGCTGGACCTGGTGCGCATCGAGGCCGGGCTGGTCTTTGCCGGCTACGATTTCAGCGACCAGACCGACCCGTTCGAGGCGGGCGTGGGTTTCACCGTGCCGCTGAAGTCCAAGAGCGCCGATTTCGTCGGCCGCGAGGCGCTGGTCCGGCGCAAGGACCATCCCAGCCGCAAGTTCGTCGGGCTGGAGATCGACGGGCAGGACCCCGTCGGCCATGGCGATTGCATCCGCATCGGCCGCGCGCAGGTGGGCGAGGTCTGCTCGGCCATGCGCTCGCCGCGCACCGGGCAGATGATCGCGCTGGCCCGCCTCGACATCGCCCATGCCGAACCCGGCACCGCGGTCGAGGTCGGGCGGCTGGACGGGCATATCAAGCGCATCGCGGCAAAGGTCGCGGCCTTCCCGCATTACGACCCGAAGAAGGAACGCCCCCGCGCCTGAGGCGCGGGCCGCAGGACAGGCCCGCAGGCAGGGCGCCGGGGATCGTCTCTCGGGCAGACGGCAGCAAAGACGGAAAGCTCACCGCCCATTCCACAACCGACAGGGATCTGACAGGTGGAAAAGGATCTTGCGACCACGATCGTGCCATGGCGGAGGGAAGATCCCGCCGGCATCGCCCCTGCGCCGATCCTGCGCGATCTGCTGGCCCTGCCCCTTGCCTGCGGGACGGGGGGCGCGCATCGGAAGAATGCCTGCCGCATTCGCCCGCAGCCGGGCGATCGGACATCGGGCGCGCGATTGCGCGCCTTTTTGCTGTCTGCGGCCGCAGACCGGACGCGGATGCCGCCGCCTGTCCCGGATGCGCGGGCATCGCCGGCAGCCGCCCGGACGGGGCGGCCCGGCTTGCAGAACCCGCCTTGTCCCCGGCTGTCGCGGGTGAAGGCCGGCCGTGGCACGGACCTGTCCGACGCAATCCCTTGACGAGTTTCCCCCGGCCGTTTCGGAAGCGCGATCCCGGTCCGGGAACCGGAGCCATCGCAAGCCCTGGGGAAGTGCCTTTCAGATCAGCGATTTCAGCCCTCCGACCGACAGGAAATTTCCGCCTGTCATGACGCGCGACCGGCGCCGCCAGGCGCCTTCCGGGCACGGCACGTCCCGGAACACCAACAAAAACAGGGAGAACGACAATGGAACCAACGACGACCATCCTCTATTCGGATCAGGTGACGCTCAACTCGCTGGTGCAGAACCTGATCTATGGCTCGGGCACCGTGGGGGCGATCCTCGTGGTGGTGGGACTGCTGATGATCGACGCGGGCACGACCCGCAGCGGCAGCCTGTTCAATTCGACGATCGAGAAGACCATCGGGTTCTTCCTGGGCTTCGCCGCCTATTTCGTGATCGGTTTCGGCTTCTGGGCCGGGCAATATTACGTCATGGAGGGCGCAAGCCTGGCGGATTCGCTGAAGGACTGGTGGCTGGGCGGCGCCATGGCCAACGGCATGGCCCAGAATGTCGATCCGGCGGTCTTTCCCGGCCTGAACACGTTCCAGATCTTCGTGTTCTTCCTGGCCTGCTTTGCCGGCATCATCAACGTGCTGCTGCATTTCGCCGTGTCCGAGCGGATGAAGCCCCTGGCCTATTACATCACCTCGGTGGTGGCGGCGGTGGTGTCCTCGGCGCTCAGCTTCGCGGTCTGGGGCTCGGTCGGGCCGCTGACCAATGCCGGCTTCCACGACTTCTTCGGCGTCGGCTTCGTCTATCTGTTCCCGGCCGGCATGGCGCTGGTGCTGGTGCCGATGCTGGGCCGGCGTCCGGGCATGTTCGAGCCGCATCCCAAGGTCAACTCCTACGACGCCCCCAGCATCGGACTGGCCGCGACCGGGCTGCTGACGATCTTTGCGGGCCTGCCCATGGTCATCCTGTCCTGCCTGTTCTTCTTCGAGCCCGAGGCGCTGGCGGTCAGCGTCACCATGGCCGATACCAGCGTGGGCATCGTCTTCAACAATTACGGCCTTGCCTGGGCCGGGGGCGCGGTGACCGGCGCGATCATCGGGTACCGCAAGCGTTCCTACGCCTATCTGCTGCTGGGCCCGCTGGCCGGCTATGTCGCGGGCGCGCCGGCCTTCGACGTCTATGCCCCCTGGCAGACCTTCCTGGTGGCGCTGTTCGCGCCGGTGGTGGCCTGGGCCGTCTACGAGTTCACCCAGAAGCGCGGCATCGACGAGCACAAGCTGTTCCCGTTGTTTCTGGGCGCCGGCGTCTATGGGCTGATCGCGGTCGGGCTGATCAAGGCGGGCACTCCGCATGGCGGCTATTTCGGCATCGAGGAGGGCCCCTATGCGTTCCAGCACGGCCAGATCGGCGTGACCATGCAGATCCTGGGCATCCTGGCCTGCGTGGGCGCGGGGGTGCTGACCGCCGCGATCCTGACCTTCGTCCTGAAGCAGACGGTGGGCCTGCGGGTGGACGAGGACGATCAGGCAACCGGCCTGGACCTGGTCTATTGGGACATGAAGCCGAACGGGACCTCGCTGCCGGACCGGCCGCTCTGAGCCGGGTTTCGCCCCTTGGACAAAGATCCGGCCCCGGCCTTGCGCCGGGGCCGATCAAGGTTTCGCCGGATGGCGGGCAGGGCGGAAGCCGCCGCCGTCCTTACCGCACGCGGATGGCAAAGGCCTTGCGCACCGTTTCCTCGGTCTTCCAGATGCCGTCGAACCCGGCCTCGATCACGAAGGTGTCGCCGGCCGAGAAGCTGCGCGGCGCCTGCCCGTCATCGGTCAGCGTGACCTTTCCCTCGAACAGGTGGATGAACTCGTCCACGTCGTAGCGCACGCGATAGCTGCCCGGCGTGGCCTCCCAATAGCCGGTCAGGTACTTGCCGTCCTCGGACTGGTGCTCGATCCAGGTCTTCATTCTGGGCGCGCCCTCGACCGGGTGCCACCAGTCCAGGTCCTCGGTGATCGGCTGGACCGAGGGGGCATCGTAGGTGCCGAATTTCCTGATCGTCATGGGGTCTCCTCTGCTGGTAAAATGCCGCGGACGCGCAGGCGCGTCAGTCCATGTTGCGGCTGCTTTCGGCGGCGGTGGTGAAATGGCGCATCAGCACGGCCGCCAGATCGGCGTCGATTCCCCGCCGGTCGATGGCCCTGGCCATGCAGCGCAGCCACAGGTCGCGCATCTGCGGGCCGATGGGCACATGGGCATGGATCTCTTTCAGCCGCGCATGGCGGTGCTTCATGACGTAATATTGCGGCCCCCCGAAGAAGCCGCAGAGATAGTTGAACTGCTCCTCGCGCGAATGGGCGACGCCCGCGCCCTGCAGGTGCAGAAGATGCAGCTCCCTGGCGTCTTCGTCCTGTTCCACGATGTCGTAGAATTCCTTGACCAGGGCGCGGATGCCTTCGTCCCCGCCCAGTTGCTCGTGGATCGACTGCTTTCGCTGCGCGGCATAATACATGGCGTGCCTCCCCGGAAAACTTCCCTATAGTAACGGGAAACAAATTATTCTCTCAAGAAAAATATCTGCCGGGGATGCAGGCCGTCCTGCATCGCGGGCCACCAGCCGCAGCCCCGGCGGAACAGGCAGGCCATGCGTGGCGCGAAACCGCATGGAGCTTCTGCCGGCTGCGGGCTATCGTGTAGGCTTTAGCATGAAAATTCTGCAACCGGCTTTGGCAGAGAAGATGAAGGAAGATCCCAGATGGCAAGCCAGACGGCAAAGATAGATGGCTCGCTGACGCAGAATCCCCATGCGATTCGCGACAGCCGCGAGAAGAATCTCGAGGTTGCCATTGGCCGCCAGGTGCGGGAGTTGCGCAAGCGGCAGCGGATGACCGGCTCGAAACTGGCCAGCGAGGCGGGCCTGTCGGTCGGCATGCTGTCGAAGATCGAGAACGGCGTCATCTCGCCGTCGCTGACCACCTTGCAGACTCTGGCCAATGCCCTGCATGTGCCGCTGGTCCAGCTCTTCTCGGGCTATGAGGAGCCGCGCGGGGCCATGCATGTCAAGGCCGGCACCGCCGTCGAGGTCGAGCGCGCCGGCACCCGCGCCGGGCATCAGTATCACCTGCTGGGGCATATCGGCTCGAACAACAGCGGCGTGGTGGTCGAGCCCTACATGATCGTGCTCAGCACCGAAAGCGACCGCTTTCCCACCTTCCAGCATGAAGGGATCGAGCTGTTGTTCATGTTCGAGGGCAGAATCGGCTATCGCCATGGCGAGCAGATCTACGACCTGGAACCGGGCGACAGCCTGCTGTTCGACGCCGACGCGCCCCATGGGCCGGAACTTCTGCATGAACTGCCCGCCCGATACCTGTCCGTGATCTGCTATCCTCAGGCGAGGTAAGCCGTTGTAAATGATGCTGTTTCTTCTTTCTGCGGCCCGTTGGTCCCGCGAACAGATTTTCTGGCAGATAAAAAAAATATCTTGATAGGCAATCAATTTTGCTCTTAGCTGATCCGTGACGGCTTCAACGCCAAGCTGAACGGAGGTTGCTATGTGTGGCATCGTTGGCCTGTTCCTGAAGAAGGATGATCTGCGGCCCCGGCTGGGGGATCTGCTGACCGAGATGCTGATTTCCATGACGGATCGCGGGCCTGACAGCGCGGGGATCGCGATCTACGGGGACGCCTCGCAGGGGCTCAAGATGACGATCCAGTCCGAGACGCCCGACGAGGCTTTCACGGGCCTTGAGGACAATCTGAACGCGCTGCTGGGCGCGCCGGTGCAGATGCGGGTGGTGGACACCCATGCCGTGCTGACCCTGCCCGAAGGCTCCGAGGCCGAAGTCCGGGCCTATCTGGCCGAGAAGGGCATCCGCATCATGGGCGTCGGGCAATCGATGGAGATCTTCAAGGAGGTCGGGCTGCCCAAGGACGTGGCCGCGCGCTTCGGCATCCGGCAGATGGCCGGCAGCCACGGCATCGGCCATACCCGCATGGCCACGGAAAGCGCCGTCACGACGCTGGGCGCGCATCCTTTCTCGACCGACGGCGACCAGTGCCTGGTCCATAACGGCTCGCTCTCGAACCACAACCGGGTGCGGCGCGAACTGGCCCGCAAGGGCTTCGTGCCGCAGACCCAGAACGATACCGAGGTCGCCGCCTGCTACATCTCGTCCCGGCTGGCCGAGGGCGCCAATCTGGGCGAGGCGCTGGAGGGCACGCTGGACGATCTGGACGGCTTCTTCACCTTCGTGGTCGGCACCAGGAACGGCTTCGGGGTGGTGCGCGATCCCATCGCCTGCAAGCCCGCGGTGATGGCCGAGACCGACAGCTATGTCGCCTTCGGTTCGGAATACCGGGCCTTCGCGAACCTGCCGGGCATCGAGGATGCCCGCATCTGGGAGCCGGAACCCGCCACCGTGTATTTCTGGGAGCGCTGAGATGACCACCATGGCCAACACGCAAGTCCGCGAAGACCTCGACATCGGCTTGCAGCCCCGGACCATCGACATGGCCTGGACCGAACTGCGCGAGTTGAACAGCACGCTCCAGGCCCAGACCGGCGGCGAATGGGTGATCGAGAACACGCGCGGCGCCCATGCGCTGGCCGTCGGCTTGCAGGCGCCGCTGGAGGTCACGATCAAGGGCTCCACCGGCTATTACTGCGCCGGCATGAACAAGGAGGCGCGGGTGCATGTGACCGGCTCGGTCGGCCCGGGCGTCGCCGAGAACATGATCTCGGGCAGCGTCGTGGTCGAGGGCGATGCCAGCCAATATGCCGGCGCCACCGGCCATGGCGGGCTGCTGGTCATCAAGGGCAATGCCAGCTCGCGCTGCGGCATCTCGATGAAGGGCATCGACATAGTGGTGCACGGCAATATCGGCCACATGTCGGCCTTCATGGCGCAATCGGGCAATCTGGTGGTGCTGGGCGATGCCGGCGACGCGCTTGGCGACAGCCTGTATGAAGCGCGGCTGTTCGTGCGCGGCAAGGTCAAGTCGCTGGGGGCCGACTGCATCGAGAAGGAGATGCGCCCCGAGCATATAGAAATCCTGCGGGATCTGCTGGCCCGCGCGGGCGCCGATGCCAGGCCCGAGGAATTCCGCCGCTACGGCTCGGCCCGCAAGCTTTACAACTTCAACGTCGATCACGCCGGCGATTACTGAGGATTACAGGATGGACCAGACCCCTCACACCCTGCCGCGCCAGAGCTGGACCTTCTCGAACGAGATCAATTCGGAAATCCGCCGCGCCGCCGCCACGGGCATCTATGACATCCGCGGCGGCGGGGCCAAGCGCCGCGTGCCGCATTTCGACGACCTGCTGTTTCTGGGCGCCTCGATCAGCCGCTATCCGCTGGAGGGCTATCGCGAGAAATGCGACACCTCGGTGGTGCTGGGCACGCGCTTCGCGAAGAAGCCGATCGAGCTGAAGATCCCGATCACCATCGCCGGCATGTCCTTCGGCGCGCTTTCGGCCCATGCGAAAGAGGCGCTGGGGCGCGGCGCGACCATGGCGGGCACCTCGACCACCACCGGCGACGGCGGCATGACCAACGAGGAACGCGGCCATTCCGAAAAGCTGGTCTATCAGTATCTGCCCAGCCGATACGGCATGAACCCCGACGACCTGCGCCGCGCCGACGCGATCGAGATCGTGGTCGGCCAGGGCGCCAAGCCGGGCGGCGGCGGCATGCTGCTGGGCCAGAAGATCACCGAGCGGGTCGCGAAGATGCGCAACCTGCCGATGGGCATCGACCAGCGTTCCGCCTGCCGCCATCCCGACTGGACCGGCCCGGACGACCTGGAGATCAAGATCCTGGAGCTGCGCGAGATCACCGGCTGGGAAAAGCCGATCTATATCAAGATCGGCGGTGCGCGGCCCTATTACGACACCGCGCTGGCGGTGAAGGCGGGCGCCGACGTGGTGGTGCTGGACGGGATGCAGGGCGGCACCGCCGCCACGCAGGACGTGTTCATCGAGCATGTCGGCCAGCCGACGCTGGCCTGCATCCGCCCGGCCGTGAAGGCGCTGCAGGACCTGGGCATGCATCGCAAGGTGCAGCTGGTCGTCTCGGGCGGCATCCGCACCGGCGCCGACGTGGCCAAGGCGCTGGCGCTGGGGGCCGATGCCGTCGCCATCGGCACCGCCGCGCTGGTCGCCCTGGGCGACAACGATCCGCGCTGGGAGGACGAATACCAGAAGCTGGGCACCACCGCCGGCGCCTATGACGACTGGCACGAGGGCCGCGACCCGGCCGGCATCACCACCCAGGATCCCGAGCTGATGACCCGGCTGAACCCGGTTGACGCGGGCCGCCGCCTGCGAAACTATCTGGCGGTGATGACGCTGGAATGCCAGACGATTGCCCGCGCCTGCGGCAAGAGCCACGTCCACAACCTCGAGCCCGAGGATCTCTGCGCCCTGACCGTCGAGGCCGCCGCCATGGCCGGCGTCCCGCTGGCCGGCACCAGCTGGATTCCGGGGCAGGGCGGCTACTGAAACCAGACAGCCACGGGGCGGGACAAAGTATCCCGCCCTGGGCCGGACATCCTTCAACAGGGAGACTATCGCATGACCGACATTGCCACCTTCGCCCGCGAGGCCGGCATGGTCCAGAACCGGGACAAGCCCCGCCAGGGCATCTCCACGCCGCATCGGCAGACCACCGAGCCGCTGGACCTGGCCGCCTATGCCCGCGACCGGGGCATCAAGCATTTCATGGTTTCCTTCACCGACCTGTTCGGCAGCCAGCGCGCCAAGCTGGTCCCGGCCGAGGGCATCGCCGAGATGCAGGCCGGCGGCGCGGGTTTCGCGGGCTTCGCGACCTGGCTGGACCTGACGCCCGCCCATCCCGACATGCTGGGCATCCCCGATGCCTCGTCCGTGATCCAGCTGCCGTGGAAGAAGGAGGTGGCCTGGGTCGCCTCGAACTGCGTGATGAGCGGCGGCATCGAGCTGGAGCAGGCGCCGCGCAACGTGCTGACCCGGCTGTGCCGCGAGGCGGCGGACATGGGCCTGACCGTCAAGACCGGGGTCGAGCCGGAATTCTTCCTGATGACGCCCGACGGGCTTGCCATCGGCGACCCGGCGGACACGGCGACGAAGCCCTGCTACGACCAGCAGGCGATGTTCCGCCGCCTGGACGTGATCGCCGAGATCTCGGACTACATGCTGGAGCTTGGCTGGGAGCCCTATCAGAGCGACCACGAGGACGCCAACGGCCAGTGGGAGATGAACTGGAAATACGACAATGCGCTGGCGACCGCCGACAAGCATTCGTTCTTCAAGTTCATGACCAAGGCCATCGCCGAAAAGCACGGGCTGCGCGCCACCTTCATGCCCAAGCCGATCATGGGGCTGACCGGGAACGGCTGCCACCTGCATATCTCGGTCTGGAATGCCGACGGCACCAACGCCTTCGCCGACGACCATGACGAGCTGGGCCTGTCCCGGCAGGGCTATCACTTCGTCGGCGGCATCATGAAACATGCCTCGGCGCTGGCGCTGCTCAGCTGCCCGACGGTGAACAGCTACAAGCGGATCAATGCGCCGCGCACCACCTCGGGCGCGACCTGGGCGCCGAACAGCGTCACCTGGACCGGCAACAACCGCACCCACATGGTGCGCGTGCCCGGCCCCGGCCGGTTCGAGTTCCGCCTGCCCGACGGCGCCGCCAACCCCTATCTGGTGCAGGCGGCGATCATGGCGGCCGGGCTGTCGGGGCTGCGCTCGAAGGCCGATCCCGGCCCGCGCTCGGATATCGACATGTATGCCGAGGGCCACACGATCACCGATGCGCCGAAGCTGCCGCTGAACCTGCTGGACGCGATCCGCGCCTTCGACGAGGACGAGGGGCTGAAGACCGCCCTGGGCGAGGAATTCGCGACCGCCTATGTGAAGCTCAAGACCAGGGAATGGAACAACTATTGCGCGCATCTGTCGCAATGGGAGCGGGACAATACCCTGGATATCTGAGCGGCGGCCGCTTGCCGGGCAGCGCGAAACCCCGATGGCGTCAGCCACCGGGGTTTTCTGCTGCCTCCGCCCGCGGGGGCCGGCGCGCCGAGGGGCTGGTTCCGAACTGCGCGCGAAAGCTGCGGCTGAAATGGCTGCGGCTGGCAAAGCCGGTCGCCAGCGCGATCTCGGCCAGCGGCAGGCCGGATTGCGTCAGAAGCTCCCTGGCCTTGTCCAGCCGCAGCCGGCGATAGAACTGCATCACGCTTTCGCCCAGCTGCGCCTGGGCCAGCCGCTCCAGATGGCGCGGGGTGATGCCGCAGAGCTGGCCCAGGTCCTCCAGCCCCAGCGGATCGGCGATATGGCTGGCCATCAGCTCGACCATGGCGACCAGCGCCGGGTGGTGCAGGCCGTATTTGCGCGCCGGGTCCAGCTGCTGGGGCGCCTCGGCCTCGCGGATGCCGGTATGGATGAACCAGTCGCTGACCGCCCGCGCCAGCCCCGCCCCATGCGCCGAGGCGATCAGCGCATGCATCATGTCCAGCGGCGCCATGCCCCCGGCGCAGGTGAAGCGGTCGCGGTCGATGACGAACAGCCGCCGCTCGATCAGCGCGTCCGGCCAGGTCTCGCGCATGGCGTCCAGATGCTGCCAGTGGATGGTGAAGCGCCGCGCCGCCATCACCCCGGCCGCCGCCAGAATCGCCGCCCCGCCCGAGATGCCGCCAAGCGCCACCCCGCGCCGCGCCAGCCGGCGGATGAAGGCCAGCACCCGCGGATCGCGCTGCGCCAGCGGATCGCCCCCCGCCACCACGAAGAGGATGTCCAGGCTCTCGTCGCCGTCCGCCAGCGGGATGGTCTCGAAGCCACCCGCGACCGAACTGGGCATGAAGCCGCCCCCGGTCGAGATGAATTGCAGCTCGTAGAGCGGCCGGCCGCTGAGCAGGTTCGCCGCGCGCAGCGGCTCGACCGCCGAGGCGGCGGACATCAGCGCGTAATCCGGCAGCAGCAGGAAACCATAGCGGCGGGGGCGGGAATCGGGGCGCATGGCGGACCTCGGGCGTTCGCCGCCAGCCTGCCATCCATGTCCCGAACAGGCAAGCTGATGTCCCATTCGGGCGCATCCGCGGCGCCCATCTGTGCCAGATTCGAATCGACGAAGGCGATTGTCGCCATGCATTTCCGGGGTTTGCGGGTCATCAGGCAGGCGCTCGGGGAAATCGCCGGGCGCCTGAGGGGAGAAGCGACATGAACATCGCGGCACGGAATGGCGCCGACATCATCGACGGCAAGGCTTTCGCCAGCGCCCTGCGCGCCAAGGTTGCGGCCGGGGTCGCGCGGCTGACGGCCGAGCACGGCATCACGCCGGGCCTTGCGGTGGTGCTGGTGGGCGAGGATCCGGCCAGCCAGGTCTATGTCCGCAACAAGGGCGTCCAGACCCGCGAGGCCGGCATGGCCAGTTTCGAGCACAAGCTGCCGGCCGAGACCTCCGAGGCGGATCTGCTGGCATTGATCGAACGGCTGAATGCCGACCCGGACGTCCACGGCATCCTGGTGCAGCTGCCGCTGCCCGCGCATATGGATGCCGATGCGGTGATCAACGCCATCGATCCCGCGAAGGACGTGGATGGGTTCCACATCTCGAATGCCGGGCTGCTGGCGACCGGGCAGAAGGCGATGGTGCCCTGCACGCCTCTGGGCTGCCTGATGCTGTTGCGCGACCGGCTGGGCGATCTGGCCGGGCTGAACGCGGTGGTGGTCGGGCGCAGCAATATCGTCGGCAAGCCGATGGCGCAGCTGCTGCTGGGGGACAGCTGCACGGTGACCATCGCGCACTCGCGCACGAAGGACCTGGCGGGCCTGTGCCGCGGCGCCGATATCCTGGTCGCGGCGGTGGGACGGCCGCGGATGATCCGCGGCGACTGGATCAGGCCGGGCGCCACGGTGATCGACGTGGGCATCAACCGCATCGAGGAAGATGGCAAGACCCGCCTGGTCGGCGACGTGGATTTCGAGGGCGCCGCCGCGGTCGCCGGCGCCATCACCCCGGTGCCGGGCGGCGTCGGGCCGATGACCATCGCCTGCCTCTTGGCCAACACGCTGACCGCCTGCTGCCGGGCCAATGGCTGGCCCGAGCCGGACGGCCTGGCCGCCTGAGACATGCCGGGGCCGGCGCTTGCCCGGACCCGATGAAACCGAAGAACGACGGGCCCTGCCCTTTCAAGACAAGTGGAGAAACCGATGAACAAGTTCTGCCTGACCGTTGCCTGCGAATCCACCCGCGGCATCGTGGCCGCCATCTCGGGCTTCCTGGCCGAGAACGGCTGCAACATCACCGATTCCAGCCAGTTCGACGATCCGCAGACCGGCAAGTTCTTCATGCGCGTCAGCTTCGTCTCGGAAGAGGGCGTGGGGCTGGAGGCGTTGCGCGCCGGCCTCGCCGAACCGGCCAAGCCCTTCGGCATGGACTATGCCATCCATGACGAGGCCGAGAAGATGAAGGTCGTCATCATGGTCAGCCGCTTCGGCCATTGCCTGAACGATCTTCTCTATCGCTGGCGGATCGGGGCGCTGCCGATCGAGATCGTGGCGGTGATCTCGAACCACATGGACTACCAGAAGGTGGTGGTGAACCACGACATCCCCTTCCACTGCATCAAGGTGACGAAGGAGAACAAGCCCCAGGCCGAGGCGCAGCTGATGGCCGTGGTCGAGGATTCGGGCGCCGAGCTGGTGGTGCTGGCGCGCTACATGCAGGTGCTGTCGGATGCGCTGTGCAAGAAGATGTCGGGGCGGATCATCAATATCCACCACAGCTTCCTGCCGTCCTTCAAGGGCGCGAACCCCTACAAGCAGGCCTTCGAGCGCGGCGTGAAGCTGATCGGCGCGACCTCGCATTACGTCACCGCCGACCTGGACGAGGGCCCGATCATCGAGCAGGACATCATCCGCGTGACCCATGCGCAATCGCCCGAGGATTACGTCAGCCTCGGTCGCGACGTGGAAAGCCAGGTGCTGGCCCGCGCGATCCATGCCCATATCCACCGCCGCGTGTTCCTGAACGGCAACAAGACGGTGGTCTTCCCCGCATCGCCGGGAAGCTATTCCAGCGAGAGGATGGGCTGACCGCGTCGCCCAGGCCCGTCATCGCCCATGGCCCCAAGGGGCCTGGGACCCAGCCAGCCATGCCGGCGCGGTGACCTGGAAGTCGCTGCGCCGGCATGGATTTCGCTTCGGAATGAAGACCTTACCTGTCGCGGGCGGGGCGGTGCCGGGGTCATGCCGCCAGGGAAGGCCGGCCGGATCGATTCGCCGCCGCCGTCTTCCGGGGCCTTCATGCCGGCGCAGGCCACGGGCTTGCGTTGGCCAAGGCAGCTTCGGCACCCTCGGGGCGCGACGCGCTGTCGGCGGTTTTTGCCTAAAACATCGCGGTTTGCAGCGGGGATGGGCAGAAAGATACTCAAAACATTCCTGTTAAGAAAAATAATTGCTTTTTAGGCGACATGCGTGTTGAATGGAATCAACAAGCGAGCGGATGCAAAACGGGTCCGATCAACAACAGGTGGTTCATGGGTCATCCCTCCGTCCGGAGCCTGGCCCCCGCGGATGGACAAGCTGCCATCTTGTTCATCCGGGCATTGCCGGGCAGGCCGCCGAACAGGCGCCTCGTCTGCCGCAGGATGCTTGCCGCCGGCTGCCTGGTCGAGCCGCTTGCCGCCCTTCGCTGCCACAGACGCCATTGTCCGCCCGGAGCGGATCGTGGAACGGATGCCAACGAGGAGGAATTTTCATGACAGCGACCTGGCGTTTTTCGGCTCTGGCGGACCGGCACCGGGCCTTGGGCTCGGCGCTCGAGGACTGGAGCGGAATGGGGACGGCCTGGACCTATGACAAGGACCAGCTCGAGGAATACACGGCGATCCGCACCAAGGCCGGGGTGATGGACGTCTCGGGGCTGAAGAAGGTGCATGTGATCGGCCCCCATGCCGGCCATGTCATCGACCGCGCCACCACCCGCGCGGTCGAGAAGATCAAGCCCGGACGTTCGACCTATGCCTGCATGCTGAACGACGGCGGCAAGTTCGTCGACGACTGCGTGATCTACCGCATGGGCCCGCACAGCTTCATGGTGGTGCATGGCGCCGGCCAGGGGCACGAGCAGCTGACCATGGCGGCCCAGGGGCGCAATGTCAGCGTGCTGTTCGACGACGACCTGCACGACATCTCGCTGCAGGGGCCGCTGGCGGTGGACTATCTGGAAAAGCATGTGCCGGGGATCCGGGACGTGGTCTATTTCAGCCATATCCACACCACGCTGTTCGGCAAGCCGGTGACGATCTCGCGCACCGGCTATACGGGCGAGCGCGGCTACGAGATCTTCTGCCGCCGCCAGGACGCGCCCGAGATCTGGGACACGATCGTGGCCGAGGGCGCGGCGATGGGCATCATCCCGACCCGCTTCACCACGCTGGACCTGCTGCGCGCCGAAAGCTACCTGCTGTTCTTCCCCTATGACAATTCCGAGAAATACCCGTTCGAGGACCAGCCCTGCGGCGACACGCTGTGGGAGCTGGGGCTGGATTTCACCGTCTCGCCCGGCAAGACCGGCTTCCGCGGCGCCGAGGAACATTACCGGCTGCAGGGCAAGGAACGCTTCAAGATCTACGGCGTCAAGCTGGAGGGCACCGAGGCGGCGGTCGAGGGCGCGCCGATCATCAGGGACGGCAAGCAGGTCGGCGTGGTGACCATCGGCTTCTACAGCCCGCTGAACCGGCACAATATCGGCATCGCCCGGATGCCGGTGGATTGCGCGGTGCCCGGCACGCCGCTGACCATCCGCAATCCCGGCGGCGACATCGCCGCCACCGCCCAGCCGATGCCCTTCCACGATCCCGAGAAGAAGCGTCGCACCGCCAAGGGCTGAACCGACCGGGAAGCGAGGGCGGCGCCAAGACCGCCCCGTCCCCTCCGCGACAGGGAGAACGCAGCGAATGCGAGCCACCGAATTTTCATCTTCCATCCCCAGCCGCCCGGTCTATGCCGGGCTGCGCCCGCACGGGGCGCTGCCGGCGCTGATGCTGGCCGAGGGGGCGGGCGGCGAGGCGCTGGCCGAGCTGGCCGGGGCCGACCCCTCGGTCATGCGCCGGGCGCATCTGTTCTGGATCCCCGCCGGCGCCGGTCCGGGTCTTGCGGCGCGGCTGCGGGCGCTGGGGCCGGCCGGTTATGTCGAGGGGCCGGATTACGCCGCGCTGCGGCCGCGCTTCGTGCGGGCGCTGGCCGATGCGCATATGGGCACCCGGCTTTACCTTGCCGGCGACGAGGGGCTGATCGGCCAGGCCATGGCCGATGCGCTGGCCGCCGGAATGCCGCTGGAGGCGATCGATGCCGAGCATCGCGGCGGCATCGCCCGGCGGATGCAATGCGTGCATTGCAAGGGCATCACCGAGAACGTCACCACCGACCCGTTCACCTGCGCGCATTGCGGGCTGAACCTGTTCGTGCGCGACCATTACTCGCGCCGCATCGGCGCCTTCCAGGGGGTTTGCGTCGATGCCGAGACGCCGGGCCAGGTGCCCGAGCCGCAGGAGATCAAGCCATGACGTCCCTGATGCTGCGCGTGGCGGCGGCCGAATCGCTGACGCCGCTGGTCAAACGCTTTCGCTTCGAGCATCCGCAGGGCGCGGCCCTGCCGCTGTTTTCCGGCGGCGCGCATGTCGTGGTCGAGATGCCGGACGGCGAGGTGCTGCGCCGCAACGCCTATTCGCTGATCTCGGACCCGCAGGACGGCTCGGGCTACGAGATCGCGGTGCGGCGCGAGGATGGCGGGCGCGGCGGCTCGCGCTTCATGCATGGCCGGGTGCAGCCCGGCGACCAGCTGCGCATCTCGCTGCCGCTGAACCTGTTCGCGCTGGACCTGCGGGCCAGGAAGCATGTGCTGATCGCCGGCGGCATCGGCATCACCCCCTTCGTCGCCCAGGTCCGCCAGCTTCTGCGCATGCAGCTGCCCTTCGAGCTGCATTACGCCGCCCGCTCGCGCGCCGAGGCGGCCGGGCTGAAGCTGCTGCCGGACGTGCCGCAGATCCATGTCCATATCTCGGACGAGGGAGACCACCTGGATCTGGGGGGGATCCTGTCCGGCCAGCCGCTTGGCACGCATGTCTATACCTGCGGCCCCGAGGGGCTGATCACCGCGGTGGCGGAAGCGGGCGCCCGGCTGGGCTGGCCGAAAACCGTGCTGCATTCCGAGGTCTTCCAGGCGCCGCCGCCCGGCCGGCCCTTCGCGGTGGTGCTGGCGCGCTCGGGGCGGACCATCGAGGTCGGCGCGCATCAGAGCCTGCTCGAGGCGCTGGAGGCGGCCGGGGTCGAGATCGACTGGTCCTGCCGCGGCGGCGCCTGCGGGCGCTGCGAGACGCAGGTGCTGTCCTGCCACGGCCGCATCGAGCATCACGACCACTGGCTGTCCGAGGACGACCGCTCCTCGCAGAGCCGCATCATGCCCTGCGTCTCGCGCTTCCGCGGCGAGACGCTGATCATCGACCGATAGGAGTCCGGCCATGACCATCCGGTTCAACGACGAGACCTTCCGTGACGATTACAGCTTCCGCAACTCTGCCGAAGCCATCCGGCGGTTTCCGTTTCCGTTCGACAAGGACGACTACATGTATTCCGTCAACATGGAGCCGCATGGGACGGGGGGCCGCGCCGGCAGCGTCTTCGAGAAGCGCTTCGACGTGGACGAGCATTACGTGGCCGAGATGCGCGACCGGGCGATCACCCTGGCCGGGGACCCGCTGCGCTGCCAGTCGCTGCCGCATATGGAGCTGGCGGGCTGGGACCTGCTGGAGCTGATCATGCAGTGCAAGGCCGAGGATTACCCGGAACTGTTCCAGCTGCATCGCGACGGCGACCGCTGGCACTGGATCAATCGGCCGCTGGGGATCGAACAGCGCTTCACCTTCCTCGACCCGACGACGCTGCCCTGCGGGCCGCTGGAATACATCACCCGCCAGGCGCAGGGCGATTTCGCAGTGCTGGACCAGCGCGAGGGCAACCTGTGGATGGATGCCGGCATGGTGACCAGCCAGGCGGACTGGTCGCTGGATTTCGACATCGGCATGAACTTCTTCGAATGGCATGCGCCGGTGCCGAAGGCGGCCGAGATGGGCATCTTCCAGCGGGCGCTGAAATTCCTGCTGGCGGTGCAGCAGGGCGCGCCGTCGCGGCGGCTGAACTGGACGATGACGGTCAATCCGCGGCTGGACACCAGCCCCGAGAACTATCACCTCTGGGGCCCCGAGAAGCGCACCATCACCCCGGAAAATGTCGGCGCCAAGCAATATCTGCGGGTGGAGCTGCAAAGCTTCTGGCGGCTGCCGCGCTCGAACGCGCTGGCCTTTCCGATCCGCTGCTACCTGATCGCGCTTGAGGACCTGGTGACGGTGCCGAAATGGGCGCGCCGGCTGCACCGGGTGATCCGCGACCTGCCCGACGAGCTGGCCGACTACAAGGGCTTCGCCGTCAACCGCCAGATCATCATCGACTATCTCGCGCAGTTCGACGACGGAAAACCGACCTCGCCCGGAATCTTCGCCGACGACTAGGGCCGGGACAACCCGACCGGGCAACAGCCGCCCCCGCTGCGGGGCCGAGCCGGCCGGCCATGTGGCCGCCGGAAGGGCATCGTCATGCCGCCGTTCCCCGAATGGCGGGTATTCGAGAAGCACAAGCCGCGTTCCCGCCGGCGGGAGCGGCCGGAACAGAAAAGCCGGCAGGGGAGTCTTTCAATGACATACACGACCACGACGGCGGAGACGCCGCAAGAGAACGGCCACATGGTCCGTTCGCTGAACTGGACGGGCGCGTTCTGGATCGCCGCGGGCGTGCCGCCGCTGGTGCTGTTTTCGTTGGGCGGCATCGCCGGCACGACCGGCAAGGTCGCCTTCGTCGTCTGGATCGTCTCGATGATGATGGGCTTCGTGCAGTCCTTCACCTATGCCGAGATGGCCGGCATGTTCGGCAACAAGTCCGGTGGCGCCTCGGTCTACGGCGCCATGGCCTGGCTGCGCTATGCCAAGCCCGTTGCGCCGCTGTCGATCTGGTGCAACTGGTTCGCCTGGTCGCCGGTCCTGTCGCTGGGTTGCGCCATCGCGGCGGGCTATATCCTGAACGCGCTGTTCCCGGTGCCGCTGGCCACATCGCAGCCGGTGCTGGACTGGGTCGCCGCCCATGCCGGCGCGATCACCGCCGACAACCCGCGCGTGGCCGAATACCTGGCCACCCATCCCGGCCTTGGCAGCGCCGAGGCGATCCGGGCGCTGCTGACCAGCGACGCGGTGGCGGCGCTGACCCCGGCGATCCGCAGCTGGACGGCCTTCAACCTGGAAATTCCGGGCCTGTTCACGCTTTACTTCAACACCACCTTCGTGATCGGCGCGCTGCTGATGCTGATCCTGATCGCGATCCAGTATCGCGGCGTCGCCTCGACCGCGACGGCGCAGAAATGGATGGCGATCATCGTGCTGGTGCCGCTGATGCTGGTCGGGCTGGTGCCGATCTTCACCGGCTCGATCGAATATTCCAACATCACCAACATCCTGCCGCCCGCGAGCGCCTATTCGGCCGAGCCGGGCAGCTGGAACCTGGGCGGCTGGACGCTGGTACTGGGCGGGCTCTATATCGCGGCCTGGTCCACCTATGCCTTCGAGACCGCCGTCTGCTACACGCGCGAGCTGAAGGACCCCAAGCGCGACACCTTCCGCGCGATCTTCTTCACCGGCCTGCTCTGCATGGCGTTCTTCTGCCTGATCCCGTTCTCGTTCCAGGGGGTTCTGGGCATCGAGGGGATGCTGGCGCCCGAGATCGTCGACGGCACCGGCATCGCCCAGGCCCTGGGCGGCATGATCGGCGCCGGGCCGGTGGTGGCGCAGCTGTTCACCGTCCTGATGCTGCTGGCGCTGTTCATGGCGATCATGACGGCCTGCGCCGGCTCGGCCCGGACGCTCTACCAGGGGTCGCGGGACGGGTTGCTGCCGAAATACCTGGGCCATGTGAACGAGCAGGGCGCCCCGGTCAACGCGATGTGGACGAATTTCGTGGTGAACCTGTTCCTGCTGGCGCTGGCCTCGGATGCGAACGGCTATTTCTACGTGCTGGCCATCTCGAACGTGGGCTATCTGACCTTCAACTTCCTGAACCTCAATGCCGGCTGGATCCATCGCATCGACTCGCCGCATCTGGAGCGGCCCTGGCGCGCGCCGACCTGGCTGATCGGGCTGAACACCCTGCTGGCCTTCGTCAATGCGCTGTTCCTGGGTGCCGGGGCCAAGGTCTGGGGCTATTCCAATGCGCTGGTCTCGGGCGCGATCTTCGCGGCGCTGATCGTGCCGATCTTCCTGTGGCGCCACTATGTCACCGACAAGGGCCGCTTCCCGCCTGAGGCGCTGGAGGATCTGGGCCTGGCCAATGATGCGACCAGCTTCGGGCCGAGGCGGGCGGGCATCCTGCCCTATCTGGCGCTGGCGGGGGGCCTGGCGGTGGTCGTGGTGGCGAACATGGTCTTCCAGCTGCCGGGCTGAGGCCGGATCCTGAAACGCGACGGCCGCCCCCACGGGCGGCCGTTTCCGTTTGCGCTGCGCGGATGGGTCAGGCCAGCAGCAGCACCTGGACATCGGCGACATTCGTGCCGGTCGCGCCGGTCAGCAGCAGATCGCCCGCCGCCTGCAGCGCCGCGTGGCTGTCGTTGTTGGCCAGCAGCGCCGGGCCGTCGCGGCCGGCGGCGCGGATGCGGTCGGCGGTGCCGGCGTCCACGATGCCGCCCGCCGCGTCGGTCGGGCCGTCGCGCCCGTCCGTCCCGCCGCTGAGAAAGACCCAGTGGCCCGGCCAGTCCCCGCCCGTCAGGGCGATGCGCAGCGCCAGTTCCTGGTTGCGCCCGCCCTTGCCGGTACCGCGCAGGGCGACGGTGGTTTCGCCGCCGAAGATCAGCGCCTCGGGCCGGTCGCGCCGGCTGCCGGCCGCCTCGGCGATGCGGGCGGCGGCCTCGGCCACGTCGCCGGTCAGCCGGTCGCTGACGATCCGGCCAGCCCAGCCCTCGGGCACCGCGGCAAGCATCGCGGCAAGCGAGATCTCGTTGCTGCCGATCAGGTGGTTCTCGGCCTCGGGCAGCGGGGCAGGGGGCGCGCCGGTTTCCAGCAACTCGCGCACCTTCGCGGGTAGCTTCTCCAGCAGCCCCCGCCCGGCCAGCAGCTCCAGCGCCTCGCGCGGGCTGCCGAGCGGCGCGACGGTCGGGCCGCTGGCGATGGCGCCCAGGTCGTTGCCGATGACGTCCGAGAGGATCAGCGCCGTCACCGGGGCAGGGGCGGCATGGCGCAGGAAGCCGCCGCCCTTCAGGTCGGAAAGCTGCTGGCGGACCAGGTTGACCTGGCCGATCTCCAGCCCGCTGGCCAAGAGCAGCCGGTTCACCTGCTGCTTGTCGGCCAGGGTCAGCGGCGGCCGCGGCGCTGGAACCAGCGCCGAGCCGCCGCCCGAGATCAGCGCGATCACCCGGTCCTGCGGCCCCGCCCGGTCCAGCAGCGCGATGATCTCCTGCCCGGCAGCCAGCCCGGCCTCGTCGGGCTCGGGATGGCCGGCGGTCAGGACGCGGGCGCCGGGGATGTCGCGGCCATTGCCGTCATGCGTCACCGCCAGCGCCGTCACCGGGCCGGGGACATGGGCCATCGCCTCGGCCAGCATGGCGGGCGCGGCCTTGCCGATGGCGATCAGGATGGTCTGCCCCGCCGCCGCGGGTGCGGCAGGGGGGTGGCCCTGGAAATGCCGGCGCACGGCCAGGGCAGGATCGGCCGCGCGCACGGCCGCGTCATAGAGCTTCCGCGCCAGGGCCCGCATATCGGCGATCCGTGCCGTCATGCCGCGATCTGGCGGGCTTTCTGGACCAGCACCTCGGCCTGCCGGATCGAGGCATAGTCGATCAGCCGGCCGTCCAGCGAGACGGCGCCCTTGCCCTCGGCCTCGGCCTTGGCCATGGCGTCGAGGATCTTCTGCGCGCGCTCGACCTCGGCGGCCGAAGGGCTCATCACCTCGTTGGCCAGCGCGATCTGGCTGGGATGGATCGCCCATTTCCCCTCGCAGCCCAGCACGGCGGCGCGATAGGCGGCTGCCTTGTAGCCCTCGGGGTCCGAGAAATCGCCGAAGGGGCCGTCGATCGGCCGCAAGCCGTTGGCGCGCGCCGCGACGACCATGCGCGACAGCGCATAATGCCACATGTCGCCCCAATGAACGTGGCGGCCGCCTTCGGCATCGGCATCGGTCAGCACCGAATAATGCTCGTTCACGCCGCCGATCACGGTGGTGCGGGCGCGGGTCGAGGCGGCATAGTCGGCGACGCCGAAATGCAGGCTTTCATTGCGCTTGGACGCCGCGGCGATCTCGTTGATGTTCTGCATCCCCAGCGCCGTCTCGATGATATGCTCGAAGCCGATGCGCTTCTTCAGGCCCTTGGCGTCCTCGATCTGCGTGACCAGCATGTCCACCGCATAGACGTCGGCGGCGGTGCCGACCTTGGGGATCATGATCAGGTCCAGCCGCTCGCCGGCCTGTTCCACGATGTCCACCACGTCGCGATACATGTAATGCGTGTCGAGCCCGTTGATTCGGATCGACATGGTCTTCTTGCCCCAGTCGACCTCGTTCAGGGCCTTGATGATGTTCTTGCGCGCCTGCGGCTTCTCGTCCGGGGCGACCGCGTCCTCGAGGTCGAGGAAGATCACGTCGACGTCGGAATCTGCCGCCTTTTGAAACATTTGCGGCTGGCTGCCGGGCACCGCAAGCTCGCTGCGGTTCAGACGGGCGGGGGCTTGTTCGATGGGATGAAAGCTCATGGCGGGATGCTCCTGCAACATGTGGGGGGATGCAACAAGAGAAGGCGGATTGCTGTTTCCAGTCAAGAAATAAAATTTCTTTTTGGTTCCGATCTGCCACAGATTCAGTCGCTGCCGCTGCCGGGCGGGGGGCCGTGGCGGCTGGAATAATAGAAGGCGATGGCCTGCGCGCGGCTGCGCACCGAGAGCTTTTCATAGAGGTTCGAGAGGTGGAACTTGACCGTATTGCCCGAGATGCCCAGCTCGCGCGACAGCTCGCGATTGGTCAGGCCCTTGGACAGCGCCTCGAGCATGTCCATCTCGCGCGGGGACAGGCTTTGCAGCGGATTTCGTTGCAGCGCGCGCACGTCCAGATAGGGAAAGACCATCTTGCCCGCGGCCACGGCCATGCAGGTCTCCAGCAGCGTCTCGGCCGGGTCGCTGCGGGCGACGAAGCCGGCAGCGCCCGCCCCCAGCGCGCCCAGATGCGCCTCGCTGGCCTGGTCGCCATAGACCACGACGCGCGGCGCGCCCTCCTGCTCGCGCAGCTGCTCAAGCAGCTTGGCCCCGCCCATCGCCGGCAGTCCCCAGTCTATGATTCCCACCTGGGCGGGGATTCGCATGACGGTGGCCAGGAATCCCTCGGCCGTGGCCGATGTGGCCAGCAGCGAGAAGCGCGTGTCGCGCTGGAAAACCTCGGACATGGCCGACAGGACCAGCGGATTGCTGTCGCCCAGCATGATCGTAACCGCCCTTTCGACGCTGCTGACCGTGCGCATCAGCCAGCCCCCGCCCGATAACAGGCCGGAAAACCAGGGAAATCTGTCGGCATCTTGTCCTCCCACTCCTTCGGGTGGGGAAACAGCCACCCAAAGGGATACCACCAGGCAGCATAATCTTACGTTGCGGCATCTGTCGAGAGAAGCTTTCTTACAATTAAACAAAGTTCATCAGAAGGAAATGTCATGGCTGAAGTGGCGATCTTCCCGCAGCTTGAAATTCCCGACACCCTCGCGGCCGGGCCCGGACCGGGCAATACCGACCTGCGGGTGCTGCAACGCTTTGCCAGCGCCGGGGTGGCCGATCACATGCAGGCCGATGTCCTGCGCGGCATGATCGAGTGCAAGCTGATGCTGCGCGAGGTGATGGGCACCGCGAACATCCATACCTTCGGCGTCGCCGGCACCGGCTGGAGCGGGCTTGATTGCCTGTTCAGCGCGGTCCTGCCCGGCGACAGCGTGGTGGTCTTCGTCAACGGCACCTTCTCGGGCATCGACGGGCTGACCCTGCGCATGAAGGCCGCCACGGCCGAGGAACTGGCCGCCAACCCGATGGACCCGCAGCCGGCCTCGGTCAGGATCGTGACCGTCCCGCACGGCCAGTCCGTCACCGGCGAGACCGTCGAGGCGGCGCTGGCCGAGCACAAGCCGAAATGGGCCGCCATGGCGCATTGGGAAACCGGCTCGGGCCGGACCAACGACCTGCGCGGCTTCTCGGACGCCTGCCAGCGGCACGGCGCGATGGGGCTGGTCGATGCGGTCTCCTCGCTGGGTGTCGCGGATTTCCGCATCGACGACTATCCCGGCGTGCATGGCTGGGCCTCCTGCCCGCAGAAGGGCATCTGCTGCCTGCCGCTGACCTATGCGCCGGTGTCCTTCTCGGACCGCTATGTCGCGGAACTGCGCAGGACCGGCTGCCGGACCTTCGTGCATCACCCGATCCTCGAGGCGCGGCATTGGGGCATCATCGACGGCAAGGATGTGGAAAAGGGCAGCTATCACCGCACCCACAGCGCCTATGCCGTCGCCGCCTTCCACGAGGCGCTGCGCATCCTGCTGCAACAGACGGTGGCCGGCCGCGCCAGGGCCTATGCCTTCCACGAGGCGGCGCTGCGCGACGCGGTGGCCGCGATGGGCTGCAAGGTGACTTCGGACATGACCTCGCTGGTGGTGCTGAACCTGCCCGACACGCTGAAGGGCCGCGAGATGGAGCTGGTCCAGTCCTGCCGCGCCCAGGGCTTCGGCATCTGGCCGACGCTGTCCGAGCCGGTGCAGATCCGCATCGGCATCCTGAACCTGCTGGACCGGAAGGCGATCACCGACATCGTCACCCGCTTTGCCGCGGCGATGACCGCGATGGGCGCGGATATCGACACGGCCCGGATCACCGAACGGCTTGAGGAGCATTACCAGGCGACGGTCGCGGCCGAATAACGGCGCCCCAGGGAGGAGGCGAAAATGGACATTCACGAATACCAGGCCAAGGAAATACTCGACCGCTTCGGGGTCGGCATCCCGCAGGGCGCGCTGGCCTACAGCCCCGAACAGGCGGCCTATCGCGCCCGCGAGATGGGCGGCGACCGCTGGGTCGTCAAGGCGCAGGTCCATGCCGGCGGCCGCGGCAAGGCCGGCGGCGTCAAGCTCTGCGACAGCGACCTGGAGATCCAGGCGGCGACCGAGGCCATGTTCGGCCAGAAGCTGGTCACGCACCAGACGGGACCCGAGGGCAAGGGCATCTACCGCGTCTATGTCGAGGCCGCCGTGCCCATCGCGCGCGAGATCTATCTGGGCTTCGTGCTGGACCGCGCCAGCCAGCGGGTGATGATCGTCGCCAGCGGCGAGGGCGGCATGGAGATCGAGGAGATCTCGGCCCAGAAGCCCGACAGCATCGTGCGCGCCACGGTCGAGCCGGCCGTCGGATTGCAGGAATTCCAGTGCCGCGAGATCGCCTTCGCGCTTGGCATCAAGCCCGCCATGGTCCAGCAGATGATGCGCACCCTGCGCGGCTGCTATCGCGCCTTCCGCGAACTCGACGCGACGATGGTCGAGGTCAACCCGCTTGTCGTGACCAGCGACGACCGCATCCTGGCGCTGGACGCCAAGATGACCTTCGACAACAACGCGCTGTTCCGCCATTCGCAGATCCTGGAGCTGCGCGACAAGTCGCAGGAGGATCCGCGCGAATCCCGCGCCGCCGATCACGGCCTGTCCTATGTCGGGCTGGAGGGCAATATCGGCTGCATCGTCAACGGCGCCGGCCTTGCCATGGCGACCATGGACACGATCAAGCTGGCCGGGGGCGAGCCCGCGAACTTCCTCGACATCGGCGGCGGCGCCACGCCCGAGCGGGTCGCGCGCGCCTTCCGCCTGGTCATGTCGGACAAGAACGTGCAGGCGATCCTGGTCAACATCTTCGCCGGCATCAACCGCTGCGACTGGGTGGCCGAGGGCGTGGTCCGCGCCCTGCGCGAAGAACCGGTGGACGTGCCCGTCGTGGTGCGGCTGGCCGGCACCAATGTCGAGGAAGGCCAGAAGATCCTGGCGCAAAGCGGCCTGCCGCTGATCCGCGCCACCACCCTGATGGAAGCCGCCGAACGCGCCGTCGCCGCATGGCGCGCCGATACCCAGCGCAACGCCAACCTGAGGGCCGTCTGATGAGCATTTTTCTGGATCGCGAAACCCGCGTCATCGTTCAGGGCATCACCGGCAAGATGGCCCGCTTCCATGCCCGCGAGATGATCGACTACGGCACCAATGTCGTCGGCGGCGTCGTGCCCGGCAAGGGCGGCGAAACCGTCGAGGGCGTGCCGGTCTTCGACACCGTCAAGCAGGCGGTGGCCGAGACCGGGGCCGAGGCCACGCTGGTCTTCGTGCCGCCGCCCGCCGCGGCCGACAGCATCATGGAGGCCGCCGATGCCGGCATCCGTTACTGCGTCTGCATCACCGACGGCATCCCCGCCCAGGACATGATCCGCGTCAAGCGCTACATGTACCGCTATCCCAAGGAACGGCGGATGATCCTGACCGGGCCGAACTGCGCCGGCACCATCAGCCCCGGCAAGGCCATGCTGGGCATCATGCCGGGCCATATCTACCTGCCCGGCAACGTGGGCATCATCGGCCGTTCCGGCACGCTGGGTTACGAGGCGGCGGCCCAGCTGAAAGAGCACGGGCTGGGCGTCTCGACCAGCGTCGGCATCGGCGGCGATCCGATCAACGGCTCGTCCTTCCGCGACGTGCTGGAGCATTTCGAACAGGACGACGAGACCCATGTGATCTGCATGATCGGCGAGATCGGCGGCCCGCAGGAGGCCGAGGCGGCGGAATACATCCGCGACCATGTCAGCAAGCCGGTGGTCGCCTATGTCGCCGGCCTGACCGCGCCCAAGGGCCGCACCATGGGCCATGCCGGGGCGATCATCTCGGCCTTCGGCGAAAGCGCCAGCGAGAAGGTCGAGATCCTGGCGGCGGCGGGCGTCACCATGGCCGAGAATCCGGCCGTGATCGGCGAAACCATCGCCCGCGTGATGCAGTAGGGGGAAGGACGATGGCGAAACCCCGAGTCCTTGTCACCCGCCGCTGGCCCGCAGCGGTCGAGGCGCGGCTGTCCCAGATCTTCGACGTGCAGCTGAACCTTGCGGACAAACCCCTGGCGCCCGATGATTTCCTGGCGGCGATGCGGGAATATGACGCGATCCTGCCGACGGTGACCGACAGGATCGGCGCCCCGGCGCTGGAACTGCACAGGCCCCAGACCCGGATCCTGGCCAATTACGGCGTCGGCTACAGCCATATCGACCTGAACCGCGTCAGCCGGCATGGCATCGTCGTGACCAACACCCCCGACGTGCTGAGCGAATGCACGGCCGATCTGGCGATGACCCTGCTGCTGATGGTCGCCCGCCGCGCCGGCGAGGGCGAGCGCGAGCTGCGCGCCGGGCAATGGACCGGCTGGCGGCCGACGCATCTGGTCGGCACCAAGGTGTCCGGCAAGACGCTGGGGATCGTCGGCTATGGCCGCATCGGCCAGGAAATGGCCCGCCGCGCCCATCACGGCTTCGGCATGACCATCCTGGTCTACAACCGCAGCCCGGTCGCGCCCGAGGTTCTGGCGCAATGCAATGCCGTGCAGGTGGACAGCCTGGACGAGCTGATGCCGAGATGCGACTTCATCTCGCTGCATTGTCCGGGGGGCGCGTCGAACCGCCACCTGATCAATGCGCACAGGTTGAACCTGATGCGGCCGGATGCCTTCCTCATCAACACCGCCCGCGGCGAGGTGATCGACGAGACGGCGCTGTCCCATGCGCTGTGGTTCGACTCGATCGGCGGCGCGGCGCTGGATGTCTTCGACGGAGAGCCGAACATCAACCCGCAGCTAAGGGATTCGGATCGGCTGGTGATGCTGCCGCATCTGGGCAGCGCCACCCGCGAGGCGCGCGAGGCCATGGGCTTCCGCGTCATCCAGAACCTCGAGGATTTCTTTGCGGGCCGAGAGCCCCGCGACCGGGTGAACTGAATGCAGGCCGGGGCGGCGGATATCGGCGCCGAGCCATCGGCAGGGCAGGGGCGCTGTCACGCCGACCGGCTGCGCGGCGAGTTGCGCGGCCTCTGGCAGCGGGTCATCGGCCGCCACGCGCCGCAGGTGGTGCCGCTGCTGACCGGCGAGGCGGCCGGGCTGCGGGAAGCGGACATGAGCGCCTATCTCCAGGGGCTCGACATCTGGTTCCAGCTCTTGCGGATCATCGACGAACATGCCGCCATGCGGCTGCGCCGCGAGGCCGAGACCCGCTCGGGCCCGGCGGCGATCGAGGGCAGCCTGGCCCGGACCCTGCAATCCGCCCCCGACATGCCGCGCGAAAGCGTCGCGCGCAGCCTGTGCCAGCTGCGCGTGGGCCCGACCCTGACCGCCCATCCGACCGAGGCCAAGCGCGTCACCGTGCTGGAGATCCACCGCCGCATCTATCGCGCCCTGGCCCGGCTGGAGAGCCAGCGCTGGACGCGGCACGAGCGCGCGGCGCTGATGGCCGAGATCGAGAGCGAGATCGACCTGCTCTGGCTGACCGGAGAGCTGCGCCGGCAACGGCCCTCGCCCCTGAACGAGATCGAATGGGGGCTGCAGTTCTTTCGCGACAGCCTGTTCGACGCGGTGCCGAACGTGGTGCGGCAATTCCACGACGCGGTTGACGGCCGCTATGGCCCCGGCCAGGAAACCGGCGCCCCCCTGCGCTTCCATTCCTGGATCGGCGGCGACCGGGACGGCAATCCGCATGTCACGGTCGAGACGACCCGCGCCGCCCTGGAACTGGGGCGCGACGCGATCCTCGACCGCTACCGGCAGGGGCTGACCCTTGCCGCCCGGCACCTGAGCATCAGCAGCGAGATCGCCGGCCTGCGGCCCGAGACGCGCGCCCGGCTGGCCGCGGTGATCGACGCGGCGGAATTGCCCGAGGCCGACCGGCAGCGCAATCCGGGCGAGCTGTTCCGCCAGGCGGCAAGCGCGATGCAGCGCCGTCTGGGGGCCATTGCCGGCGGGCCGGGGCCGGCCTATCCGCATCTGCGCGACTTCATCGCCGACCTGCGCCGGGTCGAGACGGCGCTGCACGACATTGGCGCCGCGACGCTGGCGCATCGGCTGGTGCGACCGCTGCGCTGGCAGGCCGAGGTCTTCGGCTTTCGCACCGTGACGCTGGACGTGCGGCAGAATTCCTCGGTCACCACGCGGGTGCTGGCCGGGATCTGGGCGCAGTCCGGCCCGGCGCCGGAATATGGCAGCGCGGAATGGTCTCGGCGGCTGCGCGGCGAACTGGGCCAAGAGGCGCTGCCCCGGCTGGACCGCGACGCCCTTGGCGGCGAGGCGCGGGAATTGCTGGAGCTGCTGGCACTGCTGCATCGCGCCCGCTTCGGGGCCGATCCGCTGGCCATCGGCACCTTCATCCTGTCGATGACGCGTTCCTGCGACGATCTGCTGGCGGTGTTCCTGCTGGCCCGCCATGCCGGCTTCGGGGCCGAGCGGCTGGACCTGCGCGTCGTGCCGCTGTTCGAGACCATCGACGACCTGCGCGCCGCGCCGCGGATCCTGGACGAGCTGCTGCGGGTGCCGCTGGCCCGCCGCAGCCTGGCGACCGGGGACAACCGGGTCGAGGTCATGCTGGGCTATTCCGACAGCAACAAGGACGGCGGCTTCCTCTGTTCGACGTGGGAGCTGGAAAAGGCGCAGCGCAGCATCGCGGCCGTTCTGGCGCGGCACGGGCTGCTGCCGGTCTTCTTCCACGGCCGCGGCGGCTCGGTCAGCCGGGGCGGGGCGCCGACCGGCCGCGCCATCGCCGCCCTGCCGCGCGGCACCATCAACGGCCAGCTGCGCATCACCGAACAGGGCGAGGTCGTGTCGTCGAAATTCGCCAATCGCGGCACCGCCGAATACGAGCTGGAGCTGCTGCTGTCCTCGGTCATGGCGCAGTCGCTGCCCGCCGCGCCCGAGCCGGTCCGCCCCGAGTTCAACGACACGCTCGAGGCGCTGTCGGACATGTCCTGCACCGCCTATCGCGCGCTTCTGCACCGGCCCGGCTTCATCGACTATTTCTGCCAGGCCAGCCCGGTCGAGGAACTGGCGCTGCTGAAGATGGGCTCGCGCCCCGCCCGGCGCTTCGGTGCCGGCGGGCTGGAGGATCTGCGGGCCATCCCCTGGGTCTTTGCCTGGTCGCAGAACCGCCACCTGATCACCGGCTGGTACGGCTTCGGCTCGGCCATCGAGACCTTCCGGCGCTTCCACCGCGACGATGGCGACGCGCTGCTGCGGCGGATGTTTCGCGACTCGCGCATCTTCCGGCTGATCGTGGACGAGGTCGAGAAATCGCTGTTCCACGCGGATATGCGGATCGCCGAGACCTATGCGGCGCTGGTCCGGGATCCGGCGGTGCGGCAGGACATCTTCGGCCGGATCGGCCAGGAATACCGGCGCAGCCGCGCGGCGGTGGTGTTCCTGACCGGCCAGCCCGGCATCGGCGAGCGGTTTCCCAACATGGCCGCCCGCTTCGACCGCACCCGCGCCGATCTGGAACGGGTGCACGGATTGCAGGTCCGGCTGCTCGACCACAATCGCCACGAACCGGGGCCCAGGATTTCCATCGCGCTGATGCAGACGATGAACTGCATTTCCACCGCGCTTGGCTGGACCGGATAGCTGACCAAAGGAGAGACCTCATGAACGAACACCCATCCCAGGCGCGCTTTTTCGCGGACGGGCTTGCCACCCGCGACCCTTCGATTTCCGATGCGATCGGCCGGGAGCTTGGCCGTCAGCGCGAGGAGATCGAGCTGATCGCGTCCGAGAACATCGTTTCGCGCGCGGTGCTGGAGGCGCAGGGCTCGGTCCTGACCAACAAATATGCCGAGGGCTATCCGGGCAAACGCTATTACGGCGGCTGCCAGTTCGTCGACATCGCCGAGAACCTGGCCATCGAACGCGCCAGGCAGCTCTTCGACTGCGAATTCGCCAATGTCCAGCCGAACAGCGGCAGCCAGATGAACCAGGCGGTGTTCCTGGCGCTGCTGCAGCCCGGCGACACCTTCATGGGGCTGGACCTCAATTCGGGCGGCCACCTGACCCATGGCTCGCCGGTCAACATGTCGGGCAAGTGGTTCAACGTGGTCAGCTACGGCGTGCGCCAGCAGGACCAGCTGCTGGACATGGAGGAGGTCCGCCAGAAGGCCCTGGAAAACAAGCCGAAGCTGATCGTCGCCGGCGGCACCGCCTACAGCCGCGTCTGGGACTGGGCCGCCTTCCGCAAGATCGCCGACGAGGTGGGCGCCTGGCTGATGGTCGACATGGCCCATATCGCCGGGCTGGTCGCGGGCGGCCAGCATCCCTCGCCGCTGCCGCACGCCCATGTGGTGACCACGACGACCCACAAATCCCTGCGCGGCCCGCGCGGCGGCATGGTGCTGACCAATGACGCCGAGATCGCGAAGAAGATCAATTCGGCGGTCTTCCCCGGGTTGCAGGGCGGCCCGCTGATGCATGTGATCGCCGCCAAGGCGGTGGCCTTCGGCGAGGCGCTGCGCCCCGAGTTCAGGGACTATGCCGCGCAGGTCGTGGCCAATGCCCGCGCCATGGCCGATGAATTGATGCGCGGCGGCATCGACATCGTCTCGGGCGGGACCGACAACCATCTGTGCCTGGCGGACCTGCGGCCCAAGGGCGTGACCGGCAAGGCGACCGAGGCGGCGCTTGGCCGCGCCCATATCACCTGCAACAAGAACGGCGTGCCCTTCGACCCGGAAAAGCCCTTCGTGACCT
>NZ_QNRC01000031.1 GCF_003709565.1 Paracoccus sigandri | reverse complement strand
GTGGCGGCGGTGCAGCGCGGCCGCAAGCTCCAGCCCGTTGGCGCCGTGATCCAGCTGATAGTCGATCAGCAGCGCATCCGGCGCGATCTCCATCTCCTCCAAGAGGGCGATGGCCTCGTCGGGGCCCTGCGCGTCCAGCACGCTGACCCCCCAGCGCTCCAGCAGCGCGACCAGCGCCCGGCGCAATTCGTCGTCATTGTCGACCAGCAGCACCAGCAGCCCGGCCGATGCCAGCGAGGGGCGCAGCTGCGGAACCTGCCCCCGCGACGCCGCCTCGGCCCGGCCGGATCGCGAGGACAGATCGACCGTCACCCGGAAGACGCTGCCCCGGCCGGGACGCGAGCACAGCTCGACCGCGTGGCCCAGCCGGGAACAGGCGCGCTCGACGATGGCCAGGCCCAGCCCCATCCCCTCCGAGGCCGAGGCGCGGCGGTGCAGCCGGCGGAATTCCTCGAAGACCACTGGGCGGTCCTCGTCGCGGATGCCGATGCCGCTGTCCCAGACCTCGATCCGCAGCCGGTCGCCGCGCCGCCGGGCGCCGACCAGGATGCCGCCGGTCTCGGTATAGCGGATCGCGTTCGAGATCAGGTTCTGCACGATCCGCTGCAGATACATCGGATCGCTCAGCACGGTTTCCCGCGTCGGCCGGATGCGGAAGCGCAGGCCCTTGGCGGCGGCGGCGGGCGCGAAGGCGTGGGACAGCGCGCCGAAGACCTCGTTCAGCGGCAGGTCGACCAGCTCGAACTGTTCCTCCTCGGTGTCCAGCCGCGAGATGTCCAGAAGCGCCTCGATGATCCGCTCGACATTGGTCAGCGCCTCGCTGGCCTTCTTGACGTTCGGATGCTCGCCCGCGGCCTCGGCGGTGGACAGGTACAGCTTCGCGGCCGAGAGCGGCTGCAGCAGGTCGTGGCTGGCCGCCGCCACGAAGCGCGACTTCGAGGCGTTCGAGCGTTCGGCCCGCAGCAGGGCGTCCTTCATCTCCTCGGTGCGGGCGGCGACGCGGGCCTCCAGCTCCTCGTTCGCACGCGCCAGCCGCCGCACCGCGTCGCGTTCGGCGGTCACGTCGGTGAAGGTGACGATGAAGCTGTCGTCCGGCAGCCGCTGGGTGAAGCTGTCCAGGATGCGGCCGCTGTCGCGCTGGGTCAGCTCGAACATCAGCGGCTCGCGCGGGCCCTGGTCGCGCATCCATTGCGCCAGCCGCCGCTGCGCCACCGCCTGCTGCATGTAGAAGCGCTGCAGGATCTGTTCCGCCACGCGCGAGAACCGGGTGCCGAGGCTGTAGGTATGCGGCGGCAGGCCGGTCAGCACCTTGAAGCGGTTGTTCCAGCCGACCAGCAGCCCGTCGGCGTCGAAGATCGCCACGCCCTGGTTCAGGTGGTCCAGCGTCGCCCGCACGATCCGGCTCTGATTGTCCAGAAGCCGGTCGCGCTGTTCGCGCTCGGCCCGCATCAGGTCGGTGACATCGGTCTGCACGATGGCGGTGCCGGAATTGGCGGTGCGGTGTTCCGAGATCTGCAGCCAGCGGTCGCCCTTCAGCGCCAGGTTGAAGATGATGTGGTCCTTGCGGTGGCGGTGGATGCGGTTGGCGGCCCAGCTGTCCGGCGTGACGCCTTCGGGCAGCTGCAGCATGTTCGAGGCGGCGACGATGCGGATATAGTCGGCGAAGGGCAGGCCGGGGCGAAGCTGGGCGCGGACCTCGGGCATCTGCCAGCAGAAGCGGCCGTTGAACAGCAGCAGCACGTCGTCGACGCCGAACAGCGCGAAGCCTTCCTGCACGGCCTCGATGGCGCTGGCCAGGTCGCGGCGGGCGGCCTCGATCTCATGGTTGGCGGTCGACAGCTTGGCATTGGATTCGTTCAGCAGCGCCAGCGCGCGTTCCAGCTCGGCGGTGCGGCGGCGGACCTGCTCCTCCAGCATCGCGGCGCGTTCGAACTGCGCGTAGTCGGCGCCGTTGCGGTCGGTCTGCATCTCGACCCGGCGCATCAGCGCGGCGGCGATGGTCTTCAGCCGGTCGATCTGGATCTGGGGCGGCTCGGACGGATCGACCAGGTCGTCCGAGATGCTGCCGGCGGGCATGGTCATTCACCCTCGGGGTGGAAGATCGCCACGCCGGTCATGGTCAGGTTCACATGCATCGCCCCGAACTGTTCGCCATAGGTCGAATAGCCGGTGACGCGGTGGCGGCGCAGCACGTCGGCGACGGCATGGCTGGCCTGTTTCTGCTGCGCCTCGATCCGGCGCAGGATGCAGTCGCAGGCGATGATGCCGTCCAGCCGCCCCTCGGCGGTGATCGCGCCCAGCCGCTCGGACAGGGTGCGGGCGATGTCGCGCGGATGCGAGAGCGTCAGCACCACGCCCTCGTCGATGGCGGAAAAGAACACCAGGTCGGTGTCGTTGACCACCCGCTGGATCGAGCGGACGTGATAGCGCCCGCCGGCGCGCACGACCAGCGGATGGGCGGCGAAGGTGAAGGGGTCCAGCTGGCGCGGGTCCTTGCCCAGGATGCGCGCATATTCGGTGGCGGCGGGGGCGCCGTTGATCTGCTGCACCCGGCGGTGCTGCGGGTCGGCGCGGGTGACGACCATGCGCTGGCTGCCGACATCCAGGTGGTCCAGGCTGAAGACCCGGATCGGGCAGCGGGTGCGGATGAACGCGAGGTGCGCGGCGCCGGTGCGGACCCGCGCGCCATGGGCGACCTGGCTTTGCCGAAAGCGCGTGCCATCCCCGGCCGAGCCCCCGAACAGCGGCACCGGCCCCAGCCCCTGCGAGACGACGGCCATCAGCGCATCCTCGCGGAACGAGGTGCCGTCCACCATCAGATAGGCAAATTCATGGGTGAAGTCGGAATGCGCGGTGCCCAGGATCTGGCGGGCGCGGATCATGTCGCCGATCAGGCGGTTGCCGTCCAGCTGCGTCAGGTCCTCGACGGGCACGACGCGGGCGGCGAAATCGCGCGCGGGCAGGCCGACGGCGACGATCTCGCCCTCGACATAGGCGCCGGCGATCTCTCCGGCGGTGGTGCAGCCCAGGATCTCGGTGCCGGGAAAGGCCTCCTGCGCCGAGGCCATGACGCCGGCGAAATCGGCCTGGGTCGAGACGAACAGCAGGACCAGCGCCAGGTCGGGGCCCAGCTCGGCGGCCAGGTGGCGCGCCGCGTCGGGCCGGCCGGCGGCGATCCGGGCGGTGCGGAACAGCCGCGGCCCGCCCGCCGTCCTCGGCGCGGGTTCCTGCGTCCCAGCGGTGGCGTCGTGGCCGCCGTCCATCCTGCCCGTTCTGTTGTGATCCCCCCGGCCCCAGCAGAGCCGAGGGGCAGCATGTCACCGCGCCGCGAGGCTGTCAAACCTTGCCGCCTGCGCCGCCAGCACCGCCTGGGTCCGGGTCTGCACGCCCAGCTTGCGCATGATGACGGTGACATGCGCCTTGACGGTGGATTCCGCGATCGACAGTTCATGCGCGATCTGCTTGTTCAGCATCCCGTCGCTGATCAGCGACAGGATCCGCGCCTGCTGCGGGGTCAGGCTTTCCAGCCGCGCGCGGGTCGGCGCGGCGGGCCGGGCGTTGCCGTGATCGGACAGCACGAAGCCCTCGGGCAGATAGGTCCTGCCCGCCGCGATCGCGTCCAGCGCCGCCTGGAACACATGCCGCTGGCTGTGCTTGGGCACATAGCCCGAGGCGCCGTAATCCAGCGCCGCCGCGATGATCGCCGGGCTGGTCAGCGACGACACGATCAGGATCGCTGCCTCGCCCGCCGCCTTCTTGACGCGCAACAGCCCGTCCAGCCCGTCGGCATCGGGCAGGTTCAGGTCCAGGAAGACCACGTCGGGAAGGGCCCCCTCGCGCAGCAGTTCCACGCATTCGCCGATCGAGGCGGTGGTGCGCACGCTGGTGATCCCGCCGACGATCTGCAGCGTGATCGACAGCGCGTCGCAGAACAGCGGGTGATCCTCGACGATCAGCGCCGAGGCGATGCGCCGGGCGGGCGGGGTCTCAGGGGGCGATGGGGGCGCCGGGGGCTGCGTCATGGCCGACCTCGCAGGATGTTTCCGACAGTATAGAACAGGATGGCCGCAGGTCCATCGCTGCCGTTTCCGGCGATCGGCCGGGCGGCGGCGTCAGCGGCATGCGGCGGCCCCCACGGGCAGCGGGATCGCGGTCTGCATCGGGCGGCCCAGGTCCTGCCATTCCTCGATGCCGCCGGGAAACCAGTAGAGGTTGTCATAGCCCAGCCCGGCGATGCGCTGGACGGCGTTCCAGCTCATCCAGCAATCGCTGCGGCAGAAGACGGCGATGGGATGCGCGCGCTTGCCCCCGGTGCAGAGCGCCAGCGACTGGTCCAGGTAGTCGGCGATATCCGGCGCGATATCGCCCCGGCCGGTCTCGGGCAGCCAGACGGCGCCGGCGATGGTCTGGTGCCGCTCGGGCATGATCCAGCTGCCATCCGGCCGGGTCATGTGGCCGGGCGCGGGCAGCACGTCCAGAAGCAGCGCGCCCTCGGCCGCGATCCGGGCCAGGTCGTCGGCGCCGATCACCCGCCCGCCGGGCACGCTGCCCGGCACCGGCGCCCGGTAGGCGGCGATGCGCAAGCCGCTGCCCGCGTCGAACAGATCCTCGGCCGCAAGCGGCTGCGGTTGCAGAGAAACCAGTGCCAGGACGGCCATATGCGCGACAAACCTCATCGCGTCAGCGTCCCACAGCGGCGGGCGGGGCAAAATTCGACCTTTCGCCTAAGACCTTGCCCCGGCGGCTCGACCATTGGCCAATTGCCGGGAACGGGCCTCACGCAACACAGTCGGTCACAAAGGCGCGACTGGAGGAAACGCGATGCTGCCCAAGACGACGATCATGGCCGGATTTGCCGTTCTGCTGGGAACGATGGCCGCTTTGGGGCACGGCGACACCGCCCCGCAATCGGTGGACACGACCGGGCTGCCCGACCTGCCCGAGGAACTGGGCAGCGAGAACCCCTGGCGCGAGGCCGACCCGGCGGTGCTGTTCAAGGCGGTCGAGATCGGCGCCAAGGGCTACAACACCAATTGCGCGCGCTGCCACGGGCTGGAGGCGATCTCGGGCGGGCTGGCCCCGGACCTGCGCTTCCTGGAGGCCAACGATTTCGGCGACGAATGGTATCTGGACCGGGTGCTGAACGGCTATGAGCAGAACGGCGCGGTCAAGATGCCGCCCTTCGACGGCATCCTGACCCCCGAGGCGATCTGGGCGATCCGCACCTATGTCGAGACCCGCCCCGACGACCAGCAGCTGGCCGAGAATGTCGACACGATCCGTAGCCTGCGCGACCGGCTGGCCGAGGTGAAGGACGACAAGCCCGCCGCCGTCGCGCTGGCCCCCGAACTGGAGGAGGCGGGCAAGGGGCTGGAGGCGCTGTCGGGCGCGCCGCGCGCGGTCTCGGTCCTGGACCAGGCGGCCTGGTATCTGACCCGCGACAGCGGCCATGTGAACGCGGCGCTGGAAACCCTGACCTCGGCGCTGCGGAACTGAGGCGCGGCGATGGCCCGGCTTCTGACCCATCTGCTGCCCAGAGGCGCGGGCGCACCCGCGCCTGTCGCGGCCGGGGATCCGCAGGCCGATCCCTTCGACAGCGGCATGTGGCCCCATCACCGGCAGGATCACCTGGGCGATCCGCGGGACTGGGCGATGGATCCGGCGATGCTGCTGCTGGCCCCGGCTTCGGCCGAGGACCCGGCCCATGTGCCGGTGCTGGTCGATGCGACGGGCGTGGCCGGGCCGGTCGCGCGGATCGTGGTGACGATCGACTACAGCCCCTTCGCGGTCGGGCTGGTCTTCCATCCGGGCCGCGCGCTGCCGCTGCTGGGCTTCGGCGTGAAATACGAGATGGCCGGGGCGATCCGCGCCTCGGCCGAGGTGATCGACGGGGGTGCCCCGCCGCGCTGGTCGATGGCGGGCGCCTTCGTCGATGCCATGGGTGGCGGCTGCACAGCCCCCGCCGCCACCCATGCACGGCCCGACTGGCAAGAGGGGTTCGGCCAGATGCGCGGACGGCTGTGGCCGGACACGGGGCGGCTGCGGGTGACGATCCGCCATCCGATGGATACCGGGCTGGCCGACGGCATCCCCGCCCATCACCTGACCGAGCTGACGCTGGAGGATGCCGAGGGCGCCGAAATCGCGCGGCTGCAGATCCACGAGCCGCTGGAGGAAAACCCCGAGCTGACCTTCCTGCTGCCGCCCGAGCTGGCGCGGGGGCCGGTCATCGTCCGGGCGCGCGACAATATCGGCCATCGCTTTCGCGGGCGGCTGGAGGCGGGGGCGTGACCGGCCTGCGTCCCACGCCTCGTCCGACGCGCCGCGGGGTGCTGGCCGCCGGGGCCGCCGCCCTTGCGCTGCGCCCGGCCGTCGCGCTGAGCCCGGCCGATCCCGCCAGCCCGGTCGAGGTCGCCGACGGCGTCTGGATGATCGAGGGCGCCGCCCAAAGCTTCGCGCGGACCAATGGCGGGGCGATCTGCAACATCGTGCTGCTGGCCACGCCCGAGGGGGCGGTGGTGGTCGATACCGGCTCGAACGCGCGGCAGGGCGCGGCGCTGCGGCAGCTGGCGGATCAGAAATTCGGCGGCGTGGCGGCGGTGGTCAACACCCATCACCATCCCGATCACTGGCTGGGCAACCAGGCCTTCGCCGATCGCCCGATCCTCGCCCTGCCGCAAAGCCGCGCCTTGCAGGCGGAAAACGGGCAGGGCTATTCGGACAACCTCTATCGCATCCTGGGCAGCTGGATGAACGGCACCGCCTTCATGCCGGCGACCGCGGATGCCGCGCCCGGCCCGCTGGTCATCGGCGGCAGGGCGCTGCGGCTGATCGCCATGTCGGGCCACAGCCAGGCCGACCTGCTGCTGCTGGATCAGGCGACCGGAACCCTGGTCGCGGGCGACATGCTGTTTCTGGACCGCGCGCCCAGCTTTCCCGATGCCGCCATCGCGGACTGGCTGGCCGGGCTGGACCGGATCGCGGCGATCGGCGCCGGCGGGGTGGTGCCCGGCCATGGGCCGTTCCACCGCTCCAGCGCCGCCCTGGCGCAGACCCGCGCCTATCTGCGGGCCTTCGCGGGGCGCATGGCGCGGGCCTCGGGGCTGGGGCTGGCCCCGGCCGAGGCGATCCATGCCGGCCCGATGCCCGAATTCGCATCCCTTGGCGCCAATCCCGAGGAATACCGCCGCGCGGTGGTCCAGCGCTGGCGCGATTTCGAAAGCGACGCCCTGCCGGTGATCGGCGGGACCTGAGGCGAAGACGACCGACCAGCGGCGCAAGCCGTCACGAAGCACAAGCGTAAGGAGGAGCACATGTACGCCAAGCTTTTCACCTATCCGACGGCCAGCGCATTGGCGCTTGCGGTCGCGGGCAGCCTCGGCGCCGCCCAGGCCAGGGATGTCACCTGGGAGGACATCCTGAACGACCACGAGACCACCGGGGACGTGCTGATGTACGGCATGGGCAACAACGCCCAACGCTGGTCCCCGCTGGACCAGGTCAATGCCGAGACCGTCCGCCACCTGCGCCCGGCCTGGGCGTTTTCCTTCGGCGATGAAAAGCAGCGCGGGCAGGAAACCCAGGCGCTGGTCCATGACGGGGTGATCTACATCACCGGCTCCTACAGCCGGATGTGGGCGCTGGACGCGAAGACCGGCGAGCGGCTGTGGAAGTTCGAGGCCCGCCTGCCCGACGACATCCGCCCCTGCTGCGACGTCATCAACCGCGGCGCCGCGATCTATGGCGACAAGGTGTTCTTCGGCGCGCTGGATGCCTCGATCTATGCGCTGGACAAGAACACCGGCAAGGTCGTCTGGCGCGAGAAGTTCGGCGATCACAAGGTCGGCTACACGCTGACCGGCGCGCCGACCATCATCAAGGATGCCGAGACCGACCGGGTGATGCTGATCCACGGCAGCTCGGGCGACGAATTCGGCGTGGTCGGCAAGCTCTATGCCCGCGATCCCGATACCGGCGAGGAGATCTGGATGCGGCCCTTCGTCGAGGGCCATATGGGCACCCTGAACGGCCAGGACAGCACGACCACCGGCGACGCCGCGGCGCCCAGCTGGCCGGTCAACGAGGATGGCAGCAAGGTCGAGGCCTGGCATCACGGCGGCGGCGCGCCCTGGCAATCGGCCAGTTTCGATCCCGAAACCAATACGATCATCGTCGGCACCGGCAACCCGGCGCCCTGGAACACCTGGGCGCGGTCGCAGGGCGAGAATTTCTGGGATTACGACAGCCTCTATACCTCGGGTCAGGCCTATGTGAACCCGACCGACGGCGAGGTGGTCGGCTTCTACCAGCACACGCCGAACGACGCCTGGGACTTCTCGGGCAATAACGAGATCATCCTGTTCGACTATACCGACAAGGACGGCAACACCCATCGCGCCGGCGCCCATGCCGACCGCAACGGCTTCTTCTACGTCACCGATATCGACGCGCTGTCGGAACGCGGCACCGAAATCAACAAGCCGACCGCGCTGCTGAACGCCTTCCCCTTCGTGGACGAGATCACCTGGGCCAGCCATATCGACCTGGAAACCGGCCGCCCGGTCGAGGTCGAGGGCCAGCGCCCGCCGCTGCCCGAGGAAGGCGAAGCGCGCGGCGCCACGATCCAGGTGACGCCGCCCTTCCTGGGGGGCAAGAACTGGAACCCGATGGCCTATTCGCAGGACACGGGCCTGTTCTACGTCCCCGCCAACAACTGGACCGAGGATTACTGGACCGAGGAAGTCACCTACCAGGCCGGCGCCGCCTATCTGGGCCAGGGCTTCCGCATCAAGCGGCTGTTCGACGACCATATCGGCACGCTGCGCGCCTATGACCCGGCCACCGGCGAAAAGGTCTGGGAACATCGCGAGGAATTCCCGCTCTGGGCCGGGACCCTGGCGACGGCGGGGAACCTGGTCTTCACCGGCACCTCGGACGGTTTCGTCAAGGCCTTCAACGCCGAGACCGGCGAGGAGCTGTGGAAGTTCCAGACCGGTTCCGGGATCGTGTCGATGCCGATCACCTGGGAGATGGACGGCAAGCAATATCTGGGCATCGCCTCGGGCTATGGCGGCGCGGTGCCGCTGTGGGGCGGCGACATGGCCACGCTGACCACCCAGGTCAGCCAGGGCGGATCGTTCTGGGTCTTCGAGATCCCCGACGAGGTGCTTGCCTCGGCTGAATAGGCCGGACCACGGGCGGGGGCCGGCCTGCGGCCCCCGTCCCATCATTCACCGCCATGGAAGGAGGACCGCGATGACCCGAGCTTTCCCTGCCGCGCCGCTGGCGCTTGCTGTCGCGCTGGCCGGTCCGGCGACCTGGGCCGAGACCGCGCCGCAGATGCAGATCCAGCCCGATACCAGCTATCGGATCATTGTCGACAGCGACGACCGCCCCGAAGGCCCGCAGACCATCAACGGTTGCGAGCTGGCCGCCGATGCCTCTTGCCCCGGCATCGACCTGTCGCACCAGGACCTGTCGGGCATGGTGCTGGACGGCGCCGATCTGCGCGGCGCGATCCTGACGCGGGCCGACCTGTCGGGTGCCTCGCTGAAGGGGGCGGACCTGTCGGGGGCGGATCTGCGCGGCGCGGATCTGGGCAAGGCCTTCCTGCAGGGGCTGGTCGCGCGCGGTGCCGACCTGACCGGCGCCTCGCTGGATTATTCGCGCATGGCGGGGGCGGATTTCAGCGGCTCGGACCTGACGGCGGCCTCGCTGGAGGCGGTCTGGGCGAACAAGGCGAAATTCGTCGGCTGCCGGATCGTCGCCGCCAACCTGGCCGAGGCGAAATTCTATCACGCCGACCTGGCCGAGGCGCATCTGGCGGCCAACAACATCCGCTTCGCCATCTGGGAAGGCGTGCATATGGAGAATTGCGAAGGGTGCCCGGTCGACTGGTGATCCGCCTTGGCGCGGCGGCCGCGCTGATGGCCGGGCCGGCGGGGGCCGATCCCGGCCTCGCCGCTTGCCGCGCGATGGCCGAGGATGCGGCGCGGCTGGCCTGCTATGACGCGCTGCCGGTTGCGGGGCAGGGGCGCGCCTTCCACGGCAAGGGCAGCGGCGTGACCGAGCCTTTCGAGGTCAGCGCCCCGGTCGAGATGCATTTCGACAGCGACGATGCGGTGATGGTGCTGTATCTGTTGGACGACCAGGGCCGGGTGGTGCGCAACCTGCATCGCGGCGGGGCCGGGGCGGGGCGGCATCTGATCGAGGAACCCGGCCGCTATCACCTGCAGGTCAATGCGACCGGCGGCTGGACCATCCGGCTGGACCCGCCCTGACGCCTTTCAGGGCAGGGCCAGCCCGCGCTCGTCCTTCAGCGTCTTCAGCACGATTTCCGAGCGCACCTGCGCGACCTGCGGATGCGGCAGCAGGTGGCGGTGGATGAAATCGGCGAATGCGTCCAGGTCGCGGGCGCGGATGTCCAGCACGTAATCGGCATCGCCCGAGACCGAAAAGGCCGAGCGGATCATCGGATGGCCGGTGACGAAACGGGCGAAATCGTCGTCCTTGCCCTGGCCGTGGCTGCGCAGGTTCACCCGGATGACCGCGCGCAACCCGTATCCCAGCGCGGCGGGGTTCAGGCGCGCCGTATAGCCCTCGATCACCCCCGCTTCCTCCAGCGCCGCACGCCTGCGCGAACATTGCGAGGCCGACAGGTTCACCACCTCGGCCAGCGCGGCATTGGTCATCGTGCCGTCGCGCTGCAATGCGGCAAGTATTGCATGATCGAAGCTGTCCATGCGCGTTTCCTGCATCCCGTCGCGATATCGTCCAAATACCGTGCATCAGCATCGCCGATCCGGCGCGATTTGCAAGCATCTTGCGGCCGCGCTGCGGCATCATCTCCGGGAAGCAAGCGAACAGGAGAGGAGCGCGCCATGGGACCCTTCCCGCACAACGCCCCCAAGGCTACGATCAGCAAGGCCAACCCGGCCGGCACCGACGGTTTCGCATTCGTCGAATTCGCCCATCCGCAGCCCGAGATCCTCGACCGGATCTTCCGCCAGATGGGCTTCGTTCCGGTCGCGAAGCACAAGTCGAAGGACATCACGCTCTATCGCCAGGGCGACATCAACTATCTGCTGAATGCCGATCCCGACGGTCATGCGGCGGGTTTCGTCAAGGAACACGGCCCCTGCGCCCCGGCCATGGCCTGGCGCGTCGTCGATGCGAAGGTGGCGCTGAAACGGGCGCTGGACCTGGGCGCGCGGGAATATACGGGCGAGGGCAAGTCGATCGAGGCCCCGGCGGTCCATGGCATCGGCGGCTCGCTGCTCTATTTCATCGACCGCTATGGCGACGAGGGCAGCGCCTATGAGGCCGATTACGACTGGCTGGTCGAACCGGACCCGCGCCCCGAGGGCTTCGGTTTCTATTACCTGGACCACCTGACCCACAATGTCGTCCGCGGCAACATGGACACCTGGTACAAGTTCTATCACGACACGTTCAATTTCCGCGAGATCAAGTATTTCGACATCAAGGGCAAGCAGACCGGCCTGGTCAGCCGCGCGCTGACCTCGCCCGACGGCAAGATCCGCATCCCGATCAACGAAAGCACCGACGATCACAGCCAGATCGAGGAATATCTGCGCGAATACAAGGGCGAGGGCATCCAGCACATCGCCATCGCCAGCGAGGACATCTATGCCGGGACCGACGCCATCGCGGCGGCGGGGATGGAATTCATGCCGGGGCCGCCCGACACCTATTACGAGATGTCGCATCGCCGCGTGACGGGGCATGAGGAACCGATCGAGCGGATGAAGAAACACGGCATCCTGATCGACGGCGAAGGCGTGGTCGGCGGCGGCGAGACGCGGATCCTGCTGCAGATCTTCTCGAAGACGGTGATCGGGCCGATCTTCTTCGAGTTCATCCAGCGCAAGGGCGATGACGGCTTCGGCGAGGGCAATTTCCGCGCCCTGTTCGAATCCATCGAGGAGGACCAGATCCGCCGCGGCGTTCTCAGCGCCGATCCCGCCGCCTGAAGCATTTCCCGCAAGATCGGGCGCCGATCTTGCGCCCGGAAATGCGCCAGAACAGGAAGCTGCGGCATTTCGGCAATCTGTTGGAACGCAGCAGGACCGTCCCGGCCGCGCCACCCGTCGCAACGGGGGCGCGCCTTACGCAAGAGGCCGCATGTCCTGGACCGATTACGCCTCGGCCCCCGCGCCGGGCACGCCGATCTGCCCCGAAAGCGAGGTTGGGACCGTGCATTCGGTCCAGGTCGCGACGCCGCGCGGCAGCTTTCCCCTGCTGATCGCCCGCACCGATGCGGGCTTGCGCGCCTACGCGAATGCCTGCCCGCATCAGTATCTGCCGCTGGATTCTCGCGGCCCGCAGATCCTGTCCGCCGATGGCGCGCGGCTGATGTGCACGGCGCATGGCGCATCCTTCGACATCGCCACGGGCGCGGCGCTGGCCGGCGCGCCCTGCGGCCTGGACGCGGTGCCGGTCGAGAGCGTCGCCGGCATGATCCGCATCGCGGCGGGCTAGGCGGGCTTCACCCGGTCGGGATGGGCGCGGGCGAAGGCGGGCAGGGCGGCCAGATGCGCCTCGATCCGCCGCAGGCGCGGCAGGGGCGCAAGATCGATCCCCCAGCGCCGCGCATTGTAGATCTGCGGCACCAGGCACAGATCGGCAAGGCTCAGCCGGCCGCCATGGCAGAAGTCGCCGTCATCCACCATCGCCTCGACCGCCGCGAGGCCGGGGCCGAGGAAACGGGCCATCCAGTCCTCGATCACGAAATCCGCGCCGGTCAGCTGCCGGACATGGTTGGTCACGCGCAGGTTGCAGACCGGATGGATGTCCATGGCGATGGCATGGGCGATGGCGCGCACCCGCGCCCGGCCCGCGGGATCGCCCGGCAGCAGGCGAAGACCGCGCGTCTCGTCCAGATATTCGATGATCGCCAGCGATTGCGCCAGGCGCAGCCCGTCGATCTCCAGCACCGGCACCAGCCCTTGCGGGTTATGCGCCAGATGGGCCGGCGCCTGCTGTTCGCCGCGCGTCAGGTCCACCGCCAGCCGGTTATGGTCCAGCCCGGCCAGTTCCAGCGCGATCCGCAGCCGATAGCTGGCCGAGGAGCGCCAGTAGTCATGCAGCCGGATCATGCCGCTCTTCCCTGCGCTCGACGCGGTTGTCTCCCCGGTCGTCGGCGGGGTCTTCGGCGGCGCCGATCAGGCGATCCAGCCCGGCCTCGAATCCCGCCAGCGCGCCGCCCAGGCGCTGCTCGATCTCGGCCTGATAGGCCAGCGCGACGGGCAGCAGTTCGGCCATCAGGTCGCAGCCGCCCGGCGTCAGCGACAGCGAGACCAGCCGCCGGTCGCATTCGTTGACCTGCTTGGCGACATGTCCCGCCGCCTCCAGCCGGGCGGCCGCGCGGCTGACCTGCGACTTCTCCATCCCGGTGCGGATCTCGATGTCGCGGACCGAGACATCGCCCGAATAGGCCAGATGCGCCAGCACCCGCCATTCCGGGATCGAGATGCCGAAACGGTCGCGATAGCGGCGGGCCAGTTCCTCGGACAGGTGCTGCGCGGCGCGGGCCAGGCGATAGGCCAGGAAGCGCTGCAGATCGAATTCGGGAAATCGGTGGGGCATGGTATCCTCCGGCCAGGGGCTTCCATCATCAAGCCACGCAACAGCTTTCTTGACAATCGTTGCAAATGCAATGAATATCTGAAGGCCGCCGGAGGAGGCGGCATGAAGGAGGCAGCCATGACCCGCCACGACCTGCCGCGCGGCATGATCCGCGCAAGCGACACGACCGGCACCCATGTCGGCTACATGCCCGGATTCGGCAATGATTTCGAAACCGAGGCGCTGCCGGGCGCCCTGCCGCAGGGGCAGAACTCGCCCCAGAAATGCGCATACGGGCTCTATGCCGAGCAGCTGTCGGGCACCGCCTTCACCGCGCCGCGCGGCCAGAACGAGCGGACCTGGTGCTATCGCATCCGCCCCTCGGTCCGCCATGTCGGGCGTTTCGCGCCGATCGAGCTGCCGTTCTGGAAGACCGCGCCCCATGTCCTGCCGGGCGTGACCAGCCTGGGCCAGTATCGCTGGGACCCGATCCCGGTGCCGACCGAGGACCTGACCTGGATCACCGGGATGCGCAGCATGACCACGGCGGGCGACGTGAACATCCAGGTCGGCATGGCGTCCCATGTCTACCTGGTCACGCAGTCGATGCAGGACGAATATTTCTTCTCGGCCGACAGCGAATTGCTGGTCGTCCCGCAAGAGGGCCGGCTGCGCTTCTGCACCGAGCTGGGGGTGATCGACCTGGAGCCGAAGGAGATCGCCATCATCCCGCGCGGCCTGGTCTACCGCGTCGAGGTGCTGGAGGGCCCGGCCCGCGGCTTCGTCTGCGAGAATTACGGCCAGAAATTCGACCTGCCGCATCGCGGCCCGATCGGCGCCAATTGCCTGGCCAATCCGCGCGACTTCAAATGCCCCGTCGCCGCCTTCGAGGATCGCGAGGCCCGCTCTCGCGTCGTCATCAAGTGGTGCGGCCAGTTCCACGAAACCTGGATCGACCACAGCCCGCTGGACGTCGTCGCCTGGCACGGGAATTACTGCGCCTACAAATATGACCTGCGCACCTATTCGCCGGTGGGCGCGATCCTGTTCGACCATCCCGACCCGTCGATCTTCACCGTGCTGACCGCGCCCTCGGGGCAGGAGGGGACGGCGAATATCGACTTCGTGCTGTTCCGCGAACGCTGGATGGTGGCTGAACACAGCTTCCGCCCGCCCTGGTATCACAAGAACATCATGTCCGAACTGATGGGCAACATCTATGGCATCTACGACGCCAAGCCGCAGGGTTTCGCGCCGGGCGGCATCAGCCTGCACAATTGCATGCTGCCCCACGGCCCCGACCGCGACGCCTTCGAGGGCGCCAGCAACGCCGCGCTGAAGCCCGAGAAGCTGGACAACACCATGTCCTTCATGTTCGAGACCCGCTTTCCCCAGCACCTGACCGAATTCGCCGCCCGCGAGGCGCCGATGCAGCAGGAATATATCGAGGTCTGGAACCGGCTGGAGAAGAAGTTCGACGGAACGCCCGGCGTGAAGTGACGCTCCAAAAGGCCGGGGGTTTCACACCCGTCGCCGGCTGGTTCTCGAACCAGTGGCGCACCAGCCGGCGACCCCCCGTGGGATATTTTTGCCAAGATGAAAGCCCGCGGGATCTTTATTGCCAGGAGGAAAGGAGGCCGGTCATGGGCCTGATCCGGTCATGGGTCGAGAGTGCGAATGCGGCGGAGTGTTCCTTTCCGCTGAACAATTTGCCTTGTGGCGTGTTCGACGACGGGGGCGGGGCGCGGATGGGAATAGCCATCGGCGACATGGTGCTGGAGGTGGGGGCGGTCGATCACGGGCTGGACCCGGCGCTGTTCGCGGCGCCGGAGTGGAATGCCGTGATGGCGGCGGGGCCCGAGGTCTGGGCGGCGCTGCGGGCGCGGCTGACCGCGCTGCTGTCGGACGAGGCGCATCGCGCGGCGGTCGCGCCGCATCTGCATCCGCTGGCCGGGCTGCGGTTGCTGATGCCGTTCCGGGTCAGCGAGTTCACCGACTTCTATGCCGGGCGCCATCATGCCGAGAATGTCGGGACGATGTTCAGGGGCGCCGAGAATGCGCTGCCGCCGAACTGGCTGTCGATCCCCATCGGCTATAACGGGCGGGCTTCCTCGGTCGTGGTGTCGGGCACGCCGGTGCGCAGGCCATGGGGGCAGGTCAAGGCACCCGACGAGGACTTGCCGCGATTCGCGCCCTCGGCCCGGTTCGACCTGGAGCTGGAGCTGGGCGCGGTCATCGGCCAGCCCTCCGAAGGGATGGTGTCGGTCGGCCGGGCCGATGCGATGATCTTCGGCTATGTCCTGCTGAACGACTGGTCGGCGCGCGACATCCAGGCCTGGGAATACCAGCCGCTGGGGCCGTTCCAGGCCAAGGCCACCGCGACCTCGATCAGCCCCTGGATCGTGACCGCCGCCGCGCTGCAGCCGTTCCGCGTATCCACGCCCGAACGCGCGCGGCCCCTGCTGCCCTATCTGCACGAGCCCGGCCCGATGCTCTACGACATCGCGCTGGAGGTCGGCCTGACGCCCGAGAACGGCGCGGAAACCGTCATTGCCCGGACCAGTTACCGCGAGATGTATTATTCGGCCGCGCAGCAGCTGGCGCATCACACCAGCTCGGGCTGCCCGATGCGGGTGGGCGACCTGCTGGGTTCGGGAACGATTTCCGGCCCCGACAGGGACAGCCGCGGATCGCTGCTGGAGCTGTCATGGGGCGGCAAGGAGCCGCTGCGGCTGGCGGATGGCCAGGGCCGCAGCTTCCTGGAGGATGGCGACACCGTTACCCTGCGCGGCGCGGCGCAGGGTGCGGGATACCGGATCGGTTTCGGCGAATGCCGCGGCACGGTCCTGCCCGCGCTTCGGCTGTAGGGCTGAGCGAAGGGTACCGCCCGTGCCGGATCAGAATCCGGCCTTGATCTTCTCGAACTCGGCCAGCTGCTTTTCGCGCTGCGCCGGATCGTTCGGGGTCTGGGCCAGGATCGGGGCGTCGATCTCTGACAGGCCCTCGGCCACGGCGGGATCGTCGGCGATGGTCGCCATCGCCTCGGTCGAGGTATGGCCGTAGCCGATCGTGTCCAGAAGCCCCCGCGCCGCCGAGGGTTCCAGCCAGGCGTTGATGTAGTCGTAGACCTTGTCCTCGTTGCCCGGCCCGTTCTTCAGCTTCACATAGCCGCAGAAGAAGGTCGACGACCCCTCGGCCGCCGCGCGCTGGAAGCCCACCGGATAGTCGTCGGCCTGCAGATAGACCACGCCGTCGTTCCAGGACCAGGCCACGTCCACCGCGCCCGAGGCCATCAACTGCGCCTGTTCGGACGGGTCCGACCAATAGGCGGCGACATTCTGATGCGCCTGGCGCAGCCAGTCGGCGGCGGCGGCGAATTCCTCGTCGGTCACGTCCTCCCAGTCGGTCGTGCCGGTGGCCAGATAGGCCAGCGCCCAGACATCGTCCGAGGAATCCGGCAGCGAGGTGCGGCCCTGGTATGCCGGGTCGACGAAGATCTGCAGCGTCGCGACATCCTCCTCGGGGACCGTCTCGGTATTGTAGGCGATGGCGGTCGCGCCCCAGTCGGTGGGGATGTACCAGACGCCCTCGTCGTCCATGAACACCTCGGAATCCAGGAATTCCGGGGCGATCTTGTCGAAATTCGGGATGCGCGACGTGTCCCAGGGCTCGATCAGCCCGGCATCGCGGTATTTCGAGACCATCTGGCTGCAGGGATGGGCGACATCGGCGCGAAAGCCCGAGGCGAGCTTCTGGAACGCCTCGTCGTCGTCGCCATAGAAGGAATAGGTCGGGCCGGTGCCGTGCTTGTCGATATAGGCCTGGAAGATCACCGGCTCCTCGAAGCCGGCCCAGTCGAAGACGGTCAGTTCGGGATCGGCGGCGAATGCCGGCGCGGCGATGGCGGAAACCAGCAGGGTGGTGGACAGCAAGCGCATGAAAGAAGGGCCTTCCTGTTGAGCGGATTTGTCCCGACGCTAGCCCCGCGCGGGAAGCCGCGCAAGAGGATCGCACCAGCCGGCGGCGCCGCAGCCCGGCCGTGCCGCGTGGTTGCGCAACGCCGGCGAGGCCCGGATCAGCCCTGCAGGATCTCGGGGCCGCCGGTGATGGCCGGGTCGGGCGCGCCGATGGCCTTGAGGTCCTTGCCGGCGTAATCGACCGCGGCCAGCACCGTCTGGATCGCCGCGATCCGCGCGCGGCGCTTGTCGTCCGAGCGGATCACGGTCCAGGGCGCCAGCGGCGAATGCGACAGGCTCAGCGTGTCGCGGATGGCGGCGGTATAGTCGTCCCATTTCGCCAGCCCGTCCACGTCGATCGAGGACAGTTTCCACTGTTTCAGCGGGTCCTTCTCGCGGTCCAGGAAACGCTGCAGCTGCTCGGCCCTGCTGACGTCCAGCCACAGCTTGACCAGGATGATCCCGTCATCGACCAGGGTCTGCTCGAAGGCCGGCAGCTGGCGGAAGAAGGCGGCGCGCTGCACCTCGGAGGAAAAGCCGAAGACCCGCTCGACCACGCCGCGATTGTACCAGCTGCGGTCGAACAGCGCGATCTCGCCCGCGGCGGGCAGCCAGTCGATGTAACGCTGGAAATACCACTGGCCCGCCTCGCGCTCGGTCGGCTTCGGCAGGGCGACGATATAGGCGGAACGCGGGTTCAGGTTCTCGCGCATCCGCTCGATGGTGCTGCCCTTGCCGGCGGCGTCGCGGCCCTCGAACAGCACCACCAGCCGCTTGCCGGTCGCCACCACGTCATGCAGCATCCGCACCAGCTGCAGCTGGAGCGCCTCCATGCGCTTTTCGTAATCCGCCTTGTCCATCAGCTTCTCATAGGGGAAGCCGGGATCCAGGATGCGGTTCTTGCCGCCCTGCTCGATGGTCTTGCGCAGCTCCTTGGGCGCCGATTTCAGATAGTCGCTGATCAGGCCGACCAGCGGCAGTTCGGGCAGGTCGGACATGATGCTTCACCCTTCTCCGATGCGCGAGATGTCGTACCAGGTGGTCTGGTAGATCTCGTTGATCCAGTTACCATAGAGCAGATGCGCATGGCTGCGCCAACGGTTCGACGGGGTCCGCGTCGGATCGTCGTCGGGATAATAGTTGATCGGCACGTTGATCGGCTTTCCGACCTGGACGTCGCGGTCGTATTCGTCCTTCAGCGTCGTGCTGTCATATTCCAGGTGGTTGAAGATATAGAGCGCGCGATGGCCCGCATCCTCCAGCAGGCAGGGGCCGACCTCGGGACTGGCCAGCAGCGTGCGCAGCGCCGGGCGGGCATCGACCTCGTCCTGGCGGATCTCGGTCCAGCGGCTGACCGGCACCAGCACGTCGTCGGAAAAGCCGCGCAGATAGGGCGAGGCGGGGGCAAGGTTCTGGTGGCGGAAACAGCCGAAGGCCTTGCGCTCCAGCAGGTGCTTTTCCAGCCCGTGGAAATACCAGGCCATCGCCATGCCGCCCCAGCAGACGCCGAAGGTGGAATGGACATGGCTCTGGGTCCAGTCGAAGACCCGGCGCAGCTCGTCCCAATAGGTGACGTTCTCGAAGGGCAGCTGCTCGATCGGGGCGCCGGTGATGATGAGGCCGTCGAATTTCTCGCCCGTCGCCTCGACCTCGCGGAAGGGGCGATAGAACGAGGCGAGGTGATCGGCCGCCGTGTTGCGGCTTTCGTGGTCCGACATGCGGATCAGCTGGAAATCGATCTGCAGGGGCGTGGCGCCGATCAGCCGGGCGAACTGGTTCTCGGTCTGGATCTTCTTCGGCATCAGGTTCAGAAGCCCGATCCGAAGCGGCCGGATGTCCTGCGTGGCGGCCCGGCCCGGAGACATGACCATCACCCCCTCATCCGACAGGATGCGGTAGGCGGGCAGGTTCTCGTTCAGGGTGATGGGCATCGTCAGGCTTCCCCGTTCTTGCTGGCACGGTCGATGGCACGGTCGATGGCGCGGGCGATCAGGGCGGTGAAATCCTCGGGGCTGCCGACCCCGGCGACCTCCTCGGCGCTGACGGTGACGCCGCGCCGCGCCATCGCCGCATAGCGCGGCTGGCGATGGGCCAGCGCGCGGGCATAGGTCCAGCGGATGAAGTCGTCCGGGTTGACCTCCTCCGCCTCCAGGCCCTTCTCGACGCGATAGGCGATCCAGGCCTTTTCCAGGAATTCCGGCTGGTAATACATCGGCTTCGGCGCCCGGTCGAAGCGGCGCACCAACTCGGCCGTATGCGCCTCCGATCCCTCGATCCAGACCAGCAGCAGCTCGCGCGCCAGCGCCGTCAGCACCGGGTCCTCGGGATCCTCGGGATCCACTACCTCGCAGATCGAGCCGCCGGAATCGCAGACGAAATGCGCGATCCCATAGATGTCCTGGGCGCGCTCCATGAAATGGCGGGTGTCCAGCAGCGCGGCGATCTCGGCCCGGCGATGCTGGTCCTGGCGCTTGCAATATTCCTCGAAGGGCAGCCCGCCGCGGCTGGGACTGCCCGGCTTGCCCATATAGGTCGACAGCGGCGCCAGGTTCTCGAAGGTGATGTTCGAGGCGATATAGACGCTGTCCGAGATCAGCAGCTCGCGCAGGAACGGCACCTTCATCGCCTCGCGCTTGAAGTTGTCGGCGATGTATTCGCCCATGTAGCGGGTGCCGATGCGGTAATCGATCGAATAGTGGAACCAGTCCCCGGCCTCGCGCAACATGCTGGCCAGATGGGTCTTGCCCAGCCCCGACATGCCGAACAGCAGCACGCGCCTGCTCGTGGCCTGCCGCCATGCCTCGCCGCTTTCATAGATCATGCTTCGCCCCATCTTCGACGACGCATAGGTAATGCCCGGCGCGGGGCGAGGGAAGGGGGCACAGCCAGCAAGCGGGTCAGTCCGCCTCGCACTCCTTCCAAATACCTCGCGGGGGGTCCGGGGGGCGCGAAGCCCCCCGGCCGTCGCGGGACGCAGAAAGGCGCCGCGGATGTTCCGCGGCGCCCGATCCTGCGCCCCTTTCGCGCCGCTGCCGCGCTCAGAAGCTGTAGCCGACCCGGATGCCGATGCCCCAGACGTCGCTGTCCGTCATCCGCGCGCGCTCGGTGCCGCCGGTCTGCGGGCGGGCATTGCCCAGCTTGGAATAGTTGATGCCGGTGGTGATCTTCAGGTTGTCCATCGTGTAGATCGCCGCCAGCGTCACCCCCTTGCGCCCGGTATGCGGCGCCAGCGGCGAGACCAGCCGCTCGCCCGAGGGCTCGTAGATCAGCGAGGCCGAGCCCGACCAGCTCTCGGTGAACTTGCGGCCCACGCCGACCGTGTAGGTCGTGGTGTTCTCCAGCGAGACCAGTCCGCCCTCGACCCCGAAGCCGAGCGGATCGTCGGCGGTGGGCGCGCGCGTGAATATCCGCGGCTCGACCTTGAACTCGGACCATTTCACCCAGCGGATCGAGCCGAACATCAGCGTGTCTGGGGCGATGCCGGTCTGGCCTTCCAGCGTCACCGATTGCGGGGTCTTGACGGTGGTGGTGCTGTCCATGCCGACCGGGATGCCGGGGATGTTCTCGGTCGTGTCGAAATCATGCTCGATGGACGAGTTGTAGGTCAGCGAGACCCGCGCCGCGATGTCGGGGATCTCGTAGGCGGCGCCGATCACGTAGCCCACGCCCCAGGAATCGTCCAGCTTGACGTTATAGCCCGCGATCGGCCCGTAGGCCGCGCCGTCCAGCGTCACCTCGCCACTGGCCTTCGAGCCGCGGATGCCGCCATGCACCGAGAAGTTGTTGTCGAAGCGATAGCGGGCCAGGGCCGTGAAGGTCGTGGAATCCACCGTCGCGCTGGTCCCGCCCAGCATCATCGAGCCGCCATCGGCGAAGGGCGCATAGGCGATATCGGCGCCGAAGGGCTGCTCGAGGATGATCGCGCCCGACAGGTTCTCGTTGAACTGGTGCTTGTAGGACAGGCCCACGAAGCCATAGCCCTTCGCGACGTCGCCGGTCCCGAAACCGGCGGAATCCGTCCCCTTCACCGTCGGATCCGCGCCGCCGAAGCTCAGTTCGGCATAGTTGCCCGCCTCGAACAGCGCGGCCAGCGACTGCGGCGCCCGTTCGATTCCGCCCGCCATCAGCGGCGCGGCCGAGATCATCAGCGCGGCAGAGCCTGTGATCACATGTTTCATCTTTCCCTCCCAAAGCGGGTCACCGGGACCCTGGAATCGAGCTTAACGCCCAAAGGTCATGAATCAATTGGCACGACGCGATGACGCGGCGTCCGGGAAACCTGACCTTACGACAGCGTGTCCGCGGCGCAACGAATCTGGCGCCGCACGGCGCCTTTCGACCTGGGGCAGCGGCGCGAAAGCCACATCTCGCCCCGCTGTTGGGGCTGGACAATTCCCGCCGCGCGTGAAAGGGGAAACTGCCAAACGAAATTGCCGCAAGGACCACCGCCATGCAGATTCGTGAGGCTCTGACCTTCGACGACGTGCTTCTGGTTCCGGCCGCCTCGACGGTCATGCCATCGACCGCCGATGTCACCACCAACGTGACGCGCGCGATCCGGATGAACATCCCGCTTCTGTCCTCGGCCATGGATACGGTGACCGAAAGCCGCATGGCGATCGCGCTGGCGCAGGCGGGCGGCATGGGCGTCATCCACCGCAACCTGACCATCGAGCAGCAGGCCGACGAGGTGCGCCGCGTCAAGCGCTTCGAATCCGGCATCGTCTACAATCCGATCACGCTGACCCCCGAGCAGACGCTGGCCGATGCGAAGGCCTTGCAGGAGCGCTACAACGTCACCGGCTTCCCGGTGGTCGACGAGAAGGGGCGCGTGGTCGGCATCGTGACCAACCGCGACATGCGCTTCGCCAGCGACGACCGCACCCCGGTCAAGGCGATGATGACCGCCGACAACCTGGCGCTTCTGGTCGAGCCCGCCGACCGGGCCGAGGCGATCAGCCTGATGAAGGCGCGCCGGATCGAGAAGCTTCTGGTCACCGACGGGCAGGGCAAGCTGACCGGCCTCTTGACGCTGAAGGATACCGAGCAGTCGGTGCTGAACCCCCTGGCCTGCAAGGACGACCTGGGCCGGCTCAGGGTCGCCGCCGCCTCGACCGTGGGCGAGGAAGGCTTCGAGCGCAGCCGGGCGCTGATCGAGGCCGGCGTGGACATGGTGGTGATCGACACCGCCCATGGCCATTCGGCGGGCGTGGCGAAGGCGGTCGAGCGGGTCAAGGCCTTCTCGAACGAGGTGCAGGTGGTCGCCGGCAACGTCGCCACCGCCGAGGCCACCCGCGCGCTGATCGCGGCCGGGGCGGATGCGGTCAAGGTCGGCATCGGGCCGGGCTCGATCTGCACCACGCGGATCGTGGCGGGCGTCGGCGTGCCGCAGCTGACCGCGATCATGGACGCGGCCGGGGCGGCGGGCGACGTGCCGGTGATCGCCGATGGCGGCATCAAGTTCTCGGGCGATTTCGCCAAGGCCATCGCGGCGGGCGCCAGCTGCGCCATGGTCGGCAGCGCCATTGCCGGCACCGATGAAAGCCCCGGCGAGGTGATCCTGTATCAGGGCCGCAGCTTCAAGTCCTATCGCGGCATGGGCAGCTTGGGCGCGATGGCGCGCGGCTCGGCCGACCGCTATTTCCAGAAGGACGCCGCGACCGACAAGCTGGTCCCCGAGGGGATCGAGGGGCAGGTGCCCTACAAGGGCTCGGCCAATGCGGTGATCCACCAGCTGGTCGGGGGCTTGCGCGCCGCCATGGGCTATACCGGCTGCGCCACGGTCGAGGAGATGCGCAGGAACTGCCAGTTCGTCCGCATCACCGGCGCGGGGCTGAAGGAAAGCCATGTCCATGACGTGCAGATCACCCGCGAATCGCCCAATTACCGGCTGGGATGACCCCCGCGGCCCGGATCAGCGCCGCGATCGGCGTTCTCGACCAGGTGCTGCAGGGCGCCCCGGCCGAGCAGGCGCTGCTGCGCTGGTCGCGCGCCAGCCGCTTTGCCGGATCGGGTGATCGCGCCGCCGTCCGCGACCTGGTCTTCGACGCGCTGCGCCGCCGCGACACGCTGGCCGCGCTTGGCGGCGGCCCTGGCGGGCGCGGGCTGATGATCGGGCTGTGCCGCGAAACCGGCGAGGACCTGGCTGCGATCTTCACCGGCGAGGGCCATGCGCCCGCCCCGCTGACCGAGTCCGAGCGGGCTGGCCACGCGGTTCCCGGCGACAATCTTCCCGACTGGCTGCGCCCGCAATGGCGCCGCGCGCTTGGCTCTGACGCCGATGCGGTGGCGGCGGCGATGGGGCAGCGGGCGCCGGTCTGGCTGCGCCACAACCCCCAGCGCGCCGGCCTGGCCCAGGCCCTTGCCGCGCTGGCCGCCGACGGGATCGAGACCGCGCCGGACCCGCGCCTGGCCTCGGCCCTGCGGGTGATCTCGGGCGCGCGGCGCGTCGCCTCGGGCCGCGCCTATGGCGAGGGGATGGTCGAGCTGCAGGACCTCTCGCCCCAGCTTGCCTGCGCGGAGCTGCCCTGCGCGCCGGGGATGCGGGTGCTGGACTATTGCGCCGGAGGCGGCGGCAAGGCGCTGGCGCTGGCCGCGCGCAACCCGGAACTGCGGATCGAGGCGCATGATGCCGAACCCGACCGGATGCGCGACCTGCCGGTCCGCGCCCGCCGCGCCGGGGCCGCGATCGCGCTGACCGCCCGCCCCTCGGGGCATTACGGGCTGGTGGTCGCGGACGTTCCCTGCTCGGGCAGCGGGACATGGCGCCGCCAGCCGGATGCGAAATGGCGGCTGACGCCCGAGCGGCTGGAGCAGCTGCGCCGGATCCAGGCGTCGATCCTGGACCGGGCGGCCGGGCTGGTCGCCGCGAAGGGCCATCTGGCCTATATGACCTGCTCGCTTCTGACGGCCGAGAACGACGCGCAGATACAGGCGTTCCTGCAGCGAAATCAGGATTTTGCGCTGGTTCAGGACAGGCTGTGGACGCCGCTGACGGCCAGCGACGGCTTCTTCCTGGCGCTGTTGCGGCGGGCATGACCGCGCCGGGCGCTTCGCACTTAACGCAATCTTAAGTCATCGCGCATTATCTGGGGACAAGTGGTTCTTCGGGTAATGATTCGCATGGCACATTGGGACGATCAGATCGGGCTTTCCCGCAGCGCGCTGGCCGCGGTTCCGCTGCTGCTGCTGCCGATGGTGGCGGGGGCGGCGATTCTGCTTTTGCTGCCGGGCAGCGGTGCGGGGACGGCGGCCATCGTGTTCTCCAGCATCGCGGTCGCCTGGTATCTGCTGGGCGGTGCGGTCGCGCTGGCGCATATGCGGCGGCGGATCGGGGAACGCCGTGCCCTGGCCGCGATCCGGGGCGAGGTGACGGCGGCGCCCGAGGCGGTGTGGATCTGCGATTCCGACGGGCTGGTCCTCTATCAGAACCCGCCCTCGCGGGCACGTTTCGGCGACATCGCCGGCCAGAACGTCGTGGGCCTGCTGGCGCGGATGCGCGCCGATGCCGGCATGGCGCACGAGCTGCTGACCCGCCGCGCCGATCGCAACGGCTGCGCCGAGATCGCGCTGGAGGACGGCATGGTCCTGGGCGTCTGCCGGGCCGAGGACGCGCCCTTGCAGATCTGGTCCTGCCACGACCCCGACAGCCTGCCGGCCGAGGGCGATATCGCCCTGGCGCTGGATTCCGCCGAGGCGGGCGAGACCTGCGACGGCTTCGAGCCGATCCCGGTGGCCCTGCTGCGCTTGGCCCCGAACGGAGAGATCCGCCGGGCGAATGCCGCGGCCCGGCGCCTGCTCGGCCTGTCCGGGATCGGGAATGGCGGCCTGCATCTGGGCGGCCTGCTGGAGGGGCCGGGCCGCTCGGTCGGCGACTGGGTGGCGGATTGCTTCAACGGGCGCATGGAGAACGGCACCGAGATCCTGCGGCTGCGTTCGCGCGATGGTCGCGACCAGTATTTCCAGGTCTCGCTGGCTCGCGACGCCGGTGCCCATCCGGCCGTGGTCGCGGTTCTGACCGATGCCAGCGACCTCAAGCGGCTGGAGGCGCAATTCGCGCAAAGCCAGAAGATGCAGGCCATCGGCCAGCTTGCCGGCGGCGTCGCGCATGATTTCAACAACCTGCTGACGGCGATCAGCGGCCATTGCGACCTCTTGATGCTGCGCCGCGACAAGGGCGACCCGGATTACGCCGACCTGGACCAGATCAGCCAGAACGCCAATCGCGCCGCCGCGCTGGTCGGGCAATTGCTGGCCTTCTCGCGCAAGCAAACGCTGAAGCTGGAGCCGCTGGATCTGCGCGACACGCTGGCCGACCTGGCGCATCTGCTGAACCGGCTGGTGGGCGAGCGCGTCGGGCTCAGCATCAGCCACGACCCCGCGCTGCGGCAGATCCGCGCCGACCGGCGGCAGCTGGAACAGGTGATCATGAACCTGGTCGTGAATGCCCGCGACGCGATGAGCGCGGGCGGAGAGATATCGATCCGCACCGAGAACCTGCATTTCGCGCAGCCCTTCCAGCGCGACCGCGCCACATTGCCCGCCGGCGACTATGTCCGCATCGAGCTTCGCGACCAGGGCTGCGGCATCGCGCCCGAGAACCTGGGCAAGATCTTCGAGCCCTTCTTCACCACCAAGCGCGTCGGCGAGGGAACCGGGCTGGGCCTGTCGACCGCCTATGGCATCGTCAAGCAGACCGGCGGCTATATCTTCTGCGATTCGACGCCCGGAGAAGGGACCTGCTTCTCGCTTTATTTTCCCGCCCATCTGGGGGCGGCCGTTCCGCAACCGGCGGTCTCGGCGCGCCCGGTCGCGGCGGCTTCCAGGGCCAGCCAGCGTCCCGTCACCGTGCTTCTGGTCGAGGACGAGGCGCCGGTCCGTGCCTTCGCGGCGCGCGCCCTGCGGCTGAAGGGCTATCAGGTCCGCGAGGCCGATTGCGCCGAGGCCGCGCTGGAGCTTCTGGCCGACGATCGCCTGCAGGTGGATGTCTTCGTGACCGATGTGGTCATGCCGGGGATGGACGGGCCAAGCTGGGTGCGCAGCGCGCTGAAGCATCGACCCCGGACCCGCGTCATCTTCATGTCGGGATATTCCGAGGACATCTTCACCGAGGGACAGGCGCCGATTCCCAATTCGGCCTTCCTTGCCAAGCCCTTCACCCTTGCCGAGCTGGCGGAACTGGTCGAACGGCAGATGGCCACGCCCCCCGCCATCTCGGGTCCGCATTGATCCGGGCCGCATTTCGGGCCACATTGATCCGGGCCGGCGGGCCGTTCAGATCGACTGGTAGAGGTCGATATCGGCCCGCATCGCCTCGCGCAGCCGCGCTTCCTGATCCGCGTCCAGATGCACATCGACCGGGGGCGGGACGTTGATGCGCGGCATTTCCAGCGCGCAGCCCAGGCGATCTTCCAGGAACTCGATGAAGGCGGGAAAGTCCTCGTAGCGGAAGATGCGATCGACGCGGCGCGTCCCGTCGGTCAGGAAGTCGCGCTGCTGGCCGATCTCCAGCTGCGCCGGCCCGCCCGGCCGCGCATAGTCGCTTGCGAATTGCGCAAAGCTGACGCCCTCCATCCGGTGCGTCGGATCGACATGATCGTCGCGCAGCTTGAAGCGGTACCAGCTGCGCAGCCAGTCGACGGGCTCGCGCATCAGGGCGACGGTGCAGAAGGGTCCGCCCGCCTGGGCTTCCAGCCAGGGATGCAGGTGGCGGTGAAAATTCGCGATATCGGCATGTTTCAACGCCGCCGGACGCTGGATCGCCGCCGAGGCCAGGGATTCGAGCGCCGATTCGACCGCCGTCGAGCCGGCCTTGGGCGTCGCCAGAAAGACCAGCCTCTGTTCCCAGAAGATCAGCATCTCTTTCTTCCTTTCGGGTCCCGGCCCGCGCCGCGGCACTGGGGATGTCGGACGGGAGGGGCAGGGATAGCGGTCGCCCCACCGGATGTAAACGCTTTGTTAACCGGCGCTGTGGCAGGCTTCTTCCATGATTCGAGCGGGCGATTGAAAAAGCCTTGAAATGCGCCGCGGATTGGCGCATCTATTTCGGAACAAGAAGTGAACATTCCGTCGGTCGAGCAGATTGCCCTGCCCGGAGGGCTGTGAAATAACGGTGAGGACGACATGGCACAGGCGAGCATCTTCGATATGGACAACAAACGCAGCGCGGATAAGCAAAAGGCCCTGGACAGCGCGCTGGCGCAGATCGAGCGGCAGTTCGGCAAGGGCTCGATCATGAAGCTCGGCGCCGACAATCCCGTGGCCGAGATCGAGGCGACCTCGACCGGATCGCTGGGGCTGGACATCGCGCTGGGGATCGGCGGGCTGCCCAAGGGCCGCATCATCGAGATCTTCGGGCCGGAAAGCTCGGGCAAGACCACGCTGACGCTGCATGTGGTCGCGGAAGAGCAGAAGAAGGGCGGCGTCTGCGCCTTCGTGGATGCCGAACATGCGCTGGATCCGCAATATGCTAGGAAGCTGGGCGTCAACCTGGACGAGCTGCTGATCAGCCAGCCCGACACGGGCGAGCAGGCGCTGGAGATCGTGGATACGCTGGTCCGCTCCGGCGCGGTCAACCTGGTGGTGGTCGACTCGGTCGCGGCGTTGACGCCGAAATCCGAGATCGAGGGCGACATGGGCGACATGCAGATGGGCAGCCAGGCCCGGCTGATGAGCCAGGCGATGCGCAAGCTGACCGCCAGCATCGGGCGCAGCAACTGCATGGTCATCTTCATCAACCAGATCCGCATGAAGATCGGCGTGATGTTCGGCAATCCCGAGACCACGACCGGGGGGAACGCGCTGAAATTCTATGCCTCGGTACGGCTGGACATCCGCCGCACCGGCTCGATCAAGGACCGCGACGAGGTGATCGGCAACTCGACCCGCGTGAAGGTGGTCAAGAACAAGGTGGCGCCGCCCTTCCGGCAGGTCGAATTCGACATCATGTATGGCGAGGGGATCAGCAAGGTCGGCGAATTGATCGACCTGGGCGTGAAGGCCGGGGTCGTCGAGAAATCGGGGGCCTGGTATTCCCATGGCGACCAGCGGATCGGTCAGGGGCGCGAGAACGCCAAGCAATATCTGCGCGACAATCCGGACGTGGCCTATGAGATCGAGGACAAGATCCGCGCCAGCCACGGGCTCGATTTCGGATCGGATGACAGCGACGAGGTGCTGAGCGAGGAATGATGCCGGCGGCGCGCCTGGCGCGCCCCGACGATCCGATGCGCGGGCTGGTCCCGCGCATCGCGCTTTCCGGGCCGGGGAACGGATGATTGGCCAAGCCGGGCCGGCAGGGGATGGCTGGCAGCTGCAAGGCAAGTGAAGGGCGAACCGGATATGCCGGTCGCCCGCGCGGGACGGACGGGCGAAGGGTCTTCGCGATACGGCCCGTCATCATGGCTCGCCGTCGGCCCCACCGGTTCCGGCGCCTGTTTGCTGGACAGCCGCGCGCCGTCCCGCTAGACCATGCGCCAGCCCGGTCCGCGCCGGATCTGCGCCACAACCCTGCGACGAAGGCCCAAGATGCCCAGCCTCAACGACATCCGATCCACCTTTCTCGGCTATTTCGAGAAGAACGGCCACCGCGTGGTCGAGTCGAGCCCCCTGGTCCCGCGAAACGACCCGACGCTGATGTTCGCGAATTCCGGCATGGTGCAGTTCAAGAACCTGTTCACCGGCCTGGAAACCCGCGACTACAAGCGCGCGACCACGGCGCAGAAATGCGTCCGCGCCGGCGGCAAGCATAACGACCTGGACAATGTCGGCTATACGGCGCGGCACCATACCTTCTTCGAAATGCTGGGGAATTTCAGCTTCGGCGACTATTTCAAGGAAGGTGCCATTCCCTTCGCCTGGGAATTGCTGACCCGCGAATACGGCATCCCCAAGGACAAGCTGCTGGTCACCGTCTATCACACCGATGACGAGGCGGCCGAGATCTGGAAGAAGGTCGCGGGCCTGTCCGACGACCGCATCATCCGCATCCCGACCAGCGACAATTTCTGGCAGATGGGCCCGACCGGCCCCTGCGGCCCCTGCACCGAGATCTTCTACGACCATGGCGAGCAGATCTGGGGCGGCCCTCCGGGCAGCGCGGATGAGGATGGCGACCGCTTCATCGAGATCTGGAACCTGGTCTTCATGCAGAACGAGCAGTTCGAGGACGGCTCGATGCGCGCGCTGGAGATGCAGTCGATCGATACCGGCATGGGGCTGGAGCGGATCGGCGCCCTGCTGCAGGGCAAGCACGACAATTACGACACCGACCTGATGCGCAGCCTGATCGAGGCGTCGGCGAACGCGACCAGCAGCGACCCGGACGGGCCGGGCAAGGTGCATCACCGGGTGATCGCCGACCATCTGCGCTCGACCAGCTTCCTGATCGCGGATGGGGTGATGCCCTCGAACGAGGGGCGCGGCTATGTGCTGCGGCGGATCATGCGCCGGGCGATGCGCCACGCGCATATGCTGGGTGCGCAGGATCCGGTGATGCACCGCCTGGTGCCGGCGCTGGTCGGGCAGATGGGCGCGGCCTATCCCGAACTGCCGCGTGCCCAAGCGCTGATCGAGGAAACCCTGCGCAGCGAGGAGACGCGCTTCCGCCAGACGCTGGACCGCGGGCTGCGGCTGCTGGACGACGAGCTGTCGAGGCTGCCCGAGGGCTCGAACCTGCCGGGCGAGGCGGCCTTCAAGCTCTATGACACCTATGGCTTCCCGCTGGATCTGACGCAGGACGCGCTGCGCGAGAAGGGCCGCAGCGTGGACATCGCCGGCTTCGACGCCGCGATGGCCGAGCAGAAGGCCAAGGCTCGCGCGGCCTGGGCGGGCAGCGGCGAGGCGGCGGATGCCTCGATCTGGTACGACCTGGCCGAGCGGCATGGCGTGACCGAATTCCTGGGCTATGACGCCGAGGAAGCCGAGGGCCAGATCCTGGCGCTGGTCGTCGAGGGGGCCGAGGCCGAGGAGGCCAAGACGGGCGACCGGGTCCAGATCGTGGTGAACCAGTCGCCCTTCTATGCGGAATCGGGCGGGCAGATCGGCGATACCGGCCTGATCAAGACCGATACCGGCGCCGCGCGGGTCACCGACACGAAGAAGGTCGCGGGCGTCTTCATCCACATGGCCGAGGTCACGCTGGGGGTGCTGGGCCGCGGGCAGGGCGCCCAGCTCTCGGTCGATCACGACCGGCGCGGGGCGATCCGGGCCAACCACTCGGCCACGCATCTGCTGCACGAGGCGCTGCGGCGCACCCTGGGCGAACATGTCGCGCAGCGGGGCAGCCTGAACGCGCCCGACCGGCTGCGCTTCGATTTCAGCCACAACCATGCCGTCAGCGACCGGGAATTGTCGAGGATCGAGGCGGAAGTCAATGATTTCATTCGCCAGAACGCGCCGGTCGAAACCCGGATCATGACCCCCGACGACGCCCGCGCCCTTGGTGCCCAGGCGCTGTTCGGCGAGAAATACGGCGACGAGGTGCGGGTCGTCTCGATGGGCCGGCAGGACAATTCGGGCAAGGGCCCGGACGGCGCGACCTATTCGATCGAGCTGTGCGGCGGCACCCATGTGGCGCGCACCGGCGATATCGGCGCCTTCGCGCTGCTGGGCGACAGCGCCTCCAGCGCGGGGGTGCGGCGGATCGAGGCGCTGACCGGGCAGGCGGCGCTGGACCACCTGCGCGCGGCAGACAGCCAGCTGGGCGAGATCGCCGCGATCCTGAAGGCGCAGGCGGGCGACGTGGTGAACAAGGTCCGCGCCCTGGCCGATGAGCGCAAGGCGCTGGCAAACGAGGTCGCGCAGCTGAAGCGCCAGCTGGCCATGGGCGGCGGCGGTGGCGCGCAGGCCAAGGAGATCGGCGGCATCCGGTTCATCGGCCGCCGGGTCGAGGGCGTCTCGGGCAAGGAGCTGGGGCCGCTGGTCGACGAGATGAAGGCGCAGCTGGGCAGCGGCGCCGTGCTGGTGCTGGCCGAAGCCGATGGCAAGGCCACGGTGGCGGCCGGGGTCACGCCGGACCTGACCGGGCGGATCAGCGCGGTGGCGCTGGTCCAGGCGGCCACGGTGGCGCTTGGCGGCAAGGGCGGCGGCGGCCGCCCGGACCGCGCCCAGGGCGGCGCGCCCAGCCTGGCGGCGGCCGACAGCGCCATCGCTGAAGTCGAGAAACTGATCGGAGAAAGCGCATGACCGCCCTGTGGATCGCCCATGTCACGGTGACCGACCCCGAGGCCTATGGCCGCTATGCCAAGGCCGCCGGTCCCGCGATTGCCGCGCATGGCGGCACCTTCCTGGCCCGCGGCGGGCGCTATCGGCAGATGGAGGGGACCGACCGGGCGCGCAATGTCGTCGCGCGCTTCCCCAGTTTCGATGCTGCCGTGGCCTGCTATGAAAGCGCCGAATACCAGGCGGCGCTGGCCCATGCCGAAGGCGCGGCCGAGCGCGATCTGGTGATCGTCGAGGAAACGCCCCCGGCCCAGGAATAGGGTGAATTCTTCATCCTTTCGTGCTAGTCCTGTCGCAACGACAAGACACGAAGGGGCAGGGCATGTGCCGTTGGGCCGCCTATCTGGGCCAGGCGATCTTTCTGGAGGATATCGTCAGCCGGCCGGCGCATTCGTTGATCCGGCAAAGCCAGGGCGCGACGCGCTGCCACACGCCGGTCAATGCCGACGGCTTCGGGCTGGCCTGGTATGGCGAGCGGGAAGAGCCCGGACTCTATCGTGACGTGATGCCGGCCTGGTCGGACCCGAACCTGCGCAGCCTGGTCGCGCAGGTGCGATCGCGCCTGTTCATGGCCCATGTGCGGGCCTCGACCGGGACCGCGACCAGCCGCAACAACTGCCATCCCTTTGCCGTCGGCCGCTGGTCCTTCATGCATAACGGCCAGTTCGGCGGCTATGACACCTGGCGCCGCGACGCCGAATTGCTGATCCCCGAGGCGCATTACCTGCACCGCAAGGGCGCGACCGACAGCGAGGCGCTGTTCCTGATCGCGCTGGGGGAAGGGCTGGATCACGATCCGAAGGGCGCGATGGAACGGGCGATGGCGCGGATGACCGACCTGGCCATGCGCCGGGGCGCCGCGCCGCATGTCCGCGCGACCTGCGCCTTTTCGGACGGCCGCTCGCTCTATGCGATCCGCCACGCCAGCGACGATTGCGCGCCAAGCCTGTTCTATCGCTGGTCGGAAACCCGGCAGGGCTATGCCGTGGTCTCGGAACCGCTGGAAACGGACGAGGACGACTGGCAGGAAGTGCCGCAAGGCAGTTTCTGCGGCTTCGGCCCCGACCATGTCAGCATCGGTGCCTTCGCGCCCGAGACGGCGGCGGTCCGCGCCGCCTGAGCGCTCAGGCCGGGTCGCTGCCCTTGCGCGGCGCCGGGGGCGTCGAATCGGGCGCGGCATTGTCCTCGGCGGGCGCCGCGGCATGATCCGATTTCATCGGCGCGGCGGATTCGGGCAGGCGCGGCGTGGGTTCGGGATCGCGCATGGGCGTCGCGCTGGCGGGATATTCGGGCTGCGGCCGGCGCGCGATGCCCTCGCTGCGAATATCGGCGGCGGGTTTCGCCCGCCGGAAGACCAGGACGTTGTGATAGATCGTCGCCCGGCCGGTCAGCCCGCTGCGTTCCTCGCTTGGCAGGGTCTCGGCCCGGACGTAATCCCAGCCGTCACCCGCCATCCGGTTCAGCTCCGCCGCCAGCGCCAGCGCATAGCGATCCGCCGGGGTCTTGGCCGATCTGGACTTCTCGCCCCGGTCGGGTGCGGCGATGACGGTATATTCAAAGGCCATGATGGGTCCTGTTCGCGGTCTCTGCCGCATCCTAGAGGAGGCGGCGGGCGAAGAAAAGCACGAGCGCCGCGGCAGGCGAGGTGGCCCGTCCCGCACCTACAGGCGCGGGATCACTCCCATTCGATGGTGCCCGGCGGCTTCGAGGTCACGTCATAGGTGACGCGGTTGATGCCCTTCACTTCGTTGATGATCCGCGTCGCGGTCTCGCCCAGGAAATCGTGGCTGAAGGGATAGTAATCCGCCGTCATCCCGTCGACCGAGGTCACGGCCCGTAGCGCGCAGGCATAGTCATAGGTGCGCCCGTCGCCCATCACGCCGACCGTGCGCACCGGCAGGATCGCCACGAAGGCCTGCCAGATCTCGTCATAGAGCCCATGCCTGCGGATCTGGTCGATATAGACGGCATCGGCCTTGCGCAGGATCTCCAGCTTCTCGCGGGTGATCTCGCCGGGGCAGCGGATGGCCAGGCCGGGGCCGGGGAAGGGGTGGCGGCCGATGAAGCTCTCGGGCAGGCCCAGCTCGCGGCCCAGGGCGCGGACCTCGTCCTTGAAGAGCTCGCGCAGCGGCTCGACCAGCTTCAGGCCCATCTTCTCGGGCAGGCCACCCACATTGTGATGCGACTTGATCGTGACCGAGGGCCCGCCGCTGAAGGACACGCTCTCGATCACGTCCGGATAGAGCGTGCCCTGCGCCAGGAACTCGGCGCCCTCGATCTGGTTGGCATATTTCTGAAAGACGTCGATGAACAGCCTGCCGATGGTCTTGCGCTTGGTCTCGGGGTCCGAGACGCCGTCCAGCGCGCCCAGGAACAGCTCGGATTCATCGGCATGGATCAGCGGGATGTTGTAGTTGTCGCGGAACATCGCGACCACCTCCTGCGCCTCGTTCTGCCGCAGAAGCCCATGATCGACGAAGACGCAGGTCAGCTGATCGCCGATCGCCTCGTGGATCAGCACCGCCGCGACCGAACTGTCCACGCCCCCCGACAGCCCGCAGATCACCTTGCGGTCGCCGACCTGCTCGCGGATCTTGCGGATCGCCTCGGCGCGATAGCCGGCCATGGTCCAGTCGCCGGCAAAGCCCGCCAGGCGCAGGAAATTCTCCAGCATGACGCGGCCGTTCGGGGTGTGATGCACCTCGGGATGGAACTGCACCGCATAGAAGCGCCGCGCCTCGTCGGCGATCATCGCCAGGGGCGCGCCCGGCGACGTGCCGATCACCTCGAAACCCGGCGCCAGCGCGGTCACGCGGTCGCCATGGCTCATCCAGACCTCCTCGCGGCCCTCCTCGAACAGCCCGGCAAAGATCCCGTCGCCCTTGTGGCCGGGGGCCGGCGCGATGAAGGCGCGGCCGTATTCGGCATGATGCCCGGCCTCGACCTTGCCGCCCAGCTGCGCCATCATCACCTGCTGGCCATAGCAGATGCCGAAGACCGGCACGCCCATCTCGAACAGCGCCTGCGGCGCGCGCGGGCTGCCCTCGCGCGTCACGCTGTCGGGCCCGCCCGACAGGATCACCGCCTGCGGGGCAAGCTCCTGCAGCTTCGCCTCGGTCAGCAGGTTGTAGGGATGGATCTCGCAATAGACGTTCAGCTCGCGCAGCCTGCGCGCGATCAACTGGGTCACCTGAGAGCCGAAATCGATGATGAGAAGGCGCTGATGCTGGGTCATGATTGCGGCTTTAAGCGCCCCGCCGCCGCCGCGCAAGAGGGCAGCGAAACGCACCCACCCCGCATCTTCTTCCCCGCATCTTCTTCGTTGCCGAAATACCCTCGGGGGGTCCGGGGGGCCGACAGCCCCCCGGCGCTCGCGGGACGCAAACGCGGGCTCAGCGTTCCGGCACCAGCCCGCGCGGGGCGAAGCGCAGCACCAGCAGCAAGACCAGCCCCATCGCGATGAAGCGCATATGCGGCGAACCGGACAGCAGATGCGACTTCAGCCCGCCATCCGGCAGCGGCAGGGTCAGCAACCCGATCAGCGCCGGCCCCCAGACCTCGGCCTTGATCCACAGAAACCAGATCAGCACCGCCCCCAGCACCGAGCCCCAGTTGTTGCCCGAGCCGCCGACGATCACCATCACCCAGATCAGGAAGGTATAGCGCAGCGGGTTGTAGCTCGACGGTGCCAGCAGCCCGTCCAGCGTCACCATCATCGCCCCCGAGATCCCGATCACCGCCGAGCCGATGACGAAGATCTGCAGGTGCCGCGCGGTGACATGCTTGCCCATCGCCTCGGCGGCGGTCTCGTTGTCGCGGATCGCGCGCATCATCCGCCCCCAGGGCGAGTTCAGCGCCAGCTGCGCCAGCAGGATCAGCGTCAGCAGCACGACCAGGAACAGCGACATGTAGCCCAGCTTCACCCAGACGCCCGAGCCGGTGGCGGCGGTGAAGCCCCAGCTCTGGGCGAATTCGACGAATTCCGGGTTGCGCTGCAGCTGCACCTCGTAGGGCACCGGGCGCGGGATGGCGGTGATGTTCTTGACGCCGCGTGCCAGCCATTCCTCGTTGCGCAAGACGGCCACGATGATCTCGCCGATCCCCAGCGTGGCGATCGCCAGGTAGTCCGAGCGCAGCCCCAGCGCCACCTTGCCGATCGCCCAGGCGGCGGCGGCGGCGAAGATCCCGCCGACCAGCCAGGACAGCAGGATCGGCAGGCCCAGCCCGCCGATATTGCCGTGGCGGGCGGGGTTGTTCGCCTCGATGGCGGTGACGGCGGGGTCGAACAGCCAGCGATAGATCACGAATCCCGCGATCAGGATCAGCGTGACGGCCAGCCCGCGCCCCGCGCGCAGCCGGTGCCAGGCCATCGAGGCCAGCGCCAGCGTGCCCAGCCCGGCCAGCAGCGCGGCCATCAGCCGCGGCCCGCCCGCGGCCCAGGCGCCTTCCACCGGCGGCAGCGAGATCAGGATCGGCGCCAGCGCCCCCAGCGCCAGGAAGCCGACGACCCCGGCATTGAACAGGCCCGCATAGCCCCATTGCATGTTCACCCCAAGCGCGGTGATGGCCGAGATCAGCCCCATGTTCAGGATCGCCAGCGAGGTGTTCCAGCTGCCCGAGAACATCGCGTTGCGCACCGTGCCCTCCAGCAGGAACAGCACGGCGAGGATGGCGAACAGGACGGGCGCGCGCCAGCGGCTGGAGGCGGCGGCTTGACGGTTGGTGGACATCAGGCGGCCTCCTTATACCGACTTGCCGCGGAACAGGCCGGTCGGCCTGAACAGCAGCACAACGATCAGAATGACGAAGCTGACGGCGAACTTGTATTCCGTCCCCAGCAGCTGCAGCAGCCCGGCGGGCTGCCAGTCGGGCGCCAGATAGCCCGCCACCTTGCGCCAGGGATAGGTCACCGCGACCTCAGAAAAGGCGACGATGAAGCCGCCGGCGATGGCGCCGACCGGGTTGCCCAGTCCCCCCACGATGGCGGCCGCGAAGATCGGCAGCAGCATCTGGAAATAGTTGAACGGCCGGAAGGACTTGTCCAGCCCGTAAAGGACGCCGGCGATGGTCGCCAGCCCCGCCGCGATGATCCAGGTCAGCCGCACCACGCGCTCGGGGTCGATCCCCGACAGCAGCGCCAGGTCCTCGTTGTCGGAATAGGCGCGCATGGCCTTGCCCGAGCGGGTCCGGTTCAGGAACCAGAACAGCGCCCAGACCACGGCCACGGCGACCACCACGGTCAGCACCTGCGTGCCGCGCAGCGCCAGCCCCTCGGACAGGCCCGACCATTCGCGGAATTCGCGGGCATTGATGACGAAGCGGGTGCCGTCGTCGAAGCGCCGCTCGTCGACGCCGATCAGCAGGCGGGTCAGCCCGTTCAGCACGAACATGACCCCGACCGAGGCCATCACGAAGATGATCGGCGCCGCCCGCTGCACGCGATAGAAGCGATAGACGGCGCGGTCGGTCGCCAGCACCAGCACCGCGGTCGCGGCAATGCCCAGGGGCAGCGCCAGAAGCGCGGTGGGCAGCGGGCCGAAGCTGATGCCGAAGCTCTGCAGCATCCAGGTGAACAGGATGGTGATGGCCGTGCCGATCGCCATCGTGTCGCCATGGGCGAAGTTCGAGAAGCGCAGGATGCCGTAGATCAGCGTCACCCCCAGCGCGCCCAGGGCCAGCTGCGCGCCATAGGCGGTGGCGGGGATGACGACGTAGTTCAGGATGGCCACCAGGGCATTCAGGATATCCATAAGTCAGCCCCCCAGGAAGGTGCGCCGGACCTCGGGGTCGGCCATCAGCGCGGCACCCGTGTCGGTATAGCGGTTGGTGCCCTGCACCAGGACATAGCCGATATCGGCGATCTCCAGGGCCTGGCGGGCGTTCTGTTCCACCATCAGGATCGAGATGCCGCTGCGGGCGATCTCGATGATGCGGTCGAACAGCTCGTCCATGACGATGGGGCTGACGCCCGCGGTGGGCTCGTCCAGCATCAGCAGGCGGGGGCGGGTCATCAGCGCGCGGCCGACGGCGACCTGCTGGCGCTGGCCGCCCGACAGCTCGCCCGCCGGCTGGCGGCGCTTGGTCCTGAGGATCGGGAACAGCTCGTAGACCTGCTCCATCGTGGCGGCGATGTCGCCCGTGCGGATGAAGGCGCCCATCTCCAGGTTCTCCTCGACCGTCATCGAGGGAAAGACGTTGTGGACCTGCGGCACGAAGCCCATGCCCTTGCGCACCCGGTCCTGCGGCGACAGGCCGGTGATGTCCTCGCCGTCCAGCGTCACGCGGCCCTCGCGCAAGGGCAGCATTCCGAAGACCGCCTTCATGGCGGTGGACTTGCCCGCGCCGTTGGGGCCGACGATCACCGCGATCTGGCCCTTGTCCACGTTCAGCGTGCAGCCATGCAGGATGTCGGCCTTGCCATAGCCGCCGCGCATCGCCGTCGCGGACAGGAAATGCGCCGCATCGGCGGCGGCAGCGGCGGTTTCCGCGGGAGTGGTCGCGGTCACGCTCATGCATCACCTCCGGCCAGTTCGGCCTTCACCTTGTTCTTCAGACCGGTGCCCAGATAGGCCTCGATCACGTCCTCGTTCTTCATGATCTCGTCGGCGGATCCCTCGGCCAGCACCTTGCCCTCGGCCATGACGATCACCGGGTCGCACAGCCGGCCGATGAAATCCATGTCATGCTCGATCACGCAGAAGGTATAGCCGCGCTCCTTGTTCAGGCGCACGATGGCGTCGCCGATGGTGCCCAGAAGCGTCCGGTTCACGCCCGCGCCGACCTCGTCCAGGAAGACGATCTTGGCGTCGACCATCATCGTGCGGCCCAGTTCCAGCAGCTTCTTCTGCCCGCCCGACAGGTTGCCGGCCTTTTCGGTGGCCAGGTGCCGGATCGTCAGGAAATCCAGCACCTCGTCGGCGCGCTTGCGCAGCTCGGCCTCTTCGCGGGCGATCTGGCCGCGGCGGAACCAGGTGTTCCACAGCACCTCGCCCGACTGGCCGCCGGGAACCATCATCAGGTTCTCGCGCACGGTCATCGAGGCGAATTCATGCGCCAGCTGGAAGGTGCGCAGCAGCCCGCGATGGAACAGCTGGTGCGGGGGCAGGCCGGTGATGTCCTGGCCGTCCATGTAGACATGGCCCGATGTCGGCGGCAGCACGCCCGCGATCACGTTGAACAGCGTTGTCTTTCCGGCGCCGTTGGGTCCGATCAGCCCGGTGATCGAGCCTTTCTCGATGGTCAGGCTGGCGCCGTCCACGGCACGAAAGCCGCCGAAATGTCTGTGTAGGTCCTCGACCCTGATCATTATACGTCCCTGTCTTCACGCCATTGGTGAAGGATGACCGCCTTGGCGGTTCTTGTCATTGAAAAAAGGCCCGACACCCGATCCGGGCGCCGGGCCGGAGCATGGCTCGGTCCTCAGCGATAGCCGATGACTTCCATTTCGCCACCCGAGAAGGAGACCTCGCGATAGACGCCGGCCGATTCGCCCGGTCCGACCAGTTCCACCGAGGTCGCGCCGACATAGTCGACATCGCCACCCTCGGCGATGATCTCCAGCGCCCTTTCCAGCTGGCCCGGCAGGATCTGCTCGCCGGGTTCGTTGGCGATATCCATCACGCTGTCCTTGTAGACATTGGGATCGCTGGAGCCGGCCTTGGCCATCGCCAAGAGGATCAGCGCGGCGGCGTCATAGGATTCGGCCGCGAAGGCGCCCGAGCCGTCGAAGCCCGCTTCCTGCGCCATGGCGATGAAGGTGTCGCGGCCCTCGCCCTCGGCGGCGGGGTTCTGGCCGAAGCTGCCGTCGATCTCGGCGCCGAAATTGGTGACCAGCGCCTGGCCGATCATGCCGTCGGGGAAGACGAAGGTGTCGAAGGCGCCGGTATCCAGCGCGCCGCGCACGATCCCCGAGCCGCCCTGGTCGACATAGCCCGCCACGACCAGCGCGTCGCCGCCGGCCGAGGCCAGGGCCGCGACTTCGGCCGAATAGTCGGGCTTGCCGTCGTCATGGGGCGAATTCACCGTGACGGTGCCGCCCTTCTCCGCGAAGGCCGCGGCGAAGCTGTCGGCCAGGCCCTTGCCGTAATCGTTGTTGGTATAGGTCACCGCGACCGTGTCGATGCCCTTTTCCAGGATGATGTCGGCCATCACTTCGCCCTGGCGCGCATCCGAGGGCGAGGTGCGGAAGAACAGCCCGTTATCCTCGATCGTGGACAGCGCCGGTGAGGTCGCCGAGGGCGAGATCATCACGATGCCGTTGGGCAGCGCCACGTTTTCCAGCGTGGCGATGGTCTCGCCCGAGCACATGCCGCCGACGATGCCCTTCACGCCCTCGGCGGTGATCAGGCGCTCGGCCGCGGCGGTGGCGGCGGCGGCGTCGATGCAGGTCGTGTCGCCGGTGACGGCGACCACGGTCGAGCCATCCAGCAGCTTGCCGGAATCGCTGACCTCCCTCATCGCCAGTTCGGCGCCCCTCTGCATGTCGGGCGACATCGATTCCAGCGGCCCGGTAAAGCCGAACAGGATACCCAGTTTGATCTCTTCGGCACCCGCGGCGCCGGTCAGCAGCGCGCTTGCAGCGGTGGCGAGAAGAAGCTTTTTCATTTGGTCGTCTCCCAGTTGGAACAAGGTCCTGCACGGCAGGTTAGAAGCGCCTTGCCCAAAAGGGAAGCAGGATGTCACGCGCAAGTCATGACGAATCCGGCAGGATTACGTGGCGTCAGTGGCGGGCGGCGCGGCGAAACGGCCAGGCAAGCAGGCCGGGCAGCAGCCAGCCCGCCAGAAATCCGATTCCGGCGGCGATCAGCCCGGCCGAGGTGACGGGAATCGCGGGGCGGAAATCGCCCCAAGTCGCGGCCAGCGTCTCGCGGTCGCGCAGCCGGTGGGGCAGGGCCATCCGCTCCAGCGGCGCGGCCATGCGCAGCATCGCCAGGTCGGCGCGGGCATGTTCCAGCCGCGCGAAGCTGCGGCGCATGTCGGCCTGGTGGGCGTCGCGGAAGCCGCTGCCCGTCAGGTCGGCCAGCGCCGCCTCGCGGCTCAGCCCGGCGCGGCTGGCGCTGGCGTCGAATTCGGCGGCCACGCGGGTCAGCGCATCGACCTGGCCGCCCAGGCGCTGGACATACTGGTCCGAGAAGGCGGGAAACTGCGACAGGCCCGCCGCCAGCGCGGCAGCGGGGATCAGCCGCAGCACCCCCATCACGCGGCCGGCGAGGGCAGGCCGGCCGCGAAGACCGGCCGATAGGTCGCGCTCAGCCGTTCCACCGCCTCGGCGGGCGACATCTCGGTGGTCTCGCCGCTGCGGCGGCTGGTCAGCTCGACCTTGTTGGCGGCCAGCCCGCGCGGGCCGACGGTGATCCGCCAGGGCAGGCCGATCAGGTCCATGGTGGCGAATTTCGCGCCCGCCCGTTCGTCGCGGTCGTCATAGAGCGGATCCAGCCCGCGCGCCTTCAGCTCGGCATAGAGCGCCTCGCAGGCGCTGTCGGTCGCGACGTCGCCCTGCTTGAGGTTGACGATGCCGACATGGAAGGGGGTCACGCCCTCGGGCCAGATGATGCCCTTGTCGTCATGGCTGGCCTCGATGATCGCGCCCAGCAGGCGGGAAACGCCGATGCCGTGGCTGCCCATGTGGACCGGCACCCGCGCCCCGTCCGGGCCGACGACGGTGGCGCCCATCGGCTCGGAATACTTGGTGCCGAAATAGAAGATCTGGCCGACCTCGATGCCGCGGGCGACCCGGCGGCGATCCTCGGGGACCTGCGCGAAGACCGCCTCGTCATGGGTCTCGTCGGTGCGGGCATAGCGGCTGGTGAATTCCTCCAGCACGGCCTGGCACTGCGCCTTGTCGTCATAGTCGATGTCGCGGCTGCCGAATTTCAGGTCGGTGATCTGGCTGTCATAGAAGACCTCGGATTCGCCGGTTTCGGCCAGCACCAGGAATTCATGCGTGTAATCGCCGCCGATCGGCCCGCCATCGGCGCGCATCGGGATCGCCTGCAACCCCATGCGTTCATAGGTGCGCAGGTAGCTGACCAGGTGGCGGTTATAGGCGTGCAGCGCGTCTTCCCTGGTCAGGTCGAAGTTGTAGCCGTCCTTCATCAGGAATTCGCGCCCGCGCATCACCCCGAAGCGCGGCCGGATCTCGTCGCGGAACTTCCACTGGATGTGATACAGCGTCAGCGGCAGGTCCTTGTAGCTGTTCACATGGCTGCGGAAGATGTCGGTGATCATCTCCTCGTTGGTCGGGCCGTAAAGCAGGTCGCGCTTGTGGCGGTCGCGGATGCGCAGCATCTCCTCTCCGTAATCGTCGTAGCGGCCCGACTCGCGCCACAGGTCGGCCGGCTGCAGCGTCGGCATCAAGAGCGGGATATGCCCGGCGCGCGTCTGTTCCTCGTGCACGATCTGCTCGATCCGGCGCAGCACCTTGAACCCCAGCGGCAGCCAGGAATAGATCCCCGCGGCCTGCTGCTTGATCATGCCCGAACGCAGCATCAGCCGGTGGCTGACGATCTGGGCCTCTTTGGGGTCCTCTTTCAGGACGGGCAGGAAATAGCGCGACAGACGCATGGGCGGGGTCCTTCGTGACGGTTCGGCCGAGCGTTAGCGGATCGGCCGCCCCTTGCCAAGCACCCCGCCACCCATGTCGCCGTGCATATCGGCGTGAACCAACCGGCGCCCAGGCGCGTTCATCCGCGCTGACGCGCTTGCAACCGACGCAGGCTGCGGTCACATTCCACGGGCGCGAAAACAGGAGAAGCGGCGATGCGGATGCCGGTGCAGAAACAGCTGGTCTGGTGGGGGATCGGGGCGGTGATCCTGCTGGTCGCCATGTGGCTGCTGGGCCAGCCCATCCTGCCCTTCATCCTGGGCGCGGGCGTCGCCTATCTGCTGGACCCGGTGGCCGACCGGCTGGAGCGGATGGGCCTGTCGCGGACCATGGCCGTGGTGGTCATCACCGCCGGCGCCGTGGTCATCCTTGCCGCCGTGGTCCTGCTGGTCATGCCGCTGCTGCTGCGCCAGGCGGTGGCGCTGATCGACACCGCGCCCGACATGCTGGAACAGGCGCGCAGCTTCGTCTCGGCCCGCTTCCCCGAGCTTCTGCCCGCCGACGGCACCGTCGGCACCGCGCTGACCGACCTGGGCAAGGCGATGGGCGAGCAGATGGGCAGCGTGGCGACGACCGTGATCGGCTCGGTCGGGGGCGTCATCAGCACCATCGCGCTGCTGGTCATCGTGCCAGTCGTGGCCTTCTACCTGCTGCTGGACTGGGACAAGATGGTCGAGGAGATCGACCGGCTGCTGCCGCGCGAACACGCCCCCACCGTCCGCCGCCTGGCGCGCGAGATCGACGAGGCGCTGTCGGGCTTCGTGCGCGGGCAGGGGCTGGTGATCCTGATCCTGGGAACCTGGTATTCCATCGCGCTGATGCTGGTCGGGCTGCCCTTCGGCTTCTTCATCGGCATCACGGCGGCGGTGCTGTCCTTCATCCCCTATGTCGGCGTGCTGATCGGCGGCGCGATGGCCATCGGGGTGGCGCTGTTCAGCTTCTGGGGCGATCCCCTGTGGATCGGCGCGGTGATCGCGATCTTCGCGCTGGGGCAGGTGGTCGAGGGCAATTACCTGCAGCCGAAGATCGTCGGCGGCCATGTCGGGCTGCACCCGGTCTGGCTGCTCTTGGCGCTGTCGGTCTTCGGCGCCCTGTTCGGCTTCGTGGGGCTGGTCATGGCGGTGCCGCTGGCCGCCGCGCTTGGCGTCATCGCCCGCTTCCTGATCGAGCGTTACCGCAGCAGCGCGCTCTATACCGGGCAGGAGGTGCCGCACGAGCCCGCCCAGCCCACGCTGATCGAGATCGTCCCCCGCGGCACCGTGGCCGAGAACATGCGCAAGGCGCGCCTGGCGGCGGATCGCGGCCGCGCCATGTCCGAGATCCAGACCATGCAGGAAGACCTGCGGCGCAAGGACGACCCGTGATCCCGGCCCTTTCCCGGCAGCTGACGCTGGACCTGACCACGCCCCCGGCCCATGCGCGCGCCGATTTCCTGCCCGCGCCGGCCAATGCCGATGCGCTGGCGGTGCTGGACGCGCCGCAGACCTGGCCGCAGGGCCGGATGCTGCTGATCGGCCCCGAGGGCGCCGGCAAGACCCATATGGCGGCCTTCTGGGCGGCCGAGAACGGCGCCCGCCGCGTCACCGCCGCCAGCCTGCGCCCCGATGCCGCCGACCAGCTGGCGGCCGAGGGCGGCGCGCTGGTGGTCGAGGATGCCGATCACGCGGGCTTCGCGGCCGGGGCGGAACAGGCGCTGTTCCACCTGTGGAACCTCTGCGCGCCGCGCGACTGCCTGCTGCTGCTGACCGCGCGGGCCGCGCCGCGCGACTGGGGGCTGGTGCTGCCCGACCTGCGAAGCCGCATGGACGCCATGCCGCAGGTCCGGCTGGGCGCCCCGGACGAGGGGCTTCTGGCCGCCGTGCTGGTCAAGCTGTTCGCCGACCGCCAGCAAAGCGTGCCCGCCGGGCTGATCGACTGGCTGGTGCTGAACATGGACCGCGACCTGGGGCTGGCACGCCGGCTGGTCGCGGCCATCGATCGCGCCGCGCTGGCCGACAAGCGGCCGATCAACCGCCGCATCGCGGCAGAGCTGCTGGACAAGCTGACGACGCCTGACGCATGATCGGCCGGCACCGGATTGCGGTGCGCCCTGCGCCAGAATTGCGATGACCCAAGCCGATTTCCTCCGCACCCCGTTCCCCGAACCCGTCGACCTGCCCGGCGGCCTGCCCGAAGGCCCTGCACGTTTCTTCAACCGAGAGCTGAGCTGGCTGTCCTTCAACTGGCGCGTACTGGACGAGGCGCGCAATCCCCGCGTGCCGCTGCTGGAGCGGCTGCGATTCGTCTCGATCAGCGCGACCAACCTGGACGAGTTCTACACCGTCCGGGTCGCCGGCCTGCGCGAACTGGTGCGCGAGGGCAACACCACCCCCTCGGATGACGGGCTGACCCCGGCCGAGCAGCTGAGCCTGATCAACGCCGATGCCCGCCGCCTGATGGGCGCGCAGCAGGGCGTCTGGAACCGGCTGCGCCGCGAGATGGAGGAGGCCGGGATCATGATCCTGTCGCGCTCCAGCGTGACGCGCGCCGAAGAGGAATTCCTGCGCCGCTATTTCGAAAGCAAGGTGTTTCCGGTCCTGTCGCCGCTGGCGATCGATCCGGCGCATCCCTTCCCCTTCATCCCGAATGCCGGCTTCTCGCTGGGGCTGGAACTGGCGCGCAACAGCGACGGGCGGCAGATGCAGGCGCTGCTGCCGATCCCCGCGCAGCTGACCCGCTTCATCCCGCTGCCGGGGGGCGAGCGATTCCTGCGGCTGGAGGATCTGCTGCTGATGCATCTGGCCAGCCTGTTCCCCGGCTATCGCGATGTCGGCCATTGCGCCTTCCGGGTGCTGCGCGACAGCGACCTGGAGGTCGAGGAAGAGGCCGAGGACCTGGTGCGCGAATTCGAGACCGCGCTGAAGCGCCGCCGCCGCGGCAGCGTCATCCGCCTGAAGATCACCTCGGGCGCGCCGGACCGGCTGCGCCGCCTGATCATGGAGGAGCTGGAGGTCAGCCCCGACGAGGTGATCGAGGTCGAGGGCCTTCTGGGCATGGCCGACCTGCGCGAACTGGTGCTGGAAAACCGCCGCGACCTGCTGTGGCCGGGCTTCACCCCGCGCGTGCCGGAACGGGTGCAGGACCATCACGGCGACATGTTCGCCGCGATCCGCCAGAAGGACATGCTGCTGCATCACCCCTACGAGACCTTCGACATGGTGGTGCGTTTCCTGGCGCAGGCGGCGCGCGATCCCGATGTGCTGGCGATCAAGCAGACGCTCTATCGCACCAGCCGCGACAGCTCGATCGTCGATGCGCTGTGCGAGGCGGCCGAGGCGGGCAAGTCGGTGACCGCGCTGGTCGAGCTGAAGGCCCGCTTCGACGAGGCCGCCAATATCCGCCAGTCGCGGCGGCTGGAGCGGTCGGGCGCGCATGTCGTCTATGGTTTCGTGAACTACAAGACCCATGCCAAGATCAGCACCATCGTGCGGCGCGAGGGCGAGAACCTGGTGACCTATACCCATTACGGCACCGGCAACTATCACCCGATTACCGCGCGCATCTATACCGACCTGTCGCTGTTCACCTGCGACCCGGCGCTGGGGCGCGACGCCACCAAGGTTTTCAACTACTTGTCCGGCTATGTTCAACCGGACGGACTGGAGAACCTGTCGATCTCGCCCATCGACCTGAAGGAGAATCTGCTGTCGCTGATCGCACGCGAGGCGGAATATGCCCGCCAGGGCCGCCGCGCCGCGATCTGGGCCAAGATGAACTCGTTGATCGAGAAGGACGTGATCGAGGCGCTCTATGCCGCCAACGCCGCCGGGGTGAAGATCAGCCTGGTGGTGCGCGGCATCTGCGGAATACGTCCCGGCATCAGGGGGTTGTCCGAGAATATTCGGGTAAAGTCTATCGTCGGGCGCTATCTGGAACATTCCCGCATCGTCTGTTTCGGCAATGGCCACGGGCTTCCCTCGAAGAAGGCGCGGGTCTTCATCAGCTCGGCCGACTGGATGGACCGCAACCTGTCGCGGCGGGTCGAAACGCTGGTCGAATGCCTCAACGACACGGTGAAGGCGCAGATCGTCAGCCAGGTCATGGCCGCGAACATGGCCGACGAGGCGCAGAGCTGGCTGCTGCAGCCCGACGGGCGCTTCGTGCGCTATCTGCCCGACGGCCGGGACGATCTGTTCAACTGTCACAGGTTCTTCATGGAAAACCCGTCACTTTCGGGCCGGGGCACCGCGGGGGCACGCGACGTCCCGGCACTGACCCATTCCGCCGATTGACCGGCGCCAAGGATCGGGTCATTAACGCCCCGATGCGCAAGCAGGAGTCCTGGATGAACGGCGTTCTGACCACCACCGGCCGCAAGATCGAGCCCTTCGGCAAGACCTTCGAGAAATTGCCCAAGCGGGCGCTGAAGCGGGTGGGGGTCGTCGATGTCGGCTCGAACTCGATCCGGCTGGTGGTCTTCGACGGGGCGGCGCGCTCTCCGGCCTATTTCTACAACGAGAAGGTGATGGCCGGGCTGGGCCAGGACATGGCCCGCACCGGGCGGCTGAACCCCGCCGGCGTCGAGCGCGGCTTTGCGGCGCTGTGCCGCTTCGCCGCGCTGGCCCGCGGCATGGACATCACGCCGATGACCTGCGTGGCCACGGCGGCGGTGCGCGAGGCCGAGGACGGCCCCGCCTTCCAGCGCCGGGTCGAGCGCGAGACCGGCCTGAAGCTGCATGTCATCGACGGCGAGGAAGAGGCGCGGCTGTCGGCGCAGGGCGTGCTGCTGGGCTGGCCGGACGCCGCCGGGCTGGTCTGCGACATCGGCGGCAACTCGATGGAGCTGGCCGAGGTCGGCGGCGGCAAGGTCGGCGCGCGGGCGAGCTCGCAGCTGGGGCCGTTCCGGCTGCAGCAGGTGCAGGGCGGCAGGTCCGGGCTGCGCAAGCATATCCGCGCGATCATGGCCGGGCTGGCCGAGAAGATGGGCACCGACCACCGGCGCATCTACCTGGTCGGCGGATCGTGGCGGGCAATCGCCCGGCTGGACATGGAGCGGCGGCAATATCCGATGACCGTGCTGCATGAATACCGCATGACCCCCGAGGACGTGCGCAAGACCGTGGACTGGATCGCCGCCGGCGACCTGAACGAGCTGCGCGGGCGGGTCGGCATTTCCTCGTCGCGGATGGATCTGGTGCCGCTGGCCTCGCAGGTGCTGTCCGAACTGGTCGCGACATTCGCGCCCGAGGAACTGGCGGTCTCCAGCTTCGGCATCCGCGAGGGGCTGCTTTACGAACACATGTCCCACGACCTGCGCCGCCGCGACCCGCTGATCGAGGCCGCCCGCTTCTCCGAGCGGCAGATGGCGCGGATGCCCGGCTTCGGCAAGAAGCTGTACCAGTTCCTGCAGCCGATCTTCGCCGAGGCCCCGCCCGAAGAGGACCGGCTGATTCGCGCGGCCTGCCTGCTGCATGACACGACATGGCGGGCGCATCCCGATTACCGGGCCGAGGCCTGTTTCGACAATGTCACCCGCGCCAACATGGCCGCGATCAGCCATCCCGAGCGGGTCTTCCTGGGGCTGGCGCTGCTGCATCGCTACAAGAACAGCCGCGCCAATTCGATCCTGGCGCCGCTCTTCGCGCTGCTCTCCGAGGACGAGATCCGCCGCGCCGAAATCCTGGGCAAGGCGATGCGCTTCGGGGCGATGTTCTCGATCGAGGACCCGGACGAGGCGGCCGCGCTGAAATTCCTGCCCGAGAAGGGCCGGCTGGAGCTGCATCTGACCCGGATGGGGCGCGAGCTGATGGGCGAGGTCGCCCATGCGCGCTTCAAGTCGCTGTGCAGCTCGATGGAGGTCGAGCCGGTCGTGCAGGCCTGACGGCAGCACGCCCGGCGCGGCAATGCGGATGCACGTGCGTCAAGGAACCGCACGCGCTTCGGATCGCGTTGCAACATGACAACAGGGCAACATTCCTTGACGCACGATCCGCGGCGATATCTAGTCGCGGATGCGGCGAGCATTGTCGAATTCCCGACATTTGACGCGCCATCCGACGTTTTTTTGGTCATTCCGGTTTACAAAGGGGAAAGCCGTTGCCGAAAGCCGCGCAGGATCGCCTCCAGGCCCTTGGCTGGCTGTCCGAGCGGGCCGAGGACTTCCAGCAGGCGGTCCTCTCGGCCGCGACGGTCAGGCGGTATGGGACGGGCGAATACACGCATCATATCGGCGATGCGCCGGGCGGCATCTATTGCGTGCAGCAGGGCAGCTTCGCCGTGCTGGCCCAGAACGCGGCCTCCAGCATCGTGCTGGGCCATGTGATGCGCCGGGGCGGCTGGTTCGGGCAGGGGCCGCTGATGACCGGGCGGCCGCGGGCGCTGACCTTCAGGGCGATGGAGCCGTCCAGCGTGCTCTACCTGTCGCTGGCCAGGATCGACGAGATCTGCCGGCGGATGCCGCAGGGCCAGCTGGGTTTCGCCACGCTGACCGAATACAATTCCGTCATCAGCTACCGGATCATCTCGGAACTGCTGATCCGGCGTTCGGACCAGCGCATCGCCGCGGTGCTGCTGCGTCTCCTGGGCCAGAATGAAGCGGGGACCGATGCGGGGACCGCTGCTGCGGCCGATCCTGGCGCGGATGGCGGGGCGGGGCTGCCGTTGACCCAGGCGGATCTTGCCGAGATGGCGAATGTCTCGCGCCATACCGCGAATGCGGTGCTGGGCCAGTTCGAGCATCGCGGCTGGGTCCGGCTGGGCTATGGGCGGATCGCCCTGCTGGACGAGGCGGGGCTGCGCGATCTGCTGGCCGCCGACGGCTGACGCGACGGCCTGGCCCCCTGCCATGAAGAAAGGGCGCCGTCCTGGCGCCCTTTCGTCGTTTCTGCCAGGGGCAGGGGGGATCACATCATGCCGCCCATGCCGCCCATGTCGGGCATGCCGCCGCCGGCCGGAGCCTTCGGC
>NZ_QNRC01000030.1 GCF_003709565.1 Paracoccus sigandri | reverse complement strand
GATCATGTTCGGCAGGCTCAAGGACTGGAGGCGCGTCGCGACCCGCTATGACCGATGCCCCAAGGTGTTCTTCTCAGCCATCGCCCTCGCGGCTCTCGTCATCTATTGGTTATGAATCCTGACCCTAGGCAGCGGGCAAGCACAGTCCGAGAGGTTCGCATGACCATGTTCCGCATCCTGTCCCTGCCCCTGGCCGCGCTGCTGGCCGCAGGCGCCGCCGGCGCGCAAGAGGCCCGGACCATCACCGTCTATACCTCGCAGCCGCAGGACCAGATGGCCGCCGTGGTCGAGGCCTTCAACAGGGACCATCCCGACATCACGGTCGAGATCTTCCGTTCCGGCACGACCGAGCTGATGGCGAAGCTCTCTGCCGAATTCGCGGCCGGCGCGACCCCGGCCGACGTGATGCTGATCGCCGATGCGGTGGCGATGACGCAGCTGAAGGACGAGGGCCGGCTTCTGGCCTATCAGGACGCCCCGGTCGAGGGCATCCCCGAGGCGCTGATCGATCCCGACATGACCTTTTTCGGCACCAAGCTGATCACCACCGGCATCGTCTACAATACCGGGCTGGTCGAGACCGCCCCCCGCTCCTGGGCGGAACTGACCGCGCCGGAACTGGCCTCCAGCCTGATCATGCCCAGCCCGCTCTATTCCGGGGCGGCGGTGATCCATGTCGGCACGATGGTCCAGCAGCCGGAATTCGGCTGGGACTGGTACGAGGCGCTGGCGGAAAATGGCGCGGTCGCGGGACAGGGCAACGGCACCGTGATCGAGGCGGTGGCGCGCGGCGAGAAGGCTTACGGCATCATCATCGAATACATGGCGCTGAACGCGAAGGCCAAGGGCTCGCCCGTGGATTTCGTGTTCCCCGACGAGGGCGTCTCGGTCATCACCCAGCCGGTGGCGATCCTGAAGGACAGCGACGCCGTCGAGGCGGCGAAGGTCTTCGTGGACTGGCAATTGTCGCGCGCGGCGCAGGACCAGTCGGTCGAGCAGGGCTATTTCCCGGTGCTGGAAGGCGTGGCCGCGCCCGAGGGCTATCCCGACCCCGCCACGCTGACGCTGCTGCCGGCCGATGCGGCGCGGATGCTGGCCGAGGATATCCGCAACAAGGAGGTCTTCGCCGATCTCTATGGCGGGTGATCGGGGGGCGGTCCGCCGGGCACGGGACTGGACGCGGGACTGGGGCCGGATCTGGGGCGGGGCCTGGCACCGGGGCGACGGGACGATCCTTGCCGCCCTGCTTGCGGCCTGGGTGCTGGGGGTCTCGGTCTGGCCCCTGGCGCGGCTGTTTCTCGAGGCGCTGGCGCCCGGCGCCGATGGCGTGCCGCTTGGCCTGATGGCCGAGGTGCTGGAGGCGCGCTCGACCGGGCGGGCCTTTCGCAACACGCTGGCGGCATCCGCCGGATCGGTGGTGATCGCCACGGTGCTGGGCACGGTCCTGGCCTTCGCGACCGGGCTCTTGCGCCTGCGCGGGCGGGTGGCGATGACCTTCCTGATCCTGTCGCCGCTGCTGATCCCCTCGCAGACCATGGCGCTGGCCTGGATCGAGCTGTCGGGCAGCAACTCGCCCGTCCTGCGGCCGCTGGGGCTGGCGCCGCCGCCCGGTACCACCAACCCGATCTATTCCGGCGGGGGCATCGCGCTGCTGATGGGGATCGAGCATATGCCGCTGGTCTTCATCGCCCTGCGCGCGGCGCTGGCGACGCTGCCCGCCGATCTGGTCGAGGCCGCCCGCATCGCCGGGGCCGGGCGCCTGCGCATCCTGACGCGGATCATCCTGCCGCTGGCGCTGCCCTCGGCGCTGGCGGGGGCGATCCTTGCCTTCGCGGCGGCGGTGGGCAATTTCGGCGTTCCCGCGCTGCTGGGCATTCCGGGCCGCTTTCCGATGCTGACCACGCTGATCTACCAGCGCCTGAACGGCTTCGGCCCCTCGGTCGCGGGGCAGGTGGCGGTGCTGGCGCTGATCCTGGTCGCGCTGGCGCTGGGGGCGCTGGGGCTGCGCGCGCTGGTCCTGTCGCGGCTGTCGGTGCCGCTGGGGCGCGGCGCGGCCCTGCGCCCGCTGGATCCGGGCCGCGCCCGCCTGCCGCTGGAGGCCGCGATCTGGGCGGTGCTGGCGGTGATCGCGATCCTGCCGATGCTGGCGCTGGTGGCGACGGCGCTGTCGCCGGCGCTTGGCGTGGCGCTGTCGGCCTCGACCGCAACCACGGCGAACTTCCACGAGGTCCTGGCCAATCCGACGATCCGCCGCGCCTTCGCGAATTCGCTGCTGCTGTCGGCACTTGCGGCGCTGGTCTGCACGCTGGTCGCGCTGCCGTTCGCCTGGCTGAAGGTCAGCGCCCGCGCGCCGCTGATCAGGCTGCTGGACTGGCTGGTCGATGGCCCCTGGGTGGTGCCCGGCACGGTGGTGGCGCTGGCGATGATCCTGGCCTTCCTGCCGCCCCTGCCGCTGGTCGGCTCGCTTTACGGCACGTTCGCGATCCTGCTGCTGGCCTATCTGGCGCGCTTCCTGCCGCTGGTGCTGCGCCCGGTCGTCGCCGGGGCCGAGGCGCTGGAGCCCGCGCAGGACGAGGCCGCGCGCATCGTCGGCGCCGGTCCCCTGCGGCGGATCCTGTTCGTGCTTGCCCCGGCGCTGCTGCCCGCCGCCATGGCCGGGGCGCTGATCCTGATGATGACCGCGGTGAACGAGCTGACGCTGTCCGCGCTGCTGTGGTCCAGCGGCAACGAGACCCTGGGCGTCATGGTCTTCGCCCTGCAATACGAAGGGAATTCCACCGCCGCCGCCGCGACCTCGGTGCTGTCGCTGCTGATGGTGCTGGCGCTCGCGCTGGCGCTGGACGCGATGCGGCGCTGGTTGCCGCCTGGCACGCTGCCCTGGCGCGACTGACCGCGCTCAGTCCCGGCCGGCCAGTTCGTGGCGATACTTGGCCACCGTCCGGCGCGAGATCGCCAGCCCCTCGCGTTCCAGCCGCGCCGCCAGCGCGGCATCGCTGGGGCGCCTGGCCCCGGCCTCGGCCAGCATCTGCGCAAGCCGGGCCTTGATGCGCTGGACCGGCGCGGCGTCCCGGCCGGCCCGCGCACTGGTCAGGGCCCGCAGCGGCAGGGTGCCGCGCGGCGTTTCCGCGGTGATCGCGCGCAGGATGCGGTTGACGGTGGCGACATGCGCCCCGGCCAGCCCGGCCAGTTCCTGCGTCGTCACCGCAGCCAGATAGGGACCGCCCGCCAGGTAATCCGCCTGCCTGTCGGCCAGCACGGCGCCGATGCGCAGCGCCAGGTCGCGGCGGTGGCGCAGCGCCTCGACCAGCATCCGCGCGGCACGGGGATCGCCGGGCCGCTCGGTCAGTTCTGCCCGCGGCGCGGCGGGATGCGGCTGCGCCTGCCATGCCGCGCCCTGCCGGGTGATCCGCAGGTCGGGCGGGACCGGCGGCAGGACCGGGCCGTCGAAAGCCAGCCCCGGCTTGGGGTCGAGGCCGCGGATGATCCGCGCGGCCCGCGCGATCCGGTCCCCGGGCAGCCCGGTCGCCCGCGACAGTGCCGCCAGATCGCCGGTCCCCAGCAGCGGCAGATGGTTCAGCACCCCGGCCACCGCCTCGTCCAGCTGGTCGCGCGCCGCCGCCTGGAGGCGCAGGCATTCGGCCAGCGAGCGCGCGAAGATCCCCGACGGCTCGCATCGCTGCAGCTGCACCAGAACCGCCTCGACCTCGGCTTCCGGCACGCCGCAGGCCCGCGCCACCTCGGCGGTGGATGCGCCCAGCCAGCCGGTCGGCTCCAGCCGCTCGGCCAGGGCAAGCGCGAGGGCGCCCCCGCGCGCATCCAGCCGCAAGAGCCCGATCTGCCCCAGGACATGGCCGATCAGGCTGCCCTGGGGCGCGCTGATGCCGTCTGGATCGGCCAGCGGGCGGCGCCAGCCCGGCAACTCGGGGGGCAGAAGCCGCAGGGCGGGGTTGCCGGCCGCCTCCAGCGCCAGCCGCGCCGCCAGATCGGCGCCCGGCAGCGCCAGGATCCCGATCGCCTGGCGCAAGCCCTGGGTCATGCGCGGTCCCGGTCTTGGCGTCAGCTGCAGCATGGCCCCTTCTCGCGATCAGAGGCCAAGCCTTGCCGAATGCCGCGCGGGATGCAAGTTTATGCGCGGGGAGTGCGGCGCAAGGCCCCGCATCGCGAGGGAACAGGATGACCACCGCTGCCAAGGCTCTGGAACAGGCTCCGGCCGGCGATTTCGGCCCCGCGCTGGCGCAGGCGTCGGTGCTGATCGTCGATGACGAGCCGGGGATGCGCCATTTCCTGCAGCGCACCCTGGGCAGCCGCTGCAGGTCCGTCACCGCCGCCGCCAATATCGACGAGGCCCAGGCCGCGCTGGGGGCGGGGCATTTCGACGTGGTGATCCTCGACAATGTCATGGAGGGGCGGCGCGGCGTCGAATGGCTGGCGGCCGAGCGCGCCTCGGGCTTCTTTCCGGCGACGATCCTGATGACCGCCTATGCCGACCTGGAAACCGCCATCCAGGCGTTGCAGGCGGGGGCGTCGGATTTCGTGCTGAAGCCGTTCCGTTCGAACCAGATCCTGAACGCGCTGGCGCGCTGCCTGGAGCGGTTGCGGCTGGAACGCGAGAACCACGTGCTGCGCCACGAGCTGTCGGCCAGTTCCGAGCATATCCTGCTGCGCGACCGGCTGATCGGGGAATCGCCCGCCATCCGCCAGATCCGCGACACGCTGGCGCGGGTGGCGCCGCTGCCATCCTCGGTGCTGCTGACCGGCCAGTCCGGCACCGGCAAGGAGGTCGCCGCGCGCTCGATCCATGCGCTGTCGCCGCGGGCGGAAAAGCCCTTCGTGCCGGTCAATTGCGCCGCCATCCCCGCCGACATGGTCGAGACCGAGCTGTTCGGCCACCTGAAGGGCGCCTTCACCGGCGCCCAGCAAAGCCGCGAGGGGCTGTTCCAGCACGCCCGCGGCGGCACGCTGTTTCTGGACGAGATCGGCGAGCTGCCCCCGGCCGTGCAGGCCAAGCTGCTGCGGGTGATCGAGGACCGCCGCGTCCGGCCCCTGGGATCGGAACGCGAGGTGCCGGTCGACGTGCGGCTGATCTTCGCCACCAATGCCGACCTGGACCGCGCCGTGGCCGAGGGGCGTTTCCGCGCGGACCTGCTCTATCGCATCAACGTGCTGGCGATCCATATGCCGCCCCTGGCCGAACGCGGCGGCGACATCCACGAGCTGGCGGACCTGTTCATGGCCAAGCTGGCGCAGCAGCTGGGGATGCCGCCAGTGCCGATCACGCCCGAGATCAGGGCCGGTTTCGCTGCCTATCACTGGCCCGGCAACGTGCGCGAGTTGCGCAACAGCATCGAGCGGGCGCTGATCCTCGGCCGTTTCCCGCCCGAGATCTCGGCCACGCCCGCCGCCGCCCCCGAGACCCTGGCCGAGATGGAGCGGCGCGCGATCATGGCGGCGCTGGAAGCTTGCGGCGGCGACCGCGAGGCGGCGGCGGCGCGGCTGGCGATCTCGCGCAAGACCATCGACCGGCGGCTTGCGGACTGGAATGCCTGAGCCCGCCGCCGGCAGCCCCGTCCGCTCGGTCCGCCACCGGCTGCTGGCGATCGCGCTGCTGCCGATGCTGGTGATCCTGCCCCTGCTTCTGGGCGTGACCATGCTGCGCTGGACGGCGAAGTTCGACGATCTGCTGAACACCAAGGTCAACAGCGACCTGACCGTCGCCCGCCAGTATCTGGCCCGGATCCTGGAGACCACGGGCGAACGCGTCGAGGCGCTTGGCCAGTCCACGGCGCTGGCCGAGCTGGCCGAACTGCCCGACCGGCTGCCCGCGCTTCTGGAGGAAAGCCGGGCCGAGATGGGGCTGGATTTCCTCTATCTCGCCACGCCCGACCAGCTGCTTGCGACCAGCCCGCCCGGCGCCCGCCCACCTGCCGCCGGCCATGTCCTGGATGCCGCCTGGCAGGGGCATTCGACGACCGGGATCGACATCGTTTCCGCCGCCGATCTGGCCGCGATCCTGCCCGATCTGGCGGCGCAGGCGCGGGTGCCGCTGGTGCCGACGCCCAATGCCGTGCCGACCGCCCGCGCCGAGGAAGACCGCGGCATGATCGTCCATACCGCCAGCCCGGTGGTCCTGCCCGACGGCAGCCGGGCGATCCTTGCCGGCGGGCTGCTGTTGAACCGCAACCTGGATTTCATCGACCGGATCAACGACCTGGTCTATCGCGAGGGCAGCCTGCCCGATGGCAGCCAGGGCACCGCGACTCTGTTTCTGGACGATGTGCGGATCTCGACCAATGTGCGCCTGTTCGAGGGCAGCCGCGCGCTTGGCACCCGCGTCTCGGCCGAGGTGCGCGAGGCGGTGCTGGGCCAGGGCCGCACATGGCTGGACAGCGCCTTCGTGGTCAATGACTGGTACATCTCGGCCTATGAGCCGATCACCGACAGCAGTGGCGCGCGGGTGGGCATGCTCTATGTCGGCTTCCTGGAGGCGCCCTTCGCCGAAGCCCGCCGCAGCACCCTATGGCTGGTGGTGCTGGGCTTTCTGGCGGTGACGGCGATCTCGGTGCCGATCTTCTTGCGTTGGGCGCGCGGCGTCTTCCGCCCGGTCGAGCGGATGACCGCCACCATCGCCGCCGTCGAGGGCGGCGACCTGGACGCGCGGACCGGGCTGGACTGCCGGGGCGACGAGCTGTCGCGCGTGGCCCATCACTTCGACCAGCTTCTGGACCGGCTGCAGGAACGCGAGCGCGAATTGCGCGACTGGAACGACGAGCTGAACGCGCGGGTCGAGGAAACCACCCGCCGCCTGATCCTGTCCGAGAAGCTGGCCACGATCGGCGAGATCACCGCCTCGGTCGCGCATGAGATCAACAACCCGGTCGCCGTGATCCAGGGCAATCTGGACCTCTTGCGCGAGATGCTGGGCGAGGACGCGCGCAAGGCCGAGACCGAGTTCCGCCTGCTGGACGAACAGGTCCACCGCATCGGCCAGATCGTCGGCCGCCTGCTGCAATTCGCCCGCCCCGAGGAATATGCCGGCTGGGCCGAGCGCAGCGACCCGCGCGGCGTCATCGCCGACTGCCTGCCGCTGGTCCGCCACCTTCTGGGCCGGGGCGGCGTCAGCCTGCGGCAGGACACGCGGTCGGGCCGGATGGTGCTGATGAACCGGACTGAATTGCAGCAGGTGCTGATCAACCTGATCGTGAACGCAATCAACGCCATGCCCGAGGGCGGAGAGATCGTGATCTCGACCGAGGATGCCGAGCAGGGCGGCGTGCCTGGCGTGCGGCTGCGCGTCACCGATACCGGCATGGGCATGCAGGACGCGGTGCTGGCCCGCATCTTCGAGCCCTTCTTCACCACCCGCGCCGCCGGGGACGGCACCGGCCTGGGCCTGTCCATCTGCCGGACCCTGATCGAGCGCAGCGGCGGCGCGATTTCCGCCGAGAGCCGCCCCGGCCAGGGCACCACGTTCACGCTGTGGCTGCCCGAGGCGGTCTGAGCCGCCTTTCCCGCGCGCCTTGCGGTCACTCTGTCCGCCCGTCCCGGACAATCTGTCCCGTCCTTTCGACGGATCGGCGCCCAACCCCTTGAAAAGACGCGCTCCGGAATCTGGCACGATCTGCGCCTGCATATGGGGGCAAGGGAGCTTCTCCGGCCCGCGCGGCGAGGGTGCGGGCCATTCAGCCACCGGAAGACTCCCTGTCAACGCGCCCCCAAGGGGCAAGGGAGGAAGACATGACTGCAATCACCGAGGGCTTTCCCGGCCGCGGCGCCGGGATCCTGGACCGCGAAAGGATCATCGCGAAGCCGGGCTTCAACCGCTGGCTGGTGCCGCCCGCCGCGCTGGCGATCCATCTGTGCATCGGCATGGCCTACGGGTTTTCGGTCTTCTGGCTGCCCCTGACCAACATGCTGCCGGGCGAGACCACCGCCGCCTGCCGCGACATGAGCCTGCTGACCGCGCTATTCACCACCGAATGCAACTGGCGCATGGCCGATCTGGGCTGGATCTATACGCTGTTCTTCGTGCTGCTGGGCTGTTCGGCGGCGATCTGGGGCGGCTGGCTGGAGCGCGTGGGCCCGCGCAAGGCGGGGTTCGTCTCGGCCTGCTGCTGGTGCGGCGGCATCGCCATCGCCTCGGTCGGCGTGATGACCCATCAGCTGTGGCTGATGTGGCTGGGCGCGGGGGTGATCGGCGGCATCGGCCTGGGGCTGGGCTACATCTCGCCGGTCTCGACGCTGATCAAGTGGTTTCCCGACCGGCGCGGCATGGCGACCGGCATGGCGATCATGGGCTTCGGCGGCGGGGCGATGGTCGGCTCGCCGCTGGCGCAGAAGCTGATGGAGTTCTATCGCAGCGATGTCTCGGTCGGCGTGTGGCAGACCTTCCTGACCATGGCCGCGATCTATCTGGTCTTCATGATGGCCGGCGCCTTCGGCTATCGCATCCCGCCTGCCGGCTGGCGCCCCGAGGGCTGGACCCCGCCCGCCGCCGGCAAGAGCGCGATGATCACCCAACACCACGTCCATCTGCGCGACGCCCACAAGACGCCGCAATTCTGGCTGATCTGGATCGTGCTGTGCATGAACGTCTCGGCCGGGATCGGCATCATCGGCGCGGCATCGCCGCTGCTGCAAGAGATCTTTGCAGGCCACCTGATCGGCCTGCCGGAACTGAGCTTTGCCCAGCTGAGCGCCCAGCAGAAGCTGCAGATCGCCGGGATCGCGGCGGGCTTCACCAGCCTGCTGTCGCTGTTCAACATCGCCGGGCGGTTCTTCTGGGCCTCGATGTCGGACCGGATCGGCCGCAAGACGACCTATTACGTCTTCTTCGTCCTGGGCATCGTCCTCTATGCCTCGGCGCCCAGCTTCGCGAACATGGGCAACCAGCTTTTGTTCGTGGCCGCCTTCTGCGTGATCCTGTCGATGTATGGCGGCGGTTTCTCGACCGTTCCGGCCTATCTGGCGGATATCTTCGGCACGCAATTCGTGGGCGCGATCCATGGCCGGCTGCTGACGGCATGGGCGACGGCGGGGATCCTGGGCCCGGTGGTGGTCAACTATATCCGCCAGTACCGGATCGACCAGGGCTATCAGGGCGCCGAGGCCTACAGCTTCACCATCTATGTCCTCTGCGGGCTGCTGGTGGTCGGGCTGATCGCCAATGCGCTGGTCCGGCCGCTGGACCCCAAATGGTTCATGAAGCCCGAGGAACTGGCCGCCATCCAGGCCCGGTCCGAGAATGCCGAGGCGCAGGTGAGGCACGGTTCCTTCGGCATCGACCGGGGGCGGCTGGACCTGCCGGCGCTGCTGGCCTGGATCGCGGTCGGCATCCCGGCGCTTTGGGGCGTGTGGTTCACGCTGGTCAAGACCGCCGCGCTGTTTTGACCAGGGCGGCCCCGCCTGCTTTCGGCGGGGCCTTGACGGGGCGGTCAGTGACCGTGGCCGCCCAGCAGCCCGCTGGCCTTCAGCTGCGTGAAGTCGTCGACCAGGATCAGCGCCTCGACGGCCCAGGGACCGGCCGTGGGCAGGGTCACGGCGGCGATGTGCCAGTGGCCGTCATCGGCCGGGTGGGCCGTCGCAGCGATGGGGCCGATCCCGGCGGCGGGGTCGGTGAAGTCCAGCCGCAATTCCTGCGCCGCCAGCGCCGCGCCCTGCGCATCGCTCAGGTGCAGATGTGCCGCGACCTGCCCCGGCAGCGCGCCGTCGATGCGCAGCTCCGCCACCGCGCCTGCGCCCTCCAGCCGCGCCTGCAGGGAATGCGAGGCCTCGGGCGCCATGCCCGGCGGCGGGGTCAGCCGGAAGCACATGGCCAGCAGCAGCACGCCCGCGCCAAGCGCGATCTCGGCACTGACGCTGCGGCGCAGGCGCCGGTCGGCGCGGATGTCGCCCCGTGCCAGCGCCGGGGTCAGCACATGGCGGTTCAGCAGCGCCAGTCCCAGCATCGCGGCCACCAGCGCCAGCTTCGCCGCCAGCAGCCGCCCCCAGCCCGAGGCGACCAGCGCCTGCCAGTCGGCCCCGCGCAGCAGCACCAGCGAAAGGCCGGTCGCGACCAGCAGGACGACGGCGGGCAGGGCCAGCGCCGAAAACCGGCGCAGCGCCTGAAGCCTGTCCCGGCCCTGCGCCAGCAGCGCCACCAACCCGCCCAACCAGAAGACCAGCGCCGCCGCGTGGATCGCCATGATCGCCTGTCCCAGCAGCGGCTGGCCCCCCGTGGCGGCATGGCCCGACACCGCCATGCTGGCGGCCCCCAGCGCCATCGCCGCCAGCATCGCCGCGACCTGGCCCCGCAGCGCGACCAGCGCGGCCGCGGCGGCGAGCAGCAGGCTCCATCCGCGCGGGGCGCCAAGCGCGGCCTGCCAGGTCTGGGCCTGGGCCAGCGCGGCGGGGCGCGCCGCCAGCAGGTCCAGGCCGTAAGCCCCCAGCGCCAGCAGCGACAGCGGCACCGCCGCCAGCGCCGCGATCCGCGCCGCGCGCCGGGCAAGCGGGGACGGCGGCGCGACCAGCACCGCATAGGCCGCCCCGCCCACCGCCACGATCATCGCCGCCATGGCCAGGGTCCGGGTCAGGATCGACAGGACCGCGCCGGCCGGATCGTCCGCCCCCGGCAGCCCGGCCGGGGTCGAGGGATGGCCGACCGAGAAGACCAGCGCGCCCGAGATCGGATGCCCGTCCGTCGAACTGACGCGCCAGGCCAGCGCATAGCTGCCCCGGCCGCCATCCGGGGGCGGGCTGACCGCCAGCCCCTGCGGGATGCTCCGGGCCTCGGCCTGGTGCCGCTGGCCATCGGGCAGCAGCCAGGTCATCGACAGCGCGCCGACCGGCTCGCTGAAATCCAGGCTGACGGTTTCGGGCAGGTCCTCCAGCAGCACCTCGGAGGCCGGGTCGCTGCCGCGGAAATCGGCATGGGCATGGGCGCCCTGGAAAAGGGCCAGCCAGATCAGCAGGCTGGCAAGGCAGACATGCAACGACACAAGGCGCATCGGATCCCCCGATCTTATGTTCCGGGCCGGTGGAAGGGGGCGGCGTGCCGCCCCCCCCCCCCGCCGTCTCAGTCGCCTTTCGGCGCGGTGATCCGCAGGCCCGCGGCGGGTTTTTGCAGGTCGTCCGCGCTTTGCCCCTCGGCGGGGATCTCGATCCAGCGCTCGGCGGCGGTGGCGCATTCCTGCACGACCGGGAACCACAGCATCTGGCCCTCGGCAAATGCGTCGGTCAGCCGGGCGCGGAAGGTGAATTCGTCGTAATGGGCGTCGGGCAGCTCGCCGGTCCAGACGATCTCCTGCACGCCCTCCGAGACCGGCGTGCCGTAATGGTCATAGCTTTGCGCGTAGGCGCCGGTGACCAGCTCCAGCTCCCAGCCCGCCTTGGGCATGGGCCGCACGGCGATCACGCCCTCGGGGATGCGGACGCGCAACTTCTGCGTCGCCTCGCCCCCGCAGCCGTGACCGACCCGCAGCACCGCCTTGTAGGTGCTGTTCGGGGCGGCCTCCTGCTGCTCCAGCGTGACATGGGCCAGCGCGGCGGGGGCGCCAAGCGAGAGGATGGTCAAGGCGGCAATGGTCTGTTTCATCATGATCTGTCTTTCGATTGTCGGAATGGTCCCGGCCGGCATCCTGGCCGGCGGGAACGGCGACACGCCAGGGGCGGCCGGTGTGGAAGTCTTGCGGAAAAAGCGGCGGGCGAGGCCCTGCCGCGCGGGGTCAGGCCAGGGCCGGGGGCGCGCGCGGCCGATGGGCCGGCGGGGGCGCGAGCGGCGTCGCGCGCGGCTGGGTGATCTCGGGCCGGAAGGCGGCGAATTCGGCCGGGCGGCTCAGCGCCTCCTGCCAGGACTGGACCGCGGCGAAGGACAGCGTGACGGGAAGGCAGGGGGCGGGCTTGTGATCGGCCTCGGGCAGGTGCCCGGCGGGGGTCTGGCCGGGTGATTCGGCAAACGATTCGGCAAACAATTCGGCGGCGGCGACCTGGATTTCCTGCGGGCCGTGGGCGGTGCAGAGAACGAAGCCGGTCGCCTCGGGGTCGGGGCTGCGCATCATGCCCTGCGGCACCGTTCCCGACAGGACCAGCGCCAGCACCAGCAATGCGTGCAGCATCATGCGCCGCAGGGCGCCCCAAGGCGCTGCGGCGCATCGCATCGGCTGGCTGACGGATCCGCGCAGAGGCCCCTCCTTCGTGACCGGCGCAGGATAGTGGCAGAGCCGCCCGCCCGCCAGTGATGTTTCACGCCGTCTTGTCGCATCGGCGCAAAGGGGCCGGCATGTCCCAGCTGACGCCATGCCGGCGCGGAGGGCGCCGGAAGACTGCCGCGATATGGAAACGGCCCCTTGCCGATGGCGATCGACATTCCCTGGCGGCATTAGCCCTGTCGGGTCGCGTGAACGGGCCTAGAGCGAGATTTCCGGCTGCGAGGGGTCCAGGGGCGAAAGCTCCAGCGGCGGGGGCGGCACGGCGCCGTCATCCTCCGGATGCGGCCGGGCCAGGTCGCGCAGGTTGTCGCCGATGGGCGGCGGGGGTGGGGCGCCCGCCTTGCGGCGGATGATGATGTCGCCGCTTTCCAGCCGCTCGGGCGTCTGATAGTTGCCGATGTCGTCGACCAGCACCGACAGATCGTCCAGCGCCGGGCCAAGGCGCGACAGCACGCCGGACATGTCCTCGCCGATCCGGCCCAGCTCCGGGCCGATCTCGCGCAGGACATTTTCCATCAGCAGGCCGATGCCGCGCTCGATCAGCGACAGCCCGTCCTCGTCCTCGGAGGGCAGGTCCTGTGCGGTGCCCGGCAGCGGCGTCAGCGCCAGAAGCGCGGCGACGGCCAGGGCGGGAAGGGGCGCGCGCGATGTCATCCCCGCAAGATGGGCGCTGGAGAGCGGGCGCGCAAGTCCCGCGGGATCAGGCGTTCTGCGCGGCGCCGGCATGGAGGGCGCGGAACTTCTCCCATGCCTCGTTCAGGCGGCGGGTGCGGGCCTCGGCCAGCCGGACGGCCTCGGGCGGCAGGCCGCGGGCGATGGCGCGGTCGGGATGGGCCTCGCGGATCAGCTCGCGCCAGCGGCGGCGGGCCTCGGGCAGGGGCGTGTTGAGCGAGACGCCCAGCACGTCGCAGGGCGGGCAGCCCGCCTTCGGATCGTGGCGCGCGCGGATCGCGGCGATGCGGGCGGGCGGGATGCCGAAGATCCGCCCGACCTCGTCGATGAAGGCGATCTCGGCCTCGTGCATGTCGCCATCGGCGACGGCGATGATGCACAGCCCCTCCAGCACGTCGGTCAGGACCGGGTCGCCCGCCGGGAACATGGCGGCGATGCGCCGCGCCCAGGCGTCGAAGCCCGCCACGTCCTGCCGCGCCAGGTCGAAGACGCGGGCGGCGTTCTTTTCCTCGGCGCGCGGGATGATGAAGACGCGGCGGAAGGCGGCGACCTCGGAGCGGGCGACGGCGCCGTCGGCCTTGGCCAGCTTCGCCCCCAGCGCGATCACCGCGATGGTGAAGGCGACCGAGCGTTCCGGCGGGGTGACGGCGCGCGCGCTGCCCAGGAAGGCGGCCAGCCGGTCGGCGATCCGCTGCCAGAAGCTGCGGGGCTTCGGCAGTTCGGGGCAGCAGGGGCGGGTCACTTTCTGGTCCATGCCCCCCAGACTATCCGGCTTCGCGGCGGGGCGATAGGGGTGGGGCCTTGCGCCAAGCGCCCCCGCCGCCACCAGTGCCGCCGTGCTGGCCGCGCCCCAGAAGATTGCCGAATGGCCAAGCAGCCGCATCATCGACAGGACCGCCGCCGGCGTCATGGCGCCAGGTCCTTGCCCATCAGCACCAGGTCGTGAAACTGCCCGAACTTCCAGCCGGCCGCCGGGATCCGCCCCCATTCGGCGTAACCCATCCGCGCGTGGAAGGCGATCGAACCCTCGTTCGAGGCGGTGATGGCCCCGATCATCAGCCGGTGGCCGGCGGCGCGGGCGTGATCCTCGACCGCCTGCAGCAGCATCCGCCCCAACCCGCTGCCGCGCAGGCCGGGGGCGACATGGATCGTGTGTTCCATGCTGCGGGCATAGCCGGCGCCGCCGCGGAACTGGCCATAGGTCGCGAAACCGGCAAGCCCGCCGTCCTCGGCCTCGGCCACCAGGAAGGCGTGGCCCTGCGCCTGGCGCTCGGCGATCTGGGCGGCGATCTCGGCATCGCTGCGCTCGGTCGGCCAGAAGGTGATGGCGGTGTCGCGCACGATCGGGTTCCAGATCGCCCCGATGCCGGGTGCGTCCTGGGGCCGGGCGTCGCGCAGGCGGATCACAGCGCCACCTCGCCCGAGGGGGTGGAGAGCGTGACGCCGAAACGGTCGCCATGGCGCAGCCGGGGATCGGCCAGCGGCAGCGGGTCCAGCGGCAGGGTCAGGCGCGCCAGCCGCAGCCCGTGATCGGGCAGGCTGTCCGAGGGATGCGCCCCCGTGCCCCAGTCGATCAGCATCGGCCGGGCGTCGTCCTGCGGCATCTGGCCGCCGTCGGGCAGGGTGATGCGCCAGCGCAGGGCGCCGCGGCTAGCCTCGGCCAGGGTCGTGCCGGGGGGCGGCACCAGCGGATCGGCCCGCGCCACCCAGCCCGCCAGGCGGGGCGGGCCGTCGAATCTGTCCAGCCCGAACCAGCGGGGACGGGCAGGGGCCGGAGCTTCGGGGTCGATGGCGATCAGCTCCAGATATTCGCCCGGCCCCAGCGACAGCAGCATGTTATGCGTGCCCATCAGCGGGTGGCTGCCGCCCGGTTCGGGCGCGACGCCCAGCCGGTCGCGCAGCCAGCGCGCGCCTTCCGCAAGGCTGCGGGCGGCGATCGCGACGTGATCGAAACCCGGCACCTGCATCAGCTTCAGCCGCGATGCGCGCCGGCTGCCAGGTCGCGCACGAAATCCAGGATCTCGGGCACCGGGCGGCCTTCGCCGATCAGCTTGACGATGGCCGAGCCGACGACGCAGCCATCCGCCACCCCCGCCACCGCCTCGGCCGCCTCGGCCGAGGAGATGCCGAAGCCCACCACCACCGGCAGCCTGGCGCTGGCGCGGATGCGGGCGACCTCGGGGGCGACCTCGGCGGCGTTGGCGGCCGGGCCGCCGGTGATGCCGGTGACGCTGACGTAATAGACGAAGCCCGAGGTGTTCCTGACCACGGCGGGCAGGCGCCGGTCGTCGGTCGTGGGCGTGGCCAGCCGGATGAAGTTCAGCCCCGCGCGCGCGGCCGGCACGCACAGCTCGTCATCCTCCTCGGGCGGCAGGTCGACGACGATCAGCCCGTCCACGCCGGCCTCTTTCGCATCGGTCAGGAACTGATCGACCCCGCCGGGGCGCGCATAGATCGGGTTGTAATAGCCCATCAGCACGACCGGGGTGGTCGCGTCGGTCTTGCGGAACTCTTGCAGGATGGCCAGGGTCCGGGTGACGCTGCCCCCCGCCGCCAGCGCGCGCTGGCCGGCCGCCTGGATGGTCGGGCCGTCGGCCATCGGATCGGTGAAGGGCATCCCCAGCTCGATGATGTCGACGCCCGCGCCGGGCAGGCCGCGCATGATTTCCAGCGTGGTCGCGTCGTCGGGATCCGACGCCATGATATAGGTCACGAAGGCCTTTTTGCCCTCGGAGCGGAGACGCGCGAAAGTATCGTCGATTCTGGTCATGTCCGTCCCTGTCCTTGCCAAGGGCAGCACTAGCCCGCTTGGGCGGCAGGCGCAATCTTGCGCGGACTGGACTTGGCGCGGCATGCGGCCTAAGTAACCGCCGGATTGACGAAAGGGTCACAGCATGGGCTTCCGGATGGGGATCGTTGGACTGCCGAATGTCGGCAAATCCACGCTGTTCAACGCGCTGACGAAAACCGCCGCGGCGCAGGCCGCGAACTTCCCCTTCTGCACCATCGAGCCGAATGTGGGCGAGGTCGCGGTGCCCGATCCGCGCCTGGACAGGCTGGCCGGGATCGCCGGCAGCAAGCAGATCATCCCGACGCGGATCACCTTCGTGGACATCGCCGGCCTGGTGAAGGGCGCCAGCAAGGGCGAGGGCTTGGGCAACCAGTTCCTGGCCAATATCCGCGAGGTGGACGCCATCGCCCATGTGCTGCGCTGCTTCGAGGATGGCGACGTCACCCATGTCGAGGGCCGGGTCGATCCCATCGCCGATGCCGAGGTGATCGAGACCGAGCTGATGATCGCCGACATGGAATCGATCGAGCGGCGGCTGGCCAACCTGGCCCGCAAGCTGAAGGGCGGCGACAAGGAGGCCGTGGCGCAGGAACGCCTGCTGAAACAGGCGCTGGCCGTGCTGGAAGCCGGGCAGCCCGCCCGCACCGTCGAGGTGGCCGAGGACGACCGCAAGGCCTGGGCGATGCTGCAATTGCTGACCTCGAAGCCGGTGCTCTATGTCTGCAACGTGGCCGAGGACGAGGCGGCGGCCGGCAACGACTGGTCCGCGAAGGTCGCAGAAATGGCCGCGGCGCAGGGGGCGGGCCATGTGGTGATCTCGGCCCGGATCGAGGAAGAGATCAGCCAGCTGGACGCCGAGGAGGCCGCGCTGTTCCTGGGCGAGATGGGGCTGGACGAGGCCGGGCTGGACCGGCTGATCCGCGCCGGCTACGACCTCTTGGGCCTGCAGACCTATTTCACCGTCGGCCCCAAGGAGGCGCGCGCCTGGACCATCCGCAAGGGCACGCTGGCGCCGCAGGCCGCCGGCGAGATCCACGGCGATTTCGAGAAGGGCTTCATCCGCGCCGAGACCATCGCCTATGACGATTACGTCGCCGGCAATGGCGAGGCGGGCGCGCGCGAGGCCGGCAAGCTGCGGGTCGAGGGCAAGACCTACGAGGTCAAGGACGGCGACGTCCTGCATTTCCTGTTCAACGCCTGAGGGCGTTCAGCGCGCCGCCTGCAGGATGGCGCGCAGATCCCCGGCGTCCAGCGCGGCGGGATTGGCCTTCATCGACGACGACGTGGCCGCGGCCTCGGCCGCCAGCGCCTCGGCCTGCGCATCGATCCCCTGCGCCGCCAGACCCGGCAGCCCCTGGGCGCGCGACCATTCCGCCAGCCGGGCGCAGGCGGCGTCCAGCGGCAGGCCCGGTGCGTCGAAGGCGGCGGCGATCCATCCGGCGACCTGATCCATCCGCGCAGCCAGCGCCGGGTCCGTGCAGGCGCGGCGGTTCGCGGCCAGCCCATGGGGCAGCAGCGCGCCGCAGATCGCGCCATGCGCGGCCCCCGACAGCCCGCCAAGCGGTCCGGCCAGCCCATGCACCACGCCCAGCCCCGCATTGGCCAGCGCCAGCCCGCCGCAGAGGCTGGTCCAGGCCATCTCGTCCCGCGCGGCGGGGTCCTCGGCTTGCATCAGCGCGATCAGGGCGCGCAGCCCGCGCGGGATCGCGTCGCGGCAGAGCGCGTCGGTCAGCGGATTGGCGCGGGTGCAGATATAGGGCTCGATCACCTGCGTGATCGCGTCCAGCCCCGAGGCCAGCGTGACCGCGCGCGGGCAGCCATCGGTCAGCGAGGGGTCCACCAAGGCCAGGCGCGGCAGCATCCGCGCATCGCGCAGGCTGACCTTGCGGCGATGCTCGGGCACCGCGATCACGGCGTTGCGTGTGACCTCGGCGCCGGTCCCCGCGGTGGTCGGCAGGGCGACGAAGGGCAGGGGCGGCGCCTCCAGCGGCAGGCCGAGGCCGACGACCTCCAGGTGATCCAGCACCGGGCGCCGGGCCGGCACCAGCGCCGCGATGGCCTTGCCGGCATCGATGACCGCGCCGCCGCCGATCGACAGGACCAGATCCGCTTCCATGGCACGAGCGCGCCGCGTGGCGGCCTCGATCATCGGCAGATCAGGTTCAGTGGCGACCGAGATCGTCTCGACCGTGCAGCCCTCGGCCGACAGCGCCGCGCCCAGCCAGGCAACGCGGTCGCCGTTGCGCCCATGGACCAGCAGGACCCGCCGTCCCCAGCCCGCGATCCGCGCCGGAACCTGCGCCGCCTGGCCGCGTCCGAAAAGGATCTCTCCGGCGGTGGCAAAGAGGAAGGGATCGGTCATGACGGCTCCTGCAGCAGGGTGGATCTGCCTGTGGCATGATTCTCTGCCGGGCAAAAGGGGCGGGGGAACCGGACTGCGACCTTTTGTCCCCGTCCTGTCGGCGCATGGACATAATAATCATATTAAACAGGGTAAATGAACTTATTAACTATGATGCAGGCGCAGCGAATGAATCGTGGAACTCGTCCAAATAGACAGTCGGCAAGGCTTCGCTCATCTTGGGCGCTGTCACCGGGCGGACATGAGGCGCGGCAATACCCTCGAACCTGCCACCAAATAAGTTGGATTTTAGCGATTTACAGGGGGAATCGGGCCATCTTCCGGCACTTGCGGCATCATCAGGAAACGCCCTTATCACCATGAAATCGGACAAATAATGCAGGCATATTAGTGGATATGCCTCGGCCCGGCCAGCGATGGTCAGATATCCGCCGATTCCGGGCCTGGACCAGGCGGCCGTGTTGCAAATAAGTCCCGCTTTCCTTTAGTCTTTCGGACAACAAGAAGGCGTATCGCAGAATAAACTTCAGCTTCTGGTTGTTCAGAAAATCTTAAGGTGAACGGGCTAGTCTGCCCGGATCGCCGCGGAATCCTGCGGGCATGCCGATGTCATGAATGAGGGTCGTCTAGAATGGTTACGTCGTCAGTGAGTTCTTCCGGAAACCGCACGTCCTCCGCCTATGCCGAGGGACTGTCGGGCCGGATCTTCCTTGGCAGCCACATGTCCGATCCGCTGGCCTATCTTGCCGGGCAGGACGGAAACGGCGCCGCGCGCTTCGTCGCCGATCGCCTGCACTACAATGCCGCCAGCGGCCGCCTTGCGGATCTGCTTGGCGACGACGCCGACAGCCTCAGCCGGACCGCGCTTGGCCAGCGGTCGGAACTCTACGGCATGCGCCTGGACGGGCAGGTCTATCTGGAGGCGGGAACGCATCGCTTCGCCAGCAATTCCGATGACGGATTCCGCCTGACGATCAATGGGACAGTGGTCGCTCAACATGCCGGTGTCAGCAAGGGCGCGCCGGTCACCGGCACGATTTCGATCGACCGGGCCGGCTGGTACGATATCGGCATCGACTATTATCAGGCCTATAGCGGCGCGCAGCTGCAGATCCGCCACGGCGTGAATGGCGGGCAGATGCAGGTCCTGCAGGGCCCGGACCGGCTGCGCCACGCGGTCGAGGGCAATGCCGGGCAGGGCGGCGCCAATACCGCGCCCGACGCGCGCAACGACAGCTATACGCTGGCCGAGGACGGCGCGATCCGGATGAACCTGCTGGCCAATGACCGCGATGCCGATGGCGACAGCCTTGCCATCACCGCGCTGGGGCGCCCCGCGAACGGGCAGGTGACGCTGAACGCGGACGGCACGGTGACCTATCGGCCGAACGCGGATTACAACGGCAGCGACAGCTTCACCTATACGGTCAGCGACGGGCGCGGCGGCTCTGACACGGCGCGGGTGAACCTGACCGTCACGCCCGAGAACGACGCGCCCGTCCGCAGCGGCCGCGCCCCCTCCTCGATCGAGACCGACGAGGGCGAGGTGCTGCGCATCGACCTGAGCCGCTATTTCCGCGACGTCGATGGCGACGCGCTGACCTACAGCGTCTCGGGGGCACGATTTGCCCGCGTGAAGGACAACATGCTGATCGTCAGCCCCGAGGAAGGCCAGGACGGCGACTATACGCTGCGGATCACGGCCCGCGATCCCTCGGGCGCCTCGGTGGCGCTGAACCTGCCGCTGACCGTCCACGACACCTTCGTGCCGCCTCCGGCCGGCTCGGCGAACCGCGCGCCCCAGGCCGTCAACGACCGCGCCAGCGTCAACGAGGACGGATCGGTCCGCATCAACCTTCTGGCCAATGACAGCGATCCCGATGGCGACCGCCTCAGCATCGCCAACCTGGGCCGTCCGGGGAACGGGACGGTGGTGAACAATGGCGACGGCACGGTGACCTATCGCCCGAATGCCGACTATAACGGCACCGACAGCTTCACCTATCGCGTCAGCGACGGCAATGGCGGCAGCGCGCAGGCCACGGTGACGGTCAATGTCCGGCCGGTGAACGACGCGCCGGTGGCCGTCGACGACAGTGGCTTCTCGGTTGCCGCGGGCGGCTCGCTGCATTTCAACGGTAGCGACCTGCTGGCCAATGACAGCGATGTCGATGGCGACGCGCTGACCATCATCGGGGTCGAGAACGTCTCGGGCGGCTCGGCCATGCTGATGGGCGACGGCGTGCATTTCAACGCCGGCGCCGCCGGCACGGCCAGCTTCGACTATATCGTCTCGGACGGCAATGGCGGCACCGACCGCGCCCGCGTCACCATCGAGGTGGGCGGCTCGGGCAGCGGCGGCGGAACCGGCGGCGGACACGGGGGCGGACATGGCGGGGGCCATGGCGGCCACGGCGGGCATGAGCTGATCGATCCGCCGCAGACCGCGGCCGAGATCCGCGCCTTCGTCCGCGAGGTCATGAGCGCGCCCGAACATTCGGCGCATCACCCCAATGCCGCGCCGGACCATGACGGGTCGCTGCGCCTGGTGCCGCGGTCCGAGGCGACGCATGTCGCGGTCAATCACGGCGATTGGAACGATCCCTCTACCTGGCACAATGGCGAGGTTCCGGGCGCCGGTGCGCGGGTGCTGATCCCCGAAGGGATCGCGGTCGCCTATGGCGAGGTCAACAATGCCTCGCTGTTCACGGTCCGCGTCGATGGCGTTCTCGACTTCGCCACCGACCAGGACAGCCGGATGCTGGTCGATACGCTGGTCGTGTCGCCCTCGGGCCATCTGATCATCGGGACCGAGGACGATCCGGTCCGCGCCAACGTGAATGTCGACATCGTCTTCGCCGACAACGGCAACATCAATACCGGCTGGGATGCGTCGCTGCTGTCGCGCGGCCTGCTGTCGCACGGCTCGGCCACGATCCACGGCGCCGAGAAGACCTCGCATGTGAAGGTCGAGGTCGATGCGATGGCCGGCGACAACCGGCTGGTCCTGTCCGAGGTGCCCGAGGGCTGGCGCGTGGGCGACAAGCTGGTCCTGACCGGCACCCATCAGCAGGGCTGGAACTGGAACAACGCCACCAGGCAGACCGAGGTCTCCGAATCGCAGGACGAGGAGGTCACCATCCGCGCGATCAACGGCAACACGATCGTGCTGGACCGTCGGCTGACCTATGACCACGACACGCCGCGCGACGACCTCAAGGCCTATGTCGCCAACATGACGCGCAACGTCACCTTTTCCAGCGAGGGGGGCGAGGACCTGCCGGTCCACCAGCGCGGCCATGTGATGTTCATGCACAGCGACGATGTCGACGTGCGCTATGCCGCCTTCGAGGACCTGGGCCGCACCGACAAGTCGCGCCCCGCCTTCGACATCGGCGATCTGGGCACGGTCACCGCGACCAGCAACATCCAGACCCGCTATCCGTTCCATTTCCACGAAACCGGCGTCAGCGACCTGGAAAATCCGGCCATCGCCATCGGCAACGTGGTCGACGGCTCGCCCGGCTGGGGCTATGTCCACCATTCGAGCAACGCCAATTTCACCAACAACGTCGCCTTCAACGTCTTCGGCGCCGCCTTCGTCGCCGAGGACGGCAACGAGACCGGGATCTGGTACCGCAACATCGCGATCAAGTCCGAGGGCATCGGCTATGGCGACTGGGCGGTGAAACAGGAATCCGACCTCCAGCGCGGCGACAACGGCCGCACGGGCGATGGCTTCTTCTTCGCCGGCCGTCTGGTGGAAGCGGCCGAGAACGTCGCGGCGAATACGACCAACGGCTATGTCTGGCTGCATCGCGGCGACCGCGACAGCGTGGACATGAGGACCTCGCACCATCCCGAACTGGCCTATGGCCAGAGCCGTGCGACCACCGACACGCCTCCGATCCAGGGCTTTTACGACAACGAGGCCTTCGGCACGAATACCGGCCTGATCGTGATCAAGGCCAATCCCGACCAGGGGCATGACGTCCGCAGCGTCTTCGACGGTTTCCTGAACTGGGAGACGCGCGAGGGGATCAATGTCAGCTATACCTCGCATTACACCTTCCTGAATGTCGACCTGGTCGGAGAGCGGGGGGCCAATGGCGGGTATAGCGGCGCGACGGGGGCCGGCATCCTGCTTGGGACGAACGCCTTCGACATGGTCGTCAACGGCGCCAGGATCGCCGGCTTCCAGAACGCCTATGACCTCAGGCAGAACGTCAGCACCGACGGTGTGCCGTCGCAGAACTTCCGCAACATCGTCATCGACGCCGAACTGAGCGATATCCGCGGTGCGACGGTGGTGGGGGCTGTCAACGGGCAGCTGAGGCAGATGGATTCCTCGCAACTGGTCAGCGACCGGCTGCGCTTCGATTTCAGCGGAGACCGGGTCATCTCGCCCTCGGAAAACATGTTCTTCGACGGCACCAAATACGACTCGATCGGCGCGGTCGGCCGCAGCTTCGACATGGAGCGGCAGGGGATCTGGAGCTGGGACAAGGATGCGCTGCTCGGCAGCAACGGCTTCCATCGGCTGCCCGACGGCACGCCGGTCCTGCTTGTCGCCGATTACATCGCCGACCGCGCCACGGGGCAGCTGAGCAAGCATACCCTTGTCTTCGAGCTGGATTACAGCGCCTCGCAACTGTCCCGCTTCACGGATCACGGGGTGGTCCGGCTGGGTGGCCCGGCGCCGATCGCCAACAATGATCGCGCGACGACCGGCATGAACCAGTCGGTCCGGATCGACCTGGTGGCGAATGATCGCGATCCCGACGGCGGACGGGTCTATGTCGACGGCCTGACCGATCCGCGCAACGGCGATGTCTTCCTGCAGGATGACGGGACCGTGCTCTATCGTCCCAATTTCGGCTTCACCGGCAGCGACAGCTTCTATTACTGGGCTGCCGACGAGGAAGGAAACTACACCCGCGGTCGTGCGGATATCGTCGTGACCGAATCCACGATGATGCATGCAATGGCCGGATCGGACATGCTGGACTTCTAGCATGCCGCTGCATCAGTGGGTCCTTGGCGCGGCGCGGCCCTGATCAGGCTGGATGCCGCGTTCGAGGGCCTCTGCACCGGTTTCGGCCGCTCCTCATCCCAGCGGAGCGGCCGATTCGGGCCGGGCTGATCCAGATACCGTTCTCGATCCGCTTCGGGCGTCGGCTGCTGACATAGGCCAGGCGCTGATCTTGCCGAGCTTCCCCGCCGCATCCGTCCTGCCCGCCTCAGGATCAGCGCGATGGCCAGGTTGACGATATCGATCCCCGCCATATGCGCGGCTTACCGGCCACGGCCGCCTTCCTGCGCTGGCCCGCATTGGAAAGACGAAGGTCGATGTTTTCCACCGTCACGGCGGCCAGGGCGACGAGATCCGTAATCCATTTCTCGCGACGCTGCCATGCTGCGCTTTCGGCAAGTCCCGTTTCGATGAACGGAAACGGACCAGCTGCCGGAAACACGTCGCCTGGACCCGTCAGGAGCACGCTTCGCCAGCGCCGCATTCCTGCCCGGCATCGCCGAGATCCCCGAGGATCACGCATTCCGCCGCGGGACCGCCGGCGCATTCGATCTCGCAGCGCGCGACGAATTCCTCCAGGCTGCGCTCCAGCTTCCTCATCTCGGCGATTTTCTGGCGGAGGCTGGCCAGGTGGCTGCCCGCAAGGTCGCGTGCTTCGAAGCAGTTCCGGTCGCGGCTGGTCGACAGGGCGACGAGATCGCGCACCTGCTCGACCGGGAAGCCGAAATCCCTGCAGCGGCGGATGAAGGTCAAGAGCTTCGCATCCGATTCCGCATAGATCCGCCTGCCGCCCCCGGTCCGCGCGGCCTTCGGGACAAGCCCGATCTCCTCGTAGAAGCGGATCGTCGGCACCGAACATCCCGTGCGCTCGGCCAGTTCGCCGATGCTCAGCCTGCCGGCCTTCACCGTTTCGTGTTGCATCGCTGCTTGCTCCTCAAGTTACTTGAGGAAGTAGCCTCCCGTCATCGTTCAATCAAGACGGAGACCCGCAATGAGACCCATGACCGCCGCATTGGCCATCGGAGGCGCCTGCGCCGCCTGCTGTGCATTTCCGGTCGCCGCCGGGCTGGGCATCTTCGCCGCCGCGGGCGGGGCCGCCTATCTGGGCGGCATCGCCGGGGGCGCGATCATCCTGGGCCTGGCCGGACCTGGCTGGTACCTGCTGCGCCGCCGCCGTCGGGCAATGCCTTCCACGGCGCTGCCCGCCCCGGCCTGCGGCTGCGCCGGGCCGAAACTGCCGGCGCCCGGACAGGACGCGGCGCCGGATGTCATCGCCTGCACACTGATGGCCGAGGATTTCAGAAGCCGCGCCGCCTGGATCAGGGACCTTGCCAGGCGGCACCTGAAGGCCGCCACGCGCTCCCCGCTGTCGCTTCATCTGGTCTACCGGCCGGAAGCCGCCGGCGACATCCGCGAGATGCTGCGCAGGGAACGGGAATGCTGCGCCTTCCTGCGCTTCGAGCTGAGGGTCGCGGATGACGGGGTTCATCTTCTCATCACCGCCCCCGAAGCCGCGCGGGCGCCGGCCGACATGCTGTTCGACCATTTCGCGCCGGATCTCGCGAATCCGCAAGCCGCCTGAACGAAAGGAACGTGGCCCTGGACCCCTGACGCCTCATGCTGGCGGCAGCGGCCCCCATGCCGGCGATGCCTGCCGGTGCCGCGTCAGGCTATCGCTCGCGGAAGGCGCGGTTGAACTGGTCGGTCAGCGGCTTGGCAAGGTAAGAGATCGCGCTGCGCTCCTCGGTGGTGACGAAGACCTCGACCGGCATTCCGGGCATCAGCTGCAACCCGGCCAGCTTCGCCAGCTCGGCGGGGCCGACCTCGATATCGCCGGCATAGAAGCTGTCGCCGGTGGTGCCGCTGCGCGAGGTGGCCGCCGCCACATAGGTCATCACGCCTTCAAGCTCGGGGGTGGTGCGCTGGTTGAAGGCCGAGAAGCGCAGCCGGGCGGTCTGGCCCACGGCGATCTGATCGATGCTGGCGGGGGCGAATTGTGCCGCGATCTTCAGCCGCGCATCTTCGGGAACGATGGTCGCCAGCACTTCGGCCGGGGTGATCACGCCGCCGATCGTGTGGACCTTCATCTCGTTCACCACACCCGAGATCGGCGCGCGGATATCGGTGCGGGTCAGCCGGTCCTCGATCGCGGCGCGGCGGTCCTGCAATTCCGAGATGCGGGTCTCGACAAGGCTCAGCTCGCGCTGCGCCTCGGTGCGGGCGGTTTCGTCGATGGCGATGACCTGCAGGCGCACCTCGCTGGTCCGGGTCCGGGCGCGGGCGATGGCCGCCTCGATCTCGCCGCGCTCGCCCAGCAGCCGGCTGCGTTCGCGTCCGGTGGCGAAGACGCGCGAGATCTCGACCAGCCGCGCCTCGGTCAGGGCCGAGATCCTCAGGTGTTCCGCCTCGACCAGCTCGATCTCTTCCAGCTTGGCGGCGCGCTGCGCCTCCAGCCCGGCGATCTCCTCGCCGATCTGCACGATGCCCAGTTCAAGCTGCTGCTTGCGGCTTTCGCGGTTCAGGCGGTTGCCGTCGAACAGCCGCGTTTCGCCGGCCAGAAGGCTGGCGATCTCGGGCGCGGTGTCGTCCAGGTCCGGCGGGAAGGCGATGGCGGGCTGGTCGTCGCGTTCGGCGATCAGCCGCGCCTGCCGCGCCGCCAGCTCGATCAGCTGCGAGCTGGTGATCGACAGTTCCGCCCGCGTCTGCGCGTCGTCGAGGCGGAACATGACCTGGCCCGCCGTCACCCGGTCGCCCTCGCGGACCGCGATGCTGCTGACGATGCCGCCGTCGCGATGCTGGATCAGCTTCAGGTTCTGGTCCACCGCCACCTCGCCCTGGGCGATCACCGCGCCGGTCAGTTGCGCCGTCGCCGCCCAGCCGCCGACGCCAAGCACCAGCGCCATGCCCAGCAGGAACCCGGCGGTGACGCGCGCGCGAAGGCGAAACCGCCCGTCATCGGCTTCTGCGGGGTTCGTTCTGTCCTTGCCCATGACGGGTCCTCCTGCGCGTCAGGCCAGCCCATGCTCGACGATCACCAGCAGATGGCGACCTTCCAGCGTGATGGTGGTCTCGTAGATGTCGTCGCGGTTGAAATCGGCCTCGATCACGGTCCGGTCGATGCTGTCGTCGCTTTCGTGGCGAAAGCGGATGCGGATATCGTCATCGTCGAAATCCTCGCCGTAGATCTTCTCGAATTCATCCTCGTGGCGGTCGATGATCCGCTCGAACAGGTCGTATTTCGACATGCGCAGCCGGTCCCCGACCTTGAAATCCGTGATCTCGAAACTGCGCGTCGCGGTCGCGGCCTCGGGATCGGACGGCACCGTCGGGGCCAGGAATTCGAAGAGATTGTCGCCCCCGCCGCCCTCCAGGCAGAACGGGTCGTCGCCCAGGATGAAATGATCGTCGCCCTGGCCGCCGCTGACCGCCTCGAAGCCGGTGATGCTGTCGGTGCCGATCTCGACCCCGCTGACGATACCGGCATCCAGGTCGATCAGCAGGCAGTCCTCGGCGGCGGAATAGTCCAGCTTGTCCATGCCCTCGCCGCCGTCCAGGCTGCTGTCGCCACCGTCCAGCGCCGCGATGACGTGGTCGTCGCCGGCACCGGCGATCACGTTCTCGAAGCCGGTGATCGCATCCGTGCCGATCTCCTCGCCGCTGGCAAACCCGTCCTGAAGATCGATCACCAGGCTGTCGGTGGCGGCGGAGTAGTCCAGCGTATCCACGCCCTCGCCGCCGTCCAGGCTGCTGTCGCCGCCGTCCAGCGCCGCGATGACGTGATCGTCGCCGGCACCGGCGATCACGTTCTCGAAGCCGGTGATCGCATCCGTGCCGATCTCTTCGCCGCTGGCAAGCCCGTCCTGCAGGTCGATTGTCAGGCTGTCGGTGGCGGCGGAGTAGTCCAGCGTATCCACGCCCGCGCCGCCGTCATAGACATCATCGGCCGCGTCCAGCGCCGCGATGACATGGTCGTCGCCCCGACCGCCCCGGACCACGTCCGAACCCAGGCCGTCGCTGAGGACATCGTTGCCCGCGCCGCCCTCCAGCAGGTCGTCGCCGTCGCCCCCGATCAGCACGTCGTCGCCGGCCCTGCCGTAAAGGCTGTCATTGCCGGTGCCGCCGTCCAGATAGTCGTCGCCCGCGCCACCATCCAGCAGGTCGTCGCCGGCCTCGCCATGGATGATGTCGTCGCCCTCCTGGCCGAAGATGCGGTCGTCGCCGGCGCCGCCCCACAGGTGATCGTCGCCCCGGCCGCCGAAGATCACGTCGTCACCGTCGCCGCCGAAAACCGTGTCGTTGCCGTCGCCGGCGATGATGTGGTCGTTGCCGCGCCCGCCGCGCACCACGTCGGCGCCGCCGCCGGCATCGATATTGTCATCCCCGTCGCCGCCGTCGATATCCTCGGCGCAGGCGCCGCCCAGCAGGTTGTCATCCCCGTCCGTGCCCTGGATGAAATGCCGCTCGAAGACCGTGAAATGCGCGGTCTGGGTGATCGAGGCCTGACCGTCGCCGATCTCGTAGCTCAGCGTGACCGGGCCGCTGTAGCCGGGATCGGGGCGATAGTCCCAGCCGCTGTCGGTGCGGATCACCGTCCCGGCCGAGGCGGTGACATGATGCACCGACAGCGCGTCGCCATCGGGATCCTCGGCATGGCGCAGCAACTGGGCCAGCCCGATCGCCAGGACCGCGCAAGAGGCCATGTCGGCCAGTTGGACCGGCCCGGAAACACGCGGCGGGCGGTTGCCGCCCTCGGGCGGGGGATCACCGTCGTCGTCATCTTCCTTCGGTTTCGGGTCGGCGGGCTTGTCGTCGGCGGGCGGGGCCACGCCGGCCTCGGGGGCCGGGCTGGCGGAACCGGGCGCGACCCTGGGCGCGTCGGGACGGTTGTCATTCGCGACCGCGCGCCCCGGAAGGGCAAGCGGCGCCTGCAGCCAGGGGATGGCCAGGCCCGGCGCCTCGACCTGAACGGATTTCACCGGCAGGGCGGGTCCGGGGGCAAGCCCGGCGGGACCGCCGGCGACCGGCGCCACGTCCGGCGGCGCCTGATGCTCTGGCCCGGCATCCGGGGACGCCCTGGGCGGGGCGGGGGACAAGATCCCGGCCTCGGGCGCCGGCACGTCCTGCGCCGCCTTCTGCGGAAGGGGGGGCGTCGCCTCCTGCCCCCAGGCCGGGAAGATCGATTTCAGATACAGGCCCAGCCAGACCAGCGCGGCGCCGAAGACATAGGGCGCGCGGCCGTCCCCGTCGGGCGCCTTCGCATAGCGTTCCGCGGCGGTGGTTTCGGCCGCGCCGGACCGGGTGCCCTTGACCTTGATGATCATGCCGTGACGCGCGCCGTTGCCGGGGCACGCTCCTTCCTGTCGGTTTCCGCGGCGTCGGGGTCGACCCGCACGGGCCGGGCGATGATCTCCTCCTTGGGACCGAAGGCGGTCATCCTGCCGTTCTGGACCACCGCGACCAGGTCCACCGCCGCCAGCGCGCTGGGGCGATGGGCGATCACCACCACGATGCCGCCGCGCGCCTTGACCGCGTTGATCGCCGCCGTCAGCGCCGCCTCGCCCTCGCCATCCAGGTTCGAGTTCGGCTCGTCCAGCACCACCAGGAAGGGATCGCCATACAGCGCGCGGGCAAGGCCGATGCGCTGCCGCTGGCCGCCGGACAGCGCGATCCCCATCGGCCCCAGCGCGGTGTGATAGCCGTCGGGCAGCCGCACGATCATCTCGTGCACGCCCGCCGCCCTGGCGGCATCGACGATGCGGCGCGGGTCGGGATCGGGTTCCAGGCGCGAGATGTTTTCCTGGATATCGCCCTCCAGCAGCGCGACGTCCTGCGGCAGATAGCCGATATGGCGGCCGAGGGTCTCGTCGTCCCATTGCCCCAGCTCGGCATCGTCCAACCGGATGCTGCCGCGCAGGGCGGGCCAGATGCCGGTCAGCGCCCGCGCCAGCGTGGTCTTGCCGCCGCCGCTGGGGCCGATGACGCCAAGCGCCTGGCCCGGCGACAGGGTGAAGCCGACCTCGCTCAGCAGCACGCGGCCGCTGTCGGGGGCGGCGATGGTCAGGTTCTCGACCTTCAGCGAGTGGCTGGGCGGGGGCAGGGGCATCGGCGCCTCGGCCTCGGCCAGGGCGACGACGGTTTCCTTCAGCCGCCGGAAGGCCGCGCGGGCGGCGACCACGCCCTTCCAGTTGGCGATGGCCATGTCGATCGGCGCCAGCGCGCGGGCCGAGGCGACCGAGGCTGCGATGATCGCGCCGGGCGACAGCTCGCCCCGGATGGTCAGGAAGGCGCCGAGGCCAAGGACCGCCGATTGCAGGATCATCCGCAGCACGCGCGAGATCGCGCCGAAGGTGCCGCCGACATCGTTCGCCCGCGTCTGCAGGCCCAGATGCTCGTCATTGGCGCGGGTGAAGCGGCTGACCGCACGGGCGCCGAAGCCCATCGCCTTGACGATCTCGGCGTTGCGGGCATTGGAATCGGCGATGGCGTTGCGGGCGATCATCGCCTTCTGCGAGGCCTCGTTCAGGCGCCGGGTCATCAGCTCGGTGATGATGGTCAGGATCGCCAGCACGAAGGCGCCGCCAAGCGTCAGCGCCCCCAGCCAGGGATGCAGCAGATAGACGAAGGCCACGAACAGCGGCACCCAGGGCAGGTCGAACAGCGCGACCGGCCCCTGGCTGCCCAGGAAGCCGCGCACCGTGTCGACGTCGCGGCCCCGCTCCAGCGCCTCGGAGGTGGAAAAGCCGAAGCGCGGCATGTCGATCGCCACCTGATGGGCCAGCGGTGCCAGCCTGCGGTCCAGCCGCGCCCCGATCCGCACCAGGATCTGCGAGCGGATGATGTCGAACAGCCCCTGCGAGAAATAGAGCCCGATGGCTAGGATCGAGATCGCCAGCAGCGTCGGCACGCTGCCCGAGGTCAGCGCCCGGTCATAGATCTGCAGCATGTAGAAGGCACCGGTCAGCGCCAGGACGCTGATGATGCCCGATATGCCGAACAGAAAGACGAGGATCCCGCGATATCCCCGGATCAGGTTCGCGGCGCCCCTGCGTCTCGCCGCCTTCGTCACATCCCTGCCACGCATCGAAACTTACCTAACTACCTTGCCGGAAAGGAACCCGCCGGCCGTCTGGGGCCGGTCGGCGGGCAGCGGCGTCACAGATTGAAATCGTTCACCGTCAGGACATGCGAACCCTTGAGGTTGATCCGGAAATCGGCCTCGTCACCGCCGGTCGTGCTCCCCATCACGACCGTATAGTCGCCGTCCTCCCTTGTTTCGTGAACGACCATCAGCTGGCCGCGTCCGGTGAAGGCCTCTCCGGTCACCAGGGTGAAGGCCTGCTTGCCGGCCGCCCCGGCATCGGCATCCATCGCGGAAAGGTCGATGCGATCGCCCGGCGCGAAGCCGATGATCGTGTCGCCATCGGCATCCTGCGCCGACAGGAAGCGGAAGACATCCTTGCCGCCGCCGCCATCCATCACGTTGACCGCGGCGCTGGCGGTGATGACGTCGTCGCCCGATCCGGTGATGATGTTCTCGATGCTCCAGATCGTGTCGTTGCCGGTCTGCTTGCTGGATACGCTGCCCCGGCCCATGAAGCCGGTGCCCAGATCGGCGGTGATGTTGGCGGTGATCTGCGACATGTCCAGCGTGTCGGTGCCCTCGTCGCCGTAATAGACGTCGTCGCCGTCGCCCTTGGTGGCCACGATCAGATCGTCGCCCTCGCCGCCGAAAACCGTGTCGCTGCCGGTGCCGCCGGTGATCATGTCGTCGCCGTCGCCGCCGAAGATCCGGTCGTCGCCGCCGTCGCCATACAGCATGTCCGCCCCGGCGCCGCCGAAGATGTCGTCATTGCCGCTGCCGCCGAAGATCATGTCGCGCCCGGCCCCGCCGCTGAGGAAATCACTGCCGCCGCCGCCCTGGATGATGTCGTCGCCGTCGCCGCCCTTCAGCACATCGGCCGTGCCGGTGCCGATCAGGGTCAGGCCCGCCGCCGCGCCATCCCCGTCGGGGGGCGTGTCGTCGCCCGCGTCATTCCCCAAAGGGTCGGTATCGTCCGGGTCGGATTCCGGCGGAGGCGCGGACGGGCCGGTGAAGGTGACCGAACCGTCCTCGGCGGTCAGCGTGGTGGTGCCGTCGGGATTATGGGTGACGCTGTGGCCCGCATCGCCGCCGGGCATCTCGATCACGTCCTGCTCGCGCAGCTGGCCGATGATCGTGTCCTGCCCGCCATTCGAGCGGAACAGCACCCGGTGCGCCGAGTTCAGCCCCGAGATGTCGACCAGATCGTCGCCCGCACCGCCCTCCAGCGTGATGGTGCTGTAGGAGAGGCTGGTGCCGGTGAAGTCGCCATGCACCACGAAGCTGTCGCCGCCGCCCATGCCGGTGATCACCACCTCTTCGACGCTTTTCATGATCGCGACGACCGCGGCGTAATTGGTGCCGTTGCGGCTGATGATGATCTCGGTGTCTTCGGGCACGTTGCCGTTCAGCACCTGGTTGTTGTTGCCGACGCCGGCGGCCCGCCATTCGGCAAGCGTCCAGATGTGGAAGGTCTCGGCGCTCTCGTCGCCGGTGACATGCACCGTATCGGTGCCGGCGCCGCCGTCGCTCGTGTCGCGCCCGTCGCCGACCGCCCATTGGACCAGGTCGTCGCCGTCGCCGCCGCGGATGACGTCGGCACCCGCGCCGCCCACCAGCGTGTCGTTGCCCGCCCCGCCGTCAAGCGTGTCGCCGCCGACGCCGCCGGTCAGCAGGTCGTTGCCGGCCCCGCCATCCAGGAAGTCGACGCCGCCCTCGCCATGCAGCTCGTCATCGCCATCGCCGCCGAGCAGGGTGTCGTTGCCGCCGCCGCCCAGCAGCAGGTCGTCGCCCGTGCCGCCCTCCAGCGTATCATTGCCGGCGCCGCCGTTCAGCGTGTCGTTGCCGGCCCCGCCCAGCAGCAGGTCGTTGCCGCCCTCGCCGTTCAGCAGGTCGTCGCCGTCCAGGCCGCTGATCGTGTCATTGCCGCCGCGGCCCTCGATGATGTCGGCGCCGACGGTGCCCGACAGCGCCTCGGCCGTGCCGTTGCCGACCAGATGGACGCCGACCGGCGAGGTCACCGAGGAGACCACTTCCTCGGCATTGCCGAAGCCGTCGGTATAGCGCGCGACCACCCGCAGCTGGGTGTTCACATGGGCAAGTCCCGGCGTGAAGGAACTGCCGGTCGCCCCGGCGATATCCACCCACAGGCCGCCGATGAAGCTTTGCCACTGCACGCTCATCGTCGCCATGTCGATGCCGTCGGCATCGCTGATCCCGCTCAGGTCCACGGCCAGCGCCTGGCCCTGCGTGGGCGTGGTGTCGCTGATCAGCGGCTGCCCCACGGGGGGCGCGTTGAACAGGTCCGAGACATTGATGGTGACGTCGCCGAATTGCAGCACCTCGATATTGTAGAGCGTGTCGATCCCGTCCGAGACGCGGTTCTGGTTGGTGATCGGGTCGATCACGCCGTCGGTTTCATCGACATGCTCGACGCGGATGCTGCCATTGGCGTTGCGCGTCACCTCGTAATTCTCGAACAGGTCCCAGTAGACCGCCGTGTCGGTGCCACTGTCGTCCCACAGGATCTCGCGGGTGATCTGCAACTGGCCGGGATTGTAGACCCGGTCCAGCATCAGCAGGTCCAGCGTCCGGCCGCCATGCAGCACGTTGCCGGCCAGGTCGGTGACGACCGTGGACATGCCCTCGGCGGTGGCGATCTCGGTGCCGGCGGCGTTCAGGATGCTGATGCGCACGTTCAACCAGGCGTCGCCGTCGATCACGTCATCGCCGCCGCGCCCCTCGATCAGGTCGCTGCCGCCGCCGCCCAGCAGGATGTTGCCGCCGGTGAAGATCATCTTCTCGGTGCCCGAGCCGTCGGCCCAGTATTCGCCCAGCCGCATCATGTCCGGGGTGATGATCTGGTCCAGCCCGGCGATGCGGTCGATCCCGGCCTGGTCCAGCTCGTTATGGATGAAGTTGCCCTCGGGCGTGGGATCGAAGGTCAGGCCCTCGTCGCCCTCCTCGTCGCTGCGGTCGTCGCCGCGCAGGATGTCGTCATGGATCCAGCCCGACAGCGCCTCGACCTGGCTGAAGCGGTCGCGCAGCACCTCCAGCGGCAGGCTGTCGAAGACCGGGAAGTTCATGTCGGCCACCGCCGGAACCTGCTGGCCCTTGAAGGCCACCCAGTCATGGCCCCACATGCCGATGAATTTCTGGATGCCTTCGCCGGCGATCATGATGTCGTCGCCGGAATCGGCGTCGTAATCGGTATCGCCGCCGCCGCCGTTCAGCACGTCATGGCCGATGATGGTCGAGTTGAAGAACAGCTCGCCATTGTCGCCGGCGATATAGTCGAAAAGGCCGTGGCCCTCGATCCAGTCGTCGCCCTCGTTGCCGAACAGCATGTCCGGGCCGTTGCCGCCCATGATGAAGTCGTTGCCGGTGCCGCCCCTGATCTCGGAGCCGTCCGGACCGGTCATCAGGAAGTCCTGGCCCGAGCCGCCGAAGATCAGCGCCATGCCGGAACCGCCATGGATCACGTCGTTGCCGGCATCGCCATGCAGCATGTCGGTCTCGCCGATATCGGTGCCGGCATTGGTGATGATGTCGTCGCCGTCGCCGCCATGGACGATGTCGACGCCATAGCCGGCCTCGATCCGGTCATCGCCGCCGAAGCCCCAGACCGCATCGTCGCCGCCGCCGGCAATGATCGTGTCATTGCCCTCGGTGCCGGCGATGACCGTGTGGTCCGAGCCGTTGTAGCGGATATAATTCGCGCCGCGCTCGACCAGGCTGGAGATCGCCTCCAGCGTCGGGTTGTCATGCACCGGATCCTCGTGCCCGAACTGCGCCTGCTTGGCCGCATCGACGTAAAGCACGTGGTCGGGGGTCGAGAAGATGTCGCCCGGCAGCGCGAAGCCGGTCGCGCCCAGGTCGGTGTTGCGCATGACCATCGAGGCCAGCGAGTTGTTCTCCAGCTCGGTCAGCAGGTTCAGGCCCTGCACGCGCGACAGGTAATAGAAGCGGTCGGCATGCTGCAGGTTCTCCATCTGCAACTCGAAGATGAAGGCGAAGGTCGAGCCCAGCATGCCCCCGAAGGGCATCTTCTTCTCGGCCAGCCCGCCGATCCACAGGTCGACATCGTCCAGCCCGCCCCGGCGCGCCGCGAATTCGCCGCTTGCGTTCAGGAAGGCCAGCCGGTCGGCGGGGGCCGAGATCACGCGCGGCCCGCCTTCCTCGAAGACCGTCTGGTCGGTGCCGAAGACGATGGCCATGGCGGCGGCGCGCTTGCCGGCCACGGTTTCCTCGGCCGCGATCAGGTCATGGGTGCCATAGGCGGCGATGAAATTGACGATGGATTCGGGGTTCTTCAGGTTGACCGCGAAATCCACCCAGCTGTCATAGGGCTTCAGCTGGCTGTCGCCGCCCGCCATGTCCATGAACTGCTGGCGCGCCTCGTTCAGCGTCGGCATGCCGGTGTCGCGGCCCCGCGCGATGTTGATCGCCGCCAGGTCCAGCGGAATGCCGACCAGCTGGTTGCGCAGCACGTTGGTGACGAATTCGTCGATCTCGTTTCCGACCTGGCCGGTCATGCCGCGCACGATGGCGCCCGCGGCCTGGTGATGGTTCATGGTGTCCGAGCCGAAGGCCAGCGGGTTCAGGAAGGCGTCGAACAGCGTCAGGTGATTGGTCGAGCCGTCCGCATGGATCTGGTCCACCGTCTCGTTCAGCATCGAATGGCCGAAGCGATAGACCACATGGGCGAATTCGGCAAAGATCGCCGGGTTGATCTCGACATCCGGCTGCACCATGAAGATGTCCACGTCGGGCTGCACCTTGCGGGCGAATTCCTCGAAGACCAGGTGCTGGTATTCCATCTCGGTGGTGAAGCGGGCGGTCTGGAACAGCCGCTCGCCGTTCCAGTTGCCGTCGGCGTCGCGCCATTCGGCGATGAATGCCGCGTCGCCGGTGTCCAGGATCACCTGCTTGATGTGATCGACCAGCCGGTTGTGTTCGGCATGGAAGACCGAATGCACGGCGGTCAGGCCGATATTCTCGTTCCCGCGCCCGTCGCCGGTGATGTAATGGGCGTCCAGCAACTCGTCGTCATATTCCAGATTCTGCCCGCGGCTGTCCGTTGCGACCGGATTGCCGGCCACGTCGTCGGCATCGGGATTCAGCACCAGTTGCATCAGCTGTTCGCCCGTCTCGTCGTCGAAGACGGGTTCGCCACCGCTGCCGATGATCGGCACCAGCGTCTGCACCGGCACCGCCGAATGGGCGATGTCGTCAAGGAAGGCGTTGCCGATGCGGACCGCGCCGACCTCGGTCGGGTTGACCGGCGTGACGGTGCCGTCCGCCGCGACGCTTGCCGACACGACGATGTCGTCCGCGGTGTTCGGAATGCCGTCCGGGCCCAGCCCGGTCACGACCTGCGCGAAGCCGTTGGCGTCCGGGATGAACTTGCCATAGGCGTCGGTGCGCAGCAGCGGCACGGCGAAGACGTCGAGATCGCTCAGCTCGATGCCCAGCATCTCGAGTGCCTGGGCCTTGACATCGGCCCAGGTGGCCATGCCGCGCGCGCCTTCCAGCAGCTTGCCGGTGGCGACGGTGCCGTCGGGGCCGCGGACATATTCGCGCAGGAAGACCTGATGCGAGGGATGCGAGGTATAGGTCTGGTTCTGGTCCACCCAGGGCGTCGTCACATTGGCCGCGCCCTCGCCGATGGTGGCGCGGGTCATGGCCATGAAATTGGTGTGCGGCGAGGCCGGATCATACAGCGGATCGTCGGGCTGCAGCGGGATATAGACCGTGCCGTTGCCGCCCTTCTGCACCAGGTCCAGGCCGTGGTCGAAGAACTGCCCGAACAGCGTGAACCAGGCGTTGTAGGAGGCCGACAGCCCTTCGTCCGGGGCCTGGTTGGGCAGCAGGATGGTCGGGCCGTCCATCTCGATCCCGTGATCCTCGAGCAGCGCGTCCAGCTGTGCCTGGGCGACGGCCTGGCCCGGACTGCCGGGGATCGTCCCCTTGACCAGCGCATGGGCGTCCATCACCTGCTGCACCGCAGCGGTCAGGTCCGCGCCCTCGACCCCGGCATGGCGCAGCGCGGCCGCGATGGCCGCCGGATTGTCCAGGGTCTGGTCCACGATCAGGTTGGAAATCAGCCGCGGATCGGCATCGACCACGGTTCCGGGCTGAAAGCCGGGGCTGGTCGGGCTGCCGGGCGTATAGTCGTTGTTGGTCAGCCACATCGGGTTTTCCGGCGTGCCGAACATCAACGCGTCGTCGGCCTCGTTGCGCCAGGTGGGATCGGTCAGGCGCAGGAACTCCTCGTGCGAGGCGCCCCATCTTTCGCGGCCGGGAACCAGGTTGTTGTCGCTGCCATCCACCGTGCGCAGCCCGTAGGGCAGCAGCGGGCTGTCCACCAGTTCGGTCAGCGGCGTGCCCGCGGCATGGGCCTCGGCGATCTTGATCTGCTTGAGAATGAATTCCAGGTCGTGCCTGATCAGCGTTACCATGACGTAATCCCCCCTGTGTCGACCGCTTTCCGCCGCGATGGCGAAAAGGCCCTGCCGGCGCCCGCCATCCGGGCCGCCTGCCGATATGCCTGCAATCATGCCCGTCGGGGCGCGGGCCATGAACCTGACAAGGTCCGGTCTTTTCATGCGGCCCAGGTCCGAGCGATGAAACGTCGAAGGTCCCGAAATCGACCGGACCAATGTCCGAAAGGCGATTGGCCGAAAGTCTGAAAATCGCCCGCGGGGAATTCAACGGCCGTTCATATTCATCGCCGGAAGCCGAATGATAATGATCGGGAACAGGCCCGAAACCCTGCGCGAATCATGCCTCGGGACGCGAAAACATGGCCTTAACGACAGTTTTTGGGGCAGAGTTAATCTGCTAACGTCGAACGTGATGGTTCAGTTGAATGTCGACGGGGGGTTTTCCGGCCATGGACAGGGTTGAATTGGCGATTTTCGATGATCACCCCATTTTTCTTGAAGGTCTGGCCGGGATATTCGCCGAATCGGATGAATTCGCCGTTGTCGAAAAGGGCGTTTCGGCCAGCGATGCGGTCGAGCTGACGCTGAAGAACAGGCCCGATGTCATCCTTCTGGACCTGGACATGCCGGGGAACATCCTGCAGGCGATCCAGAAGATCCGCGAGGACGCCCCCGATGTGCGGGTGCTGATCTTCACCGCCTCGATGGCGGTCGAACATGCCGTGCAGGTGCTGGAAGCCGGGGCGCATGGCTATGTCATCAAGGGCAGCACCGCGACCGAACTGTCCGAGGCGATCCGCGCGGTGATGCGGGGCGAGACCTTCGTGACCCATACCTTCGCCGCCAAGGTCATCGCGGCGCTGCAGAACGCCTCGCTTCGCAAGCGGGCGCTGCAGGCGATCCGGCTGAACATGCGCGAGGAACAGATCGTGCGGCTGCTGCTGCGCGGCCGGACCAACAAGGAGATCGGCCAGCAGCTGCGGATCAGCGAAAAGACCGTCAAGCACTACATGTCGATCCTGATGCAGAAGCTGCACGCCCGCAACCGGCTGGAGGTCGTGCTGGCCGCGCAGAAACTGCAGGCCGAGGCGGCGCCGGGATCGGCCCTTTACCTTCAGTAGCCTCCTATCCGGCGTCGACGGGCAGGCGCGCGGTGATCGTCGTGCCGCGCCCCGGCTCCGAACTCGCATCCAGCCTGCCGCCCAGGGTCTGCAATCGCCGCGCGAGGCCGGGCAGCCCCAGTCCGGGCATGCCGTTCCCGTTCTGCGGCGCCTTCGCCCCCTCGGGTTGCAGCCCCGGCCCGGCATCGCTGATGACCAGCTCGATCTCGCCGTCCCGCGTCTCGGCGCGCACCTGCTGATCCCGGCCGCCGGCATGGCGAAAGGCGTTGTTCAGCGATTCCTGCACGATGCGATAGAGGCAGATCCTTGCGGGTTCGGACAGCCGGGCAGGCAATTTCCCCAGCCGCCGCGAGACCGTCGTGCCGGTCTGGCTTTCATGCCGCGAGATCGCCAGCGACAGGGTTTCGGGCACCGTCAGCCCGTCCAGTTCGGGAATGCTCAGCCCATAGGCCAGGTTGCGCAGCTCCTGCATCGTGCGCGCGGCCAGTTCCGCGGTCTTCTGCCGCTCGCGCGCGACGGCATCCTCCTCGGCGCGGCCCGAGGCCAGGCCGCTGAGCCGCAGCACGATCAGCCCCAGCAATTGCAGCGGGCCATCATGCAGATCCGCGCCGATGCGGGTCAGCAGGTCCTCGTTCACCTTGATCGCCTCCAGCTTGGCCGTTTCGGCGGCCTGTCGCAGGTCGGCGTTCTGGCGGGCCAGCTGCTGCGAGATGTCCAGCCGATGGCGCAACTCGTCCTGCTGCGCCCGCACGATGCGGCGCGCCCGCGTCGCGGTCAGGATCAGCAGCGTCAGCATCAGCGCGGTCGTCAGCCCGACCACCCCCCAGATCCGCGCTGCAACGCGGTTCATCTGGGCCTGAAGCTCGGCCGCATTCTGATAGAATTCGCCCACGGCGGTGACGACACCGCTGTCGCGATCGCTCAGCGGCACATAGATCTCCAGCAGGGGCTGGCCCAGCCGCTCTTGCCGCCGGGCTCCGTGATCGGTCAGGTTCTCCATCAGTTCGGCCACGACCTGCCCGCCAAAGGCGGCATCGAGCTGGTCGGAGGACATCTGCCGCCCCGTCAGCCGCTTGTCGGTGCTGTAGGCCACGGTGCCGTCCTGCCACCAGATCACCGCCGTCTCGATGGCGGTTTCATGCGTATGGCGCATCAGCAGCTCGTCCAGCTGCCGCTCGACATGGGGCGGCAGCGTTCCACGCCGTTCGACGCCGCGCAGCACCGGCTCGAAGATGATGTTCATGTAGACGGCGCTGGCATCGGCCGCGCTTTCCACCTCGACATTGCGGATATAGGCGTTGACCCAGTATCCCAGCGCGGCCATCGACATGCAGATGACCAGGGCGATCGCGATGACGACTTGCGAATACAGCCCCATCTGCCGCCCGAAACGCTGAAGGATAAGGGAAATGTCGGATTTCGGCATGGGGTTCCGCAGGGCATGGACGGCTTTCGCCATCTTGCCCCAGCCCGCGAAGCTCGCGCAATCCTGCTCTTGCCGGTTGGCGCAGACGCAGGTCTGGCCGCTGTCGCGGTATTTCGACAGCAGCGCGCCTTCGACCGCGGCGTCCAGCCGGCATCCTCGAAGAGGATGAAGGGCGCGTTGCCGCCCGGCTCCAGCGACAGTTTCTTGATGTCATGCGCGCATTGCGCCATCAGCAGCCGGTCCACATCGGTCGAGCCGGTGAAGCTCAGCTTGCGCGCGGTGGGATTGCGGGTCAACTCGCCGCCGACCGCGTCCGCCGCGTTTCCTGCGCCTCCATCACGGGCACGGAGCCGATCTGCGCGCCATTCGCCGGGTTCAGGATCGGCTGGGTCCGGGCGTCCAGGGCGTCACGCCAGCGCCCGTCGACACAGGCTTGCTGGCGCAGCAGGGCAGGGTGGCTCATCTTGGGAAATCCTTTTGTTGCTCAGCGCCTGGGACCCATGATCTGCGGCAGGCCCAGGATCTCGGCGGCCTGCAAGGCCAGCCACAGGGCGACCACGTCGCCGGTATTGCCAAGCGAGCGGCCGGTCAGGGCCTCGATGCGGCGGATGCGATAGGTCAGGCTGGTCTTGTGGATATGCAGCTTTTCGGCGGTCGCCTGCCAGGAGCGGTTCTGTTCCAGGAAGATCTTCAGCGTGTAGAGCAGCGAAGCGCGGGATTCCTCGTCATGCTCGGCCAGGTTTCCCAGCACCCGGCGAAAGGTCTCGCGCGCCTCGTCCAGGTTCTGGGGCAGCCAGGGCAGCTTGTCGGCGATCTGCGCGTAAAAGACCACTGGCCGGTCCGCGCCGGCATGGGCCGCGGCCAGGCGCGCCTCGCTGAAGGCTTCCGCCAGGCGTTCGAAATAGCCGACCTGGTCGCTCAGCCCCATGCCGGCCTCCAGAACGGCCTGCACGGCGGGCGCGGAATCCTCGGGCAGCAAAAGCCACAGCTCATCACCCTGCGGGCAGAGCAGGACCGGCGCGTCCGAGCGCTCGAACAGCGCGGCCCAGTCGGGCAGGGACAGCCCGCCGCGCCGGGCCACCGCCAGATGTGCGCTGTCCAGCGCGATGCCGAAAGGGGCCAGGCGCTTGCCCGCCTGCTGGCGGGTCAGGCGGTTGTTCAGCAGATCCTCGAGCAGTTCCGAACCCAGCCGGATGGCGCGTTCGTTTTCGACATGCAGCCGTTCCAGCGCGATGCCGAGCACGGCCGAAAGGTGGTTGAGCAGGCCGTAATCGAGGACATCGCGCCCGCTGCGCCGCACCAGCAGCACGCATTTGCGCCGCGAGGGGATCCCGATGCCCAGAACCTCGCCCTCCTCCAACGGATAGCGGCGCACCATCGGCTGGGAATGGGGCGGATCGAGCTTTTGCTGCCGCAGCGCCTCGCCCAGCTTCTCGGGAAGCTCGCGCCCCCTGGGCAGCCAGGGCTGCTGCGTCTGCGGATCCCACAGCATCAGCCGGGCCTGCACGTCCTCCTCCAGCCGATGCAGCAGGGCTTCCAGGTCGATGCCCTCGATGGCGATGCGGGCGCTGACATAGATCCGGGCGATGGCCTGGCTGCGCTCGAACTCCTCGCTTCGCCGGGCGTCGATCACGGCGCGGGTGACGCTGGCGAAGGGCACGCCGTAATGCGTCATCAAGACGGGGAAGCCCAGTTCCCCGGCCCGGTCCCGCAGCGCCCGCAGATCGGCGGGGGCCTGCATGTCCTCGCCAATCATCATGCCCGAGAGGCCGGCCTGCGCCAGCGCCTCCACGTATCGCCGCTGCGCGGCCGGATCGGCCGGGATGCCGATGCCGGTGGTCATCAGCAGGTCGCCCTCGCCCAGCCATTCGGTCGGATCGGGCAGTTCGCAGACATGCGCCCAACGCACCAGCCGCCCGGCGCCCTCGCTGCCGCTGAGCAGGCGGGTGCGCAGTTCCGGGATGTCGATGATATCCGCGATCCGTAGCGACATGGGAGGCCTCGTTGAGCGAAGGTGACGCGGAGGAGCCTAAGCCAAGAGCGCCGGAAAGCCAGCCTGCGGAAACCGGCCGGGTCAGCCCAGGATCAGATAGGCCTTGCGGAGGGTGGTGCGGATATCCCATTCGCCCTGCGTTCCGGCCGCGAAGAACATCGCATCCCCGGCACGGAACGCGACGGGTTGGCCGCCGTCGGGGGTGAAGCTGCCCTCGCCCTCGATGATATAGCTGTATTCGGCCGGGGCGACCTGGCGGCGGAAGCGGCCGGGCGTGCATTCCCAGATGCCTGCGCCGCCGGCCGGCGTGTCGGCATGGCCGGCGGTGCGCGTCGTCGCGACCTGCGCGCTGGTCGGGGCGCCCACCGGGGCGGGGGCGGTGAAGGCATCGTCATGCTCGACGCGGATCAGGATGGGGTTCATGGCGGGCTCTCCTCAGGATTTGTCTTCGAGGCCGGAGGGCGCCAACCCGGCCAGCAGCCGGTCGACCATGCCGGCGGTCCGCCCCTGCAACTCGGCCTTTTCCTTGCGGATCACGGCATTGCGCACCATCCTGCCGCCCAGGTAGCGGAAGGGCTCCGGCGGGAAGCCCCTGCATTTGCGGCCGACCAGGGAACAGCGGCTCCATTCGTCGTCGCGGCCAAGCGCGAGACTGGCAAGGATGCGCCCGCCCAGCCGGCTGGGGCCGACGCCATTGCCGCTCCAGCCGATGCCGAAAAGGATGTCGGGCCGGCCGCGCAGGCTGCCGAAGACCGGCAGGCTGTCATAGGTGCGATCCACGGGGCCCGACCAGCTGTCGGCGACGGCGTTCGGCGGCAGCATCGGATAGGTGGCGAACAGGTCGGCTTGCGTCAGCGCGATGCTTTCGGCGTCGTCGCTGAACATCCCGCCGATGGCCGAGCCATAGGCGATCCCGCCCGTCCCCTTGCCGAAGACGATGCGCCCGTCCCGCGTCGTGCGGTAATAATCCACCAGCAGCTGGGAATCGGTGATCGATTCGCCGCCGGTCCAGCCGATGTCCTGGAACTGCGCGCCAAGCGGCCGCGTCACCACGACGGAACTGTTGACCGGGGTGAAAAGCCGCGCCAGCTGGGGGATCGCCGCCGACCAGGCATTGGTCGCCAGCACCACCTTGTCGGCCGTCAGCACGCCGCCCTGAGTGATGATCCGCGCCGGCCGGCCGGGTTCGATCTGCCGGACGGCGGTGTTTTCATGGATGACGACGCCCGCCTCCTGCGCCACCCGGCGCATGCCCTGCACCAACGCATAGGGCTGCACCGTGGCATTCGAGGCCTCGAACACCCCGCCCAGATGCGCGGGTGATCCGGTGCGCCGGCGGACCTCATCCGGGGAAAGGCGCTGGAAGGGGGCGACGCCCAGCTGCTCGCAGGCTTCAAGCGTGCCGTTCCAGGCATCCATATGGGCGGGCGAGGTCGCGGTCCACAGCCAGCCCTTCTGCGTGAAATGCGCGTCGATGGCGTGGCGCTGGCAGAACTCGCCCAGCTCGGCGATGGCGCGTTCGGCGCTGCGGCCCAGGAACAGCGCCTCCTCGGTGCTGCAAAAGGACCGGATCGTGCCGATCTTGGGCCACCAGGACATGACGAAGCCGCCATTGCGGCCCGAGGCGCCGCCGCCGCAGATGTCCTGCTCCAGGATCGCCACCCGGCAATCGGGCTCGTGCTGCTTGATGGCCAGCGCCGTCCACAGCCCGACATAGCCGCCGCCGATGATGGCGATGTCGGCGCGGCTTTCGCCCGCCAGCGGCGGGCAGGGGGCCGGGGCGGCCACCGATGCCTGCCAATGGCTGCGCTTGAGCGGCTTGGAGATGCGGAATTTCATGGTCTTTCCTGTGCTTCGTATCGGCCGGCCGGCGCGATAGGGCGAGGCGTCCCCGGGTGGCGCGGCGATGCCGCGCCACTGCGGGCTTTGGGGGATTTGCCGTGCCGGGCCTCAGCCCCGCAGCGCGGCGGTCGCGGCCTCGTCCACCGTCAGCGTCGCCGGGTCGATGACCACGCCGTAAAGCGCTTTCGCCGCATCGATGCTGACATATTCGTCCAGCACGTCCTCCAGCACGTCCTGCACCGCACGCTGCCGGGGATCGCCCCAGCCGCCGCCGCCGGTGCTTTCGAACATGAAGGTCTCGCCTGGGCCGAACTTGTGCGAGGCAAGCAGCGGGTTTTGCCAGTTGCCGTCGTCGTCGATGCCGCCGATCACCTGCGACGTGCCGTCCGCGCGGATATGGCTGGAACGTTGCACGGCGCTGGCCAGCCCGCCCGCCGCGCCGGGGCTGCCCGCCAGCGTGCGCGAGGTTTCCATGCCAAGCTCGCCGCCGCCGAAGAAGCGCACCTTGAAGATCGAACCAAGCCCGCCGCGATGGCGCCCGGCGCCGGCCGAGTCCTGGCGCAGCTCGAAGGCCTCATAGGCGATGGGGAAGAACAGCTCGGCCGTTTCCGCCGCCATGTTCATGCAGTTCCCCAAGGGGTCCATGGTCACGTTCATGCCGTCGGAATAGGGCGTGCCGCCCCAGCCGCCGGCGGGCAGGTCGGAAAACACGTCCGCCCGGCCCTGGTCATCGACGCAGCTGGCCACGAACCAGTTGGCATCGGCGCAGGTCGATCCGGTCACCCGTTCCGGGATCGCCTTGGCCAGGGCCTGCCAGATCGCGCTGGTGATCTTCGATGCGGTCAGCGTCGTGCAGCCGATGGTCGGCGCGGGCCAGGTGGCGTTCAGCCAGCAGCCTTCGGGCAGGATCACCTCGATCGGTTTGAACAGGCCCTGGTTCTGCGGCGCATCTGGCGCCAGGAAGAACTGCAGCGAATAGAGCGCCGCCGACATGGTGTTGGCCTTGGGCGAGTTGATCGCGCCCTGGCAGATCGGGTCGGTGCCGGTGAAATCGACCTTGATGCTGTCATCCCCGATCTCCAGCCGCACCTTCACCTTGACGCGGCTCTGGGTGATGCCGTCGGTATCGGCGTAATCCTCGGCCTCGTAGGTGCCGTTCGGGATGGTGCGGATGCTCTCGCGCACCATCTTCTCGGTATAGGCCTGGATCTTCTTCATCGCGGCCTGGACGACATCGACGCCGTAGCGGTCGCAGGCGCGCTGCAATTCCTGCTCGGCCGCCAGCAGCGCGCCCAGATGCGCCTGCACGTCGCCCTTGATGAAATGCGGCGTGCGCGAGTTGTTCAGGATGATCGCCAGAAGATCCTCGTTCAGCCTGCCGCCGGAATAGATCTTCAGCGGCGGCAGGCGCAGGCCCTCGGCGGCGATATGGGTGGAAAACGCCTGGCCGCCGGCGCCGCCGCCGCCCAGGTCCATCCAGTGGCCGCGGCTGACGCCATAGCCGATCAGCTGGCCCTTGTAGAAGATCGGCTTGGTGAAGGTGATGTCGTTGATATGGGTGCCGCCCCGATAGGGGTCGTTCAGCACCAGCACGTCGCCTTCATGCACGTTCTGCGGCCCGACGCCCTTCACCGCCTCCTCGGCCGAGAATTTCATCGCGGCCAGATGCACCGGGCAGTTCGCCGCCTGGCTGAGCAGCTGCAGGTCCGCGTCATAGATCGCGTTCGAGAAATCCAGCATATCCGCCAGGATCGGCGAGAAGGACGACCGCTGAAGCACCGTGGCCATCCGGTCCGAGGCGAATTCGAAGATGCTGCGCATGACCTCGAAGGTGATCGGGTCGATGTCGATATCGCTGTGTTGGCTCATGTCTTTCCCCTCCCTCAGATTTCGATGTCGATGACCAGCGCGCCCATGGCGTTGACATGGGCATGGGTCCGGGGCGGCAGGACCGTGCAGGCGTGGTCGTATTCGATGATCGCCGGGCCCGCGATGCGGTGATGGGTGGTCAGCGCCTCGCCCTCATAGACGTCGCAACGGGTCCATTCGCCGTCGAAATAGACGTCGCGCTGGCCCTTGATGGCCGCCCTGTCGTCCTCGGAGTAATGCAGCTCGACCGGGGGCGGATCGTCCATCCGGCCGATGGCGGTGACGCTGAACGAGACGAAGGCCGGGGCGAAATCGTCCGAGCTGACGCCGAATTCCTGCAGGTGGACGCCGTGGAACGTCTCCTCGATGCCGGGCAGGTGGCCGGCGGTCAGCACGCCGTTCGGCAGCGGCGTGTCGACCTCGTAGGACTGGCCGACATAGCGCATCTGCGCGCTGCGGATGATCTCGATCCCGGCCTCGTCGGCAAAGCCCTGCTGGATCAGCTCCTTGCGGGCGCGGGCTTCCAGGTCGTTCAGGATCGCGTTCACGCGGTCCAGGTCGGCATCCTTCACCGGTGCGTAATAGAACTGCTCGATGTCCTGGCGCAGGTCCATGACCGTCGCGCCGAAGGCCGAGGCGACGCCGGCATGGGGCGGCACGATGACCTTGGGAATGTTCATCGAGCGGGCGACGAAGCAGGCCGCCAGCGCCCCCGCGCCGCCGAAGCTTGCATAGACGAAATCGCGCGGGTCGCGGCCGCGGGCGACAAGCACCTTCTTGACCGCCTGCGCCATGTATTCGCAGCCGATGCGGATCATGCCCTCGGCGGTGGCCAGCGTGGACAGCCCGATCTCGGCGGCCAGCTTCTCCATCGCCTTTTCGGCGGCACCCACGTCAAGGTCGATCTTGCCGTTCAGCGTCGGGTCCAGCCGGCCCAGCAGCAGGTTGGCGTCGGTGATGGTGGGCTGGGTGCCGCCGCGGCCATAGCAGACCGGGCCGGGCTCGGAACCCGCGCTTTTCGGCCCGACGCGCAGCGAGCCGCCCGCATCCACCCAGCCGATCGAGCCGCCGCCCGAGCCGACACTGTGGATGTCCAGCATCGGCACGACGATCGGCACCTCCCATTCCAGCTCGTGGTCGCGGGTGATCAGCCCCTTGCCATGCTCGACGATGGACACGTCGAAGCTGGTGCCGCCGACATCGGTGTGCAGGATGCGCTCGAAGCCGCTCTGCTCGGTCAGGTAGCCGGCATAGGCGACGCCGCCGGCGGGGCCGGATTCCAGCATGTCCTCGGGGTGCTGGCGCGCCGCCTCGGCCGACATGACGCCGCCGCTGCTTTTCAGGATCAGGAGCTTGCCGGTGAAGCCGCTGGCCTCCAGCCGGTTTTCCAGGTCGTCCATGTATTTCACCATCACCGGCATGCAGGCGGCGCGGACGGCGGTGGTGACGAAGCGGCCATGCTCGCGAAAGATCGGCCGGGTTTCCGAGGACAGCACGATATGGATATCCGGGCAGCATTCGCGCAGGATGTCGCGCATCTGTTCCTCGTGCCGGCCGCTGGCATAGGCGTTGATGAAGCCGATGGCGACCGAGGGGATGCCCGCGGCCTTGATCCTCTCGGCCACCTCGCGCGCGGCGGCGACGTCCAGCGGACGCTCGGTCTCGCCGCGGACATTGGTCCGCTCGGGCACGGTATGGCGATGGCGGCGCTTGATGATCGGCTTGGGCTTCGTCTGGTAGGGGTCATAGAGATGCTGGCGATGCTGCCGGCCGATCTCGATGGTGTCGCGAAAGCCTTCGGTGGTGATGAAGGCGGCGTCCGGGTAGCTGCGCTCGATCAGGGCGTTGGTCGCCGTGGTCGTGCCGTGCATCAGATACGAGATGTCGGAAATCTCGATCCCGGCCTTTTCGATCGATTCCAGAACGGCTATCGAGCGATCCTGCTTTGTCGTCAGGACTTTTGCGGTCACCTGCCTGCCGGTTTTCTCCTCCCAGGCAAACAGGTCCGTAAACGTCCCGCCGACGTCGATTCCGACCCTCCACATGGCGTCCTCCCTTGCGTGCTGTTTTAGGCTCGCCTGAGGATCTCCTCATCGGGGGCTTTTCGGCAATCATGCGAAAACAGGAATCGCGGCAAGGGTTTCCTGCTTTCGCAGGATGCCGGTCGGGGCGGCCTCAGCCCGTTGCCTTGCTTGCCGGCAGGTGATGCAGCAGGGACGAACATGCGCCCATGATATGGTCGTAGGCCAGCTTGCCCGCCTTTTCCGCATCGCCCGCGCGGCAGGCGGCAAGGATCTGGCGATGCTCGCGATCCGCGGTGCCCTGGCCGTGCGAGAGGGCAAGCTGGATGCGCAGGTAACGCTCCAGCCGGTCGTTGACCGAGCGGATCGTGCGGACCAGGAACGGCCTTTGCGCATCCAGATACAATCGGCTGTGGAACTGCCAGTTCAGCGCCGACCATTGCGCGACATCGGTTTCCCTGGCGAAGGCGTCGCAGAACGCCTCGGCATCGGTGAAGGTTTCCGGCGTCATATGCGGCACCGACAGCCTGATCGCGTTCGATTCCAGGATGGCGCGTGTCTCGAAGATCTGGGCGATCTCGGGCTCGGATACCGAGGTGACGATGGCGCCCTTGTTGCGCTGGAACTCGACCAGCCCCTCGGCCTCCAGCCGCTTCAGCGCCTCGCGGACCGGGATCTTGCTGACGTTGAACATCCGCGCGACATCGTCCTGGCGGATCGGCTCGCCCTCGTCCAGCGACCCGTCGGCGATGGAATCGCGGATGAATTTCAGGATGATGTCCGAGGCGGTCGGGGCCTGCCCAAGGTTCGGAACCTCTGCTTCCCTGAATGGCATCCCGTTCTCCCCCGCCCGGTGTCAGTGCCGTCGCAATCCGCAAGATATGGTAGCCGATATATTGCCGCAAGGGACAGCGGCGAGGGCGATGCGGCCGGGCCGCGCCGAGGGCGCTTGACAGGTTCCTATGGACCGGGCAAGTTGAGCGCCAATATCGTATACGAAATATAATTCTTATCTTTCCACCATCAAGCGAGGAAAAATGCGCACATCCAGGGTCGTGCATGTCGTGTCCTGCCATGCCGAAGGCGAGGTCGGCGACGTCATCGTCGGCGGCGTCGCCCCGCCGCCGGGCGCGACCGTCTGGGACCAGTCACGCTGGATCGCGCGCGACGAGACCCTGCGCAACTTCGTGCTGAACGAGCCGCGCGGCGGCGTCTTCCGCCATGTCAACCTGCTGGTGCCGCCCAAGGACCCGCGCGCCCAGATGGGCTGGATCATCATGGAACCCGCCGACACGCCGCCGATGTCCGGCTCGAACGCGATCTGCGTGGCGACGGTGCTGCTCGACACCGGCATCATCCCGATGCAAGAGCCCGTCTCCCGCATGATCCTTGAACCGCCCGGCGGGCTGATCGAGATCGAGGCCGAATGCCAGAACGGCAAGGCCGAGCGTATCCGGGTCCGCAACGTGCCTTCCTTCGCCGACCGGCTGGATGCGCGGATCGAAGTCGAGGGGCTGGGCACGATCACCGTCGACACCGCCTATGGCGGGGACAGTTTCGTGCTGGTGGATGCCGCCTCGGTCGGGATGCGCATCGCCCCCGACCAGGCGCGCGACCTTGCCGAAATGGGGGTGCGGATCACGCGCGCCGCCAATGAACAGCTGGGCTTCCGGCATCCGGCGAACGGTTGGAACCATATCTCGTTTTGCCAGTTCACCGACCCGCTGAGCGAGAAGGGCGGCGTGCTTCACGGCAGGAATGCCGTCGCGATCCGGCCGGGCAAGATCGACCGCTCGCCGACCGGGACGGGCTGCTCGGCGCGGATGGCAGTGCTGCATGCGCGTGGACGGATGAAGGTCGGGGACCGCTTCGTCGGCCGCTCGATCCTCGACACCGAGTTCCACTGCGCGATTGCCGATGAGGTCGATCTGAACGGCAAACGCGCCATCCGCCCGATCATCTCGGGCCGGGCCTGGATCATCGGGACGAAACAGTTGATGGTCGACCCGGCCGACCCGTTTCCCGGCGGCTACCGCCTGTCCGATACCTGGCCGGTGGACCTGTAAGGAGGATCGCATTTCCATGACCAGCAACAGCACCGCGCCGCAATTCCTTTCCTGCCAGGACGCCATCGGGCGCCTGACCTGGGGCGATGCCGTCGAGGCGCTGCGGCAGGGCCATGCGCTTCCCCCGGCCGAGATCAGGGACGTGTTCCTGGGCCCGCCCACCGGCACGATGATGAGCCGCTCGGCCTGGATCGAGGGGCTGGGCTACGGCGCCAAGACCTTCACCGTCTTTGATGGCAACGCTGCGCGGGGGCTGCCCACGGTCCAGGGCGCAATGCTGGTCTTTGACGGCGAAACCGGCACGCTGCAAGCGATCGTGGACAGCCCGCTGGTCACCGAATTCAAGACCGCCGCCGATTCCGTGCTGGGCGCAAGCCTGCTTGCGCGCCCGGACAGCCGGCACCTGCTGGTCGTCGGCGCGGGCACAGTCGCGGCCAGCCTTGTGCGGGCCTATACGGCGGTGCTGCCGGGGATCGAGCGCGTCTCGGTCTGGGCCCGCCGCCCGCAGCAGGCGCGGGATCTGGTCGAAGGGCTGGCCGGCATCGACGCGGATCTGGCGGCGGTAAGCGATCTGCAGGACGCGGTGGGGCGGGCCGACATCGTCTCGGCAGCCACCATGGCGCGGCAGCCGGTGATCCGGGGCGACTGGGTGCAGCCCGGCACCCATGTCGACCTGATCGGCGCCTTCAAGGCCGACATGCGCGAGGCCGACGACGCGCTGATCGCCCGCGCCGCGCTGTTCGTCGACAGCCGCGCGACCACGCTTGGCCATATCGGCGAGTTGCTGATCCCCATCGCCTCGGGCGTCATCACCGCCGATGACGTGCTGGGCGATCTCTACGACCTGGTGCGCCCCGATGCCCGGCGGCGGCAATCGGCCGAAGAAATCACCCTCTTCAAGAATGGCGGCGGCGCGCATCTGGACCTGATGATCGCGTCCTGGATCGCGCGGGCAATGGCCTCCTGACCCTACCCGATGTGGTAGTTCTGTTCGACGACGGCCTCCATGGAGACGTGGCTTGATGTATTGCTGACATGGGGGAGGGTGGAGATCTTCTCGGCCAGGATGCGGCGGAAATGGGCCATGTCGCGGGAGCGGAGCTTGATCAGGTAGTCGCAGCCGCCGGCGATCATGTAGCATTCCTCGACCTCGGGGATGGCGCGGATGGCGGCGTTGAACTGCTGCAGCGCGGCTTCGCGGGTGTCGCTCATGCTGACCTCGACATAGGTGACAT
>NZ_QNRC01000003.1 GCF_003709565.1 Paracoccus sigandri | reverse complement strand
GATCCCCGCCTTCGGAAAAAGATCGCTTACAGGCATCATCGCAGATCCGATGATCCCAAAGGCATGCTCGATCCCGTGCTGCTGCAAAACCTTCACAAAGGCTTCCTCAGTGGTCATTTTCATCGGCGTCGCTCCTTATCTGCGCTCGTCGCGGAAGTGGTAGAATTTGTAGAGGCCCCATTGGCCAAGCCGCCGGAACGGCGTCTTCCAGCCCTCATGCGGCAATTCGCTGTTGAAGATCGGCAGGTCGGGCAGGGTTTCCCCCGCGACAAGCTGCGCCATGCGGCGCCCGGCCATCGCGGAATACATCACGCCGTTGCCGCCATAGCCAAGCGCGTAGAACGCGCCCGGCAGGTCGGGCAGGCCGGTGATCCGGGGCATCATGTCGTGGCTGACATCCACCCAGCCCCACCAGCTGTAATCCAGCTCGATCCCGCGCAGGGCGGGGAACTTGCGGGCCATTCCTTCGCGCAGCGCCTCCAGATGCGCCGGATTGGCGGCATCGCGGCCGGTGATCGCGGCACGAGAGCCGATCTGCAGCCGGTTGTCCGGCAGCAGGCGGTAATAGTGCCGCAGCGTCCGCGAATCGGTCAGCGGCGAGAGCTTCCGGATGCCCACGGCCTCCAGTTCGGCCGGCGTCAGCTGGCGGGTGACGACGCTGTTCGACATGATCGGCATCAGCCGGTCCTTCAGCCGCGGATGCAGGTCGCGCGGCGCATAGGCCGCCGTCGCCACCGCCACCCGCCGCGCGCGGACGGTGCCGCCCGGCGTGCGCAGGTGATGCACGCCGTCGCGATATTCCCAGCCCTGGACCGGGCTGTCGGGATGCACCTTCGCGCCCAGTTCGCGGGCCACCCGCAGATAGCCGAAGGCCAGCTTCGCGGCATGGATGCCGATGCCGTCCGCCTCCCACATGGCGCCATGCGCCTCCTGGTCGCGCACCACGGTCTCGTGCAACTCGTCGCGCGAGATCATGCGGGCATCGTAGCCGAAGGTGTCGCGCAGCAGCGCGGCCTCGGATTCCAGCGCGGGCAGGACCGACGCCTTGTGGGCGATGTAGTAATGCCCGCCATCCTGCGGATCGCAGTCGATCGCATGGTCGCGGATCAGGCCGCGGAACAGCTCGAACCCCTCGCAGACCTCGGCATGAAGCCGCCGCGCCACGTCGAGGCCCCAGCGCTGGATCCACTGGCTGCGCTTCAGCCGGCCGGAGCTGACCTGCGCCTGCCCGCCATTGCGGGTCGAGCAGCCATAGGCGACGCCGTTCGCCTCCAGCACCACGGGCTTGATGCCGTGCATCTTGGCCAGGTGGATGGCGCAGGAGAGGCCGGTATAGCCCGAGCCGATCACCACCACATCCGCGTCCATGTCGCCCGTCACCGGGCCGTCGTCGTCGGGTGCGGGACCGGCGGTGCCGATCCAGTAGGTCGGCGCATAATCGCTGCGCGGACCCAGCGCGGGCGCGGTCATCGGGTCGTAGAAGGGATCGAACGCGACCGAGCCGGCGCGTTTCCGGATTGCCTGCATGGCGGTCCTCACTTGGCCGAAGCGACCGGGGCCGAAGCAGCCGGGGCGGGGATCGCCGGGCGCTGCTTGCGGATCGCCTGTTTCTCGACGATCCGGCCGTCGCGGATGCGGAACAGGTCCACGCCCTCCACCTCGGTCCGGCTGCCGTCGGGATTGGTGGCGCGGAAGGTCCACTGGCTGACGCCGCGGCTGCCGTCCTCGGACAGGAAATGGCTGTGATCGGCCCATTCCACGTCCGGCATCGCGGTCCAGACGCCCTCGAAGGCCTTGGCGATGGCGTCCCTGCCCTCGATCCGGTTGCCGTATTCGTGGTCGCCCGCGACGGTGAAGAACACGCAATCCTCGGCGAAATGGGTCATCACGCCGTCGATGTCGTGGCGGTTGAAGGCGTCGAAGGTGGCCTTCAGGTCCTCGGCGGTCAGCTTGCGGGTCATGGAATTCTCCTTTGGTCAGTAGCCCAGCACCCGTGGCAACCACAGGGCGATCTGGGGGAAGCAGGCGATGATGAAGATCGAAAGGGTCGAGGCCAGGGCGAAGGGCAGCGCGCGCATGCTGAGCCGCTCGATCGAGGCCCCCGATATGCCCGAGGCGATGAACAGGTTTTCCCCCAGGGGCGGGGTCTGGAACCCGACCGACAGCGTGCAGATCATGACGATGCCGAAATGGATCGGGTCGATGCCGACCATGTAGGCCACCGGCAGCATCACCGGGACCAGGATCATGATCGCGGCCAGCGTCTCCATGAACATGCCGATGAACAGCAGCAGCCCGATGATCAGCAGCCAGATCAGATAGATGTTGGTCGTCAGGTTCAGCACGCTTTCGGCGATCACGTCGGGGATGCCGTTCTCGACCAGGATCCGGCCGAAGATCGTCGCCGAGAACAGCACCAGGAGCACGCGGCCCGACAGCCAGGTGGTGGCCTCCAGCGCCTTGACGATCTCGGCCAGGTCCAGCTCGCGATAGATCACCGCGCCGACGAACAGCGTGTAGAAGATGGCGATGATCGCGGCCTCGGTCGGGGTGAAGAAGCCGCCATAGATGCCGCCCAGGATGATCACCGGGGCCAGCAGCGCCCAGAAGCCCTGATAGCAGGCGCAGAAGAACTTGCGCGGCGACAACGGTTCCGCCGAGCCGCGGAAGCCCTGCATCCGGCAGCGGACATAGTTCATGATCAGCAGCCCGCCGGCCATCACCACGCCGGGCAGGAAGCCGGCGATGAACAGCTTCGAGATCGAGACCGACTGGAAGGTCCCATGCGCCTCGATCGCCTCGGGGGCGGGCATGATGCCCATGGCCGAGATGCCGAAGATGACCATCGGGATCGAGGGCGGGATGACGATGCCCAGCCCGCCCGCCGCCGCGGTGACGGAGCCCGCATATTCCTTGCTGTAGCCCGAGCGCACCATGGCCGGGATCATCAGCAGCCCGACCGCGGCCGTCGTCGCCGGACCCGAGCCGGAAATCGCGCCGAAGAACAGGCAGGCCAGCACCGCGGCGGCGGAAAGCCCGCCGGTGAACGGCCCCGCAAGGCTTTCGGCCACGTTGATCAGCCGGCGCGAGAGGCCCGCGGCCTCCATCAGCGCGCCCGCCAGAATGAACGACGGCAGCGCCATCAGCGGGAAGGTCCCGACCGAGGACCAGGCCATCTGCACCATCTTGATCGGGTTGTCGCCCAGATAGAGCATGGCGGCCAGCGCGGCGACGCCCAGGGCCACGGTGATCGGCGCGCCAAGCGCCATCAGCAGGATGAAGGCGCCGAACAGGACCTCTACGAGATAATCGTTCATTTCCTGTGCTCCCGCTCATAGGCGCGCTGTTCGTCGGCGGCCAGTTCAAGCATTTCCTCGACCTCGACCTTGTCCGGGTCCTGCGGGTCCATGCCCTTGACGAGTTTGAGATAATTCACCTGCAGGATGCGGATGGTCATCAGCGCGAAGGCGATGGGCAGCACCAGGTAGACATAGCGCATCTCCCATCCCAGGGTCTGGGCCTTCACGAAGGGCCGCAGCCGGCTGATGAAGATCGTGGCCTGCCAGATGAAGACGATGTTGAAGCCGATCCAGAACAGGTCGCCGATGGCCTCGATGATCCGGGCGGTCCGGCGCGGCATGGCCTTCAGGTGGAACAGCACCCGGTTATGCGCCGACATCCGCGCGGCATAGGAGGCGCCGAAATAGGCGAACCAGACGAACAGGATGACCGACAGTTCCTCGATCCAGGTGATCGAGAAGCCGAACAGCTGCCGGGCCACGATCTGCACGAACAGCAGCGTCACGAAGACCGCCAGCAACACGCGGCAGATATAGCTTTCCAGCTTGTCGAGATGGGTCCAGAGCGCAGACATGACTGGGGACTGACCTCCGCTTGAGGGTCACGGGATTGACGGACGGCGGCGGCGGGCGGCAGGACGCCCGGCCCGCCGCGGGGGCCGGCCTATTCGACCGGATCGCGACCCAGCGCGGCCAGCGCGCCGTTCAGCACCTCCTTGCCGCCGATCTGGTCATAGAATTTCGGCCAGACATTCGCGGTGGCCAGTTCGATGAATTCCTGTTCGTCATCCGCCGGCTGGGTGATCTCCATGCCGCGCTCGACCAGTTCCGCCCGGATCTTGTCCTCTTCCTCGCGCAGGAAGGCGGCCGAGGCCTGCGTCGCCTCCTGCCCGGCCTCCAGCACCTGCTGCTGCTCGTCTGGCGACAGGCTCTGGAACAGGCTTTCCGAGACGATCAGCGGCTCGATCGAGAAGATGTAGCGCAGGTCGGTGATGTGCTTCTGAACCTCGTCGAATTTCATCGCATAGATGGTCATGTAGGGGTTGTCCTGGCCGTCCACGACGCCCTGTTGCAGCGCCGCAAAGGTCTCGCCCCAGGCCATCGGGGTGGGGTTGATGCCCCAGGACTTGTAGCTTTCGATCATGATCTCGTTGCGCGGCACACGCACCACCAGCCCCTGCAGGTCGGCCACCGTGGCCACCGGGCGCTTGGAATTGGTCAGCACGCGAAAGCCGGAATAGCCCCAGCCGATGATGCGCACGCCGGCATCCTCGACGGTCTGGTCGATCATCTGCTGGCCGATCTCGCCCTGGGTCAGGGTCTCGGCATCCTCCTGGCTGAGGATGACATAGGGCAGGGTCAGCGTGCCGACGCTGGGGGAAAACGGCGTGATGTTGTTGATCGCCAGGATCGAGAAATCCAGCGTGCCGGTCGCGGCGGCGGTGACGGTGTCCTGCTCGTCGCCCAACTGGCCGTTCAGGAACAGCCGGCCGGTGATCGCGCCGCCGGATTTTTCCTCCAGCGCGGCGACGAAGGCCTTGCCAAGCGCCTCTTGCGTGCCGCCCGCGCCGTCGCCCACGGCGATGCGGTATTCGGTGGCGGCGGCGGGCAGGGCAAGCGCGCCCAAAGACAGCGCAAGCGCGGTGCCGCCGAGGATGCGGGTAAGGAATGACATGGGGAACCTCCGTGTTGTGTATCGCGCCGCATTGTTCGCGGTCGCCGGTGTGACAAGATGTTGCAGGTGACGCCGCGTCACGATAGGTCCAGTTGAAAGCAAAGTTAGGTCCAGATGAGCAGCCGCATCCCCGTCGAGATGATCTTCCTGCGCGATCAGGATGCGCCGACGCTGCAGGGCCGGCTGGCCGCGGCGATCGTGCGGGCGATCCTGGAAACCCGCGCCCGACCCGGCATGCGCCTGCCCTCCAGCCGCGGGCTGGCCAGCGCGCTTGGCCTGTCGCGGATGACCGTCACGCTGGTCTATCAAGAGCTTGTCAGCCAGGGCTATCTGGAAACCCGGTCCCGCTCGGGGATCATGGTGGCGGGCACGGTGCCGCATCGCCGGCTGCGGGTCCAGCAGCCGCAGCAGGGCGGCGCGACGCTGGACTGGGAAAGCTGGCTGGCCGATCACCGCCCGCCGCGACGGGTCATCCGCAAGCCGCCGGACTGGCGCGACTATCGCTATCCGTTCATCTACGGCCAGCCCGACCCGGATCTGTTCGACCACAATGCCTGGCGCGACTGCGCGCGCCGCGCCTGGGGCACGCGGGATTTCGCCGCGCTGGCGGCGGATCAATACGGCGCCGACGATCCGCTGCTGATCGATTTCATCTGCTCGAACACCTTGCCGCGCCGGGGCATCCATGCCCAGCCCGACGAGGTGCTGGTGACGATGGGGGCGCAGAACGCGCTGTTCCTGGCCATCGAGCTTCTGGCCCGCCGCGACCGGCTGGCCGTCACCGAGGAACCCGGCTATCCCGATTTCGCCGAGACCCTGCGCCGGGCGCAAAGCCCGACCACCTTCCTCCAGGTGGACGAGGGCGGCCTGAACCCGGCGCTGCTGCCCGAAGGCACCCGGCTGGTCATCGTCACCCCCAGCCACAACATCCCGACCGGCGCCACCATGCCGCTGCATCGCCGGCACGAGCTGCTGGCCCGCGCCGCCGCCCATGACTTCCTGATCGTCGAGGACGATTACGATTTCGAGATGTCCTATCTGGCGCCGCCCGCCCCGGCGCTGAAGTCGCTGGATCAGGCCGGGCGGGTGATCTATATCGGCAGCTTCTCGAAATCGCTGTTTCCGGGGCTGCGCATCGGCTACATGGTCGCCCCCGCGCCGCTGATCGCGCGGGCGCGCAGCCTGCGCGCGATCATGCTGCGCCATCCGCCGAACCACCTGCAGCGCATCACCGCCTATTTCCTGGCGCTGGGGCATTACGACGCGCATATCGTCCGGTTGCGCGGCACGCTGAAGCGGCGGCGCGAGCTGATGGAGGCCGCCCTGGCGCGCACCCCGCTCAGGATCGCCGGGGCGGCGCGGTCCGGCGGCTCCAGCATGTGGATCGAGGCCCCCTCGGGCATCGACAGCCGCCGCCTGGCCCTGCGCCTGCAAGCGGACGGCGTGCTGATCGAGCCGGGGGAAGTGTTCTTCGAGACCCCGCCCGACCCCTGCCCCTTCTTCCGCCTGGGCTATTCCTCGATCCGCGATGCCGAGATCGATCCGGGCATCGCGATCATCGCCCGCCGCGCGCTGGAATCGTAAGACCCGCGCCGGGCCTTGCCGCGACTGTCGCCATATTGACTTGCGAAGCGTCTAGAGGCTGAATTCTGGTTATCCAACAAGGAGTCTCTTCCATGAACAGAATCCATCGGCGCGGGCTTCTGAAAGGCGCCGCGGCCACGACCGGCCTGTCGCTGCTGGCCACGCCCTACCTGTCCCGCCGGGCAATGGCGCAGGGCGCGGGCACGGTGAACATCTTCGCCTGGGCCGGCTATCTGAACGACGAGATCCTGAACGCCTTCCGCGAGGCCACCGGGATCACCCCGAATTACACGCCCTATGGCACCAATGACGAATTGCTGAACCAGCTGCGCGCCAACAATGGCGGCGGCTTCGACCTGATCTGGCCGACCGTGGACCGGGTGCCGAACTATGTCGAGTTCGGGCTGGTCCAGGAGCTGGACGAATCGAAGATCGAGGTCGCCAAGGTCCTGCCGAGCGCCTGGGAGAACTCGACCAATCTGGGCGCGGTGGTCGAGGGCAAGCGCTATCAGGTGCCGACCGACTGGGGCACCGAGGCGGTGGCCTTCGACCGCGACCAGATGCCGCTGGAATATGGCAGCGCCTCCTATGGCGACATCTGGGGCGAGGCGGCCGAGGGGCTGGCCACCGTGCGCGCCCATTCCGCGCTGGTGGGCCTTGGCCTGTGGCTGGAGGCCGAGGGCCGGCTGCCGCGCCCGCTGCTGGACGCCTTCACCGATCCCGATGCGCAGGTCGAGATCTTCGACGCGATCCTGGCCGAGGCCGTCGCCCGCAAGGGCAACATCATCCAGTTCTGGAACAACGAGAACGAGGCGCAGGGCGCCTTCCGCGTCAACGGCGCCGCCATCGGCCAGACCTGGGATTCCACCGCCGCCGCGCTGTCGCGCGAGGGCCTGCCGGTTGGCTTCGTCGCGCCGAAGGAAGGCGCGCTGGCCTGGATGGAAGGGCTGGCGATCCCCTCGGGCGCCGAGAACCTGGACGAGGCCTATGCCTTCATCAACTGGTTCCTGACGCCCGAGGCCGGGGCGATGTATACCAACGCCACCTCGATCAACTCGACCGCCGTGGGTTCCGCCGAGCTGCTGTCGGACGAGGCCAAGGCCTTCTTCGCCGCCGCCTATCCGGGTGACGCGCTGGACAAGCTGTGGTGGTGGCCGATCCAGGAAAACTGGTACATCACCAAGCGCAACGAATATCAGGACCGCTTCCTGTCGGCCTGACATGAACAAAGGGGCGGGACACGCATCCCGCCCCGCACATCAGCAACGGGGGAACAATGTCGCATTCGGTGGAACTGTCCGGCATCGGCATGAGCTTCGGGACGACGCGCGCGGTCAGCGACGTGTCCTTCAAGGTCGAGGCCGGGGAATTCTTCTCGATCCTCGGGCCGTCGGGCTGCGGCAAGACCACGATCCTGCGGATGATCGCGGGCTTCATCCAGCCGACCGAGGGCCGGGTGCTGATCGGCGGGCGCGACATGAAGGGGTTGGGCCCGAACCAGCGCCCCACCGCGATGATCTTCCAGTCGCTGGCGCTGTTCCCGCTGATGCCGGTCTGGGAAAACATCGCCTTCGGGCTGGAGGCGCGCGGCATCAGCCGGGCCGAGCGCCGCCGCAAGGCCGACGAGCTTCTGAAGCTGATCGCGCTGGAGGGCTACGGCGAGCGGATGCCGGGCGAATTGTCGGGCGGCCAGCGCCAGCGCGTCGCCATCGCCCGCGCGCTGGCGGTGGAACCGGGCGTCCTGCTGCTGGACGAGCCGCTGTCGGCGCTGGACCTGAAGCTGCGCCAGCACATGCGGGCCGAGCTGCGGGCCCTGCAGCGGCGCACCGGCGTCACCTTCATCTACATCACCCACGACCAGTCCGAGGCGCTGGCCATGTCCGACCGCGTCGCGGTGATGAGCGCGGGCCTGCTGCAGCAGGTCGCCACCCCGCGCCAGCTCTACGACGACCCCGCCACCCCCTTCGTCGCCCGTTTCGTGGGCGAAACCAACGCCATCCCCGGCCGGATCACCGCCATCGACGGCGGCACCGCGACGCTGGAAACCGGGCTTGGCGCGCTACGCGGCCGCGCGGGTCCGGGCGCGCAGGTCGGCGGGCAGGCGACGCTCTATGTCCGCCCCGAGGCGCTGATCCCCGGCACGGACGACGCCAACAACCTGCCCGCCACCATCGACCGGGTGGATTTCGAGGGCGCCTTCGCGCTGGTCCATGGCCGCTTCGACGACGGCGCGGCGCTGGCCGCCTCGGTTCCCAGCACGCGGCTGGCCGACGCGCCCGAGCCGGGGGCGCGGGCCAGCTTCTCGTTCCAGCCCCGGCATGGCGTGGTGCTGGCCGATGCGTGAGCTGTTCCAGCGTTTCGGGGGCTGGCTGGCCTCGTTCTTCCTGATCCTGGTGGCGATCTGGCTGGTCGGCATGGTGCTGGCGCCGAACCTGATGACGCTGGACTATGCGCTGCGCCCGAACCTGCCCCCCGCCCGGATCGGCGGCCCCGAGGACAGCTATTCGCTGGCGAATTTCGCCTATCTGGCGAACGAGGCCGTCCACCGGACCATCTTCTTCAAGACCGTCTGGGCCAGCGCGCTGGTCACGCTGACCACCTTCGTCGTCTGCTATCCGATCGCCTTCTGGATGGCGCAGCGCGCCACCCGCGCGCAGCTCTCCATCGCGCTGATGGCGCTGATCGTGCCCTTCTTCGTCAACGAGGTGCTGCGCACGCTTGGCTGGTACATCATCCTGGCCTATCGCGGCCCGCTGAACGCGGTCCTTCTGGGCCTGGGCATCATCGAGCGGCCGGTGCGCTGGCAGGGCGACCTGGGCGTGCTGGCGGGGATGGTCTATGCCTATATCCTGTTCATGCTGCTGCCGATCTACAACGCCATCGAAAGCCTGGAAAAGGCGCAGATCGAAGCGGCGCGCGACCTGGGCGCGCCGGTCTGGCGGATCCACTGGCGGGTGGTGATCCCCCATGCCAAGGCGGGCATCGCCACCGGCTGCGTCTTCACCTTCATGCTGGCGGCGGGATCATATGTCGCGCCTGCCCTGCTGGGCTCTCCGGGCAGCCGCTGGTTCACCGAGATCATCTACAACTGGTTCTTCGAGGGCGGCGACTGGAACCGCGGCGCCGCCTATGCGCTGGTGCTGCTGGCACTGTGCCTGCTGGTGGTGCTGGTCACGCTGCGGATCTTCCGCGTCAACCTGGCGGATGTCGCGAAATGAGCGGGGCGGATCGCATCTTCCGGGCGCTGTTCGTCTTCTACCTGGCCGGCTTCGCCTTCTACCTGTTCGCGCCGCTGGTCATCATGAGCGCGGCATCCTTCAACGAAAGCCGCTTTCCGACGGTGATCCCCTGGCAGGGCACGACGCTGGACTGGTTCCGCGCCATGTGGGCCGACCGTGCCATGTGGGAGGCGCTGTGGACCTCGGCCGTGGTGGCCTTCTTCGTGGTGGTCATCTCGATCCCGGCCGGCACGGCGGCGGCGCTGGTGCTGACCACGCTGCACGCCCGTGCGCGCAGCTTCGCCTATGCGCTGATGGTCTCGCCGCTGCTGACGCCGGGGGTGGTGATCGGCATCGCCACGCTGATCCTGTGGCGGCAGGTGGGCGTCGGCGGCGGCCTGCTGCTGATCGTGATAGCGCAGGCCAGCTTCATCATCTGCTATGTCATGCTGATGGTCGTCGCGCGCCTGCAACGCTTCGACCGCACGCAAGAGGAAGCCGCGCTCGGCCTCGGCGCCTCGCGTTTCATGGTGTTCCGCCGGGTGCTGCTGCCGTTCCTGCGCCCGGCGCTGCTGGCCTCGGCGGGGCTGGCCGTGCTGCAATCCTTCGAGAACTACAACACCACCCTGTTCGTGCGCGGCTTCGAGACGCCGCTGACGGTGTTCATCGCCACCAAGGTGCGCACCGGGCTGACCCCGGCGGTGAACGCGCTGGCGCTGATCATGATCGCCGTCACCGTCATCGGCGCCGTCGCCTATGAACTGGCCCGCCGCCGCCGCCTTCGCGACAACCGGGCCGCCGACCTGCCGCACTGACCATGACGGCAGCCATCGGGCGGCGGCCATCGCTGGACAAGCCGCGGATCGGGCGCGATCCTTGCCGCCGCAACCCATCCGGACCGGAGCAGCGCCATGCGTCTCGATCGCCGAAACGACCTCGACCTGCGCCTTGTCGAGGCCTTCGCGGCGGTGATCGAACGCGGCACGACCCCGGCGGCGGCCGAACATCTGGGCCTGTCGCAATCGGCGGTCTGGAACGCGATCCGCAGCTTCGAGGCGCAGCTGGGGGTCAGCCTGTTCCGGCGCAGGGGCCGCCGGCTGGAGCCCACCGACGAAGGCCGGCTGGTCTATGAGGACATCCGGCCGCTGCTGGGCCTGCTGGGCCATCTTGCCGGCCGGCTGCAGGCGCTGAAGCACGGCCGGCGCGGCCAGCTGCGCATCGTCGCCACGCCGCCCATCGGGCACGCGATCCTGCCCCCCGCGCTGCAGCCGCTGCTGGGCGAACGGCAGGGGCTGGAGATCGGCGTCGCCGTCCACGAACCCGAACAGGTGCGGCGAGCGGTCGAACTGGGGCAGGCGGATCTGGGCCTTGCGATGGGCCCGGTCGACAATCCCGGCGTGCGCACGATCCGGCTGGGCGAGGCGGAACTGGTCTCGATCCTGCCGCGCGACCACCTGCTGACCATGCGCGCCGTGGTCGGGCCCTCGGACCTGGCGCGGCACCCGGTCATCGGCACCGGGCCGGTGCTGGCGACGCTGGTGGCCGGGGCCTTCGCCCAGCAGGGCATCCGCTACCGACCGCGGCTGGAGACCCAGCAGGCGCAGACCGCCTGCGCGATGGTCAATGCCGGGCTTGGGGTCTCGGTGGTCGATCCCTATACGGCGGCGCTGTCCGCCGGGCTGGGGATCGTGACGCGCAAATTCGCCCCGGTCACCCGGATCGCCGCCGTCGCGATGCTGCCCGAGGATGCCGAACCCGACGAAACCATGTCGGCGCTGCTGGAGAATCTGGCGCGGGTCGTGGCCGAGATGGGGCCGGTCGGCTGGGGATGACCGGAACATGAAATCTGCATAATGATTTATCGTCCCGAAAAATAATACATCGGCGGCGTTGCCCGATTGCCTGCCTTGCGGGCAGGAGGCGGTGAAAATTCCCTTAAGACAATGACTTGATCGACCCGCCGCGGCAGTCCGGGCGCCTGCCCCGGCCCTTGCCCTTTCCGTTGACGCAAGCCCGACCTCGCCGGTTACGATGATGTCGTGCAAGCGACACGACCGGACAGGAGGGCGGGATGACCCCATCGGATGTTGCCAGCCAGCGGTGCGCGCGATGAGCCGCCACGCTGATATCGTTCTGACCAACGGCAGGATCTGGCGGGGCAAGGGCCTGGGCTTCGCCGAGGCGCTGGCCATCGCCGAGGGCAAGGTCCTGGCGACCGGCCCCTCGGACCGGATCGCCGCGCTGGCCGGGCCCGAGACCGCGATGCTGGACCTGCGGGGGCGGCTGGCGACGCCGGGGCTGAACGACGCGCATATGCACCTGCATCTCTACGGGCTGGCCATGGCCGAGGTCGACCTGCGCCCGCGGGCCGCGCCCACGCTGGACGCGCTGCTGGAGGCGCTGAAGGCGCGGGCCGCGCGCACGCCGAAGGGCGAATGGGTGACCGGGCGCGGCTATGACCATTTCCAGCTGGACACCGGCCGCCATCCCTGGCGCGAGGAGCTGGACCGGGCCTGCCCCGACCATCCGGTCTATATCGTGCGCACCTGCGGCCACCTGGCCGTCGCCAACAGCGCCGCGCTGCACCTGGCCGGCATCACCGAGGACACGCCCTCGCCGGAAGGCGGGCTGATCGAGCGCCAGAACGGCCGGCTGACCGGCCTTCTGGCCGAGACCGGGCGCGAGCCGGTGATCGCCGTGCTGCCGCAGTTGACCGTGGCGTCGCTGGCCGATGCCATCGAGCGCGCCGGGCGGGACCTGCTGTCCTATGGCATCACCTCCTGCATGGAAGCCGCCATCGGCATCCGCGCCGGCTGGCCCGAGATGGAGGCCTATCTGGCCGCGAAGGAACAGGGGCGGCTGCCCCTGCGGGTCTATGGCTGCATCATGGGCGACAAGACGCGCTCGATCCTGGATCGGGCGATGGCGGCGGGGATGGTCACCGGGACCGGCGACCAGATGTTCCGGCACGGCCCGGTCAAGATCTTCACCGATGGCAGCGCGGGCGGGCGGACGGCGGCGATGACCCGGCCCTATCTGGGCGGCGATCCCGAGGACCGGGGCCTGCTGTGCATCCCCGACCAGGCCGAGCTGACCGCGATGGTCGGGGCGGCGCATCGGGCGGGCTTCCAGATGGCCATCCACGCCATCGGCGACGCGGCCATCGACCAGGTGCTGGACGCCTACGAGGCCGCGCTGGCCGAGACGCCCGCCCCGGACCGCCGCCACCGGATCGAGCATTGCGGCTGGCTGCGGCCCGACCAGATGCAGCGCATGATTCGCATGAAGGTCATCCCGGTGCCGCAGCCTTCGTTCCTCTACTGGTTCGGCGATCTCTATTGCACGGTGGCCGAGAAGGATCGCGTCGAGGCCTCGCATCCGATGCGGACCTGGATCGAGGCCGGGCTGAACCCCTCGGCCTCGACCGACTGCCCGGTGACCGAGATCGACCCGATGCCGGTGATCTACAACATGGTCACGCGCAAGACCGCGCAGGGCACCCTGCTTGGGGCGGATCAGCGGATGACCATGGAAGAGGCGCTGCACGCCTATGGCTGGGCCTCGGCCTATGCCGCGCATGAGGAAGGGATCAAGGGCCGGCTGGAGCCCGGCCAGCTTGGCGATGTCGCGGTCTGGGACCGCGACCTGTTCGCCATCGATGCCGAAGAAATCACCGCCACCCGCTGCGACCTGACCATCCTTGGCGGCCGCATCGTCCACGAACGGGCGGGATCATGATCGAGACGATCCTCAACCGGATCGTCGTCTCTGTCCCGGTCCTGTTCGGGGTGCTGTTCCTGGGCTTCGCGCTGGTCCAGCTGGCGCCGGGCGATCCGGCGCGGGTGCAGGCCGGGCCGACCGCGCCGCCCGAGGTGGTCGAGCGGATCCGGCAGGAAATGGGCCTGGACCAGCCGGTCATCGTGCAGTTCGGCAAATACATGGAGCGGCTGGCGCAGGGCGACCTGGGCCGCTCGCTGATCTCGAACAAGACCGTCACCAGCGAGCTTGCGGCGGCGATCGTGCCGACGATCGAGCTGATGTTCGCCAGCCTGATCTGGTCGATCCCGCTTGGCATCGCGATGGGCACGCTGGCGGCGGTCTGGCGGGGATCGCTGCTTGACCGGATCATCATGGCGATCTCGGTCGCGGGGGTGTCGCTGCCGATCTTCTTCATCTGCCTGCTGCTGATCCAGCTTCTGGGCGTCAAGTATCCGGTCTTTCCCTTCATCGGCCGCGGCGGGCCGATCTGGACGGCCGAGGGCCTGCGCCATCTTGTCCTGCCCGCGCTGTCGCTGGGGCTGATCTTCATCGGCCCGGTCTCGCGCATGACCCGATCCTCGGTGCTGGAGGTGCTGCGGCTGGACCATGTCCGCACCGCCCGCGCCAAGGGGCTGACCGAGCCGCAGGTGATCCTGCGCCACGGGCTGCGCAACGCGCTGATTCCGGTGGTGACGCTGGTCGGGCTGCAGATCGGCTATCTTCTGGGCGGCGCGGTGGTGACCGAGACGATCTTCTCCTATCCCGGCATCGGGCGGCTGGCGGTGGGGGCGATCCTGTCCTCGGACTTCCCGCTGGCGCAGGGGACGATCCTGGTGCTGGCGCTGGGGTTCATCCTGGTGAACCTGATCGTGGACATCCTCTATGCCCGGCTTGACCCCAGGGTGCAGAAGAAATGAGCGCGACCGACATCCCGCCGGCCGAGATGCCCCCGCCGGTTCCCGATCCGCAGGCGACCGTCCCGGCGCGCCGCAGGTGGTGGCGGGCGCTGCTGGCCGACCCGACGGCGGCGCTGGCGATGCTGGTGCTGGCGGCGATCGCGCTGGCGGCGGTCCTTGCGCCGCTGATCGCCCCGCACGATCCCAACGCCAATACCCGCACCGTCATGCTGCCCCCCGCCTGGTCGGAACGCGGGACCTGGGAGCATCTTCTGGGCACCGACGGGCAGGGCCGCGATATCCTGTCGCGGGTGCTGCACGGCACCCGGCTGACGCTGCTGATCGGGCTGGTCGCGGTGGGGATCGGCGGCCTGGTCGGATCGGTGCTGGGCCTTCTGTCGGCGATGTATCCGCGGATCGACCCCTGGGTGATGCGCATCAACGACATGCTGCTGTCCTTCCCGGCGATCCTTCTGGGCCTGGCGCTGGTGGCGATCTCGGGGCCCGGCGTCCTGCCGGTCATCGTCGCGCTCGGCATCGCCTCGATCCCCGATTGCGCGCGGATCGCGCGATCCATCGGCATCGGCGTGATGGGACAGGAATATATTGAGGCCGGCCGCGCCGTTGGCCTGTCCGACTGGGCGATCCTCCGGCGCTATCTGCTGCGCAACTCGATCTCGTCGATCATGATCTTTCTCAGCCTGCGCTTCGGCCAGATCATCCTGATCGGCGCGGCGCTGAGCTTTCTGGGCCTGGGCGCGCGGCCCCCGGCATCGGAACTGGGCATGATGGCGGCGCAGGGGCGCGACTTCCTGCTGTTCGCCCCGCATATCGCCGCCATCCCCTCGGTGGTGATCTTCGTGATCGTGCTTTGCGCCAACATCACCGGCGACGCGCTGCGCGACGTGCTGGACCCCCGCCTTCAAAGCTGACCGACAAGAAGAAGAACCGACCAATGACAGGGAAACCCACCATGAAGAAATCGCTGCTTTACGGCGCCGCCCTGGCCATGCTGGCATCATCGGCCCTTGCCCAGGAGATCAACATCGTCCGCGAGGTGGACAGCAACAATTACGACCCGCACAAGTCCACCGCCCGCGCCGCGGCCGAGGTGCTGTTCATGCTGGGCGACACGCTGGTGTCGCTGGAACCGGACATGAGCACCATCACCGACGGGCTGGCCCGCGAATGGGAAATGTCCGAGGACGGGCTGGTCTATACCTTCCACCTGAAGGAGGGGATCAGGTTCTGCGACGGCAAGGAGATGACCGCCGAAGACGTGGTCTATTCGCTGAAGCGCTGGATCGATCCCGAAACCGCCTCTCCGGTCGCCTGGCGGGCGGGCGAGGTCAAGGACATCACCGCCCCCGACCCCCATACGGTGGTCTACGAGCTGGAGGCCCCCTTCTCGGAACTGCTCTACCAGCTGACGCAAAGCTTCGCGACGGTGATCGACCGGCAGCAGGTCGAGGCCCTGGGCGCGGATTTCGGCGTCACCGGCTTCAACGGCACCGGCCCCTTCTGCTGGCAGCAATGGCTGCCGCGCGACCGGCTGACCATGACCCGGCACGAGGATTACGCCTGGGGTCCCGCCTTCTACCAGAACCAGGGACCGGCCCATATAGCCAGCATCGTCTGGCAGATCGTCCCCGAGGAAAACACCCGCACCGTGGCGCTGATGACCGATCAGAGCCAGATCACCCAGTATATCCCGCAGATCGCCTTCGAGCAGATGCGCCAGGCCCCCAATGTCGAGCTGGTCCGCTCGGACGAGGCGTTCTGGACCTATTTCATCGGCTTCAAGATCGACAAGCCCACGGTGTCCGACCCCGCGGTGCGCAAGGCCATCAACCTTGCGGTGGACCAGGAGGCGCTGGCCCGCGACATCATGTTCGGCGAGGTGACGCCCGCCTATGGCTATATCTCGGAGAACGCGCTGGACTGGGATCCCGCGCTGAACGACAGGCTGCTGCGCTATGACCCCGAGGAAGCCGCGCGGCTGCTGGACGAGGCCGGCTGGACCCCCGGCCCGGACGGCATCCGCCAGAAGGATGGCGTGCGGCTGGCGCCGCTGGCCTATATCCAGGGCGGGTCCAGCTGGCAGAAGCTTGCGGAATTCGTGCAGGCCGAGCTGCTGAAGGTCGGCATCGGCATGGAGATCCAGACCTTCGACGCCACGGTGTTCTGGGGCAAGGTCTCGACCCAGGAATTCGACATGTTCGGGATGAGCTATCCCTACATCTCGGCCGGGGACGCGCTGAACCTCTATTTCCTGTCGCAGAACATCCCGACGCCGAACCGGATGAACTGGAACGACCCGGATACCGACACCTGGCTGGCCGAAGGCCGCCACGCGACCGACGACGCCACCCGCGCGGAAGCCTATGCCAGGGTGCTGGACCAGGTGCACGAGGCGGCGGTCTGGCTGCCGCTGTATCACGAGCCGATGACCATCGCGCAGTCGCCGAAGCTGGAGCCGGTGGTGCCGCACAACAACTATGGCGCCGGGCTCTACAAGGGTCTGGACCTGAAGCTGCGCGAATGACCGCCGCGGGCGGGGTGGCGCGCCGCCCTGCCCGTCCCGACCCACAAGCCAAGGACAGGGGAATGCGATGGAAGACCACAGCGGCGTCACCGTGATCCGCAATGCCGACTGGATCGTCGGCTGGGACCCGGCCTCGGGCAGCCACCGCTTCCTGCGCGGCCAGGACGTGGCCTTCGCCGGCGACCGGATCCTGCAGGTCGGTGGGCGCCATGACGGCCCCGCCGCGCGCGAGATCGACGGCACCGGGCGGCTGGTCGCGCCGGGGTTGGTGAACATCCATTCGCATCCCCTGTCCGAACCCCTGAACAAGGGCTTCCTGGACGAGCTGGGCAGCCCCGGCCTCTATCAAAGCTCGCTCTATGAATTCATGGCGCTGTTCGGCCCCGACGACGAGGGCCGCATCGCCTGCACCGAGGTCGCCCTGGCCGAGCTGATGCTGTCGGGCGTCACCACGCTGGTGGACCTGTCGGTGCCCTATGACGGCTGGCTGCGGCTTCTGTCCCGCTCGGGGCTGCGGGCGGTGGCGGCGCCGATGTATCGCTCGGCCCGCTGGTTCACCCGCAACGGCCATGTGACGGAATACGAATGGGATGCGGCGGCGGGCGAGGCCGCGATGGCGGCGGCGCTGGAGGTCGTCGACCGGGCCGAGGCCGATCCCAGCGGCCGCCTGTCGGGGATGATCGCGCCCGCGCAGATCGACACCTGCACGCCCGAGCTGATCCGCGCCAGCCATGCCGAGGCCGCCCGCCGCGGCCGGAAGATGCAGATCCACGCCGCCCAGTCGGTGGTCGAGTTCCACGAGATCACCCGCCGCCACGGCCGCACGCCGGTAGAATGGCTGGACGAGCTGGGCGTCCTGGACGCCACCACCATCATCGGCCACGGCATCTTCCTGAACGATCATCCCTGGCTGCACTGGCCGCAGGCCGACGACCTGGCGCGCCTTGCCGCATCGGGCGCGGCGGTGGCGCATTGCCCGACCGTCTTCCAGCGCCGCGGCATCGCGCTGCGCAGCTTCGGGCGCTATCTGCGCGCGGGCGTGGCCCTGGGGATCGGCACCGACACCTATCCCCACAACATGCTGGAGGAAATGCGCCACGCCCTGATCAATTCGCGGCTGATGAGCGGCGATGTCTTCGACCTGCGCACCTCGGACGTGTTCGACGCCGCCACCATCGGCGGCGCGGCGATCCTGGGGCGCGACGATATCGGGCGGCTGGCGCCCGGCGCCAAGGCGGACCTTCTGGTCGCCGACGTCACCCATCCGGCGATGCGCCCGGTCCGCGACCCGCTGCGGTCGCTGGTCTATGTCGCGGCGGAACGCGCCGTCACCGATGTCTTCATCGACGGCCGCCAGGTGGTGACGGCCGGCCGCGTCGCCGCCTTCGACCTGCCCGACGCGCTGGAGCGGCTGGAGGCCGCACAACGCCGCGCCGAAACCGCCTTCGCGGACCGCGACCATGCGGGCCGGTCGCATCTTGCCGCCTCTCCGCTGAGCTACGGGATCGCCGATGCCTGAGCCCGTCCTGTCGCTTGGCGATCTTCAGGTCCGCTTCCGCTCGAACCGGCATGTGCTGCGGGCCGTGGACGGGGTGGGGTTCGACCTGATGGCGGGGCAGACGCTGGGGCTGGTCGGCGAATCCGGCTGCGGCAAGAGCGTGACCTCGCTGGCGATCATGCGGCTGCTGCCCACGCCCCCGGCCGAGATCGCCGGCGGGCGGATCATCTTCGAGGGCAAGGACCTGCTGCAATTGTCCGAAAGGCGGATGCGGCAGTTGCGCGGCGGCCGCATCGGCATGATCTTCCAGGAACCGATGACCAGCCTGAACCCGGTCTATACCTGCGGCGACCAGATCATCGAGAGCCTGCGCCGCCATTCCGGCCTGTCGGGAAAACCGGCCCGCGACCGCGCCATCGAACTGCTGGACCTGGTCGGCCTGCCCTCGCCCGAAAGGCGGGTGGACGACTATCCGCACCAGCTGTCGGGCGGGCAGCGGCAGCGGGTGATGATCGCGCTGGCGCTGGCCAACGACCCCGCCGTGCTGATCGCGGATGAACCCACCACGGCGCTGGACGTGACCATCCAGTCGCAGATCCTGGACCTGCTGCGCGAATTGCAGGAACGCACCGGCACCGCGATCCTGATGATCACCCACGACCTGGGCGTGGTGGCCGAGACCTGCCAGGCGGTGGCGGTGATGTATGCCGGAACGGTGGTCGAGCGCGGCGAGGTCGGCGCCCTCTTCGCCGATCCGCAGCACCCCTACACGATCGGGCTGATGGCCGCCGTCCCGCGCATGGATACCGATCGCGGGCGGCTGGTTGCCATTCCCGGATCGGTGCCCCCGCCCTGGCAGCCGATTGCGGGCTGCCGCTTCGCTTCTCGCTGCCCGCTGGCCGACGACCGCTGCCGCCGCGACCGCCCGCCCCTCGACGCCATCGCGCCGGGGCACGAGGTCGCCTGCTGGAAGGCCCCCATCGACGGAGACCGGCCATGACGACGCCCCTGCTGACGGTCGAGGGTCTGACCAAGCATTTCCCGGTCCGCCGCGGCATCCTGCGCCGCCAGGTCGGCACGGTGCAGGCGGTCACCGACGTCTCCTTCGCACTGCAACCCGGCGAGACGCTGGCCGTGGTCGGCGAATCCGGCTGCGGCAAGTCCACGCTCGGCCGGGCGATCCTGCGCCTGCACGAACCCAGCGCCGGCCGGGTGCGGCTGCGCGACACCGACATCACCGCGCTTGACCGCCCGCAGCTGCGCGCGGCGCGACGGCACATGCAGATCATCTTCCAGGACCCGTTCGGATCGCTGAACCCGCGCATGACGGTGCGCGAGACGCTGGCCGAGCCGCTGCTGCTGCACGGCCTTGCCACCCCCCGCAGCGTCCGGGCCGAGGTCGACCGGCTGATCGAGCTGTGCGAGCTGTCGCGCTGGCACGCGGAACGCTATCCGCATGAATTTTCCGGCGGGCAGCGGCAGCGGGTCGGCATCGCGCGGGCGCTGGCCACGCGCCCGGCGCTGATCGTCTGCGACGAGCCGGTCTCGGCGCTGGATGTCTCGGTCCAGGCGCAGATCGTGAACCTGCTGCAGGACCTGCAGCGCGAGCTGGGCATCGCCTATGTCTTCATCAGCCACGACCTGGGCGTGGTGCGCCATATCGCCACGCGGGTGGCGGTGATGTATCTGGGCCGCATCGTCGAGGAGGCCGCGACCGAGGCGCTGTTCGCCCGCCCCCGCCATCCCTACACGCGCACGCTGATCGCCTCGGCGCCGCGCCCCGACCCCACTGCCGCGCGGCACAGGGTCCCGGTCCGCGGCGGCACCCCAAGCGCGATGGCCCTGCCCTCGGGCTGCGCCTTCCACCCGCGCTGCCCGCTGGCCATCGACCGCTGCCGGACCGAACGGCCCGAGCTGCGCCGGGTCGGCCAGTCCCGCGCCGCTTGCCATCTGGCCGAGACGGTGGAAGACAACGCTATCTCCGCCGTCAGCGCGGACAGCCCGGCCCTGCTGCGCCGGCTGGCGATTCTGGAACAGGCAAGGGCGGCCGCGACATGAAGGATCAGGAACGGATGAACGGCGCGGAAAGCCTCGTGCGCAGCCTCAGCACCGGGGGTGTCGAGGTCTGCTTCGCCAATCCCGGCACCTCCGAGATGCAGTTCGTCGACGCGCTGGACCGCACCCGGCTGATGCGCTGCGTGCTGGGCCTGTTCGAGGGGGTCGTGTCGGGCGCGGCGGACGGCTATGCGCGGATGGCCGGCAAGCCCGCGATGACGCTGCTGCACCTGGCGCCGGGGCTGGCGAATGCGGGGGCGAACCTGCACAACGCCAAGAAGGCGCGCTCGCCGATGCTGAACATCGTCGGCAACCACGCGCTGCGGCACCTGCGATACGATGCGCCGCTGACCGCCGATGTCCCGGCGACGGCCGCGGTCTTCTCGGACTGGGTGCGCACGGCGCAGGCCGCCGACAGCATCGCGCGCGACGCCATCGAGGGGCTGGCCGTCGCGACCAGCCATCCCGGCCGCATCGCCACGCTGATCGCCCCGGCCGATATCGGCTGGGACGAGGGCGGGGTGATCGCCCGCCCGATCCCGCCGCACGGCCCCCGGCCGCTGGACCCGCAGGTCATCCGCCACGCGGTCGCGGCGCTGGGATCCGGGGCGCTGATCCTGTGCGGCGGGACGGTGCTCGAGGACCCGGCCTCGACCCGGCTGCTGGCCGGCATCGCCAAGCGCACCGGCGCCCAGCTGATGGCCCCCGGCTCGAACCGCCGGATCGAGCGCGGCGCCGGGCGCGCCGTCATCCCGCGCGTCCCCTACCCCATCGACATGGCGATCGAGCGGCTGGCCCCGTTCCGCCGCGCCATCCTGATCGAGGCGCAGCCCCCGGTCGCCTTCTTCGCCTATCCCGAGCGGCCCAGCCTGCTGCTGCCCGAAGCCTGCGAGGTGATCCAGCTGGCCGAGTTCGACCAGGACGGCCGCGCCGCGGTGCGGGCCCTGGCCGATGCCGTGGGCGCAAGGCCCGCGCGCATGACCGACGCGCCGCGCCCCGAAAAACCGCAGGCCGGCCCGCTGGAGGACCTGGCCCTGTCGGCGGCCATCGCCTCGGCCCTGCCCGAGGGCGCGATCATCATCGACGAAAGCCTGACCAGCGCCAACGAGATGGAGCGGCTCTCCTCGGGCGCGCCGCCGCATTCCTGGCTGTCGATCACCGGCGGCGCAATCGGGATCGGCCCGCCGCTGTCGACCGGCGCCGCCGTCGCCTGCCCCGACCGCCCCGTCGTCGTGCTGCAGGCCGACGGATCGGCCATGTACACGATACAGGCGCTGTGGACGCAGGCCCGCGAATCGCTGAACGTCACCACCATCGTCTTCGCCAACAAGAGCTATGACCTGCTGAAGCAGGAACTGTTCAAGGTCGGCGCCAATCCCGGCCCCGACGCGCTGAACATGCTGGACCTGCGCCGCCCGGAACTGGATTTCGTCGCCCTGGCCCGCGGCATGGGGGTGCCCGGCCAGCGGGTCGATTGCGCGGCCGAACTGCATCGCGTGCTGTCCGCCGCCATCCACGAGCCCGGCCCCTTCGTGATCGAGGCCATACTATGAGCGGGTTCGACTTCCTCTCGGGGCGCCGGCCGCCGACCTATGCCAGCCGCGCGATGATCGCCTGTTCGCATCCGCTGGCGACCTCGGCCGGGCTTGCGGTGCTGGCCGAGGGCGGCAATGCCGTCGATGCCGCGATCTGCGCCAGCGCCGTGCAATGCGTCACCGACACGCACATGACCGGCATCGGCGGCGACTGCTTCGCGCTCTACGCCCCGGCCGGGCAGCCGGTGCGGGCGCTGAACGGCTCGGGCCGGGCCCCCGCCGCCGCGACGCCCGAGGCGCTGCAGGCCCGCGGCGTCACCCAGCTGACCCAGGCCAGCCCGCATTCGGTCACCATTCCCGGCGCGATTTCGGCTTGGTGCCTGCTGCATGGCGACTATGGCACCCTGCCGCTGGAGCGGCTGTTCGCCCCGGCGATCCGCTATGCCGAGGAAGGCTTTCCCATCACCGCGCGCGTCGCCCGCGACTGGGCCGTCTTTGGCAGCAGCCTCGCCCCCGATGGCCCCGCCGCGCGGCTGTTCCTGCCCGCGGGCCGCGCCCCCCGCGCCGGCGATGTCCTGCGCCAGCCCCTGCTGGGCGCCCGCCTGCGCGAGATCGCGGCCAGGGGCGCGGCGGGCTTCTACGAGGGCCAGACCGCCGCCCGCATGTGCCGCCATCTGCAATCGCTTGGCGGGCTGCACAGCGAGGAGGATTTCCACGACGGCGCCACCACGGCCCGCTGGGAACAGCCGATCCGGGCCGGCTATCGCGGCCACGAGGTGCTGGAATGCGGCCCGAACGGACAGGGGCTGGCGGCGCTGATGATCCTGCGCATCCTGGAAGGCTTCGACATGGGCCCGCAGGTGGCGCAGGCCGACCGCATCCATCTGCTGGCCGAAGCGACGAAGCTGGCCTATCACCACCGCGACGCGCTGATCGCCGATCCCGACCATTGCCGGGGCGTGACCGAGGAACTGCTGTCCGACCAGGTGATCGCGCGGCTGCGCGCCCGCATCGATCCCGCTCGCGCCGGCACGCCCGCGCTGTGGTCGGAACCCGAGCACAAGGACACGATCTATCTTGGCGTGGTCGATGCGGCGGGCAATGCAATCTCGTTCATCAATTCGATCTTCCACGCCTTCGGCTCGACCCTCCTGGACCCCGAGACCGGGGTGCTGTTCCACAGCCGGGGCTCCTCGTTCCGGCTGGAGCCCGCGCATCCCAACGCGATCGGGCCGGGCAAGCGCCCGCTGCACACGATCATTCCGGGGATGCTGTGCAAGGGCGGGCGGGCGGTCATGCCCTTCGGCGTCATGGGCGGGCATTATCAGGCGGCGGGCCATGCGGCCTTCCTGTCGGCGGTCCTGGACCGCGGGCTGGACATCCAGGCGGCCATGGAGGAGCCGCGCGTCTTCGCCTTCAACGGCGAATTGCAGGTGGAACCGACCCTGCCATCCGATGTCGTGGACGCGCTGGCCGCCCGTGGCCACCGGATCGCGCCCGTCGCAGGGCCGATGGGCGGCGCGCAGGCGATCCGCCTGGATCCGGCGACCGGGGTCCTGACCGGCGCCTCGGACAGCCGCAAGGACGGCATGGCGGCGGGGTTCTAGCGCCGCCGCCCGCGCGATCCGCCGGCCGGTCTGGCTCAGGGCTTCAGGATCAGGAACAGCCCGCTGACGATGGCGAAGGCCAGCACCGCGAAGCGCAGGAACGGGCCGTTGACCCGCGAATGCGCCATCTGCGACAGGGCGCTGCCCAGCAGCACGGCCGGCACCAGGATCAGCGCCGCCAGCAGCTGCTCGGCATGCAGCCGGCCCGCGATCGCCAGGATGACCAGCGAGATCACCTCGCCCACCAGGAAGCAGGCGGCGACGGTCGAGCGCAGGACCGGCCCCGCCGCGTGCTGATAGAGCAGCGCCAGGGGCGGGCCGCCGATGCCGGTCGCGGTCTCGGTCACGCCGGTGAACAGCCCGACCCCCAGCGCCGAGCCCTTGCCCGGCGAGAAGGGCGGCGCGACCAGCGCCGCCAGCGCGGCCAGCACGGTGAACAGCCCGACCGCCAGCTCCAGCTGCTCGATCGTCAGTGCGACCAGAACGCCAAGGCCCAGGAAGGTGCCGAAGAACCGGCCGATGGTGATCCAGCCCGCGCCGCGGCGGTCGATCCAGTGGCGCTCGCGCCAGGCGACGTGGAAGTTCAGCGGCAGCATCAGCAGCAGCAGCGTGACCGGCAGGTAGCTGGCATCGATCAGCCCCAGGACCGGCGCGACGATCAGCGCGAAGCCGATGCCGACCGCGCCCTGGACGAAGGCCGCCGCGCCGACCACCGCCGACAGCAGAAGGAAGGTGACGACGGTCACGATGCGCCCATCATCGCGCGATGGCGGTCGGCGACCGGGTGGATGCGCTGGATCGGCGCGCTGGCGATGGCCTCGGCCGTCACCTCGCGGATCTCGGCCAGCAGCGCCCTTGCGTCCCAGTCGACCGGCCAGCCCTGCCACAGCCGCAGCCGGCCATTGGTGAACACCGCGTCGATCTGGTCGCGGTTGCCGTAGCGCACCAATTCCCATGTCAGGTCGTGCGAGGGGGTGAATTCCGGCAGGTCCAGATCGACCAGCAGGAAATCGGCGGCAAGGCCGGGCGCGATCCGCCCCGTCACCCCACCCAGCCCGCTGGCATCCGCCGCCATCCGCGTGGCCGCCTCCAGCCACAGCCAGCCGCCGCCGCAGGAACTGTCGCCCGAGGCCAGACCATAGCCGGCCCGCTGCAGCGCCTCGGCCGCGTCCATCAGCCGGAAACCGTCGGCGCGGGTGCCATCGGTGCCCAGCCCGAAGCGCACCCCCGAGGCCTGCATCTGCAAGGCCGGCGCGATGGCATTGCCCTTCCAGACCGAGGCGACCGGGTTATAGGCGACGGCGGTGCCGGTATCGCGCAGGATGTTCAGCTCGGACGGCGTCACCAGCGTCGCATGGGCGATCAGCACATGCGGCCCCAGCGCGCCGATATGGGCCAGGTGCTCCAGCGGGCGGCGGCCATTGGCGACCAGCGAGCGTTCGACCGCCACCAGATGCTCGTTCACATGGGTCTGGAAGATCGCCCCCGCCTCGCCCGCCATGGCCGAGATCCGGCGCAGCATCGCGTCGCTGCCGACCTCGGGGATCGAGACCGCCAGCGACGGGTGGATCAGCGGATCGCCGTCATGGGCGGCAAGGTGGCCTTCGGCGATGGCCACGATCTGGTCCGGGTCGGGCAGCAGCGCCGCCCCGCCCAGGTCGTTGCAGATCTGCGCGACCACCAGCCGCAGCCCGCTTTCGCGCGCCGCATCCACCAGCCGGCCGATATGCCCGGCCGAACGCGTCCCGGCATCGACCGCCGTGGTGAACCCGCCGCGCAGGCATTCCAGCGCCGCCAGCCGCGAGGACAGATGCACCATATGCTCGTCCAGGCTGCCCTCCAGCGGCACCCAGATGCGGCGGAAGATCTCGGACGGCTCGCCAAAGACCAGCGACTTGCCAAGCGACTGCGTCAGATGGGTGTGGCTGTCGATGAAGCCGGGCATCAGCAGGTGCTGCGGCAGCTCGATCCGGCGCAGGTCCGGGTGGCGGGCGGCCAGTTCGCCCGCCGGCCCCACTTCGGCAAAGCGCCCGTCGCGCAGCAGCACCGCCATGCCGGGCCGGGTGCCCTCGTCCAGCAGCATCTGTCCGGGCAGGATCAGAAGGTCCTGCGTGTCGTCGAATACCTGCGGCTTGTCGGTCATCAGGCCTTCCCTTCATTGGTTTCGGCGGCGTGGTGGTTCTGCGCGCCGAAGTGGAACATCGCATTGACCACGGCGGCGGTGATCGTGCCCATGGCCAGCCCGTTGCCCAGGATCATCTGCGACCATTGCGGGAACTGGCTGTAGATGCCCGGCACCAGGATCGGCAGCATCCCCATCGCCAGCCCCGAGGCCAGGGTGAACATCGCGCCATGTTCGCGCAGGTCGGCGCGGCGCAGCAGGTCGATGCCGATCACCCCGATGATCGAGAAGACGATCACCGCCGTGCCGCCCACGACCGGCCCCGGCAGCGCCGTCGCCAGCCGCGACACCGGCGCCAGCAGCGCGATCACCACCAGGATCACCCCGGCCATCGCCGTGACATAGCGCGACTTGACGTTGGTCGCGCGGACGATGCCGACATTCTCGCCCGAGGTGATGATCAGCGAGGTGCCGAACACGCCGCCGACCAGCGAGGCCGCGGCATCGCCGCGGATGGTGCGCGGCACGATGGCCAGCGGATCGCCCTTGCGGCCGGCGATCTCGGCGGTGGCGATGGTCTGGCCGGTGGCCTCGGCCATCGAGATCACCGAGAAGACGATCAGCGGCAGCGAGGCGATGATGTCGAATTTCGGCATCCCGAAGGGAAACAGCTGCGGCATCGTCAGGACCGAGCCCTGCAGCACCCCCGACATGTCGATCCGGCCCAGGGCCGCCGCCAGCAGCGTGCCGCCGATCAGCCCCAGCATGACCGAGATGCGCTGCAGCGTGCCGGTGAAGATCCGCGCGAACAGCACGGTCAGCGCGATGGTGGCCAGCGCCAGCCCGACATTCACCGGATCGGCGAAATTCTCGCTGCCCGGCTTGCCGGTGATCGTGCCGCCATAGATGCGCACCAGGTTGACCGCCACCAGCAGCAGCATCGTCCCCACCACGATCGGCGGAAAGAACCGCAGCAGCCGCTGGAAGACCGGCAGCGCCAGCAGGTAAAAGACCGAGGTCAGCAGCACCGCGCCCACCGCCGTCTGCAGGTCGGTCTGCACCGCGATGGCCAGGAAGATCGCGATGGGCGCACCGCCCGGCACCATGATGAAGGGCAGCTTCGCGCCGAAGCCGCCCGGCCCGAAGCTTTGCAGGATCGAGCCGAGCCCGCAGATCAGGAAGGTCGCGCTGATCAGCGAAACGGTCAGCGCCGTGTCGAAATTCAGCGTCTGCGCCACCAGGAACACGGCGGTGATCGGCGATGCCGCCATCACCAGCACATGCTGGAACCCGAAGAGAAGCAGGCTGCGCGGCGGCAGCCGCTCGTCAGCCGGATCGCCTGGACTTGCGAGTCGAGTTGTCGTCGTCATTCGTTCATTCCCCGTTGAGCTTGCCACGTTCGGGCCATGCGGCCGCTGCGTGATCGTTCCGATTGGCGTGTCGTCCGGTTAGCAAAACGTTTTGCTAAAGTCCTGCATATCACTTCCGGCGATTCTCGCAAAACGTTTTGTGATCCTCTTGCGATTTTCCCCCCGAATGTGTTTCCATCCGGGCCATGACGCTCGTATCGCGGGCAAGGGAAATGGCTTGAGCAAACCCACGATCATCGACCTGGCCAAGGCCGCCGGCGTCTCGCCGACGACGATCTCGCATGCCTTCAGCGGCCGCCGCCCGGTGGATACCGAGACCAAGGAGCGGATCCTGAAGCTGGCGCGCGAGATCGGCTATCATCCCAGCAGCATGGCCCGCGGCCTGCGCAGCGGGCGGACCGGCACCATCGCCATCGCCTCGTCCATGCCCTTCTCGGTCGCCGCCGGCCCCTCGCGGCTGGGCTTTCTGATGGAGATCGCGGCCTCGGCGGCGATGTCGGCGCTGACCCGCAATATCGCGCTGTGCCTGATCCCGCCGCTGGCGCCGGAATCGAACCTCGCCTCGCTCGGCTTCGACGGCGTCATCCTGGTCGAGCCGACCTCGAAGGACCCGCTGATCGCGCATTTCGAGGCACGGCACACGCCCATCGTCTCGATCGGCAAGGTCGCCGGGCGCACGGATATTCCCGCGGTCGACCTGCGCTCGCACGAGACGGCCCGGATGATGCTGGACCACCTGCGCGACATGGGCAGCCGGCAGGTCGCGCTGATCGTCGGCGCGGCCGACCGGACCTCGCAGCTGGAGACCGAGGCCGCCTATGTCGCCTTCTGCGACGAAGGCGGCATGTCCCCGCGGATCGTCCGGCTGGACGAGGACGGCGGCGAACAGGCCGCGCAGGACGCGACGCGGGACCTGCTGGCGGCGTCTCCGCATCTGGACGGGCTCTTGGTGCCGGTCGACGCCTTCGCCAGCGGCGCGCTGGCCGCCGCCCATGCGGCGGGCCGCAGGGTGCCGCAGGACCTGCGCCTGGCGACCCGATATGACGGGCTGCGCGCCAAGCTGGCCAGGCCCGGCCTGACGGCGGTCGACCTGGGCCTGGCCGAGGTCGCCAGCCTGGCGGTGGAACTGCTGCTGGCGCGGCTGGACGGCACGCCCGCCAATGTCATGGCGCCACGGCCCCGGCTGGTCGTCCGCCGATCCTCGGACCCGACGGCACCGGCCGGCTGACCGCAAGGCTACCCGCCGGCATTGCTCCCATCGCGTCGCTCACCTGCGCCTGGCCGAGGCGTCGGCACCGCGTTGCAGGAAGCCGAACGGGCCCGCCCGTTCCCGGTAGAGCGCGGGGATGGCCAGCGAGGCGATCGCCAGAAGCGCGATCGCCGTCTTGGTCCATTCGTTGAAGGGGCCATAGTGATGCTCGACGCCCTTCAGCAGATAGATGACGATCACGTGCCAGGCATAGACCTGAAGCGAATGCCGGCCGATCAGGCGCAGGAAGGACAGGCTGAAGATCCAGCGCAACCCCTGGCCCAGGGCCCGCACGATCCGGTGCCGCGCCTCGGCGCCGGCGATCACCGTCCAGGCGACCAGATAGCCCGTGGCCATGAAGTTCACCAGGTAGATGAAGCTGAACTCGACCCGGCTGTCGAGGCTTCTGATCTGTTCGGCCATGTCCTCGGGCATCAGCTTGAAGGTGAAGCCCAGCCGGATGCCCATGAAGCACAAGACCAGGACCAGCGCCGCCCATGCCAGGACCGCCGCGCCTTGCCGCGCGAAGGCCTTCTTCCAGTCGATCTGCCCGGTCACGGTCAACGCGCCCAGCACCAGGCCGGTCATGAAGACGATCTGCCAGCCCAGCACGTTGAAGGCGGTGCGCAGCATCCGGCCTTCGTGGACCTGGTCCAGCAGCGCGCGGATCCCGCCGGCCAGCGGATAGTGCAGCCCAAGCTGGACCGTCACCCACAGCACGGCCGAGAAGGCGACCACCCACCTCCAGCGCCCGGTCACGCACAGCCAGACCAGCGGCGGCGCCACCAGCATGTAGATGATGTATTGCGGCAGGATATCCATGTAGGTGGGCTGGTAGACCAGCAGCAGCGAGGCCACCGCATAGAAGGGATCATGGCTTGCAAGCTGCCACAGCCAGGGTTCCCAATAGGTGGCGGATTCCGTCAGCACCAGGCCCAGGGCCATGATGACCAGCAGCGATCCGGCGGCATAGCGGTAGATGTCCATCGCCCGCTTGCGGATCTGCCGGGCGCCCACCGCATAGCCCTCTTTCAGCATGCGCCGCGCATAGACCATGCCCACCAGCATCCCCGACAGGAACACGAAGCCCTGCGCGTCCTGCACATAGCCCAGCTCGCCATGGTTGAACTTGACCAGCAGATAGCCGCCGGTGAATGTCAGGTGGTTCAGCATCATGAAGACGAGGAAATATCCTCGCATGCCATCCAGTATCTCCAGCCGCTGCATCGGGTCCCTTCGGCTCTGTGGTTTCGCTCTGTGGTTTCGCGGTCACGAGGGGCAACGCGCGGGCCTGCCGCCGGCTTCATCACAATCCGTTCAGGTCCCCTGCGCGGCGGTCGTGGCGCGGTTCTTCGCCTGCCGCGATGGGCAGTTCCACGGCAGGTCCCGCGCGCGGGCGGACCGGCCCGGTCTCAGCCGCAGCCGTCGCGCCGCCATTCATGGCGGGCCAGGTCGCGGCAGAAGCCCGCCGCCGTCATCGCGTCATGGATGGTGAACAGGGGCGCGATCACGGTCCCCGGCCCGCCCCCGCAGGACAGCGAGGCCAGGAAGGACTCGCCCCGCAGGATCGTCACGCCGGCCTCCGGCAGGGGATCCTCCTGCAGCCGGTCGACGCTGTGCCATGCCTCGTAGACATGGCCACCGCTGCGAAAGGCAACGCCCTCCCAGATCGCCCTGCCGACGCCGCTCCAGGGGATGGCGGTGCCGGCCGCGAATTCCTCGCGCAGGGTCAGTTCCGGCCGGCCCCTGGGGCCGAAGGCATAGGTGAAGGCGCCTTCGCCGGGCGAATTCCCCCGCTCGATGCAGACCTCCAGATGCCGGCCATCGCCGATGTCGCAGGAAATCAGCGTCTCGTCCCGGCAATCGGCCAGGGCAGCGCCTGACAGGGCCAGCAGCGCAAGGGCCGGAAGGCAGGGGAAGGAATGCATGGCGGTTTTCCCGGTTCTGGCCCGCCCATCTTGCCTTGCGCGCCCGCGCCGGCAAGCCCGAAACGACCCGGCTGCGGCTGGTGCAGGGCGTTCCCGCGTGACGGTGGCCGCAGCTGCGGCCCCTCTCCCGGCACGGTCAGTCGGCAGCGACGCGCGCCTGCGCCACGATCACCTGCCGCTGCAATTCGGTCATCTCGATCGCCAGGCGGCGGGCATCATGGTCGATCCTCGACCACAGCAGGCCGAAGCCGATATCGGCGACAAGGGCGAAGGCGATCAGGACTTTCAGGGCGTCATCCATCTGCGGGTCTTCTCCGATGAGGTCAGGCGCGGAACTGCCCGGATCGGGTCCGGGCACAGGCTCAACCAAAGCGCATCCCCGCAGTTTTTCAACCACCGCCCCCGATCCCCGTGAAGGGAACCCGCTGAAAACGCGCGCCCGCCCAATTGCCGGGCAACTCGCGGCAGGGACAATGCCGCCATGTGCGGATCCTCGCCAGGGCGGCAGCACAGCGGCAAGCAGGACCCCGCCTGTCACGCGGCAGCCGGGCAGTTCCCGGCGACCTTTCAGCCTGCCGCCATCGCCAGGCGCGCGGCCCGGCGTTCGGCCTGCACGTCCGGGTCGGGGTCCAGTCCCGCCGCCAGCAGCGCCTGCGTATAGGGTTGGCGCGGGTTGTCGAAGATCTGGCGCACGGTGCCTGCCTCGACCACCCTGCCCTTCCGCATGACCATGACGTGATCGGCGAAGTCGCGCACCACCGGCAGGTCGTGGGCAATGAAGATGAAGGCGATGCCCAGGGACTTGCGCAGCCCGTCCAGAAGCTCGATCACCTGCGCCTGGACCGACACGTCCAGCGCCGAGACCGCCTCGTCGCAGATGATCAGTTCCGGCTCCAGCGCCAACGCGCGGGCGATGGCGATGCGCTGGCGCTGCCCGCCCGAGAACTGATGCGGGTATCGCCCGGCCATCTCGGGCTTCAGCCCGACCTGGTGCAGCAATTCGGCCGCGCGAGCCTTCCATTTCGACCGGGGCAGGATGCCGGGATGGATGACCCAACCCTCGGTGATCAGCTGCCAGACGGTCATGCGCGGATTGAGGCTTTGCGTCGGATCCTGGAACACCATCTGCAAGTCGCGGCGCAGGGCGAACAGCTGGCGTTCCGGCATGGCGAACAGGTCCTGTCCCTTCCACAGGGCCTGGCCGCCGGTCGGTTCCTCCAGCCGCAAGAGCATCTTGGCCACGGTCGATTTGCCCGAGCCGCTTTCGCCGACGATGGCCAGGGTCTCGCCCGCCATCAGGTCGAAGGAGACATCCTCGACGGCGGCGAAATCGCCATAGACCTTGCGCGCACCCCGCACCGACAGCACCGGCTCGGCCGACGGCAGAGGGTCGTGCATCGCGCCCTTGCCGGGCGCCGCGCCGATCAGCTTGCGGGTATAGGGATGGGCGGGGTTGCGATAGACCTGCCGCGTATCGCCGGTCTCGACCACCTCGCCCGCATTCATCACCACCACGCGGTCGGCGATCTCGGCCACGACGCCAAGATCGTGGGTGATGATCAGCACGCCCATGCCGGTTTCCTGCTGCAATTCCTCCAGCAGGGCCAGGACCTCGGCCTGAACGGTCACGTCCAGCGCGGTCGTCGGTTCGTCCGCGATCAGCAGGTCGGGCTTCAGCGCCAAGGCCATCGCGATCATCAGCCGCTGGCGCTGCCCGCCCGAGAACTGGTGCGGATATTTCCCCATCGAGCCCTCGGGGTCCGGGATGCCGACGCGGCCCAACAGCCGCAGCGCCTCGGCCCGCGCCTGCGGGCGGGACATGCCATGGGCGGTCATCGTCTCGACGATCTGCCAGCCGACGGTATAGACCGGGTTCAGATGGCTCAGCGGGTCCTGGAAGATCATCGCGATCTTGTGGCCGTTGACCTTGCGGCGTTCCGAGGCGCTCAGCTTCAGCAGGTCGCGGCCCTCGAAGATGATCTGGCCGCTGGTGATCCGGCCCGGCGGCATGTCGATCAGGTCCATGATCGCCGAGGACGACACCGACTTGCCCGAGCCGCTTTCGCCAAGGATCGCCAGCGTCTCGCCCCGGTCCAGATCGAAGCTGACATTCTTCACCGCCCGGACGGTGCCCGCCGCCGTGTGAAACTCGACCGACAGGTTTTTCACCTGCAACATCGGCTCAGCCATTCCTGCGCCCCCTCATTTCAAGCCGCCAGCGTTGGGTCGGGTCCAGCGCGATGCGCATCCAGCCGGACAGCAGGTTCAGGGACAGCGTGGTCAGGATGATCGCAAGGCCGGGCCAGAAGGACAGCCACCACGCAGTCGTCAGATATTGCCGCCCCTGGCTGATCATCAGCCCCCAGGTGATTTCCGGCGGCTGGATGCCGATGCCCAGGAAGGACAGAGAGCTTTCGGCCAGCATCACGAAGGCGAAGTCCAGCGTGGCGATGGTCATCAGCGTCGGCAGCACCACCGGCAGGATATGGCGGAAGACGATCCGCCGGGGCGAGGCGCCCATCACCCTGGCGGCCTGGACGAACATGCGTTCCCGCACCTCCAGCACCTCGGCGCGGGCGGTGCGCAGATAGACCGGGATGCGGGTGATCGCCAGGACGATCACCAGGTTCAGGATCGACGGCCCCAGGATATACAGCACCACCACCGCCAGAAGCAGCGAGGGGAAGGACATGATCACATCGGCCAGCCGCATGATCGCCTGCCCCGTGCGCGGCCCGGCATAGCCCGCGACCAGCCCCAGCACCGTCCCGATCAGGGCCGAGAAGAACACCGCGCCCCCTGCCACCATCATCGTGTTCTGGGTCGCGACGACGATCCGCGCCAGCAGCGGGCGGCCAAGCGCATCCGCGCCCAGGATCCACAGCCAGCCGCGTTCCCACTCGAACGGCGGCGCGTTGCGCCCGCGCAGGTTCTGCTTTTGCGCCACCTCGCCCAGCCATGTCGGCCCGATCACCGCAAGGACCAGCACCAGCGTCAGGAACAGCACCGCCGCCAGCGCGAACTTGTCGGCCCAGAGCATGCGGGCGAAACGGACCAGCGGCTTCGGCTCGTCGGGGATGATGTCGATGCTGGTCATGGCTCAGTACCGGATGCGCGGATCGAGCAGCGCATAGGCCAGGTCGATCAGCAGGTTCATGATAAAGATGGCGATGGCAGTGATCATGATCGCCGCCAGCACGACGTTGAAATCGCGTTGCAGGATGGAATCGATCATCAGCTTGCCGACACCGGGAAAGCCGAAGATCGTCTCGATCACCACCGCGCCGTTCAGAAGCGCCGCCGCCTGGTCGCCGATCACGGTGATGACCGGCAGCATGGCGTTGCGCAGCGCGTGGACGAAGATGATCGGGCGCGTCCTCACGCCCTTGGCCCGCGCGGTCTTCACATAGGCCGAGGACAGCGCGTTGATCATCGAGCCGCGCACCACCTGCACGATCAGCCCGAAGGGGCGGATGAACAGCACGCCGATGGGCAGGATCCAGTGCCAGACGCTGCCCGTCCCCGAGGTCGGCAGCCAGCCCAGCCCCACGGAAAAGACCACGATGGCGACGATGGCCACCCAGAAATCCGGCGCCGAAGCCCCGATCAGCGAGGTCAGCGAGGCGATGCGGTCGAAGAACCCGCCCACCCGGAACGCCGCCAGAGAGCCGACGACGATGGCCGCCGCCGTCACCAGCGTCATGGTGATGACGGCCAGCTGCAGCGTCCACAGGAAGGCTTCGCTGACCACCTCGAAGGCCGGGCGCGCGCGGCGCACGGAATCGCCGAAATCCAGATGCAGCAGGTCCCAGACATAGCGGCCGAACTGCACCAGGATCGGATCGTTCAGCCCGTGTATCTCGCGAAACTGCCGGCGCATCTCCTCGGAGGCTTCCGAGGGCAGGTAAAGCGCCGCCGGATCGCCCGTCAGCCGCGACAGGAAGAAAACGGCGACGACCAGCAGGATCAGCGAGATCAGGCTGGCGAATGCGCGTTTGCGTATGAAACTCATCATGGCCGAAGGCTCCGGTCGGTTTGGGCGGGGATGGCCCCCGCCCGGCTGTCAGGTCACTTGAAGGCGATATCCGCCAGCGGAAGCTGCGAATTCGTCGCCATCGTCGGCGTCCAGTCCAGGCGCTCGTTCACGCGGCTGAAGCCGACCATGTGGAACAGCAGCAGGTCGGCCACCACATCGTCGTGCAGATAGGCGTGCAGCTCTTTCCACAGCGCCTCGCGCTCGTCCCCGGTCGCGGCCTGCGCGCGGTTGATCAGGTCGTCGACCTTGGGATCGCTGATCCCCGACTGCCGCCCGTCCGAGGCATATTTGAAATACATCGAGAAGGACGGATCGCCGCGCGAATTGTCATGCATGGCGACGACCACCATCGGCCCGCGCCCCTCGGGATAGGGCTTGGAATACAGGTCCTCGAACTCGGCCACTTCGTAGAATTGCAGCTGGACGGTGAAACCCGCCTCTTGCAGCATCTGCTGGACCGCTTCCAGGATCTCGACGTTGTTGGGGAAGTTCGCGGTGCGGCCGATCAGCGTGATCGGCGTATCGACGGCGACGCCATCGGCCCTGGCTTCCTCCAGCAGGCGCGCGGCCTCCTCGGGGTCATAGGGCCAGACCTCGACGGCCTCGTTCCAGCCAAGCGTGGGGGGCGGATAGACGGCACTGGCCAGCAGCGCGCCCTCGGGGACCAGCGTGCCGATGAAGGCCTCGCGGTCGATGGCCAGGTTCAGCGCCTTGCGCACCCGCAGGTCGTCGAAGGGCGCGACCGAGTGATCCAGCCGGCCATAGACCGTCTCGCTGTCCAGGTATGAAAAATCGGTCGCCGGATTGGTCGCGTCCAGCGCCGCGATCGAGGGCGAGATGTCGGCCTCGCCCGTCGCCACCATCGCCGCGCGGACCGCAGGATCGGCCCGGAACAGATAGGTCGCCCCGGTCACCGCGGGCGTCTCGCCCCAGTAATCGTCGCGCTGGCTCAGCACGATGCGCTGGCCCGGCGTCCATTCGGTCAGGGTATAGGGGCCGGTGCCGATGGGCTCGCGCACGAATTCGACCGGGGTTTCCTCGGGCACGATCGAGATCAGGGTCAGCAGCAGGGGCAGGATCGGCTGCTGGGGATCGGCCTTGAAGTCGATGGTATGGTCGTCCACCACCTCGGCCTCGATGGTCATACCGCCGAAATAGCGCGGCACCTCGCAGGTGATCGAGGGGTCCATCGCCCGGTCGAAGGAATGCTTCACGTCGCGCGCGTCGAAACCCGTCCCATCGGAGAAGGTCACGCCCTGCCGCAGGTGGAAGCGCCAGGAGCCATCCTCCAGCTGTTCCCAGCTTTCGGCCAGCTTCGGCTGCAACCCGCCGCCCTGGCGCAGGTCCAGGAAGGCCAGCGTCTCGTTGATGTTCTGAAGCGTCACCCGCCCGATATTCGAGCGCGTGGACATGCAGGGCTCCAGCAGGTCCACCTCTTCGTTCAGCACGATGCGGACGGTGCTGTCCTGCGCGAAAGCGGGGGTCAGCATCGTCGCGGCGGCAAGCGTCCCCCATATCAAGGATCTTCTGATCATTCGTTCCTCCCGTGGATATCGGATCAATTCATTCGACGGTTCTTGCGCGGCGCGAGGCGCGGGACGCGATCAGGGCCGCAAGGCAGATCAGCACGCCGCCGATCCAGACCGAGGGCTTCGCCACTTCCGAAAACAGCAGATAGCCCAGCACGGCGACCAGCGGCAGCCGCAGGAAATCGACCGGCGCGACGATGGACGCATCGGCCAGGCTGAAGGCATGGGTCATCAGCGCCATGCAGCCCGCGCCCAGAACGCCTTGCAACGCCAGCAGGCCCAGCTGTCCGGCGCTCGGCATGGTCAGGAATGGCAGCGCCAGCAGGAAGGCCAGCGGGACGGTCAGCAGCAGGTTCCAGATCACCAGCGTCGCCGTCCGGTCGCCCGAGGACATGCTTTTCAGCATCAGCTGGATCACCGCCTGCACCACGGCCCCGATCAGCGCGAAGCCGATCGCCGGCGTCAGGCCGGCACCGGCCGGCCCGGCCACCAGGAACGCCCCGCAAAAGCCGGTGGCGACAGCCAGGATCTTCATCCCGCCCAGCCTTTCGCCCAGCATCAGCGAGGCGCCAAGCACCACGAAGATCGGCGAGGTGAAGGCGATGGCCGTCACATCCGTCAGCGGTCCCCGCGCGAAGGCGGCAAAGAATGCGACCAGCGCAACCAGCTTCAGCGCCGCACGGATCAGATGCTGGCGCAGCGGATAGGCCGATTCCAGCACCGAGGGCCGCATCACCGCCATCGGCAGAACCACCAGCGCGCCGAACAGGGCGCGGGTGAAGGCAATCATCATCGGATGAACGCCGCCGTCCAGCTGCCGCACGATGGCGGCATCGACGGCAGAAAGCGCGGCACCCATCGCCGCCAGCCCGACCGCCAGCATCGCTGTCCCGCCTCGTGCAACCGTCCAGGCCATGCCCCCTCCGAAAACCCGCGCCGACACTCCTCCAGCACGGTTGCCGAACCATCGGACAGGTCATCAATTTTGTCAATAAAAAATCTCCAGAAGATCATGATCTCAGGATGCTTGCATTTATATATCTGTTTTTACTATATTAATTTACATCACGCGCAACGTATCCGTTCAGTTTTTTATCTTTCAACTTGACAACTGCTTTCGTTATGCGCTGTCTTCCCGTCAATTCGACGCAGGAGAAGCATATGCGACCAGAGGATATCGCGCAGCGCATGGACGGGCGCCTGACCAGCGCAACGGAGGGGATGCAGCAGGCATTCCTGCCCTCGCCCATGGTGCAGAATCATGCCGCCTTCCTGTCGCTGGCCGATGACGGCGCGCTGATCTGCGCCTGGTTCGGCGGCACGCTGGAGGGCAAGTCGGACATCTCGATCCATGCCTCGGTGCTGCTGCCCGGCGCGGATGCCTGGGGACCCGCGCAAAGGCTCAGCCACGATCCCGGCCATTCCGAGCAGAACCCGGTGATCTTCGCCGCGCCCAATGGCGGGCTGTGGCTGTTTCACACCTCGCAGCCCTCGGGCAATCAGGACCAGTGCCGCATCCGCATGGCGGCGCTCAGCCGCGACGGGGTGGCGATCACCGCCAAGGAGGGGCGCTTCCTGGACCTGCCGCGCGGCTGTTTCGTGCGCGCCCCGGTCCGGCTGCGCGGTGACGGCGCCTGGCTGCTGCCGATTTTCCGCTGCGTCCAGCGCCCCGGCCAGAAATGGAACGGCAGCCACGACACCGCCGCGATGGGCGTCTCGATGGATGGCGGGCAAAGCTGGCGGTTGCAGGACGTGCCGGACTCTGTCGGCTCGGTCCATATGAGCCCGGTCGATCTGGGCGAAGGGCGCATGGCCGCCTTCTATCGCCGCCGCCAGTCCGATTTCGTCCACCGCTCGGACAGCGCGGATGGCGGGCACAGCTGGGCCGCGCCGGTGGCGACGGACGTGCCGAACAACAATTCCTCGATCGCCGCCATCACCCTGCGCGACGGGCGGATCGCGATGATCTGCAACCCGGTCAATGCCGCGATGTCGCCCGACCGCCGCGCCTCGCTGTATGACGAGCTGGGCGAGGACGACGACCGCCCCGACGCCGATCCCGCAGGCGGCTGCGTGCCCGTCTGGGGTGTGCGGCGCGCGCCGGTGGCGATCTGCATATCCAGCGACGGCGGGCGAACCTTCCCGCGGCGTTACCTGGTCGAGGACGGGCCGGGCACATGCACCTCGAACGATTCCACCGACGGGCGCAACAAGGAGATGTCCTATCCCTGGCTGCTGGAAGGCCCGGACGGCACCCTGCACCTCGCCTATACCTACCACCGCCGCGCCATCAAATACCTGCAACTGCAACCCGGCTGGGAAAGCCGCCTTTCGGAGGCTCTGGCATGAGCGACATCATCGGCATCACCATGGGCGACCCCGCCGGCGTCGGCCCCGAGATCAGCGTCAGGGCGCTGGCCGACATGCCGCCCGAGGACCGGGCGCGGACGCTGATCTATGGAAACCGCGCCACGTTGGAGGCCGCGAAGGCGGTCGCAGGCATCGAGCTGGACCTGGCCGACCGGGTGGTGAACATCGACTATGACGGCGCCCCCCTGCCCTGGGGACAACTGTCCCCGGTCGCGGGCGACGCAGCCTTCCGCTTCATCCAGCGCGCCGTCCAGGACGCGCAGGCCGGCCGGATCGGCTGCATCGTCACCGCGCCCATCAACAAGGAGGCGCTGAACGCCGCCGGCCATCACTATGACGGCCATACCGGCATGTTGCGCAGCCTGACCGGGGCGAAGGCCGCCTATATGCTGCTGGCATCGGACCGGCTGAAGGTCATCCATGTCTCGACCCATGTTTCGCTGAAGGACGCCATCGCCCGCGCCACGACCGAGCGGGTGCTGGCGACGATCCGCGCAGGCAACGCCCATCTGAAGCGCATCGGCGTCAGTGCGCCACGCATCGCGGTGGCGGGCATCAACCCCCATTGCGGCGAGAACGGGCTGTTCGGGACCGAGGACGGCGACCAGATCGCCCCCGCCGTCGCCGCCGCCCGCGCCGAGGGGATCGACGCCCACGGCCCGATTTCCGCCGATACCGTGTTCCACCGCGCCTATTCCGGCGGCTTTGATCTGGTGGTCGCGCAATATCACGATCAGGGCCATATCCCGATCAAGCTGGTGGCTTTCGACACGGCGGTGAACGTCTCGGTCGAACTGCCCATCGACCGCACTTCGGTCGATCACGGCACGGCGTTTGATATCGCGGGCAAGGGCGTCGCCGATCACGGCAACATGAATTCCGCCATCGCCTATGCCCGCAAACTGGTTTCCGGAGGATCGAGATGAGCTTCGCCATCGAGGGCGTCTATTGCGCCGCAGCCACGCCCCTGAAAGCCGACGGCACCCCCGACCTGCCCCTGTTCGGCGCCCATGCCAGGGCACTGATCGAGGAAGGCTGCCACGGCATCGCCATGCTGGGCTCGACCGGCGAGGCGAACAGCTTTTCCGTGCGCGAGCGCATGGACCTGCTGGAAGCCGCGATCGCGGGCGGCACCCGGCCCGACCAGCTGCTGCCCGGCACCTCGTCCTGCGCGGTGACGGATGCGGTCGAACTGACCCGCCACGCGGTGCAGGCGGGCGTCAAGGGCGTGGTGCTGCTGCCGCCCTTCTATTACACCGCCTTCAGCGACGAGAGCCTGTTCCGCTTCTATGCCTCGATCATCGAAAAGGTCGCGGATGATCGGCTGAAGGTGATCCTCTATCACATCCCGATGCTGACCGGCGTGCCGATCAGCCACGAATTGATCGCGATGCTGGTCGAAGCCTTCCCTGACACCGTGGTCGGCATCAAGGACAGCGACGGCAAGATCGAGAACATGCACGCGATGTCCGCCCGCTTCCCCGGTTTCGCCGTGCTGGCCGGGGCCGATCCGCTGCTGCTGCCGGTCCTGCAGGGCGGCGGCGCGGGCTGCATCACCGCCAGCTCGAACCTCGTCGCACGGGAATTGCGGGTGGTTTACGACCATTGGAACGACCCGGCGAAGGCCGCCGAGGTGAAGGCCGCGCAGGACGTGATCGTCGCGTGGCGCAACCTGACCAACAGCTACACCCAGCTTCCCACCGTCAAGACCATGCTGGCCAGGCGCCGCGGCGACATGGGCTGGATGAACGTGCATCCGCCCTTCTCGCCCCTGTCCGAAGGCGAGGCCGCGAAGGTCTGGGCCGTCATGGACGAATTGGAGGGCAAGGCATGAGCATGAGCCGCACCATCACCCTGCATCAGCCGAAACGGCTGGAAATCGGGGCGGGCGCCTCGGCCCGCGTCGGCGCATGGGCGCATGACGCGCGGAATGTTCTGGTCATCGCCAGCCCGCATACCGCCGGTTTCGCGGACAGGCTGGGGCTTGCGGGCCGGGTCTCGGTCTTCGACGCCATTCCGGGCGAGCCCGACATCACCACGCTTGACGCCGCCATTGCTACAGCGCGCGAGGCCCGGCCCGACCTGGTGATCGGGCTTGGCGGCGGCTCGGTCATGGACGTGGCCAAGCTGGTCGCGGCGATGTGGGACGGCGAGCAATCGCTGGCCGACGTCGCCGGGCCGAACCGGGTCTCGGGTCGCCGCTCCGGCCTTGTGCAGATCGCGACCACGGCGGGCACCGGGTCCGAGGCGGGCATCCGCGCGCTGATCACCGATCCCGGCAAGGGCAACAAGATCGCGGTGGAAAGCCCGCATCTGATCGCCGACCTGGCGGTGCTGGACCCCGAGCTGACCTTCTCGGTCCCGCCTGCGGTGACGGCGGCGACCGGGATCGACGCGATGGCCCATTGCGTCGAGGCCTTCACCAACAAGAATGCCCATCCGGTGATCGACGGCTTTGCGCGCATGGGGATCGACCTCGTCGGCCGCTACCTTGCACGCGCCGTCCGCGACGGCTCGGATACCGAGGCGCGAGAGGGGATGATGCTGGCATCCTTCTACGGCGGCATCTGCCTTGGCCCGGTCAATACGGCTGCGGGGCATGCGCTGGCCTATCCGCTTGGCACGCTGCTGCACCTGCCGCACGGACTGGCCAATGCGATCATCTTCCCGCATGTGCTGGCCTTCAACGAACCCGTGGCCCAGGCCAAGACCGCCGAGATCGTGGCCGCTCTGGGCCTTGGCGAAGGCGATCTGCTGGCCCGCGCCCATGCCTTCTGCGCGGATCTGGGGGTCGAGATGCGGCTGTCCGCGCATGGCGCGACCGAGGACCAGCTGCCGCGTTTCGCCCAGGACGCCCATGCCATCCGCCGCCTGATGGACAACAACCCCCGCGACATGACGCCCGAGGAGGTTCTGGCCATCTACCGCGCCGCTTTCTGAGGCGCGAACCGATGAAGCTGTGCATCATCGCCGACGACCTGACCGGCGCGCTGGACAGCGCCGCGCCCTTCGCCGGGCGCGGGCTGGCGGTTCAGGTCGCGCTGTCGCCCGAGGCGGTAGCGTCAGTCGCGGCAAGCGGCGCGCAGGTGATGGCGGTCAGCACCCGCTCGCGCGACGGCAATGAGGACGCGGCACGGGCGGCAATGGCGCAGGTCGTGGCGGCGCTGCCCGCGGGCGTGCCGATCCTGAAGAAGATCGACTCGCGGCTGAAGGGGCATGTCGCCGCCGAACTCGCGGTGCTGGACCCGGCGCGGATGCTGGTCGCCCCCGCCATTCCCGATTTCGGGCGTCTCACGCAGGACGGCCATGTCCGGGGCCACGGCGTCGCCCGGCCCCTTTCCATCGCCGAAGCCCTTGGGCCGCTGGCCGGCCGCGCCATCATCCCCGACGTGACCAGCGCCGCGGAAATGACTGCCGCGCTGGACAGGATGCAACCGGGCGACCTGCTGGTCGGCGCGCGCGGGCTGGCCGAGGCGCTGGCGATCCGCATGACCGGACAACCCGCAGCCACGCCGGTCACCCCGCGCGCCGCGCGCAGCCTGCTGGTCATCGGCTCTCGCGATCCGATCACGGTGGAACAGGCGCGGCGGGTGCAGGCCTCGGGGCTGGCGGCGGTCCTGCCCGCCCCCCTGGGCGAGGCGGCGCCGGACACCACCGCACCGCATCTGCTGGTGCAGGCGGTGGCGGGGCAGGCCACGCGAACCGGATCGCAGGTCGCCGAAGCCTTGGCCCGCAGCGTCCATCCCCGGCTGACCGCCGGCCGGCAGGCGCTGCTTCTGTCGGGCGGCGCGACTGCCGAGGCGGTGCTGGCGCATATGGGCATCACCTCGCTGCGGCTTGCGGGCGAATGCCTGCCTGGGTTAGCTGTGGCATATGGGGGCGAAATCAGCATCATCGCCAAATCCGGGGGCTTCGGCGCGGCCGATACCCTCGTCACCTTGCTGGAGATGTTTCAGGGGCAGAACTGATGGCGGAGCCGGAAAAGCGGGCGCGGAAATCCCTCAGCGAGATCGTCTTCGAACGGATGGAACGGGCGATCAAGTCGGGCTCTTATCGCCCCGACGAAAGACTGCCGACCGAACATGACCTGGCCGCCGAATTCGAGGTCTCGCGCCCCGTGATCCGCGATGCGCTGAAAAAGCTGCGCGAGCGCGGGCTGATCTATTCGCGCCAGGGCGCGGGCAGTTTCGTGCGCACCATCGGGTTGAAGCAGCCGCTCGGCTTCGGGCCGCTGGAAAACGTCTCGGACCTGCTCAGCTGCTATGAGTTCCGCCTGACGCTGGAACCCGCCGCCGCCGCCTGCGCCGCCGAGCGGCGCGACGATGACGCGCTGGAACGGATCGGCGCCGCGCTGGAGCTGATGCGCGACGCCACCAACCGCCAGAGCCATCGCGAGGATGCCGATTTCCAGTTCCACCTGGCGATCGCGATCGCTTCCGAGAACAGCTATTTCTCGATCGCGATGGAGGCGCTGAAGGACCATATCGCCGTCGGAATGCGCTTCCACGGCGCCTCGGTCAAGCGCGAGGCCAGCGGGCTGGCGCGGGTCTTCGACGAACATGCGGAGATCTTCGAGGCGATCCGGCTGCAGGACGGTGCCCGCGCGCGCGACCTGATGCGCGATCACCTGACCCATTCGCGCGACCGGCTGTTCACAAGGCGCAAGCCCGCCCTCGTGTCCGACGCCGGCAACGGCCCGCCACTGGCCACCCGAGGCCAGCCCTGACCTTTCCGCCGGCCTGCTACCCTGCCGCGACGCCGCCGGGCGCTCAGCCCGCGCGGCGCAGCCCCGGCGCGGCGGCCAGGAAACCGTCCGCGAAACCCGCGCCCGGCATCAGCTCGCGCAGCCGCGCCAGCGCCTCGGCCTTGCCGGTGGGGTTCTGGGTGATCCGGTCGTAGAACGCGACGATGGCGGCGAAATCGCCGATCTGCGGCGACAGGCGCAGCGCGCCCGTGCCGATGGCCGTCAGTTCCGCGACCTGGCCCGCCACCGTCGTATGGGCCTGCCCCAGCACCTGCACGCCGTTCACCGCCAAGAAGCCGTCGCCGTCCAGCGTCTGCACCTCGCGCCCGTCGGGATCCTGTTCGCAGACGAACTGGCAGCTGTCCTTGGCCCGGTCGTGCAGCCGAGCGTGATAGCAGCGCCCCGAGATCGCCAGCGGCACGCGGCCATGGCCCCAGACCTCGATGGCGACCCCGGCACCCCGGCCCGCCCGCACCAGCGTGGCGACCGAGGCCAGCGGCAGCTCCGGCGGCAGGCAGATCCGGGTCGCGCCCTTTCTTGCCAGCCATTCCAGCGTGCCCTCGTTATAGACATTCACCATCGGGCCGACCTGGAAGGCCGTGCCCTCGGGCAGGTGCCGCAGCGCGCCCAGATCCGCGATCTCGACCGGCAGGCCGGCGGCGAACAGCTCCTCGGTTAACTTGCGCTCGCGCGCCAGCGTGATCAGCGCCAGCGAGGACAGCGCGACCTCCTTGCCCGCGGCCAGCAGATGCGCGACCGCGCCGGGGATCTCTTGCTGCCAGAAGGGCAGCCGCTTCGAGCAGACCCATTCGCCGATCACCACCCGCCGCACCGGCGTGGCCGCGATCATGCGATAGAAGGCGCGCACCCGTTTGGCGGGCCAGAAGAAGGCGATGGGGCCGATGGTCAGGTCCATGGCTACCTCCAGGTCTTGGCATAGGCGCCGGTGGTGGCGGCCTGGCCCTCGGTCAGCTTCGCCAGCAGCCCGGCGGGCATGGGGGCGCCGGCATCGGCCGCCTCGACGGCGGCGCGGAAGGCGCGCACCACCTGCGCCACATAGGCGCGCGAGCGTTGCCGCCCCTCGATCTTCAGCGCGGTGACCCCGGCCTTTTGCAGCTTCGGGATCAGCTCGGTCGCATCCAGGCTGACCGGGTCCTCGAAAAGGTGGCCGGTCTGGGCCGGGCCGCTCGGCGTGGCGGGCGCGGTGAAGCAGCCCTTGCACAGCGTCGGATAGGGCACGGGAGCCCCCTTCGGCGTGCGGTGGATCAGCAGCCCGCCAAGCCGCGCCTCGTTATGGCCGCCGACCTCGGCATAGGCGACATGGCTGGCGGGGGAACAGACGCCGTTCATGTTCGGCGACAGGCCAGTCGCCCAGGACGACAGCGAGCAGCGCCCCTCGGCCATCACGCAGAGCCCGCCGAAGACGAAGACCTCGGTTTCCACCTCGATCTCGCGGTTGGTGGCGGCAATTTCGTCAACGGTCAGCACGCGGGGCAGGACCACGCGGCGGATGCCGAAGGCCTCGGCATAGAGGTTGATCGCATCCGGGTTGGCCGCCGCGGCCTGCACCGACAGATGCAGGCGCAGGCCGGGATGGGCCTCGGCCGCATGGGCGATCAGGCCCAGATCGGCCAGGATCACCGCATGGGCGCCCGCCGCATGGGCATCCGCGACCGCCCGATGCCAGATCGCCTGATCGCCCGCGCGGGGAAAGGTGTTGATCGCGACCAGCACCCTGACACCCCGCGCCGCGGCATAGGCGATCCCCTCGGCCAGTTCGGGGCGCGAGAAGTTCAGCCCCGGAAAGTTGCGGGCGTTGGTCTCGTCCGCAAAGCCGCAATAGACCGCATGGGCGCCCGCATCCACCGCCGCGCGCAGGGCGGCGGGCGTGCCCGCGGGGCAGACCAGTTCCATCATCGCATCGCCTCCTGCCTGCTCAGCGCCAGCCCGCTCTGCCGCGCCGCGAAGCCCGAGGCCCGGCGCAGCCAGCCATCGAAAGGCCGGCCGGGGATGGCGGCCAGTTCCTCGGTCAGGTCAAGCTCGGCATCGTCCAGCGCATTGCGCAGCGCCAGCACCGCCGAGGTATCGCCGGCGATCTCCAGCTCGCCCGAGAAGAACAGCGCATCCCCGTCCTCGACCCCGTGCAGCATCGCCAGGAAGGCCGGCAGCCGCCCGCGGATCGCGGCGTCATGCCGCGGCACGGCGCGGCGCGGATGCGCGGTGATGCGGCGCGCGCCCGGTTCCATCAGCAGCAGCAGCGGCGAATCCCGCAGGTCGATCAGGAAGCGGGCGCCGCCATGCGGGCCAAGCCGCGACAGGATCGCGGGCTTGCGCCGCGCGATCCGGCGCAGCAGCCGGGTCAGCGCGAAGCCCGCCGCCTGCGCGGCAAGCGGCGGAAGGGGCAGGCGCGACGGCGCGGAAGGGCGGCGAAACCGGGTCATGCGGCAAGCCTAGGCCGAAAAACCCGCCGCCGATTTGACCAAAGTCAAGTCGGGCGCGCCAAGGCGCCCTAGATTGCCCCCTGCCCTGACCGGAGCCGACGATGCGCCGCCTTCCCCCCTTTCCCGACCTGCGCGCCTTCCTGGATCATGCGACGGCGCAGGGCGACCTGGCGCGGATCGCAGATCCGGTCTCGCTGCGCCACGAGATGACGGCGGTGCAGCTGGCCGCCCTGCGCCGCAAGGGGCCGGTGCTGCGTTTTGATACCCATGACGGGCCGGCGATGCCGGTGATCGCCAATCTCTTCGGCACGCGCGGGCGGGTCGCTGCGGGGCTGGGACTGCTGCCCGACCAGATCCCGGCCTTCGGCGAATTCCTCGCCAGCCTGCGCAGCCCCGCCCCGCCCGAGGGGATGCGCGACGCATTGTCGCGCTGGCCGGTGCTGCGGGCGGCCCTGGCCGCGCGGCCCAGGGTGATGACCCGCGCGCCGGTCCAGCAGGACGACCTGCCCGGCCTCGACGCCCTGCCGGTGCAGACGCCCTGGCCCGAGGATGGCGGGCCGCTGATCACCTGGCCGGTGGTGATGACCCGCCCGCATGGCTCGCAGGCGGGCGAGACCGCGCGCTACAACCTCGGCGTCTATCGCGCGCAGGTGCTGGGGCCGGACCGGCTGATCCTGCGATGGCTGGCCCATCGCGGCGGCGCCGCCCATCATCGCGGCTGGATGCGCGCGGGCCAGCCGATGCCGGTCGCCGTCGCGCTTGGCGCCGATCCGGCGCTGCTGCTGGCCGCCGCCCTGCCCCTGCCCGAAACCGTCTCCGAACTCGGCTTCTCGGGCGTGCTGCGCGGCCAGCGCACCGACCTGGCCAGCTGCCGGACGGTGCCGATGCTGGCCCCCGCGCGCGCCGAGATCCTGGTCGAGGGCTGGGTCCATCCCGGCGACACCGCCCCCGAGGGCCCGTTCGGCGACCATACCGGCTATTACAACGCCGTCGAGCCCTTCCCGGTGATGCGCGTCACCGCCATCACCTGCCGCGAGGCGCCCCTCTACCTGTCCACCGTGACCGGCCGCCCGCCCGACGAGCCCTCGGTGATCGGCGAGGTGTTCAACGAGCTTGCCCTGCCGGTGATCCGCGCCCAGATCCCCGAGCTGCTGGACCTGTGGCTGCCGCCCGCCGCCTGTTCCTATCGCATGGCGGTGGTCAGGATCGACAAGCGCTATCCGGGCCAGGCGCGGCGGGTGATGATGGCGCTGTGGGGGATGCTGCCGCAGTTCAGCTATACCAAGATCATCGTCGTGGTGGACGGCGACCTGGACATCCGCGACTGGGACGACATCGCCTGGGCCATGGCCACGCGCATGGACCCGGCGCGCGACGTGATGCTGGTCGACGGCACACCAATGGATTACCTGGACTTCGCCTCGCCGCTGGAGGGGCTGGCGGGCAAGATCGGCGTCGACGCCACCACCAAGATCGGACCCGAGACCGCGCGCGCATGGGGCCGCGAGATGCGCCTGGACCCCGCGCATCTGGCACGGGCCGAGGCGCTGCTGGCCGGGATCCTGCCATGAGGGTGGTGCTGGGCGTCTCGGGTGCCTCGGGCGCCGCGCTGGCGCTGGATTGCGCCGCCGCCCTGCGCCGCGCCGGGGCCAGGCTGGACCTGGTGCTCTCGGCCATGGCCGAGCGCACGCTGGCAGATGAAGTGGGGCCGGATGCGCAGGCGCGGCTCTGCGCCATGGCGGCGCGGGTCCATCCGCGCGGCGATCTGGGGGCGGCGATCGCTTCGGGCTCTTGCCCGGTGGCGGGGATGATCGTCGCGCCCTGCTCGATGCGCAGCCTGGCCGCCATCGCCCAGGGTTTCGACGACAACCTGCTGACCCGCGCCGCCGGAGTGCAGCTGAAGGAACGCCGCCCGCTGGTCCTCCTGGCGCGCGAGGCGCCGCTGACGCTGGCGCATCTGAGAAACATGCAGGCGGCCACGGAAATGGGCGCCGTGATCCTGCCGCCGGTTCCCGCCTTCTACCTGCGCCCGGCAAGCCTTGCCGAGGCCACCGCCCAGATCGCGGCCCGCGCCGTCGACATGCTGCGCCTCGCGCCACCCCAGGCGCGGGCCTGGTCGCCCGACCGGACCGCCGGAACCCCCTGACCGGCACGCCTCCCGGCCTTTCGCGGCCCCGGACGTTTTGACATGCGAGCCGGGATCGCAGGTCGGTCTCACCAGGCCCGAGGGGGGTGCAAGGCGGGGGTGACGCGCCGGGGAAAGGGCACCTGGCGAGGTCCCCAGCCGCCACCTTCGATTGAAACCCGCGACCGGATACGGCGTTCAGGACGAACGGCTTGCCCATTCAATCCGCAATATAATCAGTTAATGCGGATAACCCTGACAGCCGGCATTTCGGGGGCTTGCCATGACGGCATCGGATCTGCCGGCCATGGCGCCACCAACCCAGCTGCCCCTTGCCCTTTCGCCGCCCAGGATGCGGCCCGGATGGAGGTTTCGCGGCGAAACCTGTCGCTACCTTTCCAGCAGTGCCTGGATCTCCGCCATCAGGCTGTCCATCAGTTCCGCGGTCATCGCGGGGCCCTCGAAGCGCAGGATATAGCCCCGGCTGTCGGTCGCCCGGCGAATGGTGATGCCGCCCGAGGTGCGGATCGTCTGGCTGTCGATCCAGCCATAGCCCGCCGGGCTGGATTTCGGCCGCCCGCCGCGGCTGGCATCGCGCGGCCCCTGCTCGATCGCCCGGATTTCGGGCTCGATCACCAGCCATTCCTGTTCGGCATCCGCGGGCGGCCGGTCCGACAGGACCTTGCGCAAGCGCCCCTCGGCCCCGCGACGCAAGGCCGCCGCAAGGCGCAAGCCGCGGCGCTCGGTCAGGGCCTCGGGGAATTGCAGCATGTCGCCCAGTTCCTCGAAGATCAGCGCGAAGGACCGGACCTTCGACCGCTTGGCCTTGGAGCCGGTCGCGAACAGCTTGTCCACCGCATCCTCGGTATTGGCGAACGCCCCCTGGTTGGCGGCGATGACGGCGATCCTGCCGCGCTCGAAATGGCTCAGCTCCTCGCGGACCTCGTTCTCCTCGATCATCGAGACGAAAGCCGCATCGGCGTCGGAACGCGGCCGGATCAGCGCCCGGATATGGGTGTATTTCGGCGCCTCGGTCAGCTCCAGCAGCCCGCGCACCGCCAGCAGGCGGCGATAGCCCGACAGCAGGCCATAGCGCTGCCCCTCCCTGCCCGGCTTCTCCAGCTCGAAGACCTCGATCGGCAGCCGCAAGCCATGCGCCGCGATCGACTGGCGCAGCTCCTGCAGATCCTCCTCGCTCATCACCATGCGGTCGCGGATCATCGCGCCTTCGTCGATCTCCTCGACCGGCAGTTCGACCATCAGCAGCCCCTGCTCCTGCGCCTCGTGCAGCCGCGCCGCATCGGCCTCCAGCCGCGCCCGCGCCGCCCGCGCATCGGCGCTTTCGGTCTGCACCTGCGCGGCGCTGTCCGCCGCCACCTGCGCGATCGGCGCGATGCCGCGGGCGATCGCCGGCCGGTCCGAGGTTTCGCTGCGAAACTGCTGCTCGATCCTGTCCAGATCCGCGCTGCTCGGGGTCTCCAGACGCCTCCGTTTAACCATATTTCTGCTCCTCGGTCCGGCTTGCCTTTTCGGCCTGTTCCATCTGCAGATCGCGCCACCAGGTGCCAAGCACCAGTTCCTTCACCTCGGCCCAGGTGCGGTCGAAGGTCTCGCGGCCGCGGACATAGGTGTCGCGGTTGAATTCGCGGTAATCCGCCTCATAGATGCCGTTCACCTGCTCGCCCGCCTGGCCGACCATCGCGGTCATTTCCTGGCGATAGGTGGTCATGAAATCGCCGAAATAGGCCTGGATGACATTGGCCAGGTCCGTCTGCTGCGCCGCGTCGAAGCGGGTGATGATCGCCCGGACCGCGTCCCATTCGAAGCGCATCTCGGGCAGGCCGTCGCGGCGGCGGGCGGTATTCTCGCCGTCCTCGACGCTGGCGAAGGTCGAATAGAGCATGTCGAAGAACCGCCCCGTCGAATCGAATTCCAGGAAGCTGGCGCCAAGCGGCACCAGCAGGATATCCGCCGCCGCCAGCGCATTGATCGTCAGATAGCCAAGCGCGGGGGGGGTATCGAGGATGATGATGTCGTATTCGTCGACGATGCGGTCGTTCACCAGGCTGTTGCCGAGCGCATCCCAGAGCGGCCAGCCGCGCAGGCCCATCCGCCATACCGGCACCTGGAATTCCGCCCAGTAGAGGTTCAACTGCGCGCCCAGCAGGTCGATATTCGGCCAATGCGTCGGCTGGATCACGTCGCGGGCCGAGATCTTCAGCGCCTCGGTCAGGGTCTCGTCGAAGGGCAGGGGGGGCTGGCCGGCGGCCTCGCGCACCCGGTTCTCGTCCTGCAGCGCCAGGGCGTAGTCCTTGGCCAGAAGCGGGAAGGCGGTGGACCATTCGTCAGGCACCTGCCCACCCATGATCGAGGTCATGCTGCCCTGGCTGTCCAGGTCGACCACCAGCACCTTGTAGCCGTCCAGCGCGGCGGACATGGCAAGATGCGCGGCGGTCGAGGTCTTGCCGACGCCGCCCTTGAAATTCGCGACGGCGATGGTCTTGGCCGGCAGCCCCTCGGGGCGCCAGGGGCGGTATTCGCGATCCGCCGCGCCCTCGGTCGCGAAATGGTCGCGCAGGCGCAGCACGTCCTCCAGCGTGAACCACTTGGAATTCCCTTCGCCCATGCCCTGCGGCAGGTCGGGATACTTGCGCAGCACGCGGCGGAAATGCGCGGGCGCCACGGGGATCAGGTAACGGCAGATCTCCCAGGTGGAAAAACGGCGCAGCCGCTTGCGGCCGTCCGGGGCATAGCCGCGCTCGGCCAGGTCCTGGCGGCCGCGCGCCGCGAAGGCGGCGGCTTTCGCGAATCGGGCGGTGCCGATAGGTTCGGACAGGCGCTGCGCGGCGCGGGCCGGGTCGATGTTGAAATAGGGGGGAAGGGGTTCCTTGCCTGATGACATCTCGCTACCTCTGCGATGTGCTGCTTCGTTATGTGTTTTGGCGAAACTATTGCACATGTTTCGCCCCAAGAGAATCACCTTTGCCGGTTTCGCCGCGAAACTCCCCTCATTCCGAGGAAAGGCAGCGGCATAAAGCTTGTAGAATGTTTAAGGACTTTAGAATCTTTGGGTCCAGAAAATCATTTTTTGGCAATGCCTTGTCGGAACAATGGCACCCGGATACGGGGAATGGGGGACCCGGATACGGGATGAAGGGGACCCGGACACGGGACGAGCGGCACCGATTCGCAGGCAGAGGGGTATTCCTTTGCGGGATGGCCTGAAAACGCCGCTTTCGGGCCGGAAAAGCGGTCTTGGGTGCTGTTCGCGGTCCTGTAGACGGGTACCCATGACCGGGGTTTTCGCGGCGGGTACCCGTTTACGGGAATCCCGATCCGCCCGGATAAGGACCCAGGGAAATGTTGCGCCAAGGTACCTGATGGGTCATACTGCCGGCAACGATAAGACGGGCAGGGCAATGGACGAGATTCCTCGCGATCAGCTGACGGGCGCCTTGCGCCGCGGCGCGGTCAAGAAACATGTGGCGGCGATCCATGTCTCGGGCAAGCTGACGCTGCTGCAGCGCAAGCTGTCGAACGTGCTGCTGCTGAACGCCTATGACACGCTGACCAGCCGCACCCGCCACCAGATCGACGCGCGGACGCTGTGCCTGATGATCGGCTACAACTCGAACGACATGGAGACGCTGAAACAGTCGCTGCGCGGGCTGGCCGAGACGGTGGCGGAATGGGACATGCTGGACGAGAAGGGCCAGCAGGAATGGGGCGTGTCCAGCCTGCTCAGCTATGCCAAGCTGAAGGGCGGGATCTGCGAATACGCCTATTCGCCGGCGCTGGCCGAGAAGCTGCACGACCCGAAGGTCTTCGCGCTGATCAACCTGAACATCCAGCGGCGCTTCACCTCGGGCCATGCGCTGGCGCTGTACGAGAACTGCTATCGCTTCGTCAGGACCGGATCGACCGGCTGGTGGCCGCTGGACCTGTTCCGCCGGCTGATGGGCGTCGACGGATCAAGCTATTACGAGACCTTCAAGCACCTGAACGCCAAGGTCATCAAGCCGGCCGTGGCCGAGGTCAACAAGACCAGCAACATCCTGCTGACGCCCGAGACGCGCAAGCAGGGCAGGGTGGTCACCGACCTGCGCTTTCGCATCAAGGAGAACCCGCAGCTGGCGATCCTGGACATCGACGATGGCGAGGGGATGCGCCACGGGCCGGTCTATGCCCGGCTGCGGGGCCTGGGCGTCAGCGACCGGCTGGCGCGGCAATGGCTGTCGTCGCATGGCGAGGACCAGGTGACGGCCAAGCTGGACTATGTGGAATCGCGCAAGAACGTGAAAAGCAAGGTCGGCTATCTGAGCGCGGCGCTGGACGGCGATTTCGGCGCGGCCGCGGATGGGGAGGCGGCGACGGATGCCGTTCCCAACCTGCGGGCCGAGCGGCTGCGCCGCATCCTGGAGGCGGTCAAGGCGCGCACGCCGACGCAGCGCGATGCCGACCGGCGGCTGTTCCTGAGCCAGTTGCCCGACGGCAAGGCGCGCGAGGACTTCACCCGCCATGGCTGGATGTCGCCCCTGAACGCCGCGCGGATCGCCGCCTTCTGGGAGGAGATGTCGCCGGGGCTGCTGGCGGGGCTGGAAGAGGTTTCCTGAACGCCCCGCCGGGTCTGCCTATTCGATGCGCGCCAGGGGGGCGTCATGGGCCAGCACCTGGCCGGCATCCGCCAGGCGCGACAGGCGGCCGGCGCGATGGGCCTCGATGCGGGTTTCCATCTTCATCGCCTCGATCACCGCTACGACCTGGCCGGCTTCGACCTGGTCGCCGTCATGGGCCTGCCACAGCGTCAGCGTGCCTGCGACCGGGGCGCGCAGCAGGGCGTCGTCATGGGTGGGCGCGTCGGGCAGGGCAGGGGGGTGGTCGCCCGAGGGCCGCGCGGCCAGCAGCCCGGCGGGCAGGCCCAGCTCGTGCCGCCGGCCGTCGATCTCGATCGCGACGCGCAGCATCGGGGGCGCGGCGGCGGGCTCGACGCGGGCATGGGGGGCGACCGCGTCGGCCAGGACTTCGGCGAAATCGGTCTCGATCCAGCGGGTATGGACGCCGAAGGCGCCGTCCTCGGCGCGGAAATCGGGGGCGGCCAGCACTGCGCGGTGGAAGGGCAGGACCGAGGCCACGCCCTCGATGCGGAATTCGGACAGGGCGCGGGCGGCGCGCTGAAGCGCCTCGGCGCGGGTGGCGCCGGTCACGATCAGCTTGGCCATCATCGAATCGTAATGGCCGGGCACGGTCGAGCCGGTCTGAACCCCGCTGTCGATGCGGATGCCGGGACCCGAGGGCGGCTGCCACAGCTCGACCGGGCCGGGGGTGGGCAGGAAGCCGCGGCCCGGATCCTCGGCATTGATGCGGAATTCGATGGAATGGCCGCGCGGCGCGGGCACCTCGCCCTCGGCCAGCCGCGCGCCCCGGGCCACGCGGATCATCGCGCGGACAAGGTCGATGCCGGTGGTTTCCTCGGTCACGGGATGTTCGACCTGCAGGCGCGTGTTCACCTCGAGGAAAGAGATCGTGCCATTGGCCGACAGCAGGAATTCCACCGTGCCCGCGCCGCTATAGCCGGCATGGGCGCAGATCGCGCGGGCCGATTCGTGGATGCGGGCGCGCTGGTCGTCCGTCAGGAACGGGGCAGGGGCCTCTTCCACCAGCTTCTGGTTGCGGCGCTGCAGCGAGCAGTCGCGGGTGCCCAGCACCCGGACCGTGCCGTGGCGGTCGGCCAGCACCTGCGCCTCGATATGGCGGGGGCGGTCCAGGAACTGCTCGATGAAGCATTCGCCGCGGCCGAAGGCGACCTCGGCCTCGCGGGTGGCGCTGTCGAAAAGCTCCTCGACCTCGTCCAGCTGCCAGGCGACCTTCATGCCGCGCCCGCCGCCGCCGAAGGCGGCCTTGATGGCGATGGGCAACCCGTGCTGCTTCGCGAATTCCAGCGCCTCGGCCGGGCTGGCGACCGGGCCGGGCGTGCCGGCGACCAGCGGCGCGCCGACGGTTTCGGCGATACGGCGGGCCTCGATCTTGTCGCCGAGCGCCTCGATCACCTTCGGGTCGGGGCCGATCCAGATCAGGCCGGCATCCTGCACGGCCTGGGCAAATTCGGCGCGCTCGGACAGGAAGCCATAGCCCGGATGGATCGCATCCGCCCCGGATTTGCGGGCGATGGCGATGATCTTGTCCGCATCCAGATAGGTTTCCGCGGGCCGGTCGCCCCCCAGCGCATAGGCGTGGTCGGCCATGCGCACGAAGATCGCGTCGCGGTCGGCGTCGGAATGGATGGCGACGGTCTCGATCCCCTCGTCGCGGCAGGCGCGGATCACGCGGACGGCGATTTCCCCGCGATTGGCGATCAGCAGGCGGCGGATCGGGCGCAGCTCGCCCTGGTCGATGAAAAGCGTCATGGTTGCCTCGCGGGGGTGATGGGGGCGAAGGGGCCGGCGGCGGCGAAGCGGATGCGGGCGCCGGGCGGGATCTGGCCGGCAAGGTCCAGCGCCTGCGGCATCAGCGTCGCGATCACCGGATAGCCGCCGGTCAGCGGGTGGTCGGCCAGGAACAGCACCGGCTGGCCGGAATGGGGGATCTGGATGGCGCCGGTCTCGGTCCCCTCGGACGGCAGCTCGCGCGCGTCGTCGCGGGTCAGCGGCTGTTCGCCCTTCAGGCGGATGCCGACGCGAGAGCTTTCCGGCGTCACCAGCCATTCCTGGTCCAGGAAATGCCGGATCATGTCATCGCTGAACCAGTCCGTGCGCGGGCCAAGCGTGACCGGCAGCGTGACCAGGTCGCCCGCCACCGGCAGTTCCGGCGCGGGTTCCGGCAGGGCGAGGACGGCCCCGGCCGGACGGTTCGCGGGCTCCAGCACCGTGCCGGGCCGGGCGGCGGGCGGGCCGATGAAGGCCAGCGTGTCGGTCGCGGCAGAGCCCAGCACCGGCGCCACCCGGAACCCGCCGCGCAGCGCCAGATAGCTGCGCATGCCGCGGGCGGGGGGCGCAATCAGCAGCGTGTCGCCGGCATCCATCGCGAAAGCCAGGCCCGGCGTGACGGGCACTTCGCGGCCGTCGCGGGCGATTCGCGCGGCGTCAACGGCGCCGGTCAGCGCCAGGGTCAGGGCGCGACTGGCATGGAAGCGCACCGGGCCGAGGGTGATTTCCAGCACCGCCTCGCCCGCTGGGTTGCCAAGGGCGCGGTTGGCGCGATGCGCCGCGGACCGGTCGAGCGCGCCGGAACCCGAGACGCCCTGGCCGCCCTGGCCGGGCCGCCCGTCGTCCTGGAACAGCACCGGAAAGGCGCTGGCCTGCAATTCCAGCCCGCCATTGGGGGCCGGTGCGGGCGCGGCCTCGGGCAGCGCGGTCGAGGGGTAGGACTGCGCCTCGCCCCGCAGGAAACGCGCGCGCAGGCCGGGGCGCAGCAGCGCGGGCGGGTCGCGGTCGAGGTCCCACATGGGGACGCGGGTGCGGCCGATCAGCTGCCAGCCGCCGGGGGTTTCCTGCGGATAGACGCCGCAGAACCGCCCCGCCAGCGCCACCGAACCCGCCGGGATGCGGGTGCGCGGCGCGGGCCGGCGCGGCAGCTCGAAGCGCGGATCGTCGCAGGTCATATAGGCGAAGCCCGGCGCGAAGCCGCAGAAGGCGACCTGCCAGGTGGCCTGCTGGTGGGCGGCGATCACCTCGGCCGTGGACAGGTCCAGATGCGCGGCGACATCGTCCAGGTCCTCGCCGTCATAGATGGTGGGGATCTCGACGATCTCGGCCGGGCTGTCGCGGCGGGCGGCCGCGCCGGCGCCGCGCGACAGGATCCGCGCGGCCAGCGCCGCATCGGCCGGGATGCCCGGCGCGGTGCGGATCATCAGCGTGCGGGCGGCGGGGATGATCTCGGCCAGGCCGGGCAGGGGGTCGACTAGTAACGCGTCGAACAGCGCCAGGGTGTGGTCCAGGTCGGCCAGCTCGACCAGCAATGTGCGGGGCCCGATGGGCAGGAAGCGCATGGTCACACCTGCCAATGCGTGTCGGGGATGTCGGTGATGAACATGTGGCCCGGCGCATGGGTGATGGCGAAGGGCGGTTTCGATTCCATCAGCGCCGCCTGCGGGGTGACGCCGCAGGCCCAGAAAACCGGCAGCTCGCCCGCGCGGATCGTGACCGGGTCGCCGAAATCGGGGCGGGACAGGTCGGCGATCCCCAGGGCCTCGGGCGCGCCGACATGGACCGGGGCGCCATGGACGGCGGGCGTGCGGCCCGAGATCATCGCCGCCTCGGCCACGCGCCCGGCGGGGATCGGGCGCATGGACACGACCAGCTTGCCGCGCAGCCGGCCCGCCGGGCGGCAGTCGCGGTCGGTCAGGAACATCGGCACGTTGCAGCCCTGCGCGATATGGCGGATCTCGATCCCGGCCTGTTGCAGCGGCGTCTCGAAGGTGAAGGAACAGCCGATCAGGAAGGTCACGAGGTCGGGATGCTCGGCCCAGGCGGCGGTGGCGTCCGGGGTTTCCTCGGTCAGCACCCCGTCGCGCCAGACACGATAGAGCGGGATGTCCCGGCGCAGGTCGGCATCCGGCGCCAGCTGGCTCCGGTGGCTGCCGGGGTCGGTCACGTCCAGCACCGGGCAGGGCCTGGGATTGCGCTGCGCGTAAAGCAGGAAATCCCAGGCCCAGTCGCGGGGCAGCGCGATCATGTTGCATTGGGTGAAGCCCGGCGCCATGCCCGAGGTCGGCCGGGGCGCGTCGGTCCGGCAGGCAAGCCGGGCGGCGCGGGCGATGGCGGGATCGGGCAGGCGGCTCATGCCGGAACCCCCGCGAAGGGCGCAATGGCGACGCCGCCCGCCACCAGCGCCTCGCGGATGCGGCGGGCCATGGCCACCGCCCCGGCGCTGTCGCCATGCACGCAGATGCTGTCGGCATCAAGGCTGAGGGTCGAGCCGTCGATGGCCTCGATCCGGCCCTCGGTCGCCAGCCGCAGCATCCGCGCGGCGACCTGGTCAGGGTCATGCAGCACCGCCCCGGCCTCGCGGCGCGAGACCAGCTGGCCGTCGGGCGCATAGGCGCGGTCGCCGAAAGCCTCGGCCACGGTGGCCAGCCCGGCATCGCGGGCGCGGTCCAGGATCGGCGTGCCGGCCAGCCCCATCAGCACCAGCGTGGGGTCGATTTCGCGGATGGCGGCGATCACCGCCTCGCCCTGCCGCGCGTCATGGGCGATGGTGTTGTAGAGCGCGCCATGCGGCTTGACATAGGTGACGTGGGTGCCTGCCGCGCGGGCCAGTCCCTGAAGCGCGCCGATCTGGTAGATGACGTCGGCGGTCAGTTCCGCCTGGGTGACGTCCATCGGCCGGCGCCCGAAGCCCACCCGGTCGGGATAGGAGACATGCGCCCCCACCGCCACCCCGCGCGCGGCGGCCTCGCGCAGGGTCGCGAGGATCGCCAGCGGATCGCCGGCATGGAAGCCGCAGGCGACATTGGCCGAGCTGACGATCTGCAGCATCGCCGCGTCGTCGCCCATGGTCCAGGCGCCATAGCCCTCGCCCAGGTCGCTGTTCAGGTCGATATTGCGGGTCATGTCATCCTCCTGGGGTCAGGTGCCGAGAAAGGCGAAGATCGGGCCGATCGAGCGATAGCCCATGTACCAGGTCATGATGCAGACAATGGCACTGGCCGCCAGCAGCGGGCGGTTGTAGCGGTGCCCGCCCATCAGGTCGGACCGGGCGAAGCCGACATAGGTGAAGATGGTCAGGCCGATGGGCAGGATCAGCCCGTTGAAGCCGCCGACGAAGACCAGGATCGCCGCGGGCGCGGTCCCCAGCGACAGGTAGACCGCCAGCGAGATGGCGATGAAGACCACCGTCGCGATATTGCGGCTGCGGGTGGTCATGGGGCTGAAGACGGTCAGGAAGCTGACCGAGGTATAGGCCGCGCCGATCACCGAGGTCAGCGCCGCCGCCCACAGCACCAGGCCGAAGATGCGCATCCCCCAGTCGCCCAGCACGGCGGCGAAGGCCTGCGCGGCGGGGTTGGCGGCCTGGCTGGCCAGGTCCAGCGTCACGCCCGAGGCGACGACGCCCAGGATCGCCAGGAACAGCACATAGCGCATCACCCCCGTGACCAGGATCCCGGTCAGCGAGGCGCGGGTGACGGCGGCAAGGTTCCGCTCGCCCACCAGCCCCTTGTCCAGCAGGCGATGCGCCCCGGAATAGGTGATGTAGCCGCCCACCGTGCCGCCGACGATGGTGGTGATGGTGGCGAAGTCGATGACCTCGGGCATGACGGTCTGGCGCAGCGCCTCGCCCACCGGCGGGTTCGAGGACAGCGCGACGACCGTCACCATGCCGATCATCAGCAGGCCCAGCCCGATGATCGCCCGGTCCAGCAGCAGCCCGGCGCGGTGCGACAGGAAGATGCCGATGGCCAGAAGCGCCGACAGGCCGCCGCCGATCTTGGGGTCCAGGCCGAACATCGCGTTCATGCCCAGCCCGGCGCCGGCGATATTGCCGACATTGAAGGCCAGCCCGCCGATCAGCACCAGCACCGCCAGCAGATAGCCCGCGCCGGGGATCGCCGCATTCGCCGTGTCCGAGGCGTTGCGCCCGGTCAGCGCGGTGATGCGCCAGATGTTCAGCTGCACCACGAAGTCGATGATGATCGAGGCGAGGATCGCGAAGGCGAAGGCCGCCCCCAGCGTCGCCGTGAAGGTCGCGGTCTGGGTGATGAAGCCCGGCCCGATGGCCGAGGTGGCCATCAGGAAGATCGCCGCCATGAAACCGCCGCGTGCGGTGGCTTGGGCGGCCGAGGGGGATGGGGCGGTTCCGGCCATCAGTCATGCTCCTGCTGCAAAGGGGATATGCGTCTGCGAGATGACCCGATTGTGACGAAATGTCGCCGGATACGTCAACGATAATGTGACGAACATATCCATATTGTTCTACAATCAAGGTAATAACAGGCGGCAATCTGCCGTTTGTGCGGGCAGAACATGTCCGGAATGCCCCTTCAGGGGTCATCTCCTGTCCGGCATGGCGGGAAATTTCGGCGAATCACCCCGGCAGTTCCTTGCCCGCGCCGGCCGGCTTCGCCATGATCCCGGCAGGTGCAACGGGGGTGGGTATTCGGTGATGGATGACGCGCAGACGGTTCCGGGCCTGGCCGAGCAGACCGCGGCGAGGCTGCGCGACGAGATCACCGGCGGCGCCGTGGTTCCCGGCCAGCGGCTGTCCGAGGCGCAGCTGGCCAAGCGGCTGGACGTGTCGCGCAACACGCTGCGCGAGGTCTTCCGGCTGCTGACGCGCGAGGGGCTGCTGCGGCACGAGCCGAACCGGGGGGTTTTCGTGGCCACGCCCTCGATGGCCTCGATCCTGGACATCTATCGCGTCCGCCGCCTGATCGAGGTCCCCGCGCTGGCCCAGGCCTGGCCCCGGCACGAGGCGGTGGCGCGGATGCACGCGGCGGTCGATCATGCCGAACGGATGGCGGCTCTGCCCGACTGGCAGGCCGTCGGCAGCGCCAACATGGATTTCCACAGCGCCATCGTCGCCCTGACCGACAGCCCGCGGCTGATGGGGTTCTTCGCGCAGATCTCGGCCGAATTGCGGCTGGCCTTCGGGCTGCTGGACAGCCCCGAGTTGCTGCACGAACCCTTCATCCGGCTGAACCGCGCCATCGTGGACCGGATCGAGGCGGGCGATGCGAAGGCCGCCTCCGAGATGCTGGAGGAATACCTGACCCGATCCGAGCGCACGATCATGGCGGCCTTCGCCCGGCTGGGCTAGGCGTCGCGCCTAGCGCCAGGTGATGAAGGCGCGCTCGATCCAGCCGATCACGGCATTCACGACCAGGCCCATCAGCGACAGGATCGTCACCCCCGCGAACAGCTTTTCCAGGTCGTAGAGCGAGCCGGCTTCCAGGATGTAGGAGCCGACGCCATAGCGCGCGCCCAGCATCTCGGCCGCGACCAGCAGGATGATGGCGATGGAAATCGACACCCGCAGGCCCGACAGGATGGCGGGGAAGGCGCCGGGCAGGACGATCTTGCGCACGATGGAAAACCAGCCCAGCCCGAAGCTCTGGCCCATGCGGATCAGGGTGCGGTCCACGTTGTCCACCGCGCCATAGGTCGCCACGACCGTGGGCGTGAAGGTGCCGAAGGCGATCAGGGCGTATTTCGACGCCTCGTCGATGCCGAACCAGATCACGAACAGCGGCAGCAGCGCGATCTTCGGGATCGGGAACAGCGCCGCGACCAGAGGCACCAAGCCGGCGCGGACATGGCTGAACAGCCCGATCATCACCCCCAGCCCGATCCCCGCCGCAAGCCCCAGGCTGCCGCCGACCAGCAGCCGCTGCAGCGAGGGCAGCAGATGCGTCCACAGAAGCCCGGTATCCCACAGCCGGTAAAGCGTCAGGAAGACCGCCGAGGGGCGGGGCAGGGTCAGCGCCGAGATCCAGCCGCTGCGGGTGCCGATTTCCGCGACGATCAGCAGCAGGGCGAACAGCGCGATGGCCACGCCGCGCACCGGCACGGGCTCGAACCCGCCGCCCCGGAAGGGGACGGGGCGGGCGGTTTGCGAAGGATTATCCATCAAGCAGTTCCTGATCGGCGGCGCGCGCCTCGTCCCGCATCAGGTCCCACAGATGGGCCTGCCGGTCCTCCAGCGCGGGATGGCCGGGGCGGCGTTCGGCAAGGGGGATGTCGATGTCGACGATCTCGCGGATCCGGCCGGGGCGGCGCGACAGCACCACGACCCGGTGGCCGAGGCGGACGGCCTCGTTCAGGTTGTGGGTGACATAGACCGAGGTGAAGGGCTTGCGCAGCCACAGCCCGACCAGGTCGTCCATCAGCAATTCGCGGGTCTGGCTGTCCAGCGCCGAGAGCGGCTCGTCCATCAGCATGACGGCGGGGCGCACCGCCAGGGCCCGGCTGATCGCCACCCGCTGCCGCATCCCGCCCGACAGCTGCTTGGGCAGGGTCTTGCGGAATTCGGACAGGCGCGTGCGCTCCAGCACATCGGCGACGATCCGGTCCATCTCGCGGCGCGGCAGGCGGTGATCCTCCAGCACCAGGCGGATATTGCCCTCGACGCTGCGCCAGGGCAGCAGGGCGAAATGCTGGAACACATAGGTCAGCGGGTTCAGCGAATCCGCGGGCGGGGCGCCCAGTTGCAGCACCTGGCCCGAGGAGGGCTGCTCCAGCCCGCCCAGAAAGCGCAGCAGCGTCGATTTCCCGCAGCCCGAGGGGCCGATCAGGCAGACGATCTGCCCCTGCGGAATCTCCAGCGAGATGTCGCGCAGGACCTCGACCGGGCCATAGGAATGGCTGACGTTCCGAAGCTGCAGATCCATGGCCCGGCGCCGCTCAGACGGTCTCGACGAAGGAGCTGTCCAGCAGCTGTTCCGCCGTCACGCTGGCATCGACCATGCCTTCGGACTTGTACCATTCCAGCTGCTCGATGATGCTGTCCTGGGCCAGCGCCAGCCCCTCGTTGATGCGCTGCGCGCCGTTGATCAGGTTGTCCCTGGCGACATCGGCGGGGCTGTCGGTTTCCACGTATTTGTGGACGATGGCGGCCAGTTCGTCGATCTCCTCGGCGGGGGCCGTGCGGTCGATGAAGGCGGCGTTGTAATCGGCGATGGCGCGGGAATAGGCGGCGACGAAGGCGGCGACCAGCTCGCGTTCACTGGCGGCATTGCCGGTCGAGGTGAAGGCGGTCGTCACCTGGTAGTTCGGCGCGTAATCGGCCACGGTGCCGATCTGCTGCGCGGCGCCGTCGGCCAGAAGCTTGCCGGCGATGCTGGGCTGGATCGCCCAGGCGTCGATCTGCCCCGTCGACAGCGCGCCGACCAGCGTGCCCAGCTTCTGCAGCGGGCGCAGGTCCACCTCGGCCAGGTCGATGCCGGTGGCCTGGGCGATCTTGTGGGCCATGAAATGGAAGGACGACCCGGCGGTGGTGATGCCGAAGGACCGGCCCGCCAGCTGCGAGGGATCGGTCAGCCCGTCCGCATGGGCCTTGTTCGAGGCCAGGACCAGCGATCCGGGCGAGCCGGGCTTTTCGATCAGCGCGCCGCCGATCACCTTCACCGCGTCCTTCTGCGCCAGGCTGATCAGCCCGCCGGTCATGGCGGTGACGCCGAAATCCGCGTCGCCCGAGGCGATGGCCACGGCCATGGGCTGCGCCGCCTCGAAGAACCGCAGGTTGAGGTCGATGCCGGCATCCCTGAAATAGCCGCGTTCCCAGGCGATGAAGCTGGGCGCATGGCTGCCCAGATGCAGCACCGCCAGGTTGCGGCTGGAGGCCAAAGCCGGCGTGCCGAGCGCGGCGGCGGCGCCCATGGCGCCCATGCCCAGCAGGGTTTGACGACGGTTCAGAGCGATGGTCATGCGGGGTCTCCTGCGGATGGCGGCCCGGTGGCGGCGCCGGATCTGATCGCGTCATATAACCGCGACCGGGCGGGGCATGCCACCGTCCCGTGCCAAAAATTTCGCCATGAGGGGACGCGAGGCGGCGGGTTATGCCTGCGGATGGGGCTTCGGCTTGCCCTGGGGCGCGGGGCTGCCGCCCAGCCGCACCAGCACCGGCAGCGCGATCAGCACCAGCACCACGCGGAACAGGTGATGGGTGCTGACGAAGGCCGCGTCCAGCCCCAGCGCGATCGACACGAGGCTCATTTCCGGCAGCCCGCCGGGGACCAGCGCGATCATCGCCGTGGCGAAGGGCACGTCCAGCCAATGGGCGAAACCCGCGGCGAAGCCGGCGGCAAGCGCAAGGTTCACCAGCGTCAGCCCGCCGCCGATGGCCAGGCAGCCCAGCAGCATCCGCCAGGTGGTATGGGCGAAGAACTGCGCGACCGAGGTGCCGATCACCACCTGCGCGGCGATGATCAGCAGTTGCGGCGGATGGGCGGCGGTCAGCCCGCTGGCATGGGTGATGGCCGACAGGATCAGCGGCCCGGTCAGATGCGCGGCGGGCAGCCGGATCGCGCGGCCAAGCCGCATGCCCACCAGCAGGCAGGCGGCCAGGATCGCCACGTCCCTGGGCGGCATCGACAGCGACAGGTCGATTACCCGCCTTGCGGCGGTGACATCGACCGCGCCCGCCCCCGCCACTCCTGCCGCCATCGAGGTCGCGACAAGCGGGGTCAGCGCAAGGATGACCGCGATGCGCATGCCGTGGACCAGCGACAGGGTGCGCGGATCGGCGCCGCAGGACGGCCCCAGCGCCAGGATCTCGCTGAGCCCGCCCGGCGCGGCCGAGAACATCGCCGTGGTCCGGTCCTGCCCGCCGATCCGCCGGCAGACCGCGATCCCGATCGCGAAGACCAGCGCGCAATAGACCGCGACGCCGATCAGCGTGACGCTCCAGTCCCGCGCATGGGACAGGATGTCGGGCGTGAAGGCGCTGCCCGCCATCAGCCCGATCACCCCGATCATGACCGAGCGCAGCGACCACGACATCGGCACCCTGGCCCCCGCCATCGCACAGGCGCTGGTCGTCAGCATCGCGCCCACCAGCCATCCGAGCGGGAGGTTCAGCAGATGGCCGGTCAGGCCGCCGAGGCCGCCGATCAGCAGGGTGCGCAGGAACAGGAATGCGGAACTGGTGGTCATCTTCGATCGTTCAGGATGCGGTCGCCCATGCAGCATAGGGGTGGCACGCCGGGCTGCCCATTGCCGAAATGCAACGAGGGCTTCGCGCGTCGCGAAGCCCTGGCGCGGATCACTCGCCGCGGCGCCGCTGTTCCTCGACCACCAGCGCGGCCAGGCGGAAGAAGCCATGCACCATCTTGGTGAAGGGCAGCAGCAGGAACAGCGCCATGACCGAGCCCAGATGCAGCGCCAGAAGCGGGCCGACCAGCGCGGTCCCGGTCGCCGCGTAAAGCGCCAGCCCCGAGGCCGCGACGAAGCCCAGAAGCAGGATGAAGGCCATCTCGCCGCCCCAGGCATGGGCCGCGCCAAGCGCGGGGTCGGCCCTCAGCTTGCCCGCCGCCAGCCCGGCCGCGCCGATCACCATCAGGATGCCGCCCGGCACGCCCAGCAGCTTGGGCAGCGAGAAGAACCCGTAGGGCGCCTGGATCCCGAAGCCGTAATGCAGGACCGTCCCCGAGGCGGTCGCGCCGAAGCACAGCAGGAAGCCGTACATCATCGCCTGGTGGAACCAGCGGCGGCTGTTGGAATAGCGGTCCTCGGCCTCGAAATTGCAGCCCTGTCCCTGGCCGCCGGACAGGTTGCGCATCCCCGCCGCCTGCCGCAGCGCGCCGGTCAGATGGGCGAGCCGCGGCCGTCCGGCCCCGACCTCGTGCCAATAGCGGCGCAGGCCCCAGGCGACCGAGGCCAGTGGCAGAAGGAAGGCGGGCAGGAACAGCGCGACCATCGCGTCATGTGCCAGATGGGCATAGAAGCCGGCCCCCTGTTCGGGGCGCAGCGCCGCCAGCAGCCAGAAGAAGGCGGCCAGGCACAAAACCAGCGCCGCCGCCATCGCCCCGCCGCTGCGCTGGAACAGCGCGCCCAGCCGCGAGGGCCAGACCAGCCGTTCCCAGCTGTCGTTGCGGATCAAGGCCAGCGCGGCGGGCAGGTTCAGCGCGAATTCATGCGGCGGGGTATATTGGCAGGAATAATAGCAGCCGCGGCAGTTGTGGCACAGGTTGGCCAGCTGCGTGATGTCGCCATCCGCGAAGGCGCGCTGCCGGGTCATCGCCGGAAAGACCGAGCAGAACCCCTCGCAATAGCGGCAGGCGTTGCAGATCTCGATCTGGCGGCGGGCCTCGGCGGTCGGGGTGGTGCGTTCATCCAACATGTTTCGCGGCCTCCTGTCCCGCGATGCGGCCGAAGACGGTGCCGATGGTCATGCCGAAGCCGGCCAGATAGCCCTGTCCCAGGATCGAGCCGGCCATGATCTCGCCCGCCGCCCAGACGTTTCGCAGCGGTCCCTGGGGCGTCTGGACCTGCGCGGTTTCCGACACCTTCAGCCCCAGATAGGTGAAGGTGACGCCCGGCCGCAGCTGGTAGCCGTAGAAGGGCGGCGTATCGATGGGCCGCGCCCAGTTGGTCTTGGGGGGCGTCAGGCCCGTGGTCGCCAGCCCGTCCAGTTCGGTCGGGTGGAAGGGGCCCTCGCGGCAGCTGGCGTTGAAGTCGTCGATCGTGCGCCGCAGGGCGGCCGGGTCCAGCCCCATCTGCCGGGCCAGATCCTCGATGCTGTCGGCCTTGCCGGGCGGAAAGACCGAGGGCATGAACAGTTCGGACGATTTCGCGTCGATGATCGCATAGGCCACCTGGTCGGGCTGCGCGGCGACCAGCCGCCCCCAGATCGCATAGCGCTTGGGCCAGACATCCTCGCCCTCGTCATGGAAGCGCCGCGCGTCGCGGTTCACCACCACCGAGAAGGGCACGCAGTCCAGCCGGGTGACGATGCCGCCGTCGAATTTCGGCGCGCGCCCGTCGATGGCGACGGCGTGGCACTGGGTCGGATCGCCGACCGGCTCGCAGCCCTGGTCCAGCATGTCGCGCAGCACCACGCCGCGATTGTAGGGCGTGCCCCGGATCAGGAAATTCGCCGCCGCCGGCCCCCAGGCCTGGGTCAGCCACTCGATGTTCGACTGGAACCCGCCCGAGGCCAGCACGGCCGCGCCCGCCTCGACCTGGCGCGGCGGCCCGCCCCGGATCGAGACCTCCAGCCCGGTGAAGCGGTCGCCCTCCAGATGCACATGGCCGACCTGCGCGTCATAGAGGACCGTCACGCCCAGGTCCCGGGCGGTGTTGTAATAGGCGTTGACCAGCGCCTTGCCGCCGCCCAGGAAGAAGGCGTTGGTGCGCGACAGCGACAGCGTGCCCGACAGCGAGGGCTGGAAGCGCACGCCATGCGCCTCCATCCAGGGCAGGCAGTCCTCGGACATGCGGATGGCCATGCGGGCCAGCGATTCGTCGGTGCGGCCCTGCGTCACCAGCATCAGGTCGTCGAGATATTCGTCCTCGGCGTAGCTGCCGGTCAGCACCGACAGCGGGCCGCGATGCATGCAGCGGAAGTTGCGCGTGTGCCGGCTGTTGCCGCCCCGATAGGGCTTCGGCGCGCCCTCCAGCAGCAGCACGCGGCAGCCCGCCTCGGCTGCCGTGATGGCGGCGCAGAGCGCGGCATTGCCGCCGCCGACCACGATCAGGTCCCAGGGGCCGCCGAGATCCTCGCCATCGGGGGCCAGCGTGGTCATGCGCCGCCCCCGTCCAGCAGGTGGCCGGGCACGAAGACCTCGCCCTGCATCAGCTTGCGCGCGGTGCGGATGACGCCGCCCGAGACGATCTCCATGTTGGCGCCGCCGCCGCGGGTCTTCAGCGCCACGTCGATCAGGCCGGCGGGATGCTCGATCAGGATCAGCCGGTCGTCGCCCTCGGGTCGCCGCGCCAGCCCGTCCGAGACCGAGCCCGCCAGCATCGCGCAGCTGGATACGCAGAGCGCGCCGGTCACGGCGAAGGCGCCATGGGTCTTGTGGGGCACGAAATAGCGGGCGGCGACATGGCCCTGGCCGCGCGGCGCGGCCAGCATCGCCACCTTGGGGATCACCCGCCCGGCCACGTCGCCAAGGCCCATCCGTTCCCCCGCGATCCGCCGCATGGCCTCCATCAGCGCGAAGAAGTCGCGATCCGCGTCCAGTTCCGCCGGGCTCTCGTGGCCGGTCTTGCCCAGGTCCTGGGCGCGGAAGATCATCATCGGCACGGCGACGTCGATCAGCGTGACCTCGACGCCCTCGATGGTTTCGGTCAGGCGGCCGGTGGGCAGAAGCCGCCCGGTCTTCGATCCGACGATGTCCATGAAGTTCAGCCGCACCGGCGCGGCGGTGCCCGGCACGCCGTCGATCGCGGTGTCGCCGTCATAGACGACGCCCCGGCCGTCGGTCCTGACGACCGCCTCGATGCGGCTGTCGGTATTGGTGTTGTAGATCGTCACCAGCGTCTCCTCGCCGGTGACGGGGACCATGCCGCGCTCGATGGCGAAGGGGCCGACGCCGGCCAGCACGTTGCCGCAGGAGGGCGAGGTGTCGACCACCGCATCCGCCACCGAGACCTGCGCAAACAGATAGTCCACGTCGATGCCCTCGCGGGCCGAGCGGTTGACCATCGCGACCTTCGAGGTCAGCGGGTCCGCGCCGCCCAGCCCGTCGATCTGGCGGGCATCGGGCGAGCCCATCGCGGCCAGCAGCACCCGGTCGCGGGCGGCGGGGTCCGGGGGCAGGTCGCCGGTGACGAAATAGGGGCCCTTCGAGGTGCCGCCCCGCATCAGGATGCAGGGAATCGCGCTTTGTCTGCTCATGGAAACTCCTCCTCGCATGGATGGGAAAAGGCGCCCCCGGCCGGCCGGGGGCGCGGCCGGCTCAGCGCAGCGGCCAGATCAGGTAGTTGTGGAAATGGTCCTGCAGCAGGCCCGAAGGCATCACCATGTTCAGCGCCGAGGCCAGCAGCAGCACCAGCCCGGCGGCCGCGCCGGTCAGGACCAGCGTCTGCCCCCAGCTTGACTTCGCGACGATGCGCAGGAAGGCCACGAAGAAGGCGACCAGCGCCAGGAAATAGCCCACCAGCCCGATCGCGCCGACGAAGGCGGCCAGCCAGGCCACATAGAACAGCGGGCCGACCGGACCGTCGTCGTCGATCCTGCGGGCATCCTCGCCGTCGAAGACCTCGCGGCTGGCGCGGTTGCCGCGCCATTGCGGCCAGATGATCAGCAGCGCCGCCAGCAGGCCGACCAGCGCCACGCCGATCGGGAAGACCTTGCCCAGAAGGCTGAGGCCCACGGTTTCATAGAGCGTGAAGACGAAGACGCAGATCACCCCCGCGGTGAAAGCCACCTGCGGCCACATATGGGTGCTGTCCGAGATCGCACCGCTGCCCTCGGTCTGGACCGAGCCGCCGCCCTTGTTGGCGCGCGCGCCAAGCCAGACCGACAGGATGATGATCAGGCCGATGACGATCACGATGGGACGGCCGAAGAAGCTCCAGCCCGAGAATTGCAGCGCCTGGTACAGGTAGCGCTCGCCCTGCGTGGCCAGCACGAAGCCGATCAGGAAGGCCGGGCGCGGCCAGCCGAAGCGGCGCAGCAGGATGCCGACCACGCCAAGGACCAGCAGCGTCACCAGGTCCAGGTAGGAGCGGCTGGGCTGGAAGGCCGCGAAAGAGATCACCAGGATCATGAAGGGCGCGACCAGCGCATAGCGGATCGTGGTGATGCGGGCGATGTTCGGCGCCAGCACGATGCACAAGACGGTGCCGATCACGTTGGCGATCGCCAGCGACCAGACGATGGTATAGGTCACGCCCAGGTTCTGGCCGACCATCGCCGGGCCCGGCTGCAGCCCGATCAGGATCATCCCCGCCAGGAAGATCGCCATCGAGCCCGAGCCGGGAATGCCGAACAGCAGCGTCGGCACCAGCCCGCCGCCCTCCTTGGCGCTGGTGGTCGATTCGGGGGCGATGACGCCGCGCACGTCGCCCTTGCCGAACTGGCTGCGGTCCTTCGAGGTCTGTACGACATGGCCGTAGGCGATCCAGTCCACGACGCTGCCGCCAAGGCCGGGGATCATCCCCAGGATCGCGCCCAGCCCCGAACAGCGCAGCGTCAGCCAGCGATAGGCCCAGGTGTCCCTGATCCCCTGCAGCCAGCCGGTGCCGAGGCTGGATTTCCGCTCGGCGATGGTGCTGTTCTTGCGCAACAGGTCGCCGATCTCCGGCACGGCGAACAGCGCCAGGCCGACGATGACCAGCGGCACCCCGTCCATCAGGTAGAGCGTGCCGAAATCCATCCGGTATTCGCCCGTCGCCGGCGCCGCGCCGACCGCCCCCAGCGCCAGGCCAAGCGCGCAGGCGGCGATGCCCTTCAGCAGGCTCTGGCCCGACAGCACGCCGACCATCGACAGGCCGAACAGCGTCAGCATGAACAGCTCGGCCGCGCCGAAGGACAGGATCAGCGGCCGCGCCGCCAGCACGCAGACGGTCAGCACCGCCGCGCCGAACAGCCCGCCGAACAGCGAGGCGGTGAAGGCCGCGCTCAGCGCCCGCGCCGCCTGGCCCTTCTTGGCCATGGGAAAGCCGTCCAGGATCGTCGCCTGCGAGGCGCTGGAGCCGGGAATGCCCATCAGCACCGACGCGAAGGTGTCGGCGATGGCAAGCACCGGCAGCATCCCGATCAGCATGGCCAGCGCCGAGGTGGCGTCCATGCCGTAGACGAAGGGCAGAAGCAGCGACATGCCGACGATGCCGCCCAGACCGGGCAGGATGCCCACGACCAGGCCGACCAGAACGCCGACCATCAGATAGGTGAAATGTTGAAGCGTCAGCACATTGCCGAGCGCCTCGAACAGCGCGTCGATGACCATGATGCACCTGTGACCTTCCGTGACGCCCGCAGGCCGCCGGTCGCGACCGGGGGGTCGCGCTGCGAAAAGCGGGCCGGGTTGAGGGTGGAGAACCGCAAGCGGCGCGCGGCAGCGGGCCGGCCGCAGGGGTTCTTCGCAAGGATCGCCGATGCGGGCCGCGCGACGCCGCGCCGCCCGCAGGGCCGGGCGTGTCAGTCCAGCGTCACGCGATGATTGTCGCGCAGATAGCCGCGCACCCATTCGCGCGCCTCGGGGTCGATGCTGGTCGCCACCTGGTAGAGCGGGACGGTATCCTCGCCGACGGCCTGGTCGTATTCGCCCAGCACCTCGCCCTTGGCGGCCTGCAGGGCGGGATCGGCGACCGCCTCGGCGAAGGCCTGGCGATAGGCCTCGACGATCTCGGGCGCCGTGCCCCTGGGCAGCATCGCGGGCTTCTGCGCGGCGAAGCCGGCGCTGAAGAAGGCCATGTAGGCGTCGAAGGCCACGCCCGAGGGCGGTTCCCCGTGCATCATCTCGTAGGCTTCCAGGAAATGCGGGATGTCGGGGAAGGACGGATCGCGCTGCACGTTGCCCTCGGCGTCCAGCACGCCATAGGAAAACAGCGGCACGGCATCGCCTGCCTCGACCAGCGGCACCACATTGGTCAGATAGGCCGACGAGGTCTGGTAGTCGATCGTGGCCTCGCCGCGCTCGAAGGCCAGCCGCCCGTCGCCGCGCCCGGTCATGCCGAAGACATGGCGCACGTTCAGCCCCAGGACCTCGAAGGCCAGCATCGGCACCAGGTCCAGCGAGGTCGCGCCCTGGCTGGCATAGACCAGTTCCCGGTCGGCGATCTGGCCCAGCTCGGAGGCATCCGTGATGCCGAAGCTGGCCGGGATATAGACCACGCCGCCGGTGGGCGAGACCAGCACCGGCTCGAAATCGGCCATCTCATAGCGCACGCGGGTATCGCCCAGCAGATAGGGGAACTGGGTCGAGCCCGAAGTCCCCAGCAGCGACAGCCCGTCCGGGCGTGCCCGCGCGGCGAATTCGTTGGTGCCGGTGATCGAGCCGCCGCCCGGCACATTGCGGATGATGACATTGGGCTGGCCGGGCAGATGGCGGGCCAGGTAGGGCGCGAAGAAGCGCGCCCAGACGTCCGAGCCGCCGCCCTCGGAGAAGGGGATCCACCATTCGACGGTTTTCCCGGAAAAATCCACGGCCGCGGCGGGGCCGGGCGTGGCAAGGGCGAGGCCGGCGGCGGCGATGACGGCCGCGACCGCGCCGCGCGCAAGGCGCATCGGTGATTTCATTGCTGTGTCCTCCCAGACATGGCGCGCGCATCGCGCCAACACGTCCGGGCAATCTGTCACATGAACCTGTCCGCAAACTGTCGGGACGAATCTTTCCCGCCGGAACCGGCCGCTGCTTGCGGCGCGGCGCGCAGCGGCAGGCTGAAGCGCAGCGTGCAGCCGCGTTCCGCCGGCAGGATCCGGGCCGAGCCGCCGACCCCCTTCGCGATGGCGCGCACGATCGACAGGCCAAGCCCGCAGCCGCCATCCTCGACGGGCGACAGGCGCACGAACCGCTCGAACACCTTTTCCGAGGATTCGGCCGGGATGCCGGGGCCTTCATCGGCGACCGTCAGGACCCCCATGCCGAAGCGGCTCTCGACCCGCAATTGCAGGTGGCTGTCTGGCGGGCAGCCATAGCGCAGCGCATTGTCGATCAGGTTGTCGATGGCCTCCTCGATCAGCACCGGATCGCCCTGGACGTAAAGCGGGCCGTCGGGGCCGTCATATTCGATCTCGACGCGGGCCCGCAGCGCGGCGGGCACATGGCGGCGGGCGACATCCGCCACCAGCCGCACCAGATCGGCGGGCGGCGTGTCGCGGTCCGCGCGGCCTTCATTCGCCGCATCGAAGCGCAGCAGCTGCTGGCTCATCCGCGACAGGCGGCGGGTCGCCTCGGTCAGGTCCTGCAGGCGCTCGGCCCGGTCGGTCAGGGCATGGGAATCGCGCGCGGCCTCGGCCTGCGCCTGGATGGCGGCGACCGGGTTGCGCAGCTGATGCGCGGCGTTCGAGATGAAGCTGTTGCGCCGCTCCAGCTCGGCCGTCAGGCGCTGGAACAGGTTGTTGATGGTCCGCACCAAGGGCTCGGCCTCGCGCGGGACGGGGCGGCGGATCGGGCGCAGGTCGTTGGTGTGGCGCAGCGCCATCGCCGCGCGCAGGTCGGTCAGCGGCGCAAGCCCGCGCCGGATGCCGAACCAGACCAGCGCCGCGGCGGCGATCAGCAGCAGCATCAGCACCGTGGCCGACTGCGCCAGCATCGTCATGCTGAGCGCCTGCCGCTGGGTCACGGTCTGCCAGACCTGCACCGTGGTCCAGCCGTCGAAATCGGGGTCCGAGATGAATTCGCGCAGGACCACCGCGCGGACCGGTTCCCCGTGATAGTCGGCGTCGAAGAAGACCGGCACCCCGCCCGGCAGGTCCAGGTCCCGGTCCGGCTGGGGGGCGTCGGAATGGCCGACCAGGAAATAGCCCTCGTCGGCATGGACCCGGTAATAGATCGGATCGCCCAGGGCGCCGACCAGCGAATCCAGCAGCGAATCGGTGACCAGGTCGCCCTTGGTCAGCACCGCCTCGCGCGCGACGGTATGGGCGACGACCTTCAGCGTGTCGTCATAGAGCGATCGCGACATGTCCCGCGCCAGCCAGTGCAGCACCACGCTGGAGGCGGCGGCGACCACGATCAGCGGCAGCAGGATCATGACGAACAGCCGCGTGCGCAGGCTGCGGGCGCGGATCAGGCCCGCGATCACGCGGCCTCGTCCTCTTGCAGGATATAGCCGAGGCCCCGGATCGCCCGGATGGTCACGCCGCAGCCCCTCAGCTTGCGCCGCAGCCGCGAGACCAGAAGCTCGACGGCGTTCATCTCGACATCGGCGCCGGTGCCGTAGATGCTGTCGCAGATCCCGCTTTTCGGCACGACCCGGCCGGCATTGTCGAACAGCACCTCCCACAGCGCCATTTCGCGCCGGGGCAGGTCCAGCGCCCCCTGCGGGCCGACCAGCCTGCGCCCCGGCCGTTCATAGCTGAGCGCGCCGAAGGTCTCGGTCATCTGCGGCTTGCGGCCCCGGCGCCGTCCCAGCGCGCGGACGCGGGCGCACAGCTCGGCCATCTCGAAGGGCTTGGCGACATAGTCGTCGGCGCCCGCGTCCAGCCCGGCGATGCGGTCGTCCAGCCCGTCGCGCGCGGTCAGCATCAGGACCGGGATGTCGGCGCCGCCCACCACCATGTCGCGCACCACCTGCAGCCCGCTGCGCCGGGGCAGGTTGATGTCCACGATGGCCAGATCGGCGCCCTGGCTGGACAGGAAGGCCGCGCCGTCCAGGCCATCCTCCAGCCAGTCGACCGAATGCCCCTCCTGCCGCAGCGACTGGCTGACCGCGCGGGCCAGCATCCGGTTGTCCTCGATCAGTACGATGCGCATGTCGGATGCGCCCTCCCTATCGACATGCGGGCCGCGCGGGCCCGTCGGCGCGAACATTATAGACAGCAAAGCGGCCCGCAAGGGTAGCGGCCAATGCGCCGAATGCCTAGAAACTTCGGCAGGGACGGCGCGGGCCGGGGGAGGTCGGGCGCCGGAGGGAGGATGGATGCGGATGGAGATCCGGGGCAGGCGCATCGCGCATTGCGTGTCGATAGGGGTGGCGGCGGTCCTTCTGGGCGGGGCCGCCGGGGCGCAGCCGGACCTGTCGGGACAGACCGTCGAATGGTTCATCCCGTTTTCCGAAACCGGCGGCTCGGATACCTGGGCGCGCTTCAACGCGCCCTATCTGCAGCGCCACCTGCCCGGCAATCCCCAGATCCTGATCGTGAACGAACCCGGCGGCGGCAGCACCCGCGGCGCCAACCAGTTCGCGCAGCGGCGGCAGACCGACGGGCTTGCCATCCTGGGCACCTCGGGCTCGACCCAGTTTCCCTATCTGCTGGGCGACCTGCGGGTGCGCTATGACTATGACGACTGGGCGCCGGTGATGATCGCGCCGACCGGCGGGGCGGTCTATGTCTCGCCCGAGCTTGGCATCCGCGACTGGCGGGATGTCGCGGCATTGCGGGACCGGACGCTGATCTTCGCCAGCCAGGGGCCGACCTCGCTGGACCTGGTGCCGATGCTGGCCTTCAAGCTGCTGGGTTTCGACGTGCGCTATGTCTTCGGCTATACCGGGCGCGGCGACGGGCTGGTCGCGATGCAGCGCGACGAGGTGAACATCGACTATCAGACGACGCCCTCCTACCTGCGCAACGTCGCGCCGATGGTCGCGGCGGGCGAGGCGGTCCCGGTCATGAGCTGGGGCGTGCTGGACGCCGAGGGGCGGGTGCAGCGGGATCCGACCTTCCCCGACCTGCCCACCGTCGAGGAAGTCCATCAGCTGATCCACGGCGCCCCGCCGCAGGGGCCGCTCTATGACGCCTATCACGTCTTTTCCACCGCCGGCTTCGCGGCGCAGAAGATGGTGGTCGTCCCGAAGGACACGCCCGAGGAAATCCAGCAGATGTGGCGCGAGACCTGGCAGCGGGTCTTCGACGACCCGGAGTATCAGGCCGAGCGGCAGCAGGTCCTGGGCGCCTATGAGCAGGTGACGGGCGAGGCGGCGCGGAAGCTGTATGAGGCGGGCACGAACATCGCGCCCGAGGTGCTGGCCCATGTGCTGCAGATGCTGGCCGACGACTATTCGGTGCGGCTGCAGGATCCCGACCGCTGAGACCCGGCGGGCGGGTCCTTGGCCCGCCTGCGCCGCATCAGGTCCAGGAAGGCCGCCACCGCGCCGGGGACCTGGCTGCGCCGGCGCCGCGCGACCAGCAGCTTGCGCGCCGCCCAGTCCTCGGCCAGGGGCGCGCAGACCAGCGCCGTGCCCGCGATCAGGTGCAGCGAGGACAGGCGCAGGAAGCCGATGCCGAACCCCGCCTCGACCATGCGCACCAGTGAGGGGAAGGTCTCGACCTGCACGCGGGTGCCCAGGCTGCGGCCGATCCGGCGCGCGGCGGTGCTGACCAGCCGGTCCAGCGCGCCGGCGTGATGCACGCCGACCATCTCGAAATTCAGCGTCTCCTCGAAGCGGATCGGGCTGCGGCCGTCCAGCCGGTCGGCCAGCGCATGGTCGGGCGCGGCGATGACCCAGACGTCGTCGGCCTCGAAGACCTCGATCTCGAAGGCGCCGAAATCGTAGTTGTCGGCGACGATGGCCAGGTCGACCTGCGCGTCGGTCACCGCCAGCAGGGTCGCCGGGCCGGACATCTCGCGGATGTCCAGCACGACATCGGGGTGGTGGCGCGCATATTCGGCCAGCAGTTCCGGCAGCCTGCCCGACAGGGCCGAGCTGGAGGCCGCGATGCGCAGCTGCCCCGCCGCCCCTTGGGCGAATTCCGCCATCGCGTCGCCCAGGTCCGAGATCTCGCGGAAGACCCGCCGGCAGCCCTCGGCATAGGTGGTCCCGGCGCTGGTCAGCGTGACGCCGGTGGGCACGCGGTCGAACAGCACCACGCCCAGCCGCGCCTCCAGGTCGGCAAGGCGGCGGCTGATGGCCGAGGCGGCGATGTTCTCGCGCTCGGCGGTGCGCCCGATCGAGCCGTCGCGGGCAAGCGCAAGCACGAGGCGCGCCGTCACGGCGTCGAAATTCTGCATCATCCCCACCCATCTTCCGCCGGGCACAGCCTTAGGCGCTTTGGCGGCGGGATCAAGCCCGTGGCGGTCAGGCGCGGGAGGCAGGCGCGGGGGGTCAGGCGCGGCGGCTCCAGTCGATCAGCCGGTCGATGAACTGGTCGCAGCGCGCCAGCTGTTCCGCGTCGACGAATTCGTCGGGCTTGTGGGCATGGTCGATCGAGCCCGGCCCGCAGATGATCGTCGGCACCCCCAGCTGCTGGGCGAAACGCCCGCCTTCGGTGCCATAGGCGACCTTCACGCTGCGGTTGGTGTCGGCGAAATTCATCGCCAGCCGCGCGATCTCGGCCTCGGGCGGGGTGTCGAGGCCGGGGAAGGCGGCATAGACCTCGACGTCGATCCCGGCGGCGGGGTCGCGGGCCTGCATCCCGGCCTGCAATTCCTCGGCGCGGGCGCGCAGTTCCGCGACCAGCGCGTCCGGGTCCTCGTCCGGCAGGACGCGGAATTCGCACAGGAAATGCGCCTCGTCGGGGACGATGTTCAGCGCTGTTCCGCCGTGGAAGGTGCCGACATGGGCGGTCGAATGGCCGACGTCATAGGCCGGGTCGCAGCGGCCCGTGGCCGCCAGCCGCGCCGCGATCCGGTGCATCTCCGCCACCATCAGCGCGCCGTATTCCACCGCGTTCACCCCCTGCGGGGCCAGCGAGGAATGACACGACCGGCCGCGAATGCCGACCCGCACCGAGCGCTTGGCCTTGTGGCCCAGCCCGACCGCCATCATCGTCGGTTCTCCGACCACGCAGAAATCGGGGCGGATGGCGCGGGCATTCAGCCAGTCCAGCAGCCCGACCACGCCGACGCAGCCGATCTCCTCGTCATGAGAGAAGGCCAGGTGGATCGGCCGCGCCAGGCCGGCGCCGACCATGCGCGGCACCGCGGCCAGCACGCAGGCCAGGAATCCCTTCATGTCGCAGGCGCCGCGGGCATGAAGCCGCCCGTCGCGTTCCGTCAGCGCGAAGGGGTCCGAGGACCAGTCCTGGCCATCGACCGGCACCGTGTCGGTATGTCCCGACAGGATCGTCCCGCCGCCGGTCGCGGGCCCGATCGTCGCCCACAGATTGGCCTTCTGGCCGGTCCGGTCGGGGATGCGGTGGCTTTCGACGCCGAACGAGGCCAGGTAGCCCTCGACGAAGTCGATCAGGGGCAGGTTCGAGTTGCGGCTGGTCGTGTCGAAGGCGACAAGCCGGGCAAGCAGGTCGGTGCTGGGCGTCGGGGCCATGGTCATTTCCTGTCGGTGGAGGCAAGCGTGCCGTATCGCTCGGCCAGTTCGGAACGGATCATCGCCGCGAAATCGGCGGCGGCGGGGCTTGGCGGGCGGCTGGAGGGCGTCAGCAGCACCGAGCGGTAGCGGATCGCCGGCTGGAACGGCCGGATGGCGACGCCCTTGCCGACCTGCCGCGCGATGGGAAACGGGTTCAGCAGGGCGACGCCCAGCCCCTCGGCCACGAATTCGGCGGCGGAAACGGCGGTCGCGGCCTCCAGCACCAGCTTCGGCGACATGCCGGCGCGCTCGAAGACGCGGTCGATGGCGATGCGGCCGGAATGGCGGCGGGTCAGGGCGATGAAGGGCTCGCCCTCCAGGTCGGCGGGGCGGATCAGGTCGCGCGCCGCCAGGCGATGGCGCGAGGGCAGGGCGCAGACCGCCTCGGTCGCCAGCACGATTTCGGAACGGACGCCCTCATGGGCGGGGGTGCTGTCGGTCAGCGCCAGGTCGATGCGGCCCTCGGCCACGCTGGTGATCAGCGCGTCCGAGGCCAGCACGTCGAACACCACCTCCAGCGCCGGGTTGGCTTTGGTGAAGCGGGCGACCAGCGGCGGCATGAAGCGATGCGCGATGGTCGGGGGCGCGCCGACATGCAGCCGGCCGCTGTGCGAATCGCGCGGCCCGTCCAGGTCGTCGGGCTGCACCAGCCGCTCGATGGCGGCGAAGATCGGGCCGATCTCGGCGTTCAGCACCAGGCAGTCGGTCGTCGGCACCAGCCGGCCCCCGGACCGGTCGAACAGCGCCCGACCCAGCGTCGCCTCGAATTCGGCCACGGCGCGGCTGATCGCCGGCTGGGTCAGCCCCAGGCGGCGCGCGGCGGCCGTCGCCGTGCCGGTCTCGACCAGCGCGCGCAGCACTTCCAGTTCGCGCAGCGTCACCGCCAGGCGGCGGATCGGCTGGGTCGCCTGATCGTTTTCCGACATCTGCTGTCCTATAACATTTACTCATGAAATTTTTGCTTTGACATTCGAATAGCGCATAATATCCTTTTCGCCAAGAGATGTTTCGGCACCCACAAGACCGGACGCGCATCGCCGATGCGACGGCAGACATCCCTTCAGGTCCAACAGAAGCTGCGAATTGCAGAGACGAGGTAACGAACCATGCAGATGAACTTGCGACGCCTTGCCGGAGCCGTGCTGATTTCCTCGACCGCGCTGGCATCAGCCGCGGCGGCCCAGGAATTGCGCGTCGGACTGGCCTCCGAGCCGACCTCGATGGACCCGCAGTTCCACAACCTGGCGACCAATACGCAGGTCCGCCTGAACATCTTCGAATCGCTGATCGAGCAGGATCCGCTGCAGAACCTGGAACCCTCGCTGGCGACCGAATGGGAGGCGCTGGACGACACCACCTGGCGCTTCCGGCTGCGCGAGGGGGTGGCGTTCCACGACGGCACGCCCTTCACCGCGCGCGACGTGATCTACAGCGTCTGCCGGATCCCGCTGGTCGAGAATTCGCCCTCGTCCTTCTCGATCTACACGCAGTCGATTTCCGGGATGGAGGCCGAGGACGATCATACCGTCATCATCACCACCAACGGCCCGAACCCGCTGCTGCCGGTCGAAAGCTCGACCTGGGCGATCATGTCGGCGGATGCCAGCGGCGCCGAAGCCGAAGTCACCTTCGCCGACGGCACCTGCGAGGGGCTGGGCGAGGTGCCCCAGCAGCAGGCCTTCAACTCGCCCGAGCTGGTGATCGGCACCGGCCCCTACAAGCTGCAGGAATCCACCCGCGGGGCGCAGATCGTGCTGACCCGCAACGACGATTACTGGGGCGAGGCGCCGGACTGGGAGACCATCCGGCTGCGTCCGATCACCAGCGCCGGGCCGCGCGTCGCGGCGCTGCTGTCGGGCGACGTGGACATCATCGAATCGCCCCCGATCCAGGACCTGCCGCGGCTGGAGCGCGAGGGTTTCTCGGTCGTCGATACGCTGTCGAACCGGGTGATCTATATCGCGCTGCACCAGGAAGGCCCGCACAGCGGCATTACCGGCACCGACGGGGAAAACCCGCTGCTGGATGCCCGCGTGCGCGAGGCGATCTCGCTTTCGATCAACCGCGACGCCATCGTGGAGCGGATCATGAGCGGCTATGCCACCTCGGCGGGCGAATTGCTGCCGCCGCCGATGTTCGGCACCTCGGGCCGTCCGGCGGACCCCTATGACCCGGACCGCGCGAAGGAACTGCTGGCCGAGGCGGGCTATGCCGACGGTTTCGGGCTGGTGCTGGGCACGCCCAACGACCGCTATATCAATGACGAGCAGGTGGCGCAGGCCGTCGCGCAGATGCTGAACCGCGTCGGCATCCGCGTCACCGTCGACGCGGCCACCGCCAGCCAGTTCTTCTCGCGCCGCAACAACCAGGAATATCCCGCCTTCCTGGCCGGCTGGGGCGCATCCTCGGGCGAGATGTCCTCGCCGCTGAAATCGCTGGTCGCCAGCTTCGATCCCGATGCGGGGATGGGCGTGACCAATGCCGGGCGCTACTCGAATGCCGAGATGGACGAGCTTTTGCAGAAGGCGATGGTCACCATCGACGACGAGGAACGCTCGCAACTGCTGCAGCAGGCGGAAACCATCGTGCTGGACGAACACGGCATCGTCCCGCTGCATTACGAACGCTCGGCCTGGGCGATGTCGCCGAAGATCAGCTACGAGCCGCGGGTGGACCAGTACACGCTGGCCTATGCGGTCAGGAATGCCGAGGCGGACTGATCCGTCCCTGACGCTCCGGGCCGCGGCATCGCGCGGCCCGGACCATTCCCCCAGCCGTCAGAGAACCCCATGATCGTCTATCTTCTGCGCCGCGTGGGCCAGAGCATCCTTGCCGTCGTCACGATGGCGGTGCTGGTCTTCATCGGCGTCTATGCCATCGGCAACCCGGTCGACATCCTGGTCAGCCCCGAGGCCAGCCAGGCCGAGATCCGCGCCACCATCGAGCGGCTGGGCCTGGACAAGCCGCTGTGGGAACAGTTCCTGACCTTCGCGGGCAATGCGCTGCGCGGCGATCTGGGCACCTCCTTCGTCTATGGCCGCCCGGCGGTCGAGATCATCCTGCAACGCCTGCCCGCGACCTTCGAGCTGGCCTTCGTGGCGCTGCTGATCTCGGTGCTGATCGGCATCCCGCTTGGCGTCTATGCCGGGCTGAAGCCCGACAGCCTCGGCGGCCGGTCGGTCATGGCGGGCTCGATCCTGGGCTTCTCGCTGCCGAATTTCTGGCAGGGGATGATCCTGATCCTGATCTTCGCGGTCTGGCTGGGCTGGCTTCCGGCGGGCGGGCGCGGCCCCACGGTCGAGCTGCTGGGCATCCCGGTCAGCTTCCTGACGCCGCAGGGCTGGGCCTATCTGCTGCTGCCGGCGCTGAACCTCGCGCTGTTCAAGATGGCGCTGGTGATCCGCCTGGCCCGCGCCAACACGCGCGAGGTCTGCCTGCAGGATTACATCAAGTTCGCCAGGGCCAAGGGCCTGTCGCCGCGCCGCATTGTCTTCGTCCATGTGATGAAGAACATCATGATCCCCATCGTCACCGTTCTGGGGCTGGAGCTTGGCTCGATGATCGCCTTCGCCATCGTGACCGAAACCGTCTTCGCCTGGCCCGGCATGGGCAAGCTGCTGATCGATTCGATCAACCTGCTGGACCGGCCGGTGATCGTCGCCTACCTGATGCTGACCGTGGTCATCATCGTGACGATCAACCTGGCGGTCGACATCCTCTATTCGATCCTGGATCCCCGCGTCCGGCTGTCGGAGGTCAAGGGATGACCGACACGACCCCGACCCCGGCCCCCCTTCCAGCCCCGGCCCCGGCCCGCGCGCAATCGCCGCTGCTGCGCATCGCCCGGAACTTCGCCGAGGACCGGCTGGCCGTCCTGGGGCTGCTGCTGTTCCTGGCGGTGGTGGTGCTGGCCTTCGCGGCGCCCTGGATCGCGCCGCAGAACCCCTATGACCTGGCGCAGCTGGACATCATGGATGGCGGCCTGCCGCCGGGCGAGGCCAGTTTCTCCGGCATGACCTACTGGCTGGGCACCGACCAGCAGGGGCGCGACATGCTGTCGGCGATCCTCTACGGGCTCAGGATCTCGCTGGTCGTGGCGCTGGTGTCGCTGGCCTGCGCGATCACCATCGGCGTCGTGGCGGGCATGGCGGCGGCGTGGTTCGGCGGCCGCGTGGACAGCCTGATCATGCGCGTCGTGGACCTGCAGCTGTCCTTCCCCTCGATCCTGGTGGCGCTGATCCTGCTGGCGCTGTTCGGGCGCGGCGTGGACAAGGTCATCATCGCGCTGGTGATCGTGCAATGGGCCTATTACGCGCGCACCGTGCGCTCCTCGGCCATCGTCGAGCGGCGCAAGGACTATATCGAGGCCGCCCGCTGCCTGGCGCTGTCGCACCGGCGGATCATGTTCCGCCACCTGCTGCCGAACTGCGTCCCGCCGCTGATCGTGGTCGCCACCGTGCAGATCGCGCAGGCCATCGCGCTGGAGGCGACGTTGTCCTTCCTGGGCGTCGGCGTGCCGATCACCGAGCCTTCGCTGGGGCTGCTGATCGCGAACGGCTACGACTACCTGCTGTCGGGCCGCTACTGGGTCAGCGTGTTTCCGGGCATCGCGCTGCTGATCACCATCGTCGCGATCAACCTTGTCGGCGACAGGTTGCGCGACATCTTCAATCCGAGGCTGCAGAAATGACCCCGCTTCTTCAGGTCGAGGATCTGCGCACCCATTTCTTCACCCGCGACGGCGTGGCCCGCGCGGTGGATGGCGTCAGCTTCACCCTGAACCGGGGCGAGGTGCTGGGCCTGGTCGGCGAATCCGGTTCCGGCAAGACCGTCACCGGCTTTTCGCTGCTGGGCCTGGTCGATCCGCCGGGCCGGGTCGTGGGCGGGCGGATCCTGTTCGACGGCACCGACCTGGCCGGCGCGGACGAGGCGCGGCTGCGCAAGCTGCGCGGCAAGCGGATCGCGATGATCTTCCAGGACCCGATGATGACGCTGAATCCGGTCCTGCGCATCGACACCCAGATGGTGGAAACCGTGCTGGCCCATGACCGCGTTTCCCGCGCCGAGGCGCTGGCCCGTGCCCGCGCGGCGCTGGTGCAGGTCGGGATTTCCGCCCCCGACGAACGGCTTGCCAGCTATCCGCACCAGTTTTCCGGCGGGATGCGGCAGCGCGTGGCGATCGCGATCGCGCTTCTGCACAAGCCCGACCTGATCATCGCGGACGAGCCGACCACGGCGCTGGACGTGACCATCCAGGCGCAGATCCTGGCCGAGATCCAGAAGCTGTGCCGCGAGACGGGGACGGCGCTGATCTGGATCACCCATGATCTTGCGGTGGTCTCGGGCCTGGCCGACAAGCTGGCGGTGATGTATGCCGGCCGGGTCGTCGAGACGGGCGAGACCTCGGCCGTCATCACCGCCCCGGTCCATCCCTATACGCGCGGGCTGATCGGTTCGGTCCCGCATGGCAAGCCGCATCGGTCGATGCTGCAGCAGATCGGGGGCATGACGCCCTCGCTTCTGAACCTGCCCAAAGGATGCATGTTCCGGCCGCGCTGCCCGCGCGGCGACGATGAATGCCTGGCCGAGCCGGCGCTGCGCGAATGGCTGCCCGGCCGCTTCGCGCGCTGCGTCCACCCCCATCTCGACCCCCATCTCGACGACGCGAAGGAGCGGGTTTCGTGACCACCGTTCTTGAAATCGACGGCGTTTCCAAGCGCTTCACGCGGGACCTGGACATCGCCGAAAAGACCGCCCGGATGCTGGGCGCGAAGATCGAGCCGGCGACCGTCCATGCCGTCGATGGCGTCGACCTGTCGATCCGGCGCGGCGAGGTCCTGGGGCTGGTCGGCGAATCCGGCTGCGGCAAGTCCACGCTTGGCCGGATGGTGGCGGGGCTGATGAAGCCCTCGGAGGGTGCGATCCGCTTCCGGGGCCGCGACCTGGCAAGCCTGCGCGGCGCGGATGCCCGCGAGGCGGCGCTGAAGGTCCAGCTGGTGTTCCAGGACCCGATGTCCTCATTGAACCCCCGGCTGCGGGTCGAGGAACTGGTGGGCGAGGCGCCGCGCGTCCACGGCCTGGTCAGCCGCCGCGAGACCAGCGCCTATGTCGACGAGATGCTGCAGCGCGTGGGGCTGGACCCGACCACGCGGCGGCGCTTTCCGCATCAGTTCTCGGGCGGGCAGCGGGCGCGGATCGGCATCGCGCGGGCGCTGGCGGTCCGGCCCGATTTCATCGTCTGCGACGAATCCGTGGCGGCGCTGGACGTGTCGATCCAGGCGCAGATCCTGAACCTGTTCATGCGCCTGCGCGAGGAGCTGGACCTGACCTACCTGTTCATCAGCCACGACCTGGGCGTGGTCGAGCATATCTCGGACCGGATCGCGGTGATGTATCTGGGCCGGCTGATCGAGCTGGGCGAGGCGCAGGACCTGTTTCGGCGCCCGAACCACCCCTATACCCAGGCGCTGATCGCCGAGATCCCGACCTTCGAGCCGAAGCGGCGCACCTATTCCACCATCAAGGGAGAGATCCCCTCGCCGCTGGCGCCGCCGCCGGGCTGCCATTTCCACCCGCGCTGCCCCATGGCGATGGATCGCTGCCGCGCCGAACGGCCGCTGCTGAAGGAGATCGCGCCGGGCCGCCATTCGGCCTGCCATCTGAACGACCAGGGCTGACACCCAAGACCGGGGCCGCCCGCGCGCGCGCCTCGCAAAGACCACTGACGGAGGCAACATGCAGAATACCGATCGCATCTGGAACATCATCGACGAACGCGGCCCGGACTATACCGCGCTGAGCGACCGGATCTGGGAGATGCCCGAGCTGGCCTATACCGAGTTCCGCTCGGCCGCCGAACATCGCGCCATGCTGGAGCGCGAGGGTTTTCGCATCACCGACGATCCGGCGGGCATCCCCACCGCGGTGATCGGCGAGGCGGGGCAGGGCGGTCCGGTGATCGCCTTTCTGGGCGAATACGACGCGCTGCCCGGCCTGTCGCAAGAGGCCGGGGCCGACCGTCACAAGCCGCTGCCGGGCAACGGCTTCGGCCATGGCTGCGGGCACAACATGCTGGGCTCGGCCGCACTGCTGGCCGCGGTCGCGATGAAGACCTGGCTTGAGGAAACCGGCCAGCCCGGCACGGTGCGCTATTACGGCTGCCCGGCCGAGGAGGGCGGCGCGGCCAAGGCCTTCATGGTGCGCGACGGGCTGTTTGGCGATGTCGATGCCGCGATCACCTGGCATCCGGCCTCGATCACGCGGGTCGACGATGCGCTGAGCCTGGCCAATACCCGCATCGACTTCACCTTCAGCGGCCGGGCCTCGCATGCGGCCGCGGCGCCGCATCTGGGCCGCTCGGCGCTGGACGCGGTCGAGCTGATGAATGTCGGCGTGAACTACATGCGCGAACATGTGCCCGACGGATCGCGCATCCATTACGCGATGATCGACGGCGGCGGGATCGCGCCCAACGTGGTGCAGGCCAGGGCCACGGTGCGCTATGCGGTGCGGGCCCGCGACATCCACGGCATGAAGGCGCTGAACGAGCGCGTCGTCAAGGTCGCGCAGGGCGCGGCGATGATGACCGAGACCGAGGTATCGGTGAAGATCCTCTCGGCGGTCTCGAACCTCCTGGGCAATACCCCGATGGAGGAGATCATGTTCGCCAACATGCAGCGCCTGGGCCCGGTGCAGTTCGACGATGCCGACCGCGACTATGCGCGCCGGATCCAGGCCACGGTCGGGCAGGAGGCCATCGAGAGCGACTATCGCCGCGCCGGGACGCCCTTGCGCGCGGACACGCCGCTCTGCGATTTCCTGGTGCCGCTGGACGCGGTGGGCGAGGCGCTGATCGGCTCGACCGACGTGGGCGACGTGTCCTGGGTGGTGCCGACCGTGCAGGCGCGGGTGGCGACCCATGCGATCGGCTCTCCGGGGCATTCCTGGCAGATCACCGCGCAGGGCAAGTCGGGCGCGGCGCACAAGGGGCTGGTCTATGCCGCGAAGGTGATGGCCGGGACCGGCGTCGATTTGCTGACCGACCCCGCGAAGCTGGAGCGCGCCAAGGCCGACCTTCGCGACCGGACCCGGCGGACGCCCTACCGCTCGCCGATCCCCGCCGAGGTGGCCGCCCCGATCCAGCCCCGGCCGGTCGATCTGTAAGCGGCTGATCGCTTGCCCATCCGGCAGCGGCGTCCTATTGCTGCGCCATGATGCGATCTTGCGGGGGAACATGCGCATGGCTGCCGACCTGACGCCCGAGGACATCGCCCGTTTCGGCCCCGACCCGCGGGCGGCCTTCGCCGCCAACCTGCGCGATGTCGAGGCGCGGATCTGCGCCGCCTGCGCGCGGGCCGGGCGGGATCGGGCCTCGGTGCGGCTGCTGCCGGTGAGCAAGACCGTGCCGGCCCATGTGCTGCGGCTGGCTTATGCCGCCGGGATCCGCGATTTCGGCGAGAACAAGCTGCAGGAGGCGCGCGACAAGCACGCCGCGCTGGCTGACCTGGACGCGCGCTGGTGCATCATCGGCCATCTGCAGACGAACAAGGCGAAATACCTGGCCCGCTTCGCCGCCGAGTTCCACGCCCTGGACAGCCTGAAGCTGGCGGCCGAACTGAACCGCCGGATGGAGGCCGAGGGCCGCGACCTGCCGGTCTTCGTGCAGGTCAACACCTCGGGCGAGGATACCAAGTTCGGCCTTGCGCCCGATGCGCTGCCCGCCTTCCTGGATGCCCTGCCGGACTATCCGCGCCTGCGCCCGCAGGGGCTGATGACGCTGGCCGTCTTCAGCGCCGATGCGGACCGTGTGCGCGACTGCTTCCGGCTGCTGCGCGGCCTGCGCGACCAGGTGGCGCCCGACCATCCTGCGGTGACGGGGCTGTCGATGGGCATGTCGGGCGATTACGAGCTGGCCATCGAGGAAGGCGCCACCGTCATCCGCGTTGGCCAGTCGCTGTTCGGCGCCCGGCCGGGCAGCGACGCGCATTACTGGCCCGGACTGATCCCCGAATCGCCCTGATCCGGGCAGATCACCAGCTTGCCGATGAAGTCGCGGCCCCGGTCGGCGAAGCGCCGTTCGGCCTCGTGCAGCCTGGACAGCGGCATGGTTTCGGCCAGGACCGGCTTCAGCCGGCCCTCGCGGATCCAGGCCACCAGCTGCTCGGCCTCGGCGCGGGTCCCGTGCGAGACGCCGAAGATCCGCACCTGGTTCAGGTAGATCAGCGTCCAGGGCAGCGCCGTGACATTGCCGCCGCTGGCCCCGGCGATCGACAGGCGCGGGGGCGAGTTCCGGCGCCTGAGGTCCTGGCACATGACCTCGATCAGCGGCAGCACCATCTCGCCGCCGACCAGGTCCATGACCGCGTCGATGGTGACGCCGCCGGTCACCTGCGCGATGGCGGCGGGCCAGTCGGTGACGGTCGTGCGGTCGATCACCGTCTCGGCCCCCAGCGCCTTCAGCGCCTCGGCCTTGCCGCTGCTGGCGATGGCGTGGGGCACCGCGCCGATCACCCGGCAAAGCTGGATCAGCGCCGTGCCGACCCCGCCCGAGGCGCCGGTGACAAGGACATGCTCGCCCGCCGCGACCCCGGCCGAGGTCAGCATGTGATAGCCCGTCTGCCAGGAACACATGCCAAGCGTCGCCAGCTCGGCATCGGACAGGCGGGGGTCGGGGATGGCGTGGAACTGGTCCGAGGGAAAGGCGCCGTATTCGGCGAAGCCGCCATCCGCGCCGTGGCCGTAATAGTCCGGGGCGAGGTTCAGGTCGCGGCGGGCGTCGGGATAGATGTTGAAATCCAGCAGGCCCCGCTCGCCGATCCGTTTGGGCGACACGCCCTCGCCCACCGCGACCACATGGCCCACCACGTCCGCCCCCTGGATGCGCGGGAAGCGCAGCGTCGGCCCGGCCATCGCGAAACTGGCCACCCGCCCGTCATCGGCGGTCGAATACAGCCCCTCGCGCACCTTGCGGTCGGTATTGTTCTTGGCGCAGGCGGTGATGCGGACCAGCACCTCGCCCGGACCGGGGCGGGGCACCGGCCAGTCCCTGCGCCATTCCAGGCACTCGATTCCGCCATGGCCGGTCAGGACCATGGCGCACATCGTTTCGGGAATATCGGTCATCGCGTTCCTTTCGTCCGGTGATCCGGGCCGCCTAGGCGCCCTGCAGATCGGCGTCCTCGGGGCTGTTCAGCACCTCGCGGTCGGTCTGGCCCAGCAATTGCGACGTCACCGTCCCCGCCGTCATCGAGCCGCTGACATTCAGCGCGGTGCGGCCCATGTCGATCAGCGGCTCGACCGAGATCAAGAGCGCGACCAGCTCGATCGGCAGGCCCATGGCGGGCAGCACGATCAGCGCCGCCAGCGTGGCGCCGCCGCCGACCCCGGCCACGCCCGCCGAACTGATGGTGATGATCGCGATCAGCGTGACGATCCAGCCCGGATCCAGCGGGTTGATCCCCACCGTCGGCGCCACCATCACCGCCAGCATCGCCGGATAGAGCCCGGCGCAGCCGTTCTGGCCGATGGTCGCCCCGAAGGATGCCGAGAACGAGGCGATGGTCGCCGGGACGCCCAGCCGCCGGGTCTGGGTCTCGACGTTCAGCGGGATCGTCGCGGCGCTGGAGCGGCTGGAGAAGGCGAAGCTCAGCGCCGGAAGCGCCTTGCGGAAGAAGGTCAGCGGGTTCACCCCGGTCAGGGTCAGGAAACCCGCATGGACGCCGAACATGATCGCCAGCCCGATATAGGAGGCGATGACGAATTTCCCCAGGTTCAGGATGTCCGCCGCGTTCGAGGTCGCCGCCATCCTGGTCATCAGCGCCATGACGCCATAAGGGGTCAGCCCGATGATCAGCCGCACCAGCTGCATGATCCAGCCCTGCAGCAGGTCGATCAGCGACAGCAGGTTCTCGCCCTTCTCGGGCTTGCGGCGGACCATGCGGATCGCCGCGACGCCCAGGAAGGCCGCGAAGATCACCACCGAGATGATCGAGGTCGGATTGGCCCCGGTCAGGTCGGCGAAGGGATTGCGCGGGATGAAGGACAGGATCAGCTGCGGCACCGACAGGTCGGCCACGCGCGGCGCATAGGTGGTCTCGATGGCGGTCATCCTTGCCGCTTCCGCCGCGCCCTGCACCAGCCCCTCGGCCGTCAGCCCGAAGGCCAGCGCCATCACGACGCCGACAAGCCCTGCGATCGCGGTCAGCAGAAGCAGCGTCCCCAGCGTCAGCACCGAGATGCTGCCAAGCGCCGAGGCGTCGTGCAGCTTCGAGACCGCGCCCAGGATCGCCACGAAGACCAGCGGCATGACGATCATCTGCAGCAGCCGGACATAGCCGCTGCCGACGATGTCGATCCAGTTGACCGCGACCTGCACGGCCTGGGATTCGGGGCCGTAGACCAGCTGCAGGGCGATGCCGAACAGCGTGCCCAGGACCAGGCCGACAAAGACCCGCAGGGAAAGGGAAAGAGAGCCGTTCTGAAGCCGGAACAGCCCGAACAGAAGCACGGCGAATATGGCAAGGTTGACGATGACGAGCATCATTGCGCTTCTCCTTTGTCAGGGGGCACTGGGGTTGGTTTGGGCCGGAATCCGGCATGTTGCGCGGCCAGACTGATCCTTTCCGCGCCGAATGTCACGGCCAGGTGGAAAGCTTTTCCCGCCGTTCTACCGCCGGCCGTCATCCGAAGGCCGGATTCCGCCGGGATCGGGCGGCGCGATCCGGGCGACCGAGCCGCGCATCACCAGGGCGGGCTCGAACAGGGTCTCGGCCGGGTCTTCGGGCGCGGCGGTCGCGGACAGCCAGGCGACGGCGCGGGCGGCGATCCGGTCGATGGGCTGGCGGAAGGTGGTCAGCGCATAGCTGTCCCAATGGGCCTGGGCGATGTCGTCGAAGCCGATCAGCGACACATCCTGCGGGATGCGGAGGCCCAGCCGCCAGCGCGCGGCGTCCATGACGCCGCAGGCCATCAGGTCGGTGGTGCAGAAGATCCCGTCGGGCCGGTCGGGCCGGGCCAGCAGCGACAGGCCCAGCTCTTGCCCGGTCTCGTAGCAGGTCGCCCCGCGCCGTTCCTCGATCCAGTCGATCCCGGCGGCGCGGGCGGCCTCGCGGAAGCCGCTCGCGCGTTCGGTCAGGCTGGGCGTGTCCGCCGCCGAACTGGCCAGCGCCAGCCGCCGGCAGCCCGCCGCGATCAGGATCGCCACCGCGCGCCGCCCGGCCTCGGCATCCTGCAGGCGCAGCCGCAACGAACCGGGGCGTTCCTCGTCGCGGTTGATCAGCACCAGGCGCATCCCGTTCTTCAGGCAGGTCTCGGCCAGCGAGCGCGCGGGCATCCCCGACAGGAAGACCGCCGCGTCGGTGCGATAGCTGATCGCCTGGCGCAGCGCATGTTCGACGCTGTCGTCCGAGCGGTCGGTATTGATGACCAGCGCCACCTTGCCCGCCTGCTGCAATGCCTCGGTCAGCGCCGCCAGCAGCTCCGAGCGATAGGGGGTCGCGATGTCCGAGGCGATCAGCGCGACAAGGCCGGTCTCGTTGCGGATCAGCCCGCTGGCCAGCCGGTTGACCTGATAGCCAAGCTGGTCGGCCGCCTTCAGGATCTTCGCCCGCGTCTCGGCCGAGATGCTGGCGCCGGGCGTGAAGCAGCGCGACACCGCCGCCCGCGACACCCCGGCAAGCGCGGCCACATCCCTGGCGCTGACGGCGTTCTTGGCCAAACCGGATCCTCGCGTTCGGATTTCGTTGCACAGGTTTGCAGAATGTATAGCGGCGATTTCATCCATTGAAAGCCTCTAAATTCAGAAATTCTGTTGACAGGGTGCCGATTCGTGACCCAGCCTTGTGAACAGCTTTGCAAGAAGCCGCCCCGCAGGGGGCGAGGGGAGGGAAACGATGAAGATCACAACGACCGCCGCCGTGGCGGGCACGGCGCTGCTGCCCGCCTTCGCGGCCGGCGCCGCCGAGCTGAACCTGATCTGTTCCGCCGATGTCGTCATCTGCGAAAAGCTGGTCACGGAATTCGAGCGGGCGCATTCCGATATCGGGGTGAACATGGTGCGCCTGTCCTCGGGCGAGGCCTATGCCAAGATCCGGGCCGAGGCGCGCAACCCGCAGACCGACCTGTGGTGGGGCGGTACCGGCGATCCGCATTTGCAGGCCGCCGCCGACGGGCTGACGGTGGAATACCAGTCGCCGCGCCTGTCGGAACTGCATGACTGGGCGGTCGCCCAGGCCGAGACATCGGGCCATCGCACCGTCGGCGTCTATAGCGGCGCGCTCGGCTGGGGCTACAACACCCGGATCTTCGAGGCCAAGGGGCTGGAGGAACCCGCCTGCTGGGCCGACCTGCTGAACCCGGATTTGCAGGGCGAGATCCAGATGGCCGACCCGAATTCCTCGGGCACCGCCTATACCGCGCTGGCCACGCTGGTGCAGCTGATGGGCGAGGACGAGGCCTTCGACTATCTCAAGCAGCTGAACGCCAATGTCGCGCAATATACCAAGTCCGGCTCAGCCCCGGTTCGGGCCGCCGGGCGGGGCGAGGCGGGGCTGGGCATCGTCTTCATGCATGACGCGGTCGCCCAGACGGTCGAGGGCTTCCCGATCAGGACCATCGCCCCCTGCGAGGGCACCGGCTACGAGGTCGGCTCGATGTCGCTGGTCGAGGGCGGGCCGAATCCCGACGAGGCGGTGGTCTTCTACGACTGGGTGCTGGGCGCCGAGGTGCAGGACCTGATGCCCGAGGCGGGATCCTATCAGCTGCCCTCGAACAAGGCGGCGGTCGCCTCGGAACATGCGCCGGATCTGGGCCAGGTGAAGCTGATCGACTACGACTTTGCCGAATATGGCTCTTCCGACCGCCGCAGGGCGCTGCTGGCGCGCTGGGACAGCGAGATCGGCGGGCGGGCCACCGACTAGGCGGCGGCGCCGGGACGGCCCCGATGCCGCCCCGGTGCGTTTCGGATGACGCGACGGATTGGCCCGCATGAATGCTGACAACAGGCGGCTGGACCTGATTCTGGCGGGCGCGGTCCTGTGCCTGCTGGTCCTGCCCTGGTACAAGATACGCAGCGGTTTCTTCGGCTTCGGCTGGATCGGCGACATGCTGGCTCGGCCGGACCTGTGGCCGGGGGCGTTCCAGGCGGCGGCGGGCCGCTGGCAATTGTGGCCGGTGCTGCTGCTTGTCGCGGCGGTGGCGGGGTTGCGGCTGACCGCGCCCTCGGGGGCGGCGCGCGGCCGCTGGCTGGTGCGGCTGGGCGTGCTGGGCCTGGCCTGGCTGGTGGTCGAGGGGCTGTCGGTCGGCACGCGCGGCTGGAACTGGGGCCTTCTGGAGCGCCTGCTGGGCGAGGTCGCGGGCCAGCCCGCCTTCGGCGCCGGCGCGGTCATGCTGGGGCTGTTCTTCGCCTGCCTGATCTCTTTCGGCGCGGCCGAGCGGGGGGCGCTGAAGGGCGACGCCTTCGTGCTGACCGCCATCGTGCTGCTGATCCTGCTGGTCGCGGTCTTCGTCTTCTATCCGATCCTGTCGATCTTCACCGGCGCCTTCCAGGATTTCGACGGCTCGTTCACCGCCCAGGGCGTGCGCCGCAACATCGGCGACCCGAAGATCTGGAGCCTGTCCTGCCTGACCGGCGGCGGGCCATGCGGTGTGGCCTGGCGGACGCTGTTCCTGGCGCTGTGCACCGCCAGCGCGACGACGGTGCTGGGGCTGGCCTTCGCGCTGGTGGCGACGCGCACCCGCTTTCCCTTCAAGCGGGGGCTGCGGCTGCTGACCGTCCTGCCGATCATCACCCCGCCCTTCGTGGTCGGCCTTGCGCTGACCATGCTGCTGGGCCGGTCCGGCACGCTGACCCAGCTGATCGAGGCCGCGACGGGGCTGGAGCTTGGCCGCTGGCTCTATGGTCTGACCGGCATCTGGCTGGCGCAGGTGCTCAGCTTCACGCCGATCGCCTTCCTGGTGCTGATCGGCGTGGTCGAGGGCGTCAGCCCGGCGATGGAGGAGGCCAGCCAGACGCTGCGCGCCGGGCGCTGGCGGACCTTCCGCAAGGTGTCGCTGCCGCTGATGGCGCCGGGGCTGGCCAATGCCTTCCTGATCGGCTTCATCGAGAGCATGGCCGATTTCGGCAATCCGCTGGTGCTGGGCGGCTCGGGCGGGGTGCTGTCGACCGAGATCTTCTTTTCCGTGGTCGGCGCGCAGAACGATCCCTCGCGCGCGGCGGTGCTGGCGGCGGTCTTGCTGTTCTTCACGCTCTCGGCCTTCCTGGCGCAGCGGCTGTGGCTGTCGGGGCGCAGTTTCGCGACCGTCGGCGGCAAGGGCGACGGCGGCCGCCATGCGCTGCTGCCCGCCCGCGTCGCCGCCCCGGTCATCGGCCTGGTGGCGCTGTGGAGCCTGTTCACGGTGATCGTCTATGCGATGATCCTGTTCGGCGGCTTCGTGAAGCTGTGGGGGCTGGATCACACGCTGACGCTGGACCATTACATCCGCGCCTTCGGCATCAGCCTGGACGGCGGCTTGCGCTGGACCGGCGTGGCCTGGAACAGCTTCTGGACGACGATGACGATCGCGCTGATCGCCGCGCCGCTGACCGCCGGGGTGGGGTTGCTGACCGGCTGGCTGATCGCCCGGCAGCGCTTCCCCGGCAAGGCCGCCTTCGAATTCGCCCTGATGATGAGCTTCGCCATCCCCGGCACGGTGATCGGCATCAGCTATATCATGGCCTTCAACCTGCCGCCGATCCAGATGACCGGCACCGCGCTGATCCTGGTCGCCTGCTTCGTCTTCCGCAACATGCCGGTGGGCGTGCGCGGCGGCGTGGCGGCCATGGCGCAGCTCGACACCAGCCTGGACGAGGCCTCGCTGACCCTGGGCGCGAATTCCGGCCGCACGCTGCGCCGCGTGATCCTGCCCTTGCTGCGCCCGGCGATCCTGGCGGCGCTGGTCTACAGCTTCGTGCGGGCGATCACCTCGATCTCGGCGGTGATCTTCCTGGTCTCGGCCAAGTACAACATGGCGACCGCCTATATCGTCGGGCTGGTCGAGAACGGCCAATACGGCGTGGCCATCGCCTATTCCTCGGTGCTGATCGTGGTGATGGTCGCCGTGATCGGCATCTTCCAGCTTCTGGTCGGCGAACGCAGGCTGCGCCGGCCCGCCGCATCGGAGGCAGCAGCATGACATCGGAACGGGGCGCGGTCGAGTTCCGCGCGGTGCGCAAGAATTACGGGGGCTTTACCGCCGTCCCGCATCTGGACCTGAAGATCGCGCCGGGCCAGCTGGTGACGCTGCTGGGGCCGTCGGGCTGCGGCAAGACCACGACGCTGCGGATGCTGGCGGGGCTGGAAACCCCCAGCGCGGGCGCGATCCTGATCGGCGGGCAGGACGTGACGCGCCTGCCCGCGAACCGCCGCGACGTGACCATGGTCTTCCAGAGCTATGCGCTGTTTCCGCATATGAGCGTCATCGACAATATCGCCTATGGGCTTGAATCGGGCGGCATGAAGCCCGCGGCATCGCGCCTGGCGGCCGGGCAGGGGTTGGAGCTTGTGGGCCTGTCGGGGCTGGGCGACCGGCTGCCGTCCGAGCTGTCGGGCGGCCAGCAGCAGCGCGTCGCGGTGGCCCGCGCGCTGGTGCTGGAGCCGCAGGTGCTGCTGCTGGACGAACCGCTGTCCAATCTGGACGCCCGGCTGCGGCGGCGGGTGCGGACCGAGATCCGCGAATTGCAGCAGCGGCTGGGCTTCACGGCGGTCTATGTCACCCATGACCAGGACGAGGCGCTGGCCGTCTCGGACCGGATCGTGGTGATGAAGGACGGCCGGATCGCCCAGGACGGCACCCCCCGAGAGCTTTACGAGGCGCCGGCCTCGGAATTCATCGCGGATTTCATCGGCGAGGCGAATGTCGTGGATTGCGAGGTGCTTGGCCTGGCCGAGGACCAGGCGCTGGTCGTGGTGGGCGGGGCGCGGCTGACCCTGCCCTCGCGCGGGATCCGCCCCGGTCCCGCCCGGCTGGCGGTGCGCCCCAATGCCTTCCGCGTCGAGCCCGGCAACGGCGAGGAGGGCGATGGCGGGCTTGAGGGCCGCGTGGCCAGCGCCGCCTATCAGGGCGACCGCATCGAATACGAGATCGACGGACCCGCGGGCCGGCTGTTCGTGATCGACGGCCGCAGCTCGGTCCCGCTTGGGGTGGGGTCGCCGGTGCGCCTGCAGTTCCGTGGCGGCGGCGTGGCGCTGATCGCATGAGGGAGGTGGTGATGGCGAGTGACACCGAGCTGGCCGCCCGGCTGGCCCATCTGGAGCCGCTGGCCCGGCAGGCGGGCGCGCTGGCCCTGCGCCATTTCCACACCCGCGACCGGCTGGGGATCGAGACCAAGCGGTCGCTGACCGACATGGTGTCCGCCGCCGACCGCGAGGTCGAGCAGCTGATCCGCGACTCGCTGCGGCGGGCCTTTCCCGGCGACGCGATCCTGGGCGAGGAATATGGCCTTGATCCGGGCTCCAGCGGGCTGACCTGGGTGATCGATCCGATCGACGGCACGGCGCCCTTCCTGGCCGGGCTGCCGGGCTGGTGCGTCTCGATCGGGTTGACGGATGGCAGCGCCCCGCTGCTGGGTGCGATCCATGCGCCGGTGCTGGATCAGATGTTCCTTGGCGGGCGCGGGTATGGCGCGGCGCTGAACGGCCGGCCGGTCCGGGTGACCGAGCGGTTCGACCTGTCCACCGGCCTTCTGGGGCTGGGCGCCAATGACCGGGTGCGGCCCGAAAGGCTGGGCGCGCTGCATGGCGAGCTGGCGGCGGCAGGCGTGGCCTGGGTGCGCTATGGCTCGGGCGCGCTGATGCTGGCCTATGTCGCGGCGGGGCGGCTGGTCGGCTATGCCGAACCGCGCATGTCGCTGTGGGACTGCCTTGCCGCCTATGCGCTGATCGAGGCGGCGGGCGGGCGCGTCGCGCCGCTTGGCGCAGGGGCCGCGGGGGGCAGGCCGTTCCCGGTCCTTGGCGCGACGCGGGCGGATTTCGACCGGCTGGCCGCGCTGACCCGCTTCGACGAGGAAAGCTGGGACCTGCCGGGCGATCCGTCCTGAGCTGTGCCGATACGGGAACGAATGCCGGTCCCGTCGGTTGATGCTGGGTGGCGGCAGAAGCCGCGATCCCCGTTTCTGGAAAGGCGAAGGCATGGCAAGCGACAGCAAGACCCCGGAAAAGGATACCCCGGCCCGCCCCATCGTGGTCGAGAACGACGAGCAGGGCACGAACGACGGCTCGGGCAAGGAGAAGGCGCCCGAACCCGCGAAGCCCATCGTCGAGGAGAACAAGGAGACGCGGGGTTCCTGAGCCGGCCGTCTCAGGCGGCGGTGGCCTCGGGTGCCGGCGCCTCGGTCTCGGCCTGGTCGGTCACCCGCCACGGCGCCAGCCGCCGCTGCGCCTTGCGGCCCATCGCGCCCAGGTCGCGGATCTCCCTGGCATAGTTCAGGGCGTGGTCGGCGGCGGCCATGGGCAGCCTGCCGCTGGCCGCGCCGCGCAGCAGGCCCGCCTTGATCGTCTCGTAGATGGTTTCGCTGTCGGCGCCGATGCTTTCCAGCCGCGCCGCCACGTCCTCGCCATCCAGCTGGGTGCAGCTTTGCATCGCGGTCTCGATCAGCCGGGCCAGGTCGGGCGCGGTGGCGCTGGCCACCGGCTCGCCCGGCGGGTCGGGCAGGGCGCGGGCGGCCTGGGCCAGCTCCTCCAGGTGCTGCAGCGCGCGCAGCGTGTCGGACAGCGCATCCACGGCGGCGGGCGACAGCTGGCCCAGGTTGATCCGACCCAGATAGTCGCGGATCGCATCGCCCAGGGCCAGCACCCGCGCCGCGCTCTCACTCGGGACCGGGCGCCCGGCCAGCCGGTCATGGGCCAGGGCGAAGCTGGCATCGACCAGCCGGTCCATCTCCATCGCCAGCGCGCGCAGCGCCAGCTCGGGCAGGTCGACCAGCGTCGCGTCCAGATAGCGGGTCGGCGGCGCGGCCTTGTCCAGCCGCCGGAAGCGGGCCGACAGGAAGCGGATCAGCCAGGGCGTCAGCGGCGCCATCAGCGCAAGGCCCAGCAGGCAATAGCTGGTCTGGAACAGCGCCAGCATCAGCGCCACGTTGCCGGTGCCCCCGGCGATGGCGGCCGAAAGCCACAGCATCGGCGGCAGCAGGGCGAAGGCCGCCAATCCCGCGACCAGGTTGAAGCCGATATGGGTCGCCGCCACGCGCCTGGCGGTGCTGGTCGCGCCCATCGCCGCGAAAAGCGCGGTCGAGGTGGTGCCGATGCTGGCCCCGACGACGGCCGCCGCCGCCTGTTCCAGGTTCAGCGATCCGCCCGCGGCGGCGGTCAGGACGATGGCGATGGTGGCGCTGGAGGATTGCGTCAGCAGCGTGACGACGATGCCCAGCAGCAGGAAGGCGGGCCGTTGCCAGACGGTGTCCGCCAGCCCGCCGGTCAGCGCGACGACCTGCGGGGCAAGGCCGGCGAAGCTGGCCTGCAGGATGTCGATGCCCAGGAAGAAGGCGCCAAAGCCCGCCAGCGCCTCGCCCGCGCCGGCGATCCGGGGGCGGCTTCGCGCCAGCACCCAGGCGCCCATGCCCAGGCCCAGCAGCGGCAGGGCCAGGACGCCGATGCTGACCCGGACGCCGATCAGCGCGACCAGCCAGCCGGTCATGACGTTGCCGACATTGGTGCCATAGATCAGCCAGACGGTGCTGGGAAAGGTCATCAGCCCGGCATTGACGAAGCCGATGGTCGCCACCGTCACCGCGCTGGAGGACTGGACCAGCGCGGTGATGACGAAGCCCGTGGTCAGGGCGCGCGACCGCGACCGGGTCGCGGCGGCAAGGCCGGATTTCAGGGTCTCGCCGGCGGCGAGGGTCGCGCCCTCGGTCATCAGGCGCATCCCCAGCAGGAACAGCCCGATGCCGCCAAGAAGTCCCGTCCAGATATCCATCGTCCCGCCCGGCAAGCCTGTGTGCGACCTGAATTCGCCGAAGCCCCGCGGGAATGCAAGCGCAGCGCGCGCCCTTCGGGCGTCGCGACATCGACACGGGACGGACAGAAAGCTGTTACATTGCCGCATTAAGCATTCCGCATCGCCGCCCGAGCCATCCGGCGCGGCCGAACCCAGATGCAGGATGATCCGACATGAAAGTCACCCTTCTCGGCAGCGCCTCGCTGCTTGCCCTCGCCCTGCCCGCCATGGCCCAGCAGGCCGTCCCGCAGGCCGAGGATTCCTATTTCGTCGAAGGGCGCGAGCAGCTTGCCCTGCAGATCGAGCGCCAGCCGAACACCAACCAGGCCAAGAACGTGATCCTGTTCGTGGTCGACGGGCTGTCGATCCCGACCATCACCGCCTCGCGCATCCTGGAAGGCCAGCTGCAGGGCGTGGACGGCGAATCGAACCGGCTGTCCTTCGAGGAGCTGCTGCCCTGGTCGGCGCTGTCGCGCACCTATACCCATGACGCGCAGGTCGCGGATTCGGCGCCGACGGCGACGGCGATGGTCTCGGGCGTGAAATCGGTCAACGGCACCATCGGCGTCACCCAGGGCATCGAGGTCGATGTCTGCGCCAGCCAGGCCGGCAACGAGGTCACCACGATCTTCGAGCAGGCCGAGGAGGCCGGGCTGGCCACCGGCATCGTCTCGACCGCGCGCATCACCCATGCCACCCCCGCCGCGACCTTCGCCAAGGTCGCCGGGCGCGACTGGGAAAACGACACCAACCTGACCGACGAGGCGCGCGAGAACGGCTGCAAGGACATCGCCGCCCAGCTGATCGACTGGCCGGCGGGCGACGGTTTCGAGGTCGTCTTCGGCGGCGGCCGCGGCAATTTCATGCTGGCCGACCAGACCGACCCCGAGGACGAGACCCAGACCGGCTCGCGCGAGGATGGCCGCGACCTGATCGGCGAATGGCAGGCCAGGCACAATGACGGCGTCTATGTCTGGAACCAGGAGGGTTTCGACGCCATCGACCCGGCCAATGTCAACCGCGCCTTCGGCCTGTTCAACCGCAGCCACATGCAATACGAGGCCGACCGCGAGACGGATGCGGGCGGAGAGCCCTCGATCGCCGAGATGACGGTGAAGGCCATCGAACTGCTGCAGAAGAACGACAACGGCTTCGTGCTGATGGTCGAGGGCGGGCGCGTCGATCACGCCCATCACGCCGGCAATGCCTATCGCGCGCTGACCGACACCATCGCCGTGGCCGAAGCGGTCGAGGCGGCGCTGGCCGCCGTCGATCCCGAGGAAACGCTGGTCGTGCTGACCGCCGACCACAGCCATGTCTTCACCATCGCCGGCTATCCCGAGCGGGGCAACGACATCCTGGGCATCGCCGGCGTGGCCGATGACGGCAAGCCCTACACGACGCTTGGCTACATGAACGGGCCGGGCGCGCGGCTGGACGAGCCCCGCGCCGACCTGAGCGAGGTGGACACGACCGACCCGGACTTCCTGCAGCAGGCGCTGGTGCCGCTGGGGGAAAGCGAGACCCATGCCGGCGACGACGTGGCGATCCTGGCGCAGGGCCCCTGGGCGCATCTGTTCCACGGCATCCTGGACCAGCAGGTGATCTATCACGTCATCGATCACGCGCTGGCCCTGAACGACCGCGCCGCGAACTGACCGTTCCCGACAGGGACGCGGCCGCCGGAACCCTCCGGCGGCCTGCCCCGTTCCCCCAGCCCGAGACCGCCATGGACCGCCGCGCCTTCGCCGCCACCGCCGCCGCACTGCTGCTTCAGCCGCGCCTTGCGCTGGCCGAGGCGGTGCCGTTGCGCTTCGCGGATCTCTATGTCCGGGGGCGCGAACTGACGCCCGCCGCCGCCGCGCTGGACGGGCAGCTGGTCCAGATGACCGGCTACATGGCGCCGCCGCTGAAGCCCCAGATCGACTTCTTCGTGCTGACCCGGCGGCCGATGTCGGTCTGCCCCTTCTGCGAGACCGAGGCCGAATGGCCCATCGACATCGTGCTGGCCTATTCCGAAAGGCCGGTCGAGGTGGTCCGCTATACCGACCTGATCCGCGTCACCGGCCGGTTCGAGACCGGCTTCGAGACCGACGAGGAAACCGGCTTCGTCAGTTTCCTGCGGCTGCGCGACATCACCTACAGAAGGCTGTGACCATGCCCCGCGCGACCCTGTCGGTAAATGGTCTGCGCTTCCAGGCGGGCCGGGGCGCGGACCGGCGCACGATCATCGCCGTGGACCGGCTGGAGCTTGCATCGGGCGGGCTGGCGACGATCTCCGGGGCCTCGGGGTCGGGGAAATCGACGCTGCTCTACCTGCTGTCCGGCCTGCTGTCGCCCGGCGCCGGCAGGATCCTGTGGGACGGCACCGATCACGCGCTTCTGACCGAGGCCGCGCGCGACCGATGGCGCCGGCGCAATGCGGGCTTTGTCTTCCAGGGCTTCCACCTGATCGAGGAACTGTCGCCGCTGGAGAACGTGCTGGCCCCGGTCTGGTTCGGCAGCTTCCGCGCCGGCGACCGGCGCGACCGGGCCCAGGCGCTGCTGGACCGCCTGGGCGTGCCCATGGGGCGCAAGACCGCCGCCGTGCTGTCGCGCGGCGAACAGCAGCGCGTGGCGCTGGCGCGGGCGCTGATCTTCGACCCGGCGGTGATCTTCGCGGACGAACCCACCGCCAGCCTGGATGCCGCCGCCGGGGCGGAGGTGGCGCGGCTGCTGGCGGACCTGGCCCGGACCGAGGACCGGCTGGTCATCGTGGCCAGCCATGACGACCGGCTCCACGCCCTGGCCGACCACCGCCTGCAGGTCGCGCAAGGCGCGCTGGAGAGACTGTCGTGAACCCCTTTCCCATCATCCTCGCCGCCCTGCGCCGCAGCTGGCTGACGGCGCTGCTGTTTATCTGCATCATCGCCGCCACCGTCGCGCTGGGGATCGCCATTTCCGCGCAGGAACGCGCGCTGCGGCAGGGCAGCGGCACGGCGGCGGACGCTTTCGACCTGATCGTCGCCGCGCCGGGCAGCCAGACGGATGTGCTGTTCTCGGTCGTCTATCTGGACCCGACCGCGGGCGGCTTGCTGTCGCCCGAGCTGCTGGCGGCGCTGATGGCCGAGGAACGGGCGGATTTCATCGCGCCCATCGGCTTCGGCGACAGCTATCTGGGCCGGCAGGTGGTGGGCACGACGGCCGAATTCGTGGATCACCTGGGCGGCGGGTTGGCCGAGGGCCGCCTCTTTGCGGCAAGGCAAGAGGCGGTGGTCGGCGCGGCGGCGGGTATCCCGCTTGGCACCACCATCGACATCGCCCATGGCGACGCCGGAGAGGTGGGCGATGCGGATCATGCCGGGGACGCGCATGACCACGACCATGACGACGATCACGGCCATGCGCATGACGACGACCATGCCGAGGAGGCGCAGCAGCCGCATCAGCATCTGCATGACCCGGTGACGGTGGTGGGGCGGATGCAACCGACCGGCACGTCCTGGGACCGGGCGGTGATCGTGCCAATCGAATATACCTGGCACGCCCATTCCCTGCCGCTGGGACACGCCCCCGAGGAGGGCGAGCGCATCGGCCCGCCCTTCGCGGCCCAGCATCTGCCCGGCGTCCCGGCGGTCGTGGTCAAGCCCCAAAACTATGCCGCCGCCTATGACCTGCGCTCGCGCTGGCGCGGCGAGGGCAGCACGGCCTTCTTCCCGGCCGAGGTGCTGGCCGAGCTTTACGGCCTTCTGGGCGACGTGGCGCGGATCATGTCGGCGCTGACGCTGGCGGCGCAGCTTCTGGTGGTGGCGGCGATCCTGGCGGGGCTGCTGGCGGTCCTGGACCTGCAGCGGCAGCGCTTTGCCGTGCTGCGGGCCCTGGGCGCGCCGGGGCGGTTCATCTTCCTGACGGTCTGGCTCTATGTCGCGCTGCTGATCTGGGCGGGCACGCTGATCGGGCTGCCGCTGGGACTGCTGGTGGCGGGCGGCGTCTCGTCGGTGATTTCTGCCGAAACCGGCATCGCCATGACGCCCCGGATCGGGCTGGTCGAGCTGCGCCTGATCGGGCTGCTGCTGGCGCTGAGCCTGATCCTGTCGCTGGTCCCCGCGCGGCTGATCTATCGCCGGCCGGTGGCCGAGGCGCTGCGGTAGGGCGATCCGGCGTCAGGCCAGCGCCGCCTGCCAGGCATCGCCATAGGCGCGCAGGGCCGCGGCATCGGCGGGGGGCGCGACGGGCCGGGTCTGCACCGGCATCGCGCGGTCCAGCGCCAGCATCGCCGCCCCGGCCGAGGTCCCGGTCGCGGAGGCGGAGGCGGCGCAGCGCACGCCCTGGGGGTGGCGCGCGGCCAGCATCGCCAGGAAATCGCGGTTGCGGGCAAAGGGGCCCTCGACGATCACCGGCCCGCATGCCCCGACCAGCCCGAGGCAGGTTTCGGTCATCAGCGCTAGATACCAGGACAGCGCGACCATCCGCTCGCCATCGCTGTGCGCATCAGTGCTCCAGCGCATCGCGCGGCCCCGGAACGGCCCCGATTCCGGCTCGATCGCGGGCAGGATCGCCAGCCCGTCGCGCAGCACCCGCGCGCGGTCGGCATCGCCGGGGACGGCGTTTGATCCCGCGCGGATCACCTCGAATTCCCGCCCGCCCATGAAGCGCCCCGAGGGCACCGGCTGGCCAAGCGCGTTCACGTTCACCAAGACGTCGCGCGCCGGGTCCAGCGCGACCGGGTCCCCGCCCACCGCCATCGCCACCACCCATGTCCCGGTCGAGACCACCGCGAAAGGCGCCGCCTGGCCAAGCACATAGGGGTAGAGCGAGGCATTGCTGTCATGGATGCCGACCATCACCGGCGTTCCGGCGCGCAGCCCGGTCCGCGCCGCGACAGAGGGGCGCAGCCGGCCCAGCACCTCGGCCGGGCGGCGGGCGGGCGCGATCCGATCCGCCAGCCCCAGCCGCGCCGGCAGCTCCGAGAATTCGCCCCGCCACGGGTCCCACAGATCGGTATGGCATCCCAGCGAGGTCACGTCGCTGGCCAGCTCTCCGGTCAGGCGCCAGCCCCAGTATTGCGGATAGGTGACGATATGGGCGATGCGGTCGCGCAGGTCCGGCTGCGTATGCAGCAGCCAGTGCAGCTGCGCGCCCAGGTTCAGCCCGGCGGGCAGGCGCGGAGAACCGCTGCGCGCGAAATCGGGCCGGATCGCGTCATAGGCGGCGGCCAGCGCATCGGGGCCGGGATGTTCGTAATCCAGCATCGGCAGCGCGCCTCCGCTCGCGTCCAGCAGCACCGCCGAGGCGCCATGCGTGGTGACCGAGATCGCGTCGATGCCGTGGCGCTGGTGGAAGCCCGCCAGGTGGTGCAGGAAGAACCGCCAGTGCCCGTCCAGATCGGCATGCGGCCAGGGCGGGCCGGGCAGGGGGCGGTTCGGGCGGGTGACCACCTCGATCTCGGACAGGGTGGCGGCATCGACCAGCGCCAGCTTGGCATTGGTCTTGCCGATGTCGATGACGGCGATGCGCGTCATGGCAGATGGAACATCGGGATCAGCGGGACGGCGACGGGCTGGCCGTCCGGGTGGGTCTGCATCAGGTCGGCCATATGCGCCCACCAGCGCCGCATCACCGGATGGCCGGGCAGATCGTCCATGCCGTGATCGTCGCGCCGCCACAGCACCGCGAACAGCGCATCCGTTTCCGGGTCCAGGTGGATCGAGTAGTCCCGGATCCCCGCCGCGCGCAGCAATTCGGCCAGTTCCGGCCAGATCGCGTCGTGGCGGCGGCGGTATTCCTGGGCCATGCCGGGCTTCAGCATCATGCGGAAGGCGTATTTCTGCATCCTAGCGCCCCCTGGCCATGGCCAGCAGGCGCGGCAGGGCGATGACGCCGATCAGCAGCGCGCCGACGACGATCGACATGACGATGCCCGGCACGTTCATCAGCCCCAGCCCGAAGGTCACCAGCCCCATGACCAGCGCCGCCAGCACCACGCCGGGGATCGTCCCCGACCCGCCGAGGATGCTGACCCCGCCCAGCACGACGATGGTGACCACCTCCAGCTCGAATCCCGAGGCGATCGAGGGCCGGGTGGAGCCCAGCCGCGAGGTCAGGCAGATCGCGGCGACCCCGCTCATCAGCCCGGTCAGCAGGAACAGGATGAAGCGGATGCGGTCCACGCGGATGCCGGAAAACCGCGCGGCGGTGGCGTTGTTGCCGATGGCATAGACCATGCGCCCGAAATTCGTGCGGTGCAGCAGGATGCCGAATGCCAGCGCGGCAAGGGCGAAGATCACCAGTTCCACCGTGACGACCCAGAAGACATAGCCCTGCCCGAACCAGGCGAAGCCGGCCGGATAGCCGGTAAAGGCGCCGTCGCCCAGCACGATATAGCTGATGCCGCGAAACAGGCTCATCGTGCCGATGGTGACGACGATCGAGGGCAGGCCGAAGCGCGCCACCAGAAGCCCGTTGAAGGCGCCGCAGGCCAGCCCGGTGCCCAGCCCCAGCAGAACCAGCACCGGCACCGGCGCCCCCGCCGACATCGCCACCCCCATCACCGTCGAGGCCAGCGCGATGATCGCGCCGACCGACAGGTCGATTTCCCCCGCCACGATCAGCATCGCCATGGCGAAGGCGATCATCGCCTTTTCGGTGAAGTTGAAGGTGGCGTCCGACAGGCTCCACGGATCGAGGAACCAGGGCGAGGCCATCGCGTTCATGATGAAGATGGCGATGGCCACGACCAGCAGCAGCGCCTCCCAGCTTTTCAGCGCGCGGGCGGCGGGGCTGGTCAGGCGATCGGGGATGTGGCGGCCGGCGGTCGTCGGGTGGTCGGGAAGGCGGGAATCATGCGGGCTCATTGGCCGGCCTCCTGCAGCTGGCGGGCTTCGGCCTTCTTCAGGATGATCCGGCCCGGCTCGCGCCGGCTGGCGGCGTTGAAGGCGATGGCGATCAGGATCGCGCTGCCCGAGATCGCCATCTGCCAGAAGGGCGAGATGCCGACCACCGGCAGGGCGTTCTTGATGATCCCCAGGAACAGCGCCCCCATCACGCAGCCCGCGACGGTGCCCGCGCCCCCGGCGATGGCGATGCCTCCGATCACGCAGGCGGCGACCACGTCCAGCTCGAACCCGCCGGCGATGTCGACATAGGCGACCGCATAGCGCGCCACCCACAGATAGCCGGTCAGCCCGGCCAGCGCCCCGGCCAGCACGAAGGCCAGGAACTGCGTCCGCCCGACCGAGATCCCGGTATAGACCGCCGCATGGGGATTGCCGCCCGCCGCGTAGAAGGCGCGCCCCAGCGGCGTGCGGGTCATCAGCAGCGCGAAGCCCGCCGTCACCGCGACGGCGATCCAGGCCATGACCGGCAGGCCGGCGATGACCGTGCGCGGGAAGGCCTTGAAGGCCGCGCTCATCTGGTGGGCGTTGACCCATGCGCCGCCGGTCAGCAAAAAGATCGTGCCGCGATAGATGGTCATTGTTCCCAGCGTCACCACGATCGAGGGGATGCCCAGCTTCCAGACCAGCACCCCGTTGAAGGCGCCAAGCGCCGCGCCAAGCGCGATCACCGCCAGCAGGATCAGCGGCAGCGGCACGCCCGCCCCGTTCAGCAGCGCCGCGACCATGCCGCAGAGCGCCAGGTTGGCCGCCACCGACAGGTCGATGCACTTGGTCAGGATCACCGCCATCTGGCCAAGCGCCAGCAGGATCAGCGGCGAGGTGTCGGTCAGCACCCGCGCCAGGCTGCGCGGGCTGACGAAGGAGGGAAAGCGGCTGGCGATCAGCCCCAGCAGCGCCAGGATGGCCAGCGCCAGGATCGCCTCGCGTGATTTCAGCAGGCTCATGCGGCGGCTCCTTCGATGCCCACGGCGGCGCGGACCAGGTTTTCGGGCGTCATGTCATCGCCGGTGAATTCGGCGGCGATGCGGCCTTCGCGCATGACGATGACGCGGTCGGACATGCCCAGCACCTCGGGGATCTCGCTGCTGACCATGATGACGGCCAGCCCCTGGGCGGCCAGTTCCGACATGAAGTCGTGGACGGCGGCCTTCGAGCCGATGTCGATGCCCTTGGTCGGCTCGTCCAGGATGATGATGCGCGGCTTCGTGGCCAGCCATTTGGCGATCACCACCTTCTGCTGGTTGCCCCCCGACAGCAGGCCCACGTCCTGGTCCAGGCTGGCGGCGCGCAGATCCAGCCTCTGCGTGTATTCGCGGGCCAGCGCGAATTCCTCGGCCAGCCGCAGGAAACCCGCCCGGCTGGTCCGCGCCAGCGAGGGCAGGGTGACGTTCTGGAAGATCGGCAGGCCCTTGACCGTGCCCTGCCGGCCGCGATCCTCGGGGACATAGACGATGCCCGCCGCCACCGCCTGGGCGGTCGAGCGGATGACGCGCACCTGATCGCCCAGGCGGCAGGCGCCCTTCGAGGGCCGGGTGATGCCGAACAGCGCCTGCATCACCTCGGAGCGCCCGGCGCCCACAAGGCCGTAGAAGCCGAGGATCTCGCCCTGGTGCAGGGTGAAGGTGATGTCCTCGAATTCGGTGGGGTGGCAGTAGCCGGCGACGGTCAGGGCCGGCGGGCCGATCCGGGCGGGGCGCTTGGGATAGATCTGGTCGACGGACCGGCCGACCATCATCCGCACCAGCCCGGCTTCGGTCGCCTCGGCCATCAGCCCCTCGGCCACGAAGGCGCCGTCGCGGAAGACGGTCCAGCGGTCGGCGATGCGGAAGATCTCGTCGAACTTGTGGCTGATGAACAGGATCGCCTTGCCCTGCGCCTTCAGCTTCTCGACCAGCTCGTAAAGCTCGGCGATCTCCTTGTGGGACAGGGCCGCGGTGGGTTCGTCCATGATGACCACGCGGGCGTCGATGGACAGCGCGCGGGCGATGGCGACCAGGTGCTTGCTGGCGATGCCCAGGTCGCGCAGCCGCGCAGCCGGGTTCAGGTCGGCGCCGATGCCGGCCAGGATTTCCTTCGCGCGCCGGCGCATGGCGCGGCGGTCGATCAGGCCCCAGCGCGTGCGCGGGGCGTGGCCGATGAAGATGTTCTCGGCCACGGTCATCTCGTCGAACAGCACGGTTTCCTGGTGGATCGCCGTCACCCCGGCCGCCCCTGCCGCCTGCGCGGTCGGGAAGCGGGTTTCCGTGCCATCGACGATGATCCGCCCCTCGTCGGGCTGATGGATGCCGGTCAGGATCTTGACGATGGTCGATTTTCCCGCGCCGTTCTCGCCGATCAGCGCGGTGACCTGGCCGGGGAACAGGTCCAGCCGCACGCCGTTCAGCGCCCTGACGCCGGGAAATGTCTTGACGATGTCGCGCAGCGACAGCACCGGGGCGCCGTCTGCGGCCGGGGGCGTGGCTTGCATGGGACTGGTCCTTCGGGATGGGTCGGCCCGGCGAAGCGGCCGCCGGGCCGGGGACAGGGCTCAGAAGACGCTGCTGAACTCGTCGATATTCGTTTCGTCATAGACGAAGGGATCGGCCATCGCCGCCTCGGCATTGTCGTCCAGCACCACCTCGCCCATCCGGCCGATGGGGATCGTCGCGCCCGGCTCGGCGGTGGCGTGGTCCTTGGCCAGGTGATAGGCGATCATGGTCGCCGAATAGCCCAGGTCGATCGGGTTCCAGATCGCGAAGCTTTTCGAGGCGCCCGATTTCACATGCCCGGCCATTTCCGAGGGCAGGCCAAGCCCGGTCACGTTCACCTGGCCCACCTTGCCGGCATCGGTGACGGCCTGCGCGGCGGCGACGATGCCCACCGAGGTCGGGGCGATGATCGCCTTCAGGTCCGGATGCGACTGCATCAGCCCCTGCGCCTCGCGATAGGACTTGTCGGCCAGGTCGTCGCCATAGACCGTCGCCACGACATTGATGTCGGGATAGTCGCCCTTGATCTTGTCCATCTCGGCGATCCAGGTGTTCTGGTTGGTCGAGGTGGTGGTGGCCGACAGGACCGCGACATCGCCGCCCTCGGGCAGCTCGTCCGCGGCCAGCTTGATGATCATGTTGCCGATCAGCGGTGCCGAGGACGGGTTCAGGTGCATCTGCCGCCCCTCGGGCGCGACGCCGCTGTCCCAGCTGATGACGGTGATGCCGCGATCCATCGCGCGCTTCAGCGTCGGCACCAGCGCGTCGGTGTCGTTGGCGCTGACGGCGATCGCGTCCACCCGCTGCGCGATCAGGCTGTTGATGACCTCGATCTGGCCTTCGGCGGTGGTGTCGGTCGGGCCGGTATAGATGATCTCGACATCGCCCAGCTCGGCCGCCGCCTCTTGCGCGCCCTTGTTGGCGGCCTCGAAGAAGCCGATGCCAAGCGCCTTGGCGACGAGCGCGATCCGCAGCTGTTCGGCCTGCGCCGCCCCCGCCATCAGGGCCGAGGCCATCGCGGCCGTGGCCAGCGCCTTTCTCAGAATGCTCATGTGTTCCTCCCCTCTGAGCCTTGTCTTGTCGCGCGTCACTCCTCGGCGCGCTTCCTGCGGTCCGACGCGGCCGGTTCGACCACGATCAGACGGATTTCGGCCGCTTCCAGCATCCGGGCGGCGCGATCCTCGATCCCGTCATCGGTGATGACGGTGTGAATGCGGTTCAGCGGGCACAGCAGCAGGCTGGAGCGCTGCGCGAATTTCGAGCTGTCGGCCAGCACGATCAGCTCGTCCGCCTGCCCGATCAGCTTCTGCTCGGCCTGCACCAGCAGCGGGTCGCCCTCCATCAGCCCCAGCGGGCCAAGGCCGCGGCAGCCCATGAACATGCGCCGCGCATAGAAATGGTTGCTGCCGTCGGCGTCGAAGGGCGACAGGATGATGTTCTGTTCGCGATAGATCGCACCCGCCGGCAGCAGCACGGTGTTCTTCGACTGCTTCAGCAGATGCTCGGCGATGGGAAAGCTGTTGGTGAAGACCTGGAGCCGCTTCGTGGTCAGCGGATGGACCATCTGGAAGGTGGTCGTGCCGCCGTTGATGATGATCGCGTCGCCATCCTCGCACAGGTCCACGGCGGCCTGCGCGATGGCGCGCTTCTGGGCGATGTGCAGGGTCTCGTTCACCGCGAAGGGCCGGGCGTTGATGCCCACGAATTGCGGCGGCGCGATCGCCTCGGCCCCGCCGCGCACCCGGCGCAGCTTCTTGGCCACATGCAGCTGCGCGATGTCGCGCCGCACCGTCGCCTCGGACACGCCGGTCAGCGCGCAGAGATCGGCCACCGTGACCACCGGCCGTTCCTGGACCGCCGACAGGATGATGCGATGACGTTCGGTTTCCAGCATGAGCCCCTCCGTTCGGCCACCAGTCTCCATCATTTTCGATCACTGTCAATCATTTTCAGTCGCAGAAACGGTTTCTGCAGCTGCACAATGATTGAATATGATCGAAATTGATTGACATTTGGCGATTCCCGGACCTATTTCAGGGGTCGAAGGCGCGGCGTCCTGCCGGCTGCAAGGGAGGCAACCATGACCACGACCATCGCCGCCAACCGGCTTGAAAACCTGTGGGACGACGCCCGCGCCGCGTCGATGAGCGAATCGGAAAAGCTGCTCTACCGGTCGAACCTGCTGGGCTCGGACAAGCGGGTGACGAATTACGGCGGCGGCAATACCAGCGCCAAGGTCCAGGAGGTCGATCCGCTGACCGGCGCGCCGGTCGAGGTGCTGTGGGTCAAGGGTTCGGGCGGCGATATCGGCTCGATGAAGATGGACGGTTTCGCGACGCTCTACATGGACCGGCTGCGGGCGCTGAAGGGCAAGTATCGCGGCCCGGCCTTCGAGGACGAGATGGTCGGCTATCTGCCGCATTGCACCTTCGGGCTGAACCCGCGCGCCGCCAGCATCGACACGCCGCTGCATGCCTATGTGCCCCGCCGCCATGTCGATCACGTCCATTCCGACGCGATCATCGCCATCGCGGCCTCGACCAATTCGCGCGAACTGACGGCCGAGATCTTCGGCGACGAGATCGGCTGGCTGCCCTGGAAGAAGCCCGGCTACGAACTGGGCCTGTGGCTGGAGAAATTCGCGACCAAGAACCCGCGGGCCAGGGGCTGCGTGCTGGAAAGCCACGGGCTGTTCACCTGGGCGGATGACGCGAAGGACTGCTATCTGACCACGCTGGAGATCATCAACAAGGCCGCCGCCTGGCTGGAGGTGAAGACCGCCGGCAAGCCCGCCTTCGGCGGCGCGAAGCGGGTCACGCTGGAGGCGGATCAGCGCCGCGCGATAGCCGCGCGGCTGATGCCGGTGATCCGGGGCCTGATCTCGGGCGATCGTCACAAGGTCGGCCATTTCGACGACCAGCCCGCCGTCCTGGAATTCGTCGGATCGCAGATGCTGGAGGCGCTGGCGCCGCTTGGCACCTCTTGCCCCGACCATTTCCTGCGCACCAAGATCCGGCCGCTGGTGGTGGATTTCGACCCGGCCAATCCCGACCTGGACGCGACCATCGCCGGGCTGGACAAGGCCGTCGCCGATTACCGCGCGGATTACACCGCCTATTACGAACGCTGCAAGCATCCCGACAGCCCGGCTTTGCGCGATCCGAACGCGGTCGTCTACCTGGTGCCCGGCGTCGGCATGATCACCTTCGCGCTGGACAAGGCGACGGCGCGGATCTCGGGTGAGTTCTACGTGAACGCGATCAACGTGATGCGCGGGGCCAGCGCGGTGTCGACCTATCAGGGCCTGCCGGAACAGGAAGCCTTCGACATCGAATACTGGCTGCTGGAAGAGGCGAAGCTGCAGCGGATGCCCAGGCCGAAATCGCTGGCGGGGCGGGTGGCGCTGGTCACTGGCGGGGCGGGCGGCATCGGCGCGGCCACGGCCGAGCGTTTCCTGCGCGAAGGCGCCTGCGTGATGCTGGCCGATATCGACGCCGAGGCGCTGGCGGCGACGGTAGAAAATCTTTCCATCCGCTACGGAAAGGACGTCCTGCGCGGCGTGCCGATGAACGTGACCAGCGAGGCGCAGGTGGGTGATGCCTATGCCGCGATGGGGGTCGAGTTCGGCGGCATCGACATCCTGGTCTCGAATGCCGGGATCGCCTCCTCGGCGCCCGTCGAGGAGACCTCGCTGGCCTTGTGGAACCGGAACATGGACATCCTGTCCACCGGCTATTTCCTGGTCAGCCGCGAGGCGTTCCGCATGATGCGGGTGCAGGGCATCGGCGGCTCGGTCGTCTTCGTGGCCTCGAAGAACGGGCTGGCGGCCAGCCCCAATGCCAGCGCCTATTGCACCGCCAAGGCGGCCGAGATCCACCTGGCTCGCTGCCTGGCGCTGGAAGGGGCCGAGGCGGGGATCCGCGTCAACGTGGTCAATCCCGACGCGGTGCTGCGCGGCTCGAAGATCTGGGAAGGCGAATGGCTGGACCAGCGCGCCTCGACCTATGGCACCGACAAGCAGGGGCTGGAGGAGATGTATCGCCAGCGGTCGCTGCTGAAACGCTCGGTCCTGCCCGAGGACATCGCCGAGGGGGTGTATTTCTTCGCCGCCGACCTGTCGGCCAAATCGACCGGGAACATCCTGAATGTCGATGCCGGCAACGTCCAGGCCTTCACGCGGTGATGGCCATGAAATCGGTGATCGAACAGGAAAACGCCGCCCGCGAAGCCGACCTTGCCGCCGATTACGACGCGCTTGGCGCCCAGCTGGCGCGGCGCGGCGTGGAGATCGAGGCGCTGACCGCCCGCGCGATGGCCTTTGGCGTCGCGGTCCCCAGCTGGGGCACCGGCACCGGCGGCACCCGCTTCGCCCGCTTTCCGGGCGACGGAGAGCCGCGCGGCATCATGGACAAGCTGGAGGATTGCGGCGTGATCCACCAGCTTGGCGGCGCGACGCCGCGCGTCAGCCTGCATGTCCCCTGGGACAGGGCCGACCCGGCCCTGCTGCGCGAAAAGGCCGCGGCGCTGGGGCTGGGCTTCGATGCGATGAATTCCAACACCTTCCAGGACCAGCCGGACCAGGCGCTCAGCTACAAGTTCGGGTCGCTGTCCCATACCGATGCGGGCGTGCGGCGGCAGGCCGTCGAGCACAACCTGGAATGCATCGAGATCGGCCGCGCCATCGGCGCGAAGGCGCTGACGGTCTGGATCGGCGACGGCTCGAACTTTCCCGGCCAGACCTCGCTGTCGCGGCAGTTCGATCGCTATCTGGATTCGATGAAGGCGATCTATGCCGGGCTGCCCGAGGATTGGCGGATCTTTTCCGAACACAAGATCTATGAGCCGGCCTTCTATTCGACCGTGGTGCAGGACTGGGGCACCAGCCTGATGACCGCGCAGGAGCTGGGCCCGCAGGCGCAATGCCTGGTCGATCTGGGCCATCACGCGCCCAATGTGAATATCGAGATGATCGTGGCGCGGCTGATCCGGGCGGGCAAGCTGGGCGGCTTCCACTTCAACGACAGCAAATATGGCGACGACGACCTGGACGCCGGCACGATCGAGCCCTTCCGGCTGTTCCTGGTCTTCAACGAGCTGGTCGAGCTGGAGGATACGCCCGGCCTGGACCTGGCCCACATGATCGACCAGAGCCACAATGTCACCGATCCGATCGAAAGCCTGATCGTCTCGGCCGCCGCGATCCAGCGCGCCTTCGTGCAGGCCAGCCTGGTCGACCGGGCGGCGCTGGAGGGCTATCGGCAGGATAACGATGCGCTGATGGCGGCGGCGGTGCTGCGGCAGGCGTTCCGCACCGATGTCGAGCCGATCCTGCAAATGGCGCGGCTGCGCAAGGGGGCCGCGATCGATCCGGTCGCGACCTTCCGCGCATCCGGCTATCGGGCGCGGGTCGCGGCGGAACGGCCCCGGATCGCCGGCGGCGGGGGCGGCATCGTCTGAACCGGCGGGCGTTTCGCGCCGCATCGGCGGGACTTTTCCGGTCGGCGGGCCAACGGCTTGCCGTCGGGCGGATCCGTTGCGATCCTGCGGCCCATGCCCGATCCCCTGCGCCCCGATCCGCTGCGGCTTGTCGGCCGGCATGTCGCGCTCAGCGCAAGCCTGCTGCGCAGCTACGGGGCCGCGCTGGCGGCGCTGTGGATGGGCGGGACGCTGTTCAAGCTGATCCTGATGCGGGCGGCGGTCGAGATCGGCTTTCTCAGCCGCGTCGCCGGGCTGATCGCGCTGGTGCCGGTGATCCTGCTGCAGCTGGTGGTCTTCGTCGCCATGTTCGTCATCCTGCGCGACGGGCTGCCCAATATCCGCCTGCGCCGCCGCCGCAGGCAGGCGCGCGAGGCCATGGCCGCGCCGGAACCGGAGGGGCGCGCGCCCCGCGCCGGCCTCCTTGCCGGGGCGCTGCTGGCGGTGCTGATCCCCTTCTATGCCTATTACGCGGGCTGGGGCCTTCTGGGGAACACGCTGCGCGACTATTCGCAGATCTTCCTTGCCGCGCAGATGGAGCGGATCGACTTTGCCGATCCCGAGATGGGCCCGGCCGCGCTGGAGGTCGGCGGCACCCTCTGGGTGGCCGTGGCGGTGGCGGTGACATGGGCGATCCGCCGCGCCGCCAAGGCGCTGCACAAGCGGACCGGCGCGGGGTTCTGGCCTCTGCTGGTCGTCGCCTGCGAGGCCAGCTGGGTGCTGCTGGGCCTCTATGTCGTCTCGGGCTGGGAGGCGCAGCTGGTCGACTGGCTGGCCGGGCTGCCGCCGCCGGGCGAATGGCTGCGGCAGCTGTTGCCGGCGGCCTGGGCGCAGATCGCCGATGCCTCGGTCCGGCCGGTCGACTGGGCGCCGGAATTCCGGCCCTGGCCGTTCCTGACATCGCTGTTCTGGTATGCGCTGCTGCCGCTGGTCTGGTTCAACCTGGGCGCCATCGTCTATGGCCACGACCTGGACATGATGAGCGACGCCACCCGCCGCCTGGCCGGCCGCGCGCTGGAACGCTGGCAGGCGCTGCCCCGGCCGGTCACGGATTTCCTGGGCCATTTCTGGACCGGGCTGGTCAAGCGCTGGCACGCGGTGGTCAATGGCGTGCTGCTGGCCGGGTCGGCCGGCGTCGCGCTGTCGGTCTCGGTCATCGTGCTGTGGCGGCTGGCGGACTGGCTGGGCCGGTGGGCCTGGCTCGGCGTGGCGGAACTGATCGGGCCGCAGGATCACTTGACCTGGCAGGTGCTGGTCACGCCGCTCAGCCTGCTGTTCGGCGCGCCGGGTCAGCCCCAGGACGGGCTGGTCGTCAGCGTGGTGCAGTTCTGCATCCTTGCCGCCGGGCTGGAGCTGGCCGGCCGGGCGCAGCAGGCGCGCGCCGCCTGACATTGCCTTGGCAGATCTCTGGCGGAGCGAATCTTGCCGCCTCGGCCAGCAGCACCGCGGGTTTCAGCAGGTGATCGGCAGCTGCGGCCGATGGGTCGAGGCGGCCGCCGGCCATGGCTCAATCCTCTCGCTCCACCGCCGCCTTTACCCTTTCAGCCCATGTCTCGCTCATCAGGCGGCAGCGCTGCCGCAGTGCCTTCGCGACCGCCGCCGCCATCTCGGCAATCACGGGATCCGGGTCTGCGGCGGCCTTGTCAAAGACCTTTGCCGCCTGCTCGCGGTCCTCCGGGGTCTTCGCAATCGCCAGCCCCATGTCGATCATCATGTCGGTCGCCGCCCGCCTGGTCGCGGTGAGGTTCGCCTCCAGCTCGGCGATGCGTTGTTCCGGCGTCATGCCCTCAACTGCTCCTCCCGGTTTCTCGGCAATTGCGCTGCACCTTCATTCCCTTGTCGCCGGCGACCGTCAACCGCGAACTCCAGAGACCGCGGGGTTCTTTCACGGTCCGCTTTCGCCGCCTTTCCGCTGCGCATGATACATGATGGCCAACAGCCTGTCCTCAGTGCAGCGGTGCGGGTTTGCGTGCGGGGAAGGGAGGCTGCTGCCTTTCTAGCGCGGGCCAGCCAGCGGATGTTTCGGCCCCGGTCGAAATGTCGGAGACTGGGCAGGTGATGGCTTGCGAGTATTGTGGCATCCGGATGGGGCCTTTGAAGATGTGGTCGAGGGCGACACGCGCCCGAGAACCCATCCGGAAGGATGCGTTTCGTAGCGGAAGAAAGTGAATGAAAATGAGATGGCGTCGCGTTGGGCTGGTGGCCGCGCTTCTGGTCGGTCTGACATGGGTAGGTCTCGAAAGGATCCTCATGGAATTATCCTGGAGGCCAGTCGATCTTGGCGCCGATCTCGATGCCGAATATGGCGAGCCGCTGCGGCGAGGCGATACCGGTGTGCAGGTCCGGGATCAGCCCTGCATGGAACAGCTGGTCTTCAAGGACATGGACGTTTCCATTTCGGGACCGATGCCGTCGCCGAAGGATGGTGAAATCGTCATGGCCATATATCTAAGCGCCCCGGAAGCTCTCGCAGGGCAGCTATATCTGGGGCCGCCAGCGCGTGATCTTCGCGTTCATGGCATCCCCCTCTGCCGCGCGTCCGCCGATCTGCCAAGTGTCGGCGATACCGACGGCTGGGGGTATCTGTGGGTCGATTTCGTCGACGTGAAGAACCGGCGCTTCATGACATTCCAGAGCGAAGATCCCGCCCGGATCCTTGCCTGGCGGAGCGTCCGGGTGGACCTGCATCCGATCGCCCGGAAAACGGCAAGCGGCGGGTTTGCGGGTATCACCGTCTCGGAAAAGGCATCGAGGCAATGAGCGCAAGCCGGACACCGGCCGGCATCCTGCGCGGTTCGCGGAGCCGAAGGGCGGCCGTCACTGCGGGGCCGGGTTCGGAAGCCTACCGCCCGGCGGGGGGCTGACGCAGATGCCAGTTGGTCATCCGCGAAACCGCCCCGCAAGCGCCACGGTCGCTATCTGGCTCTGATCCGTGTCAGGATGATCGCCGTTGCCGCGGCAAGGATCAGGCCGCTGATCAGGAACACGCCGCGCGGACCAAAGATTTCCAGCGCGACACCGCCGAGGCCGGCGCCGGACGCGATGGCAAAGTTGATCGCCGCCACGATCAGGCTGCCGCCGGCTTCCGCCTGGTCGGGAATGGTGCGGGTGATCCAGGTGGACCAGGCCACCGGCACGCCCGCGAAGACCAGCCCCCACAGCGCGATCATGCCCGCGTCCAGCGGTGCCGCGCCGCCGAAGGACGTCAGCAGCAGCGCCAGAGCCGCCATGACCAGCGGCATCAGCAGCAATGCAAGCCACAGTGAACGCTCGATGACGTAGGCGATCAGGTAGGTGCCGGCGAAATTCGCCAGGCCGAAGGCGAAGAGGATCGCGGTCACGCCCTCCACGCCGACGCCGGTCACGTTTTCGAGGAACGGGCGGATATAGGTGAAGAAGGTGAAATGGCCGGCAAAGACCAGCAGGACGGCGATCATGCCGATGCCCATGCCGGGGCGGCGAAGCACCTCCAGCAATATGCCGGGGCGGCCGTTGCCCTGGGCGGGAAGCGCGGGCAGGGTCAGGAACTGGACCAGCAAGGCCAGCACGCCCAGCCCGGTTGCGGCCAGAAAGACGCCGCGCCATCCGACCAGCGCGCCCAGATAGCTGCCGACCGGAACCGCAAGGACGGTCGCGGCCGACACGCCCATGAACATGATCGCCAGCGCGCGGGGGATGGCGTTCTCCGGCACCAGCCGCATGACGGTCGCCACGGACAGGCTCCAGAAACCGCCGAGGGCGACGCCCATCAGGATCCGGCCAAGCAGCAGCGTTGCCAGGCCCGGCGCGGCGGCAACGATCAGGTTGGAGACGATGAGCAGCATGGACAGCCCCATCAGCACGATCCGCCGGTCCAGCCCGCGGGCGAGCGTCGAGATGAGCAGGCTGGTGATCAGCGCCACGAAGGCCGTCGCCGTGACGGCCTGCCCGGCCGCGCCCTTGCTGATCTGCAGGCCTTCGGCCAGGGGGGTCAGCAGGCTGGCGGGCAGGAACTCGGCCGTGACCAGCGCGAAGACGCCAAGCGACATGGACAGGACCGCGCCCCAGGCAGGCCGGTCGGGGCGGGCAGCGTCGAGTGAAAGATCGGCGATATCCGTCGGGGTCGAAATATCTGTCGGCATGTGCAGTCCTTGAGAAGAAGGAGGGTATTCGTAGAATCTGGCTGGAAATCCCGGATGATCCATGCCAGTTTATCCGTCATGCTTGATCGAAAAGCCGAACCTGCCGACCGCAGCGATGCGGTGACCGAGGTGCTTCTGGGGATGCGCCTGCGCGGGGCACGCTATTGGCGGCTGCGGTTGTCGCCGCCGTTCGGGGTGAATTTCGACGCGGGCGGCGGCGCGCGCTTCCATTTCGTCGGGCAGGGCGAGGCATTGGTGACGGTCTCGGGCCTGCCGCCTCGACGGGTCAGGGCGGGGGGCGCGGTGCTGATCCCCCGCGGTCATCCGCACCAGATCCTGTCGGCGCCGCGCGTCGCCGCCCGTGATTTCGGAAGCTATACGCCCGAGCCCCGCTGCCAGGCCTTCGCCGAGATCCGGGACTGCAATGCCTTGGCTTGCCGCAGCACGGACACCACCATCCTGACCGGCGTGATGGAGCTTGACCTGGTCACCATGCATCCCCTGGTCGCGCTGATGCCCGAGGCGATGGCGGTCGACGACCTGATGGAGCGCCAGCCCGAGATGCACGCCATCCTTGCCGCGATGGAGATCGAAATGGCCGAGGACCGTCCCGGCTCGGCGGGCATCCTGGCACGGCTGGCGGATGTGGTCGCCGCCCTGATCGTGCGGGGCTGGATCGAATGCGGCTGCGACAACGCATCCGGCGTGATCACCGCCCTTCGCGATCCGCGCCTGGCCCGCGTCCTGGTCGCGCTGCACAAGGATCCGGGCCGTGAATGGAACATCCCGGCGATGGCCGACCTGATGGGCGCCTCGCGATCGGTGTTTTCCGAGCGTTTCACATCGATCGTCGGGGTCAGCCCGCTGCGCTATGTCACGGATCTGCGGATGCGGATCGCTGCGGGATGGCTGGCGCAAGAGGGCAGCTCGGTCGCCTCGGTCGCGCATCGGCTGGGATACGGCTCGCAGGCGGCATTCACCCGCGCCTTCAAGCGCGTGATCGGCACCTCGCCCGGCAATCTGCGGCGGAACGCAAGGTAGGGAACCGGCGCCATGCATGTCGGCGATGGGGACCCGGAAGGCGCCGCAGGGCGAAGCGGCCGACCGGCATCGTCGCCGGTTTCTGGGCACGACCCAGGCTGCGGGCATCTCGCATGGGATTTCGCGCGGCGACAGGTCTCATCCGTTCGGCCTGGTTCAAACCGGGTGAGCGCCGGCACGGGTTCATCGACGCAAAGATCACGTTGCCGAACCCGCATTCGCGATCAGTAAGATGGGGGCGAAACCGCGCTGACGATCTGGGCGACCGTCGTGCCGACATTGCGGAAGCGGTGCGGTTCGCGGCTGTCGAAGTAATAGCCGTCGCCCCGGACCAGGGTCCGGGTCTGCTGGCCCACCGTCAACTCGATGCTGCCCGACACCACGCAGCCCGCCTCTTGCGCCGTATGGGTCAGCATCTCGCCCGTATCGGCGCCGATGGCATAGGTTTCCTTCAGGAACTGGAAGGTCCGGTAGGGATGGTTCAAGCCGATCAGCCGGTAGGAGATGCTGTCCGGGTTGCCGATCTCGGGCAGGTCGTCGGCGGGATAGAACGGGCTGCGGCTGCCTTCGGTCAGCCCGCCCAGGAACTCGGCCAGCCGGCTGCCAAGCGCATCCAGCACCGCTTGCAGCGTGTCGATGCTGGGGCTGATCCGGTCCCGCTCGATCAGCGAGATCGTCGTATGCGACACGCCCGAACGCGCCGCCAATTCGCGGGTGCTGAGCTGGCGGCGCATGCGCAAGGCGCGCAGGCGATTTCCAATCTTGGCCATTAAACTGTCCTGATCTGCGCATATTCCGCCAGAATCTCTGCCATTATTGAGAAAGATCTGCAAACAATACTTTCCATCCTGCCGGGCCCGGCTGTCGCGAAGGTGGATATCGGGTAAGATCCGGGGCGATGAAGGCTGCGGCCTGTCGCCGGCCGCGCCGCTCTTGCAACGTCTCCAACCATGGACCCGATCAGATGAAAGACATGCCCGAATTTTCCGGAGTCACCTATGTCAAGCAGCCCTCGCGCAGCGCGGCGGGCGACAATGCCCCGGTCGAGGAGCTGGTGGCCCAGATACTGGCGGCGGTGCGCAAGGACGGCGATGCCGCCGTGCGCGCGTATTCGCGCCAGTTCGACAAGGCCGATCTCGAGATGTTCGAGGTGAGCGATGCCGAGCGCCACGCGGCGCTTGAGGCGCTGGACCCGCAGAGCCGCGCCGATACCGAATTCGCCATCGCCAATGTCCGCGCCTTCGCGCAGGCGCAGCTGTCGACGATCCAGCCGCTGGAGGTCGAGCCCTTGCCCGGCGTGCATATGGGCCATCGGGTGATTCCGGTCCAGCGCGTCGGCTGCTATGTTCCCGGAGGGCGCTATCCGCTGCTGTCGGCGCCGGTGATGACCATCGTCCCGGCCAAGGTGGCGGGGGTCGACGAGGTCGTTGCCTGCCTGCCGCCCAACGCCCATCCGGCGATGATCGCGGGCTGCCACCTGTCCGGCGCCGACCGCATCTTCCGCATCGGTGGCGCGCAGGCGATTGCGGCCATGGCATTCGGCACCGAAACCGTTCCCGCGGTCGACAAGATCGTCGGGCCCGGCAATGCCTTCGTGAACGAGGCCAAGCGGCAGGTCTTCGGCCCGATCGGCATCGACCAGCTTGCCGGCCCGTCCGAGATCTTCATCCTTGCCGATGAAACCGGCGATGCCGCGATGATCGCCACCGACCTGCTGGCGCAGGCCGAACATGACGTGCGCACGCGGGTCGGGCTGATCACCACGCACGAGCCGCTGGCCCGTGCCGTCCTGGCCGAGATGGATCGCCAGCTGGCCGACCTGTCCACGGCCGAAACCGCCGGCGCGGCCTGGCGCGACTATGGCGAGATCGCCCTGTGCGCGGACGAGGCGGCGATGATCGCCTATTCCGACCACATCGCGGCCGAGCATCTGCAGGTCCACACCGCCGATGCCCGCGAATTCGCGACCCGGTTGCGCAATTACGGATCGCTTTTCATCGGAGAGCTTGCCTCGGTCGTCTATTCCGACAAGTGCTCGGGCACGAACCACACGCTGCCGACGATGGCGGCTGGCCGTTATACCGGCGGGCTCTGGGTCGGGACCTATGTCAAGATCGCCACCCATCAGTGGCTGACCGAGGAAGGCGTCCGGCATGTCGCGCCTCCTGCCGCCCGTCAAAGCGCGAATGAGGGCCTGGAAGGCCATCGCCGGGCCGCGCAACTGCGGCTGGACCGCTTGTCGGAACGCTGAGGCAGGCAGCTTCTGCCGCGGGAAAAGGGGCCTGACGGCCCCTTTTTTCATTGGAACGGTCAGCGGGGCGGGCGGATCAGTGAATGCGCGGTCAGTCCTTCGAAGGCCCCGGCGATCCGGCACAGCATGGCGTCCTGCCCGCGCCTTGCGATGATCTGCAGGCCGATGGGCAGCCCCTCGGCGAATCCGCAGGGCAGGCTGATCGCCGGGTGGCCAGTGACGTTGAAGGGAAGGGTCCGCATCGGCGTCCAGGCGGCACCATCGCCGAAATCGTCGAAGGCGGGGGCGGTCTGCAGCGTGGTGGCGGTGATGATCGCGTCGCATCCGCCCAATATGTCGTCGACGTCGCGGGCAAGCCGCGCCGCCAGCCTGTGCGCCGCCGCCAGGTCCTCGGGCTGCAATACCGCGCCGGTCAGAAGATTGCGCCGGGCATCGATGCCGTATCGGTCATAGTGCGAGGCCAGGCGGTCCAGATGTTCCGACAGGGCTTCCGCCTGCAGGATGACGCAGCCCGCCGCCTCGAACAGGTCGTAATCCGGCATCTCGATCACGCTGATCGACGCCCCGGCCAGCGAGAATTGCGAGGCGGCGTCGTCCAGCGCCGCGACGACGGTGGGCTGCGCGCCGGCCAGCCAGCCCCGCGCGAAGCCGATGCGCATTCCCCTGACGGGCTGCCCAGGGCGGGGTGGCGCGTCGTTTCCGGCCAGAACCCCAAACAGCATGGCGGCTTCGGCCGCGCTTGCCGCCAGCGGCCCGGCATGATCCAGGGTGACGGACAGCGGATGGATGCCGCCGGTCGGAACCAGCCCTGCGGTCGGCTTCAGCCCGACGATGCCGCAATAGCTGGCAGGACTGCGGATCGAGCCGCCGGTATCGGTGCCGATCGCCACCCGCACCATGCCGCCCGCCACCGCCGCCGCCGAGCCCGAGGAGGAGCCGCCCGTGATATGGGCCGGGTTCCAGGGATTGCGGGCGGGCGGATAGGGCTGGTCCCATGCCGGGCCGGTCAACGCGAATTCATAGGTCGCGACCTTGCCGATGATGATCGCGCCCGCCCGTCTCAGCTGCGCGACGATTCTGGCATCACTGGTCGCGGGAACGGGATCGAGGGCCTTCGAGCCGCACCATCCTGGCATCCCCCGAACGTCGATCAGGTCCTTGACCGCGATGGGAATTCCTGCCAGCGGACCCGGATCCTCGCCGCGTTGCAGGGCGTCGTCGACCATTCTTGCGGCGTGACGGGCGCCGTCGGCATCGACATGCACGAAGGCGTTCAGCGCCGGGTTTCGCTGCCCGATCCGCGCCAGCGTCGCCTCGATCAGATCGATCGCCCGCAATTGCCCGCCACGCAGCGCCGCGCCCTGATCGGCGATGTCCCGGTCCAGAAACTCAGTCATGGTCATCGTCGTCGGCCTCGTTGATGGCCCGGCGGACGAGCTGCGCCTGAAGCGCCAGCCTTTCGGCCGCCGGTCGCGCCGCGACAAGGTCGTCGCGGGGAATCGCGTCCAGCCCTGATCGCTTCAGCCGGGAAGCGAAATCCCTTTCGTTCATGTCCGTGCCGCCTCGAACGCGGCCCAGGCGGCGGCAAATGCCTCGAAATCGAAACCGGTCCGGCGCGCGGGGTCCAGCACCAGCCGTTCCGTCGCCAGAAGCCGCGAGATGGCATCGGCAAGCGCGGGGACCACCTCGGCCGGGATCGCCAGCGCGCCATGCCGGTCGGCATGGACCAGGTCGCCGTCCCGGACCTTCATTCCGAAGATCTCGACCGGTTGGCCGATGCTTTCGACGCGGACGAAGCCGTGGCTGGGGCCGATTCGGCCGGCGATGACGGGAAAGCCGTCGGGCAGGTCGCCCAGATCCCGCATCACCCCGTTCGTCACCACGCCGGACAAGCCGAAGCCCTTGTGGACATTGGCGTTGATCTCGCCCCAGAAGGCACCCACGGCATCGTCGCCATCCAGGTCCTCGATCACCGCCAGCGACGGGGCAGGGGCCTCGGCCATGTGGCGGTAATAGGCCATGCGGCGTTCCCGCAGCACGGCGGGATCCTCGGCGGAGGGCGCCAGGGCTGCAATCGTCGCGGTGCGGGCATGGCCGACCAGGGCGCCGGCTTCCGGGGCCGAACTCAGCATCGTCCGCCGGGTGAAGTTCGCGAATCCGCGCCTGCCCTGTGCCACCTCGATCGCATTGCAGACCGTCGGCGTGTCTACCCGGCGCAGCATTTCCAGAAGTTCGGGACTCATAGCTCCTCCAGCCAGTCTTTCAGCGCGGCGCAGGTCTCGTCCGCCCGCTCCAGTGTGGTCAGATGCGCCGCGTCGTCCAGCATGACCAGCCGGGCATGGGGCATTAGCGCGGCCATGAAGTGATGCCGCTCGGGCGGGCACAGCCGGTCCTGCATTCCGCCCAGGATCAGCGTCGGCAGACGGCTTTCCCGCAAGGTCCGGCTGCGATCCTGGCGGTCGCGCAGGGCAAGGGACTGCCGGACGAACACATCCGGCCCCAGGTCGCGGGCCATCCGGGCGGCGATGTCCGTGATCCCGGCGTCGGGACCGCGGGAATAGAGCGGAAACATCCGCTCGGCCATCAATGCCATCATCCCGCCCCGGCGCGCGGCGTCGATCTGCGCCTGCCGCCCCTCTCTCACCTCGGGCAGCTCGGCGCGGGGATTGGTGTTCATCAGCGCCAGCCCGGCGATCCGGTCCGGCTGCTGGTGCAGCATCTCCATCGCGACGATGCCGCCCATGGACAACCCCGCCAGCGCGAAACGCGGCGGGGCCTGATCCAGCGCCTGCGCGGCAAGGGCAGCGATGCTGTCCTTGCCGCTGATCTCGGGCACCATGACGCTGCGCCCGGCGGAAAGCGCGCCGATCTGCGGCAGAAACAGCCGCGCGTCGCACATCATGCCCGGAAGCATCAGCAGGGGCGTGTTCGCCGGGCTCATCCCTGCCACGTCGCGCCGGCCGGATCGCCGGTCGAGCGGACCCGATAGAGGCTGGCCTCGCCCGTCATCGAGGGTGCCAGCGCATGGCGCAGGCCGGGCGGGACCGCGCAGGTATCGCCGGGTGCCAGGACCTTCTGGCCGCCATCCCAGCGCAGCGTCCAATGGCCGCGCATCACCATCAGCACCTCGTGCCGGTCGGTGGCATAGGGGTCCGCGGGGATCGAGCCGCGGGTCAGCAGCTCGACCTCGAAGCCCGGCTTGTCGCGCAGCACGCCGTTTTCGCCGATGACCTTCGCCGGCTCTGTGGCGGCCATCGCCATCAGGTCCCAGTAGCGGGCGACGTAATGCGGCACCACGTCCCGCGCGGTCGGTTCGGGAAAGGCCTTCAGTTCCTCGTCCGTCAGCAGCGGCATGGGCTTCACGCCCTCGGGCAGCGCCTGGCCCTTCTTGCTGTCGTAGAGCTTGCCGTTCTCGCCCAGCACCAGGCCATGGTCGCGCGCATCCTCGATCACCTGCGGCGCCCAGATGACGCCGCCGCCGGCGTCGTCGCCGCCCAGAATGGCCATGATCATGCCGTAATCCGTGCCGATATTCTCGAAGCCGCGGAAGATGCCGGTCGGGATGTTGAAGATGTCCCCTTCTTCCAGCACGACCTCGCCGGCATTGCCCCAGCGCCCCCAGAAGAACCGCCAGCGCCCCTTGAGGACGAAGAACACCTCGGCCGTTCGGTGCGAATGCAGGCTGTTGCGGCATTTCGGCGGCTGGCCGGCGGCGCCGATATTGAAGCCGGGCGTGTCGGTGATGTGGACATGCTGGTCCGCGCTTTCGCTGACGCCGCCGCCGATGATCGTGAAGTTTTCCTTCTGGTCCGATCCGGGCGTATGGGCATCGATGAAAGCAGTCCGGCAGGGTTGCAGATCGCCATAGCGGACAATGCGGGATTCCATCTCTTGGAGAGAGAGCGACATCGGAAAATCCTCTTGTTTCGGTTGCGATCGGGCCCGCGGGCCTGATGCAGGGCAGAGTTATTGCATACGAATTCAATTTTGCAACCGTTTTGTGCCGGATGCTGCGCGTTCTGGCGATTCGGGGCGGCGATTCCGCGGGGGAGGGGCTGCTCAATCAATTGTTATTCATTGATTAATTATGATGCGGCAAAGACGATGCTTTTGGCTGTCCTGGCGCGGGATCGTCAGAAAAGGTGTCTCACTAGAAGGAATTCCTCCCAACGATTCAACGGCATAACCTTGCTTCACATGGCTGACCACAGATTTGTATTGCATACGTATTCATTCTGATGCAGGATGCCCTGACAGATGCGTGTAAACTCCGAGATGCAGGAATGGACGATATGGCCAAACAGGATGACGCGATTGCCACGGTGTCGAAAGAGGCTCCTCAGCGCGCCCGTGCCGGATCGGCGGAAGACGTGCTTCAGAGCGAACGGCTGGATTTCGTCGACCTGGTGCCCGAGAACCGGCCCCGGTCGCAATCGCTGAAGGGCTTCGATGACTGCTATACCGACATCGTCGATTACATCATCCGCTGCACCCACAAGATCTGGGACGAACGCGATGTCGGCCTGATCTATACGCATTACACCAACAATTGCGTGCTCTACGGCACGATGGGCACGATGTATAACCGCGAGGACGTGGTGCGCGACACGATCCAGCGGCTGGTCAGCTTCCCGGAACGTCGCGGCATGGCGACCCAGGTGATCTGGAATGGCAACGATCGCGACGGCTTCTATACCTCGCATCTGGTGACCGGGTCGGGACGCTATACCCAGAACGGCCATTTCGGCCGCGCCAATGGCCGTCCCTTCGTGTCGCGGACCGTTGCCGACTGCATGATCTTCGAAAACAAGATCTATCGCGAATGGGTCGTCGCCGACCAGATGGCCATCGCGCAGCAGCTTGGGCTGGACGTGCAGGCCTATGCCGAGAAGATCGCCCGGACCAAGCTGGCACAAGGCCTGAAAAGCCTGGATATCGGCGAAACCGGCCTGATGCTGGGACAGTATCCGCCCGCGGAACAGGCCGATCTGTCCATCGCTCATAACGATATCGAGCGCGAGACCCTGCAATGGTTGCACGATGTCTGGAACCGCAAGATGTTCGGCAGGATCCGTCAGGTCTATGCGCCGACCGTCATGTATCACGGCCCGCTGATGAAGGAACTCTACGGCACCAGCGCGGTGACGCATCAGGTGATCGGGCTGGTCGGCTCCTTGCCCGACGCGAAATTCGCGCCGCAGCATGTCTGCTCGGTTCCCTGTGTCGAAGGCGGCACCAAGGTCGCGGTCCGCTGGGTGATGGAGGGCCACCATCTGGGCTATGGCGGGATCGAAAGCTTTGGCGATCCCACCGGCAAGCGGGTCCAGGTGATGGGCATGTCGCACTACCACTACAAGGATGGCAGGATCGTCGACGAATGGACGGTCTATGACGAATTGTCGATGCTGGTGCAGATCAAGCTGGCACAGCTTGCGGACGCCCCCGCCGCATGCGAGGCGCTTGCCGCCGAATGACCCCAGGGGCCGGGTCCAAGACCCGGCCTGACGCAACCAGACCAGACCTGCCGGCAAAGGCGGGCATGTATCCAACGGAGATCCCAGTCATGACCACTTTCCGGATGTCTTCTGCTGCCTGCCTGCTGTCGCTTCTGCTTGGATCGGGCGCGGCATGGGCGGATTGCGGGATCGAGCGAGGCTCGGTCCGTATACTGTCGAACGATTTCGACGCGCTCGGCACCGTGCTGCGCGAGGCCCGGTCCTGCGCCTCGGAAACGGTAAGGGTCGCCATCAACATGACGACCGAACACAAGAGCCTGCAGGTTCCGGCTTTGACCGTGAACCCGGCGCAATACACGGTGGCGCTGGTTTCGAACAACACGATCATGCCCCTGCTGAACGCCGACCTGGTCCGCCCGCTGGACGAATATGTCGAGAAATACGGCCAGGATCTGGCGCCCAACCAGCTGATCCGCGTGGACGGCAAGGTCATGGCCATCGCCTTCATGGGCAATTCCCAGCATCTGTTCATGCGCGGCGACGTGCTGGAACAGGCGGGGATCGAGCCGCCGACCAGCTACGAGGAAATCCTCGCCGCCGCCAAGAAGCTGCGCGACGACGGGATCATGCGCTATCCGCTGGCCGCCGCGAACCAGGGCGGCTGGTATCTGGCCAACGAATTCGTCAACACCTACCTGGGCATGGACGGCCAGTTCTTCGAACCCGGCAGCGCCGAGCCCGCGATCAACAACGAGGCGGGGCTGGAGACCTTGCGGGTCATGAAGGAGATGACCGAATACATGGCGCCCGAATATCTGACCTTCACCGCCGACGAGCTGAAGAAGATGTATCTGGGCGGCGATGTGGCCATCATCAATCAATGGGGGTCGATGGTGAACGGCCATGTCGATCCGGACGGCCCCGCGCCCGAGATCGGCGAGGCGACGATCCTTGCCGCAGCCCCGACCGTCGGCGACAAGGGCATTCCCGCCGCCGCCCTGTGGTGGGACGGCTTCACCATCGCCAGGAACATCTCGGACGAGGATGCCGAGGCCAGCTTCCGGGCGATGGTCCATGGCGCCCGTCCCGATGTCGCGAACGAAAATCCCGCCGCCGCGACCTGGCTGACCAAGGATTTCAACCCGCCGGCAAGCGCGCAGGGCGTCATGGCCACGGCCAATGGCGGCGCTCGGCCCTATCCGATGTCGCCCTATATGGGGCTGATGCACGCGGCGCTGGGATCGGAACTGACCGATTTCATGCAAGGCAAGGAAAGCGCCGAGCAGGCGCTGGCCGATACCGAGGCCGCCTATCGCACCGCCGCGCGCGAGGCCGGTTTCCTCAACTGACGCCGCGGGGAAGGCTGCCGGTCCTTCACGGCCCGGCGCCCGCCCGCCCTCTGCTCAGCCCGTTCCCGCCCCGCCGCCAGCCAAGAGGCGCGTCATGACGCATCGCAGTTTCTTCGCCTTCATCCTGCCGTCCCTCGTCGCGATGTTCCTGTTCATCGTGCTGCCGGTCGGTTCGGTCATCGTGCAGTCGTTCTATGTCGAACATGACCGCGTCCTTGTCACCGTCGAGAATTGCGGTCCCTTCGGCTGTCAGCAGGAAATCCGCGTCGACACCGCCGCCACCCAGGAATTGAAGCGCGAACAGCCTCTGGGCAAGTTCAACGGTTTCGGCACCTACCTGAACCGCGCCCATCTGGCCGTCGACGAGGTCGCCGAGATCGTTCGCAGCAGCGGCGGCCTGGGCGAGATGATCGCCCGGATCTACAACCTGCCATTCTACAAGGCGCTGTCCTTCACGCTGGCCTATACGTTCGTTGTCACGCCGCTGGCGATGCTGCTTGGCTTCGGCGTCGCGCTGGCGGTGAACACGCTGCCGCGCATCGCCAAGGGGCCGGTGATCTTCCTGTCGCTGCTGCCCTATATCGTCACGCCGCTGATCGGATCGCTGATCCTGTTCTGGATGATCAATCCCAACGGTGTCCTGGGCGCGACCCTGCAGCTGATCTTCGACGATCCCGACCTGTCGCTGAAGGCGTCGCCCACGCTGACCTGGATCACGCTGTTCGTCTATGGCGTCTGGCACATGGCGCCGTTTCCCTTCGTCGTCTTCTATGCCGGGTTGCAGACCCTGCCCAAGGACACGCTGGAAAGCGCGATGATCGACGGGGCGAACCGCTGGGAACGCATCCGCTTCGTCGTCGTCCCGCATCTGGTCCCGCTGGCGACCTTTGTCGGCCTCGTGCTGATGATGGACAATTTCCGCGTCTTCGAGCCGATCGTCGGCTTCTCGGCCGAGGCGAACGCGACCTCGCTGTCATGGGCGATCTACAACGACCTGAACGGGCAGGTGGACAAGCTGTTCGGCTCGGCCGCGGCCACGTCGGTGCTGACCGTCATCGGCGTTGTCATTCTGCTGATCCCGGTGCTGATCCGCACCTGGCGCGATTTCAACCGCAAACGCTAAGGAGACGGGCATGGATTTCTCGCCGCATTCCCGCAGCCGCACGCAGGCCATCGTCGCCTCGGTCCTGCTGCTCGCCTGGCTCGTCATCGCGGCCTTCCCGTTCTTCTGGACGGTCTGGGGCTCGTTCAAGGTCGAGGCGGATTTCTTCAGCCGCGAAAGCTGGGGCAACGCGCTTCTGGGCACCAGCACGGTGCGGCAGACCGGATCGGCCTTTACGCTGGACGGCTATCGCGGCGCCTGGATCGAGCGGGAATTCTGGCGCTCGGTCATCAACACCGCCATCGTCACGGTCAGCGTGACCACGATCAGCCTGATCTTCGGCACCCTGGGCGGCTATGCCCTGTCGCGCTCGGGCTATCGCTACACGTTCTGGATCCTGATCGCCGCGCTGGTGTTCCGCGCCATGCCGCATATCACGCTGGTCTCGGGCTATCTGCTGCCGTTCTTCGAGATGAACATCTGGGGCGTGCTGCCCACCGCGATCATCGTGCTGGTGGCGATCAACCAGCCGTTCACGCTGTGGATGCTGCACAGCTTCTTTCTGTCGATCCCCAAGGACCTGGACGAAAGCGCGATGGTCGATGGCTGTACGCGGTTCCAGGCCTTCCGGCTGGCGATCATGCCGGTGATGTGGCCGGGCGTCATCACCACCGGCCTGTTCAGCTTCCTGCTGGCCTATAACGACTTCGCCGTGACCTCGATGCTGCTGAACCAGGACAACCAGACCATGGTGCCCAAGATCAATTCCTTCCTCGGCACCGTCCAGACCGAAGGCACGATCATGTATGCCGTCGCCGCCGTGGTGTCCGCCACCGTGCCGCTGTTCATGCTCGTGATGTTCTTCCAACGCCAGATCGTCAGCGGCCTGACCGCCGGCGCCGTGAAAGGGTAACAGATGGCCCAGATCAACCTGAAGAATGTGTGCAAGCGGTGGGGCCCGGTGGTGGGCGTGGACAATTTCGACCTGCAGATCGCCGACCAGGAATTCATCGTCCTGCTGGGGCCCTCGGGCTGCGGCAAGACCACCACGATGCGGATGATCGCCGGGCTGGAAAGCGTGACCGACGGCGAGATCTGGATCGGCGACCGGATCGTGAACCGGCTGGAACCGAAGGACCGCGACATCTCGATGGTGTTCCAGAGCTACGGGCTTTATCCGAACCTGTCGGTCTATGAAAATATCCGCTTTCCGCTGAAGGTCCGCAAGATCCCCAGGGATCAGCACCATGAACGGGTGATGAAGGCCGCCGAGATGGTCGACCTGACCGAGCTTCTGGAGCGCCGTCCGGCCGAGCTTTCGGGCGGCCAGCGCCAGCGCGTGGCCCTGGGCCGCGCCATCGTCCGCGAGCCCACGGTGTTCCTGATGGACGAGCCGCTGTCGAACCTTGACGCCAAGCTGCGCGTCTCGACGCGGGCCGAGATCAAGAACCTGCAGCACCGGCTGAAGACGACCACGATCTATGTCACCCATGACCAGATCGAGGCGATGACGCTGGCGGATCGTGTGGTGGTGATGAATCGCGGCGTCATCCAGCAGGTCGCGACACCTACCGAGATCTATGACCGTCCCGCCAATATCTTCGTGGCGGGTTTCATCGGCTCTCCGGCGATGAACCTGGTCGAGGGCGAATTGTCAAACGGCGTGTTCACCTGCCGCAACATGCGCATCGAGGGGCTGGCGGATGTCGCCCGCGGCAAGGTCACGCTGGGTTTCCGCGCCGAGGATGTGGAGCTTGTGCCGTCGGGCGGCCAGCTGGAGGCGCCGATCTATGCGCTGGAATTGCTGGGCGACGCGTCGATGATCGCGGTGAAGGCGGGCGGGGCGCTGGTTAACCTGAAGGCGGCCAAGGATTACCGCGCCGAGATCGGCACACGGGTTTCGGCTCGCATCCCGCCGGCGATGTGTCACCTTTTCGACCATGGGACGGGGCAGCGCCTGTCCCAGGCCGGCTGAGGCTGGTCTTGCGGCGGCCGGTTCGCCATAAGCGGGCTGGCGCGGGGCATGAACGGAGAGCCGGGATGGCAGGCAAGAACATAACTTCCGTCGATGTGGCGCGCCATGCCGGCGTCAGCCAATCCGCGGTCTCGCGCTATTTCACCCCCGGCGCGTCGGTTTCGGCGAAGATGGCGGACAAGATCCGCGCGGCGGCGGACGAGCTTGGCTATCGTCCGAACGTGCTGGCGCGGTCGCTGATCACCGGGAAAAGCCGCATCATCGGTCTGGTGGTCTATTACCTGGAAAACCAGTTCTATCCCGAAGCGGTCGAGAAACTGTCCGTCGCCCTGCAGGAAAGCGGCTATCACGTCCTGCTGTTCATGGCCTCGCATACGGTGGGGGATGTCGAGCCGGTCATGCAGCAGATCCTCGACTATCAGGTCGATGGCATCATCATGGTGTCGGTATCGATCTCCTCGGTGCTGGCGCAGCGCTGCGCCGAGCTGTCGATTCCGGTGATGCTGTTCAACCGCGATCAGCCTGACCTGGACCTGATGGCGGTGACGACCGACAATATGCGCGGCGGCACGCTGGCGGCGCAGACGCTGCTTGAGGCGAAGCCGCGCCGGATCGCCCATCTGGCGGGCTTCGAGGGCGCCTCGACCCAGATCGACCGCGAGGCCGGGTTCCTGCGCCGGCTCGCGGCGGAAGGCTATGACCTGCACGCCCGCGCCGTGGGGAATTTCCACTATGCCGAAGCGGTCGAGGCGACGCATGAACTGTTCGACCGCCCGGACCCGCCGGATGCGCTGTTCGTGACCGACGACCACATGGCCTTTGCCGCGATGGACGTGATCCGGCACGAATTCCGCCTGCGCATCCCCGAGGACGTGGCGGTCATCGGCTTTGACGACGTGCCGCTGGCCTCCTGGCCCAGCTTCAACCTGACGACGATGCGCCAGCATGTGAACCAGATGGTGTCCAAGGCCGTCAGCGAGTTGCTGACGGCGATCGAGGAGCCCGAGGTCCTGCAGCCGGTGAAGCTTCGGATTCCGCCGACCCTGATCCGCCGCGGCACGACGCGCCCGCCGGCGTGACCGGGGCGGGGCTTTCGCTGCCGCCGCCACGCCCGGCGCAGGGTGCGTTGCGGTGGCGCCGGGCGCCTAGTCCGCCGTCCAGCCGCCGTCCAGCATCAGCGCCGATCCGGTCATCATCGCCGCGGCGTCCGAGGCCAGGAAGACCGCCGCCGCGGCGACATCCTCGATCTGTCCCAGCCGCCCCAGCTTGATCTTGCCCAGCACCTGCCGGCGGAAGGCGGGGTCCTCGAAGAAGGGGCGCGTCATCGGCGTCTCGATGAAGGTGGGGCAGATCGTGTTCACCCGGATGTTTCGGGGCCCAAGCTCGACCGCCAGCGCCTTGGTAAAGCCCTCGAGCGCCCATTTCGATGCGCAATAGAGCGTCCGGTTCGCCGCCCCGACATGGCCCATCTGCGAGGACATGTTGATGATCGCCCCGCCCTTGCCGGCCCGGACCATGCCCCGCGCCACCGCCTGCGCCGTGAACACCGCCGCCCGCAGGTTCAGCCCGATCACCGCGTCGAAGTCTTCCCCGGTCACCTCGTCCAGCGGCTTGGGGCGATTGGTGCCGGCGTTGTTGACGAAGATGTCGAAGGCCGGCCGCCGCTCCAGCGCGGCGGCGAAGCCCGCGGCATCGGTGACGTCGAGGACCAGCGTCTCGGCCGTGCCGCCCGCCGCGGCGATCCCCGCCGCCACCTCGTCGAGATCCGCGGCAGAGCGCGCGCACAGCGTCACGGATGCGCCGGCCGATGCGAGGGCCTCGGCCACGCCGCGCCCGATCCCCCGTCCGGCGCCGGTGACGAGCGCGCGCCTGCCGCCCAGCCCGAACCGCGCGGCGATCATTCCGCCGCCGTCCCGTAGGCCACCTTCACCCCGCCATGGCGGCGCACCCGGAGATTGGCCTGCTCGGCATGGCCCACGAAGCCCTCCAGCATGCACAGGCGCGAGCAATAGGCGCCGATCTCGGCCGCGGCCGCATCGGTGGTGATCTTCTGATAGCTGTGCGTCTTCAGGAACTTGCCGACCCACAGCCCGCCGGTATAGCGTCCCGCCTTGCGGGTCGGCAGCGTGTGGTTGGTGCCGATCACCTTGTCGCCATTGGCGACATTGGTGCGCGGCCCGAGGAACAGCGCGCCATAGCAGGTCATGTTCTGCAGATACCAGTCGTCGCGATCCGTCATCACCTGCACATGCTCGGACGCGATCCGGTCGGCCACCTGCAGCATTTCCTCATGGCTGTCGCAGAGGATCACCTCGCCATGGTCGCGCCAGCTGGCGCCTGCGGTGTCCGCGGTGGGCAGGATCGTCAGCAGCCGCTCGATCTCGGCCATCGTGTCTTCCGCCAGCCGCCGCGAGGTGGTGACCAGAACGGCGGGGCTGTCATAGCCATGCTCGGCCTGCCCCAGAAGATCGGTCGCGCAAAGCTCGGCATCGACGGTTTCATCGGCGATCACCATGGTTTCGGTCGGTCCGGCGAACAGGTCGATCCCGACGCGCCCGTAAAGCTGGCGCTTGGCCTCGGCGACGAAGGCGTTTCCCGGCCCGACCAGCATGTGCACCGGCTCGATCGTCTCGGTTCCCAGCGCCATCGCGCCGATCGCCTGGATGCCGCCCAGCACATGGATCTCGTGCGCGCCGCCCAGATGCATGGCCGCGATCACCGCCGGGTTCGGCTTGCCCTTGAAGGGCGGGGTGCAGGCGACGATCCGCGGCACCCCGGCGACGCTGGCCGTCGCCACCGACATATGGGCCGAGGCCACCATGGGAAACTTGCCGCCGGGCACATAGCAACCCACGGATTGCACCGGAATGTTCCTGTGGCCCAGGATCACGCCCGGCAGGGTTTCGATCTCGATATCCAGCATCGAATCCCGCTGCGCCCGGGCGAATTTGCGCACCTGTTCCTGCGCGAACCTGATGTCGTCCAGCTCGCGCGGCGACAGTTGCGCGATCAGCTCGTCGATCTCGGCCTGCGACAGCCGGAAACGGGCGGGCGAATAGCCGTCGAACTTCGCGCTCAGGTCGCGCACGGCGGCGTCGCCGCGCGTCTCGATATCCTTCAGCGTGCTTTCCACGATGGCCCGCGTCTGCGCGTCGTCCCGGCTCTTCTCGGCCTCGGACTTGCCGCGCTTGAGATAGGTGATGGTCATGGTCGAGATCCTCCGAATCCTGCCGGAAGGTGTCGCATATGGGCGGAAGCAGGCAAGTTTTCCGGTAATTGTTTGAAAATATTTCATTAGATTATTGCGCCCTGGACTGGTGATCGGATGCCGATCTGCTATCGTCGCGTGAATATTTTTCGAAGGCTGGCCATGGCGAAGGTAACGGCAAGGATCGTGGCGCAGGAGGCCGGGGTCTCGATGGCCGCGGTGACGCGGGCCTTTCAGCCCGGCAGTTCCCTGTCCGACGACAAGCGCCGGCGCGTGCTGCAGGTCGCGGCGAAACTGGGCTACAAGACGCCGTCGGGGCGGACGCTTGGCCGGATCGCGACGGGCACCATCAGCCTCGTGGCGGGCGACCTGTCCAATCCCTTCTATCCGGCCGTGCTGGAGGAGTTGTCGCAGCGCCTGCACGAGCGCGGCCGCAAGCTGGTGCTGCACGCGATCCCTCCGGGCGGATCGATCGACCTGGTGATGCAGCAGGTGATCGACTATCGCGCCGACGCCGCCATCGTCACCTCGGCCACCATGTCGTCGCGGCTGGCAAGCGAATGTCGCCGGCAGAACCTGCCCGTCGTGCTGTTCAACCGGGTTCAGCCGGACGCCCGGATGACCGCGGTGACCTGCGACAATTACGGCGGAGGCCGGATGGTGGCCGAGTATCTTCTGGCCCGAGGCCGGAGCCGCATCGGCTATGTCACCGGTCTGCGCAACACCTCGACGCATCTGGAACGGGCGCGCGGCTTCCTGGACGTGCTGCAGGAAAACGGCGTGACCCCGGAGTGCACGGCCTCGGGCGAGTTTTCCTATGTCCGGGCGAAGGACGCCGTCCGTCCGCTGCTGGACGCGGCCAGCCCGCCGGACGCGCTGTTCTGCGAGAATGACGTGATGGCCTTGGCGGCCATCGATTCGGCACGGGAACTGGGTATCCGGGTGCCCGAGGACCTGGCGATCATCGGTTTCGACGACATTCCGCAGGCGGATTGGGCGGCCTACCGGCTGACCACCGTGCGCCAGCCCGTGCGCCGCATGGTCGGCGAGACGCTGGAACTGATCGAGCTGAGCCTGTCGGGGGAGGCCGTGGACGGCACCATCCGCATCCTGCCGGTCAGCCTCATCGAGCGGAATAGCGGATAGCGCGTCCCCAGGCGGGGGTGGAATTCACCCCCGCCGATTTGAGCGCAGGGCAGCATGACAGATGTCGAAGCGCGTCATTGCGGATCCGGGCGCAAGGGGCGATCGGGTCACGGCCCTGGCGGAGCGGTGGATTCGCGCACGATCAGCGAGAAATCCATCTTCTGGTGCTTCAGGGGCTGCTGACCGGCCAGCAGGTCGACAAGATAGCGGCCGGCGCGGACCCAGATTTCATTCGTGGGCATGTGGATCGTGGTCAGGCTGGGCTGCAGATGGCGGCTCCATTCCAGATCGTCGAAACCCGCCACCGACAATTGCGCCGGGACAGCGACGCCCAGCCGGATCGCCGCCAGCATGACCCCGTAGGCGATCACGTCATTGCCGCAGATCACGGCACTGGGCCGGTCGTCCGAACGCAGCAGCAGGCGCGCCGCGTCGGCCGCATCATCCAGGACATAGTTCACGTTCAGCTGCCAGTCCGGCCGGGGCGTGCAGCCTGCATCACCCAGGACCTCCAGCACGCCGCGCATCCGGGCCCGCGCCCGGTCGTTGTTGCGCTGATGGGCGCCGACCACGGCAACCCGGCGATGGCCCAGTCCGGTGATGTAGCGCGCCAGGGTCCGGCCGGCCTCGGCATTGTCGACGCCGACCGACGGATAGGGCTTTTCGGGCTCGTATACCCCGACATTCACGAAGGGGATCTTCTGGGTGTCCAGCAGGCGGCGGAGATCGGGATGGCGTTCGTCGCCGCGCAGGATCAGCGCGTCGATGCCGCGTTCGACAAGGTTGCGGGCCTGTTTCAGTTCGACGTCCAGATCATATTCGTTCGTTGCCAGCAGCAGCAGATAGTCCTTTCCGGCCAGGAAGCTCTGCAGCGCCTGCAGCCCCTGGGCGAACATCGCATTGTCCACGGTCGGCACGATCGCCCCGATCGTGCGGGTCCGTCGCGAGGACAGGGCCCGTGCTGAAGCATCAGGAATGTAACCGATTTCGTCTATGACCCGGCGGATTTTCTCGCGCAGTTCGGCGCTGACCGACTCGGGCCTGTTCAGTGCGCGCGACACGGTCGCCGTCGAGACGCCGGCGTGACGCGCCACGTCGCGGATGCCTATCTGCCTGACAGTAGCTCTGTTTTTCTGTGGAACCGAGTCGGACATGTTCTGATTTCTTCCCTCTTTCATCCTTTTAACGGTGCTTTGCCCGGTTGCACAAGGCTTTCGATCCCTGCCGCGCCCGAATCGGGTTGACGCTGGGAAACCGGCATGATATGTAACCGGTTACAAGCCTTTGGGGAGAAGGCGGGAGGAGAAAACCGATGGCCAATGAATCTGCAGGATCGATGGGTCTGACCTCGGCACTGCTTGTCGCGATGGCCCTGCCGGCCGCCGCGCAGGATTTCGACTGGAGGGCGCATGAGGGCGAGACCGTGACCTTCCTGGCGAACAGCAATCCGCTTGGGCAGTTGCTGATCGCGCACAAGGACGAGTTCGAGGCGCTGACGGGCATCAACCTGGTCGTCGACAGCTATCAGGAGCAGCAGATGCGCCAGCGCCTGATGACGGTGATGAACGCGCGCAGCGACGAGGTGGATGTCTTCATGACCTTGCCGTCGCGCGAGGGGATGCAGTTCGCCACGGCGGGCTGGTACAAGGATCTGAACCCCTATCTGGAAGGCGCGGTGGCGCCGGACTATGACGCGGGCGGGCTTGCCGAGGCCTTGGTGGATGCCGCGACCTTCGACGGCCAGTTCATCGGCGTGCCGCTGAACATCGAGGGCCCGCTGCTCTATTATCGCACCGATGTGTTCGAGGAATGCGGGCTTCAGCCGCCCTCGGCGCTGCAGGAACTGCCCGAGATTTCGGCCGCGCTTAAGGAATGCTCGGATCTGACGCCTTTCGCCTCGCGCGGGCTGGCCGCGGCGGTGCCCTACACCTTCGCGGGGTTCATGCACAACATGGGCGGCAGCTACATGGTGGACGGCCAGTCGGCCATGTGTTCCGAACCGGTCAAGGCGGCCATCACGCTCTATTCCGACCTGCTGAAGGAACATGGCCCGCCGGGCGTGGTCAATTACAGCTTCCAGCAGCTGACGGCGCTGTATCGTGCCGGCCGGTCGGCCATGTCCTTCGAATCCTCGAACGAGTTTTCGGGCATCATGGAGGGTGGCGAGCGGATGGAGGATACCGCGATCATGCCGCTGCCCCCCGGTCCCGGCGGTTCTCATCCCACGGTGATCGGCTGGGCGCTGTCGATCTCGGCCCATTCGCGCAATCCCGATGCGGCCTGGTATTTCCTGCAATGGGCCTCCAGCCCCCAGATGCAGGCGAAATTCGCGCTGGAGGGCATTGCGCCGCCCCGCGAAGCCGTCGCGGAATCGGCGGAATACAACGCCTGGCTTGGCGAAAGCCCGGTGCGCCAGCAATGGCACGATGCCCTGGCCGAACTGGCCCGGACCGGCACCTCGGAGATCGGCTTTCCGATCGTCGGCAACCCGGAATCGCGCCAGTATATCGGCGATGCGGTGGGCAGCGTGCTTCTGGGCACCGCCACGGTCGATCAGGCCTGCGCCACGGCCGATGCGGCTCTGAACGAGCTGATCGCGCGCGACTGACGCCCTCGCTTCGGGTGGCCGGTGCCGCAACCATCGGCCGCCCGTTTCGCCGGAACCCTTCATGGATCAGGAAACCCGTCCCGTGTCACCACGCTCATTCCGCCTGTCCGAGGATTTTCGCGCCGTCGTGATCGGCGGCACCGGCGGCATCGGTGCAGCGATCACCCAAGAATTCCTGGATCTCGGCGCCAGCGTCATTGCGACTGCGGCGACGGCGGCCGAGACCGAGGCAAGCCCGCTGGCCGGCGCGCCGGGGCTGGGGCTGGCGGCACTGGACATCACCGATGACGCGGCGGTCGATGCCCTGGCGCGCGAGGTCGGGGAACTGGACGCGCTGGTCAATTGCGCGGGGATCCTGCGCCGCGACGACGAATTCGACCTGGAGGTGTTCCGCCAGGTCATCGAGGTGAACCTGACCGGCACGATGCGTTGCTGCACCGCCTTTCGCGCCGGGCTGGCGGCACGCAGGGGATCGATCGTCAACATCGCCTCGATGAACGCCTTCGCCGCGCTGCCGCGGCTGCCGGCCTATTGCGCCTCGAAGGGCGGGGTGGTGATGCTGACCCGCGCGCTGGCCCATGCCTGGGCGGATCAGGGCATCCGCGTCAACGCGGTGGCGCCCGGCTATATCGAGACGCCGCTGAATGCCGAGGGGCGCAAGGATGCCGCGCATTACGACCGGATCGCCGCGCGCACCGCGCTGAAGCGCTGGGGACAGCCCGAGGAGGTGGCCGGGACCGTCGCCTATCTGTGCATGCCCGCCGCGCAATATGTGACCGGCAGCATCGCGATGGTCGATGGCGGCTTTCTGGCGGGCTGAGGGGGAAAGCCATGAATGTCAACAGGGAACACCGGGGACAGATGGCGGCCATGTCGATGCCCGCCCTGGTCTTCACGGTGGCGATGATCGCCTTTCCGATCATCTACACGATCTGGATGAGCTTTCAGACCTATTCCTCGACCGGGCAGGTGATCGGCTGGGGCGGCGACAATTATTCCCGGATGGTCGCCGACGACCGGTTCTGGAACGGCATCTGGGTGACGATCTATCTTTATGTGCTGTCCCTGGTGATGCAGCTGGTGCTGGGCACGGGGCTGGCGCTGCTGCTGTTCCGGGCCAGGCGGCTGCCGGGCATCATGCGGTCGCTGTTCATCTCGCCCTTCATGATGCCGCCGGTGGTGGCGGGGATGATGTGGCTGGTGATCCTGGACCCCTCGCTGGGGGCGGCGAACTGGATCCTGACCTCGCTGGGGCTGCCGCCCTCGTCCTGGCTGGCCTCGCCGGCGATCGTGGTGCCGGTACTGGCGATGATCGACACATGGCAATGGACGCCCTATGTGGCCCTGATCGTGCTGGGCGGGCTGCAATCGCTGCCGCCCTCGGTCTACGAGGCCGCCGAGATCGACGGCGCGCCCCGCCACAAGGTCTTCTGGCGCATCACCCTGCCGCTGCTGCTGCCGACGCTGGTGACGGCGATGGTGCTGCGCTCGGTCGATCTGCTGCGCTTTTTCGACCTGATCTACATCACCACGCAGGGCGGCCCCTCGGACCGGTCGATGACGCTGAACATCTATGGCTTCCGCATCGGCTTCGAGTTCTTCCAGCTGGGCTATGCCAGCGCCCTGATGATCACGCTGTCGATCATGGTGCTGGGCGCCGTGATCGCCCTCAATCGGCTGCGCGCCGCGGTGGAGTGGTAGGATGACGACGAGACCTTCGGATTCGCGCTGGCTGGACGGGCTGAACCTGGTGCTTCTGGTGCTGGCGGGCGTGATCGTGATGACGCCGACGGCCTGGATGGTGCTGTCCTCGTTCAAGCCCTCCTACGAGGTGACGGCCTATCCGCCGACGCTGGTCTTCCAGCCCACGCTGGAGAATTACGCGACGCTGAACAGCCAGACGCCGTTCCTGCGCTATACGATGAACTCGCTGATCGTGACCGTGGGCTCCACGCTTTTCGGGCTGCTGCTGGGCGCGCCGGCGGCCTTCGTCGCATCCTGGACGCGGATCACCTGGCCCGCCGTGGTGACGCTGATGGCGCGGATGGCGCCGGGCACGCTGTTCCTGCTGCCCTGGTACGTGATGTTCCGGCAGGTGGACATGATCGGCAGCTATACGGCGCTGATCCTGACCCATGCGGTCATCACCCTGCCGGTGGTGATCTGGGTGCTGCTGCCCTATTTCGACAATATCCCGCGCTCGATCTACGAGGCCGCGCAGGTCGATGGCTGTTCGCCCTTCCGCATCTTCCGCCGCATCGCGCTGCCCCTGGTGTCGTCGGGGCTGGCGGTCTCGGCGATCCTCGCCTTCGTCTTCTCGTGGAATTTCTTCCTCTTCGCGCTGGTGCTGAGCAATTCGCAGACGAAGACGCTGATCGCGGCCTCGTTCAATTTCATCGGCGAGGGCTCGACCAATTGGGGCGGGCTGATGGCCGCGGCGACGATCATCGCGCTGCCGCCGCTGATCCTGGCCGCCGTCGTGCAACGCTGGCTGATCTCGGGCCTGACGCTCGGGGCCGTGAAAGGATGACCATGACGAACCAGTCTCCGCCGATGCGCGCCGCCGATTTCCGGGGCGGCGAGGTGATCGAAATCACCACCGTCCCGCGCCCCGTGCCGGGCGAGGCCGAGGTCCTGCTGCGCGTCACCCGCACCGCGCTTTGCGGCTCGGACTTCAAGCTGTGGCACAATGGGGCCGAACATATCGCCGGGCACGAGATCTCGGGCCGGGTCGAGCAGCCGGGGCATCCGCTGCACGACCGGCTTTGCGCGGTCTACATCCCCCAGCATTGCGGGCATTGCGCCGCTTGCGCTGCGGGGCGCACGCAAAGCTGCCTGACGGTGTCGTCGCTGATCGGCTGGAACCGCGACGGCGGCTATGCCGAATATGTCGCCGTGCCGGAAAACTGCCTGCTGCCGGTGCCCGAGGATATCGGCGAGGATCTGGCGCCCTTGCTGCTGGACACGATCGGAACCTCGGCCCATGCCCTGCGCGAGGCGGCGCGGCACCTGCCTGACACCCGCCCCTCGGTCCTTGTCACCGGGGCCGGGCCGGTGGGCCTGGGCGTCGTGCTGGCCGCGCGCGCCCTGGGCCATGACGCCATCGACCTGGCCGAGCCGAACCCGGCCCGCGCCGCGCTTGCGCAGGAATTCGGTGCGCGGCTCGTCCCGGTCGGCGCCCGCGACCGCCGCTATGACCTGATCGTCGAATGTTCGGGCGCCCATGTCGCGCGCGATCTGGCCATCGAGCTGGTCATGCCCGGCGGCGTGATCGCGCTGGTGGGCGAAAACGCCGCCCCCTGGACGATCGCCGAGGACAAGGTCTTCCGCCGCAAGGACTTTGCGCTGCTGCGCACCTTCTATTTCCCGAAGGGGGATTTCGACGCCAATGTCGAGCTGTTGCGGGCCAATCGCGACAGCTATGCGCGGCTGGTGGATGACGCCTTCCCCCTGGACGCGCTGCCCCGGAAATTCGCCGAGTTCGCGCGCGGCCAGTCGATCAAACCTGTTCTGTCATTCGGGAGGACCTGCTGATGGCCTCGATCACCATGCGCAATCTCGTCAAGAAATATGGCGGGGTCACGGTCATTCCCGACCTGAACCTTCGGATCGAGGACGAGGAATTCATCGTGCTTGTCGGTCCCTCGGGCTGCGGCAAGTCCACGCTGCTGCGGGTTCTGGCGGGGCTTGAGGCCATCGACGGCGGCGAATTGCTGATCGGCGACACCCGCGTCAACGACGTGCCCGCCGCTCGCCGCGACATCGCGATGGTGTTTCAGGATTACGCGCTCTATCCGCATATGACGGTGCGCCAGAACATGAGCTTCGCGCTGGAGATGCGCGGCATGACGCCCGCCGAGACCGCCCCGCGCGTCGAGGATGCCGCGCGGCTTCTGGACATTCACCCCTATCTGGACCGCCGCCCCAAGGCGCTGTCGGGCGGGCAGCGCCAGCGGGTCGCGATGGGCCGCGCGATCGTGCGCGACCCCAAGGTCTTCCTGTTCGACGAGCCGCTTTCGAACCTGGATGCCAAGCTGCGCGGACAGGTCCGCGCCGAGATCAAGACCCTGTCGAGGAAGCTGAAGACCACGATGGTCTTCGTCACCCACGATCAGGTCGAGGCCATGACCATGGCCGACCGCATCGTGGTGATGAAATCGGGCCAGATCCAGCAGGTCGGCACCCCCGAGGAGGTCTATGACAACCCGGTCAACGTCTTCGTCGCCAGCTTCATCGGGGCGCCCTCGATGAATTTCCTGCCCGCCCGGATCGAGGGCGACCGGCTGGCGCTGGCGGATGGCGGCGAGACGCTGCCGCTGGCGCTGATGGCCGAGGCCGCGCCGGCGGCGGGCGAGGTTCTGCTGGGCATCCGCCCCGAACATTTCCAGATCGTGCCCGAGGGGCAGGGCCTGTCCGCGGTGATCGACCTGGTCGAGCCCCTGGGCTCGGACACGCTGATCCATTGCGCGCTGGCGGGGCAGCGGGTGATCGCGCGCGTTTCGCCCGATATCCGCCCGGTCGCGGGGCAGCGCATCAGCCTGACCTCGATCGCGGGCAAGGCGCATCTTTTCGACCCGGACAGCCAGACCCGGATCGGCCAGACGGAAGGGCAGGCGACATGAATCTGACGGATCCGACACTGTTTTGCGACAGGGCCTGGCTTGGCGGCGAGTGGATCGCCGCGTCAGGGGCCGCGATCGACGTGACCGATCCCGCCGACGGCCGGGTCATCGCACGGGTGCCCTCGCTGGACGGGGGGGCGATAGAACGGGCCATCGCGGCGGCCGATGCGGCCCGCGCGGACTGGGCCGCGCGCCCCGCCAAGGAACGCGGCGCGCTGCTGCGCAAGTGGCACGACCTGATCCTGGCCAATGCCGACGACCTGGCCCGGATCCTGACCGCCGAGCAGGGCAAGCCCCTGGCCGAGGCGAAGGGCGAGATCGTCGCCAATGCCGCCTATCTGGAATGGTTCGCCGAAGAGGCCAAGCGGGTCTATGGCGAGGTGATCCCCGCGCCCGCGGCCGACCGCCGCGTCATCGTGCTGAAGCAGCCCGTGGGCGTCTGCGCCGCGATCACGCCATGGAATTTCCCCAATGGCATGATCACCCGCAAGGCCGGGCCCGCATTGGCGGCGGGTTGTCCGATCATCGTCAAGCCCGCCTCGCAGACCCCGCTTTCGGCGCTGGCCCTGGCGGTCCTGGCCGACCGCGCCGGGATTCCGGGTGGCGTGTTCCAGGTCGTGACCGGCAAGGCCAGCATGATCGGCGGGATCTTCTGCAAAAGCCCGAAACTTGCCAAGATCAGCTTCACCGGCTCGACCGAGGTGGGGCGCTGGCTGATCCGCGAAAGCGCGGAGGGCATCAAGAAACTGTCGCTGGAACTGGGCGGCAACGCGCCCTTCCTGGTTTTCGAGGATGCCGACCTGGACGCCGCGGTCGAAGGCGCGATGATCGCCAAGTTCCGCAATTCCGGCCAGACCTGCGTCTGCGCCAACCGGATCTATGTCCATGAAAGCATCGCTGAGGAATTCGCCCGCCGCCTGGGCCGGGCGGCGGACGCGCTGCGGGTCGGGCGCGGCGACCAGCCCGGCACCGAGCAAGGCCCGCTGATCGACATGGCCGCCGTCGAGAAGATCGAGGCGCATCTGCAGGACGCGCTGGATCGCGGGGCCAGGCTGGTCGCGGGCGGCGGACGGCACGCGCTTGGCGGGACATGGTTCCAGCCGACCGTGCTGTCCGGGGTCAGCCCCGACGCGCTGCTGGCGCGCGAGGAAACCTTCGCGCCGCTGGCCGCGATCATCCCCTTTCGCAGCGAGGCCGAGGCGATCGACATGGCCAATGCCAGCGAGTTCGGTCTGGCGGCCTATTTCTACAGCCGCGATCTGGCCCGCGTCTTTCGCGTGGCCGAGCGCCTGGAAAGCGGCATGGTCGGCATCAATACCGGCCTGATCGCCAACGAGGCCGCGCCCTTCGGCGGCGTCAAGCAATCGGGACTTGGTCGCGAAGGCTCGCGCCACGGTATCGAGGAGTATGTGGAGATGAAATATCTCTGCATGGCCGGGCTATGAGCGGACCGGTTTCGCTGCCTTCGGGCTGGCGCTCCAGGGATCCGGTGGTGATCTGTCTTGGCCTGACCGCGCTGGACCATATCTGGACGCTGGACAGCCTGCCGGGCAGCGCTGGCAAGCATCGCGCCGCCAGCTTCGAATCCGCCGGCGGCGGCATGGCCGCGACGGCCGCCGTCGCCGTGGCGCTTCTGGGCGGGCGGGCGCGGTTCTGGGGCCGCGCGGGCGAGGATGCGGCCGGCCTTGCGATGCGGCGCGAGATGGCGCTGGAAGGCGTCGACGTGACGCAGTTCCGGCTGTTCAAGGGCGCGCAATCCTCGGTTTCGGGGGTGTTGGTGGATACGCAGGGCGAAAGGCTGATCGTCAATTTCCGCGGCGCCGATCTGCCCGCCGATCCCGGCTGGCTGCCGGTCGAGGACATCGCCGGGGCAGGGGCCGTGCTGGCCGACCCGCGCTGGCCCGAGGGCGCGGCCCATGCCTTCGCGGCCGCCCGCAGGCTGGGCGTGCCCACCATCCTGGATGCCGATGTGGCCGAGCCCGAGGTGTTCGAACGGCTGCTGCCGCTGACCGATCACGCGATCTTTTCCACCCAGGCGCTGGCGGGTTTCGCGGGCAGCGACCGGCCGCTTGAAACCGTCGCCCGATATGGCTGCGCCATTGCCGCCGTGACCTGCGGCGGCGACGGCGTGCGCTGGTTCGAACGCGGTCGCCACCATCACCAGCCGGCCTTCCAGGTGCCGGTGGTCGATACGACCGGGGCCGGCGACGTGTTCCACGGCGCCTGGGCGATGGCGGTGGCGGCCGGTGCCGGCGCGGCGGACGCGGCGGGCTTTGCGGCGGCGGCGGCGGCGCTGAAATGCACGCGGCCCAACGGCCGGGCGGGCATCCCCGATTTCAACGAGACAATGACCCTATGGAGACCGGATAGATGACAAGCATTGGCAAACAGCGTGGCCTGGCCCGGCTGGCGGACGAGGACGGATATTTCACCATGGTCGCGCTGGACCAGCGCCCGCCGCTGGTTCAGGCCATCGCGAAGGCGCGCGGAACCGCACCCGATCAGGTCAGCTTCGCCGACATGCTGGCCGCCAAGCGGCTGCTGGTCCAGGCCTTGGCCGATGACGCCTCGTCCATGCTGTTCGACCCGAATTTCGCCATGCCCGCGGCCATCGACGTGCTGCCCGCCCGCACCGGCCTGATCGTGACGCTGGAGGAACACCGCTTCCAGGAAACGCCGCGCGGCCGCAAGTCGCGCTCGATCGACAACTGGAGCGTCGAGAAGATCCGCCGGATGGGCGGGGACGCGGTCAAGGTGCTGGCATGGTATCGCCCCGATGCCTCCGACGAGGTCCTGGCCCATCAGCGCGACTATGTCCGCACTGTCGGCGCCGAATGCCGCCGCCACGACATTCCCTATGTGCTGGAACTGCTGGTCTATCCCTTCCCCGACAGCGTGGGCCATACGACCGATTACGTCGAAAGCGCCGACAAGCGGGCGGACCTGGTCATCGACAGCGTGCGCGAATTCGCCAAGCCCGAATATGGCGTCGATCTCTACAAGCTGGAAACGCCGCTGCCCGCCGCGTCGCTGCCCCCCCGCGACGGCAGCCCGGAATCGCGGGCCGCAGCGGCGCAGTTCGACGAGATCGGGCGTATCTGCGCCGATGCGGGCATTCCCTGGGTGCTGCTGTCGGGCGGTGCCGCGCCCGAGCAGTTCCAGCGCGTGCTCAGCTATTCCTATGCCGCCGGGGCGCCGGGTTTCCTTGCCGGCCGCACCATCTGGCTGGATGCCGTGCAGTCGCATTTCCCCGACGAGGCCGCCGTCCTGGAGGCCCTGAAGGGCGACGGGTTGCAGATCCTGCGCAAGCTTGGCGCGCTGACCCGCGCCGAGGCGAAACCCTGGCGGCCGGATTATGCGATCGGCACGCTGGATCGCGAAGGTGCCTTCGCCTGCGCCTATGCCTGAGGTCCGGGCCTTCCGCATCACCCGGCTTCAGGTCTGGGCCCTGCGCGCCCCGGTGGCGGTTCCGGTCGCCACCTCTTTCGGGGTGATGCGCAACCGTCCGGCGGTGTTCTTGCGCATCGAGGACGGATCGGGCGCCTTCGGCTGGGGCGAGGCCTTCGCGAACTGGCCCGCGGCGGGCGCCGAGCATCGCGCGAACCTGCTGATCGACGACATGGCGGACCTGGTTCTGGGCAAGTCCTGGGACGGCCCCGCCACGATGTTCCGGGCGCTCGAGGCGGCCACCCGGATCCGAGCCTTGCAATGCGGCGAGCCGGGGCCGTTCCGGCAGGTCACCGCGGCGCTGGATATCGCGGCATGGGATCTGGTTGCCCGCCGCGCGGGCCTGCCGCTGGCCCGCGCCCTGTCGCCCGACGCCGCCCTTGCCGTGCCCGCCTATGCCAGCGGCATCCATGTCGATGCCGCCGCTTCGGAAATCGCCCGCGCCCGCGCGGCGGGCTTTGCCGCCTTCAAGGTCAAGGTGGGCTTCGACAGCCCGGCCGAGCCCGGCAAGCTGCATGATCTGGCCTCGGGTTTGAAGGCCGGCGAAAGATTGTTCGCCGATGCCAATCAGGCCTGGGACGTCGCAACCGCCGAGGCTTTTCTGCAGGCGGCGCCGAAGGGGCTGGGCTGGATGGAGGAGCCGATTCCGGCCGATTCCGTCGATGCCGACTGGCAGCGCCTGGCAAGCGGCCCGGTGCCGCTGGCCGGGGGCGAGAACATCGCGGGAATGGCGGGCTTCGACCGCGCCATCGGCCTGGGCGCCCTTCGTTTCCTGCAGCCCGACGTGGCGAAATGGGGCGGGATCACTGGTTGCCTGGCCGTGGCCAGGCAGGCGCTGGCGGCGGGCCTGACCTATTGCCCGCATTTCCTTGGCGGTGGGATAGGGTTGCTGGCGTCCGCCCATGTGCTGGCGGCTGCGGGCGGAGAGGGGTTGCTGGAGGTGGACCTCAATCCCAATCCCCTGCGCGACGCGATCTGTCCGCTTGGGGCTGGCACCGTGACGGGCGGGATCTGGAAGCTGTCGCAGGACCCCGGCCTTGGAGTGACCGACCTGCCCGAGGAATTGCACCGTTACGTGACCCTGGTTCGCGACATCGGATGACTGGCATGCAGGGTGCTTGCCACGGATCTTGACCGGACCTTCTTGCGCAAATCCTCGCCCGGTGCCGATCCGAACTTGCCGGTCGGCATGACAGGAGCGAGCTACGCTGCCGAGGCAAGGCCGGTCCGCCGGGAACGGGATGCGATGACGCAGATCGGCCCGGCAGTTGCGAAATATTTGCTTACATAAAACATAAATATTACTCGTTTTTTGTTAGAGCATCTGTCGGTTACATCTGGTTGGCAACGAAAGCCAACGGGTGTGCTGTGAGCGAAATGACAGGAATGCTGGAGGTTTCCGTCTGGCGAGGCTCTGGCGAAGAAGGCGCTTACGAATCCTATCAGGTGCCTGCTCGGGAAAACCAGACGGTCCTGGACGTGGTCAGCTGGATCCAGCAATCCGTGGATCCCTCGCTGACCTATCGCTATGCCTGCCGGGTGGGGATGTGCGGATCCTGCGCGATGATGGTCAACGGTCAGCCGCGCTGGACCTGCCGGACCCATGTGAAACGGGTTCTGGAGCGCGGCGGGCTGCGGGTGGGGCCGCTGCGCAACCTGCCGGTGATCAAGGATCTGGCAGCGGACATGGATCCGTTCTTCGACAAATGGGTAAAGGCGGGCGGTGTTCACCCACCCAGCCGCACGCGCTACCAGCCGATCCAGCCGGTGCGGCCTGACGATCCGGGCAGGGTCGAGGCCAACAAGGCGATCGAATGCATCAATTGCTCGGTCTGCTATGCGGCTTGCGATACGGTGACCGGCAATCCCGATTATCTGGGCCCCGCCGCCCTGCAGCGGGCCTGGACGCTTTTCAATGACGCGAAGGTTCAGGACCGGCAGGCCATTCTGGACGGCGTTTCGGGGGCCGGGGGCTGTCACAACTGTCATTCGCAGGGCAGCTGCACCCGCTTCTGTCCCAACGAACTGGACCCGCTCAGCGCGATCGCCGGACTGAAACGCGCCAGCGCGCGGTCGTTCCTGAAGCAGCGGAGGCAGGAATGCTGACCCTCGGGCTTTACATGGCGCAACGGCTGAGCGCGATGGCGCTGGCGCCGCTGGTGCTGGGGCATCTGGCGGTGATGGTCTATGCGATCCAGGGCGGGCTGAGCACCGCCGAGATCCTGGGCCGCACCCAGGGCAGCATCTGGTGGTTCCTGTTCTATGGCAGCTTCGTCGTCGCGGTCTCGATCCATGCCGCCATCGGGCTGCGGGTGATCGTGCACGAGGTAACCCGGTTGCGCGGGCCGTGGCTGGAGATTTTTACCTATGGGACAGGGATCGTGCTGCTGTTCATGGGGGCGCGGGCCGTTTCGGCCGTGACGATGCTGTGATGCTGAAACCGCACCGCCACCACCCGCTCTGGCTGGCCTATATGCTGCACCGGCTGTCCGGCCTGGCGCTGGCACTGTTCCTGCCCGTGCATTTCCATGTGCTGTCGATGGCGATCACAAGGCCGGAAAGCCTCGACCATTTTCTCAGCCTTGCCGCCAACCCGATGGTGAAGCTGATGGAATTCGGCCTCGTGTTCCTGCTGGCGGTGCATTTCTTCGGCGGCCTGCGCCTGCTGGTGCTGGAGTTCCTGCCCTGGTCGCCCGGTCAGAAAAGCCTGGCTGCCGCGTCGGTCGCCGGGGCTTTCCTGATCTCGGGCACCTTCCTGTTACGCGCGGTGTGATCATGTCCGTGAAGATCGATATCGAACGCGAGGATACCGACATCCTGATCCTCGGCTCTGGCGGGGCGGGGCTGTTCGCCGCGCTTCATGCCCAGCAGACCGCGCCCGCCGGCACGCGGATCACGCTGGCGGTGAAGGGGCTGGTCGGCAAATGTGGCTGCACCCGGATGGTGCAGGGCGGCTATAACGTCGCGCTGGGGGGCGGCGACACGGTCGAGCGGCATTTCATGGACACCATCCAGGGCGGCAAATGGCTGCCCAACCAGGACATGGCCTGGCGGCTGTCCGAACAGGCCGTGATCCGCATTCACGAGCTTGAAAACGAGATCGGCTGTTTCTTCGACCGCAACCCCGACGGGTCGCTGCACCAGAAGGCCTTCGCGGGCCAGACCGCCGACCGCACCGTCCACAAGGGCGACCTGACCGGGATCGAGATCATCAGCCGCCTGATGGAACATGTCCTGGCCCGCCCGATCCGCAGGTTGCAGGAACACCGCGCCATCGGCCTGGTGCCGACGAGGGACGGGGCCTCGCTGGCCGGGGTGCTGTTCATCGACATGCGCACGGGCGGGTTCCGTTTCATCCGCGCGAAATGCGTGATGATGGGCACCGGGGGCGGGCCGACGATGTACAAGTATCACACCCCCTCGGGCGACAAGACCATGGACGGGTTGGCCATGGCGTTGCGCGTCGGGCTGCCCTTGCGCGACATGGAGATGGTGCAGTTCCACCCGACGGGGCTTCTGGCCGGGGATCATACCCGGATGACCGGCACCGTGCTGGAAGAGGGTCTGCGCGGCGCCGGTGGCCAGCTTCTGAACGCGCGGGGCGAGCGGTTCATGTTCGATTACGACCAGCGGGGCGAACGCGCGACCCGCGACGTGGTCAGCCGCGGCATCTATGCCGAGATGCGCAAGATGAACGATCCCAGCCAGATCGGGATGTTCATCTCGATGGCCCATCTGGGACCCGAAAACGTGCGCCGGAAATTCGCCGGCATGGTCAGGCGCTGCGCGGATTCGGGTTTCGACCTGGCGGCCGGCAAGGTCGAGGTGGTGCCGACCGCGCATTACTTCATGGGCGGCGTGGTCGTCGATCCCGACACCCGCACTGCGATGGAGGGGCTCTATGTCGCGGGCGAGGACGCCGGGGGCGCGCATGGCTCGAACCGGCTGGGGGGCAACGGGGTGGCGAATTCCACCGTTTTCGGCGGCGTCGCGGGCGATGTCATGGGCATGGACATCCGCGGCATGGGGGGGCTGCGCGATCCCGACGAGCAGGTTCTGGCGGCCGAGATCGAGCGCGCGATCCGCCCGCTATCGCGCAGACCCGGTCACATTCAGGAGCTGCGCCACAAGCTGCAGGAGGCCATGTGGGAGGATGTCGGCGTCATGCGCACCGGCGCCGGCCTGCAGCGCGGCCAGAAGCGGATCGCGGAAATCCATGCCGAACTGATGGAGACCGGGGTTGATCCGTCGAACCTGGCCTTCAACCTGACCTGGCACGACTGGCTGAACATGGCCTCGCTGACCGAGATCTCGGACGTGATCGCGAAGGCCGGCGAGCTGCGCGAGAACTCTCGCGGGGCGCATTTCCGCGAGGATTTCCCCGAGCCGGGCGCCATGGAAAGCTCTTACTTCACCGTCGCGCGGCAGCAGGGCGAGGATCTCGTCCTGGCGCGCGAGGAGGTGCAATTCACCATCGTCCGCCCCGGCGAGACCATCCTGCCGGCGGGCGAACCCGAAACCCTTGTTGCCGCCCAGTGACATGCGCCGGGTCGCGACCGTGAAAGGAGGCAGACATGATCCCGATCCGCGTGATCCAGTCCACCGCCGAGGACCTGATGGCCAGGGCCGCCATCGAGATCCCCGAGGACTATCTTGACGGGCTGAAGGCCGCCGCGAAGACCGAGGACGGCGATCTCAGCTCATTCGTTCTGCAGGCCATGCTGGACAACTACGAGGCGGCCAAGCAGGACCGCCGCGCCATGTGCGGCGATACCGGCACGCCGCGCTGGTATGTGAAGATGGGCAACGACACCCGCATCGAGGGCGGGCCGGTCGCGCTCGAGGCCGCGCTGCGCCGCGCCACCGCCAATGCCACGCGCCAGGTGCCCTTGCGGCCGAACCGCGTGCATCCGCTGTGGCGCACCGACCACGACAACAATGTCGGCATCGGCGCGCCCGAGATCGAATATGGCTATGAGCCGGGCGGCGAATGGATCGACCTGATCACCGTCCACAAGGGCGGGCTGTTCGGCACCGATTACCGGATGCTGTTTCCTTCGGATGGGATCCAGGGGATCAAGCGGTTCTACCTGGACAGCCTCGTCGCCTTCGGCAAGCGCGGCCTGGCCTGTCAGCCGGCGATCATCGGCATCGGCCTGGGGGGCTGCAAGGACAGCTGCATGGTGCTGGGCAAGCGCGCCGCCTGCCTGCGCGTGGTCGGCGACCGCAACCCCGATCCGAAGATCGCCGCGCTGGAGGAAGAGCTGAAGGAGCTGGGCAATTCCATCGGCATGGGCGCGATGGGTTTCGTGGGCAAGAACATGGTGATCGATGCCCATGTCGAGGTGGGCTATTGCCATACCGGCGGGATGCAGATGTCGGTCCATGCCTTCTGCCTGTCCTCGCGCCGGGCGGTGGCGCGGATCTTTCCCGATGGCCGCATCGAACACCGCACCGATCCCGGATGGTTCACCCCCTATCAGCGGCGCGACAGCGTCGAATGGGAACCGGCGCTGGAGGCCGCGGAATGAAACTGCGCGAGGTGATCCTGTCCACGACCCCGAAACCAGAGGACATCGCGGCGTTGCGGCTGGGCGATGTCGTCTATCTGGACGGGCTGATGTATACCGCCCGCGAAGGCGTCTATATGCGCGCGCTGGAGGACAAGGCGAACATCCCGATGGAACTGCCCTCGCAAAGCGCGGCGAATTTCCATTGCTCGCCCGCCGCCACCATCCGCGACGACGGCAGTTTCGACATGGGCGCGGTGACGGCGACCGCCAGCTTCCGTTTCGCCAGGTGGCTGCCCGAATGGATGGCGAAGACCGGCGCGCGGCTGATCGTGGGCAAGGGGGGCATGTCCTCGCGCGACTACAAGGATTATTTCGTCCCGAACGGCGCGGTCTACCTGTCCACCGTAGGTTACGGGACCGGCGCCTTGCTGGGCCGGGGCGTCGAAAATGTCGAGGCCGTCCACTGGCACGGGGAACTGGGCCTTGCCCAGGCCATGTGGGTGCTGAAATGCAACCGGATGGGGCCGTTCCTGGTCGCCTCGGACCTCGAGGGAAACTGCCTGTTCGAGCGCGAGAACGCCCGCATCGCCGAAAACCTGGGGCGGGTCTATGACGGCACCAGGCCCGCGGTGCTGAGGCGCTTCGGCGAAACCGACGACCGCAGCGACGAACTGATCGGCTGAGCGCGTCTAAGGAGCCCGTCATGTTCGTGGATATGCGCATCTATACGCTGAAGAACGGCAACGTGCCGAAATTCCTGAAGCTTTACGAAGAAGAGGGTCTTGCCGTCCAGACCCGCATCCTTGGCCGGATGGTCGGCTACTACTTCACCGATATCGGGCCGCTGAACTAGGTCGTCCATATGTGGGGCTATGACAGCATGGATGACCGCTGGGAACGGCGCAAGGCGCTGCAGGCATCCGATGAATGGCAGGCCTATGCGGTCCAGATGCGCCCGCTGGTCGACCGCATCGAGAACAGGATCCTGATCCCCGCGCCATTCTTCCGCCACGGCTGAAGCGGCGGGGGGCGAAGCCCATCGTTTCCGCGTCTAGATCATCTCGCGCAGGGCGATCAGCAGGCCCGAGGCAAACATCAGCAGGATCAGCAGGCGCCGGAACTGGTCGTCGTCCAGCCGGTGGAACAGCGCGATGCCGATCTGGGCGCCGATCAGCGTGGTGGGCAGCGAAAGCAGGATCAGCATCAGGGTTTCGGGCGTGTAATGCCCCTGCCATACAAGAAGCAGCATGGTCAGCCCCAGGACGGCGACGTTGTATGGTTGCAGCACCGCGCGCGTCTCTCCCTTCGTCCAGGGCCGCATGGCGCACCACATCGTGGGCAATGCGCCCGACAGCGATGCCGCCCCGCCCAGGATGCCGCCCAGAAAACCGACGGTGGAATCCGCGACCGGGGTCGAACGCGAAAAGCGCGGCAGCGAACGACGCAGGGTGAAGAAGCCGCCGTAGAGCATCATGAAGCCGGCGATGGTCAGTTTCAGCGCGAAGGCGCTGACCACCGACAGAAGCATCACGCCAAGGGGAACGCCGATCACGGCCGGGACCAGAAAGCGACCCAGCCGCCGCGGGTTGTCGCGAATATTGCCGCGCACGATCCAGATGCCCTGCAGGCCGCTGACCACCGACATCACCACCACGATCGCCACGGCCTGCGGCGGCGGCAGGATCTGCAGCCAGATCCCAAGGGCCAGAAGGGCCGTGCCGAACCCGGCCAAGCCGTTGATGAAGCCTCCGGCCAGCGCGCCGGTCAGCAATGCGGCGATGAATTCCGTGGTCACGTTACAAGGCTCCGGCGATCGTTTCGGATGAGAACTTGCCGATCGCGGTCGCACGTCTCATGGCAGCCGCCACCTCTTCGATGACGCGGCTTTTCGTCGTGTCGCGCGGGTGGACCAGGCCAAGCTCTCGGTGGGGGGGATTGTCGGCGGCCAGCGAAAAGCGGCGCAAGGGCAACGGGTTGAAGACCTGCACGCAGGGTTCGGGGATGATCGAGACGCCCAGATCGGCCATCACCAGGCTGGAGATCGCCTCCAGCCCGACCATCTCCATGCTGTCATGGACATCGATGCCGTTGGCCTGCAGCCAGCTTTCGATGATGCTGCCGACGACCGCGTCGCGGGAAAAGCGTATGAACGGATTGGTGCGCAGGATCCGGACCGGGTCGGTGCAGGTGACGCGCCGAGAGGTTATGAGCACCAGTTCCTCGCTGGCGATCGGGCACCAGGCCAGCCCGCGCGGCACGACCGGGGGTTTCGATACCAGCGCGGCATCCAGGCTGTTGCGCTCGACCTGGTGGATCAGATTGGTGGTCAGACCGGGAAAGAGGGCGACATGCAGATCGCCGTAGCGCGCCTTGAGGATAGCCGTCGCGAAGGGCACCAGCGCGGTCAGCGCGGTCGGGGCCGAACCCAGCGTGAATCTGCCGCTCAGCCCGTCGTCTCCCATCACCGAGGGCACGATATCGTCATAGGCCCGTACCACCTCGCGCGCCTTGGCCAGAATCGCGCGGCCGATCGGCGTCAATTCCGGGGTGCGGGTCGAACGGTCGAAAATCGCGACCTGCCATTGCTCCTCGAGTGCCCGCATCTGCTGGCTTACAGCCGCATGGGTCACGAAAACCGCATCGGCGGCGGCGCTGAACGTCCCATGATCGGCCACGGCGATCAGCGTTCTCAGCATTCTGATGGACATTGGACCGGCCTTTCCTTCGGCAGCGCAGGAGAACCGCCCGCGCGGAAATGGATGATCCCGTAGCGTCGCATTCTGAAAGCATCGTTTACAGGGTTTCCGCGTTCCGGGTGCGACCGTGCAGATTTTCTTACGATCTGACAAGCGGATGCAACCCGCAGGGCCCCGCCGGCTCTGGCGGTGGGGCAGCCTGCGGGAAAGGCGCGGTCAACTGCCCTCGGTGTCGTGAACCATGTCGAAGAACACGTCGCGCCAGTCATCCGTCGAGGCAGAGATCAGGCCGACGCGCGACATGTATTCGACATAGGGCAGGATGCCTTGCGGCGCCGTCGTCCAGTTCACCCGCTCATCGGTTATCAGGTCCACCACTTCGTCATGGCTGAGATTGGTCGCCTCGACCTCGGCCCAGATCCGCGCCGCCTTATCGGGGTTGTCCCTGATGAAGCCGATGCTTTCCTCCAGCGCGGCCATCAGCGCGGCCATCACCGTGGGGTTGTTCTCGACAAATTCGTTCTTCGCCCAGATCACGTTGAACGTGTGCGGGCCGCCAAGGACCTCGTAGCTGTCCAGCACCTTGTGCGCGCGCTCGTCCTTCAGCTCCTGGTTCTGGAAGGGCGGCGCGCCGAAATGGGCGTTGATTTCGGACCGGCCGCCCATCATGGCAAGCTGTGCGTCCGGATGGCCCATCGAGACGGTGAAGGCGTCCAGCGCGTCGTGGCGACCTTCGCCCAGGTATTTCTCGGCGGCCATCTGCAGCGTAATCGCCTGAATCGATGTCTTGACCGCCGGCAGGGCGATCTTGTGGGACCGGTTGAAATCCGCCAGCGACTGCACCTCGGGGTCGGTCGTGACCAGATAGAGCGGCATGGATTCCAGCGCCGCGATTCCCTTGACCTGGAGATTGTTCTGCGTGCGCGCCCAGATCGTCAGCATCGGCCCCACGCCGCCGGCGGCAATGTCGAGATTGCCCGACAGCAGGGCCTCGTTCATGCCCGAACCGCCGGTGAAGCGCAGCCATTCGGTCCTGAGTTCAAGCCCCGCTTCCTGCGCGTGCTTTTCCAGCAGCCCCTGTTCCTCGATCAGGGTCAGCGGCAGGTAGCCGATGCCGAACTGCTTGGCGAGGCGCACGGTCGCCACCTCGGCAAGGGCGGGCGTGACGGTGCCGATGGCCATTCCCAGCACGAGCGCTGCGGTCAGTCTGAAGTGTTTCATGTGGTTTCTCCCTGGTGCCGCGCGACGGCGGACGTCATGGCGCCCTCGCATCGTTGGCGGGGGCATTTCGATTCAGTGCTGGACGCCCCAGCGCTCAATGGTGCGGCGCTCGATGGTGCGGAAGATCAGATTCTCGACGACGAGGCCGATGATGATGACCGTCAGAAGGCCGGCGAATACCTTGGGAATGTCCAGCATGTTCTTGTTTTCGAAGATGAACCAGCCCAGACCGCCGGAACCCGAACTGACGCCGAAGACAAGCTCGGCCGCGATCAGGGTGCGCCATGCGAAGGCCCAGCCGATCTTCAGCCCGGTAAGAATGCTTGGAAAGGCAGCGGGGATCAGGATCTTCATGATGAAGGCCGGGCCGCGCAGCCCATAGTTTCGCCCGACCATCTTCAATGTCCTGCTGACGCCGAGAAATCCCGAATGGGTGTTCAGCGCGATGGCCCAGGTCACCGAATGGACCAGGACGAAGACCAGGCTGGCATTGCCCAGGCCGAACCAGATCAACGCCAGCGGCAACAGCGCGATGGCCGGCAGCGGGTTGAACATCGAGGTCATGGTTTCCAGGAAATCCGTCCCGATCCGCGAGGCCATGGCCAGTGCCGTCAGCGTCGCCGCCAGAACGATGCCAAGCCCGTAGCCCATCAGCAGCACCTTGCCCGACGACCAGGCAGCCGCAGGCAGCGTGCCGTCCATTAACCCCGTGAAGAAGGCCAGGATCGTCGCCGAAAAGGTCGGGAACAGAAGGTCGTTGTTCAACGTGCGACCATAGATTTCCCAGATCAGGGCAAGAACCGCCAGGATGACCAGCTTGCGCAGCCATGCCTCGCGATACAGGATTTCGAAACCGGACAGGCGCTGTTCGATGATCGTCAGTTCGCCGGCTTCGGTGTCGTCGTGATGGATTTCCGGGCGATCGTCATCCATGCGCCTGCGGATGTCCTTCAGCCTTGCGACAGCTTCAGGCATGTTCAACCTCCTCGGGTTCGTGGGAGAAGAGCATCTGGTGGATGTGCTGTTCCAGTTCGATGGCCTGTTGCGCGTCGGTGGTGCTGTTCAATTCGGCCTTGACCCGGCCGGGATGGGGCGACAGCAGCAGGATGCGGTTGCCGATCTTGATCGCCTCGGCGATGGAATGGGTTACGAACAATACGGTAAACTTCGTCTCGTCCCAAAGTTTCAGCAGTTCGTCCTGCATCTTGCGGCGCGTCAGCGCGTCCAGCGCGGCGAAGGGTTCGTCCATCAGCAGGATGTCCGGCTCCATCGCCATGCCGCGCGCGATCGCCACGCGCTGCTTCATGCCGCCCGACAGCATGTGCGGATGGCTGTCGGCGAAACTGGCCAGCCCGACCTTGCTGACATATTCCATGGCCTTTTCTTCGGCCTCGCGTCGCGACATCCGTTTCGAGGCATGCAGCGCGAAGGCCACGTTCTGCTTGACCGTCTTCCAGGGCAGAAGCTGGTCGAATTCCTGGAAGACCATCATCCGGTCGGGGCCGGGCTGGGTGATCTTGCGCCCCTTCAGGCGCATCTCGCCCTCGGTCGGGGTCATGTATCCGCCCACGGCTTTCTGCAGGGTGGACTTGCCGCAGCCCGAGGGGCCAAGCAGGATGAAGCGGTCGCCCTGCATGACGTCGAAGCTGACGCGATAGGTCGCGGTGATCAGGTGGTGGGGTGTCTTGTATTGCAAGGTTACGCCCTGCACGGTCAGCAGTGGTTGCCGTGACTGCATGTCTCCTCCCTGGATATGTCTGGCTGGCGCTCCGCCTCCCAACGCAGCGCTGTTGATGCTGGTCCTGCTTCCTTTCGTTTCGAGGAAATCAGAGGGTGGAAGCCGGCAGGTTCGGGGAACGCCCCGTCAGAATTGTCCCGATCCGGGCCTCCGGGCGGTGCGGATCCTGTGCGGATGGTTCTCGATCAGATTGAATGTATTTGAAAACTTTGCTGCCAGAAAAGGATTAATTCTTATATATACTGTAAGTTATTCTTACGATTCCGGCGCCCGCCTGGTCCCGGCGGGGCGCCAGATCAATCACGGCAAAAGGATGACCTTGGGGGCGGCGACAAGATTTTCCCGGATGTCGGCGAAGGCTGCCGCTCCGTCCGCCAGCGCCCGGCCCTGGGACCAGTCGCATCTGCCCAGGCGCCCGTCGAAGATCGCCTCGGCACAGTCGCGAAAATCCTGCCGCGTATAGGTATAGGTGCCGATGAAGGTGATTTCCTGCAAGGTCATGCGGCGGATGTTCAGCCCGTCCGTGGCCTGTCCCAACCCGATATGCAGGATCAGCCCGCCCGGCCTGACCAGATCCGAAGCCACCTGACGGGTCGCCGCAAAACCTGCCGCGTCGATCACCAGGTCGGGCGGTTGGTCGTCCGGGGCCCGTTCCAGAACGGGGAAACCCTCGATCTGCGCCAGGTGCTGGCGGCGGGCCGGGTTCGGCTCGACGATGGCGATGTCCTGGCTGCCCATCGCCCGCGCCGCCAGGGCCGCGCCGAAGCCGATCGCCCCTCCGCCCAGGATCAGCACCCGTCGGGGCGGGCGGAACAGGGTGCGATGCGCCAGCTTCAGGGCATGCCAGCTGCAGGCCAGCGGTTCGGCCAGGCAGGCGACCGCGGCGGGCACGTCGTCCGGCAGCGCGACAAGGTTACGCTCGGGCGAGCGGATCAGTTCGGCAAATCCGCCCTCTCGCGGCGGCATCGAGATGATCTGCCGGTCGGGGCAAAGATTGTCACGCCCCTCGCGGCAGGCCGGGCAGGTGCCGCAGGTCGCCAGGGGGTTGACGGTGACGCGCTGGCCCCTGCGCGGTCCGCTGGCGATGGTGCCTGCAACCTCGTGGCCTAGGATCAGCGGCGCGGGGCGGCGTTCGTCATGGCCCAGCCATGCGTGCATGTCCGACCCGCAGATGCCCGCGGCCTCGACGCGGACCAGGACCTCGTCCTCGCCGGGGATCGGGTCCGGCACCTCGCGCATCTCCAGGGTCTTGATGCCGGTATAGACAAGCGCCTTCATTTCGCGGTGAACCCCCCGTCGACCATGAGGATCTGCCCCGTCACATAGGCCGAGGCGTCCGAGCACAGGAACAGCAGCGGCCCGTCCATGTCCTCGGGCGCGCCGTTGCGGCCGATGCAGGTCTGCGCGGCATTGCGCGCGGCAAGGGCCTGGTCCGCGAAGACCGCCGCCGTCAGTTCCGTGCGGAAGAAACCCGGACCCAGCGCGTTCGCGGTGATGCCCGAACCCGACCAGGCCTCGGCCATGGCGCGGGTCATCTGGGCGATCGCACCCTTCGAGGCGCCATAGGCGATGCCGGCGGCAAAGGCGCGATAGGATTGCAACGAGGCGAAGTTGACGATCCTGCCCCAGCCTTTCCCCTTCATCGCCGGCACCATGGCCTGCGCCAGGAAGAAGGGCGCGCCGAGGTTCAGCGTCAGGGTCAGATCCCAGCCCTGCGGTGTCACCTCGTCCGCATGTTCGCGCGTATTCACGCCGGCCGCGTTGACCAGGATGTCCGGCTCGCCGAACGCCCTTGCCGCGTCCTGGGCGATATGGGCAAGACGGCCGCGATCGGCCAGGTCGGCGGCGAGGGGGTGGATGCGCCCTGCGCCCTCGCTGGCCAGTTCGGCCAGTTCGGCCTCGCGCCGGGCGATGGCCACCACCTTCGCCCCGCGTCGCGCCAGCGTCAGGGCAGCCTGGCGCCCCAGCCCGCTGCTGGCCCCGGTCACGCAGGCCACGCGGCCGGCGACGGAAAACAGATCCCGTTCCATGTCAGCCATTCGCGCCCAGATCGAATTTCGTGTCAGGGAAATATTTCCTCAGCCGGATGTCCGCGGTGCGGGCATGCCCTTCCATCCCTTCAAGCCGCGAGATGCGCGCGGTCGCTTCGGCAATGAGGCGGGCGCCATCGCGGGTGGCGCGCTGCCAGGTCGCCACCTTCATGTATTTGTGCACCGACAGCCCGCCCGTATAGCGCGCCGCCCCCGAAGTCGGCAGGACGTGGTTCGGACCCGCCGCCTTGTCCCCGAAGGCGACGGTCGTTTCCTCGCCCAGAAACAGCGACCCGTAGCATTGCAGGCGGTTCAGCCACCAATCCAGGTCGGCGGCCTGCACGGTCAGGTGTTCGGGGGCGTAATCGTCAGAGGTCGCGGCCATTTCCTCGCGGTCGGCACAGAGGATCACCTCGGCATAGTCGCGCCATGCGGCCTCGGCATTCTTGCGATTGAGCTCGGGCAGCGCGGCGATCAGCTCGGGGACCAGATCCATCACGGCGCGGGCAAGCGGCTCATCGTCGGTGACCAGCCAGACGGGCGAGTTGTAGCCATGTTCGGCCTGACCGACCAGATCGGCGGCAACCACCATCGGGTCGGCGCCCGCATCGGCAAGGATCAGGCTGTCGGTCGGCCCGGCAAACATGTCGATCCCCACCCGCCCGAACAGGATCCGCTTGGCCTCGGCCACGAACTGATTGCCGGGGCCGACCAGAATATCGGCGGGCGGGCTGCCGAAGAGGCCGAAGGCCATCGCCGCGATCCCCTGCACGCCGCCAAGCGCCAGAATCCGATCCGCGCCGCACAGGTCCGCCGTATAGACGATGGCGGGGTTCATCCCCACGCCGGGGCGGGGGGGCGAGCAGGCGGTGACGTTCCGGCAGCCCGCGACCCTGGCGGTCGTCACCGTCATGATCGCCGATGCGACATGGCTGTAGCGCCCGCCGGGGACATAGCACCCGACCGAACGACAAGGGATCGAGCGCTGCCCCGTCGTCAGCCCCGGCACCAGCTCGACCGAGAAATCGCGCAGCGAATCCTTCTGCGCCTCGGCGAAGCGACGCACGTTGTCATGGGCGAAGCGGATGTCGTCCTGCAGTTTTTGCGGAACCTGGGCCTTGGCGGCGTCGATCTCGTCGCGGGTCATGACGATATTGCCATCGTATCTGTCCAGTTCCAGCGCATATTTGCGGGCGGCTTCATCCCGGCCCTTTTCGATGTCGTCGAGGATGTTCTGGACGATCGCGCGCGTTTCGCCGGCATCGCTGGTCGCCGTCTTGGGCGCTTTCTTCAGGTAGTGCAGAGCCATGATTCTCCGGTCCTCTCTGGTCGGCCTCCGGTCTGCCCCCGCGCGGATCAGCCTGCTGCGGTGCGGTTCCCCTCTCGGCCGTGAGGGCATGTAAGCGCTTTCATGCACATGGCGCAAGCCCCTTCGGGATCGGTTCTGGCCAAACCATCCGCTTGCTGCGAAATTGAGCGGCAGGCCTGGCGGTTGAACGAGGATGCCGGTTTGAGCGAAAGAACGACCCATGCGACCGTGGATGACGTGGCTGCGCTTGCGGGCGTGTCCACGGCGACCGTCTCGCGCTGCCTGAACGCGCCCGAGCGGGTGATTCCGGCGACCCGCGAAAAGGTCATGGCGGCGATTCGCAAGTTGAACTACACGCCGAATTTCGGGGCGCGGGCGCTGGCCTCTCGCAAGACCGGGATCATCGGCGCGGTGGTGCCTACCCTGGAGAACGCGGTCTTCGCCCATGGGATCGAGGCGTTCGAGCAAGCCCTTCCGCCCGGAAAATTCGCGCTGCTGATCGCATCCTCGGGCTATGACCCGCAGCGCGAGAGGGAACAGATCGAGGCGCTGGTCGCGCGTGGGGCAAGCGGGCTGATGCTGGTCGGCTTCGACCGTGATCCGACGGTCTATGAATGGCTGGGCCACCGCAGGGTGCCCTATGTGCTGGCATGGGCCAGCGGCGATTCGCAGCCCCATGCGGGTTTCGACAACGAGGCGGGCATCGCCCAGATGGTCGGCCTGGTGCTGGAACTGGGGCATACCGACATCGCCATGATCTCGGGCATGACCGAGGGCAACGACCGGGCGCGGGGGCGCCTGGAGGGCGCGCGCCGCGAACTGGCGCGGGCCGGGCTGGAGTTCCGGGGCGTGGCCGAGGTGCCCTATGGGATCGAGACCGGCGCCCGCGCCTTCGAGAAGCTGATCGCAAGCCATCCGGTCACGGCGGTCATCTGTGGCAATGACGTGCTGGCGGCCGGCGCTCTGCGCGCGGCCCATCGCATGGGACTGCGCGTGCCCGAGGACGTGACGATCACCGGATTCGACGATATCGACATCGCCTCGATCACCTATCCCGAATTGACGACCGTGCGGGTCCCGCATCGCCGCATGGGCAGCGAAGCCGCGCGGCTGCTGCAGCAGCTCATCGACGGGAAGGAGGGGCAGAGCGTGCAGTTGCCGACCCGCGTCGTGGCGCGCGGCACCCATGCACCGCCCCGCCGGAAGGACCTTCCCGCCAGCGCCTGATTCTGCCTTCGGAACAGGACCTTGGCCGGGACAGGAGCGCGGCCGACGGGGTGGCGTCAGGGTAACGCGCTGAATTCAATCAGAATTATGAAGGCGCGGCTCTGGGTCCGCCCTGTGTTTCCGCTTGGCGGGTGAAAAAGGATTGACTGCCTCGACCACCTATGTAATCGCTTACATTTCGATGGGAGGAGAAGAATGTCACGCAAGACAATGGTTGGTGGCGCGACGATCGTCACGGCCCTTGCCCTTTGGTATCTGGCGACCTCGGTCACGCAGATGATCTCGCCGGGGCGCTTTCCCTCGCCCGCCGATACCTGGGATGCGTTCCGCCAGATCACCGGCGCAGGCTATGCGAACGGGCTGTTGCTGGATCATGTCCTGCGCTCGGTCATGCTGGTCAGCTTCGGCTTTCTGGTCGCGGTCTGCACCGGCGTTCCGCTGGGTCTGTGGATGGGGTGGAGCCGCAGGGCCGAGGCGCTGATCAACCCGGTCTTTCTCATCATCCGCCCGATCCCGCCGCTGGCCTGGATCCCGCTGGCGATCCTGTGGCTGGGGCTGGGGGATGCGGCGAAGATACTGGTGATCTGGTTCGCGGCCTTCGTTCCCTCGGTCATCAATGCCTATACCGGGGTGCGCAACCTCGACCGGACGCTGGTCGAGGCGGCGCGGATGCTGGGCACGCCCTTGCTGACCTTCGTGCGCGAGGTGCTGCTGCCCGGCGCAAGCCCGATGATCTTCACCGGCCTGCGCCTGTCCCTGCAGGCTTCCTGGACGACGCTGGTCGCGGCGGAACTGGTCGGCGCGATGACCGGGCTGGGGCGCGTGCTGAACGCGGCGCAGCAGGACCTGTATCCGGGCATGATCCTTGTGGGGATGATCGCCGTCACGCTTTGCGGCTGGCTGATGACCGCCGCCCTTGGCATGGCCGAGCGCCGCGCGCTGTCCTGGAACATCGCAACCCAGGCGAGGGACTGAGCCGATGCGGATCCTCTGCGCGACCAACAGCCTGCTGCTGGGCCTGATCGGATTTTCCGCCTTTCTGGGGATCTGGGCGCTGCTCAGCATCTCGGGCCTGGTCCCCAGCCTGTTTTTGCCCTCGCCGCTGGCGGTGGTCGAGCGCTTCATCTACCTGCTGGACCACCGCTTCGCGGGGGGCACGCTGCTCGACCATCTCTGGGCCAGCATGTTGCGGTTCGCGGGCGGTTTCGGGCTGGCGGTGGCGGTGGGCGTGCCGCTGGGGCTGCTGATGGGCTGGTTCCGGCTGCTGGACGATATCGTGACGCCGCTTTTCGACGCGGTGCGCTTCATCGCGCCGATCGCTTGGGTGCCCTTCGCCGCGCTGTGGTTCGGCACCGGCATCGGCGGGCCGATCATGATCATCTTTGCCGGGGCCTTCCCGCCCTGCCTGATCAACGCCTATCGCGGCGCGAAATTCGCCGATCCGCGGCTGATCGAAGCCGCGCGGATGCTGGGGACCCCCGACCGGCGCGTGATTACCGAGGTGCTGCTGCCCTCGGCGGTGCCCTCGATCATCGCGGGGCTGCGCATTTCGGCGGGGCTGGGCTGGCAGTCGCTGGTGGGGGCCGAGCTGATCGTGGCATCGACCGGGATCGGCTACATGATGGTGCAGGGACAGGGCAATGTCTCGACCACCACGGTGATGGCCGGGATGATCGGCATCGGCATCATCGGCCTGATCATCGACGTGGTGCTGCGGCAGGCCGAGAATGCGATCCTGCGCCGCCGGGGCCTGTCGGCATGAAACGAAAGGAATGACCGGATGGGAGAGATCCGCTTCGACGATGTCGGCCGCATCTATGGCGACAGGAATGGCGGCTTCGAGGCGCTGAAGGGCGTGAACCTCGCAATCGCGGACAAGGAGTTCATGGCCGTCGTCGGCCCCTCGGGCTGCGGCAAGACGACCTGTTTGCGCTTCGTCGCGGGCTTCGACCGGCCCACCTCGGGCACGGTCAGCGTCGATGGCGTCAGGGTCGCCAGCCCCGGCCCCGACCGCGCGGTCGTGTTCCAGCAATTCGCCCTGATGCCGTGGAAGACCGTGCGCGAGAATATCGAGCTGGGCCTGCGCAACAAGCGCCTGCCCCGGCCCGAGCGCGCCGAGCGCATCGAACGCATCCTGGCGCTGATGAACCTGACCGCCTATGCCGACGCCTTTCCCCATCAGCTTTCGGGCGGGATGCAGCAGCGTGTCTCGATTGCGCGGGCCTATGTGCTGGACCCCGAGGTCCTGCTGATGGACGAACCCTTCGGCGCGCTGGACGCCCAGACCCGCGTGGTCATGCAGGAGGAACTGGTCCGCCTTGCCCGCCGCAATCCGCGCACCGTCATGTTCATCACCCATGCCGTCGAGGAGGCCGTCTATCTGGCCGATCGCGTCGCCATCATGGCCCGACAGCCGGGCCGGGTGAAGGAGATCGTCGACATCCGCACCATCCGCGAGGCCGAGCGCTGGGACGATCACGAAAAGATCGAGGACGTGATGGACCTGGAAAGCTTCGTCCACCTGCGCACGCAGATCTGGCGCAGCCTGCGCGAGGAGAAGGCGATGGAGATCGCCTGAAGCCGCGCCGCAAAGCGACGACTGTCGAGACAACCCGCATTCAATTCCTGGGAGGAAGAAGATGAAGACCGGAATTTCCGCAGCCGTCGCGCTGGCGCTTGCCGGCGGGATCGCCCATGCCGAGGCGATCACCGTCAGCTATCAGCCCTCGCTCTACTGGGCCCTGCCGTTCCATGTCGCGACCGAGAAGGGCTGGTGGGCCCAGGTCGGGCTCGAGCCGTCCTTTGTCACCTTCCCCGCCGGCGCGCCGCAGATCGCGGCGGCGCAGGCGCGGGACTGGGATGTGGGCGGGACCGGGTCGGTTCCCGCGATCCTGGGGGCCTCGCGCTTCGGGTTGAAGACCATCGGCCTGACCAATGACGAATCGCGCACCAATGCGATCATGGCCCCGGCGGATGAGATCGAGGCGGTGAAGGCCGATCCGGGCCAGGTCACCAGCCTGCTGCTGACGACCAACTCGACCGTGGACTATACCGCGCGGGCCTGTCTGGACAGCTGGGGGGTGGATCCCGGCTCGGTCGAGTTCGTCAACCTGGCGCAGGCACAGATCATTTCCGCGGTCATCAGCGGCAACGGCCGTTTCGCCGGCGTCTGGGCGCCGAACACCTATACGCTGCAGGAACGCGCGGATTACGATTACCTCTGCTCGGGTGTCGATGCCGACGCGATCGTTCCGGGCGCGCTGGTCGCGCGCGAGGATTTCGCCGCCGAAAACCCCCAGGCGGTCCGGAAATTCCTGGCCGTCTATCTGAAGAGCATCCGCTGGATCAGGGCGAACCCGGACGAGGCCATGGAGATGCTGGTCGATTTCTATTCGGAAGGCGGGGTCGAGATATCGCAAGCCGGTGCCGCCGCCGAATTCGAATTGCGCCCGACCTTCACGCTGGACGAACAGGTCGGGTTGATGGCGCGCGATGCGGGGCCCTCGGATGTCGATGGCTGGATGACCCGCATTGCCGAGTTCATGACCAGCGTCGGCACCATTCCAGAGGCGCCGGACGCGGTAAGCTATATCGATCCGACCCATATGCAGGGCGTCGCCGAAGACCAGGCGCTGGCCGATTTCGTCAATGCCGACTGATGGATCACCCTCGGATGGCAAAGCGGTCGGCAGTCGCGCCGGCCGCCTGTGTCAGCGAGACATGATGGATGGGGCTGTTGGTGTTCTTGCCGAGCACCAAGACATATTGCGGCGCAATGCCGACCGAGTGGCTCCCCTTCCTGGGAAACGCAGTGTCAGCCACGCATCGTTCCCGCCGATTGGCCTGCCGACGTGTCAATCCATGACCGACCTTGGGAATCCTCAAGACGCTCTCAGGACCGGACATCTGCCACAGGGGTGCTAGGGTATGGCGACAAGCTGGGCGGCGATCGGCAGGGCCAGCGCGCGCGGCCTTGTGCCCTGCGCCGAGACATGCAGGCGCAGCCCGTCCAGCGCCTCGACCGGGACCAGGAAGACCTGGTCCGACAGGATCGGGCCGGCATCGGCGGGGGCATCGAAGGGCTGCGGGTTGCAGCGCCCCATGTTCTGCCCGTCGGGGGCGATCGTCCTGATCGCGGCGTCGGTATTCGCGGTTTCCAGCGGGCGCCACAGGCGGTCCTGACCGTGGCGCAGCGTCACGCGGCAATCGACCCAGGCGGCGCGGGCTGCGGGCGGGCCGTCCAGGGCCAGCCGGACCAGCAGCAGCGCGCGGTCGGGCCGCTGCGGCGCGGTGGCCGCTCGGGTCAGCTCGACCCGCAGCGCCACGCCCTCCAATGCGCCCCCGGCCGGCCCGGTATCGGTCAGGTCCCATTCGCGTTCCCCGCGCAGGTCAAGGATCGCGGTCTTCGCGCCGATCCCGGCGGTCAGGGCGAAGAACAGCGCGGTCAGCGCCAGCCAGCCGATCCGTCTCATGGCGCGATCCTGGCCAGCGGCTGCGGGCCGGGCAGGGGCGGCGCCGGCAGGTGCAGCGCGCTGTCCAGGATCGTGACCCCCGGCGCGGTCAGGACCAGCCGCCCGCCGGGCACCTCGTCCGCGGGCAGTTCGAACACCGCGAAGGCGCGATCGGTCAGCCCCGGCTGGAACCAGCGCGCCTCCAGCCCGCCCGGCGCGCCCTCGACGCGCCCCGTGGCGGCATAGTCGCGCCCGCTGGCCCCGCGCCAGGTGGCGGCGATCCGGGTCGAGGCGGTGACATGCGAGACCTCGAAATCCGCGATCAGGAACAGCGCGGCGCTGTCGCGGATGATCGGCGTGCCGTAGCGCTCGAAGGCGACCTGTCGGGCCAGCCGCCCGCCCAGGAAACGCGCGTCGAACAGCCGCCCATCGGCGGCCTCTCCGGGCGCGGCATGGGCGGGAAAGGGCTGGAAGACGCTGTTGTAATCGGGCGCGCTGGCCATCATCGCCCCCAGCAGCGCGGCGCCGGCCAGCACGGTGGCCATGTCCGCCGCCCGGATCACGCCGGCCTCTCGGGGATCGCGGTCAGCCTGGCCGCGGGGTCGAAGCCCAGCCAGTTCGACTGGCCATAGAGATTGTCGCGCAGCTTGAAATTCTACCGGAAGAAGGTCAGCGAGATCTCTTGCGGCTGCCAGCCGGCGGGGATGTCCCAGGTGATCGTGACCTCTTCGGGGATGCGCGGCTGCACATGGCGCAGATATTCGCCGTCGCGGTCCAGGAAGATCTCGGGCTGAGGGAAGTCGGCCTGGCCCGCGTCGACCAGCGGCGGGCGCGGGGGAAAGCCGAAGACCGCGCCCTCGGTCCGGCCGGTAAGGTTTTCCAGCCGCGCCCGCAGGACCAGCTGCGGCGGCCCGTCCCCCTCGGGCGCGACGGCCAGCGACAGCGGCGTCAGCATGACCCGCCCCAGATCGACCGGCTGGCCGAAGGCGATCCGGGGCGGGGTGTCGGCCGTGCGGGCATCCTCGATGCGCATCCACCAGCTGAGCAGGACCGCCGCCACAAGCCCAAGGGCGGCGACGACGCGCGGCAGGACGCGGCGCGGCAGGGAACGTTGCTTGGCGGGCGTCATGCCCTCATGAGGCCCGCTTCGGGTCGCGAAATCAAGCGGGTGGCGTCAGGAGCGGCGGCATGTCGCCCGGCGGCTCAGGTGCGGCTGGTTTATGGTTTTTGTTCAATGGACTGAAGCGGTAATTTCACAAATCACTGGAAGACTTGATGTTCAGCCCGCCCGGCGACCAGTCTTTGCAACATATGGAAGGAAAAACAGGTATATACCAGTGAAAATCAGAAGGAACAGAGGCGGAAGCGGCAGGAAATACAACCATTCCGGCGGCTGCTGGCCCAGGCCCATCGCGACGAAGATAAGCAGCACGACCAGCGTGAAGGCGACCGCGATCCAGCGGTGAAGCTGTCGCACCAGGCGGTTCCAGTTCATCGGTATCCTCCCTGAAGAAATGTTGTTTTACAGTCTTCTATGGGGCATATCGCAGGTCATTGGCGCGCGGGCGGCAGGCGATTACGGTTCCACATCGCCGTCCATCCGCGCCAGAACCTGCCCGATCTGATCGAGGAACCGTGGCCAACCCATTCTGGCGCCGTGAAAATATCTTGGCTGATCCGGCTTGAACCCGATCTGCTCGACGCGCAGCAGGGTGCCGGTCCGGGTCGCGGCAAGGGTCCAGGTCACCACGCTTTCCAGGTCGCCCGAGTTCCAGCTATAGGACAGGCATCTGTGCGGCTGGACGACCCGGACCTCGCAATCGACGGCGCCCCAGTCGAAGCGAAGCTGGCAGCGATGACCCGCGACCGGGGCGAAATCGCATTCCGCCAGCCATTCCGCGATCAGATGCGGCTGGGTCAGGGCCCGCCAGATCCGTTCCGGCGGATGCGGAAATTCTCGTTCCACGGCAAGCGAGCGCCTTTCCTCGGTCATTGGTCCATCCTCTTCAGCAGGTCTTCGAGACCGTCCAGCCGGGCGTTCCAGAAGCCGACCATCCGCCGGGTCCAGTCGGCCAGCGGGTCAAGCGCGCCGGGCCGGGCGCTGTAGCGGGTCTGCCGCCCTTCCGGGTGGCCCTGCACCAGCCGGGCCTGTTTCAGCAGGCGGAGATGCTTCGAGACCACCGGCTGCGAGACCCCGGCCTGCGCGGTCAACTCGCCGACCGTCCGGTCGCCTTCGCAGAGCCGTTCGAAGATCGCGCGCCGCGTCGGGTCGGCAAGCGCCCGGAAGATCAGGTCCTGGTCGGTCGGCATCGCAACTCATACCCCGCTGGCTATGGATAACGTATAGCCAGCGGGGTATGGATGAGTCAACAAGGCGGTGATCGGGCAGGCCGCCCGGCTGCGCTATCCGTTGCGGAAGTCGGCGGGCTTGATGCCGTGGCGGTTCAGCTTGTCGTAGAAGGTCTTGCGGGCCAGGCGCAGGCGGCTCATGACCTGGGTGGCGTTGCCCTTCTCGATCCGCAGCGCGTCGCGGATCAGCTCGGCCTCGTAGGCCGCGACAAGCTCGGCCAGGCTGGGCGGGGGGGTGTCGGGACCGGCCGCGTCGAAGGGGGTCAGGCCGAAGGCGTGGCTCTCGGCGAATTGCTGCAGCTCGCGCAGGTTGCCCGGCCAGCCATAGCCCGCCAGCCGGGCCTTGACCGCGCCGGTCAGCGGCGTGACCGGCAGGTTCAGCCGCTTGCAGGCCGCCAGCAGGAAATGCCGGAACAGTTCCGGGATGTCCTCGCGCCGTTCTGACAGGGGCGGCAGCGGCAGGACCACCCCCGCCAGCCGGTAATAGAGATCGCTGCGGATGGCGCCGGCCGCAAGCGCCGCCTCGGGGTCGCCGGCGACCGAGCCGATGACGCGCAGCTCCAGCGGCCGGGGGGCCGCGGCGCCGGGCGGGGTGAATTCGCCGGCCTCGATCAGGGCCAGCAGCCGGGCCTGGAGGACCGGGGCCAGCCCGTCGATCCCGTCCAGATACAGCGTGCCGCGATGGGCCCGTTCCAGCTGCCCCGGATTGCGCGGCAGGCGCCCCTGCGGCTCGGTTCCCAGCATCTCCGCGTCGAAGCGTGCCGGGTCCAGCGCGGCGCATTTCACATGGACGAAGGCACGGGCGCGGCGGGGACTGGCGCGATGGATGGCGCGCGCGACGGTTTCCTTGCCCGCGCCGTCCGGCCCGGCGATCAGCAGGTCGCCCCCCGCTTCCCCCAGCCGTTCGACCGTCTCGCGCAGATGCAGCATGAAGGGGCTGTGCCCGATCAGCTGCATGTCCTGCGCCGCGCCTTCCTGCTGCTGCCGGCGCAGCATCCGGTTTTCCATCACCAGCGCGCGGGCCGAGGCCGCCCGGTTCAGCGAGGCGCCCAGCTGGTCGGCGTCGACGGGCTTGGTCAGGAAGTCGTAGACGCCTTCCTTCAGGGCGGCCACGGCCATCGGCACGTCGCCGTGGCCGGTCAGCAGGATGACCGGGATCTCGGCATCCAGCGCATGGATGCGCGCGAACAGCTCGAACCCGTCCATGCCCGGCATCCGCACGTCCGACAGCACCACGCCGGGCCAGTCCGGCCCCAGCCCGGCCAGCGCGTCCTGCGCCTTGTCGAAGGGCTCGACCCGATAGCCCCTGATCCGCAGGGTCTGGACCTGCGCCTGCAGCAGATCGGCGTCGTCGTCGACCAGGCGGATCAGCGCGGCTTCGGTCATGGCGCCCTGGGCAGATCGAGGTGGAAGACGGCGCCCGTGCCGGGCCGCGGGGGCTCGGCGGTCAGCCGGCCGCCGAAATCGCGGGCGATGTCCTGCGAGATGACCAGCCCCAGGCCGACGCCCTCGGGCTTGCTGGTGGCGAAGGGCGTGAACAGGGTCGCGGCGATCTCGGGCGCCAGGCCCGGCCCGTTGTCGGCGACGGTGATCCGCACCATCGGACCCTCGCCGACCAGGATGCGGATCAGCGGATCGGGACGCCCCGCAAGCGCCTCTTGCGCGTTCTGGATCAGGTTGACCATCACCTGTTCCAGCCGCACGGTTTCCGCCATGACGCGCAGCTCCGCCGGGATGGGCGCCACCTCCAGCCGCATGTCGCGCCCGCTGCCGCGGCTGGCGGCCAGCAGGACCGAGGCCTCGACCGCCTCCTTGACCGAGACCGGGCCGACATGGCCGGTCGCCTTGCGCGAGAAGCTGCGCAGCTCGGTGGTGATCTGCGCGATTCGGTCGGTCATCCGCACGATGCTGCCAAGGTTTCCCGCCACGTCCGGCGCCTGATCCGAGGGCAGCATGGCCAGCCCGTTCTGCGCCAGCAGCTTGATCGTGGCCAGCGGCTGGTTCACCTCATGCGCCACGCCCGCCGTGATCTGGCCCAGGGCGGCCAGCTTGTTCGCCTGCACCAGGTCCCCCTGCAGCTTCGACAGCCGCTCTTCGGCCGCGCGGCGTTCGCGCATTTCGTCGGACAGGTCGCGGGTGCGCTCGGCCACGGCCCGTTCCAGATCCGCGCGATAGCGGCGTTCGGCCTCGGCCTTCTGGCGGATCTCGCGCTGGTGCCGCCATGCCCGGCCCGCCGCCAGCGCCACCAGCAGCAGCAGCAGCCCGGCGCTGCCGGTGGTCAGACCCGCCCATCGCAGCGCCGGCCGGGACGAGGAATGGATCGCCAGCCGCCAGCCCGGCGCGCCCGGCACCTCCAGATGGGTCGCGAATTGCGTGGGTTCCGGCGCCGGGATCTGCTGGAAGCGCAGGTCGTCAAGGCTGGTCAGGAACACCTGCCCGGCCTCGTCGGTGACGAAGGTGGGGTTCGGATCGCGCGCCCAGTTCGCCTCCAGGTCGTCGAACTCCACCTTGACGACGATCACCCCGACCTGGTCCGCGCCGGCGGTGATGTCATGGGACAGGTAGAGGCCGGGCCGGCCGCTGACCGTGCCAAGCGCGAATTGCGTCGCCTCGCCCGCCAGGATCGCCTGGCTGAAATAGTCGCGGAAGCTGTAGTCCTGCCCGATGAAGCTGGCCGCCTCGTTCCAGTTCGAGGCCGCGATCGCCACGCCCTCGCGGTCCAGCAGATACAGCACGGAGCTGCGGGTCTGGGCCTGCAACCCCGCCAGCTTGACCGAGGCGTCGCTGCGATTGGCGATGCTGGGCGCCAGCAGCGCCTGCCGCATGACGGAATCGTCCGAAAGCACCGTGGCCACCGCGCGCTGCCGCGCCAGGATGCTTTCCAGCGCCTGCACCCGTTCCTGCGCGACCGAGGCGGCGGCATCGGTCAGGTCCGCCAGCGCCGCCTCGCGCGACAGGCGGAAGGTCGCGGCCAGCAGCGCCAGCGCGACCGCCAGGCCAAGCAGCAGCGCCACCGGCCACCCGGTCCGGGCCGAGACCCCGCCGCGATCCCGCGAATCCCCCGCTGCTGCCATCGAACCCCGCCATCCGGCCTGTGTGGAATTCCACACTAGCACTTTCGGCCTGTGTGGAAAACCACACGGATGCAAGGCCCGTCCAGACCGTAAAATCCATGAAATCAATGCATTGCTGCCATACGCCCGTTTTTTGGGCGTCCCCCTGCCGCTGCGTAGAATGGTCGTCACGATTACGTCACCCGAGGCAGGAGGAGGCCCCATGCAATTCGATACATCCGCGGCGCCGGTGGCGCAGACGCCGAAACCCATCTATCGGCATCTCTATTTCCAGGTCATCTGCGCGATCGTCGCGGGCGCCCTGATCGGCCATTTCTACCCCGAGACCGGCGAGGCGCTGAAACCGCTTGGCGACGGCTTCATCAAGCTGGTCAAGATGATCATCGCCCCGGTCATCTTCCTGACCATCGTGACCGGGCTGGCCGGCATGGGCACGCTGAAGGGCGTGGGCTCGGTCGTGGGCAAGGCCTTCGGCTATTTCCTGACCTTCTCGACGCTGGCGCTGGTCGTCGGGCTGGTCGTGGCCAATGTCGTGCGGCCGGGGGCGGGGATGAACATCGACCCCGCCTCGCTGGATATGGGCGCGGTGTCGGGCTATGCCGAGAAGGCGCATGAAAGCTCGCTGACCGGCTTCGTCATGGACATCATCCCGACGACGCTGGTCTCGGCCTTCGTCGAGGGCAATATCCTGCAGGTGCTGTTCATCGCCATCCTGTTCGGCATCGGCATGATCCTGGTCGGCGATCGCGCGAAGCCCGTGCTGAACGTGCTGGAGGCGACCAGCTTCGCGATCTTCCGCGTGGTGGACGTCCTGATGAAGGCCGCGCCGGTCGGCGCCTTCGGTGCCTTCGCCTTCACCATCGGCAAATACGGCATCGCCTCGATCGTCAACCTGGCGACGCTGGTCGGGACCTTCTACCTGACCTCGGCGCTGTTCGTCATCGTGATCCTGGGCACGGTCTGCGCGGTCAACGGCTTCTCGATCTTCCGGCTGATCTCCTACCTGAAGGCCGAGATCCTTCTGGTGCTGGGCACCTCGTCCTCGGAATCGGCGCTGCCCTCGCTGATGGAGAAGATGGAGAAGGCGGGCTGCGCGCGCCCCGTCGTGGGGCTGGTCGTGCCGACCGGCTATTCCTTCAACCTGGACGGCACCAACATCTACATGACGCTGGCCGCCCTGTTCATCGCCCAGGCGACCAATACCGACCTGTCGCTGCAACAGCAGGTCCTGCTGCTTCTGGTGGCGATGCTGTCCTCGAAGGGGGCGGCGGGCGTGACCGGCGCGGGCTTCATCACGCTGGCGGCCACGCTGTCGGTGGTGCCGACCGTCCCGGTGGCGGGCATGGCGCTGATCCTGGGGGTGGACCGCTTCATGTCGGAATGCCGCTCGATCACCAACTTCATCGGCAATGCCGTGGCGACGGTCGTGGTCAGCCGCTGGGAAGGCGCGCTGGACCGCGAGCAGTTCGACCGGGTGATGGCGGGCGAGGCCGGCGGCATGGCGGAGCCGGTGCATGACCTGCGCGGTGCGCCCGCCGGGTTGCAGCTGAACGAGGCCAATGCCGACTGAGCCAGGGGGGCGCCGCGCCGCGGCGCCCCGCGTCGACATCCGCGATCCGGTTCCGCGATCAGGCGGAACCCCGCCGGGAGGGGCGGCAGCGGTCATCGAAGATTGACGCAAGCGGCCCGGTTCCCGAGGAACCGACAGGGCCACGGAACAACAATCCAAGGGAGGAACCATGCAACACCACACCGACATCCAACCCGCCCGCCGCCTGCCGATGCGCGCCGCCGGCCTGGCGCTTGCCGGCATTCTCGCCTGCCAGGCGACGCTGGCCGCGGCCGAGGTCGCCCCGCGCGACGAATTCTTCTGGCTGGCCGAGATCAACAAGGCCACCACCGTCATCAACAGCGACGAGGGGCTGCTGGACCCGCAGCTGGCGCCCGCGATCGCCGCGGCCCTGGCGCAGGTCATCGAGGACGGTGCCCAGCCCGATGCCGAGCGCCCCGATACCGTCATCAGCTTCGAGCCGCTGCTGATCGAGGCGGGCGGCGAGGATGTGACGCTGCTTCACGCCGGACGCTCCAGCCAGGACATGCATGCGACCTATCGCGCCGCGATCCTGCGCGACAAGCTGCTGGAGTTGGCCGAGCAGCTGAACGCGACCTCGACCACGCTGGTCGATCTGGCCGCGCGCCATGCCGATACCGTCGTGCCGAACTATACCAATGGCGTGGCCGCCCAGCCCAACAGCTTCGGCCATTACCTGCTGGGCCATGCCGCCGGGCTTGAACGCGACGCGCAGCGCATCCGCGAGGCCTATGCCCGCATCGACCGCAGCGCCATGGGCACGACCGTGCTGAACGGCAGCAGCTGGCCGCTGAACCGGCAGCGCATGGCGGATTACCTGGGCTTCGCGGCGCTGGTCGACAACGCCTATGACGCCTCGCAGATCTCGTCCATGGACCAGCCGGTGGAACTGGCCGGCATCGTCACCTCGATCGCGCTGCACAGCGGCAATTTCGTCGAGGACATCATGACGCAATATGCGCAGACCCGGCCCTGGATCCTGCTGGAGGAGGGGGGCGAAAACACCTATGTCTCCAGCGCCATGCCGCAGAAGCGCAATCCGGGCCTGCTGAACAATACCCGCAGCGACGCCTCGACCGCGGTGACGCTGGCGATGGGGCCGATCATCCAGACCCACAACATCACGCCGGGAATGCCCGATCCGAAATCGGTGGATGCCAATTCCGAGATGGTCGACGCGGCCATCGGCGTGCTGGACCGGCTGGACCGCGTGCTGAAGGCGCTGGTCATCAATCCCGAACGCGCGCTGGAGGAGCTGAACAGCGACTGGACCGCCTCGCAGGAACTGGCGGACCTGCTGATGCGCGACCATGGCCTGCCGTTCCGCGAGGGCCATCACTTCGCGTCCGAGATCGTGACCCATGCGCGCCAGAATGACCTCGGCCCGCTGGATTTCCCCTATGCTGAGGCGCAGCGCATCTATGCCGAAACCGTCGCGGGCAAGGATTACCCGCAGGAGCTGCCGCTGACCGAACAGGTCTTCCGCGAGACGCTGGACCCGGTCGCCATCATCCGCAACCGCGCCACCGCGGGCGGCCCGCAACCGGCCGAGATGGAGCGCATGATCGCCGAGGCCCGCGACCGGCTGGCCCGGCAGGAGGGCTGGATCGCGGAACGGCGCGACCATGTCGCGGCGGCGCTGGCGCGGCTGGACCAGGATTTCAGCGCGCTGCTGTCCAACTGACGCCGGGCCGAGGGTGACGCCGGGCTGGGGCTCAGGCGTCCCCCAGCCGCAATTCGACGCAGGCGCCCGCGGCCTTCGCACGGGCATGGCGGGCGCCGTTCAGGGGCAGGGGGCCGATCCGCGCGCCGGTGATGATCACGTCGCCAGCCTTCAGGTCCCGCCCCTGGCGCCGCGCATGGCCGGAAAGCCAGCGCAGGAAATCCAGCGCATCGGCGAGGGGGGCGGCGGCTTCGGTTGTCGGGACCGGCCTGCCGTCCAGCTCAAGCGCGATCCCCAGCCGGTCCGCCGGCGGCTTCGCCAGCTTCGAGCCCAGAACGACGCCGGCCGAGCTGAAGCTGTCGGCCATCCGCGCAAGGGGCGGCAGCTTTGCCTGCGGCGCAAGGCGCGGCGCCACCAGCTCGAAGGCCAGATGCACGGCGGCGATGGCCCGCAGGATGTCGTCCTCGGCCGCGTCGGGGCCGGGATCGGCGGCCATCAGGAACGCCGTCTCGACCTCGATCCGCGCATCGGCGGGCACGGCCAGCAGCGCGCCGGACTGCGCCAGGGTCGCGCCGGGCAGCACCGCGCATTCGCGGTCCGCGCCCCCCAGCAGCGCCATCTTCCACAGCCCGCCGGGATCGCCCAGCCCGGCCAGCACCGCCTCCTGCACCGCATAGGCGGCGGCGGTGTCGCCGGGCGGCGGGGTCAGGCCGTCGGCCGGGCGAGCGGAACGGCGCGCCGCCAGCAGCACCTGCGCGGCGGCCCCGGCGTCGAAGCCGGTCACGAGGCCACCCGCAGGCCCGGAAGATCGCCGGGCATGGCGTGGCGCGGAATGATCGCGCCGGGATGCTGCACCACCACCGCCGCCAGCCGCGCGGCGGCAAGGATGGCCGGCTGCGGCGCCAGGCCCGCCAGCCGCGCCGCCAGATAGGCCGCGTTGAAGCTGTCGCCCGCCCCGGTCGTGTCGCGCGCCGCGACGGCGGGCGGCAGGGCGTGGGTCTGAACCTCGGTTTCCCCCGCCGCGCGGCGCAGGACAGCCGCGCCGCCGGTGGTCAGGACGATCTCGGCTTCGGTCAGGCGCATCAGCAGCGCCATCGCTTCGGCCGGGGCGGCGGTGCCGAAACAGGCGGCCATGTCGTCCGTCGAGGGCAGCACCAGCGTGGCGATCCCCGCCGCCTGGGCGATGACCCGGCCGGCGGTTTTGGCATCGGGCCACAGCGCGGGGCGGTAATTGGTGTCGAAGACGATCCGCGCGCCCGCCTTTCGCCGCCGGGCCAGCGCCTCGATCAGGCGCGCGCGGCCTTCCTCATGCAGCACGGCCAGGGTGATCGCCGACAGAAACAGCGTCCCGGCCTGCTCCAGCGCCGCCAGCGGCGCCTGCCCGGCGTCGCAGAACAGGCTGCGGAAGGGGGCGTGCTCGCGCCAATAGAGGAAGCTGCGTTCCCCCGCCGCGTCGGTCGAGATGAAGCTGAGCCCCGGCCGCCCGCCCGGCCGCCCGCCCGGCCGCAGCACCACCGGCGCCATGCCGACCTCCTCGGCCTCGGCCTCGGCGATCAGCCAGCGGCTCATGGCGTCGTCGCCCAGGCCGGTCAGATAGCCGACCGCGCCCGGACCCATCAGCCGCGCCAGATAGATGGCGGTATTCAGCGTATCGCCGCCCAGCCGCCGGTCGAAGGTCGAGGGGGCATCGGGTCGGGCGGTGAATTCGACCAGCGGCTCTCCGATCGCAAGGATGCGCATGATCAGGTCCCGTAAGGCGTGGGCAGGGGGCGGCCGGCGGTGAAGGCCGCGATATTGTCCAGGACCAGCTGCGCCATCGCCCGCCGCGCCTGCGCCGTGGCCGAGCCGATATGCGGCGTCAACACGCAGTTCGGCGCCTGAAGCAATGCCTGCGGCACCTCCGGCTCGCCCTCGACCACGTCCAGCCCGGCCGCGGCGATGCGGCCCTGCGCCAGCGCCTCGGCCAGCGCGGCATTGTCCACCAGCGAGCCGCGCGCGACGTTGACCAGGATGCCCGAGGGCCCCAGCGCGGCCAGTTCCGCCGCGCCGACCAGACCGCGCGTATCCTCGCCCCCGGCCGCCGTCACGAACAGCAATTCGCAATCGCGGGCCAGCGCCTGCGCGTCGGGGCGGAAGCCGTCGGGGCTGTCGGGCTTTTCGCTGCGGCTGGTATAGAGCACCTGACTGCCAAGGGCGCGCAGCATCCCGGCCAGCCGGCGGCCGATCCGCCCATAGCCCAGGATCCCGGCAGGGCGCCCGAGGACCGGCAGCCCCAGCCCCAGCTTGCCCCCGGCGGCCCAGTTTCCGGCGCGGGTGAAGCGGTCGCCCTCGGCGATGCGGCGGCCCGTGGCCAGCGCCAGCGCCAGCGCCATTTCCGCCACCGCATCCGACAGCACGTCCGGCGTCGTCGTCACCTGGATGCCGCGCGCGCGGGCCTGTTCCAGGTCCACCGCATCGACGCCGACACCATTGACCGCGATCAGCCGCAGGGCGGGCAGGGCGGCCATCTGCGCCGAGGACAGGCCCAGCCCGCCGGTGGTCAGCACGATTTCCACGTCGCCCGCATCGGCGATGTCGCGGGTGATCCGGTAATCCGCCGCCAGCCGGTCGGCCATTTCCTGCGGCTTGGGATCGGCCAGGACCAGGATGCGCGGCCGGCTCATGCGATCTGGCCCAGGAAGTTGCGCAGGCGCTCGTTTTGCGGGTTGCCGAAGAATTCCGCCGGGGCGTTCTCCTCGACGATGCGGCCCTTGTCCATGAAGATCACCCGGTCGGCCACGGCGCGGGCGAAATCCATCTCGTGCGTGACGCAGAGCATGGTCATCCCCTCGCGCGCCAGGTCGATCATCGTGTCCAGCACCTCCTTGACCATTTCCGGGTCCAGGGCCGAGGTGGGTTCGTCGAACAGCATGATCCGCGGCTTCATGCACAGCGCGCGGGCGATGGCCACGCGCTGCTGCTGGCCGCCCGACAGCTGCGCGGGATATTTGTCCGCCTGTTCGGGGATCTTCACCCGCTCCAGATAGTGGCGCGCGGTCTTTTCGGCCTCTGCGCGGCTGACCTTGCGGGCCTTCATCGGCGCGAGGATGCAGTTTTCCAGGACGGTCATGTGCGGGAACAGGTTGAAGCTTTGAAAGACCATGCCGACATCCTTGCGGACCTTGGCGACATTCTCGCCGCCGGCGGTCAGCTCGACCCCGTCCACGACGATCGTGCCGGATTCGATGGGTTCCAGCTGGTTGATCGTGCGGATCAGCGTCGACTTGCCCGAACCCGAGGGGCCGCAGATGACGATCCGCTCGCCCGGCTGGACCGTCAGGTCGATATCGGCAAGGGCGTGGAATGCGCCGTAATACTTGTTCACGGCCCGCATGATGATCGCATGTTCCGTCATGGTCAGATCCCCCTGGAAAAGCGCCCGGCCGGCGACGGCCGGGCAGGCCGTTCTCACTCGGCGTTCTTCACGAAATCGGGCAGCGGCTCGCCCAGCCATTTCTGGTGGATCTCGTCCAGCGTGCCATCGCCCCTGGCCTCGGCCACGAAGGCGTTCACCTTCTCCAGCAGCGCGTCCGAGCCCGGCGCGACGGCGATGCCCTGCACTTGGCTGGACAGGTCGAACTTCTTGTCGAAACGGTCGCCCACGGCAGCGCCGATCTGCGCCATCACCACGTTCGAGGCGCCGATCAGCCTGACCTGCCCCGACATCAGCGCCTGCACGGCGCTGGCGTCGTCGTCGAAGCGGCGGATCTGCGCGTCGGCGGGCGCGACCTCGGTGACGGCGGTGTCCTGGGTCGAGGCCCGCGCGACGGCCACGGTCTGGCCCGACAGGGCCTCGGGTCCGGCGATCTCCAGCCCGGCATCGCCATAGACGGCGATGCTGATCCCGGCATAGGGGTCCGAGAAATCGACCCGCGCCGCGCGTTCCTCGGTGATCCCCAGCGAGGCGACCAGCACGTCGACCTGTCCCGACAGCAGATAGGGGATGCGGTTCGGCCCGGTCACCGGCACGATTTGCGGCTGGACGCCCAGATATTCCGCCAGCGCCTTCGCCACGTCGGCATCATAGCCGTCTGGCTGGCCGGCGCTGTCCATGATGCCGAAGGGCGGGAAATCGACCAGCATGCCCACCTTGACCGTGCCCGCGCTCTCGATGGCGGCCAGGTCGGCGGCGGCTGCGGGACCGGCAAGGCCCGCGGCCAGCGCGCCCGCGGCAAGGGTGGTGAAAAGACGACGGTTCAGTTGCATGGCTCCCCCTCCTCAAGGGTGGTTTGGTGTCAGCGCATCAGCGCGCGACGCATCCGGGCTTCGAGATGCCGGGCCAGCAGCGACAGCGGCCAGCACAGCAGGAAATACAGGGCCGCGACGGTGCCGAAGACCAGGAACGGCTGGAAGGTGGCGTTGTTGACGATCTGGCCGGCGCGGGTCAGTTCGGTGAAGCCGATGATCGAGGCCAGCGAGGTGCCCTTGATCAGCTGGACCAGGAAACCCACGGTCGGCGCGGTGGCGATGCGCATCGCCTGCGGCAGGATGACGTGCCGCATCCGGTCGCGATAGCCAAGCGCCAGGGCGGTCGCGGCCTCGCTCTGCCCCGAGGGGACGGCCTCGATGGCGCCGCGCCAGATCTCGCCCAGATAGGCGCTGGCATGAAGCGTCAGCGCGACGGCGGCGGCCAGCAGCGGATCGATCGGCAGGCCCACCACCGCCAGCCCGAAATAGACCAGGAACAGCTGCATCAGCAGCGGCGTGCCCTGAAAGACCTGGATGAAGCCGGTGGCGATCCGGCGCAGGACCCGGTTCTGCGAGCTGCGCGACAGGGCGATCGCCAGCCCGCCGATGGCGCCGCCGGCAAAGGCGATGGCCGACAGGATCAGCGTCCAGCGGACGGCGGTGACGATGAACAGGATGTCGGCCGAGGAAAATTCGCGGATCATGTCAGCGCCCCGCCGGATAGGTGAAGAAGACGCGGCGAATGGCGGCGAACAGCGTCGAGAAGCCAAGCGCCAGCAGGAAATAGAGGACCGTCAGCACCAGGTAGATCTCGAAGCTGGCGAAGGTCCGCGCGTTCAGGTCCGCCCCCGCCGAGGCCAGGTCGTTGGCCGAGATGACCGACACGACGCTGGAGGTCAGCATCAGGTAGATGAACTGGCTGGTCAGCGAGGGATAGATGTTGCGTAGCGCGGGCTTGACCACGACGTAGCGGAAGATCTGCACCGGGTTCAGGCCAAGCGCGCGCCCGGCCTCGATCTGGCCGCGCGGGATGGATTCGATCCCGGCGCGGATGATCTCGGTCCCGTAGGCGCCGACATTGACCACCAGCGCCACCAGCGCGGCGGTATTGGGCGACATGCTGATCCCCACGGCGGGCAGGCCGAAGAAGATGAAGAAGATCTGCACCAGGAACGGCGTGTTGCGGATCACCTCGACATAGGCGTCGACCAGCCAGCGCAGCGGCCGGATGCCCGAGGTCTTGGCGACCGCGCCCAGGACCGAGACGACCAGGCCGAACAGCATCGCCATCAGCGACAGCCGCACGGTCAGCCAGGCCCCGAACAGCAGCAGGTCCAGGTTCTGGATCACCGGCTGGAAGTTGAACTGATACATCTGGCCCTCCCCCTGCCGATGTAGAGATTCGTTCGAAACCTCAATTTAGATCGATCTAAAACAGGATCAAGCCAAAGTCAACACCGCGCGCCGCCGCTGCTTTCCCGGATGCGGAGCAGGGGCTGGACGATGGCGCGCTTGACCGGCGCGTCGGGATCGGCCAGCCGGCGGGCCAGCAGCCTTGCGGCATTGGCGCCGATGGCGGCGGGCTGCATCGCGACGCTGGTCATCGGCGGATAGGTCAGTTCCGCCAGCGGCAGGTCGTCCAGCCCGACCACGGCCCGGTCCCGGCCCGGCTGGCAGCCCGCCTGCCGCAGGCCCGCCATCAGCCCGGCGGCCAGCACGTCGTTGAAGCACAGGATCGCGGTGGGCAGGGCGGGCAGGTCCAGGATCCGGCGGGCCGAGCGCATCGCGCCCTCCCAGCTCAGTTCCGCCTCGACGATCCCGCCATCCTCGGCGCCGGTTTCGGCCAGCGCGCGGGCGAAGCCCTCCAGCCGCTCCTCGCGGGCCGAGGTGCGGGCGCTGACCGACAGGAAGGCGATGCGGCGATGTCCGCGCTCGACCAGGTGGCGCACCGCCAGCCCGACGCCCGCGACATAATCCGCCCCGGCATAGTCGGTGGCGTCGCGCCCGACCTCGCGCAGGGACTGGACCAGCGGCAGGCCCCAGCGGCGGATGCGGTCGGGCAGGTCGGCCGCGGTGCCCTGCGCGGGGCACAGGATCACCCCGTCGACGCCGTGGCCGCGGAACCGCTGCAGGATCTGGTCCTGACGCGGCGCGTCGTCGCGGCTGTTGGCCAGCAGCACCACGCGGTCGTCCAGGCCCATCACCTCTTCGGCGCCGGACAGGAATTCGGTGAAGAAGGCATTGACCAGATTGGGCACGATCACCCCGATGGTGCGGCTGCTGTTGTTGCGCAGCCGCGCCGCGCCGATGTCGCGCACGTAATCCAGATCGGCCATGATCTGCTCGACCCTCTGGCGCGTATGCTCGGCCACCAGCGGAGAATTCCGCACCACCAGCGAGACCGTCGCCCGCGACACGCCCGCGATCCGGGCGATTTCGGCCAGCGTCACCTTCTTGCGGATCATCGGGCTTTCTCCTTCGCGGCTGCCGGGGTTCGCGCCATGATCTTCCAGATCCGGGGCAAAGGACAACACCCGGCCGCGATCAGGCCTGCAAGCGGGGGTCCAGCGCGAAGCGTTCCTGCCGGACCGAATCGAAATCGGTCGCCGGCTTCGTTGCGTCGAAGATCAGGTTCCAGCTGTGCCGGGACACGGCGCTGGGGATCAGGACGAAGCGGTGGCGGGCCAGAAGCGCGTCGCCGAAGGCCTGCTGGTTGCGGTTCGGCGTGCAGGGCACCAGCCAGTGCGGGTTCGGAATGTCCTGCGGCAAGACGACATGGATCATGCCGGGATCGACGATCCGGCCGCAGGTCAGCACATGCGGCTGCGTATCCAGCACGCGAAAGCCCTTGTGGACCGCGACCTCCAGCGTCGCGGTGGCGGGGTCCAGCGAGGCATAGATCGCCCGGATGCCGGGCGAGTTCCAGCGCCCGCCGACCCGGAAGCTGCCTTCGCCGCTGGCCCAGGTCGGGGCGTGCCTTTGCGCATCCAGCCGCCAGAACCGAAACTCGCCGCTTCCCAGCGGCGGCGGCAATGGCGTCATGCATAGACCCCGTATTCGATCCGGGTCAGGTAGTCCTCGACCGCCTCGACGCCGACCGCCGTGGCCAGAAGATCGATGGGCTTGCGCTGGTCCAGCCCGATCGCCGGCTGGTTCATCCACCCCTCGGCCGCCTCGCGCGATCCGAAGATCTCGGTCGCGCGACCCAGGATCTCGGCGAATTTCCAGGTCCGGTTGCTCTGATCGACGCTGAGAACCGCCTCGGGCGCGTCCTTCTTGCGCCGCTGAAGCGTCCTGACGCTGATCCCGATCGCCTTGTCCAGCACGTTCTCGGTGGCCAGCAAGGAGATCTCGCGCGTCAGGTGCAGCAGCGCCGACGAGGGCAGGCCGCGCATCAGCATGTCATGCGCCTCCAGGCTGGTGCGCACCGGCTTGCGGATCGTGTCCCGCCCGCCCAGCAGGGCATAGGTGCGGGCGATGTCGTGTTCGACGGGCATGGGTTCGGCCATGAAACCCTCCTGTGCTGACAAGTGTCGCTGATAATATGACACTTGTCGCACCATTCTTCAAGGGCAGAGGCCGGGCCCGGCAATCAGGCGACCCGCTGGCCGCGGACCCAGACCCCGCGCAGGGCGCCGGCATGGCCGACCCGCGTGACCCGGATCAGGTCCGCCCGCACGCCCGCCTCGATCCGGCCGCGATCCGCAAGCCCTGTCGCCCGCGCCGGGGCCAGCGTGACCGTGCCGATGCCGCGCGCCATGTCGCCCCACAAATCGCCCAGCAGCAGCGCCGCCGACAGCAGCGAGGAGGGCACATAGTCCGAGGACAGGATGTCCAGCAGGTCCATCTCGGCCAGCTCATGCGCGGCCACGTTGCCGGAATGCGACCCGCCCCGGATCAGGTTCGGCGCCCCCATCATCACCCCGATGCCCTTGTCGCGGCAGGCCCGCGCCGCCTCGACGGTGGTGGGAAACTCGGCAAAGCCCACCCCATGCGAAGCAGAGGCCGCGACCTGCCCGGCGGTGGTGTCGTCATGGCTGGCCAGCACCGCGCCATAGCGCCGCGCCTCCTCGACCGCGCGCGCCTCGTGCAGGTCCCCGATCCGGGCGCGCAGGGATTGCTGGCTGGCGACATGCAGGTCGAACTCGGCATCCGACAGCCCGCGCTTGCCCATCACATAGTCGCGCAGCTTGCCGATGTCGCGGAACTGGCGCTGGCCGGGGGTGTGGTCCATCAGGCTGACGATGCCGATCCGGTCCTCGGGGCCGAAGCGGGCCATCTCGTCGACCAGCGTTTCCGAGCAGATCTCGGCGCGCAGATGCAGGAAATGGCTGATCCGCAGCGCGCCCGCGTCGCGCAAGCCCAGGATCTCGGTCGCCAGTTCGCGGGCATATTCGCCATAGCCGGCCTTGTCGGGCGAGGTGATCGAGCCGACCCGGAGCGCATCGAAGACCGTGGTGATCCCGACCGAGGCCAGCTCGGCGTCATGCGCGATGATCGCCGCCTGGTGCGGCCAGTCGACCCTGGGGCGCGGCTGGATATGCCGTTCCAGGTTGTCGGTATGCAGCTCGATCAGGCCCGGCATGACCAGGTCCCCGCCGCAATCCACCGCGCCAGGGGGCACCGCGCCGCCCGGATCGACCGACAGGATGCGGCCCTCCTCGAAGGCCACGGCGCCGTGGATCACCTCGTCGGGCAGGACCAGCCTTGCATTGGCGAGAATCGTCATGTTCATCCTTCCTGTCTTGCACATCGCGGGGCAGGGCGGCTGAATGCCGTCATCCTGTCACGGCCATGTGACATTCCCATGCGACCAGGCGCTTCATGGATCAGATAAAACGCTTTGCCGTCTATTACGCCCCCCCGCCGGGGGATTTCGCCGATCACGCCAGCGCATGGCTGGGCCGGGATGCCGTCAGCGGCGCGCCCTGCGCCCAGCCCGACCTGGGCCTGCCCGCCAGCGCGATCACCACCGAGCCGCGGCGCTACGGCTTCCACGGCACGCTGAAGCCGCCCTTCCGCCTGGCACCCGGCCGCACGCCCCAGGCGCTGGGGCAGGCGCTGGCCGACCTGGCCGGCGATCTTGCGCCCGTCAGCCTGCCGGGCCTGCGGCTTGCCCGCATCGGTGGCTTCCTGGCGCTGGTCCCCGAAGGCGATGCCGCACCCCTTGCGGCGCTGGCGGCGCGGGTGGTCGCGGAGCTCGATCCGTTCCGCGCGCCCCTTACCGGGTCCGAGATCGCCCGCCGCCGCCCCGAACGCCTGTCGCCGCGCCAGCGGGAATTGCTGGACCTCTGGGGCTATCCCTTCGTGATGGAGGAGTTCCGCTTCCACCTGACGCTGACCGACCGGCTGGAGCCCGCCTGCGCCGACCGGACCGAAACCGCGCTGGATGCCTTTTTCGCCCCGGTCCTGCCGCGCCCCTTCCAACTGCGCGATCTGTGCCTGTTCGGCGAGGGGCAGGACGGGCTGTTCCGGCTGCTGCATCGCTACACGCTTTCCGGCTGAAGCGCGGCAAGGAAGCGCGCCAGCCCCGTCTCGGGCGTGCCGTCGTTCAGCACATGGCGGATCTCCAGCCCCTGCGGCAGGGCGAAGCCGGCGCGGGCAAGGCGGCGGTGCTGGTCCTCGGCGGTCTCTCGCCCGCGATGGGCCAGGCGCTGCGCCAGGATGCCGGGCGGCGCGGTGACCAGCACGACGACCAGCCCCGGCCATTGCCGCGCCGCCTCGGCCAGCACCCCGCGCGAGGCGTTGAACAGCACCGGCCCCGTGCCAGCCAGTTCAGATGCCGGGATGCCATAGCCCAGCCCATGCGCCCGCCAGTGCAGCGCGAATTCGCCCGCCCCGGCGCGCCGGGCGAATTCCGCCTCGGTCAGCGGCTCGAAATCCTCGCCGCCGGCCTCGAGCGGGCGGGTGATCGCGCGGCGCGCCAGCCGCAAGCCCGGATGCGCCCGCGCGGCCATGGTCATCAGCAGGTCCTTGCCCGCCCCCGAGGGACCGGCCACCGCGAACAGCCGCGCGCTCATGCCGCCTGCTCCGGCACGAAGGCGGCCGCGTCCACCAGCCGGTCGCAGACCCGCGCCCGCGCGGCCTCGTCGTGGAAGATGCCCAGGATCGCGGCGCCCCGCGCCTTGGCCTCGCCGATCAGCGCCAGCACCACCTCGCGATTGGCGGCATCCAGGCTGGCGGTCGGCTCGTCCAGCAGCATCACCGGATAGTCGTGGACGAAACCGCGGGCGATGTTCACCCGCTGTTGCTCGCCGCCCGAAAAGGTGGTGGGCGACAGGGTCCACAGCCGCCGCGGCACGTTCAGCCGCGCCAGCAGCGCCGCCGCCCGGTCGCGGGCCCGGTCAGTCGGCACGCCCAGCCGCAAGAGCGGCTCGGCCACGACCTCCAGCGTGGGCACCCGCGGCACCACCCGCAGGAACTGGCTGACATGGCCCAGGGTGGCGCGGCGCAGGGCCAGGATCTCGCGCGGGGCGGCGCCGGCCAGCTCGACCCCGGCGACCCGGATCGAACCCGAGGCGGCCAGGTAATTGCCGTGGATCATCCGCATCAGCGTCGACTTGCCGGCGCCCGACCGGCCCACCAGCCCGACGCATTCGCCCGCCGCCACCGTCAGATGCGCCCCGGCCATCACCGGGATCACCGCGCCGCCCTGGTTGTGCAGCACGAAGCTCTTGGAAAGGTTTTCTATGTGGATCATCGCGTTACACCTGCAGGACCGAGGAGACGAGCAATTGCGTATAGGCGTGCTGCGGATCGTCCAGCACCTGGTCGGTCAACCCGGTCTCGACCACGCGGCCCGATTTCATCACCATCAGCCGGTCGGCCAGCAGCCGCACCACCGCCAGGTCATGGGTGACGATCACGGCCGACAGCCCCAGGTCCCTGACCAGGCCGCGCAGCAGGTCCAGAAGCCGCGCCTGGACCGACACGTCCAGCCCGCCGGTCGGCTCGTCCATGAAGACCAGCCGCGGCCCGGTGACCAGGTTGCGCGCGATCTGCAGCCGCTGCTGCATCCCGCCGGAAAACCCCGAGGGCCGGTCGTCGATGCGCTCGGCGGCGATCTCGACCCGGCCCAGCCAGTCGATGGCGCTGTCGCGGATCGTGCCATAGCGGCGTGCGCCCACGCCCATCAGCCGCTCGCCGACATTGCCGCCGGCGCTGATGCCCATGCGCAGCCCGTCGCGCGGGTTCTGGTGCACATAGGCCCAGTCGCTGCGCGCCAGCCGGCGCCGCGCCGCCTCGGGCATCGCCAGCACGTCGGCGCCGTCGTAAAGGATCCGCCCCGCGTCCGGGCGCTGCTGTCCGGCAAGGCAGGACAGCAGCGTCGACTTCCCCGAGCCGCTTTCGCCGACGATGCCCAGCACCTCGCCCGGCCACAGATCGAAGCCGACATCCGCGCAGCCGATCCGCGCCCCATAGCGGCGCGTCACCCCGCTTGCGGACAGAAGCGGCACCTCTGCTTTCATCTTGGCACAAATATCCATTTCCGCCGCCTGCATCACGCGCCTCCCTCGCCGTCGGGGCGTCCCGCCTGCCGGGACGCGCAGAAATCCGTGTCCGAGCAGCTGAACATCCGGCTGCCCCGGTCGTCGGTGATGACCTCGTCCAGATAGCTGTCGGTGGCGCCGCACAGCGCGCAGGCATGTTCGGCACGCGACGGCGTGAAGGGGTGGTCCTCGAAATCCAGGCTGACCACCCTGCTATAGGGCGGCAGCGCATAGATCCGCGCCTCGCGCCCCGCGCCGAACAGCTGGATCGCCGGATTGTCCGCCAGTTTCGGATTGTCGAATTTCGGGATCGGCGAGGGGTCCATGACATAGCGGTCCTCGACCTTCACCGGATAGGCATAGGCGGTGGCGATCTCGCCATGCCGGGCGATGTCCTCGTAGAGCTTCACATGCATCAGCCCGTATTCCTCCAGCTCGTGCATCCGCCGCGTCTCGGTCTCGCGCGGCTCCAGGAAGCGCAGCGGCTCGGGGATCGGCACCTGGTAGACCAGGATCTGGCCCTCGCTCAGCGGCGCCTCGGGGATGCGGTGGCGGGTCTGGATCACCGTCGCCCCGGTCGTGGACTGCGTGGTCTCGACGCCGGCGGTGCGCTGGAAGAAACGCCGGATCGAGACCGCGTTCGTGGTGTCGTCGGCGCCCTGGTCGATGACCTTCAGCCGGTCGTCCGGGGTCAGGCAGGCCGCCGTGACCTGCACGCCGCCGGTGCCCCAGCCGTAAGGCATCGGCATCTCGCGGCTGGCGAAGGGCACCTGGTATCCGGGCACCGCCAGCGCCTTCAGCAGCGCCCGGCGGATCATCCGCTTGGTCTGTTCGTCCAGATAGGCGAAATTGTAGTCCTGCACGGTCATTCCGCCGCCTCCTGCATGGTTTCCGCCCGCAATCTGCGCACCAGTTCCAGTTCGGCCTGGAAATCGACGTAATGGGGCAGCTTGATATGCTCCAGGAAGCCGGTCGCCTGGATGTTGTCGCAATGCGATAGCACGAATTCCTCGTCCTGGGCGGGGGCGCCGGTGAAATCCTCGCCCAGCTCGCGCCAGCGCAGCGCCCGGTCGACCAGGCTCATCGACAGCGCCTTGCGTTCGCCCTGGCCCATGACCAGCCCGTAGCCGCGGGTGAATTGCGGCGGCTCGGTCCGCGATCCCTTGAACTGGTTCACGCTTTCGCATTCGGTCAGCTCGATCTCGCCGATGGGGACCGCGAAGCCCAGCTCCGGCAGCTCTGCCTGGACCTCGACCATGCCGATGCGCAATTCGCCGACGAAGGCATGGGTGCGGCCATAGCCGCGCTGCGTCGAATAGGCCAGCGACAGCAGGAAGCCCTCGTCGCCGCGCGCCAGGGCCTGCAATCGCAGGGCGCGGCTGGCGGGAAGCTCCAGCGGGCTGCGGGTCAGGTCGGGGGCGGGCGTGTCGTCCGGCGCCTCGGCCTCGATCAGCCCGTCGCGGTCCAGAAGGCCGGCGACATGGGGCACGGCTTCGTCCGCGGCCGGGGCGGTGGGGGCGGCGGGCGGCACCGCGCCCTCGGCGGCCAGCGCGAAATCCAGCAGCCGGTGGGTATAGTCGAAGGTCGGCCCCAGCACCTGCCCGCCGGGCAGGTCCTTGAAGGTGGCCGACACCCGGCGATCCACGGCCATCCGCGCGGTATCGACCGGCTGCGAGCTTCCGAAGCGCGGCAATGTGGTGCGATAGGCGCGGATCAGGAACACCGCCTCGATCAGGTCGCCGCGCGCCTGCTTGATCGCCAGCGCGGCAAGGTCCGGGTCGTGAAGCGAGCCCTCGGCCATCACCCGGTTGACCGCCAGCGTCATCTGTTCGCGGATCTGGGCGACGGTCAGTTCCGGGACCGAGGGATCGCCGCGGCGCTCCTCGGCCAGCCAGGCATGGGCGGCGTCGATCGCGCGCTCGCCCCCCTTGACGGCGACATACATCAGCTTTCCTCCACGCGGGTGGTGCGGGGCAGTGCGGCAAGCCTGTCGCCGCAGGTCAGGATCAGATCGAAGCCGAGCGGGAACAGCGCCCGGTTGGCGCGCAGCGCATCGGTTTCGGGCAGCGACAGGCGCGCCGTCTTGTGGATGCCCGGTCCGGTCAGGCGCGGGCCGTCCTGGTCCAGCCGCGCCATCTCGACGATCAGCGTGGCCGAGCGGTCGGGATAGGCCGGGTCGCCGACCGGGAAACGGTCGACGGGCTCCAGGGCCTGCCAGGTTCCCAGCGCGAACTGCGCCTGGTCCGGGCCGGCCAGCGGCGCGCCGGTATGGAAGGCGATCCAGTCGCGGACCGCGGCGCAATCGGCCGCCCCGGCCAGGTGCAGCGGCGTCGTCGCATCGGCCAGCGTCAGGACCGTCACCCCCGCCGCGACCGACAGCGGCGCGGGCGGCAGGGCGCCGCCGACCCGGTGGATGCGGCCGGGACGGGCCATGGCCTCCAGCAAGGCGCGGAAGGCATGGGCCGACTGGATGGCGGGGTCGTGAAAACCCCCGGCAAGCTGGTTCATTGATCCTCTCCGCGCACAAGGGTGAAGAATTCGACCCGCGTCGCCGCCGCCTTCGCGGCCCGCGTCCTGCGGCGGGCCTCGGCCTCGCGGCGCAGCGGGTCCAGGATCTCGGCCTCGATCCGGGCGGCCGCATCGCCCTGCATCAGCGCGTCGGTGATGGCGGCGCGGGCGGCGTGGCCCTTGTCGCGGCCCTGCACCATCGCATGGCCGACCTCGCCCGTGCCCAGCCGGACCGAGGCGCGGGTGACGGTCATCTCGCCCAGGTTGAAGGGCGCGCCGGTGCCGCCGGTCCGGCCCTGCACCATCACCGTGCCGATCTGCGGCGGGCGCAGCAGGTCATGGGCGGGCAGGTCCGGCATCAGGGCCGCCAGCCGCGCCGGGGGCGCCTTGGCCAGGATCGCCATCCAGTCGCGGCGGCGGGCGTCGTCGGGGGGCAGGGGAATGTTCATCTGGACATCTTGCGGGTTTGTCTATGATCCTATACAACTAGACAAGTCATAACTCGCCCGCCGCCCCGGCTCAAGAAAAACCGTGTGAAATTTTGGTGACGACATGGCCCGCACCCCGATCTGGAGAAACATCGCCGACACGCTGGGGGCCGAGATCGCCGGCGGCCATTACCGGCCCGGCGACCGATTGCCGACCGAGGCCGAGCTGTCGGCCCGCTTCGGCGTCAACCGCCACACGGTGCGGCAGGCGCTGGCGCATCTGGCCGAGGCGGGGACGGTGCGGTCGCGGCGCGGGGCAGGGGTCTTCGTGACCTCGCGGCCGACCGATTACCCCCTGGGCCGCCGGGTGCGGTTCCACCAGAACATCGCCGCGCTGGGGCGCCAGGCCTCGCGGCGGCTGACCCGGCTGGAGACCCGCGCCGCCGACGCGCGCGAGGCCGAGGCGCTGGCCCTGCCCGCCGGGGCCGCCGTCCATGTGGTCGAGGGCGTGTCGCTGGCCGACGGCCAGCCGCTTGCGGTGTTCCGGTCGGTCTTCGACGCCGCGCGCTTTCCCTCGCTGGCCGGGGAATTGCAGCGCCACCAGTCGATCACCGCCGCGCTGAAGGCCTGCGGGCTGGCGGATTACACGCGGGCATGGACCCGGATCACCGCCAAGCTTGCCCGCCCCACCATGGCGCTGGCGCTGGAGATCCGCGAGGGCGCGCCGATCCTGCGCTCGGAATCGGTGAATGTGGACGGCGCCGGCCGGCCGGTCGAATACGGCCGGACCTGGTTCGCGGGCGACCGGGTGTCGCTGACCATGGCGCCCGAGGGCTGAGCGCCTCAGCTGCCCCGGATCAGCTTGCGGCGCAGCCAGCCCGACAGGCTGTCCATGGCCATGACCATCAGCACGATCAGCACGATATACCAGGCCACGTCCTCCCAATCCTTCTGGGTCTGGATCGCCTGGGTCAGCATCAGCCCGATGCCGCCGCCGACGATGGCGCCGATCACGGTCGCGCTGCGGGTGTTCGATTCCAGGAAATACAGCACCTGGCTCAGCAGCACCGGCATCACCTGCGGGATCACCCCGAACCGGGCGCGCTGCAGGCTGTCCGCCCCGGTCGAGCGCACGCCCTCGACCTGTTTCTCGTCGATGTTCTCCAGCGCCTCCGAGAACATCTTGCCGAACGAGCCGGTATCGGTCAGCAGCATGGCCAGCGCGCCGGTCATCGGGCCGGGGCCGAAGGCGCGGGCCAGGACGATGGTCCAGATCAGCCCGTCCACGCCCCGGATGAAGTCGAAGACCCGGCGCAGCCCGAAGCGCAGCGCGCCGAAGGGCATCATGTTGCGCGCCGCCATGAAGCCAAGCGGCAGCGCCAGGATCGCTGCGCCGAAGGTGCCCAGGAAGGCCATCAGGATGGTCTCGAACATCGCCCAGAAAACCGCGCCATGCTGCCACATCGCGTTGTTCAAAAACCCGCTGGCCATGGCGGCGACATTGGGGCGGGACGGGTCCAGCCGTTCGCCCCACAGCGCCAGCCCCGCCAGCTGGGTCCAGCTCTTGCCGAAGAACGGGCTGTCGGGGGTGAAGAAGAAGGCCGGCCAGCCGGCGGCATAGCGGAAGGTCTCGACCTTCGAGCGGGTATAGGCGAAGCGGCCGCCCGCCGTCGTGACGCTGACCCGCCTGTCGGAGGCGTTGATCCAGTCCGGCAGCGCGCCCTCGGGCGTGGTCAGGACCAGCCGGTCGCCCTGGGGGCGGATGTCGATGATGCCGTAATCGGGCACGGCATAGCGCGCCCCGGCAGCGTCATAGGTGACCACATGGCCGCCGCCCAGGTCGATGGTGGTCACCTCGCCCGCCACCGTGACCCAGCCGGGCAGCCGGCCCTGCGGATAAAGCCCCTTGGCCTCGCCCTCGATGGCGACGGTCAGCCGGCCCGAGCGGTTGTCGCGCGTGACATGGGTCTTGTGGCTCCAGAAATCGGCCAGCAGGACCTTGGCATTGTCCATCTTGGCCCGCGCGGCCAGCCCCGCCACGTCGAAGGCCATCGCGGCATAGAGAAGATAGGCCAGGATCGCCAGCGGCACCGCGAAGGACAGCATCCGGCGGCGGCGGAAGCGGGCGATGACGGTATCGGCCACGGGCGGGAAAAGCGGCGGCGGGGAAGCGGTCATGCCGGTCATGGCTCAGCCTTTCACCAGGCGGTTGCGGGCGTGGTCCGACAGCCGGTCGATCGCCACGATGGTCAGGAACAGCAGCAGGAAGATCGCCACCACCAGGTCATAGCGGCCCTGGCCCCATTGCATCGCGATCTTCAGGTCATAGCCGATGCCGCCCGCGCCGACGAAACCCAGGATCGCGCTGGCGCGCACGTTGATCTCGAAGCGCAGCAGCGCATAGGACAGCCAGTTCGGCGCGACCTGCGGGACCACGCCCAGCCACATCCGCTGCATCCAGGAGGCGCCGACGGATTGCAGCCCCTCGACCGGCTTCAGGTCGGCATTCTCGGCCACTTCGGAAAACAGCTTGCCAAGCGCGCCGGCGGTGTGGATCGCGATGGCCACGGCCGCCGGCACCGGCCCGCCGCCCAGGATATAGATCAGCACCAGCGCGATCACGATTTCCGGGATCGCCCGCGCGCCGTCCATCAGCCGGCGGAACAGCCCGGTCAGGCGCGGCCAGCGCGCCAGCCCGCGCGTCGACAGCAGCGCCAGCACCATCGCCGCCATCCCGCCCAGCAGCGTCGAGACGGCGGCGATGTTCAGCGTCTCGACCAGCGAGGGCAGGTGGCGCAGGATCAGCCCCGGCAGGTTGGCGCGCTTGTCCCAGGCCTCGGAGAGGACCTCGGAGGGAAAGTCCAGGACCAGCGGCAGCCCGTTCAGAAAGCCGCCGGCATTGCGATCCTCGGCCAGGCGGAAGCCCGAGATCATCGCCAGGGCGAAGACAAGAAGGATGATCCCGCCATAGAGCCGGCGCCGGCGCACCAGCGCCAGATAGGCGGCGCTGGTGTCGCCCGGCAGGGGACGGGCGGGGTTGGTGCCATGGGCGATGTCGGCCATCGATCCCTCGTTTCTGCCTGCGGGAAAGCGGCCCCCGCAGGAAATGGCCGCCGCGCGCCCCGCAATCCGGGACGCGCGGCGGGATGGGCGGGGCGGGATCAGCTGGAGGCTTCTTCCAGCTTGCGCGCGGCGACGATGCCTTCGTAGGCGTCATGGGTGATCGGGACGAAATCCATCGCCTCGCCATGGGCGACGCCATAGGCGCAGTCCCGGTCGGTTTCGTGCAGGTCGGCGGTCAGCTGGATGATCTTGTCCCGCACCTCCTGCGGCAGCGCCTTGCGCACCACCATCGGGCCTTCCGGGATCAGCTTCGAGCGCCAGATCTCCGTGATGTCGTTCATGTCGACCAGGCCGGCATCGGCGGCCTTGCGGAAGGCGCCGGAATTGTAGCCGTCCTCCCAGTCGCCCAGCCCGTCGGCCCAGGCCACGCCGGCATCGAAATCGCCGTTGGCCACGCCCACGATGGACTGTTCATGACCGCCTGAGAACCGCACATCCGAGAAGAAATCCGCCAGCGGCCCGACGATCTCCTGCAGTTCCGCCCCCGGCACCAGATAGCCCGAGGTCGAGTTCGGCTCGGCGAAGGCGAAGCTCTTGCCGCGGGCGTCCTCGATGGTGGCGATGCCGCTGTCGGCGCGGGCGAAGCCGATCGCGTAATAGCCGGTCGAGCCGTCCATGTTCTGCTTGGTCAGGACCGGCTCGACCGCCTCGGGATCGGTCAGGAAGATCTTGGCATAGCCCGAGGCCCCCAGCCAGGCCATGTCCAGCGACCCGCCCAAGAGGCCCTGGATCACCCCGTCATAGTCGGCGGGGGTGAAGACCTTGACCGGCACGCCCAGCTCGGCCTCGATGGCGGCGCGATAGCATTCGTTCGAGTTCATGCGGTCCTGGGCGTTCTCGCCGCCCATGATGCCGAGGTTGAACTGGGTGATCTCTTGGCCGAAGGCCATGCCTGACAGCGCGGTGGTCGCGGCAAGCGTGAATGCGGCGAGCTTCTTCATGGGATACTCCGTTGCGGATTTGACAGGGTTCGGTTCAGGCCAGCATCCGGGCGGCATAGGCCGCGTCGGCTGCGGAATCGGCGGGGATGGCGGTCGAGGTCGCGGCCTCGTTGAAGCTTTCGTCGGCGCCGTAGATGTCGCGGGCGACGCCGGTGGACAGCTGTTCGGGCGTGCCGTCGAAGACGATGCGGCCGTCGCGCATGCCGATCACCCGGTCGCAATAGCGCCGCGCGGTGTCCAGCGTGTGCAGGTTGGCGATCACCATCCGCCCGTCCTCCAGGTTGATGCGGCGCAGCGTGTCCATGACGATCTGCGCGTTCATCGGGTCCAGCGAGGCGATGGGCTCGTCGGCCAGGATGATCTTCGGGTCCTGCATCAGCGCCCGCGCGATGGCGACGCGCTGCTGCTGGCCGCCCGACAGCGCCTCGGCGCGTTTCGGGGCCTGCTCGGCGATGCCCAGCCGGTCGAGGATCTGCAGCGCCCGCAATATGTCGGTCTGCGGCCACAGGTTGAACATGGTCGCCAGGGTCGAGCGGCGGTTGAGCAGCCCGTGCAGCACGTTCGAGGCCACGTCCATCCGCGGCACCAGGTTGAACTGCTGGAAGATCATCGCGCACTGGCTTTGCCACGCACGCCTTGCGGCGCCGGTCAGGCCCAGGATCTCGCGCCCCTCGACCAGGATCCGGCCGGCCGAGGCATCGGTCAGCCGGTTCATCATCCGCAGGAAGGTGGACTTGCCCGCCCCCGACCGGCCGATGATCCCGACGAAGGCGGGCCGGTCGATGGTGAAGCTGATATTGTCGACCGCAGGGCGGTTCCCGAAGATTCGCGTGACGTTGCGCACTTCCAGCAAGGCGTGGCCCTTTCCCGATTCCGGGCCCTTCTAGAGACGCTCCTTGACGGGAAGATCGCGGATTGATGACAAATCGACGACAATCGGGGGCGGGGCGTCGCTCCATGGATTGCGTCCTGCCGGCGGTCGCCGGCAAACGCCAGTCCGAGGCGCGGGCCGTTCTGCGGTGAAAAAGGGATGATCTCCCGCATTATCGGCCGTATCCGGGAAATCATCCCGGTGCGCCCAGCCGGCGCCCTGACGGCCATGCCGGGGCCGCGTGCCGGGCGGAACCCTGTTTGCCGCGCGCGCCCGCATCGGCGTCTGCCCATCCTTGCCAAGCGGGCCATTGTTCCCGACATCTGGCGCAACGCAGAAGGGGATGCATCATGAGAAGGCTTGTCTTTTCCGCTCTTGCCGCGATCGGGCTGTCGGGCGCCGCGGCGGCCTCGGATTTCGGCCCTCTGGTCACGCCGGAGGAATTGCAGGCGCTGGTGGCCCGACCCGAGGCGCCGCTGGTCCTGGACATCCGCGGCGAGGCCTATGACCAGGGCCATGTCGAAGGCGCCATCTCGGCGCCCTATGACCGTTTCCGCGGCCCGGCCGACAATCCCGGCGCATTGCTGCCCGAGGACCAGCTGCAGGCGACCCTGCGCGAGCTGGGCGTCACGCTGGAACGCCCCGTGGTCGTCGTGCATCAGGGCGCGGATGACAGCGATTTCGGGGCTGCGGCGCGGGTCTACTGGACGCTGAAATCCTCGGGCGTCAGTCATTTGGCGATCCTGAACGGCGGGATGGGCGCATGGGCCGGTGCCGGCCTGCCGCTGGAGACGAAAGCCAATGCGCCGGTCCCCTCCGAGGTCGAGATCGCCTTTTCGGACCGCTGGCTGGCCACGACCGAGGACGTCGCGGCCATCGTCGACGGCCAGTCGGGCGCGAGGCTGATCGATTCGCGGCCCGAGGGCTTCCACCAGGGCCTGCAATCCCATCCGGCGGCGACGAAACCCGGCACCCTGCCGGGGGCCGAGAACATCTCGCACGCGGTCTGGTTCGACGATCCGACGCGGGTGATGGACGCGCCCGCGGCCAGCGACCTGGCGGCGCGGCTTGGCATCGGCCGGCAGGACCAGGTCGTGGCCTTCTGCAATACCGGGCACTGGGCGGCGACGGAATGGTTCGCGCTGTCGGAACTGGCCGGGGTCGAGGACGTGAAGCTCTATCCCGATTCCATGGTCGGCTGGTCGCAAGGCGGCGGCGCGATGCAGAACACCCCCGGCCTGATGCGGAACCTGCTGAACCAGATCAAGGGCAGCAACTGATGGTCGAGGCAGTCGCGCTTCCCGCATCGGGGCGTCCCGCGCAGCGCGGGCTGATCGTGCTGGCCGGGCTGGCGGCGGTCTTCGCCGTGGCGCTGTTTGCCGGCGCGCGCTTCGGGCTGCTGCTGGCGATCGGCCTGGGCTTCGGCATCGCGCTGGAGGGGCTGCGCTTCGGTTTCGCCGGGCCGTGGCGGGCGATGATCCTGCGGCGCGATCCCTCGGGCATCCTGGCGCAGCTTCTGGCCATCGCGCTGGTCTCGGTCGTGGCCTTCCCGCTGCTGGCCGCCCGCCCCGGAGAGATCGCGGGCGCCGCGGCCCCGATCGGCTGGGCGATGGTCGGCGGCGCCTTCGTCTTCGGCGCGGCGATGCAGGTCGTGCTGGGCTGCGGCTCGGGCACGCTGGTCAATGCCGGCAGCGGCAATCCGGTGGGACTGCTGGCGCTGCCCTTCTTCGCCATCGGCAGCTTTCTGGGCGCCTACGGGCTGGTCTGGTGGACCGGGCTGGGCGCGCTGCCGATCCTGACGCTTGGCGGCGGATCGGGGCTTGCGCTGACCCTGGCCCTGCTGGCGGCGGTGGCTGTGGGGCTGCTGCTGCTGGCCGCGCCGGGCACGCGGCGGGTGCCAAGGCGGCTGGTCTTCGCCGCGCTGGCGATTGCGGCGCTGGCCATCGCCAACCTGGTCGTCGCGGGCCAGCCCTGGGGCGTGGTCTACGGGCTCGGGCTTTGGGCCGCCAAGGGCGCGGTGGCGCTGGGGGCCGATCTGTCGGCATCCAGCTTCTGGAGCGCGCCGGGCAATGCCGCCCTGCTGGGGCAGAGCGTGCTGACCGACGTGACCTCATTGACCAATATCGGCATCATCGCCGGGGCCTTCCTGGTCGCGGCCTGGCGCAGCGGCGGGCTGTCCCAGCCGCTGCCCAGCTTGCCCGCCCGCGCCTGGATCGCGACGATCGTGGCCGGCCTCTTGCTGGGCTATTCCTCGCGGCTGGCCTTCGGCTGCAATGTCGGGGCGTTCTTTTCCGGCATCTCGACCGGCAGCCTGCATGGCTGGGTCTGGTTCGCCGCGGCCTTCGCGGGATCGGTTCTGGGCGTCCGCCTGCGCCCGATGCTGGGGCTGGAGGCGCGCGCATGACCCGTCGCGTCACCGCCTTCGCCGCGCTGCTGTTGCTGGCCGCGCTGCTGGTCTTCGACCAGGCGACCGCCGATCTGAACCCCTACCGGGCGCCGCCGCTGCTGGCGCTTGGATCGGGGGTTGCGGCCAGCGGCGGCTTCTGCGGCGCGCTGCCGGACTAGGCTTCCGCCGGCTGGCTGGCTGCCCTCTCGGCAAGCACCCAGTCGATGAAGGCGGCCCTTGCCGCCAGCCGCGCCTCGTCGGCGACCGGCGCGTCGGATATGGTCAGGTAATAGTCGAACTCCTCCAGCACGGCGATGTCGGACAGCCGGACCAGCGCGCCCTCGGCCAGATCCGTGGCGATCATCGCCAGCGAGCAGATCGCCACCCCCTGGCCCGACAGGGCGGCCGCGCGCAACAGGTTGAAATCCTGGAAGACCGGGCCGGGCAGGTCGGCGGGAACCGGCAGGCCGGCGCGTTGCAGCCACAGCTGCCAGCCCGCCGTGTCGGCGTCGTGCAGCAGGCCCATCGCGGGCAGGTCCGCCGGGGCAGGGGGCAGGTCGGCGGCATCGGGCAGCAGGCGCGGGCTGCAGACCGGCACGCTGATGCCCGACAGGAAGCCCTGGGCGCGGAAACCCGGCCCCCTGGGCGGGCTGTCCGAGAAGACGAAGGCCAGGTCGACATCCCCGAAATCCACCGCATGGCCGTGATGGGCATAGATCACCCGCAGCGCGATGTCGGGATGCAGGGCGCGGAAGCCCGGCAGGCGCGGGATCAGCCAGCAGACCGCGACCGAGGGGATCGCCGCCACCACCAGCTCGTTCGCGGCGGCGCTGTCGCGGGCCCGGCGGCAGGCGGCGTCGATCCCGCCAAGTGCAAGCGTCAGGTCGCGCGCCAGCGCCTCGCCGCGCGGCAGCAGGCGCGGGCGGCGGCCCGAGCGGTCGAACAGCGGCGCGCCCAGCCAGTCCTCCAGGTGGCGGATCTGGTGGCTGACCGCCGATTGCGTGACGAACAGCGCCTCGGCGGCGGCGGCGAAACTGCCCAGGCGGGCGGCGGCCTCGAAGACGCGCAGGGCGTTCAGCGGCGGTTGCGACATCGTTCCTCGCTTGAGAATTACTCAAGCTATACATGATAAATGGTCTTTTGACTTGGGGAAAGGTCGGGATCACAGTTGAGGCAATCGAAAGCAACACACAGGATCCCCGATGACCCAGCGCGAGAGATTGCAGGATTTCACCGGCAACGGCCCGAAGGCCGCGCCGACCTTTTCCGCCGCCGAGATGAGCCGCCGCCAGCAGGCGATCCGCGCGCATATGGCCAGCGCCGGGATCGATGCGGCGCTGTTCACCTCTTATCACAACATCAACTATTACGCGGATTTCCTCTATTGCCAGTTCGGGCGCCGCTACGGGCTGGTGATCGACCATGACAAGGCGACCACGATCAGCGCCGGCATCGACGGCGGCCAGCCCTGGCGGCGCACGGCGGGCGGCAACATCACCTATACTGACTGGCAGAAGGACAATTATTTCCACGCCGTCCGCCAGCTGGTCGGCGCCGCAAGGCGCATCGGCATTGAGTTCGACCATGTCAGCGTCGAGCTGCTGGCATCGCTGGAATCGGAATTCCCCGGCGTCGATCTCGTCGACATCGCCGCCCCCGCCATGCGGCTGCGGATGGTCAAGTCGGCCGAGGAGATCGCCCATATCACCGAGATGGCCCGCATCGCCGACCTGGGCGGCGCGGCCTGCGTCGAGGCGGTGGCCATGGGCGTGCCCGAGCACGAGGTGGCGCTGCATTCCACCGCCGCCATGGTGCGCGAGATCGCCCGCACCTGGCCCCAGGCCGAGCTTCTGGACACCTGGACCTGGTTCCAGTCGGGCCTGAACACCGACGGCGCACACAACCCCGTCACCAGCCGCCGGATCGAACGCGGCGACATCCTGTCGCTGAACTGCTTCCCGATGGTCGCGGGCTATTACGTCGCGCTGGAACGCACCCTGTTTGCCGAGGAGGCCAGCGACGAGCATCTGCGGCTGTGGCGGATCAACTGCGAGGTCCATGACCGCGGCAAGGAGCTGCTGGTGCCGGGCAACCGCTGCTCGGACATCGCGCGGGAGCTGAACGAGATCTATGCCGGCCACGGCCTGCTGCAGTATCGCAGCTTCGGCTATGGCCACAGCTTCGGGGTGCTGTGCCACTATTACGGCCGCGAGGCGGGGCTGGAGCTGCGCGAGGATTGCGACACCGTCCTGGAGCCCGGCATGGTCGTCAGCATGGAGCCGATGATCACCATCCCCGAGGGGATGCCCGGCGCCGGCGGCTATCGCGAGCACGACATCCTGGTCATCGAGGACGGCGGCAACCGCAACATCACCGGCTTCCCCTATGGTCCCGACCACCTGATCGTCAGGGCGGCGGCCAGGGCGGCCTGACCACGCGGCCCCCGGCACCGCCGGGGGCTTTCCTCCATCCTCCGACGCACAAAATAGGAGCCCCCATGCTGTTCGATTCATGGGTCCTGGACTGGTTTGCCCTGCTGAACCTGGCCACCCTTTCGCTTGCCGCGCTGGCCTTCGCCATCGGGCGCCTTCGCAACCGTCACTGACCGACAGGCGCGCCGCCGCGCAAGGATCGCGCAGAACGATCCGCCGGCCCGCGCCCCCCCGACAGGGAGAAGAAGATGAACGACTATCTGTGGTTGAACTGGCTGATCATGGCCGCCTCGATGATCGGGCTGCTGTGGCTGGGCTGGAAATCCTGCGGCGCGATGCACCAGAATGCCGAGGACGAAAGCGGCTTCCTGGTCGCCGGGCGCTCTCTGGGGCCGCTGGTCGGGGCCGGGACCATCGTCGCCACCGGCTATTCCGGCTGGGGCTTCATGGGCTCGCCCGGCGTCGCCTATCAGTTCGGCGCGGTCGAGCTGCTGGGGAACTTCATGTTCGCCCCGGCCATGGTGATCGCGGTGCTGTTCTTCGCGCGCTTCCTGTCCAGCCGAGCCGAGGCGATGGGAAGCTGCACCATCCCCGAATATGCGGCGCGGCTGCACGCGACCGGCAGGCTGGGCCGCGTGGTCCAGGCGGTGGCGGCGCTGATGACCATCGTGCTGCTGCTGGTCTTCCTGACCAGCCAGATCAAGGCCGTCGGCATGCTTGCCGCAGGCTGGCTGGACCTGCCCGAGGCCTGGGGCGCGACGCTGATGATCGGGGTCATCATCCTCTATACCGTGCTGGGCGGCATGCTGGCGGTGGCCTGGACCGACGCGCTGATGCTGTCGGGGATGCTGGCCGCCGCGGTCATCATCTGCGCGCAGATCTTCGGCGACCTGTCGCCGCTGGCGCTGGTGTCCGAGCTGCGCGCCGTCGATGCCGCGCTGGTCGATCCCGCCACGGCCGAGCCCTATGGCAAGCATCCCGGCGCGGTCTTCATGGTGCTGCCCTATGCCTTCATGTTCACGGCGGTGCTACCCTACATGTCGGTGCGTTTCCTGGCCTTCCGCCCGGACGTGAATTTCAGCAAGGTGGCGCTGTTCGTCGCGCCCTTCGCCTGCATCCTGTCGCTGATCCCGATCGTGGGGCTCTACATGCGGGTGCGGATGCCGGGGCTGGAGGCCGCCGACCAGGCCATGCCGGCCTATCTGCAGACCTTCCTGCATCCGGCGCTGGGGGGCTTCATCACCCTGTGCATCCTGTTCGCGATGAAATCCACCGCCAATTCGCTGCTGCATACCGTCGCGGCGGCCGCCTCGCACGACCTGCGCCGGGCGCTGTTTCCGGGGCGCGAGAACCCGGCGGCGACGCTGGCGATCAACCGCGCGGCGGTGGTGGTCTTCGGGCTGGTCGGGCTGGCCATGATGCTTTACGCGCCGCCCTTCCTGCTGTCCTGGCTGGGCATCCTGGGCACCGGGACGCTGCTGGCCGCGCTGGTCGGGCCGATCTTCGTGTCCTCGTTCTGGCTGGGCAACGGCTGGGGCGCGCTGGCGGCGATGGCGGGCGGCTTCGTGACCTCGGGCGGGCTGCTTCTGTGGTCGGATGCGGGCTGGGTCGTGGGGCCGCTGGTCGGCTGCCTGGTGTCCAGCACGCTCTATGTGCTGGTCAGCCTGGCGACCTTCGGCATCAGCCGCAGGGTCGAGGCCCCGGCCTGACGACACGGCGCACCGGGCGCCCCGGCGCCCGGTGCGATCGTTCAGTTCTGCGCGTTCATCACATAGCCGGGATGGCAGGCAAGGCGCACCGTGGTGATCGGCCCGGCATCGTTCCAGGTGCTGCGCTGCAGGATCAGCAGCGCCTGGCCGCGCCGGGTCTGCAGCAGCCGCGCCTCGCGCGCATCGGCATTGGCGGCCGAGAAGGCCATCTCGGCCCGCAGATAGGGGGCGTTGCGGACCAGCCATTCATTCGCGTTGACCTGCCGGAAATCGACCTGCTCCAGCCCCGGCACCGCGCGCGGATTGATCCAGCGATCCTCCAGCTGATAGGGCCGGCCGTCGCCGTAATGGACGGCGCGCAGATGGATCAGCTGCTCGCCTTCGGGCAGGCCGATCCGGGCCGCGATGTCGGCGGGCAGGGGGCTGCGGCGTTGGGCGACCACGCGATGGCCGTATTCCATCCCCGCCTGCTCGATCTGCTCGCGCACGATGGGGATCGAGATCGTGGCCTTGCGCACCGGGTTGATCGTCACCCGCGTGCCCGCCCGGCGCTTGCGGTCCAGCAGCCCCTCATCGGCCAGCAGCTGCAGCGCCTTGTTCACGGTCGCGCGGGCGACGCCGAATTCCACGGCCAGGTCGGCCTCGTCCGGGATGCGGTCGCCCTGCCGCCATTCGCGGTCCACGATGCGGCGGCGGACTTCGGCGGCGATATGCTGGGCCTTGGCCGAGGGGGGGGCCAAAGACTGGCCGGCTTGCTTGTCGGTCACATGCGCTCCTGCAATCTGGCGATGCAGGCCAGATAATCGGCCAGGATCCGGTCGCGGTCCATATGCCGTCCGTCCCGCACGACATGGCGGCCCGCCACCCAGACCTCGCGCACCAGCCCCTCACCGCCCGCGAAGATCAGGCTGTCCAGCATCTTGTCGCCCTTGCGCCCGAACATCACCGGATTGTTCAGCGACACCGCGGCCAGGTCGGCCCACAGCCCTTCGCGGATCGCCCTGGTCGCGCGCCCCGCCGCCGTCGCCCCGCCGTCCAGCCCCGCGTCATGGAGCACCCGCCCGGTCGAGCGGCCGGGCTGCGCCAGGATCGCGCGGGCGGTGTCGCGCAGGCGCTGGCTGTATTCCAGGGTGCGCAGCTCCTCGATCAGGCTGATGCGGATATTGCTGTCCGAGCCGAACCCCAGCCGCCCGCCGGCCTCCTGCCAGATCGTGCCGTTGAAGATCCCGTCGCCCAGGCTGGATTCGGTGATCGGGCACAGGCCCGCGACCGCGCCGGTGGCGGCAAGGCGGCGGGTCTCGTCCTCGGTCATGTGGGTCAGGTGGATCAGCGTCCAGCGCCGGTCGGGGGCGTGGTTGTCCAGCAGCCATTCGACCGGGCGGCGGCCCCAGGCGGCCCGGACTTCCTCGATCTCGGGGATCTGCTCGGCCAGGTGCATGTGCAGCGGGCGATCCGGGCGCAGGGTCGCGCAGAGGGCCAGCGCCTCGGGGGAAACCGCTCGCAGCGAATGCGGCGCGACGCCGATCCCGGCATCAGCCGGCAGGTCGCGCAGCAGCCGTTCCGAGGCGTCCAGCAGGCGGATGAACTGATCGGGCGTGGTGCCGAAACGCCGCTGGCCCGGCCCCAGCGGGCGGCGATCCACGCCGCCGAACTGGTAATGCACCGGCAGCAGCGTCAGCCCGATCCCGGTCCGGCTGGCCGCCGCCGCGATCCGCCCGGCCATTTCCGCGATGTCGTCGTAAAAGCCGCCATCGGCGCGGTGGTGCAGATAGTGGAATTCCACATTGGTGGCATAGCCCGCCTCCAGCATCTCCATCTGCACCAGCGCCGCGATGGCCTCGACATCCTCGGGCGTCAGGTGGTCCAGGAAGCGATACATGATCTGCCGCCAGGTCCAGAACGTGTCGCGCGGATGGGGCCCGCGCGATTCCGACAGCCCGGCCATGGCGCGCTGGAAGGCGTGGGAATGCAGGTTCGCCATCGCGGGCAGCAGCAGCTGGACCCGCTGGCCCGCTGCCGGGGCGCCCGGCTGCACGCGGGTGATTCGCCCATCTGCCCCCAGGTCGACCCGGACATCTTCTGCCCAGCCTTCCGGCAAGAGCGCCTGTTCTGCCCAGATGATGGTCATCTTGCTGTTCCTTTCTGCCGGATCCTGCCGGACGGGCTTTCCTGAAAATAGGTTTAGACATAGAGGATAAATAAGTTTAAACATAGAACCGCGAAGAAATCAATGCGGAGCATGTGTCCGATGCAGGTCCTCGTGAATGCCACCCTTGCAACAATGGCTGATGAATCAGCCGGTTACGGATTGATCGACGGCGCCGCGCTGGTCATCGACGGCGACCGAATCATCTGGGCGGGAGCCGAGGCGCAGCTGCCCCATCGCGATGCGCCGCGTCGCGATCTGGGCGGACGGCTGGTGACGCCGGGGCTGGTCGATTGCCACACGCATGTCGTCTTCGGCGGCGACCGGGCGCAGGAATTCGAGATGCGGCTGGAAGGCGCCAGCTATGAGGAAATCGCGCGGGCGGGTGGCGGCATCCTGTCCTCGGTCCGGGCGACGCGCGAGGCCGACGAGGCTGCGCTGCTGGATGCGGCGCTGCGGCGCGTCGATCACCTGATCGCCGAGGGCGTGACCACCATCGAGATCAAGTCGGGCTATGGGCTGGATGTCGAGACCGAGCTGAAGATGCTGCGCACCGCCCGGCGGATCGGCGAAAGCCGCCCGGTCCATGTGGCGACGACCTGGCTTGCCGCCCATGCCCTGCCGCCGGAATGCAAGGACGACCGTGCGGGCTATCTGCGCGACGTGGTGATCCGCGGCATGGACCGCGCCCATGCCGAGGGGCTGATCGACGCCGTGGACGGTTTCTGCGAGGGGATCGCCTTCTCGCGCGACGAAATGGCGGCGGTCTTCGATCACGCCGCCGGCCTGGGCCTGCCGGTCAAGCTGCATGCCGAACAGCTGTCGGACCTCGGCGGCGCGGCGATGGCGGCGGAACATGGCGCGCTGTCCGCCGATCACCTGGAATATCTGGGCGCCGACGGGATCGCGGCGATGGCGGCCTCGGGCACGGTCGCGGTGCTGCTGCCCGGCGCCTTCTACACGCTGCGCGAGACGCAATTGCCCCCTGTGCAGGCGCTGCGCGATGCGGGCGTGCCCATCGCGCTGGCCACGGATGCCAATCCGGGCACCTCGCCGCTGACCTCGATCCTGCTGACGATGAACATGGGCGCGACGCTGTTCCGCCTGACCCCGGCCGAATGCCTGGCGGGCGTGACCCGCCATGCGGCCCGCGCCCTGGGGCTGGCGGATCGTGGCACGATCACGGCGGGCGCGCGCGCCGACCTGGCGATCTGGGATGTCCGCCATCCGGCCGAACTCAGCTACCGCATCGGCTTCAACCCCCTTCATGCCCGCGTTTTCGGAGGCGAATTTGTCTGAACTGATCCTGATCCCCGGCGAAACGACACTGGACCAGCTTGAACAGGTGTGGCGCGAGGGGCTGGCGGTGCGCCTGGCCGACAGCGCCCGCGACGGCATCGCCCGTTCTGCCGCCGCCATCGCGGCTGCCGCCGATGGCGAGGCGCCGGTCTATGGCGTGAACACCGGCTTCGGCAAGCTGGCCTCGATCAAGATCGCGGCGGGGGATACCGCCACGCTGCAACGCAACCTGATCCTGTCGCATTGCTGCGGCGTGGGCGAGCCGGTCGAGCCGGAGACCGTCCGGCTGATCATGGCGCTGAAGCTCTTGTCGCTGGGGCGCGGCGCATCGGGCGTGCGTCCCGAAGTGATCCAGCTGATCGAGGACATGCTGGCGCGTGGCGTGCTGCCGGTGATCCCGTCGCAGGGCTCGGTCGGCGCCTCGGGCGATCTGGCGCCGCTGGCGCATATGGCCGCCGCCATGCTGGGCGAGGGGCGCGCGACCCATGACGGCCGCGAGATGGCCGCCGGTGACGCGCTGGCCGCCGCGGGTCTGAAGCCCATCGTGCTGGCCGCCAAGGAGGGCCTGGCGCTGATCAACGGCACGCAGGTCTCGACCGCCTTCGCGCTGGCCGGGCTGTGGCAGGCGTTCCGGGCGGCGCGCAATGCGCTGGTCGCCTCGGCGATCTCGACCGATGCGATCATGGGCTCGACCGCGCCGTTCTTCGACGAGATCCACCAGCTGCGCGGCCATCCCGGCCAGATCCTGGCGGCGCGGGTGATCCGCGAGCTGATGGCGGGCTCCGAGATCCGCGAAAGCCACCGGGTCGGCGACAGCCGGGTGCAGGACCCCTATTGCATCCGCTGCCAGCCGCAGGTCACGGGCGCCTGCATCGACATCCTGACCCAGGCCGCCCGCACCCTGCAGATCGAGGCCAATGCCGCGACCGACAACCCGCTGGTGCTGACCGGCGAGGGGGCGATCGTCTCGGGCGGGAATTTCCATGCCGAACCCGTCGCCTTCGCCGCCGACCAGATCGCGCTGGCCATCGCCGAGATCGGCGCGATTTCCCAGCGCCGCATCGCGCTGATGGTCGATCCGGCGCTGTCGCACGACCTGCCGCCCTTCCTGACCCCCGATCCGGGCCTGAACAGCGGGCTGATGATCGCCGAAGTGACCAGCGCCGCCTTGATGAGCGAAAACAAGCACCTGGCTAATCCATGCTCGACGGATTCGACCCCCACCAGTGCCAACCAGGAGGATCATGTCAGCATGGCCGCCCACGGTGCGCGGCGGCTCGGGCGGATGAACGCGAACCTTGCCCATATCATCGGCATCGAGCTGCTTTGCGCCAGCGCCGGGGTCGAGTTCCGCGCGCCGCTGAAGACCTCGGCCGCGCTGGCGGCGGTGATCGCGCGGCTGCGTGCGGATGTGCCGGCGCTGGGTCAGGACCGCTACATGGCGCCGGACCTGGCGGCGGCGGCGGAACTGGTGCGCTCGGACGCGCTGGCCCAGGCGCTGCCCGGCGATCTGCTGGCCGAGGTGCGGCCATGACCCCGGTCGAGGTTGCCCAGGGCGACGGCCCGGTCATCCTGGGCCTGCCGCATACCGGCACATGGCTGCCCGAGGATATCCGCGCGGCGCTGAACGACCGCGGCCGGGTGCTGGCCGATACCGACTGGCATATCCATCGCCTCTATGACGGGCTGCTGCCCGGCGCGACGACGGTGCGGGCGGTCTTCCACCGCTATGTGATCGACGCCAATCGCGGGCCGGACGATGCCAGCCTCTATCCCGGCCAGAACACGACGGGCCTGGTGCCGCTGACCGATTTCGACGGCCAGCCGATCTGGGATCTTGAGCCGACCGCGCTGCAAATCGCCGATCGCAAGGCCCGCTTCCACGCCCCCTATCACGCCGCGCTGGCGGCCGAGATCGAACGGGTCCGGGCGCGTCACGGGGTGGCGATCCTCTATGACTGTCACTCGATCCGGTCCAATATCCCATTCCTGTTCGACGGCGTGCTGCCGGATTTCAACATCGGCACCAATAACGGCACCACCTGCGAACCGCGCCTCGAAGCCGAGGTGCTGCGGATCTGCGCCGCCAGCGGGCGCAGCCATGTGCTGAACGGCCGCTTCAAGGGCGGCTGGACGACGCGGCATTACGGTCAGCCGGGGCAGGGCGTCCACGCGATCCAGATGGAACTGGCGCAAGCGACGCATCTGGCGTCCGAGGTCCCGCCCTTCGCCTATGACGAGGCGAAGGCCGATGCGCTGCGCGTCACGCTGACGGCGATCCTTCAGCGGCTGGCGGCGCTGGCGCCGGAGATCCGGGCATGAAGCCGCTGCAGGGCATCCGGGTGCTGGACCTGTCGCGCGTGCTGGCCGGCCCCTATGCGACCGCGCTGCTGGCCGATCTGGGCGCCGAGATCATCAAGCTGGAGCCGCCCCAGGGTGACGACTATCGCCATATCGGGCCGTTCCGGGACGGCGAAAGCGCGCTGTTCACGCTGAACAATCGCGGCAAGCGCAGCCTTGCGCTGGACCTGAAGACCCCCGCCGATCTGGCGCTGGCGCGGGCCATCGCCGCCCGCGTCGACGTGGTGGTGGAAAACTTCCGCCCCGGCGTCGCCGCGCGGCTGGGGCTGGGGGCCGACGAATTGCGGGCGGCCCATCCGCGGCTGATCTATTGCTCGATCTCGGGCTTCGGACAGGACGGGCCGTTCCGCGACCTGCCGGCCTATGACCTGGTGGTGCAGGCCATGTCCGGGCTGATGGCCGGCACGGGCGAGGATGGCGGCGCGCCGCTGAAGACCGGCGAAAGCATCGCCGACCTGCTGGCCGGGCTGTTCGCCAGCTGGTCGATCATGGCGGCGCTGGTCGGGCGGGGCGCGACGGGGCAGGGCGCGACGCTGGACGTGGCCATGTATGACGCGCTGTTTTCCATGCTGACCACCAGCCATGCGCTGCACCTTTACGCGGGCGTGCTGCCGCAGCGGGTCGGCAACCGCCATCCCCTGTCCACGCCCTTCGGCTGTTTCGCGACCAGCGACGGGCAGGTGGTGATCGCGGTGCTGAACGGCCGGCAATTCGCCACCCTGGCCCGGCTGATCGGCGCCCCCGAGGCGGCCGACGATCCGCGCTTTGCCAGCGACGAAAGCCGCACCGCGCATGAACCCGCCCTGAAGGCGCTGATCGAGGACTGGTCGCGCGGCCTGACCACCGAGGCCGCCGTCGCCGCGCTGGCCGCCGCCGGCCTGCCCGCCGCGCCGATCTGGGACATCGCGCAGGCAGGTTCGAACGACCATGCCGTCGCACGCGGGCTGGTCAGCCTGTTGCCGCATCCGGTGCTGGGCCTGGCCCCGACCGTCGGCCAGCCGGTGCGCTTTGACGGCGAAAAACCCGTGGCCGGCGGATCGGCCCCGTCCCTGGGCGGCGATCTGCAGGCGATCTTGCAGGAATTCGGACTGGAGAGAACCGCATGAGCGACGAATGGCACATGCTGGCCGAGGAAGAGCGGCTGTTCTGCGACATGCTGGAGCGCATCTGCGCCGAGCGCATCGCGCCGAAGGCGGCGGAAACCGACGAGACCTCGGGTTTCGTCCATGACCAGCTGCGCGTGCTGGCCGAGGCCGGGATGTGGGGCGCGAACCTGCCCGAGGACCATGGCGGCAGCGGCATTTCCGCCCCGGCGCTGCTGAGGGCGGTGGCGATCGTCGCCGGCGCCTGCGGCTCGACCGCCTCGGCGCTGACAGCGCATTACCTGGCGACCGACTCGATCCTGCTGGGCGGAGCGCAAGCGCAGAAACAGGAATGGCTGCCCCGCGCGGCGACGGGCGAAGCGCTGGGGGCCTTCGGCCTGACCGAGCCGACCGCCGGCTCGGACCCCGCCGACATGAAGACCCGCGCCCGGCGCATCGATGGCGGCTGGCATGTGAAGGGCACGAAATGCTTCATCTCGAATGGCGGGGTGGCGGATTTCATCGTGCTCTACGCGGTCACCGACCCGGACAAGGCGCATCGCGGGATTTCCGCCTTCATCCTGCCGAAAGGCACGCCGGGGCTGGAGGCCGGCCCGGCCGAGCGCACCATGGGGCTGAAGGGCGGCCATGTCTTCACGCTGAACATCGACTGCCACTTGCCCGATGACGCGCTGCTGGGCGAGGAAGGCCGCGGCTTCCGCACCGCCATGCAGGTGCTGGACAATGGCCGGATCGAGGTCGCCGCGCAATGCCTGGGCATGGCCGAGGCGGCGATGAAGGCGGCCGTCGCCTATGCGAAGGACCGCGTCATCGGCGGGCAGGCGCTTACCGACCGGCAGGGCATCCGCTGGATGATCGCCGACATGGGGCTGGCCTTCCGCCAGGCGCTGCTGGTCGCGCAGGACGCGGCCCGGCAGCGCGACCTGGCGCATCATGGGCAGGGCGGGCGCTTCTCGCTGGCCTCGTCCATGGCCAAGCTGGCGGCTTCCGAGGCGGCGGGCAGGATCGCCGACACGGCGCTGCAGCTGCATGGCGGCTATGGCTATACCCGCGACTTTCCCATCGAGAGGATCAACCGCGATCTGCGCATCATGCGGATCTACGAGGGGTCCAGCGAAATTCAACGCATCATCATTTCCGGCAACATGCTGGCCTGAACGGAGACCACAATGGACAATCGCACCGTCAATCCAAGGCACAATGCCCGCGACGTCTTCCCCGCCACCGGCACCGAGATCAGCGCGAAAAGCTGGCTGACCGAGGCGCCCTTGCGGATGCTGATGAACAACCTGCACCCGGACGTGGCCGAGAACCCGCATGAGCTGGTCGTCTATGGCGGCATCGGCCGGGCGGCGCGGACCTGGCAGGATTTCGACCTGATCGTGGACAGCCTGCGCGCGCTGGAGGGCGACCAGACGCTGCTGGTCCAGTCGGGCAAGCCGGTGGGCGTGTTCCAGACCCACAAGGACGCGCCGCGGGTGCTGATCGCGAATTCGAACCTGGTGCCGCATTGGGCGAACTGGGACCATTTCAACGAATTGGACCGCAAGGGTCTGGCGATGTATGGCCAGATGACCGCCGGGTCCTGGATCTATATCGGTTCTCAGGGCATCGTGCAGGGCACCTACGAGACCTTCGTTGAGGCCGGGCGCCAGCATTACGGCGGCGATCTGACCGGCAAGTGGATCCTGACCGCCGGGCTGGGCGGCATGGGCGGCGCGCAGCCTCTGGCCGCCGTCATGGCCGGGGCCTGCTGCCTGGCCGTCGAATGCGACGAGACCCGCGCCGATTTCCGCCTGCGCACCCGCTATGTCGATGAAAAGACGCACTCTCTGGACGAGGCGCTGGAGATGATCGACCGCTGGACCAAGGCGGGCGAGGCGAAATCCGTGGCGCTGATCGGCAATGCGGCCGAGGTCTTCCCGGAACTGGTGCGTCGCGCAAAGAACGGGGGCGTGCGTCCCGACATCGTCACCGACCAGACCAGCGCGCATGACCCGGTGCATGGCTATCTGCCGATGGGCTGGTCGGTCGCGGAATGGCGCGCGCGCCAGGAAAGCGACCCCAAGGGCGTCGAACAGGCTGCCCGCCGCAGCATGAAGGTCCAGGTCGAGGCCATGGTGGCCTTCCACGACGCGGGCATCCCGACGGTCGATTACGGCAACAACATCCGCCAGATGGCGCTGGAGGAGGGGCTGGAGAACGCCTTCGCCTTCCCCGGCTTCGTGCCCGCCTATATCCGCCCGCTGTTCTGCCGCGGCATCGGCCCCTTCCGTTGGGCCGCGCTGTCGGGCGATCCCGAAGATATCTACAAGACCGACGCCAAGGTGAAGGAGCTGGTCGACGACCCGCATCTGCACAACTGGCTGGACATGGCGCGGGAACGGATCGCCTTCCAGGGCCTGCCGGCGCGGATCTGCTGGGTGGGGCTGGGCATCCGCCACAAGCTGGGCCTCGCCTTCAACGAGATGGTCCGCAACGGCGAATTGAAGGCCCCGATCGTCATCGGCCGCGACCACCTGGACAGCGGCAGCGTGGCCAGCCCCAATCGCGAGACCGAGGCGATGCAGGACGGATCGGACGCGGTTTCCGACTGGCCGCTGCTGAACGCGCTGCTGAACACCGCCTCGGGCGCGACCTGGGTCAGCCTGCATCACGGCGGCGGCGTCGGCATGGGCTTCTCGCAGCATTCCGGCATGGTCATCTGCTGCGACGGCAGCGCAGAGGCCGATGCCCGGCTGGCGCGGGTGCTGTGGAACGACCCGGCGACCGGGGTGATGCGCCATGCCGATGCCGGATATCAGATCGCCATCGACTGCGCGCGAGAGCATCATCTGAACCTGCCCGCCATCCTCTGACCGCCTGCGCGTGCCGTCCCCTCTGGCGGCGCGCGGCCATAAGGTCCAAAAAACCGACATCAAGTCCAACTCAGGAGAGATCCATGACCATGATCCGAACCGCCAAGGCCGCGCTGCTGGGCATCGCCGCCCTTGCCATGACCGGCCCCGCGCTGGCCGACCAGCTGGCCGACATCCAGGCCGCCGGCAAGATCGTCACCGCGACCGACATGCATTACGCGCCCTTCGACATGCTGGTGAACGGCGAATACCAGGGCATGACCAAGGACCTGTTCGACGAGGTCAGCAAGGAACTGGGCGTCGAGCCGGTCTATCAGGACATCCCCTGGACGGCCGAGCTGCCGGGCCTCGAGGTCGGCAAGTTCGACATCGTCATCGCCCCCGTGACCATCACGCCCGAGCGGCTGGAGCGCTATACCTTCACCCCGCCGATCGCCGACGCCACCGTGTCGCTGGTGCGCGCGGCCGGCAACGACGCCATCGGCAAGCCCGAGGACATCGCCGGCAAGCGCGTGGGCGTCCAGCAGGGCACCGCGCAGTTCCGCCAGCTGCAGGCTTACGGCGAAAGCCTTGGCGGGGTGGACGTGCGCGAATACGGCACCACCGACGAAGCCTATGCCGACCTGGCCGCGGGCCGGCTGGACGCGGTGGCGGGATCGCTGCCGAACCTGACCTACCTGGTCAAGAACCGCCCCGAGACCTTCGCGCTGTTCGAGCCCGCCTCGTTCGGCGAGCCCACCTATTTCGCCTGGGTGCTGCGCAAGGAAGAGGCCAGCGAAAGCTTCGCCGCCGCCATCCGGGACGCCATCGCGAAGATGACCGAGGACGGCCGCATCCAGGCGATCCAGGAAAAATGGCTGGGCAGCTATACCGAACTGCCGCTGGAAGTCTCGGCCGAATGATGTGACCCGGCGGACGGGGGGCTGCCTCCTGTCCGCCCCGATCCCGACGGAGGGCTCATGTTTTCCATCCCGACCTTTCTGGACAGCTTCGGGCCGCTGTTCTGGGCGGCGCGATACACGCTTCTGGTATCGGGCCTCGGCATCGCGCTGGGGCTGGTGATCGGGGCGCTGATCTGCGCGGCGCGGCTGTCGGGGGTGGCGTTCCTGCGCACCTTCGCCGCGTTGTGGGTCAGCTTCCTGCGCGGCGTGCCGCTGCTGGTGCAATTGCTGCTGGTCTATTTCCTGCTGCCGGTGATCGGCATCGACGTGCCCGCGCTGGTCGCCGCCGTCGTCACCGTGGGCATCTGCGCCAGCGCCTATATCAGCGAGATCTGGCGCGGCGCCATCGGCGCGCTGCCCAGGGGCCAGACCGAGGCCGCGCGCGCCATTGGCATGGGGCCCGGCGATGTCTGGACGCGCATCGTGCTGCCGCAGGCCGTCACCATGTCGCTGCCCGCCCTGATCAACGAACTGATCCTGCTGGTCAAGGCAAGCTCGCTGGTCTCGGTCGTCGGCATCATGGAGATCACCCGCGCCTCCCAGGCGCAGGCCGCGACCACCTTCCGCCCGATGGAGGTCTACCTGGCCGCCGCCTGCATCTACCTGATGATCAACCTGTGCCTGGCGGCGCTGGGGCGTTACCTTGAACACAGGATGGCCGTGTGATGGAGTGGCAGATCCTTGAACAATACGGGCCCATGCTGCTGCGCGGCTTCGGGCTGACCATCATGTGCTGGCTGCTGGGCACGGTCTTTTCGATGGCGCTGGGGCTGCTGATCGCGCTGGCGCAGCGCCACGGTCCCACCCCGCTGCGCTGGCTGTTGCAAGCCTATATCGAGGTGATCCGCGGCACGCCCTTCCTGGTGCAGCTGTTCGTGCTCTACTATGGCGGCCCGCTGGTCGGGCTGCGGCTGGACGCGGTTCCGGCGGGGCTGCTGGGCCTGACCATCTATGGCAGCCCCTATTTTGCGGAAATCTTCCGCTCGGGCTTCCGCGCCGTGCCGATCGGCCAGATCGAGGCCGCCCGCGCCATCGGCATGCCCGAACATGTCATCATCCGCCGCGTGCTGTTGCCGGTCGCGCTGGTCTCGGCGCTGCCGGCGCTGGTCAACTTCTCGATCATCCTGACCAAGGAGACCGTGATCCTGTCGATCATCACCGTCCCCGAGCTGATGTACCAGGTCCAGCGCATGTCCACCGAAACCTTCCGCTATCTGGAAGCCAACCTGGTGCTGGCGCTGTTCTTCTGGCTGCTGGTCGAGACGATCTCACGCTTCGGCCGCAAGCTGGAGACGCGCATCACCCATTACCTGATCGAAAGGCCGTAACAGATGGTTCAGGCTTCTTCCGTCGAGATCCGCGGCGTCAACAAGTTCTATGGTCCCTTCCAGGCGCTGAAGGACATCGACATGTCGATCGCGCCGGGCAAGGTGACCTGCCTGATCGGGCCCTCGGGCTCGGGCAAGTCGACGCTGCTGCGCTGCATCAACTTCCTGGAGGAATACGATTCCGGCGAGGTCCGCATCGATGGGCAGCTGATCGGCTATGAGGCGCCGGGCAGGAAGATGTCGGCGCGCAAGCTGCGCGCGATGCGCCGGTCCATCGGCATGGTGTTCCAACAGTTCAACCTGTGGCCGCACATGACCGCGATCCAGAACGTGACCGAAGGTCTGGTCCGGGTGCGCGGCATGAAAAAGCCCGAGGCCGAGGCCCGCGCCGCCGAGGCGCTGAACAAGGTCGGCCTGGGCGACAAGATGGGCAACCACCCCTCGCGCCTGTCGGGGGGCCAGCAGCAGCGCGTGGCCATCGCCCGCGCCATCGCCATGGAACCCCGGCTGATGCTGTTCGACGAGCCGACATCGGCGCTGGACCCGGAACTGGTGGGCGAGGTGCTGACGGTCATGAAGACGCTGGCCGCCGAGGGCATGACCATGGTGGTCGTGACCCACGAGATGGGCTTTGCAGCCCATGTCGCCGATCAGGTGGCCTTCATGGAAAAGGGCGAGCTGGTCGGCATGGACATCCCCGACCGCATCCTGCACCAGCCCGAGGACCCGCGCATCCAGGGCTTCCTGCGCAGCTATCACGAGCGCAACAGCTTCTGACCCGTCGCGGGCATCGCCGGCCGTTTTCCGGCCGGCGATGGGTTCCTTTCAGCGGCCCTCGGTCAGGTCGTCGGCGGCTTCCTCGTGCAGCAGCCCGCTGATCCGCTTGCGCTCCTTCAGCGCCGACCAGGCGCCCCAGGCCAGCAAGAGCACGGTGATGCCCATGACCGTGGCGCTGATCGGCCGGTCGATGAAGGTCATGAAGTCGCCCCGCGACAGCAGAAGCGCGCGGCGGAAATGCTCCTCCATCAGCGGGCCCAGCACGAAGCCCAGCAGCAGGGGCGCCGAGGGCCAGTCGAGGATCCGCATCAGGTAGCCCAGGAAGCCGAAGAACACGACCAGCCAGACCTCGAAACTGGACATGTTGACCGAATAGGTCCCGATGCAGATGAACATCAGCACCGCCGGGAACAGCAGGTGATAGGGGATCATCAACAGCCGCACCCAGACCCCGATCAGCGGCACGTTCAGCACCACCAGCAGCAGGTTGCCGATCCAGAAGCTCATGATCAGGCCCCAGAACAGCGCCGGCTGGTCGTTGACCAGGCTGGGCCCCGGCGCGATGCCGTGGATCATCAGCGCGCCCAGCATCAGCGCCATGGTCGGGCTGCCGGGGATGCCCAGGGACAGCGTCGGGATGAAGCTGGTCTGGTCGGCCGAGTTGTTGGCCGATTCCGGCGCCATGATGCCCTCGATGGCGCCCTTGCCGAAGCGCCTGGGGTCCTTGGCGACGCGCTTTTCCATCGCATAGGCCATGAAGGCCGCGACCGAGGGGCCGGTGCCGGGCAGCGTGCCGAAGAAGGACCCGATCGAGGATCCGCGCAGCATCGGGAAGATCGACCGCTTCACGTCGTCCTTGCTGGGTTTCATCGCCTTGAACCTGACCGATTCGGGGTCGATGTCGCCGACATGGACGTTGCGGACCGAGGCGATCACCTCGGACACGCCGAAGATGCCCATGGCCAGCGCGATCAGGCTGATCTGGTCGGTCAGCTCCAGCGTGCCGAAGTTGAAGCGCGGCGTGCCGGTATAGATGTCGGCGCCGACGCAGCCGAAGAGGATGCCCAGCACCACCATCGCCAGCCCCTTCAGCGCCGATCCGTCCGAGATGGTCGAGGCCGCGACCAGCCCCATCACCATCAGCGCGAAATATTCCGCCGACCCGAAGCTGAGCGCGTATCGCGCGATCACCGGCCCGAACAGCATCAAGAGCAGGATGCCGATCGAGCCGCCGACGAAGGACGCGACCGTGGTCATCAACAGCGCCACGCCGCCCCGCCCCTGCCGCGCCATCGGATAGCCGTCGAGGCAGGTCACCGCATTGGCCGGCGTGCCGGGGATGTTCAGCAGGATCGATGCGGTGTTGCCGCCATAGCTGGTCCCGTACCAGATCCCCGCCAGCATGATCAGCGCGGTGGTGGGCTCCAGGTAGAAGGTGATCGGAAACAGCATCGAGATCGCCGACAGCACCCCGATGCCCGGAATGACGCCGACCAGCGTGCCCAGGAACACCCCCAGGAAGCAGTAGAGCAGGTTGGTGAAGGACAGCGCCGTGTTCAGGCCAAGCGCGATATTGCTGAAGATGTCCATATGCGGGTGCCCCTCAATACGGCCAGCGGAACATCGGCATGGGCAGGCCCAGCCCGACGCGGAAGGTCAGCCAGGCGATCAGGCACAGCACGGCACACAGGATGGCCAGGCTGACGGGGCGGAACTTCAGCTCGGCCAGCGACGAGATGATGGTGACGCCCAGGATCGCCGGGATCAGCCCGAAGGGCCGCACCAGGATCGCGAAGGCGCCCACGCCCAGCAGCACGAACAGCGGCGTCCAGATGCGGATATAGGGCTTCGGCCCGGTGCGGAAGAAGGCCGGGATGGCGATCGCCAGGCCGAACCCCGCCAGGATGATGCCCAGCATCATCGGGAACATCCCCGGCGCCATGCGGCGGAAGGTGCCCAAGTCGTAATGCGCGGCCGAATACCACGCCACCCAGACCCCGAAGGCGACCATCAGCAGGCCCCCGAAGATATCCCTGTAGTCCCGAGACAGCATTGTCATCTTCTCCGTGCAGGGCCCCCGCGCCGGGGGCGGCCAAACGAGGGCGGCCGGCCGGATCGCCCGGCCGGCCGGTCCGGGCTCAGTTGGCGTAGACGCCGGCGTCCTCGATCAGCGGGCGCCACAGTTCGATCTCGGCTTCCAGCTTGGCGCGCAGCGCCTCGGGGGTGGCGTCGTCCTGCGGCGAGGGCGCGGTGCCCAGGTCGGCGAAACGCTCGATCACGGTTTCATCCTGCAGCGCGGTCTGCAGCGCCGCGCTCAGCTTGGCCACCACGTCGTCGGGGGTACCCGCCGGCGCATAGAGCCCGTGCCAGATGGTGATCTCGAAATCGCCCAGCCCGGCTTCGGCGGTGGTCGGCACGTCGGGCAGGCTGTCCAGCCGCTCGGGCACGGTCACGGCGAAGGGCTTGATCGAGCCGTCGCGGATCTGGTTCGTGGTATTGGTGGTCTGGTCGCAGAGGAAATCGACCTGCCCGCCCATCAGGTCGGTCACGGCCGGCGCGGTGCCCTGATAGGGGATGGTGGTCATCTGCTGGTCGACCGCGTTCATGAACAGCAGCCCGCACAGATGCGAGGCCGCCCCGATGCCGGCATTGGCATACATCACGTTCTCGCCTTCCTCGCGGACCCAGTCGATGACCTCTTCCAGGGTGTTCAGCTCCAGGTCGGGACGGCCGACGAAGACCATCGGCACCTCGGTCACCAGCCCGATATAGGAAAAATCGTTCAGCACGTCAAAGGGCAGCTGGCGATACAGCGTCGGCGCGGTGGACATGCCGATGTGATGCAGCAGCAGCGTATAGCCGTCGGCCTGGGCCTGCGCCACGCGCGCGGCGCCAAGCGTGCCGCCGGCGCCGCCGACATTCTCGACCACCACCTGCTGGCCCAGGTCGCGGCTCATGGCCTGGGCAACCAGGCGGGTCACGGTATCGGTGGGGCCGCCCGCCGCGAAGGGGACGACGATGTTGATCGGCTGGGTGGGATAGTCCTGCGCCGAGGCCATGCCCGCGAAAGCGGCCAGCGCGGCGGCAAGGATGGTGGTCTTCTTCATGCTTCTCTCCTCCTGTTGGATGCGCCATGGGCGCTTGCGCGGCAGAGAGACAGGCAGACGACCGCGACCCTGAAGACCCGCATGACAGCCGCCGCACCTCCTCCCCAGATGCGTTCAGACAGCCCATCAGGCGGTGCGGCGGCCCGCCGCGCAAGCACGCATCGGCCCGCGCGGCAAGAAAATGGCCGTCATCGGCCCCGAATGGGTGGATATGGTAACATCATCGGGCCGCGATGTGTCGATTTTCACCCAAAAGCCGTTCAGGCTTCGCCTTCACCGGCGAAGGCGCGGCGGCTAAGGCCGTGTTTCTGCATCTTTTCGTAAAGCGACTTGCGCGACAGGCCAAGCGATTCATAGACCGGCTTCAGGCTGCCGCCATGCAGCGCCAGCGCGTCCGAGATCAGCTGCTTTTCATAGGCGGCCATCCGATCCGACAGCCGCGCGGGCAGGTCCGCGTCCGGCCGCCCGTCGGCGAATTGCAGCCCCAGCCCCAGCCCGTAGCGGTCGGCGGCATTGCGCAATTCGCGCACATTGCCGGGCCAGTCGCGCGCGGCGATCGCGGCGATCACGTGGTCGGGCACCGGCACCGGGTCGCGCTGGTGGCGCACCGCGGCCTCCTGCACCAGTTTCAGAAACAGCAGCGGCACGTCCTCGCGCCGTTCGGACAGCGGCGGGACGCGCAGCGCGACGACGTTCAGGCGATAGAACAGATCCTCGCGGAAGCGCCCGGCGGCCACCTGGTCGGCCAGGTCGGACTTGCTGGTGGCGATGAAGCGCACGTCCAGCTGGTATTCCTCGTTCGAGCCCAGCCGGGTGATCTTGCGCTCCTCTATCACGCGCAGCAGCTTGGCCTGCACGTCCAGCGGCATGGCGCCGATCTCGTCCAGCAGGATGGTGCCGCCCTGGGCCAGCTCGAACTTGCCGTAGCGCGCGCGCATTGCGCCGGGGAAGGCGCCCAGCTCGTGGCCGAACAGCTCGCTCTCGATCAGGCTGACCGGCAGGGCGGCGCAGTTGATCGCGACGAAGGGGCGGCTGGCGCGCGGGCTGAAATCGTGCAGCGCGCGGGCGGTCACCTCCTTGCCGACGCCGGTCTCGCCCAGCAGCAGCACGTCGGCGCTGGTCGGCCCCACCGTGCGCAGGCGCGAGCGCAGCTCGATCATCGCGGCGGATCGCCCGACCAGGCGCTGCTCCAGGTCGTCGCGCTGCCCGGCCGCCGCGCGCAGCAGCCGGTTTTCCAGCACCAGCCGCCGCCTTTCGCTGGCCCGCCGGGCGATGTCGGCCAGCCGCCGGGGCGCGAAGGGCTTCTCGATGAAGTCATAGGCGCCCTCGCGCATCGCCCGGACGGCAAGCTCGACCTCGCCATGGCCGGTGATCAGGATCACCGGGATTTCGGAATCGATCTCGTGCACGCGGGTCATCAGCGTCATGCCGTCCATGCCGGGCATGCGGATGTCGGTGATCAGCACGCCGGGAAAGCCGAAGCCGACGAAATCCAGCGCGCGTTCCGCGACCGAGAGGCTGCGCACCTGGAATTCGGCCAGTTCCAGCGCCTGCGCGGTGGCGCGGCGCATCTGGTCGTCGTCATCGACCAGCAGGATGTCGCCCGGCGTCATTCCGCGGCCTCGGGCAGGTCGCGTGCCGTGGCGGCGGGCAGTTCCAGCAGCATCTCGGCGCCGCCGCCATCGGGGCTGGACAGGTGCAGGCTGCCGCCGAAATCCTTGACGATGTTGTAGGAGATCGACAGCCCCAGCCCCAGCCCCTTGCCGACGCCCTTGGTGGTGAAGAACGGGTCGAAGATCCGCGCGGCGATGCCCGGCGCCACCCCCGGCCCGTTGTCGCGGACCGCCACCGTCACCCGGTCGCCCCTGCGCCGGGCGGTCAGGCGGATGCGCGGATCGGGCCGGCCCTCGACCGCGTCGGCGGCGTTCGAGATGATGTTGACCAGCACCTGCTGCAGCCGCACCGGCCCGGCCCGCACCAGAAGCGGCCCGTCATGATCGCCGTCGCCGATCTCGGTTTCCAGCTCCACCCCGGCGGCGCGCAGGCGGGGCGCGATGATCGGCCTTGTGTCGCGGATCACCTGTTCCAGCGCGACGGTCTGCAGCTCGGTATTCGGCATCCGCGCGAAATTGCGCAGGTGGCGGCCCAGCACGTCCATCCGCTCGACCAGCGCGCTGATGTCCGCAAGGTTCTGCTGCGCCTCGTCGATGCGGCCGCGCTCCAGCAGGATCCCGGCATTTTCGGCATAGGCCCGCACCGCCCCCAGCGGCTGGTTGAATTCATGGCTGAGCGCGGCCGACATCTGCCCCAGCGCCGCCAGCTTGCCGGCCTGCACCAGGTCGGACTGGGTCTTGCGCAATTCGCGCTCGGTCGCGCGGCGCTCGATCACCTCTTCCTCCAGCCGGCGGTTGACCTCGGCCAGGTCGGCGGTCCTTTCGCCGACCCGCCGCTCCAGCGTCTCCTGCGCCTCGCGCTGGACGGCCAGGCGTTCCTCGAAGCGGCGCCGGCGCTGCTGCAGGCTCAGCCAGATCAGCACCGCCACCCAGAACAGCGACAGCAGCGCCGCGACCGCGATCAGCGCCTGGATCCGCGCCGGGCGGGTCTGCATCAGCACCTTCACCGTCCAGTCCATCTCGGGCATGGCCTCGGTCAGGGCCAGGTATTCGGTCCGCCCCTGCGGCTCGGGCACGGTCATCAGCAGATGCCCGCCGGGGCCTTGCCCGCGCGTCACCGGCAGTTCGCGCAATTCGGTCTCGGCATAGCGGCGGGTCTCGGCGGTGCGGGCCAGCCGTTCCTCGGTCAGCGCCTCGATCGCCGCATAGGTCCATTCGGCGCGGTCGGACATGAAGATGATGCCCTCGGGATCGGTCACGACGATGCCGTAATCGGCGCCCTTCCAGGTCATCTCGATCGGGTCGATGTCGACCTTGAAGACCAGCACGCCGGTGATCCGTCCCGCCTCGCGGATCGGCGCGCCGAAGTAATAGCCGCGCTTCAGCGAGGTCGTCCCCAGCGCGAAGAAGCGCCCCTCGCCCCCCGCCAGCGCATCGCTGAAATAGGGGCGATAGGCGAAGTTGCCGCCCACGAAACTGTCCGGGGCGCCGTGGTTCGAGGCCGCGACCGTGGTGCCGTCGGGCAGCATCGCATAGATGACCGAGGAGCCCAGCAGCGCGTTGATCGCCTCCAGCTCGCGATTGACCTGATCGGCCAGTGGGCCGTTGCCGGGGTCGCGCACCAGCGCGCGGATGCTGTCATGCTGCGCGATCAGCGCCGGCAGGTTCTCGTATCGGGCCAGCTCGCCGCGCAAAGCGCTGACCGCCAGGCCCAGGGTGTTTTCCGCCCGCCCCGCAAGCTGGTCGAATTGCAGGCCGGTCATGTAGCGGGTCGCGGGCAGGGCGGTGGCGATCGTCACCGCCACCGCCAGGCCGACGGGCACGATCGAATCTCGCCGCCAGGAAAGCTGCATCCGTTTTCGTCATCCCCCCACGCCGCGGTTCGCACCCGCGCGCGGACAGGATAGCGCAAGACCGCGCGCCGGTGCAAACGCCCGGCCGGCCGGTCAGAGGCCCATCAGCGCATCGCGCAGCAGCGTTTCGGAGATCGGCCGGCCGTGGAACAGCTCATAGGCGTGCAGGCCCTGATAGAAATACAGCTCGTATCCGCTGATGATCCGCAGCCCGGCGGCTTCGGCATCCTTGAGGAAGCGCGTATCGACCGGGGTATAGACGGCATCGAAGGCCCATGCCGCGCCCGCCATCAGATCCGCCGGGACCGGCGTGCCCTCGTGGCCGACCATGCCGACCGGCGTGCAGTTGATCAGCCCCGAGGTCCCGGCGGCACCGGCCGCCACCTCGGCGGTGGTGCTGACCTTCAGCGCGGGATCGGCGCGGCGCAGGGCCTGGGCCAGCGCCTCGGCCTTGGGCAGGTCGCGCTCGACCAGGCGCAGCTCGGTCATGCCGAGCGCCAGGAGCCCGAAGGCCACGGCCTTACCGACGCCGCCCGCGCCCACCATGCAGACCACCCCCGGCGCGGCATCGCCCATGACCCGGCGATAGGCGGCCACGAAGCCGGACCAGTCGGTATTGTGGCCCTGCGGCCCTTTTTCGGTGAACAGCACCGTGTTGCAGGCCCCCAGCGCCGCCACGCGCGGATCGGGGATCTCGACCAGCGGCACCACGCGCTCCTTGTAGGGATAGGTGATGTTCAGCCCGCGCAGCCCCTCGGCGCGGGCGGCATCGAACACCTGCTGGAAATCCTGGCCCCGCTGATGCGGGATCAGAAGCTCATAGGCGACCTCGATGCCGGTCAGCCGCCCGGCCAGTTCGTGCAGGCGCGGCGATTGCGAGGCGGCGATATTGTCGCCGATCAGGCCAAGGCGCACGACATCGGCGCCGGTCGGGGTCGTCATTGCGGTTTCCATGCGGTCAGGTTCCATTCATTTCGCGCGGCTGAGCGCGCGGCGGGCATGGCCGAGAAGCGGCGTCTGGCTGAGCAGGATCACGATCACCGTCAAAAACAGCACCAGCGACAGCGGGCTGGTCAGCATGTTCGCGAAGAAGCTGCCCAGGCTTTCCTGTTCGGAGATGATCGCGCGGCGCCAGTTCTCGTCGATCAGGCGCGACAGGATCACGCCCAGGATCACCGGGCCGACCTGATAGCCGTATTCCTTCATGAAGAAGCCCAGCACGCCGAAGCCCAGCATCCAGTAGACATCCGTGACCGAGTTGTTCAGCGCATAGGCCCCCACCACCGACAGCAGCAGGATCAGCGGCAACAGGATGCCCTTGGGGATCTCGACGATGCGGGTGAAGATCTTGATGCCGGTCAGGCCGAAGATCAGCAGGAAGATATTGGCCAGCACCAGACCGCCGACGATGAACCAGAACATGTGCGGCTGCTCGATCATCAGCATCGGGCCGGGGTTCAGCCCGTGGATGAACAGCGCGCCGATGAAGATCGCTGTCACCGCGTCGCCGGGGATGCCCAGGGTCAGCATCGGGATGAAGCTGGCGCCCACGGCGGAGCTGTTGGCGGTCTCCGGCGCGACCAGGCCTTCCTTGGCGCCCTGGCCGAAGGGGACCTCGGGGTTGCGGGTGGTGCGCTTGGCATAGTCGTAGGCCATCAGCGCCGCGATGTCGCCGCCGACGCCGGGCAGCGCGCCCACGCCCACGCCGATGGTCGAGGTCTGCAGCGACAGCGGCAGCATCTTGCGGACCGAGGACCAGCGCGGCACGATCCGCGACAGGTCCTGCTTGACCGCGACCTTGTCCATGTGGCGCAGCTGGAACAGCACCTCGGACACGCCGAACATGCCGATCATGACGGCGATGAAGGAGATCCCGCTCCACAGCTGGACCATGCCGAAGGTGAAGCGTTCCTCGGCGGTCAGCGGGTCGAGCCCGACGGTGCCGATCAGCATCCCGAAGGCGCCGGCGACGACGCCCTTGGCCAGGCTTTCCCCGGCCAGCGAGCCGACCAGCAGGATGCCCAGGATCGCCAGCAGCATGAAGTCGCGGGGCTGGAAGCCAAGCGCGAAATCCGAGATCGAGGGCGCCGCCAGGGCCAGCGCCAGGATGCCCACGAAGCCGCCGACCACCGACATGACGGTCGAGAGGCCGATCGCCTCGCCCGCCTCGCCTCGCTGCGCCAGCGGATAGCCGTCCAGCGCCGTGGCGATCGAGGATGGCCCGCCGGGGATGTTCAGAAGGATCGCGGTTCGCGCGCCTCCGTAGACACCGCCGACGAAGATGCCGATCATCAGGCAGAGCGCGTCGTTGACCTGCCAGGAAAAGGTGAAGGAGATCAGGATCGACACCGCCATCGTGACCGACAGGCCGGGGATCGCGCCGATATAGATGCCCGCGAAGGTGCCCGCGGCCAGCAGGAAGACCAGCCAGGGATCCAGCCAGGAGATCAGGAAATACTGCAACGCCTCCATCAGCGCGCCCCTCCGAACAGGTTGCCGAGCGCCGCCATGATCTGGCGTTCGGGGATGACCCCCTCGGGCAGGATCACCTGGAAGATCAGCCGGAACACCACATAGATGATCGCCAGCGCCAGCAGCACGATGCCGAGCGTCTTCACGACCCCGCCGCGATAGAGCAGCATCATGCCCGCCATCAGGAACAGGAACGAGGACAGAAGGAAGCCGAGCGGCTCCAGCAGCAGGGCATAGGCCAGGATCAGCGCCATGAAGATCACCCCGGTCAGGGTGATGATCGGCATCCGGTCGCCGGTCGTCGTCGCCTGCCGGTTGCGGCGCACATTGTCGCGCACCACCAGCAGCGATCCCAGCACCATCACGGCCGAACAGGCCATCGGAAAGGAACCGGGCGAGCTGAGCGCCGAGAAGCCGGAAATTTCATATGATTGCCACAGCAGCACGATGCTGACCGCCAGCGTGGCGAGGCCGAAGATATCCTCGCCCGGCCGTTTGGACCGTGTCGTATGCATTCTGAAGGCCTCCTCCCACAGGTCGGTGACGAAGGCCCGGCCGGTCTGGCCGGGCCGTCCGGTTTCAGGGGCGCGCGATCCCGAAATCCTCGGGCGAGTTCTTCGCGACCCCGGCGTCATAGACCAGCCAGGACGTGACCGACTGGAACCGGGTCAGGAAGTCCTCGGCCTCCTCGCCGGTGATGTTCATGTGCACGAAGCCGCGGTCGTCCATCAGCTGGCGGAAGCCCTCCTGCTCGGCCGAGGTGCCGAAGGCCTCGCGCAGTTTCGCCACCGCCTCCTCGGGGGTGTCCTTGGCGACGAAGATGCCGAAGAACGGGCCCCAGGGCAGGAATTTCTCCAGCTCGGGATGGGTCTCGGTGACGGCCGGGACGTCGGGCAGCAGGTCGTTGCGCTGGTTGTCGATCAGCACGATGGGCTTCACGCGGCCGGCGCGGATGTTCTCGATCGCGGCGCCCATCACGGCGGGCAGGACCTGCACGGCGCCGCCCATCAGCGCGGTCTGCGCCGGGCCGTCGCCGTCATAGGGAACCGCGGTCATCGGCAGCTCGACCGCGCTTTCCAGCATCGCTGTCACCACCGAGGGCACGCCGCCCGGCCCGGTCGAGCCGACCCGGATCTGGCCCGGATTGGCCTGCACATATTCGATCATGCCGGCGAAATCGTCGAAGGGCGCGTCGGTGTTGGCGACGATCACCGGCACCCCGCGCGCCAGGATCGTGATCGGGGTGAAGTCGCTGTAATCCATGTCGCCCAGGCCCATGACCTTGTAGGTCTGCGGGTTCTCGGCGCCCATCAGCAGGGTATAGCCGTCGGCCCTCTGGCTGGCGACGAAGCGGGTCGCGATCGCGCCGGCGCCGCCGGTGCGGTTGGTCATGACGACGCTGCGGCCCAGGATCTCCTCGGCATGGGGCGTGACCGCCCGCATCACCACATCGGTCGAACCGCCTGCGCCCCATTGGATGATCCCCTGCAGGTCGCGCTCGGGGAATTCCGCGACTGCGGCGCCGGCGCTGACAACGACCGCGCTGACGACCGCGATGAACGTGGCTTTCATAGTGCCTCCCATGAGTTCCGGTCGATGCCCGCCATGGCATCGGCTCCTCCGAGTTGCCAGATTAATGACGGACGGCTTAACGTCAAAGATATGTTTGTCTCTGCAATTAACATGAAGTTAATCCTGATCGGTATGCGTGCCGAATCCTGCTGGTGATTCAAGGCCGGACGCCCGAAAGCCGGCGGGCGTTCATCCCGGCCGGTCGGGCGTCGGCAGCCCCGCGGCATGGCGGGCGATGCGCCAGCCGAAGACCAGCGCCGGGCCGATGGTGGTGCCGGGCCCCGGATAGGTGCCGCGGAAGATCGAGGCCAAGTCGTTGCCCACCGCATAGAGGCCCTCGATGGGCTGGCCGGCATGGTCCAGGACCCGGCCGTGAATATCGCCCGCCAGCCCGGCGCTGGCGGCAAGGTCGGCCGGCCGGACGGCCAGCGCGTAGAAGGGCGCGTCGCCGACCGGGCCCAGGCAGGGATTGGCGCCGCCCGCGTCCTTGTCGCCGTTGAAGCGGTTCATCGCGCTGCCGCCGCGCCCGAATTCCGCATCCTGCCCCGACGCGGCAAAGCGGTTGTAGTCCCGCACCGTCCCCTGCAGCGCCGCCGCGTCGACGCCGATCCTTCCGGCCAGCGCGGCAAGGTCGGGGGCCTGCACCAGGTATCCCGCCTTCAGCAGCCGCCTCAGCCCGCGCCCGCCCGGCAGGACCAGCCCCAGCCCATAGCGGCGGATGAACCCCGCGTCGCAGATCAGCCAGGCCGGGACCGAGGGCGCCTGCGCCCGGATCTGCCCCATGCTGAAATCGTGATAGCTGTCGCTTTCGTTCACGAAGCGCCGCCCCGCGGCATTCACCGCCAGCAGCCCCGGTTTCGCCCGGTCCAGCAGGATATGCGGCCAGACCGCCAGATGGCCGTCGGCGCGGCGATAGCTGGAACAGGGCATCCACAGCGCCGGGCTGTCGCCGCCATCGTCCAGCCGCGCGCCGATGCGCATCGCGGCCTCGGCGCCGTCGCCGCTGTTCGTGCTGGGCGCCAGCGACAGATCGCGCGCGGGTTCGGGAAACAGCCGCTGGCGCAGCGCCCGGTTCCAGCCGATCCCGCCGGTGGCCAGCACCACGCCGCGCCGGGCGCGGATGGTGCGTTCGCCCTGCGGGGTGCGCAGCCGGGCGCCGGTGACGCGGCCATCCTGGACCAGCAGGTCGGCCAGGGCGGTGTCGAACAGCAGCGGCACATTCCGCCGGCGCAGGCTGAACAGCAGGCGGGCGACCAGCGCATTGCCCATCAGCAGCCGCGTGCCGCGCGGGTGGCGCAGCCGGTCCTTCAGATAGTTCAGCACGATGCCGGTCCCCAGCCGGAAATTCGCCAGCGAGGCGAAAGGGTGCAGCAGCGCGTCGATCTCGGTCCGGCCGACCATCATCCCGCCCAGCCCCATGAATTCGGGCCGGGGCGGGCGGATGCGGCGGAAATCCGCGCCCAGCCTGCGGCCGTCGAAGGGCAGGGGGCCGATGGCCCGCCCGCCATGGGCGCTGCCCGGCCCGTCCAGATAGTCGGGATGGGCGGGTGACGCCGCGAATTGCACCTCGGTCCGCGATTGCAACTCGTCGATGGCCGCCCGGCCCGAGGCCAGGAAGGCCAGCCGCAGATCCTCGCCTCCGCGGTCGCCGACGACATGGCGCAGGAAGGCCGCCGCGTCGCGGGCGTCGTCGGGCGCGCCGACCGAGGCGCCAAGCGAATTGCCCGGCACCCAGGTGGTCCCGCCCGAGGTCGCGGTGATTCCCCCGACCTGGGCGGTCTTTTCGCAGATGACGACCGACAGGCCCTCCAGCGCGGCGACAAGCGCCGTGGTCATGCCCCCGGCGCCCGCGCCGCAGACCAGAAGGTCGACGGTTTCGGGCAGGGTGTCGTCATTGGTCTGCGTCATGCGGGGATCGTCCTTCCGTCAATGCGACATGAGAACCGGCAGCGGCGCCTCGGCCAGCATCAGGTTGGTGACGCCGCCCAGCAGGTCCTCGTGGAACTTGCTGTGCTCGTAGGCGCCGATGACCAGCAGCCCGGCGCCGAAATCCTGCGCGGCGTCCAGCAGCGCGCGGCCGGCGCCGCCGCGCTTCTCGGGCAGGATCTCGGGGCGCGCATTGACCCCGTGGCGCTGCATCAGGTTCAGGATCGTCGCGCCCTCGCGCTCGGGCGGGGGCTTGCCGATGCTGACCAGCAGCACCTCGGCCGCGGCGGTCAGGAAGGGCATCGCGTCCACGACCGCCCGCGCGGCATTGCGCTTGCCGTCCCAGCCGATCAGCACCCGCTGCGGCAGCTCGCCCGCCGCGTGGCGCGGCGGCGTCACGATCACCGGCCGGCCGGCGCGCAAGGCGACCACGTCGGGCCGCGCCGAGAAATGCGAGCGGTCGGGTTCCTCGGAATGCCGGCCCATGATCACCAGGTCGAAGCCGCGCGCGGTTTCCGCCAGCGAAAGGCTGCTGTCGCCCGCGACCGTCAGGAAATCGGCGCGGGCCGGATCGCCGCGCTCGGCCATCACGGCGTCGAACCGCTCGCGGATCTCGGCCACGGTGTCGGCATCGCGTTCGGCCAGGATCTCCTCGATGTCGCGCGGCAGGACCCCGCGCCAGTTGCGCTGCAGCGTGTTCAGCCCGTGCCAGGCCAGGCCGGTCACATGCAGCGGCCAGTGGCGTTGCAGGGTCAGCGCCATCTCGAGGCTGGCGCGGCCGTCCGCCTCGCCGGAATAGGCTGCCAGGATCGACTTGAACGTCATCTTCCTTCCTCCTCTTGCTGATTCGGGCCGGCAGGGATCCGCGCGGCCGCGTCCAGGATAGCGCGGGTCGTCCGGGCGGCGCGTTGAGCCGTGTCAAGTGGCGAAAGCCGGTTGGTCAGGTCCGCGACCTCGACCGAGATCATGCAGCCTTCGGGAATGGCGCGGGCAAGGCCGGTCAGGTCGATCGCGCCCTCGCCGGGCATCAGCCGCCCGCCGCGCGCCACCGCGATCAGCCCCTCGTCGCCGGGATCATAGGGGCGGGGGCCGTCGCAGAACTGCACATAGTTGATCAGCCCGGCGGGCAGGGCGCGGATCTCCTCCAGCGTGGTGGGGGCGCGGTCGAAATGCAGCGCGTCGATCAGGATCGCGCCGTTGGGCTGGGCGGCCGCCTCGACGATGCGCCGGGCGGTGGCCAGGTCGGGCACCGCCGTCCAGGGCATGAATTCCAGGTCGCCGCTGAGCCCGAAGCCCGCCGCCGCCTCGCAGAAGCGGGCATAGCTGCCGGTCAGCCGCGACAGGTCGCGGTCGTCGCCCGCGACCAGCACGTGGCGGGCCTGGAGGCGGGCGGCGCGTTCCAGGAAGGGCAGGCAGGATTCGGGGTCGAAACCGGCGTTCAGGCGGATGATCTCGACATCGGCCACGCCCAGCCCAGTATCGCGCAGCGCGGCAAGCGTGTCGGCCAGCACCCGGTCGTCGGTCAGCAGCGGGTAGGGACCCTCGCCCGACAGGGCGGCGGGCAGCAGGCGCAGGCCGACCGCCGCGAAACCCGCCCCGGCGGCCGCCTCGATCATCCGCGCGGGCGGGATGCCGGGAAGCGTCAGGAAGGCCAGTGACAGGGGATGCGGCATGTCGGTCTCCTTCATCGGGCAGTGTCAGGCTAGGGGCGAGCCGGCGGCGGGAATGGCGATCAGCGATTCCATCTCGGATTTCAGCCAGTCGGGGCCGCCCTTCGGCGGCCAGACGCCCGCCGCGACCGCATCGGCGCGCGCCTTGCCGCGGGCGGCAATGTCGGCATAGGGCCAGATATTGACGAAGCGCGGCGAGCCGTCCAGCGCCCGCATCGCGATCAGGCAGTCCGAGAAATCCCCGCGCGCCGGCAGCGCCTCCTGCCATTTCGCCACCGTCTGCGGATAGCCGCCACCAATGCGGAACGGATAGGTGCGGAATTCGTAGACCCCGCCATACCGGCCGGGCCGGACGGGTTTCATGAAGGGAAAGGGCTCGTAACTGTCCAGCGACAGGTCGGCCAGAACCTCGCCGCAGCCGAAGGGGCTGGTGCTTTCATGGGTGCGCCGGCGCTCGGCCAGCAGGCTTTCGGCATCGTCGAAGCCGCGCAAGACCAGCATCCGGTTCAGCCGGCCGATATCGACCATCCACATGCCCAGCAGCCGGCCCCGGCCCTCGGCGGCGAAGGCGGGCACGCCCTCCAGCGCGCGGGGTGCGCTGCCCATCGGCAGAAACAGCGTGGCAAGTTCGTAATATTTCACGGCAGGGTCTCCTGTTCAGGGGTTCTTGCAGGCAGGCCGGCCAGGTCGCGGCCGGCGATGAAGCCGAATGTCATGCCGGGGCCCAGGTTGATCCCGCCGGCGGGATAGGTGCCGCCCATGAGGCTGGCCGCGTCGGTGCCCACCGCATAGAGCCCCGCGATTGGCGCCCCCGCGCGGTCCAGCACGCGGGCGCGGGCATCCACGGCAAGTCCGGCGAAGGTGCCCAGGCTGCCCGGCACGACCTCGACCGCGTAGAAGGGGCCACTGCCGATCGGCGCGACGCAGGGATTGGGGCGCTGCGCGGGATCGCCGCCGGCACGGTTATAGGGCGTCTCGCCCCGGCCGAATTCCGGGTCGCGGCCATGGCGGGCATGGTCGTTCCAGGCCGCGACCGTCGCCTTGAGCCCCTCGGGGTTGATGCCGCAGGTCCGTGCCAGCTCGCGCAAGGTCCTGCCGCGCTTCAGATAGCCCGACCGCAGCGACGCGCGCAGCGGCACCGGTGCGGGCTTGGCATGGCCCAGCCCGTAGCGGCGGACGAAGCGGTGATCGGCGATCAGCCAGCAGACCGGCCGCTGCCCCGCGGGCGTCACCTCCAGCAGGCTGCCGATGAACTGGTGATAGCCGTCGGCCTCGTTGGCGAAGCGGCGCCCGTCGGCGGTCACGGCGATCAGGCCGGGCTTCGCCCGCTCGATCAGATGCGGGAAATGGCCTGGAGGGCCGTCGCGGCGGGGCACCAGCGAGACGGGCGCCCAGCTGGCCGGATGGGCCAGCCCGTTCGCGACATGGCCGCCGGCGGTCTCGCCAAGGCCGATGCCGTCGCCGGTATTCTGCGGGGTCGCGGCGGTCCAGTGTTCCCGCCCCGTGGGGCAATGCGGGAAGCTGGCCCTGCGCCGCGCGGGATCGGCGGGATAGCCGCCCGCCGCCAGCACCACGCCGCGCCGGGCATGGATGCGCCGCCCGTCGCCCGTCACCACGCCGCCGACGCGCCCGCCCTTCGCCAGCAGCGCCGCGACCGGGGCCAGCGTGCGGATATGAACCCCCTTGGCGAAGGCGATCTCGGCCAGCCGGGCGATCAGCGCGTTGCCGTTGACCAGATGCGTCCCGCGCCCGTGCCGCGCAAGGTCCCACAGGTGGCGCAGGACGCGGCGGGCCACATGGACGAAGGACCGGGCCGAGCGCGCGGCCTGCAGGAAATGGCCCAGATCCTGCCCCGAGGCGATGCCCATGCCGATGAACGCGGTCTCGGCCTTGGGATGGCGCAGCCGGTGCAGGTCGCGGCCCAGACGCCGCCCGTCGAAGGGCGCCACCGTGACCGAGCGCCCGCCGGTCCCCGCGCCGGGCAGATGGCCCAGCATGTCGGGAATGGCATTGCCGTCGCGCCACGCCATGCCCAGATCGCGCAGGAAGCCGACCATTTCCGGCCCCGCCGTCAGGAAGGCCTCGATCCGCGGGGCGTCGTAGCCATTGCCAAGCGCGACGCGCAGATAGGTGCGGATCCTGTCGGCGGGCTCGCGGATCCCGGCCTCGCGCGCCAGCGGGTTCAGCGGGATCCACAGCCAGCCGCCCGACCAGGCGCTGGTGCCGCCGAAACGGGCGTGCTTTTCCAGCACCAGGACCGACAGCCCGTGATGCGCCGCCGTCACCGCCGCCGCCAGCCCCGAGGCGCCGGAGCCGACCACGATCACGTCGACGGTTTCATCAAGGGGTGCTGCTGCGTTCATGACAGGGGCCTGTGGCTGGGGACGGCGATCGGGTCAGGGACGGGGGATGCCGAAATCCTCGGGCGAGTTCTTGGTGACGCCCGCGTCATGCAAGAGCCAGCTGGACACCGATTGCCAGTTCCGCAGGAAGGCATCGGCTTCCGCGCCCGAGATGTTCATCATCAGGTTGCCGCGATTCTCGACCAGCTTGCGGAAATCCTCGCTTTCGGCGGCGGCGGCAAAGGCCGCGACCAGCTTTTCGCGGGCCTCGTCGGGGGCGTCCCTGGCGACGAAGACCCCGTAGAACGGCCCCCAGGGCAGGAAGCGCGCCAGCTCGGGCAGGGTTTCCGTAACCGGGGGCACGCCGGGCAGCTGGTCCAGCGGCTCGGATTCGATCACTGCCAGCGCGCGGGCGCGGCCCGCGTCGATCATCGGCTTGGCGACCGACAGGCTGGTCGGGATGAAGTCCACCGCGCCGCCCAGCATGGCGGTGAAGCCGGGACCCTCGCCGTCGAAGGGCACCGCGTTCACCTGGAAGTCGGTCTCGGCGCTGATCATCGTCTCGACCACATGGGACAGGCTGCCCGGCCCCATGGTGCCCATGCGCAGCTTGCCGGGCTGGGCCTGGGCGGCGTCCAGAAGGTCCTGCAGGCCCTGATAGGGCGAGTCCGCCGGCACCGCGATCACCACCACGCCGCGCGCCGGGATATTGACCGGATAGAAATCGCCATAGTCGGAATCCGCCAGCCCCAGCACCTTGTAGAGCTGCGGGTTCTCGGCGCCGAACAGCAGCGTATAGCCATCGGCGCGCTGCGCCTGGGCGAAGCGCATCCCGATCACGCCGCTGCCGCCGCTGCGGTTGTTCATCACGATGCTGCGGCCGAGCATCTGATCCGCGACGGGTTTCAGCGCCCGGCTGACCGTGTCAGTCGCGCCGCCGACGCCCCACTGGATGATGCCGGTCAGGTCGCGGTCGGGATAGTCCTGCGCCAGCGGTGCGGTCGATGTGAAGGCCAGCGCCGTCGCGGCGCCAAGCATCAGCTTGCGGATCATCTGGGTTCCTCCTCCTTGTTGGTAATGGTCAGGCGGCGCCGGCTTGGCGGGTGAAGAACGCCACCATGCGCGCCGCCACGCCGTCGAACATGCCAAGCCCGGTCATCGTGGCGCAGCCGGCGGCCCGCGCACGGGCGATCAGCGGCGTCACCTCGGGCCGGGTGACGCAATCGGTGACGAACTGGCCGGGATGCAGGGCCCTTGGATCGACGGGGAAGGGATCGTCGGGACCCATCCCCAGGGGCGTGGCATTGGCGATGATGTCATGGCCGGCCGGGTCCGGGCCGCCGGCCTGCGCGCGGCCGGGAAAGCGCGCCGTCAGCCGCTGGACCAGATCGTCGCGGCGCGCGGCATCCGCGTCATGGATGGCGATCGAACCCGCCCCCTGGTCCAGGAATTCATAGGCGATGGCCGATCCCGCCCCGCCCGCGCCGACCAGCAGGACCGAGCGGCCCTCGATCCGCCCGCCCTCGGCCCGGATGCCCGCGACATAGCCCTGGCCGTCGCAGTGATCGCCCAGCCAGGCGCCATCCGCCTGCCGGCGCAGGACATTGGCCGCGCCCAGGAAATCCGCGCGATCGCTCAGCCGGTCGCAGATCGCCGCGGCCGCGAACTTGTGCGGGATGGTGACGATGAAACCGTCCAGATTGCCAATCCGCTTCAGGCCGTCGACGACCGCGGCGAAATCGCCGGGGCGGACATGGGCCGGCGGCACGATGGCGTTCAGCCCGGCCTCGGCCAGCCGACGGCCCAGCAGGGCGGGCGATTTCACCTGCGCGATCGGGTCGCCCAGAATCGGGATGAGCCGCGTTTCTCCGTCCAGTCGCATCGGGCAGAATCTCCTCCTGTTCCGGTGGGAACTTGCCAGAAATCAAATAACAGTCAATAGTTGAATTATGTTCCAATTTTAAGGCGAGCAGCTTCCGATCTCAAGTTCAAGGTCCAATGCACTGGTACAAAATGGAAATCTTCATGGCTTGCCCTGACAAAAAAACTGGAATACTGTTCCACTTCGGAACTGGCAGGTGTGTAAAATGCTGGCGGAGGTGGGATGAGTTCGTCGCTTGAACGTGGTCTGGCGCTTCTGGATCTGCTGTCGAAGCGGCCGGATGGCATGGCGGTGGGGCAGATCGCGTCGGAACTGGACCTGCCGCCAAGCGGGGTCCACCGGATGCTGAAGCAGCTGGTCGAATATGGCTATGTCCACCAGGAGGGCGCGAAGGGCGTCTATGTCCTGGGGATGAAGCTGCCCGCGCTTGGCCTGTCCTATCTGGCGCAAAGCGGGATCACCGATGTCGCGCAGCCGATCCTGGACCGCCTGGCCGCCGAGAGCCGCCACCTTGTCCGGCTGAGCGTCATCGACGGCGACAGCCTGGTCTGGGTCGCGGTGGCGCAGGGGGCGACGACCGGGCTGCGCTATGATCCGGGGCGCGAGCAGGGGGCGACGGCGCATCTGGCAAGCTCGGCCAGCGGGCTGGCCTGGCTGTCGACGATGAGCGACGAGGCCGCGCTGATGAAGGTCGCGCAGCAGGGGTTCACGCAGGAATTCTCGGGACCCGGCGCGCCGGGCTCGGCCGCGGCGCTGATCGCCCGGCTGGAGGAGACGCGCCGCAAGGGGTTCGCGATCACCACCGACAGCTTCATCCCCGGCATGGCGGCCATCGCCGCGCCGATCCTGCGCCGGGACGGCCGCGCGCTGGGGGCGGTCTCGATCGCGGGGCCGTCGATCCTGCTGGACGCGGCGCGGATGGAGGAGCTGGGCCCGCCGCTCCTCGCGGCGGTCGAGGAGATGTCGCACGCGGCGGGCGCCTCGATCTATTTCAGGCGCCGGATCGAGGAGATGGCCTAGGCCGCAGGCCCGCGCGGCGGGTTGTCCCAGCTCTCGCGGGCGATGGCGGCGGCCATTTCGCGGCGGAACCGCTCGATCGCATATTCGGCGAAGCTGGACAGCTGCCGGCCCTTCCGCGACACCACCCAGGCGGTGATGCCGGCGCTTTCGGCCAGCGGGCGCCGGGCGACGCCGGGCATGTAGACCTCGGCCACGGAGAATTCGTCGATGACCGCCACCCCCAGGCCGTGCCGCACCAGGCTGACCACGGTCTGCGCGAAGCGCCCGCGCATCGCATAGCGCAGCGGGATGCCCGCCTCCGCGAAGGGCTGGGCCAGGATCGCGCCATAGGGGTCCCTGGGGTCGACGCCCACGAAATCCTCGCGCGCCAAGTCATGAACCGAAATCGAGCTTTTCGCGGCAAGAGGATGATTTTCCGGCACGATGGCGACAAGACGGCCTCGGGCCAGCAGCACGTTGTCCAGGGCGGGATTGTCGATCGGCGAACTCATCACCACGAATTCGCCGCGGTCCAGCAGAAGGTAGTCGACCGTCTCCTCGATCTTCAGGATGTTCAGGTCGATGAACAGGTCGGGAAAGCGCTTGCGGACCCCGCGGATGGCGCGGGCGGCGATGAACTGCGCGATCGAGGGGGCCGAGGCGAAGGACAGCCGCACATCCTCGCCCTTCTTCAGCGCGGCGACGGCGGTGTTCAGGTTCTCCATCTGCCGATGGACCTGGTGGACGATCTCGAAGATCGTCTCGGCCTCCGAGGAGGGAACGAACAGCCCCGCCTTGCGTTCGAACAGGCGGATGCCAAGCGATTCCTCGGTATGCTTGACCAGCCGCGAAATGCCGGGGGCCGAGACGTTCAGAAGCTTCGCCGCACCCTGGATGGTCCCCGCCATCATCACGGCGCGGATCACTTCCACCTGGCGCAGCGTCAGTTCCTTCATTCCCGGATGGACGCAGAAGCCCCCGCCTGCGTCAAGCCCGCCCGAAAGGCATCGCGTAACTTTGTGTTAATCAAACGGACAACCATATACTTGCCGTTATTTCCGTTCCTGCCATGCTTGAGGGATACCCATCGTCACGGAGGATGCGATGAAAACCTCGATCGCCACGGTCTCGATCTCCGGCAGCTTCCGCGAGAAGCTGGCGGCCATTGCGCAGGCGGGTTTCGACGGGATCGAGATTTTCGAGCAGGATTTCCTGGCCTCGGACCATACGCCGCAAGAGGTCGGGCGGATGGTGCGCGATCACGGGCTGGAAATCACCCTGTTCCAGCCGTTCCGCGATTTCGAGGGCCTGCCCGAACCGCATCGCGGCCGCGCCTTCGCCCGTGCCGAGCGCAAGTTCCAGCTGATGAACGAACTGGGCACCGACCTGGTCCTGGTCTGCTCGACGTTGCATCCGCAGGCGATGGGCGGCATCGACCGCGCCGCCGCCGATTTCCGCGAGCTGGGCGAGCTGGCCGCGACATACGGCATCCGCGTCGGCTATGAGGCGCTGTGCTGGGGGCGCTATGTCAGCGACCACCGCGACGCCTGGGAGATCGTGCGCCGCGCCGATCACCCCAATGTCGGGCTGATCCTGGATAGTTTCCACACGCTGGCCCGCAAGACCGATCCCGACACGATCCGCAGCATTCCCGGCGACCGGATCTTCTTCGTCCAGCTGGCCGATGCGCCGGCGATCGAGATGGACCTGCTCTACTGGTCGCGCCATTTCCGCAACATGCCGGGCGAGGGCGACCTGGATGTCGGCGCCTTCACCCGCGCGGTCCTGGCGACCGGCTATGCGGGGCCGCTGAGCCTGGAGATCTTCAACGACCAGTTCCGGTCCGGCCTGCCCCGGCTGGTGGCGCAGGACGGCATCCGCAGCCTGATCGCGCTGGCCGACCAAGTGCGTCGCGACGAACCGGCGCTGACGCCCGACCTGCCCGACTTTCCCGCCCCGGCCCCGGTCGAGGATTGCGAATTCGTCGAATTCGCGACCAGCGCCGAGGACGCGCCCGCGCTGGAGGCGCTGCTGGCCTCGGCCGGGTTCGAACATGCGGGCCGGCATCGCTCGAAACAGGTCTCATTGTGGCGCCAGAACGGCGTCAACCTGCTGGTGAATGCGGAAACCGAGGGCTTCGCCCACAGCGCCTGGCTGACCCACGGCACCGGCGTGTCCGAGATCGCGCTGCGCGTTCCCGATGCGCAGGACAGCTATGACCGCGCCGTGGCCCTGCGCGCCTTGCCCCATGACCCGGCCCATCAGCCCGACGAGCTGGACATCCCCGGCATCCGCGGCGTCGGCGGCAGCGTCATCCGCTTCGTCGACGGCAAGTCCCGCCTGTCCCGGCTGTGGGAGGTCGATTTCGAGGTCAGCAATCCCGACCCGGCGGGGGCGGGGCTGGTGCGGATCGACCACCTGGCGCAGACCATGGCCTATGAGGAAATGCTGAGCTGGTCGCTGTTCTACACCACGCTGTTCAAGGCCGACAGGACGCCGATGGTCGATGTCGTGGACCCCGACGGGCTGGTGCGCAGCCAGGCGATCCGGGCGGGCGCGCTGCGGGTGACGCTGAACGGCGCCGAGGCCCGCCACACCCTTGCCGGGCGCTTCATCGAGGAGACCTTCGGCTCGGCCGTCCAGCATATCGCCTTCGCCAGCGACGACATCTTCGCGACGGCAAGGGCGATGGCGGCGCGCGGCTTTCCGGTGCTGAAGATCGGCGCCAATTACTTCGACGACATCGAGGCCCGGTTCGGGCTGGACCCCGCGCTGATGGCGCGGCTGCGCGCCCATGACATCATGTATGACGAGGATGGCGCGGGGCGGTTTTTCCAGTTCTATAGCCAGCCGCTGGCAGGCGGGCTGTTCTTCGAGATCGTGCAGCGCTGCGACGGCTATGACGGCTATGGCGCGCCCAATGCGCCCTTCCGCATCGCCGCGCAGAAACGCAGCATGCGCCCGGCCGGCCTGCCGCGCGTCAAGGGCTGAGGCGCCCCGGCGTCAGGCCCCGGCGGGGGCCCGACGAGTTTCAGGCTCAGGCCGCGCGGCGACGCTCGGCGGCGGTGGGCATGCCGGGCTGGTCCCAGTCGCGGCGGCGCCATTGCAACAGCCCGATCAGGCCGATCAGCAGCAGCGCCGGGACATACATCCATTCCGCGGTCATCCGGTCGGTATTGGGCAGCAGCACGCGGCTGACGTTCTGGCCGGCCTCCAGCCCCAGGCGGTCGGCTTGGCTGCGGAAGGCGACGTTCATCACCTGGACCTGGCCGCCGAACTCCATGATCTGGACGCCCGCGGCGTTCAGCCGCTCGGCCCCCGGCCGCCCGGCCTCGCCCATCGGCAGCTGCGCCAGCCGGGTATAGTCCTGGCCCGACAGGTCCATCCCCTCGACCTCGAAGCGCAGGAAGCCGCCCTGCGGCACGGCCTCGGCCAGCGCGACGATCTCGGCGGCGGGCTGGTCGGTATAGGGGTCCTCGATCCGGTCCATGAAGAAGCCGGGGCGGAACATCATGAAGCAGGCGAACAGCAGCACCGCCGATTCCCACAGCCGGCTGCGGGTCACGAAGATGCCCTGCGTGACCGAGACGAAGATCAGCATCCCGATCAGCGATCCGACCACCACGACCACCAGATGCAGCCAACTGCTGATGCCGATCAGCAGAAGCTGCTGGTTGTAGATGAAGATCAGCGGCAGGATCGCGGTGCGCATCTCGTAGCGGAAGGACTGCACCCCGGTCTTCAGCGGATCCGCGCGCGAGATCGCCGAGGCCGCGAAGGAGGCAAGCCCCACCGGCGGCGTCACATCGGCCATCAGCCCGAAATAGAAGACATAGAGGTGAACCGCCACCAGCGCGACCGCCAGGCCGTTCAGCGTGGCGACCTCGACGATGACCGGGGCCAGCAGCGTCGCCACGACGACATAGTTCGCTGTCGTCGGCATCCCCAGCCCGACCACCATGCAGATCAGCGCCGTCATCAGCAGCATGATCAGCAGGTTGCCGCCCGATGCGGTGATGACCAGTTCCGCCAGCACCAGCCCGATGCCGGTCAGCGCCACGGTGCCGACCACGATCCCGGCGGCGGCGGTGGCGATGCCGATGCCGATCATGTTGCGCGCGCCGGTGACCAGCCCCTCGACGACATCGACCGCCCCGGCCTTCAGCGGCGCGATCCAGTCGGCTTCGCCCCGGAACAGCGCGATCAGCGAATGCTGCGTCGCCACCAGGAACAGCAGCGCGCAGGTGCCGTAGAAGGCCGAGAGGCCGGGCGACAGTTCCTCGACCATCAGGCACCAGACCAGGATGAAGACCGGCAGCGCGTAATGGATGCCCGCCGGGGCGATCCTGGCCGCGTCGGGCAGGCCCTGGGCCAGCTTCTCGGGGTCGTCCTCCTCCAGGTCCGGGAAGCGGGCGCGCACCGCGATCAGCGCGACATAGATGGCCAGCGTGCCGATGGCGACGGCCCAGCTGGCGCTGGCGCCAAACAGGCTGCGCGTCCAGCCCAGCCCGTAATAGACCGCCGCGCTGAACAGGATGAAGCCGGAGATGGTCATGCCGCCGATGGCAAGGCTGACCGCCCCCGAGCGGTGCCGCACCCGCGGCAAGCCCGACAGGCGGTATTTGCGCGCCTCGATATCGACGACGTAGAACAGCGACAGATAGGTCAGCAGCGCCGGGATGATCGCGTGCTTGACCACCTCGGCATAGGCGATGCCGACATATTCGGCGATCAGGAAGGCGGCGGCGCCCATGACCGGCGGCAGGATCTGGCCGTTGACCGAGGCCGAGACCTCGATGGCGCCGGCCTTCACCGCCGGATAGCCGGTGCGCTTCATCAGCGGGATGGTGAAGGTGCCGGTGGTGACGACATTGGCCACCGAGGACCCCGAGATCAGTCCGGTCGCGGCCGAACCCAGCACGGCGGCCTTGGCCGGTCCGCCGCGCAGGTGGCCCAGCAGTCCGAAGGCCACCTTGATGAAATAGTTGCCCGCGCCGGCGCGCTCCAGCAGGGCGCCGAACAGCACGAACAGGAAGACGAAGCTGGTCGAGACGCCAAGGGCGACGCCGAAGACGCCCTCGGTCGTCAGCCAGTATTGCGAGGCCGCGCGCGACAGCGAGGCGCCGCGATGCGCCAGAAGCCCCGGCAGATGCGGCCCCAGGAAGGCATAGGCCAGAAACAGGCTGCCCACGATCGGCAGGGCGATCCCCAGCGACCGCCGCGCGGCCTCCAGCAGGAACAGCATCCCGGCCACCGCCACCACCAGGTCCATCGTCGTCGGCAGGCCGGGCCGGCGGGCAAGCTCGGTCTGGTAGAGATACAGGTATCCGGCGCAGAAGGCCCCGGCCAGCGCGAAGACCCAGTCCAGCACCGGGACCCGGTCGCGCGGCGAGCCGACGAAGGCGGGATAGGCCATGAACACCAGGAAGATCGCGAAGGCCAGGTGGATGGCCCGCGCCTCGGTCGCGTTGAAGACCCCGAAGCCAAGCTGGTAGGGCAGCGGCGAGGCATACCACAGCTGGAACAGCGACCAGGCCAGCGGCACCAGCAGCAGCAGAAGGCGCGTCGGGCGGTCGGCGGGGCTGCGCCCGCCGGTATCGGATTCCGCGACCATGCGGGCAAGCTCTTCGGCCTGCCGGTCCCTGTCGGTGCTTGCAGCATTCATGAGCCGGATTCTCCCTGCGGTTCTTGTTATCTTGTCGTGACCGGAGGCCGGGGCGGGCTTCTATCCGCCCCGGCCGGTTTCATGCGCGTCAGAGCCAGCCCTGCTCGCGGTAATAGCGTTCGGCGCCCGGATGCAGCGGCGCCGAGTTGCCATTCTGGACCATCTCCTCGGGCGTCAGGTTGGCGAAGGCCGGGTGCAGGCTGCGGAAGCTGTCGAAATTCTCGAAGACCGAGCGGACCAGGTTGTAGACCGCTTCCTCGGACACGTCGGTCGAGGCGACCAGCGTCGCCAGCACGCCATAGGTCGGGATGTCGTCCGGGTTGCCGGTATAGAGCCCGCCCGGAATGTTCACCTGCGCGTAATAGGGATTTTCCTCGACCAGCTGGTCGATCGCCTCGCCCTCCAGCGGCACGATCTTGGCGCCGCAGGTCGTGGTCGGGTCGGCGATATTGGCGGACGGGTGGCCGACGCCATAGAAGAAGGCGTCGATCTGGTTGTCGCACAGCGCCGGGCCGTGTTCGTCGGCGCGCAGTTCCGCCGCTAGCGAGAAGTCCGAGCGGCTCCAGCCGAGCGTCTCGATCAGCAGATCGGCCGAGGCTTGCGTCCCCGAGCCGGGGTTGCCGATATTGAAGCGCTTGCCGCGCAGGTCGTCGATCCCGGCGATTCCGGCATCGGGCCGGGCGACCACGGTGAAGGGCTCGGGATGGACCGAGAACACCGCGCGCAGGTCTTCCCAGGGGCCGGCATCCTCGAAGCTCGATGTGCCGTTCAGCGCGTGATACTGCCAGTCGGACTGGACCAGGCCCAGGTCGAATTCACCCTGGCGCATGGCGTTGAGGTTGAACACCGACCCGCCCGTCGCCTCGGCCGAGCAGCGGAAGCCGTGTTCCTCGCGCGTCTGGTTCATCAGCCGGCAGATCGCGCCGCCCGCGGCGTAATAGACGCCGGTGACGCCGCCGGTGCCGATGGTGACGAATTGCTGCTGCGCGCTGGCGGCACCCGCCCCCAGGCTGCCGGCCATTGCGGCGGCCAGACCAAGGCCGATCAGTTTCCGGGATGTCATTTCAACTCTCCTTCCATCATACCCCCTGTCGGGGCCGTTTCTTGCCTCTGCGCGCCCCCTCGGGCGCGCGCCTATCGGAGCGCGCGTCACGCGACCGAATTTTGCCGGGCGGCCCGACTACTCTGCCGCCAGCTTGCCCGCAAGCCTGCCGCATCGGCAAGCACCCGTCCGGCATCCGCTGAAGCCGCCGCGGTGGCCGCGACGATAGCCGCATTGTTCGGCGCAAGCGTGCCGTCAGGCAACCAAAGATTGTTCTCGAAGCCCACCCGCGCATGCCCGCCCGCCATCGCCGCGCGGGCCATGAAGCGGGCCTCCTGCGGGCCGAAGGCGCAGAGCATCCACTGATGCCGGTCGATCCCCGCGGCCAGATAGGCATCAAGTTCCGCCATGGTCGCGCCCGTCTCAGTATAGCGCCCGGCCACCGCCAGCACCGCCAGCGGCCCGTCGGGCAGCACGCCGCGCGCCGCCAGCCGGTCCAGCCGCTGCAATTCGGCGGCGTCATAGATGATGATCTGGTGCAGGATGCCGGCCGTCTCCATCCGCTGGAACAGGGCGGCGGCGGCTGATTCGCCGCCATCTTCGGGGCCGTCTTCGGGCAGGATCTCTCGCAGCGCGATGGAAACCGATTCGGGGTGCAGCGCGTCGACCAGCGCGATCTGCTGCGTGGCCGTATATCGGCCCACCGCCTCGGTGGTGATCTGGATGACCAGCCGGTCGCCCACCGCGCGGCGCACCGCCTCGGTCGCCTCGCGATAGAGATCCGCGTCCAGCACATGCCCGCCCGCCGCGTCGCGCACATGCAGGTGGATCATCGCCGCGCCCGCCTCCAGCGCCTCAGTGGCGTCGCGGGCGATCTCGGGCGCGGTCAGGGGCAGGCGGGGATGATCTGCCTGGCCGCGCCGTGCGCCGTTCGGCGCCACGGCGATGGCGAAGGGGGCGCTCATGCCGGGACCGCCTCGGCCAGCGCGCTTGCGATGGCGCGGTCCAGCCGTTCCACGATCAGCCCGACATGGGTTTCGTCGATGATGAACGAGGGCGCGATCAGCACATGGTCGCCCGCGCGCCCGTCCGCCGTGCCGCCCGCCGGATAGACCATCAGCCCCTCGGCCATCGCCGCCGCCTTGATCCTGGCGTGCAGCCGCAGGGCCGGGTCGAAGGGGCGTTTCGTGGCGCGATCCTGGACCAGCTCCAGCCCGATGAACAGCCCCTCGCCGCGCAGATCGCCGAACCACGGCTTGTCCCCGAAGGTCTCGCGCAGCTGCCCGCGCAGGGCCGCGCCCATGTTGCGGCAGTTTTCCAGCAGCCCGTCCTCCTCGATCACCCGCTGCACGGCCAGCGCGCCGGCGCAGGCGGTGGCGTGGCCGATATAGGTGAAGCCGTGCTGGAAGGCGCCCGAGCCCGCGATGATCGTGTCGTGGATGTGGTCCGACATCAGCACCGCGCCGATCGGCTGATAGCCCGCCCCCAGCCCCTTGGCGCAGGTCAGGATGTCGGGCACCACGCCGTAATGGTCGCAGGCGTAAAGCTGGCCGATCCGGCCCATGCCGCTCATCACCTCGTCGAGGATCAACAGCACGCCATGGCGGTCGCAGATCTCGCGGATGCGCTGGAAATAGCCGGGTGCGGGCGTCACCGCCCCGGCGGTCGCGCCGACCACGGTTTCGGCGATGAAGGCGATCACGCTGCCTTCGCCCAGGCGCAGGATCTCGGCCTCCAGCTCGTCGGCGGCGCGGATGGCATATTGCTCGGGCGTCTCGTCCTCGGCGCGGTGGCGGTATTCGAAACAGGGGGCGATATGGCTGGCCGGCAGCAGGATCGGTTCATAGACCGCGCGCCGCCCGGCATTGCCGCCCACCGACAGCGCCGCGATGGTGTTGCCGTGATAGCTTTGGCGCCGGGCGATGAAATGCCGTCGGCCGGTCTCGCCGCGTTCAAAGAAATACTGCCGGGCCAGCTTCATCGCGGTCTCGTTGGCCTCGGAGCCGCCCGAGACGAAATAGACATGGCCCAGTTCCCGCAGATCGTCACGGGGTGCCCGGCTGGTCAGGTGATCGGCCAGCGCCTCGGCCGGTTCGTTGGTGAAGAAGCCGGTATGGGCATAGGGCAGGCGGTCCAGCTGCGCCTTGATCGCCTCGATCACGCGGCGCTCGCTGTGGCCGAGGCAGGACACCGCCGCGCCGCCCGAGGCGTCCAGATAGCGCCGCCCGGCGCTGTCGATGACGAAGGGGCCGTCGCCGCCTGCCGCCATGGGCAGGTCGTGGCGGGGGTCGCGGTGATGGATGCGGGTGCGGTTGGTGGTCATGGGTCAGCCCTGGACTGGAAGGTAAGCGGAAGTGGCCTCGAAAACGGCTTCGCGGTGGCGCATGGTTTCCAGCGCGGCGTCGCCCGCCCGCACCAGGACCAGCATGGCCAGCGCCTGCGACAGGGCCATCAGCCCGATGGGCGAGGCCAGGTGCGAGGGGCTGTCGGTGCGCGCGCTCAGCGCGATGTCGGCGTTGCGGGCGATCGGGCTCAGCGGCCCGTCGGTGATGCCGACGGTCTTCACGCCGGCCTCATGCGCCAGCCGCGCCAGATCGACGGTCTCGCGGCTGTAGGGCGCGATCGAGATGGCGACCAGCGCGTCGCCCGGCCGCAGATGGTGCAATTCGTCCAGCAGCGTGCCGCCGATCCCCGGCATCAGCCGCGTGCCCGGCAGAAACAGCGACAGCGCGTAATGCAGCCCGTAGGCCACCGGAAAGCAGCTGCGCAGCCCCGCCACCGCGACGGTGGGTGCCGCGGCCAGCAGCGCCGCCGCCTGGCGCAGCGCCTCGCGCGCCTGCGGCCCCAGCGCGGCCTCCAGGTTGAAACGCTCGGCATGGGCCATGGAATCCAGCAGCAGGTCCTCGGCCCCCGGCCGGCGGGCATCGGCGATCACCCGGTCGGCGGGACCCGAGAAGACGCCGCGCTGGCCCTCGGTCAGCCATTGCCGGTGGACGGCCTGGAACGCCTCCCAGGTGTCGAAACCCAGCGCCTGCATCAGCCGCGTCATCGTGGCGGGCGACACGCCCACCCGGCCGGCGATGTTGCGCAGGGATTGCAGCGCGACCTCTTGCGGGTTCTCGCGCACGAATTTGGCCGCGCGCTGCAACTGCGGGGAAAAGCCGCCATAGCGGGTCTCGATCAACTGCCAGATCTGCTGCAGGGGCATGACGGGACCGCGAAAGGAAACAGGGGCGAAACAAGTGTCTCTTTATTAGCCTTCATCGAAACAGTTGTGTCAAGCACCTTGGCGCCGGAGGCGGGCAGGGGGCGAGGCGGGAACAAATGGATCGCTTGCTGGTTGAGCCCCGTGCAACGACCGGAGCTGGACAGATGAACCGACACCTATTCGCCCTTCCGTTTCTGCTGATCCCGTCCTTCGCCGCCGCCGAGGACCTTCGCGCCTCGTTCGTCGATGCCGAGGGGAACGAGGCCGGGGAGGCCACGCTGACCTCGACCCAGAACGGCGTGCTGATCTCGGTCGAGGTGGCCGGCCTGCCGCCCGAGCAATGGGTCGCCTTCCACATCCACGAGACCGGGCATTGCGACAGCGACACCCAGCACGAATCGGCGGGCGGGCATTTCAATCCCACCGATGCCGAGCATGGCTTCCTGACCGAGACCGGCCCCCATGCCGGGGACATGCCGAACCTGTGGGTGGATGCCAGCGGCACGGCGCGCGCGCAGGTGTTCAACCCCTTCGTGTCCTTCGAAGGCGAGAATGCCGTCCAGGGCAGGGCGCTGATGATCCATGAAGGTCCCGACGACTATCAGACCCAGCCGACCGGCGATGCCGGCGGCCGCCTGGCCTGCGCCGAGATCGAATAGGCGCATCGGCAGGCAGGAGGGCGGCAGGGGCAGGCGACGACGGTGCAGCGCCACTTTCGCCCGGCCGCGACAGGGTGCATAGTCGCGCCCCGTTGCAGCTGTCGAAAGGCCCGCGATGACCCGACTCTATATCGACGCGGATGCCTGCCCGGTGAAGGCCGAGGCGGAACGGGTCGCGACCCGGCTGCGCCTGCCGATGATCCTTGTCTGCAATGGCGGGCTCAGGCCCTCGGCCAATCCCTTCGTCCAGACGGTCATCGTCGAGGAGGGGCCGGACAAGGCGGACCAGTGGATCGCGGCGCAATGCGGCGCCGGGGATGTCGTCGTCACCGCGGACATCCCGCTGGCCGATCGCTGCATCAAGGCCGGGGCGCAGGTCGTCCAGCCCAATGGCGAGGTGCTGACCCAGGCCAATATCGGCGCGCGCCTTGCGACCCGCGACCTGATGAGCGACATCCGCGCCGCGAACCCCTTCCACCAGGGCAGCGGCGCGGGCTTTTCCAAGGCGGACCGGGCGCGCTTCCTGCAATCGCTCGACCGGCTGCTGACGGGGGCGCGGCGCGTGCCGCGCGCCTGACCCGCCGCTGCCGCGTCAGCCCTGCGGCGTCATCGCCTTGCGCTGGCGGCTGCGCTCGATCCCCAGCTGGCGCTCGCGCTGGATGATCAGGATGCCGGCAAGGATCACCAGCGCCGCGCCGATCAGCACCACCCAGGTGGGCGCCTCGTCGAAGACGAACCAGCCGATCAGCAGGGCGAGGATCATCGAGACATATTCGAAGGGCGCGATCAGCGAGGCGTCGGCGAAGCGGTAAGACGATGTCAGCAGGATCTGCCCCAGGCCGCCCAGGAGGCCGATCGTCACCAAGAGCGCCGCCGTCCGCGCATCCGGCATGACCCAGCCGAAGGGCAGCGTGGTCAGCGCCAGCACCGTCGAGGTGATCGAGAACCAGAAGACGATGGCAGAGGTCCGTTCGTCCTGCACCAGCTTGCGCACGAAGATCTGCGCCAGCGCCGTGAAGACCGCGGCGCCAAGCGCCAGCACCGCGCCCAGGGTGCGGGCCGTGTCGGTCCCGCCCTTGCCGCCCAGCTGCGGCGACAGCACGATCAGCACCCCGGTCAGCCCCAGCCCGACCATGCCCAGCCGGAAGAACCGCACATCCTCGCCCAGGAACATCGCCGCGAAGATCACCACCAGCAGCGGGGCCGCATAGCCGATGGCCGTGACTTCGGGAAAGGGCAGCAGCGCCAGCGCCCAGAAGCCCAGCCCCATCGCGGCCGTGCCGATGATGCCGCGATAGAAATGCCCCATCGGGCGGAAGGTCTTCAGCCCGACCCGCAGCTCGCCCCGCGCCGCCAGCCAGACCAGGATCACCGGCACCGCGAACAGCGACCGGAAGAACACCTGCTGGCCGGGCGGCACGCCCAGCCCGCTCTCGGACGTGGCCTTGATCAGCGCCGCCATGGCCGTGAAGACCGTGACGCTGCAGCATTTCAGCATGATGCCGAAGAGCGGTCTCTGGGCAGGAATCGGCATGTCACCATCCATGGAAAACGCCCCCGCGTTACGCCGGACTTGCAGGATCTGCAAGAAGCGCAAGGGGCGGGGCCGGTCGAAAGCCGCGGCGAATCGCGGCGGGCTTTCCTTGCCATGGGCGAGGGCGCGAAAACCCCGGCGCGCCGTCCGCAGCCTGACCATTTTTCGGGCAGGGCATCGCGCTGGCGAAGCATTTGCGGGCAGCGGCGGCGGGGGCGTCCCGATCCGCCGCCGCCGCGGCGGGCATCGCTTGAAAAACCCCAAGGGCGGCCCATGATGCGGGCATGGCAAGGCGCAACGGCGCGCTGATGCCCGCTCGCAAAGATGCGGCAGGTTCCGCGAGGACGCGGATTTTCCGAAAGCGCAGGATATCGGCGGCCACCGCCTGCGACCGCGCTTTCCGACAGCAACGCATTCGCCAACGGAGCAATCATGTCCGCCACCCCCTCCGCGGCCAGCCGCGCGCTTGGCCTGTCCACCTTCTCATTCACCATCTGCTTCGCGGTCTGGACGATCTTCTCGATCATCGGGCTGCAGATCCACGAGGAATTCCAGCTGAGCGAGACCCAGTTCGGCCTGCTGGTCGGGATGCCGATCCTGACCGGATCGCTGGTGCGGATCGCGCTTGGCGTGATGACCGACCGGCTGGGCGGGCGCCTCGTCTATACGCTGACCATGCTGTCGGCGGCGCTGGCGACCTTCCTTCTGTCCCATGCGCAGACCTATCCGCAGATGCTGGTCGCGGCGCTGGGGGTCGGGCTTGCCGGCGGCTCTTTCGCGGTGGGCGTGGCCTATGTGTCGCGCTTCTTCGACACCGCGCGGCAGGGCACGGCGCTTGGCATCTTCGGGGTCGGCAATGTCGGCGCGGCGCTGACCAAGTTCGCGGCGCCCTTCGTCATGCTGGCTGTCGGCTGGCAGGGCACCGCGCAGATCTGGGCGGCGGTCCTGGCCGCGACGGCGATCCTGTTCTGGCTGTTCAGCCAGGACGATCCCGTCATCGCCGCCCGCAAGGACAAGCCCGCCCCGCTGCGCAGCCTTGCCGCCGAGTTCGCGCCGCTGAGGAACCCGCAGGTCTGGCGCTTCTCGATCTACTACTTCTTCGCGTTCGGGGCCTTCGTCGCGCTGGCGCTGTGGCTGCCGCGCTATCTGATCGGGGTCTATGGCTTCGACATCAGGACGGCGGGCATGATCGGCGCGGCCTATTCGATCCCCGGTTCGATCTTCCGCGCCTATGGCGGCGTGCTGTCGGACCGGATCGGGGCGCGGGCGGTGATGTACTGGATGCTGTCGGTCTCGCTGGTCGCCACGCTGGTCCTGTCCCTGCCGGCCGGCGAATTCGTCCCGGCAGGCATCGACGGTGCCGCCGCCGTCCAGCTGGGCATCGCGCCCGCGCTGTTCATCGCCGTGACCTTCGTGCTGGGTTTCGTGATGAGCCTGGGCAAGGCCGCCGTCTACAAGCATATCCCGGTCTATTACCCGCAGAATGTCGGCGCGGTCGGCGGGCTTGTCGGCATGATCGGGGGGTTGGGCGGCTTCTTCCTGCCGCTGCTGTTCGGCTGGCTGAAGGACGTGACCGGGCTGTGGTCCAGCTGCTTCATGGTGCTGTTCGTGCTGGTCGCCATCTGCCTTGCCTGGATGCACGCCGCGATCCGCCGGATGGAGCGCGCCCCCGCCGCCCCCGACCTTGTGGCGGCAGAGTGAAGCCCGTGTCCGGCAAGACCGCGATCCGCACGACCTGTCCCTATTGCGGCGTGGGCTGCGGGGTGCTGGCCACGCCGCAGCCGGGGGGCGGGCTTGCCGTCACCGGCGATCCCGACCATCCCGCGAACCGCGGCCGCCTCTGCGTCAAGGGCGCCGCCCTGGCCGAGACGCTGGGGCTGCAGGGCCGGCTGCTGGCCCCCCGCATCCACGGCCGGCAGGCGGGCTGGGACGAGGCGCTGGACCTGGTCGCCCGGCGCTTTTCCGAAACCATCGCCCGGCACGGCCCGGATTCGGTCGCCTTCTACGTCTCGGGCCAGTTCCTGACCGAGGATTACTATGTCGCCAACAAGCTGATGAAGGGCTATATCGGCAGCGCGAATATCGACACGAATTCAAGGCTCTGCATGGCGTCCTCGGTGGCGGGCCACCGGCGCGCCTTCGGGTCCGACACGGTGCCCGGCCTCTATGAGGACCTGGAGCAGGCCGACCTGGTGGTCCTGGTCGGCTCGAACCTGGCCTGGTGCCATCCGGTCCTGTATCAGCGGCTGGCGGCGGCGAAGGAGGCGCGGCCGGGGATGCGCGTCGTCGTCGTCGATCCGCGCCGCACCGCCAGCTGCGACATCGCCGACCTGCACCTGGCGCTGGCGCCGGGATCCGACGCGGCGCTGTTCAACGCCCTTCTGGCCGAGATCGACCGGCGCGGCGCGACGGATGGCGGCTTTCTGGAAAATCTCTCCGGTTTCGACGCCGCGCTGCAGGCCGCCCGCCTGACCGACCCCGGTGCCACCGGCCTGCCCGCGCGCCAGCTGGCGGAATTCCTGGATCTGTGGTGTTCGACCCGGCGCGTCGTGACGCTCTATTCGCAGGGGATCAACCAGTCCGACAGCGGCACGGACAAGGTCAACGCGATCCTGAACTGCCACCTGGCGACCGGCCGGATCGGGCGACCGGGCATGGGGCCCTTCAGCCTCACCGGCCAGCCCAACGCCATGGGCGGGCGCGAGGTGGGCGGGCTGGCGAACATGCTGGCCTGCCACCTGGACATCGAGGACCCGGCGCATCGCGAGGCCGTCCAAGGCTTCTGGAATTCGCCCGCGATGGCGCCCGGCCCCGGCCTGAAGGCGGTCGAGATGTTCCGCGCCGTCGAGGAAGGCCGGATCCGCGCGCTGTGGATCATGTGCACCAACCCCGCCGCCTCGATGCCCGATGCCGACCGGGTGGCCCGCGCCATCGGCGGCTGCGATTTCGTGGTGGTCTCGGACATGATGGCCGATACCGACACGACGCGGCTGGCCCATGTGCTGCTGCCCGCCACCGGCTGGGCGGAAAAGGACGGCACCGTCACCAATTCCGAACGCCGCATCAGCCGCCAGCGCCGCCTGCTGCCCGCGCCCGGACAGGCGCGCGACGACTGGCGCATCATCGCCGATGTCGCCGCCCGCATGGGCTGGGCCGAGGGTTTCGCCTGGGATTCCCCGGCCGAGATCTTTGCGGAACATGCGCGCCTGTCGGGTCTGGCCGGGGCGCTTGGCAGCGATTTCGACATCTCGCTTCATGCCGGGATCGGGGGCGCGGAATACGACGCGCTGCGCCCCTTCCTGTGGCCGCAATCGGCGCGCCGGCGGGGCGGGCGTTTTTTCGCGGACGGGGTTTTCCACACGCCCGACGGCAAGGGCCGGATGGTGCCGGTCAACCCGCTTCTGGCCCCGGACCGTCCCTTCCGCCTGAATACCGGCCGGGTCCGCGACCATTGGCACACGATGACCCGCACCGGGTTGTCGCCGCGCCTGTCGCGCCATATCGCGGAACCCTATCTGGAGATCCATCCCGACGACGCGCGCCGGCTGCGGCTGGAGCCGGCGGGCCTTGCGGAACTGTGGAACGACCGGGGCCGGGCGATCCTGCGCGTGCTGGTGACGGACCGGGTCCGGCCGGGCCATCCCTTCGCGCCGATCCACTGGACGGGAACCACCGCGCCCTCGGGCCGGGTCGCGGCGCTGGTGCCGCCGCTGACCGATCCGGTCTCGGGCCAGCCGGCATCGAAATCCGCGCCGGTGTCCATCCGTCCCTTTGCCGCCGCCTGGTATGGCTTCGCGATCTCGACCCGGCCCATGCGGCCAGAATGCCGATACTGGGCGCAGGCGGTGCTGCCGGGCGGCAGCCAGGCCGAACTGGCCGGCGAGGCGCTGCCCGAGGACTGGACCGGCTTCGCCCGCGCGCTGTTCGGCACCACCGCGGAACCGCTGGTCATGCGCGATGCCGGGCGCGGGATCATGCGGCTGGCCTTCCTGGAGGCCGGGCGGCTTCGGGCGGCGCTGTTCGTGGCGCCCCGGCCCGTCGCCCTGTCGCGCAGCCATGTCGCGACGCTGCTGGGGGCCGAGGCCGGGCCCTCGGTGCTGGCCGGCCATCCCGGCAGCGATCTGCCGGATGAGGGCGCGACCATCTGCGCCTGTTTCGGCATCGGCGTGAACAGCATCGCCCGCGCCATCACCGGCCAGGGGCTGGTGACGGTCGAGGCCATCGGCGCAGCCCTGCGCGCGGGCACGAATTGCGGCTCTTGCCGGCCCGAGATCCGGTCGCTGATCGCCAGCAGCCTTGCCGCGAAACAGGCTGCCGAATGACCGGCCGCTATCCGGCGCCCTGCGCGAAGCTGCCGATCGCGGCGAGGATGGCCTGAAAGCTGCGCCTTGCGCGGTCGCTGCCGCGCCGGGCGCGCAGATAGCCGTGGGGCAGCTCCGGCTCGTTGCGATAGCGCACCGGCACGCCCGCCTCGCGCAGCCGTTCGGCATAGAGCCGGGCGTCGTCGCGCAGCGGATCGACATCGGCGCTGGCGATGAAGGCCGGGGCGGCGCCGCGCAGGTCGGCGACCAGAAGCGGCGCGGCCAGCGGATCTTCGGGCGCGTCACCGCCATGCAGGGCGTGGTGATAGGCGGCGATGTCGCTGGCGCGCAGCAGCGGGGCCTCGGCGTTCTGGCTATAGGAGGGCGCGTCGCCCCGGCCGCCCAGCCCCGGATAGACCAGCACCTGCCCAAGAGGCGCGCGCGCCCCGCGCTGGGACAGGCACAGCGCCGCCGCCAGCAGCCCGCCCGCGCTGTCGCCCGCGACGACGCCCGGCCGGTCGATGGCGCGCCAGACCGCCTGCGCGTCCTGAAGCGGCGCCGGCCAGCGATGTTCGGGCGCCAGCCGGTAATCCGCCGCGACCACCTGCAACCCGGTCGCATCGGCGATCTCGGCGCAGATGTCGTCATGGCTGTCCAGGCCCCCGACCACGAAGCCGCCGCCATGCAGGTAGAGCACGAACACCGGCGTGCGGGCGCCGTAGACCCGGCAGGGGATGCCGGCGATGGCCCGGTCCTCGACGGCCAGGCCCGAAGGGCGGGGGGCGCGGAAGGCGGCGCACATCGCGTCGTAATGGCGGCGGTTCTGGGCGGGGCCGGCGTGATTGGCCTCGGCCGGATAGGCGGCCTCGGTCCGGGCGATGAAGTCCAGCACCTGCGGATCGCGGATCATCGGACGCCCTCGGCGATGCGCCGGGTCAGCCAGTCCGGGTCGGGCTGCGGGACCGAGGCCAGAAGCTGCCTTGTATAGTCGTGCCGGGGCGGGTCCATGACCTGCGCCCGCGGCCCGCGATCCATCACCCGGCCGTGGCGCATCACCACCACCTCGTCGGCGATCGCCCGGACGGTCTCGATGTCATGGGTGATGAACATGTAGGACAGCCCCTGTTCGTCCTGCAGCCGGCTGAGCAGCCGCAGGATGCCCTCGGCCACCAGCTGGTCCAGCGCGCTGGTCACCTCGTCGCAGATGATGAAGCGGGGATCGGCGGCCAGCGCGCGGGCGATGCCGATGCGCTGCTTCTGCCCGCCCGACAGCTCGGACGGGCGGCGGTCCAGGAAGCGCCCGGGCTCAAGCTCGATCTGGTCCATCAGCTGGTGCAGGCGTTCCTCGCGCGCGCGGCCCGTCAGGCCCAGGTAGAAGGCCAGCGGGCGCGACAGGATCTGGCGGATGGTCTGGCGCGGGTTCAGCGCCGTGTCGGCCATCTGGTAGATCATCTGCACCATGCGCAGCTGGTCGCGCGACCGATCGGCCAGGCGCGGCGGCAGGGCCTGGCCGTCCAGCTCGACCCGGCCTGCCTGCGGCGGCAGCAACCCGGTGATGACCCGCGCCGTGGTGGACTTGCCCGAGCCGGATTCGCCCACCACCGCCACCGTCGCCCCCTTCGGCACGGCGAAATCCACATCCTCCAGCACGGTCTTCGCGCCATAGCCCGCCGTCACCCCGGCGACGCGGATCAGCGGCGCGCCGCCGGGCAGCTCGCGCGCCGGGCGGCGGAATTCGCGCACCGCCCAGAGCGAGCGGGTGTAATCCTCGCGCGGGGCGGCCATCATCTGGCGGGTGGGCGCCTCCTCGACCTCGCGCCCGTGGCGCATGACCTTGATGCGGTCGGCCATCTGCGCGACCACGGCCAGGTCGTGGGTGATGTAGATCGCCGCCGCCCCGAAGCCTTCCACCGCCTGCCGGATCGCCGCCAGCACGCCGATCTGGGTGGTCACATCCAGCGCCGTCGTCGGTTCGTCGAAGACGATCAGGTCCGGGCGGCAGGCCATCGCCATGGCGACCATCGCCCGCTGCAGCTGCCCGCCCGAGACCTGGTGCGGAAAGCGCAGCCCGAACCGGTCCGGCTCGGGCAGGGACATCTGCGCATAGAGCTGGCGGGCGAAGGCCTCGGCCTCGGCGCGGCTGGCGGTGCGGTGGATTGCGGGTCCCTCGCAGAACTGCTCGATCAGCCGCCAGGCGGGGTTGAAGCTGGCCGCCGCCGATTGCGCGACATAGGCGATGCGGCGCCCGCGAAAGCCGGCGCGGCGGGCTTCGGGCAGCGCCAGCAGGTCGGTGCCGTCGAAGCGGACGCTGCCGCCCGCAAAGCGCAGCCCCGGCGCGGCATAGCCCATCGCGGCCAGCCCCAGCGTGGATTTTCCCGCGCCGGATTCGCCGATCAGCCCGACCACCTCGCCCCTGTCCACGGCCAGGTCGACGCCGTGCAGGATCGGCGTCCAGCCTGCCTCGGCCCTCGCCTCGATCTTCAGGTCGCGGATGTCCAGCAGCATGGCTTACTCCTTCAGGTCCGAGGCGCGGTGCAGAAGCCAGTCGACGACGAAATTGACCGAGACCGTCAGCGCGGCGATGCAGGCGGCGGGCAGCAGCGGCGTCGAATCCCCGAAGGTGATCAGCGCCGCGTTGTCGCGCACCATGCCGCCCCAGTCGGCCATCGGCGGCGGCAGCCCCAGCCCCAGGAAGCTGAGCGCCGAGATGGTCAGGAAGACGAAGCAGAAGCGCAGGCCGAATTCGGCGATCAGGGGCGCGGTGATGTTGGGCAGCACCTCGCGGCGGATGATCCACCAGGTGCCTTCGCCGCGCAGCCGGGCGGCCTCGACATAGTCCATGACCATGACGTTCATCGCGGTGGCGCGGGCCAGCCGGAAGACGCGGGTGGCGTCCAGCACGGCGATCACCAGGATCAGGTTCCAGACCCCAGGCCCCAGCGCGGACAGCGCCAGCAGGGTGAAGATCAGCGAGGGCACGGCCATCAGCACATCGACCACCCGCGACAGGGCCATGTCGATCCAGCCCTGCAGCGCGGCGGCCAGCAGCCCCGTGACCGATCCCAGCAGGAAGGCCAGCAGCGTGGTCAGCAGGGCGATGCCCACGGTGTTGCGGGCGCCCCAGATCAGCCGCGACAGCATGTCCCGGCCAAGGCTGTCGGTGCCCAGCAGATAATCGCCGCCCCAGGGTTCGAACTGGGCGCCGACGATCTGCGCCTCGCCATAGGGGGCGATCAGCGGCGCGAGGATGCCGACCAGCGCATAGGCCAGGATGACGGCCAGCCCGATCAGCGCGGTCGGCGGGATCTGGCGCAGCGAGGCAAGGGTCATGGCGCGGGTCATGGCCTACCTCGGGTGCAGCAGGCGCGGATTGGTGGCGATGGCCAGCACGTCCGCGGTGATGTTCAGCAGGATATAGACCGCCGCGAAGATCAGCGCGCAGGCCTGCACCACCGGCATGTCGCGATTGGTCACGCTGTCGACCATCAGCTGGCCCAGGCCGGGATAGACGAAGACCACCTCGACGATGACCACGCCGGTGATCAGCCAGGCGATGTTCAGCGCGATCACGTTGATGATCGGGGCCAGGGCGTTGGGCAGGGCGTGGCGGGTGACGATCCGCCAGCGCGAGGCGCCCTTCAGCCGTGCCATCGCGACATAGGGCGCGCCCAGCACGTTGACCACCGCCGCCCGCGTCATCCGCATCATGTGCGCCGTCACCACCAGCACCAGCGTCACCGCGGGCAGGAAGGCCCGGCCCAGCATCTCGGCCAGGCTCGGCGCGGCGCCCGGATCGGCCATCGAGGGAAACCAGCCCAGCCGGATCGACAGCCAGAACATCAGGATATAGGCGATGAAGAATTCGGGAAACGAGATCGCCGAGAGGCTGACCACGTTCACGCCGCGGTCGAACCACGATCCGCGCCACAGCGCCGCCAGCAGGCCCAGCAGCACCGACAGCGGCACCGCGATCGCCGCCGCGTAGCCGGCCAGGAACAGCGTATTGCCCAGCCGCGCCGCCAGCAGGTCGGCCACCGGGCGGCCATTGGCCAGCGAATTGCCGAAATCGCCCTGCAGGATGCCCAGGATCCAGCCCAGGTAGCGCTGCGGCAGCGGCTGGTCCAGGCCCAGCTCGCGCCGGAAGGCGGCCACGGTCTCGGGGGTCGCGGACTGGCCCAGGATCTGCTGGGCGATGTCGCCGGGCAGCAGGGCGACGGCCAGGAAGACCAGCACTGAGATCAGAAACAGCGTCAGCAGCCCGATCCCCAGCCGCAGCCCGATCATGCGGCGCAGCGGGCGGCTGCGCGCCGCCCCGCCGCTCATGTCACCGCCTCGCGCGGGCGGAGGACGCGGATGCCGCCGCCCGCGTGATCGGGATGCGGCGCGTCGTCCTGCGCCGCGATCCGGTCCAGCGCCTGCAGCAGCGCGTCGGGCATCGGCGCGGCGCGGCCCTGGTCGGTGCTGACATGCAGCAGCATGTGCTCGGCGGTCGCCGCCGGGCTGCCGTCCTTGCGCAGGATCGCGTGGTGCAGGCGGATGCGCTTGGCGTCATGGCCCAGAAGCCGGGTCTCGACCAAAAGATCCTCGCCCGCGCCGATCTCGGCCAGGTGGCGGATATGGGTCTCGACCGTATAGGCGGAAAAGCCGGTGGCGCGATGGGCCTCGTCAAGGCCGGCATGGATCAGGAAGGCGTCGGTCGCGTCGCCGAAGACCTGGAGATAGCGGAACTCGGTCATGTGGCCGTTATAGTCCAGCCAGGAACCGCCGACCCGCGCCCGGTGCAGGCGCAGGGGATAGCCCGGTGCGGGCTCGATCCGGCGGGCATAGAGGCGGTTCTCGGCCGCGCGCAGGGTCCGGCCCGCGCCCCAGTCATTGGCCTTCAGCGCATGCAGGATGCCGATCAGGTTGTCGTCGCGGATTCGTTCAAGCTCGCGGATCGTGTGCGCGCCGGACTGGGCGTCGGACTGCGCGGCGATGGTGTCGATCAGCGCCTCGTCCAGGTCGGGCACGTCCATCAGCTTGGTCCACGGCCATTTCAGCGCCGGGCCGAACTGCGACAGGAAATGCCGCATCCCGGCCTCGCCCCCGGCGATGCGATAGGTCTCGAACAGGCCCATCTGCGCCCATCTGAGGCCGAAGCCGAAGCGGATGATGTCGTCGATCTCCTGGGTCGTGGCGATGCCGTCGCGGACCAGCCACAGCGCCTCGCGCCAGACGGCCTCCAGCAGGCGGTCGCCGATATGGGCGTCGATCTCGCGCGCGATGGTGACGGGCTTCATGCCGATGGCGGTCAGGAAGTCGCAGGCGCGCCGCGCCGCCGCGCCGCCACCGACCACCTCGATCACAGGCAGCAGATAGACCGGATTGAAGGGATGGACGACGAGGATGCGGTCGGGATGGACCGCGCCCTGCCGCAGTTCCGACGGCTTGAAGCCCGAGGTCGAGGAGCCGATGATCGCATCCGCGGGCGCGGCCGCCTCGATCTCGGCGATGATGCGGTGCTTCAGCTCCAGCCGCTCGGGCACGCTTTCCTGGATATGCTCGGCGCCCCGGACCGCCTCGGCGATGCTGCCGGCCCAGACCAGCCGGCCCGGCCGGGGCAGGGGGGCCTGGAACAGCGCCTCATAGGCGCGGCCGGCATTGGCCAGGACCTCACCGACGATGCGGGCGGCCTCGGGATGGGGGTCGAAGACCTGGACGTCATGGCCGTTCAGGATGAAGCGCGCGATCCAGCCCCCGCCGATGACGCCGCCGCCGATTGCCGCGATCTTCATGCCGCATACCACCTTTCCACCAGTTTCCAGCCGTCGAAGAAGCGGTCGCTGGCGACCTCGCCATGGGCGACCTTGTCGTTATGGGCGTCGACATAATTGACGAAGACCGGGATGATCGTGCCGCCGTCCTGGCTGACCAGGCCCTGCATCTCGTGATACATCTCGGCGCGCAGGCCCTCGTCCAGCTCGGCGCGGGCGGCCAGCAGCAGCTCGTTGAAGCGCTGGTTGTCCCAATGGCTTTCGTTCCATTCGGCGCCGCGCGCATAGACCAGGCTGAACATGTCGTCCTCGGTTGGGCGGCCGTTCCAGTAGCCCATGCAGAAGGGCTTCTTCAGCCAGACATTCGACCAGTAGCCGTCCTCGGGCTCGCGCCGGACATTGACGTTGATGCCGGCCGCCTTGGCCGATTGCTGGAACAGCTGCGCCGCGTCCACCGCGCCGGTAAAGGCCGCGTTCGAGGCCGACAGCTCCAGCGTCAGGCCGTCATGGCCCGCCTGTTTCAGGTAATGCCGCGCCTTGTCGGGGTCATAGCCGTTCTGCGGCAGGTCCGCGGCGTAATAGCGGTTGGCGGGCGCGATCGGGCTGTCATTGGCCACCCGGCCATAGCCGCGCAGGATCTTTTCCAGCAGTTCCTCGCGGTTGATGGCGTGTTTCAGCGCCAGCCGCACGTTCACGTCGTCGAAGGGCGCGGCGTCGCAGAACATCGGCATGGTGTAATGCGCGGTGCCGGTCGCCTCGACCAGGGTGATGCCGGGGCGGCGCTGCAGCAGGTGGATGGTCGACAGGTCCGGGCCGTTGATCGCATCGACCTCGCCGGTCATCAGCGCGTTCTGGCGCGCGGTCGGGTCGCCGATGCTCAGCAGCGTCACGTCGTCGAACCAGGCCCGGTCGGGCTTCCAGTAGTCGTCGCGCCGCTTCAGGGTGATGCGCACGCCGGGTTCGTGATCGACCAGCGTATAGCCGCCGGTGCCCAGACCGGACTGCCAGTCCAGCGTGCCATCTTCCTTCGCCGGCATGATGATGAAGTGATAGTCCGAGGTCAGATAGGCGAAATCGGCATTGCCGCTTTCCAGCTCGAAGACCACCACATTGTCGCCATCCGCGCGGATGTCCCTGACCTGCGCCAGCGCGCCCTTGGCACCCGACACGGTGTCGTCGCCGCGGTGGTGGTTGAACGAGGCGACCACGTCGCGCGCCGTGACCTTGCGCCCGTCGCCGAAATTCGCGTCGCGGATGCGGAAGGTCCAGATGCGGGCCTCGGCATCGGGCTCATAGCTTTCGGCAAGCTCGGGGACGGCCTGGCCCTGGGCGTCGATCTCGACCAGGTTGTTGCAGACCGCCAGCATCGCCGTCACCACCGGCCCGGCCGCGAAGGTCGCCGGGTCGATCGTGTCCGAGGTCGCGCCCCCGAACTGGCCGATGCGGAACGAGCCGCCGCGCTTCGGCCCCGGCTGCGCCCAGGAGGCGCGCGGCAGGATCAGCCCCGCCGCCGTCATGCAAGCGGCCCCCGCAAGCAGGCCGCGGCGCGAGATTCCATTGCGGATGGTCATGTCTTCAGTCTCCCTGTTGTGCGCCCGGCCGTTCTAGCGGCGGGTCAGCTTCAGCTTCTGACGGACCTCGGCCGGGCCGAGGATGCGGCTGCCCATGTTGGTCAGGATCGTCGCCGCGCGTTCCACCAGATCGCCGTTGCGCGCCGGCACGCCGCGATCCAGCCAGATGTTGTCCTCCAGCCCCACCCGGACATTGCCCCCGGCAAGGACGGCCTGGGCGACATAGGGCATCTGCATCCGCCCGATCGAGAACATGGAATAGACCCAGCCCGGCGGGATGTTGTTCACCATCGCCAGCAGGCTGTTGGGGTCACTGGGCGCGCCATAGGGGATGCCCATGCACAGCTGGACCATCACCGGGTCGTCGATCAGCCCTTCGTCGACCAGCGCCTTGGCCAGCCACAGGTGGCCGGTGTCGAAGACCTCGATTTCCGGGCGCACGCCCGCCGCCTGGATGCGCGCCGCCATGGCCCGCAGCGTGCCGGGCGTGTTGGTCATGATGTAATCGGCTTCGGCGAAGTTCATCGTGCCGCAATCCAGCGTGCAGATCTCGGGCAGCAGTTCCTCGACATGGACCAGCCGCTCGGTCGCGCCGATGATGTCGGATTGCGGCGACAGCGGCAGCGGCGCCTCGGCCGAGCCCAGCACGATGTCGCCGCCCATCCCCGCCGTCAGGTTCAAGACCACGTCCACGTCCGAGGACCGCACCCGCTCCACCACCTCGCGATAGAGCGCCGGATCGCGCGAGGGCGTGCCGGTTTCGGGGTCGCGGACATGGACATGGGCGATGGCGGCGCCGGCTTGCGCGGCCTCGATGCAGGCATCGGCGATCTGGCGGGGGGTGATCGGCACAAGATCGGATTTCCTGTGGCTCTGCCCCGATCCGGTGACCGCGCAGGTGACGAAGACGTCGTGATTCATCCAAAAGCTCCGGGAATGGTGTTGACCCAACGTGACCCAGCGCCGCTTGGCATGATATGCGGATCGTGCCATAAAATTTGCCGATGCAGCCAATTTCCGCCTTCAACCTGACCTTCCTGCTGCTGGACGGCTTTTCGAACATGGTGCTGGCCAGCGCCATCGAGCCGCTGCGCGCGGCCCGCGACCTCAGCGGCAAGCGGCTGTTCTCGTGGCAGGTCGCCTCGGTCCGGGGCGGCGCGGTGGCCAGCTCGTCGCGCCTGTCGCTGGGGGTGGATGTCGCCCTGCCGCGCGTGGGCGCGACGGATGCGCTGATCGTGGTCGCGGGCTATGGCGTGCGCGACCATTCGCGGCGCGACACGCTGCAGCTGGTGCTGTCGAAGGGGCGCGGCCTGCCGCTGGTCGGCGGCATCGATACCGGCGCCTGGATCCTGGCCGAGGCGGGGCTGCTGGCCGGTCGCCGCGCCACGATCCACTGGATGGAGCTGCAAGCCATGGCCGAGGCCTTCCCCGAGGTCGACGTGGTTCCCGCGCCCTATGTCGCCGACGGCAATACCGTCACCTGCGGGGGCGCGCAGGGGGTGCTGTCCTGGTCGCTGGACCTGATCGGCCAGCATGCCGACGAGGCCTTGCGTTTCGACGTCGCCAACATGTTCGGCCGCACCCACATGCACCCGCCCGAGGCCGGCGCGAGCCGCATGGTCGACCGGGCGCTGCCCGCCAGCCTGCAGCGCGCGATCCTGGCCATGCGGGAAAGCGCCGAGACCCCGCTGCCGCTGGCCGGGATCGCGGCGCGGGCGGCGCTGTCGCCGCGCACCATGGACCGGCTGTTCCACAAGCATCTGGGCATGGCCTCGGGCGGCTATTACCGGACGATCCGCCTGTCGCACGCCCGCGCGCTGGCCATCGAGACCGGCCTGCCCCTGGACGAGATCGCGGCCCGGACCGGCTTTTCCTCGGCTTCGACGCTGGCGCGGGCCTATCGCGCCCAGTTCGGCCAGACCCTGCGGCGGACCCGGCGCGGCTGAAAGCCGCCGCCGCGCGCCGCCCGCCCCTTGCCGGGACCCTTTCTCCGGGGCAGGTATCCGGGGAACGGCGTTGCCGAATGGGGGGACGAGGGTGATGAACTGGGACGATCTGCGTATCGTTGCGGCGGTCAGCAGGACCAATTCCTATTCCAAGGCGGCGCGCAGCCTGCATATCGACGAAACCACCGTCAGCCGCCGCCTTGCCCGGCTGGAAAGCACCTTCGGCGTCACCCTGTTCGAGGCCGCGGATGGCCGGCGCAACCCGACCGATGTCTGCCGCGCCATCCTGCGCCAGCTGGACAGCATCGAGCAGGCGGCCGAGGATATCGAGCGGATGCTGCATGGCCACGACTATTCGCTGCGCAAGCTGCGCCTGACCACCATCGCGGTGATCGCCGAGCATTACCTTGCGCCGAACCTGCCCCGGCTGCTGGAGGAGCTGCCGGAACTGTCGCTCGGCATCGATACCTCGGACCACAATGCCGACATGTCGCGATGGGAGGCGGATTTCGCGCTGCGGCTGGGGCGTCCCCGGCAGGGGGCGTTCCTGATGCGGCGCATCGGGCAGATGGGGCTGTGCATGGTGACGGGCCGGTCCCCCGCCACGCTGCTGGCCGCCTATCCCGCCAGCCTGTCGGACACGCCCGAGATGCGGCATCTGCAGCAGGTCCACGGCCTGGGCGCGGTGCGGGTGGAAACCACCAATCTGAACGTCATCCGCTCGGTCCTGGAAAGCGGGCGGGCCGTCGGCGTCATCCCCGATTTCCTGGCGAAAACCCTGGATCCCGCCGCCCCGGTCGAGGTCACGCCCTTGCCCGAGGGGCGGGAAATCTGGCTGCTCTCGCAGCCGCATCTGCGCAATGACAGCCTTGCGCGGCACATCTCGGACTGGTGCGCGAATCTGTTTTCCTAGGGGATCCGCCGGGGCAACTCATACCAAAATACGAGTTTTTCGCGCGCAGGCCCCCGACCGGCACCGGGCGTTTTTCGCAGGGGAATCAATTTCCTGACAGGAAATAATGATTCCCCTGCATATTTGCAGCGGGGCACTGCCGAAATACCGGCTTATCCTCTGCGACACCACGTCGCACTGTCGTTGCAATCAGGCCGGATCCCCTGCGGACCCGGCTCGACCCAAGCGAGAGGAGGCGTGAGGTGTCGACGATCGACGAGTTTCCGATGGCCGCGAAAATGGCCGCAGAACAGCCCGAAGGCGTGCCCGACTGCATCGCCTTTCCGCAGCGATTCTCGCGGGGAACGCGCCTGGCGCTGCTGGCGGGCGGCCTTGTCGCCGGGGCCGCCGGCGGGCTGGCGCTGAAGGGCGCGGCCGATCCGGGGGCGCTTTGGATCGTCGTCGGATTGGCGGCCGTGGCCGGGGGGCTGCTGTCCACCTGGTCGCCCTGCGGCTGGTCCTCGATCTCGCTGCTGCGCCAGACGGGCAGGGGGACGAGGGCGGTGGCGGGCTTCCTGCCGACCTTCGCGATGCACGGGCTGGGTTATGCGCTGGGGGCGGTGATCCTGGGCACGCTGCTGGGGGCGCTGGGGGGCATCGCCGGCTTCACGGGCTTCGCGACCACGCTGGGGCTGGGCGTCCTGGCGGCGATCGGGCTGCTTTACGGCGCGCATCAGCTGGACCTGTTGCGGCTGCCCTATCCGCAACGGCGGGCGCAGGTGCCCCATGACGCGCGCCAGCGCTTTCCGAAATGGGTGGTCGGCGGGCTTTACGGCTTGTCGCTGGGGCTGGATTACCTGACCTATGTGCAGACCCCGCTGCTCTACATGATGACCGCCGCGGCGATCCTGACCGGCAACATCCCCGAGGCCATCGGCATCATCGCCCTGTTCAACCTGGGCCGTTTCCTGCCCGTCGCGGTGAACCTGCTGCCGCTGACGGATTACCGGATCCAGTCCTGGCTGGGCCGCAACCAGGAACGCGCCGCCATCGCCGACGGGGCCATCCTGACCATGCTGGGCGCCGCCTTCGCCGTGCTGGCGCTGGCCTGACGCAATCGCCCCCAGGGGGCATCCCGCAAGTTCGACCGTTCTGCCCGACCCGCAAGGCGTCGCCTGGGTCAGGCTGCCATCTCAGGGAGGAAACGATGGCTTATCCACCGAAATCGACCCCGAAATACCTGACGCTGATCGGGGCCGGCGTGACCTGCTCGGTCCTTGCCCTTGGCGCGGCATGGGCGCAGACGGACGAGGGTGCCGACGCCCCCGCCGAAACGGCAGAAGCGGCCGAAACCGCCGACATGACCGAGGGCCAGCGCGCCGCCGCCGAGGCCGCCGCGCAACTGGCCGCCGGAGAGGCGGACGAGCCCGTCATCCTGAACGCGCCCGAACCCGATACGCGCCGCGTCTATATCCAGGACCCGGCGCATTTCGCGGCGGTGACGCAGCAATTCGTCATCGACGGCGATACCGGGCGGGTGATCGGCATGACCGATGGCGGCTTCCTGCCCCATCCGGTCGCGGCCGAGGACGGGTCCTTCTTCGCCCAGGCGAGCACCGTCTTCGAGCGCATCGCGCGCGGCAAGCGCACCGATTACGTCGAGGTCTTCGATCCCGTCACCTTCCTGCCCATCGCCGATATCGAGCTGCCGGATGCGCCGCGCTTCCTGGTCGGCACCTATCAGTGGATGAACGCGCTGACGCCCGACAACAAGAACCTGCTGTTCTACCAGTTCTCGCCCGCGCCCGCCGTCGGCGTCGTCGACCTGGAAAACCAGCAGTTCGACCGGATGCTGGACGTGCCGGACTGCTATCACATCTTCCCGGCCTCGCCGACGGTCTTCTACATGAACTGCCGCGACGGCAGCCTGGCGCGCGTCGATTTCGCCGATGGCGAGACCGACGTGACCAATACCGAGGTCTTCCATGCCGAGAACGAGCTGCTGATCAACCACCCGGCCTTCTCGCTGCGGGCGGGTCGGCTGGTCTGGCCGACCTATACCGGCAAGATCTTCCAGGCGGACCTGACCGAGGACGCCGCCAGCTTCCGCGAGCCCTTCGAGGCGCTGACCGAGCAGGAGCGCGCCGATGGCTGGCGTCCGGGCGGCTGGCAGCAGACCGCCTATCACCGCCCCTCGGACCGGATCTTCCTGCTGGTCGATCAGCGCGACGAATGGCGCCACAAGACCGCCAGCCGCTTCGTCGTGGTCATCGACGCCGCCACCGGCGAACGCATCGCCAAGCTGGAGATGGGCCACGAGATCGACTCGATCAATGTCAGCCAGGACGCCGAGCCGCTGCTGTATGGTCTCTCGGCCGGGGACAAGACGCTGTACATCTATGACGCCGAAAGCGGCGAGGAGCTGCGCAGCGTCGACCAGCTGGGCCACGGTCCGCAGATCATCACCACCCATGACATGGATGCGTGACATGCAGGACCTGCTTCACGAGCCGCTTCTGACCTGGGGGTTGCGCTGCTTTCTGGCGCTGCTCTTTGCGACGGCGGCGATCTCGAAACTGACCGCGATCGAGGAATTCCACGGCGTGGTCCGCAATTTCCGCCTGCTGCCCGACGGGCTTGCCCGGCCCGTCGCGCTGGCGCTGCCGGTGGTGGAGCTGGCGGTGGCGGCGGGGCTGATGGTCACGGCGCTTGCCGCGCCCGCGGCCATCCTTGCCGCCCTGCTGCTGGCGGGCTTCGGCCTGGCCATCGCGATCAACGTCGCGCGGGGACGCAGGCAGATCGATTGCGGCTGTTTCCGCGACGGCATGAAGCAGCGCATCAGCTGGCTGATGGTCGCCCGCAATGCCGGGCTGGCCGGGCTGGCGCTGCTGATCGCCGCGCTGCTGCCCGCCACGCGGGCCGGCGGCGCGCTGGACCTGCTGGTCGGGCTGATGGCCGGGACCCTCTTCATGCTGCTCTATTTCACCGTCTCGATGCTGGGCGGGCTCTCTGCCCGGCAAGGCGCAACCCCGTCACCGAAAGGCCGCTGACATGACGTTTCTGATTGCCTCCAACATCCTGCTGTGGATCGCGTTCCTGGGCGTGACGGTGGCGCTTCTGGGCCTGATGCGCCAGGTCGGGCTGCTGCACGAGCGGTCCTCGCCCATGGGCGCGATGATCACCGACCATGGCCCCGACATCGGCGACGCCGCCCCGGAATTCGAGCTGCCGGACTATTTCGGGCAGGGCGTGAAGATCGGCGGCGCCTCCGGGGGCCGGCCCACGCTTCTGATGTTCACCGCGCCGACCTGCCCGGTCTGCGACAAGCTGTTCCCGATCATCAAGTCGATCGCGCGGGCGGAAAAGATCGGCGTGGTGATGATCAGCGACGGCGCCCCCGAGGAACATGCCCGCTTCCTGGAAAGCCACGAGCTGGGCCAGATCCGCTATGTCGTCTCGGCCGAGATCGGCATGGCCTTCCAGGTCGGCAAGATCCCTTACGGCGTGCTTCTGGACGCCGAGGGCGTGATCAAGGCCAAGGGCCTGACCAATACGCGCGAACATCTGGAAAGCCTGCTGGAGGCCGACAAGACCGGCTTCGCCTCGCTGCAGCAGTTCATCGCCAGCCGCAAGCAGAACGCGGCCTGATCCGGCCGTTCAGTCTCAACCCCAAGCAGAGGGAGGAAAACGATGCTGGGGAATTTCAGGTTCGACGACATGGTCGAGAAACTGTCCCGCCGGGTGGCGGGCCGGACCAGCCGCCGGGGCGTCATCGGCCGCCTGGGCACGGTGATGGCGGGCGTGGCGCTGGTGCCGCTGCTGCCGGTCGACCGTCGGGGGCGGGTCAGCCGCGCCCATGCCGCCGGTCCCGCCGATGGCAGCGATCCGCGCGCCAAGTGGCAGCCGCAGGACACCGACATCCAGTCCTGCGACTATTGGCGCCACTGTTCCATCGACGGCAATATCTGCGACTGCTCGGGCGGGTCGCTGACCAACTGCCCGCCGGGCACCAAGCTGGCGACGGCATCCTGGGTGGCCAGCTGCTATAACCCGACCGACGGCGAAAGCTACCTGATCGCCTATCGCGATTGCTGCGGCGCGAACATGCCCGGCCGCTGCCCCTGCCTGAACACCGAGGGCGAGCTGCCGGTCTATCGCCCGGAATTCGCCAACGACATCATCTGGTGCTTCGGCGCCGAGGATGACGCGATGACCTATCACTGCACCATCTCGCCCATCGTCGGCAAGGCAAGCTGACGGGCGGGTGCGAACCGGCCGGATGCGGGCGCGCCGCCTCCGGCACCCTCATTTTCAGGAGAAAGACATGCCCTTTCCGACGAAGGCGCGGACCCTGCTGGCCGCGGTCGCCATGGCGCTGGCCACAGCTTCCGGCGCGCTTGCCGATAAGATCGAGCTTCTGGACGCCGCGCCCGAGGATGCGCTGGTCGTGAACATCGACAAGATGAAATACGAGACGCCCGAGATCACCATCAAGGCCGGCGATGCCGTCACCTGGACCAATCAGGAGGTGATGCCCCACAACGTCCATTTCCTGGCCGGCGTGGTCGCCGACGAGGCGGTGAAGGGCACCATGCTGAAGAAGGACGAAAGCTGGTCGGCGCGGTTCAACGAGCCGGGCACCTATGACTATCACTGCACCCCGCATCCCTTCATGCGCGGCAAGGTCGTGGTCGAATAGGGCAGAGGCGGAAGGAACCCGGCCATGTGGATCCCTTATGACATCCGTTCCTCGCTGAAGGCGGAAAGCAATCCCGAGGCCGTGCGGCTGTCGCGGGCCGATGGCCGGCGCCGGGATTTCGTGGTCGGCTTCTGCCTGCGCAACCCGATCACGCAATCATGGGAGCTGGACATGGTCGCCGATGCCGAGCCCCAGCAGATCCCCGCCGGCCCGGACCTGCCCGAGGCGCGGATCAGCATCTATGGCAACGAGGCGGGCAAGCTGGGCGAGGTGATCTATCAGCTGCCCGCAAGCTCGGCCGAGGAGGCGCTGGACCGCTCGCATGCGGATTTCCAGCTGCGCCTGATGCGTTATCTGGCCGAGATCGGGCGGGGCATGGCGATCGGCGGCTGGCGCATCGCCGACATGGCCCATGGCGCGCGCTGGCGCTGCACCCCGTTCCGCCCCAGCGCGATGAAGGTGGATTTCCAGGCGCTGGCCCCGGCCGACCGCGACCTTGCCCCTTTCATCGAGCTGTTCCAGCGCGCCCGCAACGCCTTCGACGCGGCCAGCCGCCTGCTGGCGGGCTATGCGGTGCTTCATGCCGCGCATGGCGGGCATCCGGCGCTGCGCCGCTCGGGCGCGGAAACGCTGCGCGTCACCCAGGAAATGCTGGTCCATTCCGGCGCGCTGGCCTGGCCCCAGCCGCTGCTGGACCTGGAGCTGGGCCAGCTGCTGTCGCTGATGCGGCCCCATCACGACCGGCTGATCCAGGGCGGCGTGCTGGCCCCGGTCCTCGACGATCTGGCCGGGCAGAGGCGGCTGGCGCAGCTTGCCAACCTGTCGGACCTGATCGCCCATCGCCTGATCTGCGCCGAGATCCGGGCGCGCGGACGCGATCCCTCGCGGGCCGAGGCGCTGGCCGTCATGGCGCGGGGCCTGCGGGCGGCGGGGCCGGCCGAAGCGGGGTTGGGGGCATGAGGCGATGCGGGGCGGGCTGAACATCCTTCTGCTGCTGTCGCCGGTGCTGCTGGCCGGATCGGTGATCGCCGGCGTCGCCGCCTCGGGCCACGGCCTGCCCCCGGCGGACCGGCTGGAAGCGCTGGAGGAGCTGGGCCGCCAGCTGTTCCACGAACCGCTGCTGTCGCGCAATGGCAGCCAGTCCTGCGCGACCTGCCACGATCCCGACCATGCCTTCACCGATCCGCGCGAAACCGCGGCGGGGCGGGCGGTCTCGCTTGGCGATGACGGAACATCCCATGGCGACCGCAACACGCCGACGCTGAGCTATGCCTTTCTCAGCCCCGCCTTCCACCGCGACGACAAGGGCCGCTACAAGGGCGGCCAGTTCTGGGACGGGCGCGCCGACGACCTGAAGGACCAGGCGGGCCAGCCGATGCTGAACCCGGTCGAGATGGGAATGCCCGACAAGGCCGCCGTCATCGGGCGCCTGCGCGGCGAACCCGGCTATGTGGCAGAGTTCGAGGCGGTCTTCGGCCCCGGCGCGCTGGAGGACATCGACCGCGCCTTCGACCATGCCGCCGAGGCGCTGGCCGCCTATCAGTCGACCCCCGAATTCGCGCCCTTCGATTCGAAATACGACCGTTACCTGCGCGGCGAGGCCGAGCTGACCCCGCAGGAGGAATTCGGCCATACGGTCTTCATCACCTGGAACTGCCGCCTGTGCCACCAGCTGCGCAAGCAGGGCCTGACCCAGCACGAGACCTTCACCAGCTTCGAGTATCACAATATCGGCGTGCCGGCGAACCATGCCGTGCGGGCGCTGAACGGTCTGGGGCCGGACCATGTGGACCGGGGCCTGGCCGAACGGCCGGGGATCGACGATCCGGCGCAGGCCGGGCGCGTCAAGGTGCCGACGCTGCGCAATGTCGCCGTGACCGGCCCCTACATGCGCAATGGCGTCTTCGAGGATCTGCGCACGGCGGTGCTGTTCTACAACAAATATCCCAGCCGCCGGCCGATCCACCAGATCAACCCGGAAACCGGAGCGGACTGGGGCCCGCCGGAAGTGGCCCAGAACCTCTCGCTGCCCGAACTGCAATCGGGGCTGATGGTCGATGACGCCCGGATCGATGCGCTGGTGGCCTTTCTGGAGACGCTGACGGACCGGCGCTACGAGCCCCTGCTGGAGGAACGGCGCCGGGAAAGGGCCGCGGCGGGGGACTGAGCTGCAAACCCGGCAAGGGAGGTGAAGATGGCATCCAGCAAGCGCAAGATGAACCGTCGCACGGCGATCACCGAGACCGCGCGCGCGGCCGGCGCCGTGTGCCTGGGCGGGTTCTCGCTGGCGGCGCTGGTCCATATGGCCCGGCAGGCCGACGCCCGCGCCCTGCGCCCGCCCGGCGCGCAGCCCGAGGCGGATTTCCTGTCGGCCTGCGTGCGCTGCGGGCTGTGCGTGCAGGCCTGTCCCTATGGCACGCTGTCGCTGGCCGAATGGGGGCAGGAGCCCGCCGTCGGCACGCCCTTCTTCACCCCGCGCGAGGTGCCCTGCTACATGTGCCGCGACGTGCCCTGCGCGCGGGCCTGCCCGACCGGGGCGCTGGACGGCGACATTGCCATCCGCGATGCGAACATGGGCGTTGCGGTGCTGGTCGGGCACGAGGATTGCCTGAACTACAAGGGCATGAATTGCAGCATCTGCGTGCGGGTCTGCCCGATCCGCGGCGACGCGATCACGCTGGAGCCGGGCGAATACAACGGCCGCAGGATCATGATCCCGACCGTGCATTCGCGCCATTGCACCGGCTGCGGCACATGCGAGAAGCATTGCGTGACCGGCCATGCCTCGATCCGGGTCCTGCCGCGCGACCTGGGCCTTGGCGGATCCGGTCGCAACCGCGCGGGGCGCAAGGCATGAACGCGCGCTGGCTGATCGCCGACAGCCGCCGGCTGGGGGTTCAGGCCCATGGCGTGCTGCGCGCGCATAAATGGTGGCTGCTGCGGCGGATCTGCCAGATCTCGGTCCTGGGCCTGTTCATGCTGGGGCCGATGGCGGGGATCTGGATCGCGCGGGGCAATTTCGCGGCCAGCCAGATCGGCGGAGTGGTGCCGCTGGCCGATCCCTATATCCTGATCCAGGGCCTTTTCGGCGGCGCCTCGCCGGCCATCCCCGTCGTGACCGGGGCGATCATCATCGCGCTGGCCTATCTGATCGTCGGCGGGCGGGTCTATTGCGGCTGGGTCTGCCCGGTCAACATCGTCACCGACGCCGCCTTCTGGCTGCGCGAGAAGACCGGCCTGACCCGCGACCGCAAGCTGGACCGCCGCAGCCGGCTGGGCATCCTGGCCGCGACCCTGCTGGCCTCGGCCCTGACCGGCACGGTTGCGTGGGAATTCGTCAATCCGGTCAGCCTGATGCAGCGCGCCTTCATCTCGGGCATCGGCTTCGGCTGGGCGATCATCCTGGCGGTGTTCCTGCTGGACCTGTTCGTCTCGCGCAGGGCGTGGTGCGGCCATCTGTGCCCGGTGGGGGCGTTCTACGGGCTGATCGGGCGCGGTTCGCTGGTGCGTGTCGCGGCGGTGAACCGCGACGCCTGCACCGATTGCGGCGCCTGCTTCACCATCTGCCCCGAGCCGCATGTGATCGTGCCGGGGCTGAAGGGAACGGGCAGCCCGCTGATCCTGTCGGGCGATTGCCAGAATTGCGGCGGCTGCATCGATGCCTGCCCGGTCGACGTGTTCAGGATGACCACACGACTGACCGTGCCGCAGGCCCGCGAGGGCGGCTGAGGCCCGCGCTGTCGGATTCCGCGCCGTCAGATATGGATGGCGCGGTAGTCGGCTTCGCTGATGCCCAGCCGGCGCAGGTCCGAGGCGGCCGGCATCCGGTGGCCTTCGGCCGAGGCGGCGACGGCGATCGCGGCGCGCATCGTGGCAAGGATCGTGGCGAATTGGCGGATGAGGCGGAGCATGATCGTCTCCCTTCTGACGGATCGTGGCGGATGCCATACAGATGGGAGCATCGGGCGTTTTCTGCAACGCAGCATTGGTCATGGCTGCCATGACCGCAGGGTATGGCGGCCCCGCCCCGAACCGGGGCGGGGGTCTCTGGTTCAGTCCTCGTCGGCGGCCATCTGCGACAGCACCTCGCCCTTGCCGCGCGCGCGCAGGATCAGCGGCACGATGAAGGCCAGCGCCGCCAGGCCCAGCAGGACCGCCGCGATGGGCGATTGCAGCAGCGTCGTCCAGTCGCCCTGGCTGATCGACAGCGCCCGGCGCAGCTGCTGCTCGGCCATCGGCCCGAGGATCAGGCCGACCACGATGGGCGCGATGGGATAGCCGAACAGCCGCATCACATAACCCAGCACGCCGAAGGCCAGCAGCATCCCCAGCTCGAAGCTGGAGGGGTTGGCGCCGATCGTGCCGAGCGTGGCGAACAGCAGGATCCCCGCATAGAGCCAGTGGCGCGGGATGGTCAGCAGCTTCACCCACAGCCCGATCAGCGGCAGGTTCAGCACCAGCAGCATCGCATTGGCGATCAGCAGGCTGGCGATCAGCCCCCAGACCAGCGTCGGATTGGTCGCGAACAGCAGCGGGCCGGGCTGCAGCCCGAACTGCTGGAACCCCGCCAGCATGATCGCCGCCGTGGCCGAGGTCGGCAGGCCGAGCGTCAACAGCGGCACCAGCGTGCCGGCGGCGCTGGCATTGTTGGCGGCCTCGGGTCCCGCCACGCCCTCGATGGCGCCGTTGCCGAATTCCTCGGGGTGCTTGGTCAGCTTCTTTTCGGCCGCATAGGACAGGAAGGTGCCGATCTCGGCCCCGCCGGCGGGCATGGCGCCGATGGGAAAGCCGATGGCGGTGCCGCGCAGCCAGGGCTTCCAGGACCGCCGCCAGTCCTGCAGGCTCATCCAGACCGAGCCCTTGACGGCGGTGACCTCGTCATCCTGCCGCACGCGCTGGCCGGCGATAAAGAGCGCCTCGCCCACGGCGAACATGGCGACGGCCATGGTCGTGACCTCGATCCCGTCCAGCAGGTCGGGCACGCCGAAGGACAGCCGCGCCTGGCCGGTCAGCTGGTCGATGCCGATGCAGGCCAGCGCCAGGCCCAGGAACAGCGATGTCAGCCCGCGCAGCGCGGAATCGCCGAAGGCGGCCGAGACGGTGACGAAGGCCAGCACCATCAGCGCGAAATATTCCCGCGGCCCGAAGACCAGCGCGATCTTGACGATCGAGGGCGCCAGGAAGGCCAGAAGCAGCGTCGCGATCAGCCCGGCGATGAAGGACCCGATGGCGGCGGTGGCCAGCGCCGGTCCGCCGCGCCCCTTGCGGGCCATCTTGTTGCCCTCCAGCGCGGTGATGATCGAGGCGCTTTCGCCCGGCGTGTTCAGCAGGATCGAGGTGGTCGAGCCGCCATACATGCCGCCGTAATAGATGCCCGCGAACATGATCAGCGATCCGGCCGGGTCCAGCCGGTAGGTCACCGGCAGCAGCAGCGCCACGGTCAGCGCCGGGCCGATGCCGGGCAGCACGCCCACCGCCGTCCCGAGCGTCACCCCGATCAGCGCGTAAAGCAGCATCGCCGGTTCCGAGGCGGTGGCCAGCCCCTGCAGAAGGAAGGTATATGCGTCCATGTGCTAGCCCCGTCGGAAGATCAGCTGCTCGATCGGGCCGGCGGGCAGATGCAGCATCAGCAGTTGCGAGAAGACGCACCAGACCGCGAAGGACAGCGCGATGCCCACCGACAGCGACAGCGCCATGTTGCGCTTGCCGAAGCCGCGCGCGGTGAAGGCGAACAGGATCCCGGTCGCGATCGAGAACCCCGCCGCGTGCAGCAGCATCAGCTGCGCGGCAAGGCCGGCCACGATCCACAGCACCGGCGCCGGGTTCTGGGCGGGACGTTCGGGAAACTCGCCGCGCAGGGCCGCGATCACCGTCCACAGCGCCAGCCCCAGCAGGCCGAAGCCCACGACGCGGGGCACGCTGGCCGGTCCCAGCCCGGAATAGCCGCCCAGATCCGCCAGCCGGGCGCTGTCCCACAGCACCACGGCCCCGACGACGGCCAGCCCGGCGGCGATGAAAAGCGCAGCCGTGTCCCGGCCGCGCTTCATGTCCTGCAACTCCCGGCTCATTTGACCAGACCGATATCCCTGAGCACCGCCTCGGTCGCGGCAATGTCGCTTTCCAGCTGGGCGTCGAATTCGGCCCCGGCCAGATAGGTGTCGGCCCAGCCCTTGTCGGCCAGCTGCTTCTGCCAGTTCTCGGAAGTCACCATCGCCTCGATATCGGCCGAGATCTTCGCCTTCTGCTCGTCCGTCAGGTCCGGCGCGGCGGCGACCATGCGCCAGTTCTCCAGCACCACGTCCAGCCCGGCCTCCTTCAGGGTCGTCGCGTCCACGCCCTCGATGGGTTCGGGGGCCGAGGTCGCCAGCAGCCGCAGCGTGCCCGCCTGGATCTGCGCCTCGAATTCACCCAGCGACGAGATCCCCGCCGTCACCTGGTTGCCCAGGATCGCGGCCAGCGCCTCGCCGCCGCCGGAATAGGCGATATAGTTGATGGTGGTCGGATCGACGCCCGCGGCCTTGGCGATCAGCCCCACCGCGATATGGTCGGTCCCCCCGGCCGAGCCGCCGGCCCAGCTGACCGAGCCGGGATCGGCCTTCAGCTGCTCGATCAGCCCGTCGATCGATTCGATGGGCGAGGCGGCGGGGACGACGATCGCCTCGTATTCCCCGGTCAGCCGGGCGATCGGCGTGACATCGGCCAGCGAGACGGGCGAATTGTTGGTCAGGATCGCGCCGACCATGACATAGCCGCCGACGATCAGCGCATCGGGATTGCCGCGGTTCTGGCTGGCGAATTGCGCCAGCCCGATGGTGCCGCCCGCGCCGGGCACGTTCTGGACCTGCGCCGAGCGCGAGATGCCTTCCTCCTGCATCACCGTCTGCATGGTGCGCGCGGTCTGGTCCCAGCCGCCGCCGGGATTGGCGGGGGCGATGATGGTGTAATCGGCCGCCGCCGGCAGCGCCATCGCGCCCGCGAACAGGCCGGCCAGCACAAAATTCCTCATGGTGTTCCTCCGCTGATGCCGGGCCCGCCTCGGCGGCCCGGACTTGGGTTCGTCTGTCGGTTGGAATGCCGCGCCTCTCCCAAAGCGCGGCAGCCTTGCGGAAGGGCGTCACCCGTTCCGCGATCCGTTCCAGCACAGAAAGCTGTCATCCACCTGACATCGCGGCGGGTTTTTTGCGCGGCGGATCAGCGGGGATCGGCAGGGGATCAGCGGCCCGCCAGGGCCTCGTTCCAGCGCGCCAGCAGGCGGTCCCGCGTCGCGCGGTCCAGATAGGCCAGCAGGCCGGGGCTGACCGGCACGGGCTTCAGCCGCAGCCCGGCCAGGTCCTGCATCCCGCCGGCCGGGCTGTCGCGCCCCGCCACCTCCAGGCTGACGGCCGACAGCCGCAGCGTGCGCGACAGCAGCGTCTGGCCCTCGGGCGACATCAGGAAGGCCAGGAAATCCGCCCCCGCGCCGGGGGACCGCGCCGCCTCGGGCACCAGCCCCACGCGCGAGACGACGACGGTGAAGTCGCGCGGCAGGATCAGCCCGACCCGGTCGGGATGGCGGCGCGCATATTCGGCGGCATAGGATCCCAGCAGGTTGTAGCCCAGCACCAGCTCGCCCTCGGCAATCCGCTCCAGGATCTCGGCCGAGGTCGGGTATTGCTGCACCCTCGCCCGGCCCATGGCGGCCACGACCGACCAGATGCCGGGATAAAGCTCCTGGTCGCGGGCCAGGAACAGATAGCCCACGCCCGAGCGCGCGACGTCATAGGTGCCGATCCGGCCCCGCGCCCGGTCGGGATGTTCCGCCATCCAGCGCATCAGGTCGGCGCGGGTCGAGGGCGGCGGTTGCCCGGCGAAGCTGGGCCTGTGATAGGCGAAGACCGCGGGCTCGAAGGTCAGCGCATAGGCGGTGTCGCGCCAGTTCGCCCAGCCGGGCCAGTCCTCGCTGTCGGGGGTCAGCACCGGCCGGGCGAAGCCGTCATTGGCCAGCTTCACCTGCAGGTCCATGGCCGAGGAAAAGGCGAAATCCGCCGTGCCCCCGCCGGCTTCGCTTTCCGCGACGATGCGGTCGTGCAGCTCCTGGGTCAGCAGGGTCTCGTATCGCACCGCCAGGTCCGGGTTCCGGGCCTGATGGGCCTCGATCAGCGGCCGGGCCAGCGGGATGTCCAGCGAGGAATAGATGCGCAGCTCGCCCTCGGCCCGGCCCGAGGGGGCGGGGAATTCCGCAAGCTCTGCCCGCGCCGCCCCGACCAGCGACAGCAGGGCGAGGGCGATGGCCGGAAGGTGCAGGCGTGAAGCGGTCAGGCGCATGGGCCGGGATCTTGAAACAGCCGAAGCCCGTTCACAAGCCTTTCGCGCGGCGCTAGGTTCCGCTTCGGGGGAGGGATCGATGCGCATCCTGCTGGTCGAGGACAACCTGTCTCTGGCAGAGGGGCTGACGGCGCTGCTGCGCCAGTCGGGCTATGCCGTGGACGTGGTCCATGACGGCGCCTCGGCCGAGGCCCTGGCGGCGGCGGTCGGCTTCGACCTGGTGATCCTGGACCTGAACCTGCCGCAGATGGACGGGCTGGACGTGCTGCGGGCGATGCGGGCGCGGCGCAATCCCGCGCCGGTGATGATCCTGACCGCGCGCGGCAGCCCCGAGGAGCGCGTGCGCGGGCTGGACCTGGGCGCCGACGACTACCTGATAAAGCCCTTCGACATCGGCGAATTCGAGGCCCGCATCCGCTCGCTTCTGCGCCGGCAGGCGGGGCTGCGCAGCTCCACCGCCAGTTTCGGGGCGCTGGAATTCGACCTGATTGCGCGCAGCTTCTCGGCCTCGGGCCAGCCGCTGGAGCTGCCCACCCGCGAGCGCGACCTGCTGGAGCTGCTGATCCTGCGCGCCGGCAAGGTGGTGGCGCGCGAATCGATCATGGCCTCGTTGACGACGCTGGATGCCGACCTGTCGCCCAACGCGGTCGAGCAATATGTCAGCCGGCTGCGCAAGCGGCTGGCGGGTCTGGGGCTGACCGTCAGGACGGCGCGGGGCATCGGCTATTTCCTCGACCGGATACAGGCATGAAACTCCGCCCGCCGCGGGGCCAGTCCTTCTCGCTTCGGCGCAGGCTGCTGGCCTGGCTGCTGGTCGCGACCGCCGTCCTGGGCACCGGCGCGCTGATCGACACCTGGCGCGAGGCGGTGCGCATGGCGAATGCGCTGGCCGACCGGATGCTGGCGGGATCGGCGATGATCATCGCCGAACGCGCCTCGCTGGACGAGGATGCGCTGATCGCGATCGACATCCCCTATGGCGCGCTGGAGATGCTCAGCTCGGCGGCGCAGGATCGGGTATTCTATCGCGTCGACGGCCCGCCGGGCCACCTGGTCACGGGTTACGGCGACCTGCCGGTGGCGCCCGCGGTCCAGGGCCAGGACGCGGCCTTCGCGGATGCCACCTTCCGCGGCGTGCCGGTGCGGGTGGCCAGCCTTGCGCGCGCGGCCTCGACCGGCATCGACGAGGTGCCGGTCATCGTCACCGTGGCCGAAACCACCATCGCCCGGCAGGAACTGACGCGGGCGATCCTGATGCGCTCGGCGCTGCGGCTGCTGGTCATGATCCTGGGCGCCGCCGCCATCGTCTGGATCGCGGTCACCGTCTCGCTGCGCCCGCTGGACCGGCTGGGCGAGGCCATCGCCGAACGCAGCCCCGACGACATGAGCCCGGTGAAAACCCATGTCCCGCAAGAGGTGCGCGGCTTGGTCGAGACGATCAATTCCTTCATGCGGCGGCTGAAATCGGCGCTGGACGGGCTGCGCAACTTCACCGGCAATGCCGGCCATCAGCTGCGCACGCCCTTGGCTGTGGTGCGCACCCAGCTGGCGCTGGCGGCGCGGGCGCCGACCCTGGCCGAGGCGCAGCAGGCCGCGCAGAAGGGCGATGCCGCCGTCGCCCATGCCGAGCGCGTGCTGGCCCAGCTGCTGCTGCTGGCCAGGGTCGAGGCGGCGGGCGGGGCAGGGCAGGCGGCCAGCGTCCTGGACCTGAGCGCGCTGGCGCGCGAGCTGACCGCCGACCACATCCCCGCCGCCGCCGAAGCCGGCATCGACCTGGGCTTCGAGGGGGACGGGCCGCTGCCGGTCCGCGCCGCCCCGGTGCTGCTGGGCGAGGCGCTGAGCAACCTGATCTCGAACGCGCTGCTGCATGGCGGGCGGGGCGGCGTCGTCACCGTGCGGGTGCGCCGCGACGGCGACCGGGCGCTGCTGGAGGTCGAGGATGACGGCCCCGGCATCCCGCCCGAGGCCCGCCCCGCCGCCGTCAGCCGCTTCGCCCGTGGAGAGGCCGCCGGGCCGGGCATGGGGCTGGGCCTGCCGGTGGTCGAGGAGATCGCCACCCTGTTCGGCGGCCGGCTGACGCTGTCCGACGGCGCGGCGGGGCGCGGGCTGCTGGCCCAGGTCGCGCTTCCGGCCCTGCCGCGCGGCTGATCCCCGCCGAAGGGTCACGCAATCGTCATGAGGACGCTTGCCGAATCACGCGCGCTTCGGCATTTTCAGCGCGTTCGCGCTTTCGTGAACGCAATCTGATGGCCGGGCCCCTCTGGCGGACGTGGCGGCACGTCCGTGATGTCGGCATCGATCTTTGACCAGCCGCCTGGATTTTTTCGAATGAGCCACGGAAACGAACCTCTCATGGGGGGTGGCCTGAATGGCCAGCCTGTTCGTCCGACCCTGAAATATTTCACCTGGGCCTTCATCGTCACCGCGATCGGCCTGGCACTGGGGGTGGTGCTGGGCTGGCAGATGACCGGTACCATCGGCGGCACGCTGTCGATCTTCTTCATCTGCGCCGTGCTGGCGGTGCTGGAGATCTCGCTGTCCTTCGACAATGCCATCGTCAACGCCAACAAGCTGAAGGAGATGACGCCGGTCTGGCAGCGCCGCTTCCTGACCTGGGGCATCCTGATCGCGGTCTTCGGGATGCGGATCGTCTTCCCGCTGCTGATCGTGGTGATCGCCGCCAATATCGGCCCCTGGCAGGCCATCGTGCTGGCCGCCGCGCGGCCCGAGGAATATTCGCGGATCATGCACGACGCCCATCTGCCCATCGCGGCCTTCGGCGGCACCTTCCTGATGATGGTCGGGCTCAGCTTCTTCTTCGACCATGAAAAGGACGTCCACTGGGTCCGCTGGCTGGAACGCCGGATGCAGCGCTATGCGACCATCCGCGGCATCGAGGTGGCCATCGTGCTGGTCACGGTGCTAATCTTCTCCAGCTTCCTGGACACCTATGATTCAGAGGTCTTCTTCGGCGCGGCCATCTGGGGCCTGCTGACCTTCCTGCTGGTCGAGGTCGTGGGCGGGCTTCTGGACAGCTCGCAAGAGATGCTGCACGCGGGGGCGAAGGGCGGCCTGGGCGCCTTCCTGTATCTGGAGGTGCTGGACGCGTCCTTCAGCTTCGACGGGGTGATCGGCGCCTTCGCGCTGACGCAGAACCTGTTCATCATCGCCATCGGGCTGGGGATCGGCGCGATGTATGTGCGCTCGATGACCATCATGCTGGTCGAGAAGGGCACGCTGGCGCAGTATCGCTATCTGGAACATGGCGCCTTCTATGCCATCATCGCGCTGTCGGTGATCATGTTCTGCCAGTCGCTGGTCCATATCCCCGAGGTCATCACCGGCCTGGGCGGCGCGGCGCTGATCGGCGTCTCGCTGTGGTCCTCGATCCGCTGGAACCGCCACAACCCCGCGGCCGAAGGCTGATCCATCCCCCAGGCCCTGCAAGCCGCCGTTTCCCGGAACGGCGGCTTCTTCATGCCGCGCCGGCGGGTTCCGGCCGCCGCCCTCCGCCTCATCCCAAAGTGTGAACCGGCGCGCAATCGCTGGCCCGCCGCCACAAAGCCTGTCAGTCTGCCGCCGGAACACGTTCTTCGGGGAGGAGCAGCGTGGCGAAGGATTCAGCGAAGGATCTGTCGGGGCCGCTTGCCCCGGTCATCGGGCTTGCGGCGCAGGTCGGGCAGGGCCTGATCGGGCACGAATTGCTGGTCGAGCGGCTGATGGTCGCGCTGCTGACCGGCGGGCATGTGCTGATCGAGGGCCCGCCGGGACTGGCCAAGACGCGCGCCGTCAAGCGGCTGGCGGCCGGGCTGGCGGGCAGCTTCGCCCGCATCCAGTGCACGCCCGACCTGATGCCCTCGGACATCACCGGCACGCAGGTCTTCCGGCCCGACAGCGGGCGGTTCGACTTTCTGCCCGGCCCGCTGTTCCACGAGCTGGTGCTGGTGGACGAGATCAACCGCGCGCCCCCCAAGGTGCAATCCGCGCTGCTGGAGGCGATGGCGGAATCGCAGGTGACGGCGGGCGGCGTGACCCGCGCGCTGCCCGATCCGTTCATGGTGGTGGCGACGCAGAACTCGATCGAGCACGAGGGGACCTTTCCGCTGCCCGAGGCGCAGCTGGACCGTTTCCTTCTGCACCTGAACCTGACCCTGCCGGGGGCCGAGGCCGAGCGCGCGATCCTGGATCTGGTCGAGGACGAGGGCCGCGCCGATCCGCGCCCGCCCGCGCGGCGGCTGGAGGCCGGGGCGATCCATGCGGCGCGCGATGCGGTGGCGGCGGTGCATCTGGCCCCGGCGCTGAAGGATTTCATCGTGCGGCTGGTGGTGGCCACGCGGGAAACCGAGGGCGGGCCGCTGGCCGGGCTGGTGGAACATGCCGTCTCGCCGCGCGGTTCGCTGGCGCTTGCGGCCTCGGTCCGGGCGCGGGCGGCGCTGCTGGGCCGCGACCACGGCCTGCCCGAGGATGTCGAGGCGCTGGCCGCCGATGCGCTGTCGCACCGGCTGATCCCAAGCTGGCGGGCAAGCTCGGAAGGGCTGTCGCCGCGGGACCTGATCGCGCGGCTGCTGACCCATGTCCGGCCATGGTGAGGGCCTTACCGGAGGGGGCCGGGCAGGGGGCCGCCGATCCCGCCGGCGTCAGCACCGCATCGCTGATGGCGCTGGAGCCGCTGGCCGCCCGCGACGGGCGCGAGGCCGTGGCGCTGGCCGAACGGCCCGGCACGACCGCCACGCGGCGGCGCGGGCAGGGCCATGAGATCCGCGAGATCCGGCCCTTCGCCGATGGCGACGATCCCCGCCATATCGACGCCGCCGCGACCGCCCGCTCCGGCAGCCCGCAGGTGCGCAGCTTCCACGAGGACCGCGAGCGCAGCCTGCTGCTGATCGCCGATTTCCGCCGCCCGATGCTGTGGGGCACCGCGTCCCGGCTGCGCTCGGTCGCGGTGGCCGAGATGCTGGCGCTGGCCGGCTGGCGGGCGGCGCTGCAGGGGGGCGCGGTGGGCGTGGTGGCGCTGACCGATGCGGGTCCCGATGCGCAGCCGCCGCGGCCCCGGCACCGGGGCATGGCGCTGGCGGCCGCCTGCCTGGCCCGCGCCCATGCCGCCGCGCTGGCC